>NZ_BOMG01000119.1 GCF_016862075.1 Actinoplanes couchii | reverse complement strand
ACCTAGGTTCGGGCCAGCCAGGGCCTCGTTCCCGGCGCCCGGCCGGGGCCTCGCACCGGGAATCCACGGCATCGCTTCGGCTGTCCGGGACGGTGCCTCCGGCGGCCGGGGTGATACTTCCGGCGGCCAAGGCCTCGCTTCCGGCGGCCAGGGCGTCGCGTAGGCGTTCCAGTGCGGGCAGGGCCGCGATCAGCGCCGCGTGATCGGCCGGGGCGAGGGTTTCCGCGGCGGCGGCGACCAGATCGCCGGAGGCCCGGTCGAAGCGGGCGAACAGTTCGAGGGCCCGTTCGGTGGCCAGCACCTCGACATGACGGCGGTCACCGGGGCGAGGGCGACGCTCGATCAGACCGGCGGTCTCCATAGTGGTGAGCAGGTTGCTGATGGTAGGACGACTCAGCCCGAGCCGGCCGGCCAGCTCACCGGGCGAGGCCACCGAACCCCGGGGCAGAGCCCGAATGATCTCGATCTGCGCATCCGGAATCTCCGGAAGCCGCTCAGCGGCCCGAGCGGTGGACAACAGGGTCCGCCGCAGGGGCGAGATGACAGCCGCCAGCCGAGCAGCATCCAGCGCGGTCACGCAGCACCCCCGGCCGGGCTCAACGCCGCCCGGTCGCCGAGCACCTCCGAACGAAAACCGGCGGCCTTCTTGTTCCTCGTCGCAATCGGCTCCGCCTCTTCACTCAGCGGCCGACGGATCCCATCCCCCAGCAAACGGAAGCCGACAGCCCACTTGCTCCCCATCGCAATCGGCTCCATCTCCTCCACCGGCAGGTGGCGGATCCCGTCCCCCGGCAAACGGAAACCGGCAGCCTCCTTACCCCCCTTCGCAATCAGCTCCGTCTCCTCCACCGGCAGGTGGTGAATCCCGTCCCCCGGCAAACGGAAGCCGACAGCCCTCTTGTTCCCCATCGCGATCGGCTCCACGTCCTCCGACGGCAAGCGGTGGATCCTGGCATCGGCGATCACGATCGTCATGGCTCGATAGTTTTGTGACAAACATGTTGGGTGTCAATACTCACGGTTCCGCCCCTGCCCGGGCCCTTACACGGCCGCCCGAAAACGCGGAAAGCTTGAGCCACGGCAAGCGGGAGGGGGCCACATGGGAATCGGTTCCGGGTTCGCGGTGACCACCGCATCCGGCCCGGCGGTCGCTGGTCGGTCCGGTGCGGCGCGGACCTCGCGGGACGGCCACGGGACTGTTCGTGGACCGTACCGAAAAAAGAGAAGTGGCCCGGACGAAATCGCCCGGGCCACGGCAGACGCCCGCCTCGGTGATGCTGGGACGGTGCGCTCAGTGGTGCTGTGAGGGGTGGTCGCCGAGCAGTTTGGTGGCCAGGACGGCGGCCTGCGTGCGGCGCTCCAGGCCCAGTTTTGCGAGGAGGCTCGACACGTAGTTCTTCACCGTCTTCTCGGCCAGGAACATGCGGCCGGCGATCTCGCGGTTGGTCAGGCCCTCGGCTACGAATCCCAGGATGCGGCGTTCCTGGTCGGTGAGGGAGGCCAGTTCGCGGGGCTGTTCGACGCCGTTGCGGATGCGCTCCAGGACGCGCTGGGTGACGGCCGGGTCGAGCAGGGACTGGCCGGAGGCCACCCGGCGGACGGCGTCGACCAGGTCGGTGCCGCGGATCTGCTTGAGCACGTAACCGGAGGCCCCGGCCATGATCGCGGCGAAGAGGGCCTCGTCGTCCTCGTAGGAGGTGAGGATCAGGCCCTTGATCGACGAGTCGACGGCGCGCACGTCACGGCAGACGTCGATGCCGTTGCCGTCGGGCAGCCGGGCGTCGAGGACCGCGACGTCGGGGCGCAGCGCGGGGATGCGGCGGGCCGCCTCCTGGGCGGACCCGGACTCGCCGACCACCTCGATGTCCCCACCGGCCTGGAGCAGGTCGATCAGGCCGCGGCGGACGACCTCGTGGTCGTCGAGGAGAAAGACTCGGATCATGTCTCAATTTCTACCCTGAGATGTCCCGGCCACCTAGGGACCAAAGTCCCGCGCGGCGAACAAGCCCCCGGACACCGGCCCACCCAGGCCCGGGACAACGCCGGACCGAACCGCGCCATGCTGCCGGGAGGACCGCGACAACGCCGGGCAGAACAGCGGCACGCGGCCAGGCGGGATCGGGACAAGCCCGGGTCGAACCGCGGCACGCTGCCACGCCCGGGCCGAGCCGCGACGTGCTGGCGCGGTGGGCCGAGCCGTTGTCATCACGGCGCACCTTTTGCCAGACGTCGCGGCGCCGCGGCACGCCGCCGGGGACGAGTCGAGCCGCACTGGCGGGGTGCCGGCGGGGTGGGGCAGGCTGCGCCGATGGAGCGGCTGCGGTGTGGGGGCGGCTGCGGTGTGGAGGGCCGGCTGCGGTGTGGAGGGCCGGCTGCGGTGTGGAGGGCCGGCTGCGGTGTGGAGGGCGGGGTGGGGTGGGGACAAAGGCCCCGGGCAGGCCGGACGGGGCACCGGATAGCCTCGACGGCGTGGCTGATGCGTCGACTCCCTCGTTGGGGCTCACTCCTCTCTCCCGGGTTCGGCTCGATGAGCTGCTGTCGGAGATGCAGAACCGGGTGGGTGACATCGTCACCAGCCGGGAGCGGCTGAGAGCTCTGCTCGACGCGGTTGTCGGCATCGGCACCGACCTGGATCTGAGCAGCACGCTGCAGCGGATCGTGGAGGCGGCGTGCGCGCTCGCGGGGGCGCGGTACGGCGCTCTCGGCGTGGTCGGCCCGGACCGCCGCAGCCTGTCCGACTTCGTCACGCACGGTATCGAGCCGGCGCTGCACGCGAAGATCGGTGATCTGCCGCACGGGCGTGGCGTGCTGGGCCTGCTGATCACCGATCCGAAGCCGGTGCGGCTGCCGGACATCACCCAGCACCCGAATTCGTTCGGGTTCCCGCCGAACCATCCGCCGATGCACAGCTTCCTGGGTGTCCCGGTGCGGACCCGGGATCAGATCTTCGGCAATCTCTACCTGGCCGAGAAGCTGGGCGCCGACGAGTTCACCGACGACGACGAGGAGATCGTGGTCGCGCTGGCCGCCGCGGCGGGTGTGGCGATCGACAACGCCCGGCTGTACGCGCTGGCCCAGCGCCGTCAGCGCTGGCTGTCGGCGGCCGCCGAGATCACCGGCGTGCTGTTGGGGACGGTGCGCCGGACCGAGGCGCTGCGGCTGATCGCCCGCCGGGCCCGGGAGGTGGCCGACGCCGAGCTGGTGCTGGTGCTGCTCCGGGAGAGCGACAGCGACCGGTTCCGGGTGGAGGTGGTCGACGGCGCCGATGCGACGCTGACCGGGAAGGTGTTGCCGGCGTTCGACGCCGACGACGAGTACCGCCTGGTGGAGAACCTGTGCGAGGCCGCCGAGTGGCCGGCTCCGGTGCCGGACGGCCCGGCCCTGGTGGCGCCGTTGAAGAGTGACCCGCCGGGGGTGCTGATCGTGAGCCGCCCGGCGAGTGTCGACGACGCGGCGCTGTTGTCGACGTTCGCGGGGCAGGCGGCGCTGGCGCTGGAGCGGGCGCGGGCGCAGGAGGAGCGGGAGCTGCTGGCGGTGCTGGAGGACCGGGAGCGGATCGCCCGGGATCTGCACGACGTGGTGATCCAGCGGCTGTTCGCGACCGGCATGCAGTTGCAGGGCGCGATGGCGCCGGGTGTCCCGCCGCAGGTGGTGCAGCGGATCAACACGGCGGTCGACGATCTGGACGCCACGATCCGGGACATCCGGCGGTCGATCTTCGAGTTGCGGGCGCCGGTGGGCGCCACGTTGCGGACCGAGTTGCGGGACACCTGTGACGCGGCGCTGGACACGCTCGGGTTCCGGCCGACGCTGGAGACGACCGGGCCGGTGGAGAGTTCGGTGCCGGACGACATCGTGCCGGAGCTGATGGCGGTGCTGCGGGAGGCGTTGTCGAACGTGTCCCGGCACGCGCGGGCGCGCAGTGTCCGGGTGTCGGTGCGGGTCGCCGACCGGCAGGTGATCCTGCAGGTGGAGGACGACGGGGTGGGCATCGATCCGGCGCTGGCCCGGGGTGGTGTGGTGAACATGGGTGAGCGGGCCCATGACCTGGGCGGCGGTTTCGAGATCGGGCCCCGTTCGGACGGCCCGGGCACGCTGATGACGTGGCGCGTTCCGATCGGCAGTTGACCGGGACCTTCGGCCCTTATCACCGGGAGTCTCGCGAGGCACGGTGTAGGGGACAGTGAAGGAGAATCGCCGTGAACCGCTACGACTCGTCCGACCTGCGGCGCGCCGCCGCGGCCGGGATCCAGGCCCCCTCCATGTACAACAGCCAGCCGTGGGCGTTCCGTCTGCGGGACGGCGCCATCGAGGTGATGGCCGATCCGAACCGGCAGCTGGCGATCGCCGATTCCGGCGGTGGGTGGGCGATGCGGCTGGCGCTGGGCGCGGCCACCTTCAACGCCCGGCTGGCGCTGGCGTGGGCGGGCACCCCGGCGGACGTGCTGCTGCTGCCGGAGAGCGGCCAGCCCGAGTTGATCGCCCGGTTGACGCCGGCCCGGCACCGGCCGCCGACCTACACCGAGCGGGATCTGTACGCGGCGATCGAGCGCCGGTACAGCAACCGGGAGCCGTTCTGGCCGGATCCGGTGCCGGCCGACGTGCGGGTGCGGCTGATCGAGGCGGCCCGGGTGGAGGGCACCTGGCTGGATCTGCTGGTCGGGATGACGGCGCTGACCGGGTTCTCGGAGATCGCGCACAGCGCCGACCGGGTGCTGCGCCGGGACACCCGCTACCAGGCCGAGTTGATCACCTGGACCGACACCGAGTCGGCGGAGGACGGCATCCCGGCGGTGGCGGCCGCGGCGGTCACCGAGGCGCAGGATCTGCTGCCGCAGCGCAACTTCGGCGGACGGCGCCGGGCGGCGGGACGGGATTACGAGCCGGAGCCGCTGGTCGGGATCCTGGGCACGGCCGGGGACCGGAAACTGGATCATCTGATGGCCGGTCAGGCGCTGCAGCACGTGCTGCTGACCGCCACCGACGCGGGCCTGGCGAGTTCGCTGATCTCGCAGCCGATCGAGGTGGCGCCGGCCCGGGATCAGTTGCGGCGTTCGCTGGGGCGGACCGGGTTCCCGCAGATCGCGTTCCGGATCGGTTTCGGCCAGCCGGGTCACCCGTCGCCCCGCCGTGACGTCGCCGATGCCCTGGTCTCCTAAAATCACCGCATGAAACTCCTGCATCTCGACGGGGAGAGCCCGGTGCACCGGCTCTCCCCCGAGGTGAAGATCGCGTCGGTGCTGCTGTTCACGATCGTCGTGGTGCTCACGCCGAGGGCGGAGTTCGCCGCGTTCGGCGGTTACGCGGTGCTGATCGCGATCGTCGCGGTGCTGGCCCGGGTGCCGGCGTTCTGGCTGCTCAAACGGGCCACCATCGAGCTGCCGTTCGTGCTGCTGGCGGTGGCTCTGCCGATCTTCGGCCAGGGGGAGCGGGTCGACTGGCTGGGGCTGTCGCTGTCGGTCGACGGCCTGCACGGGGCGTGGAACATCTTCGCCAAGGGCACCCTGGGTGTGCTGGCCTCGCTGCTGCTGGCCGCGACCACCCCGATGCGGGATCTGATCACCGGCCTGGACCGGCTGCGCTGCCCGGCGGTGATCACCCAGATCATGATGTTCATGCTGCGCTACATCGACGTGCTGGCCGACGACGCGCGGCGGATGCGGATCGCCCGGGTGTCGCGCGGTTACGACCCGCGGTTCCTCTGGCAGGCGAAGGCGTTCGCGGTGGGCGTGGGGTCACTTTTCCTGCGGTCGTACGAGCGGGGCGAGCGCGTGTACCTGGCAATGCTGTCGCGTGGCTACTCCGGCCGGATGCCGGTGGGCTCGTCGAGAACGGCTCCCGTCCGCGAGTGGGTTCTCTCGGCACTGCTACCGGCCGCGGCTCTCGGCATCGCCGTGGCCCTAGCATGATCGACGTGACTCCGGCACTCGCGATCAGTGGTCTGACCTTCGCCTACCCCGACGGGCGGCAGGCGCTGTTCGGCGTCGACCTGTCGATCGCCGACGGGGAGCGGGTGGCGCTGCTCGGCCCGAACGGCGCCGGCAAGACCACCCTGGTGCTGCACCTCAACGGCATCCTGCACGGTGGCGGCGGGCGGGTCGAGGTGGCCGGGCTGCCGGTCACCCCGCGCGACCGGCAGGCGATCACCGAGATCCGCCGCCGGGTCGGCATCGTCTTCCAGGACCCCGACGATCAGCTGTTCATGCCGACGGTCGCCGAGGACGTCGCTTTCGGACCTTCCAATCTGGGTGTACACGGTGAGGAACTCGCATCACGGGTCACCGAGGCGCTCACCGCGGTCGGCATGCTGGAGCACCGGGACCAGATCCCGCATCATCTGTCGTTCGGGCAGCGCCGCCGGGTGGCGGTGGCGACCGTGCTGGCGATGCGGCCGTCGATCCTGGTGCTGGACGAGCCGTCGTCCAATCTGGATCCGGCGAGCCGCCGTGAGCTGGCCGGGATCCTCGCCGATCTGCCGGTCACGGTGCTGATGGTGACGCATGATCTGCCGTACGCGCTGGAGCTCTGTCCTCGCTCGGTGATCCTGGACGGCGGCCGGATCGTGGCCGACGCCGCCACCGGTGACCTGCTCGCGGACCGCGAGCTGATGGCCGCCCACCGCCTGGAACTGCCGTTCGGCTTCGACCCCTCGTTCCGGCGGTGATCTCCGGCGCGGACCGCGCCGGAGATCACCGGACGGAGCGTCAGGCCGCTTTGCTCAACGGGGCCGCTTCGCGGAGGCCGCTGACGACCGCCTGCCAGGTCTGCGGGCCGGCGATCCCGTCGACCGACACCGGGGCGCCGGTGGACCGCAGCGTCTCCTGCAGGTCGCGGATGGCGGCTTCGGTCTTGGGCCCGTACACGCCGTCGGCGGCATCCAGGGCGAACTCCTCCTGGAGACCACGGACCGCGCTGCCGCTCGCACCGGGCCGCACCTCGACGAGCAGCGCCCGCCACGTCGCCGAGTCGACGACCCCGTTGTCGGGGATGCTCTTGGCCCACTGGAAGGCGCGCACCGCGGCGCCGGTCTCGGAGCCGAAGACTCCGTCGACGGTGACCGTGTGACCGTGGGCGAGAAGCAGGTACTGCAACGTCTGCACCGGGTGGTCGGTGGATCCCTGCCGGGTCGTCGGCCAGGGGTTCAGGGTGGCGGTCATACGGGGGTCCCCTTCCTCATCGTCGAGCGACGGGTGGTTGTGCTCCCATCACTCTCTGGTAAAGCGCCGATGAATAAAAGGGTGAGAAGTCCCACGACTGCAGATTCGCAAGAATTGTTTGGTTCTTGCTGAATGCACCGCGCGCGAATCTGTTGATTCGCGCGCGGTAATGGTCATCTCAGTGCTCGGCCCAGTCCCCCAGCGACCAGTCCCGCACCTCGGGCATGTCCTCGAGGTGTTCGACGACGTACTTCTCGTGCTTCTCCAGCTGCTTCTCGCACCACGCCTTGAGTTCGCTGGCGCCGGCCGGCAGCCGCTTGGCGTTGTTGATCGCGTCCATCACCAGGTGATAGCGCGACGCCCGGTTGCGAACCGTCATGTCGAACGGCGTGGTCGTGGTGCCCTGCTCGATGAAACCGCGCACCCGGAACCGGTCGGCGTCCGGGCGGCCGTGCACCAGCTGGTGGATGGCGCCCGGGTAGCCGTGGAAGCTGAACACCACGTCCACCGTTTCGGTGAACAGCTCACGGAACAGGGTCTCGCTCATGCCGTGCGGGTGGTCCTTGGGCCGGGGCAGGGTCATCAGGTTGACCACGTTGACCACCCGGACCTTGAGCTGCGGCAGCTTCTCCTTGAGGATCTGCGCGGCGGCCACCGTCTCCATGGTGACCACGTCGCCGGCGCAGGCCAGCACGATGTCCGGATCGCTGCCACCGTCGTCGTTGCCGGCCCACTCCCAGATGCCCGCGCCCTGCCGGCAGTGCTCGATCGCCTGGTCCATGGTCAGCCATTGCAGCTGCGGTTGCTTGTCGATGACGATCAGATTGACGTACGACCGGGACCGGAAGCAGTGGTCGGCCACCGAGAGCAGGGTGTTCGCGTCCGGCGGCAGGTAGACGCGGGCCACGTTGCCACGCTGGTTCAGCACCACCTGGATCAGGCCGGGGCCCTGGTGCGAGAAACCGTTGTGGTCGTTGCGCCACGCCGTCGAGGTGAGCAGGATGTTCAGGCTCGGCACCTTGGCCCGCCAGGGCAGGTGCGACGCCTCCTGCAGCCACTTGCCGTGCTGGACCGTCTGCGACGCGCTGACCATGGCGAACGCCTCGTAGGTGGCGAACATGCCGTGCCGCCCGGTCAGGTTGTAACCCTCCAGCCAGCCGTGGCAGTTGTGCTCGGACAGCACCTCCATGACCCGGCCCTTGTTGCTGATCTTCACGTCGTCGGCGGTGACCGACTCCATGAAGCCACGGTCGGAGACCTCGAAGACGGCGCCGAGCCGGTTGCTGTTGGTCTCGTCCGGGCAGAACAGGCGGAAGCTGTCCGGGTTGCGCGAGTAGATGTCGCGCATCATCTCGCCCAGCTTGCGGGTCGACTCGGCACGTTCGGCGGCCGGCGTCTTCACCTCGATGCCGTAGTCACGGAAGTCCGGGATGTCGAGATCTCTGGTGAGCAGGCCGCCGTTGGCGTGCGGGCTGGCGCTCATCCGCAGGTCACCGGGCGGAGCCACGTCGAGGATCTGCCGCACCGGCGCGCCGGAGGCGTCGAACAACTCTTCCGGCTTGTACGACTTGAGCCACTTCTCCAGCTCGGCCAGGTGCTCGTCGTTGCCCTTGACCCCGGAGAGCGGGACCTGGTGCGAACGCCAGGTGCCGGTCACCGTGATGCCGTCGATCTTCTCCGGGCCGGTCCAGCCCTTCGGGGTACGCATGATGATCAACGGCCAGTTCGGGCGCTTGCCGTCCCACGTACCGCCGCGGGCGTCGGATTGAATGCTCTTGATCTTGCCCCAGGCCTCGGCGAGCGTCTGCGCGAACCGGTGGTGCATGCCCGGCAGATCCTCACCCTCGATCTCCAGGACGTCGTAGCCGTGACCCTCCAGGAACTTGCGCACCTCGGCCGGATCCTTGCGGGCCAGCACCGTCGGGCCGGCGATCTTCGCGCCGTTGAGGTGCAGGATCGGCAGGACCGCGCCGTCGTGCTCCGGGTTGATGAAGGAGACACCCTTCCAGGAGCCCTCGAGGGGACCGGTCTCCGCCTCGCCGTCACCGACCACCGCGATCGCCAGCAGATCCGGGTTGTCCATCACCGCGCCGAACGCGTGCACCAGCACGTACCCCAGCTCGCCGCCCTCGTGGATGCTGCCGGGCGTGGTCACCGACACGTGGCTGGGGATGCCGCCGGGCGAGGAGAACTGACGGAACAGCTTCAGCAGACCGCCCTCGTCCTGGCTGACCTTCGGATAGATCTCCGAGTACGTGCCCTCCAGGTAGCCCGCGGCGACCAGCGCCGGACCGCCGTGCCCCGGCCCGGCCAGGTAGATGGCCTGCTGACCGGTCTGCTTGATGAGCCGGGAGACGTGGGCGTAGACGAACGACAGGCCCGGGCTGGTGCCCCAGTGGCCGAGCAGGCGCGGCTTGATGTGCTCGGACGTCAGCGGCTCACGCAGCAGCGGGTTGCCCTGGAGGTAGATCTGTCCGACGGTCAGGTAGTTGTTCGCGCGCCACCAGGCGTCCAGGCCGGCGACCTCGGCGTCGTCCGGCGCGGCGAGCTTCCGCACGAGTTCCTGCTGGTCAAACGTGGCGGTCACGGTCGTTCCTCTCGACGTTCAGAGTTCCTGACTTGTCTTTTCGGAGTTCCTGACTTGTCTCGATCAACGTATCGGCGGCGAAGAACACCGGCACGGGTCTTAGGTCCCCTCCGGTGGGGACGTTAACCCCGCCAGGCTCCCACCCTTGAGTGAAGAGCGAGTTACCGTCGAGTCGATGGCCACACACACGGATCCGCACATCCACGTCGAGGCCCGGCTCAGCGGGTCCGGGCGCACCCGCGACATGCTCGCCGCCACGTTCGGTCTGGTCGCCGAGCTCCCCGCCGCGGTGGAGACCGGCTGCGGCACCGAGGTGCCCCTGGCCATGACCTCCCACCTGCCGGAACGCGTCACCTGCCTGCCGTGCCGGGAACACGCCAGCGCCCAGCACCTACGCTTCGCCGACCAGGTGGCGGAACTGGGCCCGATGCCCGGCTCCCCGATCGCCGAATCCGACGCACTCCGAGCCGCCGCCGAACACCGGGCCTTGGCCCGCCGCTTCGCCGGCTTCGACAGTTCATGATGGGCTGATGCCACGGTCGCTCAGTTACGCCGACGCCGCCCGCCTGCTCGGCGGACAGGACAGCCGCATCGTCACCGCCCTGGAGAAGTCGGCCGGCTGGCTGATGCTGGGCGCCGCCCCCGGAGCCGCCGAGATCCTCGGCCTGTTCGACGCGAAGGTCGAGCTGGTACGCCTGAGCCACGACCTGGTCCGCACCCTGTCGGAACGCCGCAACGGCCTGTCCCGCTACGACCGCACGGCCCGTCTGGAGGCCGCCCACACGGTGCTCGCCGTGTCCGCGTTCTTCGAGGCGCTGGGTTCGCTCGGCTTCGACGCGCTGCTGCCCACCCGGACGGAGCAGACCACCCTCGCCGGTGGAGCCGATCTGCCGTTGCATCATTTCGGTGATCTGATGCCGAATCCGCAGACGCCGCCGGAGAGGTTCCTTCAGCTGTTGCGGGACCGGTACTCGCTCCTGCAGGCACGGGTCCGGCATTTCGTTCGCGGGTTGGCCGCCTGGGAGACCTTGCCTGCTGCTGACCGGGCGCGGTTCGAGGCCGGTCTGGCCGCGGTTCCTGCCGAAGCCTGCCGACGGTACGAGGAATCCTTCCGCCGGTTGGTCGCGGACTTCCCGGAAGTCGCCTGCTGGGCGAGCATGCGTGAGCACCGGGCGACCCGGGCGGCGCTCGCCGGCATGGAGGAGCTGCTGCGGGAGATCTCCAGTGGACGGCTGCCCGAGGAACGACGGCAGAGTCTGGCTGTCGCGAACCGGGCAGAGCTGACCCGGAAAGTTGCCGAGTCCGGTGAGGTTCCGGACGGGATCCGGATGCCGTCGCTGGGTGAAGCGTATGTGCCGCCCCTGCTCCGGGCCTCGAACGTGCTGGCCGGCGACCGGATCAGTGAGGAAGCCTGGTGGGACGGCCGAGCGGTGCGCGGCGATCTTTCGGACTTCCTGATCGGGCACCTCACATCGCCGCAAGCGGTGCGCGCGCCGCTGCTCGTTCTCGGACAGCCCGGGTCAGGGAAGTCGGTGCTGTCCCGGGTTCTCGCGGCCCGGCTGCCGTCCGCCGACTTCATGCCGGTGCGGGTCGTGCTGCGCGACGTCTCCACCATCGACGAGCTGCAGCTTCAGATCGAGCACGCGATCCTGCTGGCCACCGGCGAACGGATCGAATGGCCGGCTCTGGCCCGGTCCGCCGGGGGCGCGCTGCCGGTCGTCATCCTGGACGGTTTCGACGAGTTGCTGCAGGCCGTCGGGGTCACGCAGACCGATTACCTGCTGAAGGTCGCGCGTTTCCAGGAACGGGAGGCGGAATTGCGGCGCCCGGTCGCGGTTCTGGTCACCACCCGAACCGCGGTGGCCGACCGGGCCCGCTCCCCGGAGGGAACGGTCGCGATCCGCCTGGACCCCTTCGACGACGTGCGGGTGGGCACCTGGCTCGACATCTGGAACGACCTCAACGCGGTCAATTTCGCAGCCCAGGGTCTACGGCCGCTGCCCGCCTCGGTGGTGCTGGCCCATCGGGTCCTGGCCGGGCAGCCGTTGTTGTTGCTGATGCTGGCCCTCTACGACACCACCGGAAACGCGCTGCAAAAGGCCGAAGGCAACATCCAGGCCCATCAGCTGTACGAGGACCTGTTGCGTTCTTTCGCCCTCCGCGAGATATCCAAGCAGCGGCCCGGCCTGTCCTCTCGTGACCGTGACGTGGCAGTGGAGAACGAACTGCGCCGCCTGTCGGTGGTGGCGTTCGCGATGTTTAACCGAGCGGCACAATGGGTGGCCGAGGCCGACCTGGCCCGCGATCTGGCGGCGCTGCCGTTCGGAACTCCGGCCCAGCGCCCGCCCACGACCGACATGCGAACGCCGTTGGGCACCGCGGAGTTGACGCTGGGCAGGTTCTTCTTCATCCACCAGGCAAGGGCGTCCCAGAACGAGGAGAGACTCCAGACGTTCGAGTTCCTGCACGCCACGTTCGCCGAGTACTTCGTGGCCCGCCTGACCTGGCAGTTGATCCGCGACGTGGCCGCCCGAGACGCCGCATCCACGATGTCGTTCAACTCCAGCCCCGCCGACGACGACCTGCTCCGGGCCCTGCTGTCATTCGAGCCACTCAGTCTCCGGGCCCCGGTCGTCGAATTCCTGGCAGCCCTGTCGGAATCCACGACCGCCGAGGTCCGCGACGGCGTCCGGCAGGTCGCGTTGCGATTGTTCCGGACGGTCAATCGCACTCCCCCGACCGCACGTTACGCCGATTACCGCCCGCAGTCCCCGAGCGAGCCGGCCCGCTATGCGTCCTACGCCGCCAACCTTCTCCTGATCAGCCTCGCCACCGGCACCGTCCACGCCCGCGAGCTGTACTCGGAGCTCGCGGACCCGGTCGACGCCTGGCATGCGCAAGCCCTGCTCTGGCGTTCCCAGCTCACGACCGATGGCTGGACCTCTCTGGTCGACTCCATCGACGTGGACCGGATCTGGCTTGACGGTGTTCGCGACATTAAGCTTGTTCTCGACAAAAAGGTCACCCCTCGCGAAGTCGATCTCTCCCGGACTTTCAAAATCGGTCAAAACTTGCTCGATGGATACCTCGACCTGGGGGACTTGAATCCCTTGGCGCTACGACGCAAAGCCTATTTCCAATGTGACACGCTCGATGACATCGTGCAGCACTCGCTGGAGCCGCTCAGCGAATCACTCGGATTGAACATCAACCAATTCGCCGTTGCCGACGGCCGGCCCATGGCATCAGCTGCTCACATCATCCTCCGCGTCATGGTCGGTCCATCAACCGAGAACGTCCAAGCCGCAGATCAGTTCGCTACGCAAATGTTCCTACCTCGCGATGACGGACTCGGACATGGCGGCTTCGTCCGCGTGCTACTGGATCATCTGCACGCCGATCGGGTCGACGCTCGAATCGCCGTCGCGCTTCTGCAACGAATCTACGACCAAAACGGGATTCATGGCTTCCTGGCAACCGTGGTCCTCCGCCGCATCCTAGAGTTCCTCGGTCGAGGTCAGCCTCAGGATGACCGCAATCTGGCATCGATCGGAATCGGAGTAATTGCCAAGTTGTATAACCTCATCGACCCGGACGTCACCGCAGACCTCTTGGTGAGGCTTTTCGAGCAGGGCCTGCTCACGGCACTGCCCGGCCGCTTGGCGGGACAAAATTCCGAGCAGGATTCCTTGGTGCAGAACGTCAAAAATACCCGCCCGGATTTGGTGCCACGCCTCCGGACGATGTTCACAGCGTTGGCTTCGGACCGGTGACCTGTGATGGCCACAGGCCTGGGCAGTGTCCGGCGAGCAAGTCGATGCAGTCGAAGGAGAGGCCGAGGCTCGCAGTGACCACCCCGGCACCGAGCCGCATTCGCGAATCCGACGGTGTAGGCGTTGGCCGCGCCCCGCCTATTGAGCCCACCCCCGGCCACCCGCCACGATGAAGCGCTGCATCGTCACCGAGTCGGCAGCCTTGCAGGTCCACGGGAGACGTTGTTCTCACGGACCGGGCCATGTAGTGGATCAGCGAACGAGACCTGGTCGCCGATTCCGGCGGCTTTGATGAGGGCACGCCGGGGAATCGCAGCACTCATGGGGATCAACTCCGGAAATGCGGGGGGATATTTCCGGCCTCTCGACGGGAGATTCGCCATGGACGTCGGCGGCCGGATGCGCACGCTGACACCCGGACCGGAAACTGTCAGCGGATCGCGACGACCTTCAAGGCGACGTCGACCGAGGCGTGCAGTTCCGCCCGGCCGGCGCCGGCTGCCGCGTGCACGGCGTGGCCCTCACTGAGTGCCATCACGAACCGTGCCAGCGCCCGGGCGTCCATTCCGGCCGGCAGGTCGCCCTCGGCCGCCGCCTGGGACATCCGCGCCTCGATCGCGGCCTCGGTCTCGGCCCGGCCCGCCGCGAGCACCTCGGAGATCGCCGCGTTCTCCGGCGAGCAGGCCAGCCCGCCCTGGATGGAGAGGCATCCGAGCGGGTGATCGGTTGCGGTCAGGCCGTCGGCGCTGGCGCGCAAAAAGGCTTCAATTGCCGCGTACGCCGAGGGCTGGTCGAGCGCGGCCCTCGCGGAGCCGACCTGCTTCGCGTGGTAGCGGGCGAAGACGCGCCGGAACAGCTGCTCCTTGCTGCCGAACGTGGCGTACAGGCTGGGCCGGTTGATGCCCATCGCGGCGGTGAGGGCACTCAGCGACGCGCCCTCGTAGCCGTACCGCCAGAAGGTCTCGGCGGCCCGGTCGAGGACCGCTTCCTCGTCGAAGGCGCGCGGCCGTCCGGTACTCATCAGCCCACTCTACCGCTCGGTACAAATCGTGGCCCAGGTCACCGACCGATCGGTACAAAACTTGCTACGGCGGTGCCGCAACCGATCAGTACAAAAGGAGTCCGCATGACCGTCACCCTGATCACCGGCGCCAACAAGGGCATCGGGTTCGAGACCGCCCCGGCAGCTGATCGAGATCGGCCACACCGTCTGGATCGGCGCCCGTGACACCGGCCGCGGCGAGAAGGCCGCCGCCGAACTGGGCGCGCGCTTCGTCCAGCTGGACGTGACCGACGACGCGTCGGTGCGGGCCGCGCTGGCGACCGTGGGCCGGCTCGACGTCCTGATCAACAACGCGGGCATCCTCGCGGACGGTGACGTCGACGGCCCGGCGGCACTGCGCGCGTTCGACGTCAACGCGGTCGGTGTCGTCCGGGTCACCGAGGCCGCGTTACCGTTGCTGCGGGAGTCCGCGAACCCGACCGTGGTCACCGTCTCCAGCAGCATGGGATCGTTCTGGGCGGTCACCAACCCGGAGCGGCCCGAGTCCGGCATGCCGCTCGCGCTCTACGCGGCATCCAAGGCGGCCGCCACCATGCTCACGGTGCAGTACGCCAAGCTGCACCCGCAGATCAAGTTCAACGCCGTCGAGCCGGGCACCACCGCCACCGACATGACCGCCGCGTACGGGATCGGCCGCCCGGTCCCGGACAGCGCCCGCACCGTCGTCCGCCTGGCCACCCTCGCCGCCGACGGCCCGACCGGCACCCTGCAGGACGAGAACGGCATCCTGACTGGTGAACCGGTCGCCGATACTTAAGTCGCGGCAATCGTAGACTTCCGCCAACTGCGGCGGGCACCGCCGGATTCGTAGTGTCGGCGACATGCGGATCGGCCCTCTACCCCCGGCGGCACGGGCTCTCGGCCCGGACCTCGCCCGCGGCTTCATGCTCCTGTTCATCGCCTTGGCCAACACCCACTACTTCCTTCACGGTACGTCCTATCTGGGCGGATACCCCGAGGGCGGCACGGTCCTGGACCGGTCGGTGGTGTGGATCCTGTCGACGTTCGTGGACGGGCGATCGTTCCCGATGTTCGGGCTCCTCTTCGGGTACGGGGTGGCCCGCATCGTCCAGCGCCAGCAGGACCGTGGCCGGCCGGCGGTCCGGCGGTTGCTGTGGCGACGTTCCGCGATCCTGATCGCGGTGGGCCTGGCCGACGCCACGCTCTTCTACGTCGGTGACATCCTCGCGGCCTACGGGGTGCTCCTGCTGATCGGCGCGCTGATGGTCTTCTGGCGGGACCGCTGGCTGATCGTGGTGGCGGTCGTCCTCCTGCTGTTGACCAGCGTGCCGACCGCCGACCTGGCCACGATCAGCCATGCCGGGCCGGACCAGTCGATGCTGCCCACCGGCCCGGCCGACATGTTCACCGAGCGACCACCGACAGCGCTGTTCGTCGCCGCACTGGGCCCGCTGGGTTTCCTGTGCCCGTTCGCCCTCGGCCTGTGGGCCGGCCGCCGCCGCATCCTGGAGCATCCCCTGCGGCACCGCCGTCTGCTGCTCACGGTGGCCGTCGCCGGCATCGGAGCCGCGGTGCTGGGCGCTCAGCCGATCGCCCTGCTCCTGTCCGGCGTGACGACGGCCCCCGCCCAGCCACTCCTGGAGGCCGCGGCAGCCCTGCACGACGCCACCGGCACCGTCGGCGGCTTCGGCTACGCGGCACTGTTCGCCCTGGTAGCACTCCGCTTCGAACCCACCCGAACCAACCAAGGCCCCCAAGACAACGGCAACGAGAGCACCCGGCCACCCGGGGCGATCTTGCGGGCTGTGGTGGCGACCGGGCAACGTTCGATGAGCTGCTATCTGATGCAGTCGGTGACGTGGGCGGTGGTGTTCACACCGTTCCTGCTCGATCTTTCCGGCACGCTCACCGTCAGCGGCACCGCACTACTGGCGGTGGCCACATGGGCGACGACCGTCCTGATCGCCGACCTGATGCGGCGGTCCGGCCGGCGCGGCCCGTTCGAAACCTTGACCCGCAAGGTCACCTATGGCGGCCGCCCTTCCCCAGACACGGAAACGGCGAAGACCCCGGAACCAGCGACCACGACCGGCGGCGAGTCATGACGAGCCCACGACGCGGACCGGATTCCGACCCCGCCGATCCACGTCACCACGGACCGGACAGTCCACAACGGCGTGACGGTACCACGCGGTCACCGCTCGACAGCGGTTCGGCGGGCGCGGTCCGCAACGAACGCGGTCAACGAACGCGGCGGGGAGGTCGACTCACGGGCGAAGCCGGCCCGTGATGCTGCGCGGCCTCACGGCACAGGATCGGTCCCCGGTCCCGGGCCGGTGGTTATGCGGGTGCCGGCTGTTCGGTGGCTGGGCGGACCGTCATCGGGGGCAGCGGCTTCCACACGGCTGGCAGGTCTCGCATCAGGAAGGCGCTGTCGGGGATGGCTGTGGCTGGTGGGAAGCGGGACGGGTCGTCGAAGTAGGCGGAACGGACCGAGGACAGTTCGACCGGGGTGACGTCGCCGCCGTCGGTCAGCAGGTGTAGACCGTCTAGGCGGGTCGGGTCGGGGGTGGCTGAGTAGGCTACGGCGCCGCGCCGGAAGAACTCCGACGCCTGGGCGGTCTCGGTGAACAGGTGACTGCCTGCGAGGGTGGCCGCCGGGCGGACATGGACGTCGACGTCGGCGAAAGCCAGGTGGAGTTCGCCTGCTTCGTCCTGCACGTCGAACCGGCTGTGCCGGTGGTGGCCGGGGAAGATCCGGCCGCCGGCCCAGGCGACCAGCCGGGACTCGGTGTCTCGGCGCGGGATGTAGACGCCCTGAGCGACGCCGTCGGGGGTGTCCCATGCGACGGCGATCCGGTGGGCGGCGTTCTCGGTGACCAGGCCGTTGAGGACGCTCAACCGGATCAGGCAGATTCCGGAGACCGCCCATCCGTTGACGATCTGCGGGCGCAGTGGGGCGGGCAACAGCCGTGCGGTGATGTCCGGGTCGGTGCGGTAGTTCACCAGGAGCCGCCGGTGGACTCGGCTCGCCAGTCGTGGAGTTCTCATCCGGGTGCCTCCGCGTTCTGCCTGACAGAGAGCCTGACAAGGAGCCATGACAAGGAGCCCTTGGCCTGGACTCCTTGCACAGAGTTCCGGCAGAAAGAGTCCTGGCCAGGCGATAACGACAGGAAATATTGAGCAGGCGCTCAAAAGCCACTGTAGTGCATCTTGAGCGATCGCTCAACCGGCAAGGCAGACGCCCGGCCCCATCGGTGGATGGGGCCGGGCGTTCGGCGCTGCTAACCCAGGGTGAGGGTGCAGCTGTCCTGATCGGCGGAGGTCACCTTTCACCCACGCTGTTGCCCCAGGGTGAGGGTGCAGCTGTTCCGGTCGGCGGAGGTCAGCTCTCGCCGGCCGAGGGGAGGGTGCAGCTGTCCTGGTCGGCGGGGATTTCGGTTACCTTTTCGCCTACTCGGACGTTCCAGGGGAGGGCGTCGCCCATGCGGCCCACCACGATGCGGTCGGGTTCCACCGATACCGTGAAGACCGTGTCGGATTCTGACTGGCCGGGGATCACCACCGCGGTCCGGCCCGGCCTGGGGTCGAACAGGTGCAGGGTCACGCCGTCGCGGAAGTCGTAGTCGGGGCGGTCCTGGCGGGCGCCCACCGGGATCACCGCGCCGGGGCGGACCAGCAGCGGGGCGGTGTCGAAACCGTGGGTCTCGGTCACCCAGCGCGGGCCCTCGATCGTCTCCGCGGTTCCGGCGGCGGGGAGGTAGCGGGTCCACGTACCAGCGGGAACGTAGTAGGTCACCTCTCCCCCGGCCGAGAACACCGGGGCCACCAGCAGGTCCGGCCCGAGCATGTACTGCCGGTCCACATAGGTGGTGCCGGGATCGTCCGGGAACGCGATGGGCATCGAGCGCATCACCGGCACACCGGTGCGGTGGGCTTCCACGGCGGCGCCGAAGATGTACGGCATCAGGCGGTACTTGAGGTGGGTGAACGAGCGCAGCACGTCCACCGATTCCTCGTCGAACAGCCACGGCACCCGGTACGACGAGCTGCCGTGCAGGCGGCTGTGCGACGACAGCAGGCCGAACGCGACCCAGCGTTTGAAGACGGCCGGGTCCGGCATACCTTCGAAACCGCCGATGTCGTGGCTCCAGAACCCGAAACCGGACGATGTCAGCGACAGCCCGCCGCGCAGGCTCTCCGCCATCGACTCGAAGGTGCTGGAGTTGTCGCCGCCCCAGTGCACCGGGAACTGCTGGCCGCCGACGGTGGCCGAGCGGGCGAACAGCACCGCCTCACCCTCACCGCGGGCTTCCCGGAGCACGTCGAAGACGACCTGGTTGTAGAGCTGCGTGTAGTAGTTGTGCATCCGCTCCGGGTCGGAACCGTCATGCCACACCACATCGGTGGGGACGCGCTCGCCGAAGTCCGACTTGAACGCGTCGACCCCCATGTCGACGAGGCGGCGCAGCTTGGCGGCATACCATTCGCGAGCAGAAGGGTTGGTGAAGTCGACCAGGCCCATCCCGGCCTGCCACAGGTCCCACTGGAAGACGTCGCCGTTCGGCCGTTTGAGCAGGTACCCCTTCGACGCGCCTTCGGCGAAGAGCGGGGACCGCTGCGCGATGTACGGGTTGATCCACAGGCAGGTGCGCAGCCCCTTGTCGGCGAGCCGTTTGAGCATGCCCTCCGGGTCGGGGAAGACCCGCGGATCCCACTCGAAGTCGCACCAGTTGAACTCGCGCATCCAGAAGCAGTCGAAGTGGAACACCGACAGCGGCAGGTCCCGGTCGGCCATCCCGCCGACGAACTTGTTGACCGTCTCCTCGTCGTAGTCGGTGGTGAACGACGTGGTCAGCCACAGCCCGAACGACCAGGCCGGCGGCAGCGCGGGCCGCCCGGTCAGCGCAGTGTACTTGCGGAGGATCTCGGCCGGGGTGGGACCGTGGATGACCAGGTACGACAGGCTCTGACCCTCGACGCTGAACTGGTTGCGGGTGACCATCTCACTGGCCACCTCGAACGACACCTTGCCCGGATGGTCGACGAGGACGCCGTACCCGCCGTTGGTGAAGTAGAAGGGCACGTTCTTGTAGGACTGCTCGCTGCTGGTGCCGCCGTCCTCGTTCCAGATGTCGACGGTCTGCCCGTTCTTGACGATCGGCCCGAACCGCTCGCCGAGCCCGTAGACGACCTGGCCGACCCCGAGGTCGAGCTGCTCGTGCACGTAGTGCCCGGCGTTGCCGTAGTCGCCGGATCGCCCGGATTCCCCGCCGGAACCGTCGGTGACGATTCCCATGCCCTTCCAGCCGCTGCCGGTGAGCCGCCGCCCGTCGGGGTCGAGGAAGTCGAGCGCCCACTTCTCCCCCGGCGTGAACCGTGCGGTGAGCGAGCCGGACGTCAGCGAATGCTGATCGACGGAGACCTCCACGGGAGACTCCGCGATGGAGAAGACAGGCGTCCGCGGCCGGCCGCCGGTGAAGTTCGAGATGGTCACCCGGATGACATCGGGCGCGGGGGCGGTACATTCCACGGTGATGAGCGCCGAGTTCAGCGTGTCACCGCGGTGCGTGATCGGCCGGGTCGCGGCGTACACGGTCAGCGTGTCCGCGGTGGTCGCGGTGTCCTGGAGCTGGGCGGGGTGCAGAACGGTCAGTCCGGCGCGCTTACGCCAGTAGCCATCGGTGAACTTCATCGACATCCTTTACTTGATGGCGCCGGCGGCGATGCCGCGCGTGAGGGTCCGCTGGAAGATCAGGAAGAAGAGGATCGCGGGGACGATGCCGATCAGGGCGGAGGCGCTGGTCGTGGTGGCGTCCATCATCTTGTCGCCCTGCAGGACGCCGAGAGCGACGGGAACGGTCTGGTTGTCGTTGCCGACCAGGAAGATCAGTGGCAGGAAGAACTCGTTCCACGTCCAGATGAAGAAGAACGTGAACAGCACCGCGAGGGTGGGGGCACTGATCGGGACGACGACCCGCCACAGGGTGCGCCATTTGCCGGCGCCGTCGATGGCCGCGGCTTCCAGCATCTCCCGGGGGAACTCGGTGTAGACCGAGGTGAGCAGGTAGGTGCCGAAGGCGCTCTGGATGACCGTGAAGATGATGATGATCGCGATCAGGCTGTCGTAGAGCCCCACCTCCTTGGAGATGTAGTAGAGCGGGTAGACCAGCACCTCCTGCGGGAGCAGGTTGGCGACCAGGAAGAACACCAGGAACCAGACGCGGCCCTTGACCCGGCCGATGCCGAGCGCGTACGCGTTCAGGATGGACAGCACCACACCGAGGACGGCCACGGTCAGCGCGCTGACGAAGCTGTTCCAGAGCTTCTGCCCGAAGTCGACCCGGTTCCAGAAGTCGACGATGCCGTCCAGGTAGAGGCTGCCCGGGATCGACAGCGGACCGTTGGCGGCGTACTCCGCGGGGCTCTTGAAGGCGTTGACGGCGACCGCGAGAAGCGGGCCGACCATCAGCAGCAACAGCACGAGCAGTCCGGCGAGAACGAAGAAGCGAACCGGGTTGCGAACCGTCATCTGAGCTCTTCCGACCTGTGCTGGAGACGCAGGAACAGGAAGGCGAGGATGACGATCAGCACCGTCAGCACGGTGGAGATCGCCGAGCCGTACCCGACCTGGGCTTTCTCGAAGAAGTTCTTGTACGCGAAGTAGGACGGCACCAGGGTGGAGTTGCTCGGCCCGCCCTTGGTGAGCACGAAGACCTGCCCGAAGATCTTGAGCGCGGCGATCGTGGTGGTGACCAGCACGACGTAGAACTCGGGCCGGATCATGTAGACGGTGATCCTGCGGAACCGCTGCCACCAGGTCGCCCCGTCCAGGTCGGCGGCCTCGTAGAGGGACGGGTCGATGCGCGACAACCCGGACATGAACATCACGATCGGGTAGCCGAGCTGGAACCAGATCATCACGGCCATCACGCTGTACAGCGCGTACTTCTCGTCACCGAGCCAGTTGCGGCCCAGCGAGCCGAGCCCGATCGTGTCCAGGATCTGGTTGAGCGAGCCGTAACTCGGGTGCAGGATCCAGGACCAGACGATGCCGGTGACCGCGACCGGTAGCACCTGCGGCAGGTAGTAGCCGGAGCGGAACAGCCCGGCCCACCGGTCGCCGAAGTGCTTGGCCACGTAGTCGAAGAGCACCGCGGCCAGGACCAGCCCGATCAGGGTCGGGACGATCGCCATCGCGATGACGAGCAGCCCGATGTTGCCGAACGACTGCCAGAACAGGGTGTCGCCGAACAGCCGGGTGTAGTTGTCGAAGCCGACCCAGCGCGGGTCGCCGACCCCGGTCCACTTGGTGAAGCTGTAGTACACGGTCATCACCAGCGGCACGACGATCACCGCGAGCGAAGCCAGCACGCCGGGAATCAGATACACCGCGTAACCGCGGTCCCGGGTAGAACCTCCGGCCATGCCGGCCCCTTTCCTTCGCGGCGCGGGCGGTGGTCACCGCCCGCGCCGCGCGTTGCTCATTTGCCGAGATCAGCCAGGTTCTCGTTGTACGGCTTGGCGATCTCGTCGAGGACCGCGTCCGGCGTCTTCGAGCCGTTGATCAGGCCCTGCGTTCCGGCGACGAGCACGTCGTAGTAACCGGGGGCGGGCCAGTCCGGGTAGAAGGCGAGGCCGTCCGCGGTCGAGATCTTGTTGAAGGTCTCGACCAGCTCCTTGTTCTTCGGGTCGGTGATCGCCGACGGGTCGGCCGCCACCGGGACACCGCCGCTGTTGCCGAGCAGCGCCTGGATCTCCGGCGACATGGTGATGTCGATGAAGTCGTAGGCGAGGGCCTTGGCCTTGCTCTTCTCCGGCACCACCCACAGGTTGCCGCTGGAGCCCGGGTGCAGGGTGTTGCCCGGGAAGAGGAAGGTGCCCCACTCGAAGTCCTTGACCTCGGAGGCGAAGCGGCCGTAGAACCACGAGCCGGAGATCATGATCGGGAACTTGCCCTGGGTGAACGCGACGGCCATGTCCTCGGCGCCGATACCGGCCGAGTCCTTGCCGATGTACCCCTTCTTCACCCAGTCGGCGAACGTCGTGGCGCCGTACGTGAGCTGCGGGCCCTTGAAGTCGACCTTGTTCTTGTAGAGCTGGTAGTCGTCGATGAACGCCCGGTCGGCCTTGGCCAGCGCCAGCTCGTAGAAGATCTGCTGGGCCGGGTACTCCGAGCCGCCGACCGACAGCGGCGTCACCTTGTTCTGCACGAACGTGTCCATCACCTTGGTGAACTCGTCGAGCGTCGTCGGCACGGCCAGCTTGTACTGGTCGAACATCTTCTTGTTGTAGTAGACCGTGACGAACTCGCCGTAGTTGGGCACGCCGAAGACCTTGCCGCTGCCCATGATGCCGTCTTCGTCGTACTTGGCGGTGGTCTGCAGGCTGGCGCTCAGCTTCTTGTCCCAGCCGCGCTTGGTGAACTCGTCGGAGATGTCGGTGAGCAGGCCCTGCTTCGACAGCAGGCCGGCCGTCGCGTTGCCCTTGTTGTACTCGAGGATGTCCGGGGCGCTGTCCGAGTTGAGGATCATCTGGGCGTTCTGCTGGATCTGTTCGAAGCCCTTCTCCTCGAACTTGACCTCGACACCCGGGTGGCTCGCCTTGAACAGCTCGATCGATTTGGCCCAGGCGACACCCATCGCGCTGGTCGGAGCTTCGTAGTGCCAGAGGTTGAGGACCTTGGCGTCCGCGCCCTCGGTCGAGTCGTCAGAACCGCCGCACGCGGTCAGGCCGAGGGACGCTGCCAGCAAAAGTGCACCGGCCGCCAGGCCGGAACGTGATCGGAACATAGCCGTCCTCCCAGAGGGACTGGTTGAGGAAAGTAAGCGAATCAGTCGTCGAAGCGCTTCGACGATGGCTCTTGTCGAGACGCTATTGATTCACGGTGGCTCATGTCAACGGTGTGACGAGGAGATTTCGCGGCAGCTGTCGCGCTCGACCAGACTCGGCGCGAGGAGCCGGGTGAACTCGATGCTGCGACCGTCCAGCAGCCGCATCGCCGTCTCCACCGCGAGGGTGCCGACGTCGTGCGCCGGGATGTCGATCGACGTCAGGTTGACCGGCAGGGACATCGCCACGTCACGCGGGCAGACCGTCACGATCGAGATGTCCTCCGGCACCCGCCGGCCGGTGGCCCGCAACAGGTCCAGCAGCGGGCGCAGCGCCTCCTCGTTGTGCACCACCAGGGCGGTGATGCCGTCGAGCTCGGCGTCCAGGTCGGCCAGCGCGGACCGGACACCCGCGGCGCCCGGCTCGCACGGGTGGGTCACCGTGCGCAGTCCCAGCTCGACCGACGACTCCAGGAAACCGGTGAGGAAGCGGTCCGCGTACGTCGTCTGCCGCTTGTACACCGCCGGGGACGGGCCGACCAGGCCGATCCGCCGGTGCCCGTGCCCGGCCAGGTGCTCCAGCGCCAGCCGGGCCGCCGCGCCGAAGTCCAGATCGACACACGCGATGCCGGTGTGGTCGGCCGGCAACCCGATCAGCACCGACGGCTGCTTCAGCTTGCGCAACGCCGGGATGCGCAGGTCGTCGCGCTCCAGATCCATCAGTATCAAGGCGTCGACCATGGTGCTGTGGGCGACCCGCTCCAGGCCGGCCGTCCCCTCGTCCTTGGTCAACAGCAGGACGTCATGGTTGTACGACCGGGCTGCGGTCACCACCGCCGTCGCGAACTGCATGATGACCGGCACGTTCACATCGACCCGCAGCGGCGCGACCAGCGCGATCACGTTCGTCTTGCTGCTCGCCAGGGCGCGGGCCCCGGCGTGCGGGTGGAAACCCAGCTCCGCGATGGCGGCCTGCACGCGGGCGCGGGTCTCGGCGGAGATCGGGCGACGGCCGGACAAAACATACGACACGGTGCTGGGCGACACCCCGGCCGCCTTGGCGACGTCGTTGATCGTCGGCACTGAGCCTCCCCAAGTCCCCAAAGCCTCTCCTTTCGTGGATCCTACTGATCACCGGCGCAGTGGAGCCCTCGCCGTGACTCTCCCCTCACGGCGAGTGCCCCACTCCGCGCCGTCAACTGATGGTGAAGCCGGCCAGCCGCAGGCCGGGGCTGGGCACCAGGTAGACCGTCGTCCGGCCGCTGAACCTCGCCAGCGGGACGGTCATCGACCGGTATGTGTAGACACTTCCGGTGTCGGCGAGAGTCGCGGTACCGAGCAGACGGCCGGTCGGCGAGCCGACACGGATCTGCACGGTGCCCGTGCCGGCAGCGGTCGCGGTGAAACGACCGGTGTTGCGGAGCGTCGCGTCCTTGAAGGCCAGCCAGTCGCCGGGGGCCTGCGCTCCGACCACGGTTCCGCTGGTCTTCGTCTCGTCCAGGAGCTTTACTCCGGCGTACGCGTCGAAGGTCTCCGCTCTGGTGGTCTTCGACAGGTCTCTCGGCGGGATCGTCTCGCCCCGGACCGCGAGGGTGGTGCGGGCCCGGATGTCGGTGGAGGACGACCCGAGCAGGACGTCATGCACCGAGGTCTCGACGACCCGGCGCCCACGGGTCTGGTCCCAGCGGGCCAGGTCGGCCGTCGTCAGCGCAATCGTGACCGTCTTCGACTGCCCGGGACGCAGCGTCACCTTCTCGAAGCCCCGGAGCTGCTTGATCGGGGTGACGTCCCTTGAGCTGCGCTGATGCGTGTAGAGCTGGACCACCTCGGATCCGGTCCGCTTCCCGGTGTTGGTGACGGTCACGGTGACCTTGCCGTCGCGTACCGCAGGCCGGCCGTAGGTGAACGTCGTGTAGGACAGACCGTGACCGAACGGATAGAGCGGTTTCGCCGCACTGTAGAGGTAGGTCTGTCGCGACTGGATGATGTCGTACTCGAGCAGGTCCGCGGGCAGCTGGGCGGCCGACCGGTACCAGGTCTGGGTCAGCCGTCCGGCCGGGTTGACGTCGCCGAACAGCACGTCGGCGACGGCGTGCCCGGTCTCGGCCCCGGCGTGTGTGGTCCACAGGACGCCGGGCGCGGCGGGGATCGTCTGCGGGTAACTGCTCTGCACCACCACGACGGTCCGCGGGTTGGCCTTGCGGACCGCGGTGATCAGGGTTTCCTGCCGTTCGCCGAGGGCCAGCGAGGACCGGTCGTGGACCTCGCGGGCGGCGACGAACGGGTCGGTGCCGACGACCACCACCGCGGTCCTCGCCTTCTTCGCGGCCGCCGCGGCCTGCGCGACCCCGTCGACCAGTAGCTCCCTGGTGAACCGGGCGGCGCCGGCGGCCGACGAGGCACCGAGCGTCAGGTTGCCGTCGTCGCCCACGGTGACGTAGTGGTTCGCCGGGAACCAGGACTCCTGGGTCTCGTAGCCCACGTAGTGCAGGACGTAGGTGCCGTCGGGCTGCCGCTCCTGCCGGAACTGCTGCTGGACGAACCAGCCGTTGGGCTCGTCGGCGTTCGTGACGAACGGTCCCCAGTTGTAGCTGATCAGCTTGCCGTTGGCGACGCTGCGCAGCGTCGAGACCCCGTCACCCCAGTCGACGCTGTCGAACTGGGACGCCGCCGTCGGGCTGCTCCCGGTGACACCGACCGTCTCGGCGCCGGCGGTCACGTAGCGGCCGGTGGTCACCTCGCGGAGCGCGATCCGGTCGGCGCCGGTGCCGGTGGTGACCGACGAGGCCCGTTCGGTCAGGCCGTCCAGGATGCTGACCCGGTACGGGAGTTGACCGCCGTACCAATCGCTGTAGAGCTTGCCCGCCGTGGGACCGACGACCGCGAGCGACCCGCCGGCCCGCAGCGGCAGGATCCCGTCGTTGTTCAGCAGCACCGCGGCGTCGGCGGCGGTCCGGCGGGCCAGCGCGCGGTGGGCCGGACTGTCGATCACCGAGGGGGCGATCGTCGCGTACGGGCCACCGTCCGGGTCGAACTCGCCGAGCCGGAACCGGATGCTCAGCGCGTTGCCGACCGATTCGTCCACATCGGCCTCGGTCAGCAGCCCCTGTGTCAGGGCCTGCTTGATCGCGGTGGTGGTCGGCTCGGCGTTGGTGTCGTCGACGGTGAAGCTGTCCAGTCCCGCCTTGATCGTGGCGGCGTCCGCCTCGGCCCGGGTCGCGAAATACGCCTGCGAACCGGTCAGATTTGTCGGCGCCCAGGCATCGCTGACGTTGAAGAGCCGCTGGTCACTCCAGTCGCGCAACAGCGTCCCGAGGTCCGGGTCGACGGTGGCGGGCCGCCCGTTGATCAGGTTGTAGGCGGCCATCACACCGGTCGCGGAACCGTTCTTCAGGGCGATCTCGAACGGTTTGCGGTCGTATTCGTCGAGGACCCGCTGCGGCACGTTCGACGAGGTCCGGTCCCGTAGCGTCTCGTTGTTGTAGGCGGCGTAGTGCTTCAGCGTCGGCGCGACCTTCAGGTGATCGGGGTCGTCACCCTGCAGACCGTCGCCGTACGCGGTGGCGATCGCGCCGGTGAGCAGCGGATCCTCGGAATAGCCCTCCTCGTTGCGGCCCCACCGCGGGTCACGCAGCGGATTGACCACCGGGGCCCAGGCGTTCAGACCCCACACCTGCGGATTCTGTACGTGGAACCCGCGCAGTTCGTCACCGACCGCACTGCCGACCCGCTTGATCAACTCCGGGTCCCAGGTGCTGGCCAGTCCGACGGCCTGCGGGAACACCGTGGCGGTCGCGTCGATCTTGGCTCCGCCCGCCCCGTGGTCGCTGGACCAGGCGACACCGTGCAGGGCCTCGGTCCCGGTTTTGAACAGGCCGATCCCGAGGCGGGGAATCGCCGGCTGATACTGGTGCAGCAGCGAGATCTTCTCGTCGAGAGTGAGCCGCCCGACCAGGTCGTCGACCCGGGCGGCCAGCGGCCGGGACGGGTCACGGAACGGGAGTTCCGGGGCAGCCTGCGCCGCTCCGGGATGAAGTGGGACAACTAGAAGGGCAGCCGCGAGCACGGCGAATCCGCGCATAGGAATTCTCCTCATGAATCGTCGTCGAAGCGCTTCGACGACGACTGGAAATCGCCCCGGGAATGATGTGACGGCGGTGAGGCCACCATAGAGCGGGGCCGATGTGATGGGCAACCACTCGGCGCAGCTTTCCGGAAATCCTCCGGTAACACAGGCAGAATGGACCGGTGCGAATGATAGTCATCGGTGGGGATGCGGCAGGAATGTCCGCCGCGTCCCAGGCCCGGCGCCGTCTCGGCCCCGGCGAGTTGGAGATCCTCGCGTTCGAACGGGGCGATTTCACGTCCTACTCGGCGTGCGGCATCCCGTACTGGGTGGGCGGCCTGGTCGGCGGCCCGGACGAGCTGATCGCCCGTGACCCGGCCACCTTCCGCAAGGACCACATCGACGTCCGGACCGGCCACGAGGTCACCGGCATCAACCTCGACGCCCGGACGGTGACCGTCCGTGACATCGCCGCGGGCAAGGACATCACCGAGGGCTACGACGTCCTGATGTACGCGGCAGGCGCGGTGCCGGTGCGCCCGGCCTGGGCCGACAACCCGGCCAGCGGCATCTTCGGCGTGCAGACCCTCGGCGACGGGGCCGCCATCGAGGCCTGGCTGTCCTCGTTCGACGCCCGCGACGCGGTGGTGATCGGCGGCGGCTACATCGGCGTCGAGATGGCCGAGGCCCTGATCCGGCGCGGGCTGCGGGTCACCCTGGTCGAACGCTCCGGGCAGCCGATGTCCACCGTCGACCCGGACATGGGCGCGCTCGTCGCCGACGCGGTGCGCGGCCTCGGCATCGAGCTGCGGACCGGCGTCGCCGTCCGGGCCCTGGAGACCAGCGACGACCGGGTGCGGGCGGTGGTCACCGACGACGGGACCATCCCGGCCGACGTCGTCGTCCTGGGGCTGGGGGTGCGCCCGAACACGGCGCTCGCCGACGCCGCCGGGATCCCGCTCGGCGACACCGGCGGACTCGCCACCGACCTGCGGCAACGGGTCACCGGCCCGGACGGGGTCGTCGACGGGGTGTGGGCGGCCGGCGACTGCGTCCAGGTCACCCACCTGGTCAGCGGCAAGAGCCTGCACGTGCCGCTCGGCACCCACGCCAACAAGCAGGGCCGGGTCGCCGGGATCAACATCGGCGGCGGGTACGCCACGTTCCCCGGCGTGATCGGCACCGCCGTCACCAAGATCTGCGACCTGGAGGTGGCCCGCACCGGGCTGTCCTCGAAGGAGGCCGAGGCCGCCGGCTTCCGGTTCGTGACCGCCACCATCGAGTCCACGAACCGGGCCGGCTACTTCCCCGGCGCCGTCCCGATGACCGTCAAGGTGATCGCCGAGAAGGACACCGGCCTGCTGCTCGGCGCCCAGATCGTCGGCCGCGCCGAGGCCGCCAAACGCATCGACGCCTTCGCGATCGCCGTCTGGAACCGGATGACGGTCGTCGAGATGACCGCCCTCGACCTCGGTTACGCGCCCCCGTTCGCCCCGGTCTGGGATCCGGTCCTGATCGCCGCCCGCAAGGCCGCCGACAAGATCTAGGTTCCGTGTGGCGGATCCCGTGGGAGCCGCCACACGGGAGCTAGAAGCGCTCCCGGCCGAGGTGGGCCAGCTCGTCCAGGGCGTTCGCCGCCGGCATGTTCTTCGCCACCAGGATCAGCGTCTCCGAGATCAGCGCGTCGGCGGCCGGGACCGCGCTGGCCGGGGTCGCCGTGAACAGCGCGTCCAGGCGGGCCGGCAGCGCGGGCGGGGCCAGCGGCAGCGCCTCGGCCACCCGGGACATCCCCTTGAACCCCAGATGCGGGAACCACACCCGGTTCAGGCCGAGCAGCACCAGCAGCACGTTGCGGGCGGTGTCCAGCAGGTCCTCGGCCAGCGGCAGCAGGTCGCCGCGGGCCAGCAGCCTGCGGCGCTGCCAGGAGGACCGGAAGTCCAGGTGGGCGCCGACCATCGCCAGGGCCAGCGCCTCCGGGTAGACCTCGGTGCGGGCCACCCAGCCGGCCACCGGGCCGGTGTCGTGCAGCACCACCGCGTCCCGGAGCAGGGCGATCAGATCCTGCTTGACCAGGGCCGGGTCGGCGCGCTCCAGGACGTCGGCGATCCAGGTGTCCACCTCGGCCACGATCCGGTGGCTGACCTGGACCTCGGCCCGGTCCAGCAGCACGTCCTCGGACCACTCGGCGTTGTCCGGGTCGTGATCGTGGAAGGCGGACACCTCTCCCCCGGCCCGGGACGCCGCACCGTGACGGGCCTCCGGGGAGGGCGCGTCCTCCCACAGGATCAGGAGTTCCACATCCGACCAGCGGTCCGCGACACCCCGCGCGACGGACCCGGTGAGCAGCACCGAACGTACGCCGGCAACGGTCTTGAACTCCTCGGCCAGCCGCTCGCCGGCGGCGCGCAGCCGGGCCCCGTGGTCGGCGGTCATCGCGCTGTCAGGGTGGCCAGAACCGCCGGGGAGCCGTCGCCGTCCCAGGCGCCGGTGAGGGTCGCGCCGGGTGGCACCGGCCCGAGCACCCGGATCACGGTCAACTCGCCGTCACTCAGGGCGATGACGGCGGGATCACCGTCGGTCACCGCGGTCTGCTCGCCGGACCCGGCTTCCGGGGTGCCGGACCCGGCTTCCGGGGCGCCGGACCCTCGGAGCGCCAGGTCCGGCACTCGGGACCGGCGCTGCCCGTCGACCTCGAACTCCTCGACCGCCTCCCGGCCGCCGGAGCGGATCGTCGCCAGCAGCTGGGACACGTAGACCGGGTCGCCGACCGCGTCGTAGACCCAGCGCGCGCCCAGCACCGAGTGCTCGGTCGTCCCGACCAGCCACCGGTCGGCGCCCTCCAGCGGAGCGTCCCGGTAGGTGAGCGGCACGTGCAACAGCCGTCCGCCGGCGTCGCGCACGATCAGCGTCTCGATGCCCACCGCGCCGGCCGGGTCGTCGAAGCGGCCCGCGGCCACCCGTTCGACATCCGCGGCCCCGCCGGACCAGGGCCGGGTGGGCAGCCAGCGGTTCAGCAGTTCGAGCTTGCTGGGGACGATCGTCGCCTTGTGGAGGAGAGCCATCCCGGAAGCCTATGCGGACCGCCGAGCCGTCAGCTCCGAAGGATCCCCGCGGTCAGAATTCGACGTGCTGACCGCGGCCGGCGGCGACCGCCGTCGTGAACAGGTGCCGGGCCACGAGCAGATCCTCGATCGCCAGGCCCAGGGATTTGAAGACGGTGATCTCGTCGGGGGTGCTGCGGCCGGGAAGACGGGCGGTCAGGATGTCGCCCAGCTCGCCGTGCACGTGGGACCGGTCGATCAGCGGGGCCGCCCGCAGGAAGTCGCCGGATTCGTGGAACAGGGACTCCCGGCGGTCGGCGACCAGGACCGAGCGGGCCAGCAGGGCCGGTTCCAGTTCGGCGGTGGTGGGGATCGACGAACCGACGGCGTTGACGTGGGTGCCGGGCGCCACCCAGTCCGCCATCAGGATCGGGTCGGGGGCCGTGGTGGCGGTGACGATCACGTCGGCGCCGGACACCGCCTCGGCCGGGTCGTTGAACGGGCGGGCCCGCTCGTCGAAACGGAACGCGGCGTCGAAGGTCCGGCCCACCACGCGCACCTCGTCGAAGCCGAACCCGGAACCCGGGCCGGTCAGGGCGTTCAGGTGGGCGCGGGCCTGCACCCCGGTGCCGAAGATGGTCAGGACCCGGGACTCGGGGCGGGCCAGCACCGACGTGGCCAGCGCGGAGACGGCGGCGGTGCGGATCTCGGTGACGGCGGAGGCGTTCACGGCGGCCAGCGGTTCGCCGGTCTCCGGGTCGAAGAGGGTGACGATGCCCTGGTGGCCGTCCTTGCCGAGCAGCGGGTTGCCGGGGAAGACACACACCGACTTCATGCCGAACGCCGGATCGGGGCCGGTCAGATGAGCGCTCATCAGGGCCAGCGCGCCGGCCAGCCCGGGCGGGCGGATCACGGTCCGCAGCGGCAGGAAGGTCCGTTCCTCGGCGACCGCGACGAGCGCCTCGCGCATCAGGTCACGGCAGACTTCCGGCGTGAGCAGGGCGCGCACGTCGGCGGCGGAGAGCACCAGCATGAGATCACACTAGACACTGTGGTGGCCGACCAGTGGCACAGTGCCTTCCATGCGAGTGTTGCGGCATCCCGCGGTGTGGGTGGTTCCGGCCGGTGTCCTGCTGGTTCTGGCCCTGCTCGACTTCAACGACGCGCTGTACCTGGACCTGATCGACTTCGATCCGCAGACCGAGGACCAGCAGTGGGACTGGAGTCGCTACCGCGAGGTCATGCGGAACACGTCAGGTGTGCTGTGCGGGCACGTGCTGGTCCTGGTGGCGGGGGCGATGCTCGCCCGGCGGCACCCGCCCGCCCTGGCCGCCGGTCTGGCCGTGGTCAGCGGTGCGGTCACCGGCGCGGCGGTCGTCGGGACGGCCCGGTGGCTGGGCGAGGAGCGGCCACTGGTCGGCGCCGACGGTCAGGTGCTGTGGGCGCCGGATCGGGTGGTCGAGGGCCCGCACTACTGGGCGCTGCTCGTGGCGTTCCCGCTCTACGCCCTGATCGGCGCCGCGATCGGCCGGCTGCGGTTGCCCAGGACCAGCGGTGGATGGGCGATGCTCGTGCTCCTCGCGGTGCTGGGCTGGCTGGCGGTCATGCTGGCCGGGCTGACCGAGCGGGGCCGGATCGTGTACCCGGAGGTGTTTCTCTGGGCGTTCCCACCGCTGGCCGGAGCCACCTCGATCGGGCAGTCGTCGCTGTCGTCGACATCCGGCGACTGGGGTGCGGCGGCGGCGATCGCCCTGGTCGGCGGCCTCATCGGGTGGGCGGTGCTGCTCCACGTCGCCGCCTGGTGGCGGTCGAGATCATCCCCGCGGCGGTACGGGGAACAACAGCGCTGACCACGGGCGCGGACGACCGGGACCACCGCATCCGGCCCGGCGGCCGCGGGTCGGCCCGGTCCACCGCGAACCTCGCGTGGTGGACCGGGGACCTGTCGACTTGGCACGGGGCCACGCAGACTCCGTACTAGAGGCCCATGTCCTTCGCAATGATCATTTTCATCACCTCGGACGTGCCGCCGTAGATCCGGTTGACCCGGTTGTCGGCGTAGAGACGGGCGATCGGGTACTCGTTGATGAAGCCGTAGCCGCCGTGCAGCTGCAGGCAGCGGTCGATGACCCGGTGCGCGACCTCGGTGCAGAAGAGTTTCGCGGACGCCGCCTCGGCAGCGGTCAGCTCGCCCGCGTCCAGCGCTTCCAGGGCCCGGTCGGCGACCGCCTGCGCGGCGTCGACCTCGGCCTGGCAGGCGGCCAGTTCGAACTTGGTGTTCTGGAAACTGGCGACGGTCTGGCCGAAGACCTTCCGGTCCTGCACGTACTGCATGGTGAACCGGACCGCCGCCGCGGCCTGCGCGTACGCCCCGTAGGCGATGCTCAGGCGCTCCTTCGGCAGGTTCTTGCCCAGGTAGTAGAAGCCCCGGTTCTCCTCGCCGAGCCGGTCGGCGACCGGCACCTGGACGTCGACGAACGCCAGCTCGGCGGTGTCGCTGGTCTTCAGGCCCAGCTTGTCGAGCTTGCGGCCGACCGCGTAGCCGGGCAGCGTCGTGTCGACGTTGAGCAGGGTGATGCCGAAGCGGCGGTCGTCCGGTTTCGGCGGGGAGGTGCGGGCACAGACGATCACCCGGTCGGCGAGCACCCCGCCGGTGATGAAGGTCTTCGCGCCGTTCAGCACGTAGTGGGTGCCGTCCTCGGACAGCTTGGCGGTGGTGCTCATGCCGGCCAGGTCGCTGCCGGTGCCGGGTTCGGTCATGGCGAGCGCGTACATCGTGTTGCCGGAGACGAAGTCCGGCAGCCAGCGCTGCTTCTGCTCCTCGGTGCCGAGGTCCAGCAGGTAGGGCAGGCCCAGCGCGACGTGTGCCCCGGCCGCGCCGAACGAGACGCCGGCGCGCATCGTCTCCTCGGTCTGGATGGCCGCGAACTTGAAGCTGTCGATGCCCGCCCCGCCGAACTCCTCCGGCACCTCGATGCCGAAGATGCCCAGCTCAGCGAGCTGTTTGTAGAGGTCGCGCGGCACCTGGCCGTCGGCGAACCACTGGTCGTAGCGAGGCACCACCTCGGCCTCGATGAACTCCCGCAGAGTCTGCCGGAAGGCTTCGTGGTCCTCGTTGAAGATCGAACGGCGCATGCTGTAGATCATCCCTTCTAGAGACGGCGGCCGCCGTCCACGTAGATCGTCTGGCCGGTGACGAACGACGCGGCGTCACTGGCCAGGAACGCGACCACCCGGGCGATGTCCTCCGGCCGGCCGACCCGCCGCAGCGGGGTGATCTCGGCGGCCTTTGACCGCATCTCAGCGGCCGGCACCCCGACCCGGGCGGCGGTGGCGTCGGTCATCTCGGTCACGATGAAGCCGGGCGCCACCGCGTTCACGTTGATGTTGAACGGACCCAACTCCATCGCGAGGGTCCGGGTCAAGCCCTGGATCCCGGCCTTGGCCGCCGCGTAGTTGGCCTGACCCCGGTTACCCAGCGCGGACACGCTCGACGTGTTCACGATCTTGCCGGACCGTTTCGGGACCATGTGCCGCTGGGCCGCCCGGCTGCACAGGAACGCGCCGCGCAGGTGCACGTTCATCACGATGTCCCAGTCCGACGACGACATCTTGTGCAGCAGGTTGTCGCGCAGCACCCCGGCGTTGTTGACCAGCACGTCGACGCCGCCCAACTCCCCCGCCACCTTGTTGATCACGGTGTCGACCTGGGCCTCGTCGGCGACGTCGCACCCGAACGCGACAGCCGTGCCGCCGGCCGCGATGATCCGGTCGACGGTCTCCGCGCACGCCTGCTCGTCCAGATCCAGCACCGCCACCGCGGCGCCCTCGCGGGCGAACTGGAGTGCGGTGGCGGCCCCGATGCCTCGCGCGGCACCGGTCACGACGGCTACCCGGCTCATGTTCTCTCCTTGATCAGAAAGCGCTGATTCCGGTCAGCGCGCGGCCGATGAGCAACTTCTGGATCTGGCTGGTGCCCTCGTAGAGCGTCGTCACGCGGGCGTCGCGCAGGGCCTTGCCGACCGGGAACTCGTCGACGTAGCCGTACCCACCGAAGATCTGAATGGCCTGGTTGGCGGCCTTGACCGCGGCCTCGGTGGCGAACAGCTTGGCCATCGACGCCTCGGTCCGATACGGCAGACCGCGGTCGACCAGGTCGGCCGCCCGCCACGTCAACAGTCGCGCGGCGTCGGTCTCCACCGCGATATCAGAGATCATTTCCTGTACGAGTTGGAAGCTCGCGATCGGCTTTCCGAATTGGGTTCTTTCCTTCGCGTAACCGATCGACGCTTCCAGGCAGCCTCGCGCCAGCCCGACCGAGCCGGCCGCCACCGCGATCCGGCCCTTGTCCAGGGCCGCCATCGCGATCTTGAAGCCCTGGCCCTCTTCACCGAGCCGGGCGTCGTCTTCCACGCGCACCCCGTCCAGCCGGATCTCGGCGGTCGCTTGGCCTCGCAGGCCGAGTTTGCCCTTGATTTCATTTCGGACAAATCCGCTTTTGTCGGTCGGGACCAGGAACGCGGTGATCCCTTTCGGACCCGGCCCGCCGGTGCGCGCGAAGATCAGCGCGACTCCCGCCCACGTCCCGTTGGTGATGAAGATCTTCTCGCCGCTGATGATCCAGTCGTCGCCGTCGCGGACCGCCTTCGTGATCAGGCTGCTCGCGTCGGAACCGGTGCCCGGCTCGGTCAGTCCGAAACAGCCGAGCGTCTCGCCCTCGCACAGCGCCGGGAGCCACCGCGTCTGCTGCGCCTCGGTCCCGTACGCCTGGATGCTCTTGGCCACCAGCCCGAGCGACACCGACACGATGCCCCGCACCGACGTGTCGCCACGGCCCAACTCCTCCATCATCAGGCAGTACGTCAGGAAGTCGCCGCCCGAGCCGCCCAGCTCCTCGTCGATCCCGAGACCGAGGAAGCCCAGCTCGGCCAGCTTGCCGACGATCTTCGTGTCGACCTGCTCGGCGCGATCCCACTCGGTGGCGTGTGGCACGACCTCGCGGTCCACCCACTCGCGGGCGAGCGCCCGGAACTGCTCCTGCTCACTCGTCAGGCCGAGGTTCATGTCAGCCGCTCCCGCTAATTGAACGCTGTCAGGTTTCTCGGGTCATGCTAACTTAACACCGTTAGTTAAACCAGGCTCTCCGGGAGGCCCGCATGCCACGGCCGTCGACGCCGCTGCTCAGCAGGCCCGGCATCCGCGCCTCCGCGCTCACGATCATCGACCGGGACGGCCTCGACGGGCTGAGCATGCGCAAACTGGCCGCCGCCCTGGGGGTGTCCGCCCCCGCGCTGTACTTCCACTACCCGACGAAGGAGCAACTGCTCGACGACGTGGCCAGCGAGATCATGGAGAAGGTGGACGTCTCCGGGTTCGCCGCCGGCTGGCGGGAGGGCCTGCTGCTCTGGGCCCGGTCCTACCGCGCCGCCCTGGCCGAGCACCCGCACATCGTCCCGTTCCTGGCCCGCGGCCCCGGCCAGCGCGACGCCTCGCTGCGCCGGGCCGACACCGTGCACGGCGGCCTGGTGGCCGCCGGCTGGCACCCACGGGACGCCACGATGATCGGCGCCTCGACGAAATACCTGGTCCTGGGCGCGGCGATGGGTTCGTTCTCGCGCGGTTTCACCGACGACGTGCAGGTCTACATCGACAGGTACCCGGCACTCGGCGACGCCCACCGCCTACGCGAACACGCCGACACCGTGGACCGGGACAGCTTCGACTTCGCCCTGACCACCTTCGTCGACGGCTTGTCGGCCCGGCTCCGCAAGGGCTGAGACTCAGCGCCTCGACAAGACCGGTGTCTCAAGCCTGCGGCTCAGGGCTGGGCGGTCAGCTCGGTGATCTGCGGGATGCTGCGGAACCGGGCCAGCTCCGCCTCGGTGCCGATCGCCGGGCGCAGTTCGGGCCGGTTCACGTACTCGTGGATGGCCCGCGCCAGCAGCTCGGCATTCACCCCGGTGGCCGGCAGCACCGCCGGATCCCCGGCACGCACCCCGCGCCTACCAATCCGCCCGGTGTCCTCGACGACCAGCGTGACCTGGTGCGCGTCGAACGCGAACGCTGGCACCGGCCCGCTCAGCGCCCCCCACGGAATGAACAGCGAACCGAGGACCTGCCGGTCGACGATGCCCTCCGGCGTGAGCCGCACCCCGAACCGCCCGAGAGCCGCCGCCCAGAACCCGGCCAACAGCAGCAGCCAGAACCCGGCGAACCCCGCCCAGAGCCAGACGCCACCGTCGTCCAACAGATCCCGGGTCAGGTTCCCGAGCGTCCGCGCGCCGAGAATCGTGTAACCGGCCGCCCCGAGAACCATCCACGGGTTGACCGGCACGTCCAGGGCGGGCACTGCGGGCCGGGCCACCAGCACCGCCGGATGATGCTGCCGGCCACTCACCGCGGCCGCGAAAACCAGCCCGAACGGCAGCACGACCTGCATCACGAGCCCGGCTAGCAGTCCCGGATCGTAATCGGTCAGCCGCTGCCCGACCTCGTAAGCCACCGCACCGGCCAGCGACCCGCCCAGAACGGCCAGCCGCCACCGCACCACCCACGCCAGAACGCCGTTCATGGCCGACACCCTAGTCTCAGGGTCATCTTCAGCGAGACGACATGATCACCGAAGGCCGGCGGCGCAGGGCCGGTGGGCCCCACGCCGCCGCCTCGTCGGGTGGGTTATGCGGTCGGGATCGCTCGTAGTGCGCCCAGCGGCAGGCTGGTCACGGGCTGGCCCGCGCCCGGGGTGGCCGGTGTGCGCTTGCCGTCGGCCAGTCGCCAGGTGCCGGGCTCGCCGGTGGCCTTGACGAAGGTGCCGTTCGCGGGAGTGGTGGAGACGCCGTTGAAGGCCGGGGTGCCGACGTTGATGAAGCTGTCGTATCCGGCCGCGGTGAACTCCGCCATGCTGACGAAGTCGAACCGGGCGCCACCGGCGATCACCCCGATGGAACCGTCCGAGCGGCGGAGGAGAGTGCCGTCGGCGGGTTCGGTGGGCACCGCGTTGTAGGCGGTGATGCCGACGTTCACGAACGGCGTGGAGCCGTACCCGGCCGCGGTGACCTCGGCCATGCTGACGAAGGCGAACTTGGCGCCACCGGCCACCACCGACATCGAACCGTCGTCGGTCCGGCGGATGATCGTGCCCTCCCGAGGCCTGGCCGGGAGCGCGTTGTAGGCGTTCCAGCCGATGTTCACGAACGGGCGGCTGCCGTACCCGGCCGCGGTCAGCTCGGTCATGCTGGCGAAGGAGAACGCGGCGCCACCGGCGATCACCGCGATGGAGCCGTCCGAACGCCGGACCAGCGTGCCGTCGGCGACCCGGGTCGGCGGCAGGGTGGCCAGGGTTCCGGCGGCCACGCTGACGTAGGGGCGGCCGGCGTAACCGGCGGCGTTCAGTTCGTCCATGCTGTTGAAGGCGAAGGCCGCGCCGCCCGCCATCACCGCGATCGAGCCGTTCGGTTCGCGCAGCAGGGTGCCGTCGGCGTACGGGCTGGTGCCGCTCGCGCCGTCCTCGATGATCCGGTTGTACCGCATGGCAATGTACCCGCTGTTCGGGTGCGAGTCCCAGTTGTCGGTGATCGGGATGTTCGTCTTCAGCTTCACCGGCGTCGACCCGAACGAGTAGTAGTCGAACCGGGTGTGTTCGCTGTTGCTCCACCGTTTGAACAGGATCACGTGGAACTGGGTGCTGTTGAGGACGTCACCGGGCCGCAGGTCGGCCCGGCTGATCCGGGTGGCGACCCGTTCCAGGTTGTGGGTGGTGTAGTCGACGCCGAGGTGCCAGGCCATGTCGACGTACCCGGAGCAGTCCCGCCGGTAGTTGCGTGACCCGATCGGATCGGGCGAGAAACCCGTCTGCGAGTACGCCCCCGGCTGGTGGTCCAGCCAGTACTGGGCCCGCTCCATGACCTCGGCCCGGGTGATCGGGCCGCCGATCGACGACACGAACGCCGCCCGCGCCGGCGCCGGCGCCGTGGCGAACACGAGACCGATCAATGTCATGAGTGTGGTCGTCAGGACCGCCACGGCCCTGGATACAACGGTTGTCCCCACGTTCCCTGCCCCCTCAGGTCGGCCACCGCCCGGTGGCGGCAGCACTGGGAACGACAGTGACGAATGGGTCTGGCACCGACCTTGCACACTTCTGGCAGGATCCCCGCCGGCTCGGTCAGCTGACCCGGATCGCCAGCGTGCAGGTGTCGTCGTCCGGGCTCGGCGTGTGCAGCATCCCCACCGCCGACGCCGCCAGGTGTTCCCGCACCTCGGCGAACCGGCCCTCCGGCAGACCACGGCGCTCCACCAGACCGTCGGTGAAGAACAGCACCAGGTCGTCCGGCTCCAGCCCGGCCCGGGACACCGGGAAGACCGTCTCCGGCTCGGCGCCCAGCAGCAGCCCCGCCGGGCGCTCCAGCTCGCCGACCCGCCCGGCCCGGCTCAGCAGCGGCGGCGGATGCCCGGCCCGCGCCCACGGCAGCTCCCGGGTCCGCGGATCGTAGAACGCGATCAGCGCGGTCCCGGTGATCCCGAGCTGCAGGCACAGCCGGTTCATGTGACCCAGCAGCTCGCCCGGATCCCGGATGCCTATCGACAGCCACGCCACCAGCGCGAACCGCAGATGCGCCATGCCGCTGGCCGCTTCCAGGCCGTGCCCGGCCACGTCGCCGATCGCCAGGGCCACCAGCCCGTCCGGCAGGGTCTGCGCGTGGTACCAGTCGCCGCCGACCTTCGTGGTGCTCTCCGCCGGCAGATAGCTGACCAGCACCTCCAGGCCGGCCAGCGCCAGCGGTTCGGACGGCACCGGCTGGATCAGGTTCTGCAACTGCCCGGCCAGGCGGTGCTCGGCCAGGGCGGTCATCTCCCGGGTCCGCAGCCGGTCCGACAGGGACTCGATCTCGGTACGGGACTCCACCCGCGCCGACACGTCCTGCACCACCGCGTAGATCTTCACCGGGGCGCCGGCCGCGTCCCGTGCCACGTCGGACAGGATCCGCAGATGCCTGACCCGGTCGCCGACCCGGAACCGGGCGGTCACGTCCGAGCCGGCCCCGCTGTCCAGGGTCTGCCACGCGGTCTCGGCGATCCCGCGGTCCTCCGGCAGCATCAGCCGGGCCTGTTCCAGGCGGGACAGCGGATCCCGTGCCGGATCGACGCCGAAGATCCGGAACATCCCGGGCGACCAGTCGGTACGGCCGGACGCCAGGTCGTACTCGGTCCAGCCCAGACTGCCCAGTATCTCGGTGTGCTCCAGGCGGCGCTGGTGCTCGTCGACCCGCTGCCACCACACCAGGATCCCGCCGAGCACCCGGGAGGCGCTGATCTCGAAACGGGACTCGGCGACGATCCCGGACCTGGTCTCCGCGTACCGGAACTCGTCCATCCGCTCCGGCGTGCCGGACTCCATCACCCGCAGGTACATGCTCCACAGCGGACTGCCGGGCAGGCTCGGGTACAACTCACCGAGCAGACCGTCGACCCGCTGGGTGCCCCGGCCGAAGATGTCCCGGATCTGATCACTGGTGGCCGCGATCCGGAAATCGGCGACGGATCCGTCGGCGGCGGGCACCGGAAGCATCCAGGTGCACCCGGCCGGGACGGCGGCGATCAACTCCCGTACGACCGCCTCGTCCACCATCCGAGCAGCCTATCGGGGCGGCGCCGGACTGTTTGCCGTACAACACACATTGCGGTACGCGGTGCGGGACGCACCCGCCCGGCGGTCGCGCTGCGGCCGGGAGGTTCCGCCTGGCTCGCGGCGTAGTCACGGGACTCCGGGTAGGCGTACTAAATCGTGGTCTGGATCTTGCGTAGCAGCGCCGCGTTGGACGGCGTCGCGCGCAGGTGGGGCAGCAGTTGGGGGATCTTGACGGCCCGGCGCAGCCGGCTGACCAGCGGCAACTCGTCGGGGTGCAGGAGCAGTTCGTCGTGCCGGGTGCCGGAGGCGGCGATGTCGACGGCCGGGTGGAGGCGCTGTTCGGCCAGGTGGCGGTCCAGTTTCAGCTCGGCGTTGCCGGTGCCCTTCAGCTCCTCGAAGATCAGCGTGTCCATTGCGGAGCCGTTTTCCACCAGAGCCGTCGCGATCACCGTCACCGAACCGCCGCCGTCCAGCGCGCGGGCCGCGCCCAGCAGACGTTTCGGCGGGTAGAGCGCGGTCGGGTCGAGGCCACCGGTCAGGGTGCGGCCCTTCGCCGGAGCCGTCAGGTTGTGCGCGCGGGCCAGCCGGGTCAGCGAATCCAGCAGCACCACCACGTCGTCACCCTGCTCGGCGAGGCGTTTCGCGCGTTCGATGGCCAGGTCGGCGATCGCGGTGTGCTCCTGCGGCGGCCTGTCGAACGTCGCCGCGATCACCTCGCCCTTCACCGTGCGGCGCATGTGGGTGACCTCTTCCGGGCGCTCGTCGATCAGCAGCACCATCAGGTGACAGTCCGGATGGTTGTGGGCGATCGCGGTCGCGATGTCGTGCAGGACCGTGGTCTTGCCGGCTTTCGGCGGCGCGGCGATCAGCGCGCGCTGGCCCTTGCCGATCGGCATGAACAGGTCGGCGACCCGGGTGGTCAGGATGTGCGGTTCGGTCTCCAGCAGCAGCCGTTCCCGCGGGTAGACCGAGGTCAGCTGGTAGAAGTCCGGACGCTTGGCGGGCGGGCGGCCGTTGACGATCGGCTGCTCCAGGGTGCCGGTGACGTGGTCGCCGCGGCGGAAACCGTGCCCGCGCGGCAGCGCGATGTCGTCGGGGGACGGCGCGTAACCGCTGGTCCGCAGCCACGCGCGGTCGTTGATGATGTCGACGATGCCGTCGACGGGTAGGGATGTGGACATGATGGTTCTCGATTCGAAACGACGGCAGACGAGGCCGTGGAAACCGCGGTGAACGCGGCGGGGGAAAGTCGACCTCCGGGGGCGTGTGAATCGCCTGCATCCGGGATCGGGTTGAGCCCACCTTAGCACCGCCCGGCGAAACCAGCGATGATGGCAGCGGACTTCGGACACGGGAGGGGAGACCGGGATGCCACTGTTGCGTCGGGTGATCGGGGCGGTGCTGCGGAAGGTGCGGCTGGCTCAGGGGCGGACGTTGCGGCAGGTCGCGGCCGAGGCCGGGGTGTCGCTGCCGTACCTGTCGGAGGTCGAGCGCGGCACCAAGGAGGCATCGTCGGAGGTGCTCGCGGCGATCTGCCGGGCACTCGGGCTGGCCATGCCGGACCTGCTCGACGAGGTCCGCCGCGAGATGCTGCGGGCCGCCCGGCCGGCCACCTCGCAGTTCCGCACGGCCGTCGCGGTCCAGCGGCACGGGCCGCGGGTGTCCATCGGGCGCAGCATGGTCTGCGCGCGGGCCTCGTCCGTCTTCTCCGCGGCTCAGGCGGTCACGATCACCGGGGTGCCCGGGTCGACCTGGTCGAGCAGCCTACGCTGAGCCTTCGGCGGCATCCGGACGCAGCCGTTGGAGACGTTCCTGCCGAAGACGGCGTTGTTCGACCAGGCGTGGATGCCGGTGTGCGCGCCCTGGAAAGCGGCCGCCATCTTCTCCGGCTCCTCCGGGATCGAGCCCAGCACCAGCGCGTCCAGCCCGGCGAAGGCGGCGCCGTTGGTGCCGGTGCGCCCCATCACGTAGGTGCGCCCGGTCGGCGTCGGCGTCTTCTCGGTGCCGATCGCCACCGTCCAGCGGCCCTGCTCCTCGCCCCCGCGCAGCCACACCAGGCTGCGGTTGCTCAGGTCGACCATCAGCTGGTCGCGCAGCGGCTCGGGACGCCAGCCGGCGGTCGGCACCCAGCCCACCTTGCGGTTGGTGGCCGGGACCAGCACGGCGGCCCAGCCGGTCTGCCGGGCCACGATCGGGACGACGGTGGCAAGCCCGCTGATCCGCGGCGGCAGGAACGCCAGCGGCTCGCCGCCCGGCGCGTCGTAGAGGGCGACCTTCTGTTTCGGGCGCAGCGCCTCGGTGATGGTCACCACCGACTCCGGCTCCGGGTCGGTGGCCAGACCCTTCGGGCCCTTCGCGTACGCCACCACCGGCAGGTCGGCCGGCGGCTTCTTCGCGGGCAGCGCCTTCTCGCTCGGGCTGGGGCTCGCGTCCGGGATCACCACGTCGCCGATCGCGGTGCGAGCCGGCGCGTCGTCACCGGTCCGGTTCAGCAGCACCGCGGTGCCGAGCCCGGCGACCAGGGCGACGACCGCCAGGATCCAGAGGTACGGACGGGACCGCAGCGTCGACATGCGTCCCAGGGTAGTGGCTTCGGTAACTCCCACTGACGCACGGGGGATTGCCGGGTCTAGGGTGATCTCATGCTGAGCAAGCTGGGTTTTCTCACCATCGGCCTGTTCGACGAGGCCGACCCGCGCCGCGGCCACGAGTCCACGCTGGAGATCATCGAGCTGGGTGAGCGGCTCGGCTTCGACAGCGCCTGGCTGCGCCACCGGCACCTGCAGTTCGGCATCTCCTCCCCGGTCGCGGTGCTGGCCGCCGCCTCCCAGCGCACCAGCCGCATCGAGCTGGGCACCGCGGTCATCCCGCTCGGCTGGGAGAACCCGTTGCGGCTCGCCGAGGATCTGGCCACCGTCGATCTGCTCGCCGGCGGCCGGATCAACCCCGGTGTCAGCGTCGGCCCGCCGATGCAGTGGGAGAACGTCAAAGGCGCGCTCTATCCCGACACGGCCGATGCGGAGGACTTCAGCTTCGCGAGGGTCGAGAGGTTCCTTGCCGCCGTACGTGGTGAGAAGGTCACGTCGTTCAGCGGCTACCAGGGCTTCGAGCAGTTCTCGGACCGGGTGCAGCCGCATTCCGCCGGCCTGGCGTCCCGCCTGTGGTACGGCGGTGGATCCCTGCGGTCCGCGGCCTGGGCCGGAGCGCACGGGATGAACTTCCTGACCAGCAGTGTGGTCAAGGCCGAGGAGTCGGAGGACTTCGAGGCGATTCAGTTGTCGCACATCCATGCGTTCCGGGCCGCCCATCCTGACGGGGACGCGGCACGGGTCTCCCAGGGCCTGGTCGTGATCCCCACCGACAGTGCTTCGGCCGATCAGATCTCGCGGTATCAGGCTTACGCGGAGAAGCGCACACCTCGGACTCTCACTCCGCAGGGCCCGGCACGGATGATGTTCGCTCCCGACATCGTCGGCATGTCCGCCGAGATCGCCGAGAGGCTGGAGTCGAACGCGGCCTTCCGCGAGGTGACCGAGGTGGCGTTCGCCCTACCGTTCACCTTCGACCACGACGACTACGTCCAGATCCTCACCGACATGGCCACCCACCTGGGCCCGGCCCTGGGCTGGAAGCCCACGCTCGCATAGCCTCGAAGGGTGGGCTCCGCCGGCGCACTGAACCCGATAGCCGCGAGCAGACTGCTCCGGGCCGACCTGCGGCGTGTCCGGGAGACTGTCGGGCTGACGCAGGCTCAGGTCGCTGAATTGTTGGAATGGTCGGTCTCGAAGGTCACCCGCATCGAGAACGGCGACGTCGGCATCAGCATCAATGACCTGCGCGCCCTCTGCCTGACTCTGGAGATCGGCTCGGCCGCCACCGAGGAACTGCTCCGGCGGGCGCAGGCGGCCCGGCGGCGCGGCTGGTGGCACGACGATCGTGCCGAGATCCCGCCCGCGATGCTGCATCTGATCGGTCTGGAGGCCGAGGCCGACAGCATGGCGGAATACACCTCGGGCTTCGTGTCCGGCCTTCTGCAGACCCGGGATTACACCGAAGCCCTGCTGCACTCGGCCCTGCCAGGAGCGGGACGTGACCGGCTCGAACGACGTACGGCGATTCGCATGCAACGTCAGGAGAAGGTTCATGAAAAGGGAGATCCGCCTGACATGAACATGGTGATCGATGAAGCGGTTCTCTACCGGAGGATCGGTGACGCGGGGATCATGGCGGACCAGATGCGGAAGCTCATCGAGTTGGCCCGGAGGCCCTACATGGCCCTGCGAGTCATCCCTTTTGAGAGCCCTGCCTTCCGGGCCGAGTCGTTCGCCTTGCTTCGTAGCGAGTTGATGGGAACCGTCGTCTACTGCGAGAAAGGACTGGGTGACGTCCTGATCGAGGATGCGGCGACGGTGGGACAGTTCGAGTCTCAGATGACCGGCTTATGGAACACGTCGCTGGATGCCGATCAAACAAGTCAACTCCTGCATCGGGTTGCCTCAGGCTATGAGTCCGGCGATGTTCCTCGTCCCTGGCTCTGGGAATAGATCACGCTGTCCAGGCTCTTCCTGCCTTCCTCCGCCAACCCGGCCTGCCACAGCCGTACCGTCGCATCCCACCAGTGGTTCGGAGACGCTCCTGGAGGTGGAAGACGGCTCGGATCGCCGCTTCCCGCATCGATCAGACACGCCAGCACGACCAGGTTCGCGGTCCAGGTCGCGCAGGCGGTGACCACGTCCGGCGGAGTGGGCTCGTAGCGCTGATATCGGCCGAAAGCGCGGGTCCGGGCCGTTGCCAGAAGTCTCCGCAGGGCCTCGAGTTGCTCTTCTCTTCGAGTGGATTCCATCTGGCTCGCCAGCGCGGACGCGAACTCGATAATTGGTTTGCGAAGCGTCAGGGGCTGATACGAGAGCAGCGCCCGGAGCAGGCTGTCGTCCGGTGCTTCATGGTAGGCGGGGTCGGTTCGGTGTTCCGCGAGCCTGCGGGAATATCCGTCGAGCAACAGGAGAGCCCGTTCCGCGATGAGGAACTCGCCGAAGGTCGCATGCAGGAACTCGTAGGTGCGGCGGGGATCCTCTGAGTATTCGTCGACACGGGACACGTGCACGAAGAAGAATCCCGCCACCGTCCGGTGTGCTCGGCTCGCTGGTGATTCGAAGCCGTGCGCGTGGTTGTCGTCACGCCCGAGGAAGACCTCCAGATCGCGTTCCAGATCCGCTTCGGTGACGTGCTGGCGCTGCCGGTTGAACATGCCGAACGCCGCGATGCTCAATCGCTGACGTAGTTCGCCGAGCAATCGGGGTAGCTGTTCGGGCGATGGTGGGCGATCTGGTTTGTCGGACACCTGGCGGTGGATGAAGTTGTCGAGCAACATCCGGTAGAGGGCGGCAGGCGAGACGGTGTCGTCATCGAGCCGGGCCGCAGTCGGGTCGGCATGGTAAATCGCCAGCAGGGTCAGCAGGAGCGGCTGGCGGGCCAGGTCACCGTGACGGAGCACCTCAGCGGGCATCAGCGCACGAAAGCCGGGTGTTGCGACGTTTGCACGGTTCCAAGCGGTGAGCCAGGAGTTGACGCGGTCGTCGTCGAAATCCTCCAGCTTGATCACCATGGCACCGTCCGGAACGCGAGCCCGATCCACCACGACGGTTCGGGAGGTGACCACTACGGAAACCGGCCTGCCCAGAGCCATCTCCTCCTGCTGGAAGCGGGCGGCATCGGTCAGGTACGCCGATTGAGCGGTCCCGGTCGCCTGGATCAACTCGTCGAGCCCGTCGAGGATCACGACCCTGGTCAGATCCTCGTTCTCATCGGCCATCTGCCCCCAGGAGACCTGTTCTTTCAAGATTTCCCGAAGCGCCGACTCGACCTGTGGCACGAGTCGATCATCAGCGTTGACCCGGCGCAGCTGGACCGGCACGACGGTGAACTTTTCGCTCGGTAGCCGTGCCGCGAGGATCTCGGTCAGCAGCGACTTCCCGGCACCCGGATGGCCGAGCATGATCAACGGGCGGAGAGCAGCCCCGGGATGCGACAGGTATGCGGCGAGGAATCGGTCCAGCCCTTCCTGCACGGGACGGGACGTCCACCAGTCCTCCCGGGACAGCCCGGCTCCGGTGGTGGGTGAGACGACAGCGCACCGGAAGCGGGGCGTCACGAATCCCTCGGCCACCGTCGGGAAGGACAACCCGGCAGGTAGTGCCGATGATCTCAGGAGCGGCTGGTCGAGCACGGCCGTCGCGGCCCGGGCCAACTTTCCACGGATCGAGACCCGGCCCGGGCGTGCCGGTACATGCCCGGCTGCGAGGATGTCGTGCAACTGGCCCAGCGCAGCGGAGGTCCGGTCCAGGACCTCGAGCAACCTGGCGTTCGCTGTTCGCAACTCCTCTCGGGTCGCCGTGTGCTCGCCGAGTGACGCCCAGACGAAAAACTCCGGTACGTCCGAGGCCAACCGCAGGTACGCGTCCCGGTAGCGCCTTCTCCAGGCCTCGGTGGACCGCGCCACGAGGGTCGACGAGTCGAGACGGAAGCTTTTCCAGACCCGCAGACCTTCGAAGAAGGCGATCGCGCTTCCGGCCAGTTCGGCGATCCGGGGCGCGAGCACGGCACGAAGGTTCTCTTCGAAACCGGAGGCCGGTCCAGGAAGCGGAAGGTCGGCCCCGGCCAGCTGACCGATCCAGTCCGTCTGCGTGACGACCTTGCCAGGGCCCGACACGAGTTGGAGCTTCTCTCTGTCGGTGACCTTGAGCTGCTTGAACGACGGCCCGATGGTCTCGTGCAGCGCGTCGAAAAGGGCGGACAGAACGACTGTCGTGTGGGCAGCGGCAAGAAGTTCGTGCCGGCCGTACCCGTGGATACCGTGCAACCTGGCGGTGGCTGCCGTCGTCAACTGTTGGACCAGCCGGCCGGCTTCCTGCTTACCGTCGACCAAGCCGAGGGCATCGGGAACCACGATCGCTCCCAGCAGGATCCCTCCGCCGGCCACCCGGTTCAGCACCTCGATCGCAAATGGGGAATGTGCGCCGAGCAACGTGAGCGCGCCCTCATATGTCAACGGCGATGCCTTGGCCACAGCGACAACACTATGTGACAGCATCAAATCAGCGGGTAACGAAAGGGCCCGGAACGCCGCCTAGCCGTCGATGATGCCGTGGTTGGCCATGATGGTGGCTCGGCGGTGGCGGTTTATCGTCTCGACCCGGCGGGCTATGAACAGGACGTCGGCGAGGGTCCACAGGCCGAGGCCGCCGAGGGTGAAGAGCATGGCTGTGGAGCGGCCGGTGTCGCCCAGGTAGAAGCGGTGGCCGCCGATGATGCCGGTCAGGAACCACAGCAGGTATGCGGTGCGTTTGTCCTTCTTCACCGACTCGTACTCGAACTCGGCCCGCCGGATCCGGTACTGCAGGTCGTTCACCGGCGCAGCGCTTCGGCGAAACGGTCCGGGGCGGTGTGCGAGGCGAAGTGCGACTGGCCGTCCAGGATCACCCGGGCGGCTTTCGGCAGGGCGGCGGCCAGCGCGTCCATGGTGTCCGGCATCGGCGCCCAGGTCGCCCCGCCGGACACGATCCGCACCGGGACGCCGATGCCCGCCCAGCGGGTGACGTCGGTGCTGTCGGCGGCGAGTGCCTCCAGATCGTGCAGCATGCCGCCGGCCTCGGCCGGGTCGGCGGCCCCGAGCTGGCCGGGGAAGGGGAACCGGGCGACGTCCGCGGCGAAGATCCGGTTGGCGGCGAGCAGGTCCCCGGCGGCGAGCGCCGACCGATAACGGTCGAGCACGTCGGAGTTCCCGGCGGCGAAGAGCGGAGGTTCAAACACTGTCAGCGTACGGATACCGGCCCCGTCCGCCAGCGCGGCGTGCAGACCGACGGTGGCCCCGTACGACCCGCCCGCCACATGCGCCGAGCCACCGGCGGCCGCGACGACGGCCCGCAGGTCGGCCACGTCGTCGGCGAACGTCTTGGCCCGTGGGCAGTCCCCACTCGGCGGGTAGCCGCGCCGGGCGTACCGGAAAATCTCGAGATCCCCGGCGAGGAACGGCAGCACCGGATCCCACGAGTCCAGCCCGCCGGCCGACCCGTGCACCAGGACGAGCGGGTCTCCCCGCCCGTCCCGGCGCACCGCGAGCCGTGTCCCGTCCGCTGACGTCACCATCGTGTCCACGGCTCCACATGATGCCTCAGCGCACGTAGATGTTCGGCTGCGGCGGGGTGCTCATACCGTTGCCGAGGAAGAAGCCCGGGTGCGGCGGCTGGTTGTAGGCGGTGTTCTGCCAGGCCACGGCGACCCGGTACGCGGAGTCGTGCATCAGGGTGTGCAGGCGCCGGTCGGTGACGATCGGGGTGCTGTAGATGCGCAGCGCCGACGAGTCGGACAGCCGCCAGACGATCTCCTCACGCCAGTCGCCGAGCAGGTCGCCGGAGACCGCCGGGGTCTGCTTGGTGGTGTTGTTCGAGGCCACCCCGGAGGCGGTGAGCAGCCGGGTGTCGCCGCTCGTGCCGTACTTGTCGACCCGGGTGGCGTCCACCAGCTCCCGGACCGGGTCGGCGTCCCACCAGGCCAGGAAGTTGGTCGACGACGGTTTGCGGCCGACGTTGGCGCCGGTGGTGCTGCTCAGGCCGTCGACCGCCGAGGACCACGCCTCGGCCCCGGCGCTGCCGGCCCAGACGTCGCCGGCGACACCGCGGCCGTTGTCGCAGCCACAGGAGGCGTGCGACCAGATCACCGCGCCGGTACGGGCGTCGAGCATCGCGTCGGTCGGTTGCGACGTGGACTCGGACGGCCGGTACACCTCCAGGCCCGCGCGGGACGGGATGAAGTCGCCGACGTGCAGGCTGTCGCCGTGGCCGAGACCGCTGCGCCACATCAGCGTGCCGTTGTCGTTGATCGCCGCGGCCCCGTACATGATCTCGTCCTTGCCGTCCTGGTCGGCGTCGGCGATGGAGAGCTGGTGGTTGCCCTGGCCGTAGGCGCCCACGTTGCTGTTGCCGGAGTCGTAGGTCCAGCGGCTGGTCAGGGTGCCGTTGCGGAAGTCCCAGGCGGCGACCACCGCGCGGGTGTAGTAGCCCCGGGCCATGATCAGGCTGGGCCGCTGGCCGTCCAGGTAGGCGGTGCCGGCCAGGAAACGATCGACCCGGTTGCCGTACGAGTCACCCCAGCTGCTCACCGTGCCGCGGGCCGGGGTGTAGTTGACAGTGGACAGGGCGGCGCCGGTCTGGCCGCTGAACATGGTCAGGTACTCGGGGCCGGACAGGATGTAACCGGACGAGTTGCGATGGTCCGCGCTGCCCGAGCCGATGGTCACGCCGGTGCCGGAGACGGTGCCGTCGGCGGTCTTCATCGCGATCTCGGCCCGGCCGTCGCCGTCGTAGTCGTACACCTGGAACTGGGTGTAGTGCGCCCCGGCCCGGATGTTGCGGCCCAGGTCGATGCGCCACAGCCGGGTGCCCTGCAGGGTGTAGGCGTCGACGTAGACGTTGCCGGTGTACCCGGACTGCGAGTTGTCCTTGGCGTTCGACGGATCCCACTTCACGACGATCTCGTAGTCGCCGTCGCCGTCCACGTCACCGACCGACGCGTCGTTGGCCGAGTAGGTGTAGGCGACCCCGTCCGGGGTGGTGCCGCCCGCCGGAACCTGCAGACGGACGTCCAGGTAGCCGTTGGCGAAGCTCAGCGACGCCGGCGAGGCCGGCTGCTCCACCCCGTCGACGACCGCGGTGACCGTGTACGTCACACCGGCGGCCGCCCCGGAGTCCAGGTAGTTCGTGGAGTTGGTGATCGGCGTGGTGTTGACCTTCGTACCGGCGCGGTAGACGTTGAAGCCCGTCGTGTAGGACTCGGTGCCCAGCAGCCGCCAGGACACCAGGTTGGCGCTGCCGGACCGGACGCTGATCAGTCCCCGGTCCAGGTCCTCCATCTGCCGCCCGGTCCCGCTCGGCGGCGGCGTGGTCGGTGCGGTCGGTCCGGACACGTAGTTGAACGACCACTGCATCCGGGCGATGTCCGAGCAGGTCTCCTGGACGATCGGGTTGTTCCCGGCGGTGGAGCCGTCCTTGTTGCCGAGGCAGAGTCCACTGGCGACGTTCCTGACCACGAACTTCCCGGCCGCCGCGGTGGACGCGGTGAACGTCCAGAGCTGGTTGGTCCTGGTCGCGTCACCGCAGCTGTACTGCTGCAGCTGAAGACCCGACGTGGTGGACGAACTCGGCACGTCGACGCACTGGGCACTGCTGCCGTTGACCAACTGGAACCGGCCGTTGTTCTGCTGGCGCGCGGTCCACTGGTGGTTGGTGGCCGCCGCGTTGCAGGCGACCTGCACCAGGAGCGACGCGCTCGTGACGTCGACGCATTTTCCGCTGGAACCGGAGGCCAGGGTGTAGACGCCACCGGCGACCGGGGTCGTCGCCGCGGCGGCCGGCAGTGTCACCGCCGCGACCAGGCCGGCCGGGAGAAGGGCGACCGGTAACAGCCGCCAGAGTTTCGATGCGGGCATGGGGATCCTTATCGCTCGGGGAACGGACTCGGGGGTCCACCCGAATAGGTGCCGCAGCCCGCGGGCGATAACAGAAAAACGCGATGACCGGAAAAACGCGATGACCGAAGACTCAGAGATCGAGGCAGATCCGGACCAGGGTGCCGCCGGGGACGCTCGCGGTGTGCACCGAGTCGCAGACCCGCTCGACGATGGCCAGGCCACGGCCGCGGACCGCCTCGGCGGACGGCATCGACCGGCCGAACGGGCGGTCCTCCCCCCGGTCGACGACGTCACAGACGAGCTGCCCGTCCTCGGCCCAGACCCGGATGTGGCCGCCGCCGCTGGTGTGCTGCAGCGTGTTGGTGGTCAGCTCGCTGACGGCGAGGGTGAGCACGTCGATCCGGTCCTCGGACAGGCCGAGGGCGACGGCGCGCTCGGTGACGAAGGCCCGGACCCGGCGCAGGTCGTCGGGGACCGCGTAGGACATCCCGTCGGTGCTCTCGGCGAGGGACTCAGGCATGACGGTGTTCTTCGGCCGGGGCGCGCAGCAGGGTGTCGAGGCCGGTGATCTCCAGGACCGAGGCGACCGGGCCGCCCGCGTTGACCAGGTAGACGTGGCCGCCGGTCTGCTTGGCCGCGTGATGGGCGGTGATCAGGCTGTGCACCCCGCTCGAGTCGATGAAACAGAGCCCGGCCAGGTCGACGAAGACGGCCCGGGACCGGTGCACGGCGTCGAGCAGGACGGCGGTCAGATGCTCCCGGACGGCCAGGTCGCACTCACCGGTGAGGGACACCGTGATCCGGCCGCTCCCGGCGGAGGTTCGCGCCTCGAAGTTCGCCATTGATCGCCGTACCCTTCCCGCGGCGTCGGCCGCCCCGGCCATCATGTCATCCCGGCGGCCGGATCGGTGGCACCGGCGGCCACCCGTCCGGGGATGGTGTCGACAAGATCGGCCAGGGCCCGGGAGATCGTCGCCAGTCCGGCGGTGGGCGGGCCGCCGGGCTCGGTCATGTACTGGTCGCGGCGGATCTCGATCATCAGCGCGCGGACCGCCGGATCACGGTGGTAGTGGTCCAACGGGACGTAACAGCCGGCGAACGGGGTGTCCAGCGCGGAGCCGGGGAAGGCCGCGCGGGCGGCGGCGATCAGCTCCGGCGGGGTGTGGAAACCGTCGGTGCCGAGGCAGACCGGCGGGCGGGGGCCGTCGCCGTGCAGTTCGTAGGGCAGGCGCGCGGTCGGGTACGAGTGGACGTCGATCACCCAGGCCTGCCCGGTGGCCGTCAGCCGCTGCCCGACCAGGGTCGTCATGGCTTCCGCGTACGGGCGGAAATGCTCTGTCAGCAGTGCCTCGTCGCGCACCGGGTCGTCGGCGCGCAACCGTCGCCCGGCGTACCCGTGGGTGTAGACCGGCCCCATGCCGACCGCGACCATCTCGTCGTCGGCGAACCGCTCCGGATCGACGACCAGACGGGACAGCCGGTTGATGAACAGCCACGGTTTGCGCCCGGCGAGATCAACGGCGTGGCGAGCGATCACATCGGTGTACGCGTCCGTCAGGTGATCCAATTCCTCCGGGACAATGTCCGGAAATAATCCTGAATCAACTATTTCCCGGGAGGAATGGGGCACGTGCAGGATCACCGGGGAACCGGGATCACCCGGAACGACGTCGAAGGCCACCGCGCGAACGATACGCGCCGTGGCCTTCGACGTTTCTACTGCTTACTGCTTACTTCTCGCCGGCCGCGGCACCGCAGATGGTGTCGATCAGCAGGCGGGTGACCACGTACGGGTCGACGTTGGCGTTCGGGCGACGGTCCTCGATGTAGCCCTTGCCGTCCTTCTCGACCTGCCACGGGATGCGCACCGACGCGCCACGGTCCGAGACGCCGTAGCTGTACTCGGTCCACGGGGCGGTCTCGTGCAGGCCGGTCAGGCGCTCGTCGATGCCGGCGCCGTAACCGTCCACGTGCTCCTGGCGCTTCTTGCCCAGGGCCTCGGCGCCCGCGATGATCGCGTCGTAGCCCTCACGCATGGCCTTGGTGGAGAAGTTGGTGTGCGCGCCGGCGCCGTTCCAGTCGCCCTTGACCGGCTTGGGGTCGAGGGTGGCGGAGACGCCGTGCTTCTCGGCGATGCGGTAGAGCAGCCAGCGGGCGACCCACAGCTCGTCGGCGACCAGCGGAGCGGCGACCGGGCCGATCTGGAACTCCCACTGACCGGGCATGACCTCGGCGTTGATGCCGGACAGGTGCAGGCCGGCGGCGAGCACGGCGTCCATGTGCTCCTCGACGATCTCACGGCCGAAGACCTCGTCGGCGCCGACGCCGCAGTAGTAGCCGCCCTGCGGGGCCGGGTAGCCACCGCCGACCGGGAAGCCGAGCGGACGGCCGTCCTTGAAGAACGTGTACTCCTGCTCGATGCCGAAGATCGACTCCTGGTCGGCGTACTTGTCGGCGACCTCACGCAGCGGGGCGCGGGTGTTGGTCGGGTGCGCGGAGCCGTCGATCAGCTCGACCTCGCACAGCACGATGATGTTGTCGCCGCCGCGGATCGGGTCGGGGCAGGTGAAGACCGGGCGGAGCACGCAGTCCGACTTGTCGCCGGGCGCCTGGTTGGTGCTCGAGCCGTCGAAGCCCCAGATGCCGGGCTCCTCGCCGGCGGCAAGGATCTTCGTCTTGGACCGCAGCTTCGCCGTGGGCTGGGTGCCGTCGATCCAGAGGTACTCGGCCTTAACCGCCATCGTTCTGTCTCTCCTCAAAAAAGGGGCGTACTCCGCTCATCACTGAAAAAAGTGCTTTATCGTCACTTAATCCAGGTGGAACGTCAGGATGCTATCCACCCCAGATCAAATCCATGTTTCCGCTCCCGCTCTACGGACGCGTGATCCAGCTAACGTTCACCGGTTTTTGGCCGCTTTGAGCACTGCCGTCCGCCCGGCTGTGATCAGCGCCTCGCCGGCCGCCCGAATCCGCTGCGTGGTCGACGGTGGACGCTCGGTGACGCACGATTCATGACAGTCCTGCGAAGGCGACCAATGGACCTTGCCGACGGGACCTTCGCCGACCACGATCAGGGTAGTAGGCGTAAGGAGGCGGCACCGTGGCCACTCAGAGGATCGTCGTGGGCTATGACGGCTCACCCGACGCACGCAAGGCCGCCCGCTGGGCCCTGGACGAGGCGCAGCGGAGCGACATGCTGGTCGAGCTGCTCTATGCGTACGAATGGCCCAGTTATGTCCCGGCGGCCGCGATGATGCCGGCTGCCGCGGTCTATCCGGACGCGGACACCGACGACGCCGTCGGGGAGATGCTGGGGCGGGCCCTGGAGGCGGCCGGCGCCAGCCATCCGGGCGTCCGGTTGTGCACCAGAGTGGAACACGGCACCGCCGCGGTCGCGCTGGCCCAGCGCAGCGCCGACTCGGCGCTGGTGGTGGTCGGCGGGCCCCGGCACTCGGTGGTGCGGGCCCTGCTCGGTTCGACCAGCGCGTCGGTGAGCGCGCACGCCCGCTGCCCGGTCGTGGTGGTCCGGGGCGAGCCGCGCGACGGTGCCCCGGTGGTGGCCGGGGTGGACGATTCGCCGGCGTCCGCCGGGGTCCTGGGTTTCGCGTTCGAGCAGGCGGCGATGCGGGGTGTCCCGTTGCGGGCGGTGCACGCCTGGCCCCTGCCGCCCGGCCGCGACGTGCTCTGTGACGTGAACCTGGACGCGGTCGCCGCCGAGCGTGATCGGCTGCGTTCGGTGGTGGACTGCTGGAGCCGACGGTTCCCGCGGACTCCGGTGACCAGCGAGATCCTGGTGGGCGGCCCCGGTGAGGTGCTGGCCGAGGCTGCGGCCGGGGCTCAGCTGGTGGTGGCTGGCGCGCGGGCCCGGCGGGCCCTGCGGGTGGCGCTGCGCCCGTCGATCGGCCGCCACCTGCTGCACCGGGCCCGCTGCACCATCGCCCTGGTCCACGGGAACCGCCCGGCCTGACCTCAGGGGTGGTGGGCCGGGACCAGTTTCTGGACCCGGCGCAGCAGCTCGGCCGGGCTGAACGGCTTGATCAGGTAGTCCTCGGCGCCGACGGTGTGCCCGAGGGCCACGTCGGCCGGCTCGCCCCGGCCGCTGACGATGATCACCGGGATGTGCGCGGTCTGCGGGGACGAGTGCAGCTCGTAACAGAAACCGATGCCGTCCAGTCCCGGCATCGACACGTCGAGCAGGATCAGCTGCGGGCGCTCGTGCACGGCCAGTGACATCGCGGTGCGCCCGTTGTCGGCCTCGAGAATCCGGTACCCGGCCGTCTCCAGCTTGACCGCCACCAGGTCACGCAGGTCTCCGTCGTCGTCGGCGATCAGGACGGTCGGCGGCTGCAGGGCCGTGCTCCAGTCACCCGCGAACCACGGCAGCGCGTCGGCGTCACTGAACGTGAGCGTCGTGGCCGGAACGGACGGGATGTAGGGCATGTCATCTCCTCGCAGCGTGCTGGGACCGTACTGTTCGGCACGCCCGCACCGAACCTCAGAGGACCATCGGTTGCCGTTCGGGTGCGGTGTGACGGGGGCGGTGATGACAGTTGCGAGATAGATGTTTAGGTTAGGGTTACCTAATTGAGGGAGGCGACCGTGACCCAGACCGCAGTGCCCACTCAGGCCGTCCCGTTCCGGTTCTTCCCGGTTCAGGTCGCCCGCACCGAGCAGCTCAGCCCGAACTTCCTGCGGGTGACGTTCACCGGCGACGAGCTGATCCACTTCGCCGACAACGGCTGGGATCAGCGCATCAAGCTCATCCCGCCGCTGGCCGACTCCGGTTTCGAGCACCTGCCCACCGGCGAGGACTGGTACCTGCGCTGGCGTGAGCTGCCCGACGAGAAGCGCAACCCGATCCGGACGTACACCATCCGCGACGTCCGTGCCGCGGACCGCGAGATCGACGTCGACATGGTCCTGCACGGGGTGAACGGCCCGGCCTCGCGCTGGGCGGTGGACGCCGTCCCGGGTTCGCTGATGACCGTTCTGGGGCCGAACGCGGAGTTCGACGGCCCGTCCGGCGGCATCGACTTCCACCCGCCGGCCGGCACCCGCCGGATCCTGCTGGTCGGCGACGAGACCGCGGTCCCGGCGATCGCCTCGATCCTGGCCCGCCTGCCGCAGGACGCGGTCGGGCACGCGCTGCTGGAGGTCCCGGAGTCCGCGGACGAGCTGGCGATCGTCGCGCCGCCGAACTTCACCGTGACCTGGCTGCCACGTGACGGTGAGGCGCACGGGGTGAAGGTGATCCCGGCGGTCCGCGAGGTCGCCACCAAACTGCTCGGCGACTGCGTCGCCCCGGTGTCGGCACCGGTCCTGGAGGACGTGGACATCGACGAGGGCATCCTGTGGGAGGTCCCGGAGGAGTCGGCCGGCGCCCCGGACGGTTTCTACGCCTGGCTGGCCGGTGAGGCCGGCGTGATCAAGACGCTGCGCCGCCACCTGGTCTCCGAGTGCGGCGTCGACCGACGGGCGGTCGCGTTCATGGGTTACTGGCGCCTGGGCCGGGCCGAGTCCTGAGCGAGGCGCGGTCCCGGGTTCTGGAGCAGATCGCTGACGCGATCCTTCAGGACCCGGCTGTCGTACGGGTGGGCGTGGACGGTCCCGACGGCTCCGGCAAATCGATCATGGCCGGGGAACTGGCCGGGATCCTGCGCTCCCGGGGCCGTCCGGTGGTGCACCTGTCGATCGACGACTTCCACCACGTGCGGGCGGTCCGCTACCGCCGTGGCCGGGACTCGCCGGAGGGGTTCTGGCGGGACTCGTACGACTACGACCGGTTCCGGGCCCGGGTGCTGGCCCCGTTCTCCCCGGGCGGTTCCCGGCTGTACCGGCACGCCTGCCACGACCTGGGCACCGACGAGATCCTGGACCCGCCGCCGCAACGGGCCCCGGCCGGGGCGCTGCTGCTGGTCGACGGCCTGTTCCTGCACCGGGACGAGCTGGCCGGCGCCTGGGACCTGTCGCTGTTCCTGGACGTGCCGTTCACCGAGACGGCCCGGCGGATGGCGGCCCGGGACGGCACCGAACCCGATCCGGAGCACCCCGGGATGCGCCGGTACGTGCAGGCGCAACGTATCTACTACGCGACCTGCGACCCGCACTCCCGGGCCACGTTCGTGGTCGACAACCGGGACGTCCACGCGCCACTGCTCAAGAATCGACAGTGAGCTGTGCCCTTGATCTGACAGCGAACCTGTCGGGCGGGTGCCACCGTCGATAGCTGTGCCCCCACGTGTGCGAGCCGAACTGCGACGATCGGGCGGATTCACGGCGCGGTCGATGCGTGTCGTCGTGGATTCCGCCACCCTCCCCCACGATCAGGCGGCGCAACTGGCCCGCCTGATCGAGGAGATCGACCTGACCCGGGTCGGTGCCGAGATCGGCGCCGCGTCGGACGCCGATCTCACCCGCTACCAGCTGGCCGTGGAGTGCGGCGGCCGGCACTGGCGCGGCACGGTGGCCGAACCGTGCGTCCCCAGCGAGTTGCGGCCACTGCTGCGCTTCCTGACCCGGTTCCGGGCGGATCGCCCGGCCGAACCTAGATCCGGTGCAGACCGGGCCGGCCCGCCTCGATCTCGAACGACGCGCGAGTGGAGATCTTCGCGCCCTTCTTCGTGACCTGCGGCAGCGTACGAAAATCGGCTCTTGACCGGTCTTTGCCCAGGGTGACCATGGTGTAGCCGCGCCGCTCCGAATAGAACCGGAAGTGCGGGTTGGTGGCGCGGTGCGGCAGCGCCTCCAGCGACGTGCCGTTGCCGTTGGAGGTCAGCGACGTGCAGATCAGCTCGCTGCCGACGGTCGCCGACCCCGGATTGCGGTAGTCCAGCTTCAGGTCGTTGGCGAACGCCGCGTGCACGTCCCCGGTCAGCACCAGCGGGTTCTTCACGCCCCGGTTGACCCAGCCGCGCTGCAGGCGCTTGCGGGCGTCCCGGTACCCGTCCCAGGCGTCCATGTTCGCCCCGCCCTTGGCGTCCATGAACTGGGCGAAGAACACCTGCTGCCCGAGTACGTCCCAGGTCGCGGCCCGTTCGGCGAGCCCGTCGAGCAGCCACTTCTCCTGGGCCGCGCCGGTGATCGTGCGCCCGGCCTTGTCCGCCGCCGCGCACACCTTCCAGTAGTCGCCGCACGGCTGGTCGTCACGGAACTGCCTGGTGTCGAGCATGTGGAACGTCGCCAGACTCCCCCAGCGCACCCGCCGGTAAAACGACGTGGTCCGCAACGGCATGTTCTCCCGGAACGCCCGGTACGCCGCGGCCCGGCGGGTCCGCCACCGGGCCGCCGTCATCGCCGGCACGTTGTTGACCCGCGCCAGCTTGGCGTAGTTGTTCTCGACCTCGTGGTCGTCCGGGATCGCCAGCCACGGCGCGGCCGCGTGCGCCGCCCGCAGATCCGGGTCGGTCTTGTACTGGGCGTACCGCCGCCGGTAGTGGGCCAGCGTCACCGCCTCGCCGCCGGCGTGCGCGCGGACCCGCCCCGGCACCCCGCTCTCCTCGTAGATGTAGTCGCCCAGGAACAGCACCAGGTCCGGGCGCTCCTCGGCGATCCGCCGGTACCCGGTGTACCAGCCGGCCTCCCAGTTGGCGCAGGACGCGACGGCGATCCGCAGATCCGGGCCGAACGTGCCGGTCGCCGGGGTGGTCCGGGTCCGCCCGACGGCCGAGATGTGCCCCCGCGCCCGGAACCGGTACCAGTAGGTCCGCCCCGGGCTCAGCCCACCGGCGATGACGTGCACGGCGTGCGCCTTGGCGTACCGGGCCGCCACCGTCCCGGACGAGACGATGGTGCTGAACGACGACGTGGTGGCGACCTGCCACTGCACCGGCACGTCGGCCTTGCCCATCCCGCCGTGCCCGTCGGCGTTCAGCGGCTTGACGGCGAGACGTGTCCAGAGCACCACACTTGTCTGATTCGGATCACCGGAGGCGACCCCGAGGCGGAACGGATCGGCGGCGGCAGCGGTGGCGGTGGTCGGCAGTACCAACGCTCCCGCGGTCGCCAGACCACCGAGAACGAAGTAACGCCTGTCGATGCGCTCCATGATTCGTACGATCGGGGTGGCACGTGAATTCCGGCGTTCCGCCCCGGACCCGGCAGATGACACGAGCCGCAAGAAATCGGAAGCAATCGCGGAACACCACATTGCCGCCCGCTTTCCCCTACGTTCCCGTCCGGCCACGCCGATGGTTCTGTTCATGTACGCGCTGCGTTCCGCCGCCTTCACGGCCGCCTACCTGACGGTCTTCCTGACCAGCGCGGTACTGCCGTGGTTCCCGGTGCCCACGCTCGCCGTCGCCGCCGTCTGGCTGACCGCGCAGACCGGTTACGGCAGGCGGCGCCTGGACGTGATCATGCTGGCCACCGCGGCCGCGGTCGGCGCCACCCTGAACGGCGCGAGCCTGCTGATGTGCGTCGTCGTCGCGCTCATCGCCGTACTCCCGGCCCTGCTCTTCGCGGTCCTGCTGCAGCGTTTGCTGCCCGGCTACTGGCTCGGCCACGGCGACCGCTTCCGCAACCCCCGCGCCGCCCTCGCCCGGATGGCCGTGATCGCCCCGGCCACCGCGGCGGCCGGCGCCGTCATGGAGACCGTGGCCGGAACCGACCACGTGATGCTGCGCTTCGTCCTCGGCACCGTCGCGGTGTTCCTGGCACCCCTCGCCGTACGCGCCACTCGCACCCAGAGTGACCGGCCCGGACGGCGCCGGTTCACCGTCGTTCGTTGACGCACGTCACTGACCAGGGGAGATTCTCGTCATATCCACCGCCCGACCCACGCGGGGCGCCGTAACAACGAGACACATATCGCCGGAATGATCGACGCGCCGGACCCCCGATGAATGGAAGAATCCTCGGCTTAGATCTGATCTACGGGGAGGCCACCAGCGATGACGACCTACGGACGATCCGCGCGACTATTGCGCCGATACGGTCCATGGACACTGGTGGTGACGACAGCGACGGTCGCTGCCGCCTACGGCCTCAACCAGCAGGCGCCATCCGTCTACCGGTCCGAGGCCACGGTCCTGGTCGAGGCCCGCCTCACCAACACCACCACCACCGCGGCACGGACCGTCACCACCCCGATCGCCAACCCGGTCGAACCCGACGTCGCCACCGAGCGTGAGGTCGCCCTCTCCGACCTGGTGCTGCTGCCCGCCGCCGGCCGGGTCGGCTCCGGCATCGACGACTTCGCCCGCGACCTGACCGTCGAGGTCGTCCCCGGCGCCAGCGTGCTCAAGGTCGTCTACGAATCGGACAACCGGCTCAGCGCCCAGATCCGGGCCAAGGCACTCGTCGAGGCGTACGTCGGCTACCGCGCCCAGGGCCCCGCCGACGTCACCGTCCTCAGCGAGCCCACCCTGGCCGAGGAGCCCGACACCCGCCCGCTCCTCCCCGACCTGGCCGCCGGGCTCGGCGCCGGACTGCTCCTCGGGCTGGGCACCGCGTTCCTGCGCTCGCGCACCCGCGGACTGATCCGCTCCCGCGACGACTTCGGCACACTCGCCGGCACCCCGGTCATCGCCACCATTCCCCGTTACAAGCGCCCTTCCGGTACGTCCACCGGGGCGCCCGTGGTGCTCCGCGAACCGGAGTCGCCGGCCGCCGAGTCGTACCGCTACCTGCGGTCCCGCCTGCAGACGGCGCTGCGCCCGACCAGCACCACCACGATCCTGGTGACCAGCCCCGGCGACCACCAGGGGCGTACCACCACCGCCGCGAACCTGGCAGTCACCCTGGCCCAGGCCGGCCGCACCGTCGTCCTGGTCGACGCCGACCTGCGCAACCCGCAGCTGCACCACGTCTTCCAGGTCACCGGCGACTACGGCCTGACCACCCTGCTCGACGGCGACACCGGCGTGTCCGAGGTGATCGAGGAGACCCGGGTGCCCCGGCTGTCCCTCATCCCGGCCGGGCAGCGTGACGGGGACCATGTCGACCTGATGGACAGCGCACAGATCGCCCGGGTGCTGCGGGCCGTGCAGAAACACGCGGACGTCGTCGTCATCGACACGTCCGCGGTTCTCAGCGCCGCTGACGCCATCGCGCTGGCCGCCCTCAGCGATCTGGTGCTGCTCGTCGGTGACTACCGGCGCACCCGGCGGGAGACCGTTCGGCGTGCCCTGGACGAGCTTGCCGAAGTGGTGCACGGCAACGTCAGCCCGGTTCTGGTCAACGTGCCCAAGAGCGCCGGAGGTCTGGTGCCCCGGGCGCGGGTGCACTCGGTGACGTCGGAGGAGGGGCCGCTCACGCGCGACCGTCTCGTCTCCGACGCCGACGACGTGGCGCCTCCCGGGGTGACCTCGCACGCCTATGTCGAGGTGGTGGCCGAGGACGACGAGGCCGCTACCGATCTGGCGGACTACTACGCGCGCACCGCCACGGTCGCCGTTCCGGTCATCTACGGGTCGACCCAGACCGCCACTGTGTACGCCTCGACCAACGCGGCCGCCACGTCCGGTTCCGGGGCTCAGGCCATTTCCGGGCCGACCGTGGAGGCTCACATCGTGCCGGGCCCCACCGTGGAAGCACCCATCGACCACGAGGCGCCCGATGCCTCTTCCTCCGCCGAGCCCGACTCCTCCACCCCCGCCGCGCCCGACTCCTCTTCCTCTTCGTCTGGTTCCTCTTCCTCTTCGTCTGGTTCCTCTTCCTCTTCGTCCGGTTCCTCTTCCTCTTCGTCCGGTTCCGCTTCCCCTTCGTCCGGTTCCGCTTCCTCGGATGCCGGCGACACCGCGGAGACCTCGGACGAGGACCTGGAGGATCTCGCTGCGGCGTCCTCTCCCGCCGACATCGCCGGCCTCCACCCGGAGACCACCGCCGACCCGGAATCCACCTCGGTCGTCGCCGTCCCGGACTCGTCTCCGGCCGGGTCCTCCGCCGACCCGGCTTCTTCTCCGGCGTCACCGGATGCCGACGAGGTCGAGTCCGGAAAGGACACCGTCCGAGCCCGAGGCTGATCTCAGGTCTGAACCACGAGCCGACGCCACCGCCCACCGTCCGGGCGGTGGCGTCGCCCGTTCAGGCCCGGTCGCCGGTGATGTATTCGGTGAGGGTGCTGCGTTCGGTCTCCAGCTCCCCGATCCGGTTCTTGACCACGTCACCGATGCTGACGACCCCGCAGAGGGCGCCGTCCACCACCACCGGGACGTGCCGGAACCGCCACCGGGTCATCAACCGTTCGACATCCTCGAGCTGGGCGTCGGGCGCCACCGTCCGTACCTTGGCGGTGGCGATGGCACCGACCGGTTCCGCCAGCACCCCGGCCCCCCGCAACGCCAGTGCCCGAACGACGTCCCGCTCACTGACTATCCCGTCCACCACGGCCCCGTCCCGGGACACGACCGCGGCCCCGATCCGATGCTCGGCAAGCACTTCCAGCAGCTGCTCGATACTGCTCTCCGGCGTCACGGTGACAACCTGGTCCCCTTTGACCCGGAGAATGTCGCTGATCCGCACAGTCCCTCCTCGCACTGGTCCGACGTTGGATCCCCGCTGTGGTTCGACTCGCGTACCACCTCTATGCCCAACCCGCCCCACCGCTGTCAAGAAGAACCACCCACCCCCGGCCCGTCACATCATCGGATGGCAGTCCGTGCGATCCAGCTGAAGCTTGATCCGGGCAACCCTGTCGTCGAGAACACCGAAGTAGTAGCCGGCCCGGTCATTCCCCGGCACCGACACAAATCCCCAGCTCCCCCCGGAAGCTGCCCCGAAGTCGGACTCAGGAACCATCTGAAGATCCGGATAGGCCTTACGAACCGCCGTAACCGAACTACCCAGCCCGTCGCCCTCAGGAGTGGCAACCCCCGGAAAAGCCACCAGGGAAACCAGCACCCGATGAATGTCGAAGACCACCGGAGACTCCGCACTGCCGGCCGCCGCAACCTTGTACTCGTCGTTACAGACCATCCGAGCAGCAGACAACGAGTCAACGGCAAGCAGCCCGGACTCCACCGCCACAGCCATCGGCGTACCGAGCTTCAGTCCACCGAGCCCATCCGGCCCGAGAACAGGAGTAACCCCCCGACGCCGCAACTTCTCATCCAGCAAGGCCCCATCAGACGCCACCCCACCAGACGCCACCCCGCCCGGCCCTGCTCCGCCCGGCCCCGCTCCGCCGGGAGCCGATTCACCCGTCACCGACCCGCTCTGCCCCGACGAGGAACCGTCCACATGGCCGGCTCCGTCCGGCGATGCCAGCCCGTCAACGCGCTCGAACCCACCTTGGCATCCGGCAAGCAACACCAGCCCGGCCACCAGCCCCGCCGCAACAACCGTCCGCCGCATCCTCATCCCCGCCTCCCGCGCAGACCCACATCGTCCCGTCATAAGTTCCGATGCGCATCCACAGGGATCAGTTCGCAGACCCGGATAAAGGTTCGAAAAAGTTCCGGAAACACAGAAAGGCCCACCCGGT
>NZ_BOMG01000118.1 GCF_016862075.1 Actinoplanes couchii | reverse complement strand
AGCTGCGGTCGTGGTGCGTGCGGCAGCCGGTGAAGAGGATGCCCGGGCGCTCCTTCCCGAGGCCGTCTCGGTGCTCACGAGCTTCACCAACGTGACGGAGCCGGAGCCGGAGAGCTACCGATCCGACCGTGATATGAGCTGGAACATGGGCGCTGACCGTTCAGCGGCTACGGCGCTGCCCATGGTCCTACTCGATGGCGACCTTGGGGCGTTGAGCGGTGTTGCACGCCCTGATGTTGCCGTGGCCATCGAATCGTTGGCCACGAGCACCTCTACGGAGGTGCACCAACGCCTGACGGCCAGTCTGGCGGCCGTATGGGGCAAGGACTGCGAAGGAGACGAGGCGCATCAAGCCAACCACGCCACGGCAACGACGGTATACCGCGAATTGCTCTTGGGCGCTGGGCTTGAACCATGGAACGGGCAGGAACGTCCCCATGTCCGGCTCGCGGAACCGCTTGACGCGTCGCTCCGGCAACCCGACCTCCGCTTCGACGTGGCGATGGCCGTCAACGCGCTTCCTAGCCTCAAGACGGCGTCCGCCTCCGACTGCGAACACGGGCAGGTGGCACGGGCCACGCTTGGCATACTTATCGAGTACGACCTGCGGGCCTGGCCGGCGAAATGGGCCCGCCACAGTTACCACGGTTCAGGAGCTTGGCGAAGAGAGTTAGACGCTTGGGTCGCGAATCAGGTCCTGGCAGGCGACGACGAGTCGCTGGATGGATACCTGGATGCGTTCGCTGCCGTGCCCGAGCAGCTAGCCGGCCTCCTGACAGCCCTGGCAGACCGTGCTATCTCGCCGGAGCAGGCTCAGCGATTGTTCGAAATCTGGCCTACCATCCTCGACCATCTACTGCCCGGAGCCAGGCACGTGTCCGGTCCAGATGACAAGCGACCGCGATGGCGAGACATGGTCGAACTCGATAAGGCGCTTCTACCCAAACGACCCGATGCTGCGCCCTGGTCCGGCCTGGCCTTCGGGAAGATCTTGCAGCGGTGGATGGACGCCTACGCCCCACAGCCTAGTCTGTGTGAACGGCTCACTCTGTGCTTAGCGTCGTTTGGCCATATGATCTCACCGGAAGGCGTTGGGCTGATCCTTCGGATGCTCGGTGACGAGCCTGCCCGAATCCTGCGCGATAGCCAATACGCCATAGGGTGGCTGCACCTCGTGCTCGTGGAACGGCCCCACGGTCTCGATGCTCACCGGGCCGTCCTCCGCCAGCTCGTAGATGACCTGGCAGCACGCGGCTCACTTGAAGCGATCCAAGTCCAGCGGGAATTGGAAGCATAGCAGAGGGCTGGGTTCGCTGGATTTACGGGAAAGCCGGATCGGATTTACCCGCCAGATTTCATCGTAAGCATCTGATGATGTGAGAGGTGCCCAGTGCAATGCTGGGGCGCCGCTCTTTATGCGGAGACGCCTAGGAGCGTTTCGATATCGATGGCCCCAAACGCAAAGGCAATTATCGCGATAACCGCTAGGATAGCTGCCCATCGGCTCTGTAGCCAGACGAGGCTACGGTCCAGCAGCCTTGCTCCCGATGTGGCTGTTCGCAGTGTGGTTCCGGCCGCCGGGGCGGTTTTTAGGGTCCGAGGTGCACCATCTTCATCGAATACCTGCAGTCTCTTAATAAGCTGTTTTCGCCACGTAGCATCGCCAGTGATCATGAATCCTTGTGTCATCTTCAGTGTCGTGATCAGCGTCGCGGGGATTGCCCCCTCGATAGACTTGGGGGAGCTGCAATACTGGCGGACTTCGTCTGCCGTGGCCCGGTAGATTGCCGCAATAGGATGCGGTGCATCGGGGCCAGACACCGAATCTTCCTGCCTGGCAAGGCGTTCGAGCATCCGCGAAACGTGAAGAAGTTCCTTCCTTGCCCAACTGATCGGGTCCGACTTCCTCGTCGACAGCGAACGGCGGACCTCGATGGGCTTTGCGTTCTGGGCAATGATTTGGTTGATCTTGGCTATCAAAACGAGGCTCGACGGAAAACGAAGAATCGCCTCCCGGATGGGCTGCATACAGTATGCCACCACTGCCATCCCTAGTAAGTAAAGCACCGTAACGTTGGCGTTCGCCGACCAGGCGTGCAAACCCGTTAGAGAGTACATGGAGGAATGAAATACCGCAGCTAAAACCATCGAAGTTAGGCCGATTAGACAGAAGATCTTAATCCATAACTGCCTCACTGTGGCGGGGTCCTTTTCGTACACCTCCTCCGGAAACACTAATAGGCTTCTCCTCTTGAATGCAGTCACACGCGAGATGCTGTAATGAAACGCCACTAGGCTGTGAAATATGCTGACCGCGGCAATGCCGAAGACAAAGGACTGCTCGGTTGACTCCCGCGCATCTTCCGGATAGAAGGCTGCAAGTAATGGCCCGGCTATTTCGCGAACGTACTGACTAGAAAGGCTGACCGCAAACATTGCCAGGATGAAATCGAGCGGCTTTTTGTCCAACACTGCCGAAGCTATCCGGGTTTCAAAGAACAGTAGCAGGAGAATCTGAACAGCTAGTACTATGAAGGTTGCTAGCGCGATGATGCTGGGCAGCGCAAAGGCAAGTGCGATTCGAGGCCAATCCACCGTAGTGAATTATCATGTCAGCAGGTCACTTGTGAACAACTAGTCGCATAAATGTCATCAAGCGCGGAAAGCCGTATTGATGCCTTCCGGTCGATGCAGCGGTGCGGATCGCATCCGGGGAGGGGTTCGGCGGAGGATGGACATCACGACAGGGATGACCCGGCGCCGATCGTGGCAGCACTTCGGAAGCTGATCGACTGCGTGGGCCGGGGCGAACTGGGCGCTCTCCGCTTACGATCTTGTACCCAGCACTGATGAGCAGGAGCGGGTACTTGACCGGGAAGCCGGAGTTCTCGGAGCCCGTTGCCGGGTTGCGGCCGCTCGGAATCATTCAGGTGGCAGCCGGGTGCGCGGTGATCCGGATCCGGTGGGTCGCGTGGTCGATTGCGGCCGTTACGTGGAAGCGGCCGTTGATCAGGGCCCAGTATTACGCCGACCTGGGCGTGGCGGAGGATCGGCGGAGCAGTGAGACGATCATGGCAGCGTAATTCAGGCAGGTCATGTGACGCCCGATCGGCGGTGCTGCCTCGGTTCTCGTGAGCTGATCTGGTATTGATCTTGGCGGGAGGGGTGGCGCTTCAGCGTGGGCCGTTCGGGCTGATCTCGTCGAGGTATGCGGCAGATCGATGTAGCGGAGCCGTCGGAGTCGTCCGATCATGGTGCTGTTCAATTGGCCGGTTTTCATGAGGTCGTAGACGGTGGTGCGGCCGATCTTCAGCAGTTCGGCTGCTTCTTCGACGGTGAGCAGGAGGGCGTCGAGCGTGGCTTGGCTGGATGCGGCGTCTTGGAGTGGATTGTTTTGTGCCGCTACAGCTGGCTTGGCTAACAGCGCGGCGATTCGCAGGCGTTGGTCGAGGGTGAGCGACGATGCAGCTTCAGACAGCCGCTGAATTGCCTGGTCAACCTCGTTGCTGCCCACCGCTCCAATCTTGCATGCGGAAGTGTCGGTAGCGAGATGATGTCCCTCAATGTTGTAACAGTCGAAAGGAGAGCGGGGGATCGGCACCTCATGCCGGGGTGGCATGAGACAGGAGATTCGCCTGCCGCAACTGGTCCGCCAGGTCCGCAGGCAACGACCCGCGCCAGGTTTCGAAGGTCCCGGGTGGTGACGCTTCGATGTGGGCTCCTGGCCCGACAGCGAGTCGGTGGCGGCTGCCGGTGATCGGGTTGCCGTTCGCGGCGTATCGCTGAAGGGTGAGAATCTTGGGCTGCCATACGGCGTAGACCTGGCCTCTCGTACTGGTGGCGTAGACGGCGACCGGTGCCAGATGGGCGACGCGGGTCAGGAGCCGCATGGCCGCTCCGTAGGGGTTGCCGCCGGAGCGGATGCGCAGCAGTCGGGGTGCGGCGAGCGTGAGGTCGCGGTACTCCGTGCCGATCGACTCGATGGCCCGTTCGACAAGACTGGAAGTCAGCAGGTACGGGCTGGCGTCGATCAGCGAGTCGGCGGTGAGGGTGACGCCGAACCCGATGTGAAGGTCTGCGCAGTAGTGGGTGACCCGCTCGTTGTCGATGTCGGCTGGGTCGACCGCAGCGAGGGCCTGGCACCGTTCGAAGGCATCGACTATAGCGTCGGTGGTGTCGTCCCAACCGGTGACCTCGCTGGCGAGAATTGCGAGCCCGACCAGGACGGCCGCGTTGCGTGCCTCCTTTACGTCGTCATCCTCTGGTGTTGCCTCGGCGACGCGGAGCAGTACGGAGACGAACTGGTCGAGTGTGGGCCATCCACCGCCAGCGGCCACGAGGAAGGCGACACGCAGCAGAGCCAGTAGGGCTCCGGTGTGCCACTCAGGTGTCTGCGGTAGGAGCGTGTCGATTCTGCGGGCGAGCCTGGCCGCGGTGACGGGATCGGTGAGAAATCCGGTCACGGGATCACCGGAGGCGGTAAGTGGGTCGCCGAGTCCCGTGTCGTGTTCGTCCTCGTCGTCGAACAGGTCGATGCCATCGTCGTCGTTGTCGGTCTCATCGACGACGTCGCCGGCGTCGAAGCCTTCGTCTGAGCCCTCAGCAGTACCGGTGATGGCGGCGTAGCCGAGAGCAAGGCGTACGAGAGCGGACCCGACCGTACGTTCGGCGGCCTGGCGCCATTCGCCTGACTCCTGCCCCGTTCCGGCGCGGGATGCGTCCGGTGCGGTGGGTCGAACTGCGGCGAGTTTCTTCAAGGCTTCGAACAGCCGCTCGCTTAGCCGCCGGTCCCCGAGAACATCGGTCAGGTGGTGGTCCTCAAGTGGGCTGACCGTGCCGGGGCGGATGACGACGGCGATCGGGTCGGTGACTCTTACCGGGCCGATCATGCTGCCGTCGTTCAGTGCGACGTGACACAGGGAGCCACCGGTATCGGTGACCTCGGCTCGTAACCGGTGTACACGCTCGTCGCTGCCGGTCAGCGTCAGTGCGTGGGGCTCCTGGTTCTCGAGCAGCAGGTCGCGGATGGCTCCTGGGCTGTCGGCCACGACGGTGACGAGCACACCGGATCCGTCGAGGATCGCGCGGAGTAGTCGTGGTGTTTCTGGATCCCGGGCTGTCTCGGGTTGTGGTTCGGCGACTATTTTGCGGACGGCATCAGCGTCATCGAGGGACTCGCCGAGCGGGGGTGCCAGGTCCCCGTCGCCGATCTGGCACAGCAGGGCGAGTTCGCAGTTGCCGTGTTTGTCGCCGGTGGTCCGGAGCATGGCGGCGGCGGTGGTGTTGGCGCTGCCGACCAGTGCATGTGTCCCGTCGCCATCGCTCCATTGGACGAGTTTGCCGTGGTAGTAGCGGGTGTCGGCGATGGCGTACAGGTCGGCGCCACCCTCGTCCGCCCAGGTGACCATCACGTCGGGATCCGCAGTGGCATTGGCGGTGACGGCGAAGGTGATCTGTTCGGCAGCGAAGTGCGTACTGAGCCGACGAAGTGCAGCCGCCTGGCGGTCCACGAACGGGCTCGCGAACAGTAGGTCCGTCACCTGCCCGGTAGGGGCGGGAAGCTGTTCGGTGATCGGGGTGTGCAGGTTGTGTACCAGTCGTGGCCCCGTACTTCGCGCTGGGTGACGGGTCAGCGTGGCGGCGGCCGCCGCGATCCGCCCTGCACCGAACCTGTCGATGTAGAGAAATCGTGGTAGCTCCAGCAGCCAGTCAGCCAGTTCGTGGAACGTGTCTGGCCACTCACCGGAGTCCGCGGCCAGGGTCGTCCAAAGCTCACCGTTGTGGTGCCATCCGCTCGCGGTGACGTTGCCCGAGCCGATCGAGACGATCGCGCGTTCCGGCCCGGCGATGACGACGAGCTTGGGGTGGAACTCGCCGTTGCCGCGGCATCGTACCGGGACATCGGTGTAGTGAACGCCGGCGTGATGTACATCGGCCGCGGGCACCAGGTCAGCGGCCAGGTCGTGCACGACGGTGACCCGGGCTCCCGCGGCGCGGGCCTCCGAGAGACCGATGCGCTCGAAGAACCTCAGGTCTGCGGTGTAGCTGAGGACCAGCACCTCTTCGGCATCGACGACACGGGTACGTAGCAGCGCCGGTGGGGCGCTGCCGGGCTGCAGAACGTCACTCCAGCGTTCGTTCACTCGATCCACCGCCGTACTGCCAGAGCGTCGTTGTCGAGGGTGAGGTAGCCGAGTTCCTCCAAGATCTGGCGCATGCGTTCCAGCCGCAGGCCCGGCGCGACGCTTCCCTCGGTGCCGGCAAGGTCCAAGACCTCGCCGACCTCCCGCAGCCGCGTCGGGATTCGTAGCCGGCCCGCTTCCCAGCGCACCCGCCGGTGACTGATCTCCATGGCTTGCCGGAGTAGCCGATCGACCAGATCACGGCCGAACTCCGCAACCGAGAGCCGACCTGCGTTCTCCAGCAGGTTGCGTACATAGCTGGGACCGAGTTCCCCGAACTCGGTGAACGAACGCAACTCCGGCCCGGTCAGTTCGGGTAGCCGCCGGGCTCCCAGCGCGAGCACCTGGACGTACGCCCACGGGTCATCACTCTCGGCACCATTGGGGTAGAGCAGATCGCCCTCCACGTCGCGGATGCAATCTCCCTCCCGGTGTGGCGGAAGATCTGTGGTGAGCGACTTCACGACGTTGCCGTCGTGCCCGGCGCTGGCGACCAAGGCCTCGGCCAGCGCCTCGCCGAGTGCCTCACGGCTTCGGGGTTTCTCCGCGAGGCACTCGGTCAGCCACCACCACAGCCACCGCCATGCCGTGACGCTAGCGTTGCGAAGTAGAGCGCCGCGCCAGGAGAGCGCCCAGTCGAGCAGTCGGGGATCACTCAGTTGAGCAAGCCGCTCAGACGTGTAGCAGAGCTGAGTCATTGCCAACCGGGTACCGATATACGGATCCTGGCCGTCGTGGGCGTGTAGCACCAGCCGTGCTGTCGCAGCCGTGCGGGCGCGGGCTTGCTGTACCGCCCTCGGTGCCGGGACCAGATCACCGTCAGTACCGAAAAGGATGGCACTCAGCAAATCTCGCTCGTTGCCGGATCGCACCTGGCATAGGCAGGCTCCGGGAAGCACCTGGTCGAGTTGATCAGTGCTGAGCTGATCTTCAGCGGCCCACGTAATCAGTGAACGCACGGCGGCCAGCTCGGATTCCGGGAGCGCAACCGATCCCGGTAGCAAGGTTCCGTTCGCCGAATCGAGCAACCCGGCCTCGATCTCCGCGCCGCGGTAGACGGACAGGAAGCCGCCAGTCTGTGACGAGTACTCGGCAGCCGAGGACGGGACGTCAATGAGCCCGCTACCGAGGCGTTCGGCGATCACGCGGGTTCCGTGCGGGTCGCGGTACGGCAAGGGGGCGGCATGCTCGTCGGGATGGGCGGCGGCGTGACGCAGACTTGCCGCAGCCAACACCACTTCCGCCCGGCGAACTCGGTCACGTCCGGCGGCGAGTGCGTCAGTCTCGCCGAGCGCTGCGGGGAAGCCGGACGCGACCACGGCATGCAGCAAGTAGTACCGGGCATGAGCGGTGCCGGAGTTGACCAACGGCGCGAGACGCCTCGCATTGCTCAGCGTCGCGCTTTCCACGCCAAGAGGGAACCGGCCTTGATCGATGAGCGGTGCCGCCTCGGTGCTCCATGCCGGCCCCAGAAGAACAACCACGGATCCACCATAGGCGTCCCGAGAAAGCAGCGTCGGACAGAACAGAGGCATCGCCTGACTCATGCAGGTTGGGAGCCGCCCGGCGAGCGCTCGATCAAAGGGACTACCAGTTTCCGCCGCACCCGGATGGAGATCACAGGCTCCCCAAATTTGATGATCGATGGAGAGCCAGATGGGGCGGTCACGGCGGGGGTCGCACGGCGTTCAGCAACGTCAGGTGTCATCCTCTGACCAGGGCTGAATCGCTCTTCTGGTCAGCGGTTTACGTGGACCAGCTTTTGCCTCCGGAGCGTCTTGTCGCGCGATCACGCGCAGGCTGGCCAGCCGTCGGCGGTGTAGCAAGCGGTTGGGTATCGTCGCCGTGGTCGTGAAGTCCGTAGGCTGTGTGGGTGGCGATCCACGATGAGAACAACTCGGCAACGCCGTCACCAGACCGCATGGGTTCCTCGTCACCCGCGCAGGCTCTGCTCCGCCCGCCCCAGGCTCAAGCTGTGGAAGCCGTCATGGCGTTTCTCGCCACTGAGAATCCACGTCGGGCACTGCTCCAGGTGCCGGTTGGCTTCGGTAAGACGATCATCATCGCTGAGCTGTGCTCGCGACTAGTGGAGACGAGGCGAGCACGGAAGATCCTGGTGGTCACCGATTTGAGGTCGGACACGGCAGCCATCTTTGACGTTCTTCGCCGTTACCACCCGGCTGGTGCTCACGGTCGTTTGGATGGGTCGCTCTACGTCGATGAGTACGTCGGCGGTGTCTCTGTACCGGGAAACGTCGTGGTGGCCACCAGCCAACGCCTTCTGAGCCACGTGAAAGCCCATGCGCAAGGTGACCAAGATTCCCCGCTCGCCGACGATGGCCTCGACGGAATCGACGTTGTTCTCGTCTACGAGTCTCAACGGGCAACGCTATCCGCTCTGGTCGAGTTTTCGGACAAGATAGCTGCTCCTCTTATCGCCTTCGGCTTCAGCGCTGATGAGCGGACGCTCGACTTGTTCGGAGGGGACCTGCTCTGGAGATATACCTTCGAGCAAGCATTATCCGACGAATACAACATCCCTCCTCGCATCTATCGTCTGACGCACGCGCTTGAGACATCTGTAAGGTCAGACGAACCATGGGCGCCGATCCGGGAGGTCGTGACGGAGTTCCGGGACAAGCTGTTCTCGGAAGCCTTCCCGGACCGGACGATAGTCCCGAAGACGGTGATATTTGCAAAGAGCAGCGCGCACGCGGATGCCGTCGTTGAAGCTTGCCAGCGGGTATTCGAGGAGGGGCCGGACTTCGCGGTGAAGATTACCGCTCATGTGGTGAACCCCCGGGAAATTCTGCACCGCTTCCGCAGGGATCCGGAGCCCCGAATCGCCGTCACGGTCGATATGTTGGCGTCAGGCGTCGACTTACCCGCCGTGGAGTGTCTCGTTTTCCTGCGGCCTATCAGGTCGGAGCTGTTGTACCAGCAGATGTTGGGTCGAGGGACCCGAATCATCGCCGGTGACTCACTGCGGGCGGTGACGCCCGATGCTACCGAGAAAACCTATTTCGCTGTCTTTGACGCGGTCGGGGTCACGGACGAAGGACACTTCGCTACGGCCGACCGGGTACCTCGGCAAGATCATCACCGTCTCACCGCACGACGGTTCCGTCTGTCGGATCTCCTGGCCGGTGGTGTCCTGTCGGTTGGCGCATACCTCAGGTACAAATCCCCCGGCACCGGATCGGTCACGACGGCAGTGGTGCGTGACGACGGCGGTCTCGGCTTCCTGGACGGCCGAGTGTTCTCGTCTCCTTCTGCCGCAGCATTAGCCGTGGCAGGTTATCCGGTCAATGGGTGGACCGCCTGGGTTACGGAGGAAGAAGACGCGCCCCTGGACCAGTTGCGACAAACGATGCTCAGCGCAGCTGTGGACGACCTTGACAGATTGGCCCAAGAGTCCGCGGCCCTCCGTAAAGCTGCCGATGCTGAGGAGCAGGGAAGCCCCGATGAGCCGGACTCCGAGGTGGGTAGCGAGACCGAAGATCGGGTCAGGTGCCTGGCCGAGCTGCGGAGATTGCGCCGGGACGCGGATGCCGGCATGGCGCACACGCTCAGCGTCCGGGAATTCATCGGTCTTTGGGGCGCCCGCGGACGTGACGCCCGGCTGATCGAAATAATCGAAACTGATCTTTCAAACCACGGTCTCGTCACAACTCCGGACTTCCGCCTGGTCACTTTAGAGGAACAGGTCACGGTCGAGGTGTCGGTCGCCGCGGCCCCCTCGCCGCAGGCTACCGCCGAACCTGACATCGTGGGTGGTCCCCTGAGGGAGACACCCGAGACGACGGAGATCATCGAGGCGACGGAGCCCTCGAAGATGCGGCAACGGCCAGAGCGCGGTCTGGTGGTCGGCAACCTACCCTCCGCGAGTCTAGGCGTCGAGTCGGTGAAACCGGCGGCCACGATCGAGCAGGCAATCACGACGATGCTGCTTCACGACTATTCGCAGCTGGCGGTGATGTCCGGGCAGCGGAACCTAAGCGGCGCAGTTACTTGGAAGTCGATCGCCAAGGCACGTCACCAGAAGCGGGACGCTCCTTTGTCCGCCGCCGTCATCCCGCCAGAGGAGGTGAGTTATGCGGATGACCTAATCGACGTCTTGCCCAAGATTACAGCTCATGACTTCGTCTTCGTTCGGGGACCGCATAATGCCATCTCGGGGATCGTCACTGCCAGTGATGTTGTGCAGATCTATGGGATGATGACGTCGCCGTTCTTCATCATCGGCGAGATCGATCAGACTCTTCGCTGGATCATTGAGGAGTCCATCGATATCGAGCGGGTTCAGACGCTTTGTGACGCGGACGGGACACGCCAGATCGACGGCTTCTCCCGGTTGACGATGGGCGACTACCAACGAGTCTTGGAGAACCCCGATGCATGGGCTGCGCTTGGTTGGCCACTGGACCGAAAGGTGTTCTCGCAACAGCTTAGGATCATCTGCGAAATACGGAACAACATCATGCACTTCAATGGCGACCCCCTACCCCACGAAACGGTCACCATGTTGAAGAACTTCCTGTCTCTGCTCCGCGAGTACTGCCCCTGACAGTTTGCCCGGCTACGGTTTGTGGCCGGGAGCCGGCAAGGTGCTCCGCGGGTGAAGGAACAGTGCGGTAAGACAACGGGCCTTTCTGGTCGGTCCTTGAGCAGATGGTGCTTCCAACTTGCTTCCTGTCGGGCGTCTTGCCGGTCGTTCTGGGGTGAATCGGGCTTTCCTGCCTCTCGAGTGTTGAACAAGGGAGGGCTGTTGCAGAGTGGTACGTCGCACTGGGCGGGCCGGCGCCAGAGGGGTGGCAGGAGACCTGCAGGCAACGCTATCCGGGCTGGTCGAATCGGCGCCCGATCGATAGCCATGCAGGTGCACAGGGCCAGCGGCCCCCGGTTACCCCCCAGAACTGCCCGTGAACGGTAACGTTGGGTGGTAAACGATGACCGGTCTCCGGAGGTATTCGTGCAGTTCAACCCCAAGTTGCGGCGATCGATGACAAGTCGATGATAACCGCGTGTTGGCACAAGGGGCCGCAGGTTCAAATCCCGTCAGCCCGGCCGTTGGAAGCCCTGATCAGTGCGGATGCGGTCAGAGTTCGGCCTGATCTGCGTGCGTGCGTGCCTCACGGCTGAGTGCTCGGATGGTTGAGCGAGTCCTACCGTGCCTTGGATGCGGCCGGCTGCTCCCGGACTACCTACGAGCGCTGAACCTGATGCTGGTGAAGGCGTTTGTCGACGGGAAGATACGGGTTGCCTTACGTTAACGATGAACTGGAGAGATGTCTCTTTTGCTCGCGGAGAAGGTCGAGCGTTGCTGTGCCGTCCGGACGGCAGGCTGCGCTCCTCCACGAACATCCGGCCAGGATTCTCAGGACGGCTGTTGGCGGGCCGATGGGCGCGTCGTGACAGCTCTTCAAAGCTCCGCGGTCTCCACCGGCGGCGAGCGCGACTGGTTCAAGACCTGCACCTTCATCGGAGTGTTCGACGTGGGCGCCGCGAACCGGAGATGAACCCTTACGTCGATTGCGCAATACTCTGCGGCGTTCGGCGCATCCTGTCTGGAGGCGTACCCGATTATGGAAATCATGCAGTACGTGTCTGACTCTGGTAGCCGTTCTCGGAACCATAGTTGGTGGAACTTCGAGTTCCCGAACAATCGGGGCGCCAGCGTTCGTCCATCGCAAACGGCATTTCGTTTTGATGTTGACTTCGACCTGGAAAACGGCAAGGGCCATGACCTGGTCCGTGGGCTTGATTCGATGGAGGTGGAAGCACTGTTGATCGAGATAGCGAGTAGTGCTCCGGCTGATTCTGATTGACACCGGCGCTCATGGTCTTTGGTCGGCCGCCGTCAATCAGATTTGATGGCGTCGGTGTGAGGCTGGTGTCGTGCCGGCCGGTCAGCCCTCGGTGAGCCGGCGGTGTTCGACGGTCTCCATGTCGATGTATGCCTGGATCATGTCGCGGTAGATCCGCTCCACCAGGTCGGGGTCCGCGCCGGCTTCGTCGGCCAGGGCCCGGACCCGGGCCACCACCTGCGCCACCCTCTCCGGCGCCCGCACCGAATGCCCGTCGGTCTTGAGTGGGGCGGCGCGGCGAACCAGGTCCTCGCGCCGGGCGAGCAGGCGGACGAGGTCTGCGTCCAACTCGTCGATCGCGGCGCGGATACCGGCCAGCGCCGACGTGGTGTCTTTCATGCCGGAAATCTTTGCACGCCCCGCCGCAGCCCGGTACGCCGTGAGCCGGACCGCTGACGCACGGAAGGGGAGGCCGATGAGCCCGACGCCGGAGCTGTACTGTCGGCAGGCCCCGGCCCGCGACGACACGTTGATGGTCGACTACCCGGCCGCGGTCGGCGACTGGGACCTGTTCCTGCCGCAGCGCCTCCTGGTGGTGATCGAGCACGGCGGCCATCACCTCGACCACACTCGCCCGGCCCTGCTCGCCGCGGTTGTCGAACGGGGCCTGGCTTCCCTGCGTCTGTCCCCGGGGCCGTGAGAGGCACCCGTGCGGGGGAGGTAGGAGGGCGGTCAGGCCAGGCCGGCGAGGTGTACCGCGGCGACGGTGACCAGGCCGGCCCCGAAGAGGGTTACGCCTCCGGCTGCGAACAGTGGGGTGACCTTGGTGGCTTTCTGCAAGAAGGCGTAGGTGCGGGAGCTTCGGGTCACCAGGGAGCTGCCGGCCACCGCCAGGGCGCCGACGCCGAACAGGACTACGGCCATGCCGATGCCGAAAGTGATCACCATCAGCAGGGCGAAGCCGGCTCGGCCCAGGAACAGGCCGGTTACCAGGACCAGGAACGCTGCCGGGGAGGGCGTGAGCCCGCCGGAGATGCCGAGCAGCAGCAGGCCGGGGCGCCGTTCGTGGTCGTGTGAATGGCCGTGATCGTGGGAGTGGCCGTGGTGATGGTGGTGGTGGCCGTGGTGGTCGTGGTCGTGGGAGTGCCCGTGCAGGTGGCGGCGGAGCATCCACGCGCCGGTGGCGATCACCAGGACTCCGGCGGCTATCTGCAGCCACGTCGTCAGGGTCTCCAGTTGCATCACGTCGGACAGGGACAGGAACGTCCACGCCACGCCGATCACCAGGACCGACACCGTGTGCATGACCGCTACTGATCCGCCGAGCCAGGCGGCGTCGCGGATCCGGCCTCTCGTGCCGGCCAGATAGGCGGCGGCCAGGGTCTTGCCGTGGCCGGGCATGACCGCGTGCCACGCCCCGGCGAGGAAGGCGAAGACAAAGGCCAACGGCGTGATTCCCGGTACGTTGATCAGGTCCTGCATCCGGTCGGCGAAACCGTTCACGACGCCACCCGCCGGCGCAGCGAAGGACGGCGCAGCGAAGGACGGCGCAGCGAAGGACGGCGCGAGGAGCGGAGCAGCCACGTGCCGGCGGCCAGCAGCAGGATTCCGCCGAGCACTGCTGCGATCTGCAGGAACGCGTCCCGGCCGCCCGCGGTTTCGGTCAGTGCCCAGACGTGGCTGTCGTTGTCCCGGTCGTAGACGGCGCGTTCCCCGTTCGAGCCGGTCGCCATGGTCCGGTAGGCGGGGTGCAGGTCGGTCAGCATCCGGACCGCCACGGTCGCCTCGGTCACCGGGCGCCCGCAGGTGAAGTCGGCTGTCGCACCCTTGAGGGCCAGGGCGAGCACCGGCTCGACCGTACCGGCGCAGGGGGTGGTCCCGTCGTTGACCGTGATCCTGTCCAGCAGGTAGCCGGTGAACTCGCGGGAGGCGCCGACCACGCCCGGGTCGGTGTACCGGTAGTCGACGGTGCCGTCGGCGCGGGCCCGGTCCGGCGGGATCAGGCCGAGCGACATGCCCAGTACGGTCAGATCGTCGGGTCCACCGACGCGCCATTTCACGCGTACGACATCAGGCCTTTGATCGTCGAGAGAGACGACCACGGTCTGCGGGTCACCGAACGGATGTGCGGACGCCGGATCGGGCGTCGTGACGACCGCCCCGATCACGGCCAGCGCGATCAGGGCGCGGAGGTATTGCGAAGACACGCCGGACAGTGTCCGTGCCGGTGGTCGACAGTAGAACCGGTAAAAGATGATCTTCAAGCGTCGGCTGTGTGAACAGCCCGGCATCACCGATGGTGCTGCCAGACCCCCTCGGAGACCACGTCCACCTCGTCGCCGCGTACCCGAACGGCTGAATCGTCGTCGAGCAGGTAGAGCGGGAAGCCGGCGGTCGCCTCCAGGTTCTTCGCCCAGGCGTCGTCGCGGTCCGGGAAGTCGGGGGAGTGCAGGTGCGGCTTGAGGTACCAGTCGAACCGGGCGAACGGCGAGGTGACGTCCTGCTCGCCCAGCGCGTGCAGGTCGGCGAGGTCACCCATCACGGCCGCGGAGTGCGCGTTCAATGCCCGGCTGAAGATCATCGAACCGGCGCTGGCACCCACCCACACCTTCTCCGCGACCAGGTCGAACAGTTCGGGGGAGAGGCTGCGGGCCAGGTGGTAGTGGTTGCCGCCGGTCGCGTAGACGACGTCGGCCCGCGCCAGCCGCCCGGCGACCACGGCGTCCGGCAGCCCGTTGAGGGCGAGCAGGCTCAGCTCGTTCCAGCCGAGCGCGCGCAGCCGGGCCAGATCGTCGAGCATCCATCCGTGATCGCCGGGCTCGGCCACCGTCGCGGTCGGCAGGACCACCACGTTCGCCTCCGCGAACGGCTTGCCGAGCAGGTCACGCAGGGCCTCGACGAGCGTGTTGTTGCTCAGGCCGCAGGAGGTCAGGAGAAGGCGCACCGGCGTCAATCTACCGGGCGTCGTGTCCTGTCAGTGTGCGCCGGGACACACTACGATGGGTGATCGTGGACGGACACTGGGATACCGAGACACTGGAAGACGCCCTGGCCGTGCTGGGCGACCTGCCGCTGTGGATGCTCCCCACCGAACGCTGGAACCAGATCGGGACGATCCTCGACCGGATGGAGCGGGCCTTCACCGCCGGGGACGACGAGGAGCTGCGCCGGGCCACCACCGACCTCGAACTGTTCGGGCCGGTCCGGGTGAACCGGATCGGCACCCGCGAGGTCGACCGGCCGGACCCGTCGATCACCGAACGGCAGAACCGCCTGGTGAACGCGATCGGCGAGGCCCTGCCCAGCACGTCCGGCCGCGACCTCGGCGGTGGTGATGACCGGGTCACCCGCTGAGCAGGAGTTCATCGCCCATCTCTTCGCCCCGGCGGACGGGCCGCACGCCGGCACCGCCCGGGGTCAGCTCGCCGGGATCTGGTCCCGGTGCCGCACCGAACTGCGGATGACCGAACCGATCCGGGGTGTGCCCGCCGTGGACCTGCCCGGCCAATGGCCCGGAACCGGGCCCTTCCAGGTCGTCGCCGCCCAGCAGGACCTCGGCTCCGACAGGCAGGCCATTCTGCGGCGCAGCCACGACGTGCTCAACCTGTCGGTGGTGTTCGCGTGGCCGATCGGCGCGGGCCGGGAGCGGCTCGGCCCGGCCGTCCCGTTCGGCTGGACCGACTACCTGCGCTGGTGGGAACAGCTCACCGTGGACGGTGTCACGGCGATGCTCGGCACGGCGCTGATCCTGCAGGGCAAGACCCCCGCCCCGGACGCCGACCCGGTCACGCTCGCCGACGGGGCCCGGGCGGTTCTGCCGGCCACCTCCGGGGACTCGCCGGGCTGGTGGCGGTCCGAACGGCGTACCGGCGCGGGAATCGTCCTCTGGGAGATCTCGCCGCTCGGCGACGACCCGGACCGTCGCCTGGTCGTCCTGTCCGGTCTCGATCAGGACCGCGAACTCAGCGACCTGACCTGGTCCGACGGCAGTGTCACCATCCCGCCGCTCGGGCGCTATCTGATGCACGCCGCGAAACTGCGCTACGAGTCGCGGCTGCGCGGTGACGGCGCCGGCCTGCGCGCCCTGCACGACCAGGTCAGTGCGCACCTCGGCCCACCTGCCGGTCCCGCGGACCTGCTGGCCGGCGACGTGGAGACGGTGGCCGGAACCCTCCACGAACTGCGGAACCTGCTGCGTACGGCCGAGATCGCGGCCGCCAACATGTCCAAGGCGTTCACGCCCCGGCTGGACGGTGACGAGATCGCCGCGGCGGTTCTGGAACGGGTGCCCGACGACATCGCCTACCTGGAGAACCTCGCCAGGCGGCTGGACACGGTCCACGGTTCCCCGGCCGGTCCGTTCCGGTCGGTGCTGCGAGCCCCGGAGCCTCCTCCCGCACCCGTCGTCGCCGACCGGCTCGACCTGCGGATGTGCCTCGCGGTCGACATCGTCGCCTTCACCCGCCGGTCCGGGCCGGCCCGATCGCGCGCTCAGGAACGGCTCGTCGCGATCATGCGCGCGACGTTCGGCCGGTTGTCCCTGGACCTCGACGAGCTGCCCCGGCAGGGGCTCGGCGACGATCAGAAGGTCATCCTGCCGGCCGCCGAACAGTTGCATCTCGCGCTGCCCCGGTTCCTGGAGGCGCTGGTCCAGGAACTCGCCGCCGACAACGACATCTACCAGGACCGTATCCGGCTGCGCGCGTCGGCGGCGGTTGGCACGTTCGGTCCCGGAGCGATCGGTTTCAGCGGTGAGGTCGCCATCGAGGCCCATCGCCTGCTCGAGAGCTCCCAGCTGCGCAAGGCGGCCACGGCGAACCCCGGTGTGGACCTGGTGGCGGCGATCTCGGACATCCTGCACCGCTTCGTGATCAAAGAGGATTGGGCCCGGATGCCGCCCGGCACGCTCACCCCGTGCCGGATCGGCAACAAGGAGTACGCCGAACGGGCCTGGCTGTGGGTGCCCCAGGGTTGATGTGCACTGTGGAGGTGGATCGGTACAGTGGGTGACATCGAAGGAGGTGACCTTGGCGACTGTGTTCCGCCGCCGCCACGCTCAAGTCCCGCCACCGCCCCCCGAACCCGACGCCACTCCGGAAGACGCCTGGCGCACCCTGCTCCTGGTCGTCGAGTGGATCAAACACGCGGAGAGCAAGGCCGCCGCGACACTCGCCGCGGCCGGTGTCGCCGGTGGACTGCTCTACAGCCTGGTCAACACGGCCACCCCGCGCGGCCCGGTCCTCGTCGTCGTCGCCTCGCTCTGCGCGGCCACGATCACCGTCGTCGCCGTGGCCGCGTCGATGGCGCTGGTGCCCCGCCGCCGCTCCGGCCGCGACCCCGGGGGCCTGATCTTCTACCAGGGCATCGCCGACCGCTTCGGCACCGACGCCCCCGGTTTCACCAGGGCCTACACCGACCTGGTCACCGACCGGCCGGCGTTCCTGCACGCCTTGACCCGCCAGATCTGGGCCAACGCCAACGTGGCCGCCCGTAAGTACCGGGCCCTCAACGTCGGCGTCCTGTCCCTGGTCCCGGCCTTTCTGCTGCTGGCCGCCACCGCCCTGATCACCCTGCTCTCCCGGTGACTGCTGTCCGCGGTGGCCGCCCGGGGCGGAGAGATCGTCACGTCCCTGACCGCCCGGACCACCGCCAGTCCCCGAAACCTGGCCACCATCGGCGGCGAAGTAGCCGGTCGGAACAGACACCGCAAGATCAAGGCACGCGGGCAGCGGCCTGCTCGTTCGCCGGCCTTGCATACTCGGGTGTGTGATCGATGATGTTGCCGGCGTTCGGGAGGTCCGGGGGCGTCTGATCCGGGACCTGGCACCTGTCCCGGATGTGGCGGGTCTTCTTTCCGCTGTTCGTTCGGCTCGGACATTGCCCCGGGAAGGGGTCACCCGGAGCGGTATCCGGTACCTCGTTCACGGCGCCGGCTGCCGGATGGTCGCTGATGACGGGCGCGAGGTCGACGTTGATCTCGTTGTCGATCCGGCGACCGGTGAGCGGGTGGAGGCGTTCGACGCCTGGCGGGTTCGCTGGTTTCTTGACGAAGCGGCCGGTGACGGGCTGGATACCGCGGTGGTGAATGCGGCTTGCCGGAGGCTGGCTGTGGCCGGTTCGCTGCGGGAAGTGGTTCCCGGTCGGTGGTTCGCCCTCGGGCCGGACTGATGCGGCTATCGGCGGGGTCGGGAGGTTCCCAGCAGGAGGAAGCCGATCAGGAACGGGTAGATGACGCCTCGTTCGGTCAGGCCGATCAGGACTCCGGTTGACGTTGCCACGGTCAGGTAGAGCGCCAGCGACACGAAGCCGAGGATGCCGAGGATCACCAGGGTTCGGCCCAGGCGTTGGGAGATGCCGAGCTGCCGGTGTGCGCGGCCGAGCAGGATCGCCAGGGTGTTGCCTCCGCCGAAGGCTGCCAGCGCGCCCAGGCCGTGCCACAGCGAGTCCTCGTCGGAGCCGGGGAACAGCGCCACCAGGGTGCTGCCGACTGCCAGCACCGCTGCGGTGGTGACCAGGGCCAGGCGGCGTCCGGTCGGCAGTCCTCGCAGCATCAGGACACCTGCCAGGACAGCCAGGCCGAACAGGACGAAGCCGGTGTTCATCAGCCAGGCCAGGGGTGAGTACATGAACTGGCCGAGCACGGTTGCCGGGCCGTGCACTCCGAGGTTGCTGATGAAGTGGTAGGTGTAGCTGTACGGCGGGTCCGTCCACGCTGCCGCGGTGATGAACTCGGCGGTGAAGTAGATGCCCGCTCCGGCTGCCAGTGCGGTTCCTGCCGGGGTCTTGAGACCGTTCACGATGTCCTCCTGGATTCTCGGCTCGGGGGAAGACTGCGGCGGGGCGCTGACACGGGGCGAACACGGCGCTGTCACGGAGCGCGCGAGGATGTGGTGATGGACGGGACGGCACGGCTTCGGGTCACCCTGCTCGGGGGCTTCGCGGTGACGTACGGCGAAAAGGTCGTGTCTCTTCCGGGTCTGCGCTTGCGGGGGCTGGTCGTGCGGTTGGCCCTGGCCGGTGGGCGGCCGGTTCCACCCGATGATCTGATCGAGGCGATCTGGGGTGAGCAGCCGCCGGCCGGGGTCGCCGCTGCCCTGCACGCCCTCGGCAGCAGGCTGCGCCGCGCCTTGACCGAGGTGGGAGCTGATCCCGGCGTACTCACCCGGGTGGCCGGGGGCTATCGGCTGGCGGTGGATCCCCGCGACGTGGACTCGCTGCGGTTCGAGCACCTGGCCGAGGCCGGGCGGGAAGAGTTGTGGTCGGGTGGCCCGGGAGCCGCTCTCGCCGAGGCCGTCGGGTTGTGGGGTGGGGAACCGGGCAGTGTGCCCGAGGCGGTTGCGGCGGTTGCTCCGCTGGTGGCGAGTCGGCTGGCCCGGATGTCGGTTGAGGTGGTCCTGGACCTTGCGGAGACCGAAATTGCACAGGGGCGTGCGGAATCCGCCGTGGCCAGGCTGACCCGGTTGGTGGCGGAACCTGTGGTTCATGAGCGGGCGGCCGGGCTCCTGATGGACGCGCTCGCCGCGACCGGGCGGCAGGCCGGGGCGCTGGCCGTCCACGAGCGGGCCCGGCAATCCTTGGCCGACGATCTGGGCGCCGATCCGGGATCCGCCTTGCGGGAACGGCATCGGCAGCTGCTGCGACCCGGATGGCAGGCGGCGACCGGCTTCGTCGGCCGGGTCGGTGAACTCGCCCGGATCGGGATGCTGCTCACCACCGGACGCCTGGTCACCGTTCTGGGCCCGGGCGGCGCGGGAAAGACGCGGCTCGCGCGGGAAGCGGCCCGCCGACACCCCGAGGACGTCTGGTTCGCCGACCTCGGAGCGGTCGCGGAAGGGACGGAGTCCAAGGTCGCGGCGGCGGTGCTGGCCGGGATCGGGGTGCATGGTGGCGGGCGGCGGCCGACGCTCGACCTTCTCGCCGAGGAGCTCGCCGGACGGCCCGGGCTGCTGGTCGCCGACAACTGCGAGCACCTCGTCGACGCCGTCGCCGGGCTGGTCGTCGCGCTGCTGTACCGCTGCCCGGACCTGCGGGTGCTCGCCACCAGCCGTGCGCCGCTCGCGGTCGACGGGGAGACTCTCGTGCCCCTCGGGCCGCTGACGTTGCCCGTGGCGGGGGCCGGTCCGGACGAGGCACGCCGTACGGACGCGGTGGTGTTGTTCGCTGCGCGGGCCACAGCCGTACAACCGGAGATCGATCTTGATCTGCCGACGGTGATCGAGGTGGTGCGGCGACTGGACGGCATGCCGCTCGCGCTGGAACTGGCCGCGGCGCGGTTGCGGACGCTGTCGCTCGCCGAGTTGGCCGCCGGGCTCGCTGACCGGTTCGGACTACTCACCGAGGGTGACCCGGCAGCGCCCGAACGGCACCGCAGTCTGCACGCGGTCATCGCCTGGAGCTGAGAGACGCTCGGCGAACCGGAGCGCGTCGTCGCCGAGCGCATCGCCGTCCTGCCCGGCGGTGTCACCGCGGCCTCGGCGACCGCCGTCTGCGCCGGCACCGTCGTGCCCGCCGCCGACGTCCCGGACCTGCTCGCCGCCCTGGTCGACAGGTCGCTGCTGCAGCTCGTGCCGGAGTCCGGACGCTACCGGACCCTGGAGACCATTCGTGAGTACGGGTTGAGCCGCCTGACCGATAACGACGCCCGCGATCGAGCCGCGGCCCACTTCACTGAACTGGCGGCACGCTGGGATCCGGCCATGACCGCGATCGATGCCGAGTACGACAACACCCTCGCCGCCCTGCGCCACCTGTGCACGGTGCGGAACCCGGCCGGCGCGATCACGCTGGCGCTCGCCCTGACCTGGTACTGGCAGCGAACCGGCCGCCAGGACGACGGGGCCCACTGGCTGGAGCGGGCGCTGGCGATCCCCGGCGGCAGCCCGGGCCCGGAACGTGACTGTGCCGAAGCGGTCCTGCTGATCAACCGGGCCGCGACCCCGCCGGGCGCCCTCGGCCTGGCCCGGCGGCTGACCGGTCATGCGGAGCTACCGGCCCACCAGCGCGTGTTCGGCCCGATCCTGCTGTTCCTGACGGGCCACGGCGACGCGGTCACGCAATTCGGGGAGCTGGCCGCCGGCGACGACGGCTGGCTGTCCGGACTGTCCCACATGTTCCTGGCCGAGATCGCCGGCGACGCGGGTGACCCGGTCCGGATGCGCGCCCACGTGGACGCCTCCCTGGCCTGCTTCCACCGGGCGGGCGACGACTGGGGCCGAGCCGCCGTCCTGCCGATGCGCTCCCGGCTGCGCGACGATCTCGACGGCGCACTCGCCGACCTGGACGAGGCCGACACGCTGGCCGCCCGCTTCGGCACCCCGCACGTCAGTGACCAGCTGCTCAGCGACCTGCGCCGGATCGAGCTGCATCTGCGCCGGGGTGACACCGCCCTGGTGACGGCCACGGCGCGAGCGGCCCGGGCCCGGGCGGCACACGTGACCGGCCCGGCGGCCGGGACGCTGGCCCGGATCGCCGAGCTGGAAGCGAGCAGCCGCCCGGGCGAGGGCCGTTCACCTGCCTCGGAGCAGCGGTCGTAAAGCGAGTACCAGAAAACCGAGGGATTGCTCATAATTTTGCCATGACCTGCAACTTCACCCTGGCAGCCGACCGATGATCCCGAAGGTCCGGCTGCCCGCCGAGCGCCGGATGACCACCCTCGAAGTCCGCGCGGTGACACCGCTGTCCGACAGCTTCGTGCGCCTCACCCTCGGCGGGCCGGAACTGAAAAGCCTCGTCGTCACCGGCGGTGACCAGGCCGTCCGGCTGTTCTTCCCGCGCCCGGGCCAGCCCGGGCTGCGGATGCCGACCCGCGACAGCGAGGCCGGTCTCGCCCAGACGATCCTCTGGCCCAAATCCACGCGGCCGTACGTCCGGAACATGACCGTCCGGGCGGTACGCCCCGAGGTGGACGAGCTGGACATCGAGATCGCCGTGCACGGGGACACGCCGATGTCTACCTGGGTGCGATCGGCCCGGCCCGGTGACCCGGCCGGCATCTGGGACATGGGCGCCACCTACGACCCGCCCCCGGCGGGATCCTGGCAGCTGCTGGTGGCCGACGAGACCGCCCTGCCCGCGGTCGCCGCCATCCTCGAGGGAGCGTCACCCGGCCTGCGTGGCGAGGCTTTTGTCGAGGTGCCGTACGCGAGCGACGTACGCCCTGATCTGGTGGCCCCGCCCGGAGTCACCGTGCGCTGGTTCCCGCGTGACGGGGGAGCCGGCGCACTTGATGCGCTCCGGGCCGCGACCCTGCCCGGCGGGCCGTTCACCGCCTGGACCGCCGGCGAGTCCAAACTGGCCACCGGCGTGCGCAGGCACCTGGTCAACGACCGTGGGGTGGCGAAACGCGACATCGCGTTCATCGGTTACTGGCGGGTCGGCCGGTCCTCGCCGGGCTGACGGAGCAGTGGGTTGTCGCGGGTAGGGGTCACCGACGTCCCGGCCGGAATCTAGGGGTTTCCCGTACCCCGGGTTGCTAGAAATTCCGGTGAATGAACGAGGTGAAGGAGATGTCGGCGATCACGGCGATGTTGACCGGTGGCCCCTCCTGCGTTCCCGAGCCGAGCTGCGCTGCGAGGCGGTGGACCTCGCCGGGTAGTTCCGTCCGCCACCACCGCTGATCGCAGGGGAGCTGCCCGGTGTTCCGTCGTATCGCAGTCGTCAACCGTGGCGAGGCCGCCATGCGCCTCATCCACGCGGTGCGGGACCTGTCGTACGAGTCCGGCGTCCCGATCGAGGTGGTCGCGTTCTACACCGACGCCGACCGCGACGCCACGTTCGTGCGCGCCGCCGACACGGGTGTCGCGCTCGGCCCCGCCTCGGCCCGGCCCTACCTGGACCATGCCGTCCTGGAACGGGCCCTGATCGAGTCGGGAGCCGACGCGGCATGGGTCGGCTGGGGCTTCGTCGCCGAGGACCCGGCGTTCGCCGAGCTGTGCGACAGGCTCGGCGTCACGTTCGTCGGGCCGAGCGCCGAGGCGATGCGCCGGCTCGGTGACAAGATCGGCGCCAAGTTGATCGCCGAGGAGGTCGGCGTCCCCGTCGCGCCGTGGAGCCGGGGCGAGGTGGCGACCCTCGAGGACGCGCTGCGTGCCGGCGAGACGGTCGGCTATCCGCTGATGCTCAAGGCGACCGCTGGTGGCGGCGGTCGCGGGATCCGCAAGGTGGCCTCGGCGGAGGAGTTGGCCGACGCGTACGAGCGGACCAGCCAGGAGGCGCTGCGGGCGTTCGGTTCCGGCGTGGTCTTCCTGGAACGGCTCGTCACCGGCGCCCGGCACGTCGAGGTCCAGGTGATCGCGGACGGCGTCACCGCCTGGGCGCTGGGCGTGCGTGACTGTTCGGTGCAGCGCCGCAACCAGAAGGTCATCGAGGAGTCGGCGTCGCCGGTGCTGTCGCCGGAACAGACCATGCAGCTGAAGGAGTCGGCCGAGCGTCTCGCGACGGCGGTCGGCTACCGGGGCGCGTGCACCGTCGAGTTCCTGTACCACCCGGGCGACAAGCTGTTCGCGTTCCTCGAGGTCAACACCCGGCTCCAGGTCGAGCACCCGATCACCGAGATGACCACCGGGACCGATCTGGTACGCCTGCAACTGCACGTCGCGTCCGGTGGAACCCTGGACGGCGCGCGCCCGGCCGAGTCCGGGCACGCGGTGGAGGCCCGGCTCAACGCCGAGGACCCGGACCGTGACTTCGCGCCGTCACCGGGGCGTATCGCCCGGCTGGTGCTGCCCGCCGGGCCGGGCATCCGGGTGGACACCGGGGTCAGCGAGGGCGACACGATCCCCGCCGACTTCGACTCCATGATCGCGAAGATCATCGCGTACGGCCGGGACCGCGACCAGGCACTGGCCCGGCTGCGGCGGGCCCTCACCGAGACCACCGTGATCATCGACGGTGGCACGACGAACAAGAGTTTCGCCCTCGACCTGCTCGATCAGCCGGAGATCGTCGACGCGAGCGCCGACACCGGCTGGATCGACCGGGTCCGCGCCGAGGGCCGCCTCACCGGCAACCGGCACGCCACCATCGCGCTGATCGTGGCCGCGATCGAGGCGTACCAGGAGGAGGAGGCCGTCAGCACGCAGCGGTTGCTCTTCACCGCGCACGGCGGCCGCCCGCAGGTGCAGCACGACAGCAGCCGGCCCCTGGACCTGAAGCTGCGCGGCGCCGCCTACCGGGTCGGTGTCGCCCGGGCCGGCCTGAGCCGGTTCCGGGTCGAGGTCTCCGGCGGTGGCCCGGCCGTCGCCGCGGACGCCGAGATCGAGTCGTTCGACAGGCACAGCGGCCGGATCGAGGTCAACGGTCACCGTTTCCGGTTCGTCACCGCCACCCACGGCCTGATCCACCTGGTCGAGATCGACGCCACCAGCCACCGGGTCAGCCGGGAGGAGGGCGGCGTGGTCCGCGCGCCCGCGCCGGCGCTGGTGGTGGCCACACCGCTGGCCGCCGGTGACGAGGTCGAGGCCGGCGCGCCGCTGGTGGTGCTGGAGAGCATGAAGATGGAGACGGTGCTGCGGGCGCCGTTCCGGGCCCGGGTCCGGGAGTGCTCGGTGGCGGTGGGCAGCCAGGTCGAGACGGGCACCCCGATGCTGCGCCTGGAACCGCTCGCCGACGGCGCCGGGCCGGGAACCACCGGTGCCACCGCGGTCGTGGACGTGGACCTGCCGCGCCGGCCGGTGCCGCCGGCGGCCGCCGAGCGCTCCGGTGACGCGCTCCGGGATCTGCGCAACGTGCTGCTCGGCTACGACGCGAGCCCGGCCGACCGGGAGCGGATGCGCACCGGCCTGCTGGCGGCGCGTGCCGAGCTCGGGGACCGGGTGACGGCCGGGGAGATCGATCTGGTGAACGTCTTCGCCGATCTGCTCGAGCTGAGCCGTAACCGGCCGGGCGGCGACGCGGAGGCCGAACCCGGCAGCCCGGTGCACAGCTCACGGGAGTACTTCCACGGCTATCTGCGCAGTCTCGACGCCGAGCGGTCCGGGGTCACCGGGACGGTCCGCTCCACCCTGGACACGGTCTTCGCCTACTACGGCGTCGACTCGCTGGGACGTACGCCCGCCTTGGAATCCGCGGTGTTCCGGATCTTCCTGGCCCAGCAGCGGGTGGCGCTGGACGCCGGGATCGTCTCGTCGCTGCTGCGGCAGTGGCTGGCCGGGCCACCGCCGGTGGAGTCGCTCAGCGAGCGCGCGAGCCTGGTCCTGGAGCATCTGATCGAGGCCACCCAGGTACGTTTCCCGGCGGTGTCCGACCTGGCCCGCAGCGTGGTGTTCCGCTGGTTCACCCAGCCCGCGCTGCGCCGCAACCGGGCGGTCGCCTACAACGCGGTCCGGGCCGGCCTGCGCCACCTCGACGAGCATCCCGCCGCGCCGGACCGCCAGGAACGGATCCAGGCGATGGTCGCGGTCGCCGAACCCCTGGTCCGGCTGATCGGCCAGCGGATCACCGGGCCCGGCGAGGGTTACGCCCCGCTGCTGGAGGTGCTGACCCGCCGCTACTACGGCAACCGCGGTCTGTCCGGAGTGTCCGCGCGGGAGATCGCCGGCTGCCGGGTCGTCACCGCGGAGCACGCCGGACCGGCCGGGTTCACCCGGGTGGTCGCCACCGCCGCCGACATCGCCGCCCTGCCCGCCGCGCTCGACGCCGTCGCCGAACTGTCCACCGACGTGGCCGTCAGCAGCCTGGTCGCGGATCTGTACGTCGCGTGGGCCGGGCAACCGGACGCGGACGCGATGGCGGCCCAGCTGGGCGAGTCGCTCGCCGGCCGGGAACTGCCCGCCGCGGTACGCCGGATCACCACCACCGTGGCCGGCAGCCGCGGGGCGGTCATGCACCATCACTTCACGTTCGAGCGTGTCGGCGCCACCTTCGTCGAGGACCGGCTGATCCGGGGCCTGCATCCGCAGATCGCCCAGCGCCTGCAACTGCACCGGCTCCGCGACTTCGACCTGTCCCGGCTGCCGTCGGCCGACGAGGAGATCTACCTCTTCAAGGCGGTCGCCACCACGAACCCGGCCGACGCGCGGCTCGTCGCGATGGCCCAGGTCCGTGACCTGACCCCGGTGCTCGACGGGGACGGCCGGCTGGTCGCGCTGCCCTCGGTGGAGAACATGATCACCGGCTGCCTGGACGCGATCCGTACCGTGCAGGCCCGCCAGCCGCAGCACAAACGCTTCGACACCAACCGGATCGTCGTCTACGTCTGGCCGCCCAGCGAGCTGACCACCGCCGAACTGGCCACGCTGCTGCGCCGTGTCGTACCCGCCACCACCGGCGCCGGCCTGGAGGAGATCCAGGTGCTGACCCGGCGGCGCGGCGAGGGCGGCGAGCTGACCGAGTCCGCGGTGCGGATCGTGTTCGGCGCCGACGGGACGCCCCGGCTGGACGTGGGCAAGCCGTCGGCCGAGCCGGTGCAACCGCTCGACGAATACCGGCAGAAGGCGCTGCGGGCCGCGCGGCGGGGCAACGTCTACCCGTACGAGCTGGTCGATGCCATCGCCGGCCCGCGGGGCACCTTCATCGAGCACGACCTCGACGCCGGCCACTGCCTGGTCCCGGTCGACCGGCCGAAGGGCCGCAACACCGCGGCCATCGTCGCCGGTGTCGCGGTGACCCGCACGGTCCGCTGCCCGGAGGGCGTCACCCGGGTGGTGCTGCTCGGTGACCCCACCAAGTCGCTCGGTGCGCTGTCCGAGCCGGAGTGCCGCCGGGTCATCGCCGCGCTGGACCTGGCCGAGCGCAGGCAGGTGCCGCTGGAGTGGTACGCGTTGTCGTCGGGTGCGCGGATCTCGATGGAGTCGGGCACCGAGAACATGGACTGGGTGGCGGCCGCGCTGAAGCGGATCGTCGAGTTCACCCAGGACGGCGGCGAGATCAACATCGTGGTCGCGGGGATCAACGTGGGCGCCCAGCCGTACTGGAACGCCGAGGCCACCATGCTGATGCACACCAAGGGCATCCTGGTGATGACGCCCGATTCGGCGATGGTGCTCACCGGCAAGCAGTCGCTCGACTTCTCCGGTGGCGTGTCGGCCGAGGACAACTTCGGCATCGGCGGCTACGACCGGGTGATGGGCCCGAACGGCCAGGCCCAGTACTGGGCGCCGAACCTCACCGCGGCCCGCAACATCCTGATGGCGCATTACGACCACACGTACGTGGTGCCCGGCGAGACCAGCCCCCGCCGCGCCATCACCGCCGACCCGGTCGACCGGGACGTCACGCTCTTCCCGCACAAGATCGAGGGCATCGACTTCACCACGGTCGGCGACATCTTCTCCGCCGAGCACAACCCGGACCGCAAGAAGCCCTTCGACATCCGTACGGTGATGCGTGCCGTCTGCGACCAGGACCACCCGGTCCTGGAGCGGTGGGCGGGCATGGCCGACGCGGACACGTCGGTGGTGCAGGACGTCCACCTCGGTGGCCTCCCGGTGTGCCTGGTCGGCATCGAGTCGCGCGCCGTGCCGCGGCGGGGGTTCCCGCCCACCGACGGCCCCGACACCTACACCGCGGGCACCCTGTTCCCGCGCTCGTCGGCGAAGACCGCCCGTGCCATCAACACGGCCTCCGGCAACCGCCCGCTGGTCGTGCTGGCCAACCTGTCCGGTTTCGACGGCTCACCCGAGTCGATGCGCAACCTCCAGCTGGAGTACGGCGCGGAGATCGGCCGGGCGATCGTCAACTTCCGGGGCCCGATCGTGTTCTGCGTGATCTCCCGCTATCACGGTGGCGCGTTCGTGGTCTTCTCCAAGGCATTGAACCCGAACATGACGGTCCTGGCCCTGGAGGGCTCGTTCGCCTCGGTTCTCGGCGGCGCGCCCGCCGCGGCGGTGGTGTTCTCCGGCGAGGTCGACAACCGTACCGTCGCCGACCCCCGCGTCCGTGATCTCCAGGCCGGGCGTCCCGCCGCCGGTGGGGGAGCCGAACGTGCCGAGCTCAGCGCCCGCCTGGCCGAGACGCGGGCGGCGGTCCGGGCCGAGAAACTGGGCGAGGTGGCCGCCGAGTTCGACCGTGTCCACAGCATCCGCCGGGCCGTCGAGGTCGGCTCGGTCGACGCGGTCATCCGTGCTGCCGAGCTGCGGCCCCGCATCATCGAGGCGATCACGAGGTGACCGCCTCGGCGGTTCTCCGGGATGACGCCGCGGCGTCATCCCGGAGAACCGCCGTCCGTCTCCGGCCGGTTCCCTACGGCAGCAGCGGCTGGAATCGCGGCGGGGCCGTGCGTTTCGCCGGCGGGGCCGTGGACACGATCGGGGCCGTCGCACCCGGCTTCGGCAGCGCGCCGGCCAGGGGCAGGGTGAGCGCGCTGGCCCGCAGGTCGAGGGTGATCGTCGCGCCGCCGGACTGCGGCGACGAGTACTCGTCGTCACTCGCCTGGATGATCAGGCCGAGCACGTGACCGGCGGCGATCCGCTGGTCGGTGGCCTGCATCGGGACGGTCACCGAGTACCACTTCCCGGGCCGCAACGGCGTGACGAACCGCAGCGACACGTGATGGGCGGCGTCCTGCCAGCCGCGGGCGAGCACCGCCAGGTCGTTGGTGACCACGTCCTCGGCGGTGTCGCGGTAACAGGCGTCGTCGAGCGCGGTGGACGCACCCCAGCACGACTCGGTGGCCAGAGTGGTGATGCCCTCGCCGCGGCCGTCGAAGTTCACCCTGGTGGCGGTGCCGTAGTCGACCAGCCGGGCGGTCAGCTCGGTGGTCGGCTGGTCCACCTTCACCCGCAGGGTCACCGACGGGGTGCCGGAGACGCGCACCTCCCGGGTCAGCGGCGCCGACAGGAAGGCGACCCGGCCCGGGACCGTGCTGTTGGGGGCGGCCACGGCGGCCTGCTCGCTCAGGTCCGGGTTGTCGGTCCACGTACGCGAACCGCTGGTCGACCCGCCGCCGAGCGTGCCCGTCACGCCGTCGCCGTCACCCAGCGCCACCCTGGTCTTGCGGGCCGCCGCGGCCGGCCAGGTCCGCTCGGAGACCCAGGTGCCCGGCGCCGTCTCGATCGTCACCTGCGGCTCACGGTCGATCCCGTTGCGCAGGCCCTGCAGATAGCGGTCGAACCACCGGTGCAGCAGTGCGACCCATGCGTCGCGGCGGATGTCGAACGGGTCGACGTGACCCTGCTGCGCGAGCCAGACCTTCTTCGGTACGTTCAACCGGCTCCACCACTGCGCGAACTGCCCGGTGGTCACGTTGGTGTCGTTGAGCCCGTGCGCGATCAGGACACTGGCGCGGACCCGGCCGGCGTCGCGGCGGTAGTCCCGCTCGGCCCAGTAATCGTTGTAGTTCCCGGTGGCGTCGTCGCTGCCCTCGTCGAGCTGCTGAACCACCGGCGCGCAGGTCGTCCCGGGGCGGCCGTTGACATACCGGTGCAGGTACTCGGGGTAGTCGGGGGAGCGGAGCACACCGTTGTAGCGCTGGTAGTCGTACCAGCTGGAGATCGCCGCGATCGGCACGATCGTCTCCAGCCCGCGCACCCCGGTGGCGGCGACCCCGTTGGCGACCGACCCGTCCCACGACTTGCCGATCATGCCGGTCCTACCGTTGGTCCAGGTGGTGGCCACGGCCGGGGTGCCGTCGGCGTAGGTGGCGGTGGCCCGGCCGTTGAGCCAGTCGACGACGGCCTTGGCGCTGAGGACCTCCTCACGCCCGCCGACGTCCATGCACCCGGTGGACCGGTTCGTCCCGGCCAGGTCGGCGGCGACGAAGGCGTACCCGCGCGGGACGAAGTAGTTGTCGTAGAAGAGCGGCTGCTTGGTGATGACACCGTTCGCGTCGTACTGCTTCCGTTCGCTCTCGTTGCCCCGCCCACAGCACGAGTAGTAGGGCGAGGCCTCGAGGATCACCGGAATCTTCAGCCCGCGATCGGCGGTCTCCCGCGGCCGGACGACGTCGACGGCCACCCGGTCGGGCACCCCGTCCCGATCGTTGTCGAGCGGGGTGTTCACCCAGACGCTCTCCCGGACGGCGTCCGCGTACGAGTAGACGGGCACCGTCTCCCCACCCCTGACATGCGTTCCCCCAGCAGCACCGGCCGGCATGGCAGCGACGGCGACCGAGGCCCCGACCCCCACCACCACGGCCATCACGAGCCTACGAGCAAATAGTCCAGACATCGACGCATCGTAATTCAACGATGTAACCGCCCGATGGCGCGTGTCGGAGAATCCAGACATGGACACGCTGATCGGCCACAGTCTGGCAGGCCGCCCCGACTGGTCGCTGGAACTGACGGCGACGATCAGAAGTTGACACTCACCACACGGGAGGGAGAGGTAACGGCATGATGGCTGTGGCGGCCGTGCGGGCAGGGAGACGTGGATGACCCGGTATCTGATCTCGTTCGATGACGGATCGATGGACCATGTTCGGGACGAGGAGTTTCCGGCGTTGAGCCGGGCCTCGCATGCGGTCATGCAGGAGGCCGTGGATGCCGGGGTGTTCGTGGCCGGGGGTGGGATCGGGCGCCAGCGCGCGAGCGTGGTCGCCACCGACGGGACCGTCACTGATGGGCCCTACCCGGAAGCCAAAGCGGTCCTCGGCGGGTTCGTGGTGTTCGAGGTGGCGTCCCGCGAAGAAGCGCTGGCGTGGGCGGCCAGGATCGCCGCAGCCTGCCGTTATGCTCAGGAGGTCCGGGAGATCATGCCCGATCCGGAGACGGACGCGATGCTCGCCGCCGCGCGGAAGGGCTGAGCAGCGTATCCCGGGCCGCCGCAGCGGCCCGGGAACGGCGGCTATGCGGTGTAACGCAGGCCGTGGCCGAAGCGGAACGTCGGGTTCGCGGTGCTGAACGGCTCGTCGGGGTTGCTGGCTTGAACCGCTGCCATCGACGACGGGATGTCGAACGGGAGGTTGCCCTCGGGGGCGGCCTCGCCGAACAGGATGCGGGTCAGGGCCTCGGCGCTCGAACCGAAGTTGGCCAGGATCGTCGGCACGGAACCGGTCAGGTCGGCGAGGATGGCCGGGCGGTCCAGGTAGACGTCCACGATCGTCGGCGTGCCGGCGGCGACGGCGCGGATCCGGTCCAGGTCCTCGGGCGGGAACGCCAGCGAACCGGCGTGGAAGAACGACTCGACCGACATCGGCTCGCCGCGCTTCTCGTACGGCGCGCTCAGCCGCAGCACCGCCACGTCCGCCTCGTCGACCGTACCCACCAGTGTCGCCCGGTCGCCGAGATCCGCCTGGCTGAGGCCTTCGGCGTAGACCCGCAGACCGGACGCCAGCGGAAGCCGGGCCGCGCCGTCTTCGGCGTTGGTGAGCAGGGTGTAGGCGGCAGCCTGGGTGGCCAGCCCCAGCTCCCGGGACGCGGCACTGCCGACCACGGCCTGCGCCCGTTCGACGTCCACGAACGGGGTATCGAACAGTCCCAGCCGGAACTTGTCGCGCAGCAGCCGGCGGACCGACACGTCCAGGCGTGACTCCGCCACGACGCCGTTCTTGACGAGTTCCACCAGATCGCCGGTACGGTGTTCGCCGCCGAACTGGTCCACCCCCGCCTCCAGGGACTTGGCCATCCGCTCCTGGTAGGTGAGGTGCTCGACGCCCCAGAACGTGTTGGACAGGATGCCCCAGTCGGTGCAGACGATGCCGTCGTAGCCGAGCGTCTCGCGCAGCAGCCCGGTGATCACGTCCTTGTTGAAACCGAACGCCACCTCCTCGAACCCCATCCCGACCGGCACGCCGTAGTACGGCATCAGCTGGGCCACTCCGGCGGCGATGGCGTCCCGGAACGGCTGCAGGTGCAGGTCGAACTTCCCACCCGGATAGACCTGCTCCTTCCCGTACGGGAAATGCGGGTCCTCGCCGTCTTTCTGTGCTCCTCCGCCGGGGAAGTGCTTGGCCATCACCGAGATCGAGTCGGCGCCGAGACCGGTGCCCTGCAGCGCCTTGATGTAGGCCACGCCCAGCCGGGAGGTCAGGGCGGCGTCCTCACCGAACGTGGTGCTCTGCCGGGCCCAGCGCGGATCGGTGGTGAGGTCGATCTGCGGGTGCAGGGCGGCCCGGATGCCGACCGCCAGGTATTCGCGGCGGGTCAGGTCACCGAACCGGGTGATCAGATCCTCCGAGCCGATCGCGGCCAGGCCGAGCGGTTCGGGGAACTGGGCGAAGGGGCCGGCCAGCATGGCGGTGGCCGGGTTGTCGGTGAAGTGGTGCCGGGGGTCGCTGGCGACGGTGACCGGAATGCCGAGCGGGTGCCGCAGGGCGCGTTCCTGGACGGCGTTGTGCCAGGCGGCGATGTCCCGAGCCGACGTGGCGGAGAGGATGTTGACGTGGCTGACCCGGCGGTCGAGCAGTTCGCCCAGTGGCGGCGCGCCCATGAAGCCGGGGTCGTCGAAGCCACCGACCAGGGTGAGCGGCTGGAACAGCTGCCCGGCCTTGTCCGGCAGCGTCATCCGGGACAGCAGATCCTCCACCCGCTGGTCGATCGGGAGGGCGGGGTCCTGGTAGGGGAGCACGGGGGTCCTTTCAGCGGACGGACTTGATCGGGACGACGGCGAGGCCGCCCAGGAGCATGAGGACGATCGCCACCGGGAACAGCGCCGCGTATCCGGCGAGCCCGACGACGGCGCCGGCGATGGCGGGGGCGAGCATCTGCGGCAGGGTGGCGGCGATGTTGACGACGCCGAGGTCCTTGGCGAAGTCCTCCTGCGCCGGCAGCACCTGGGTGACCAGCGCCTGGTCGACCGAGCCGAACAGGCCGAAGCCGAGGCCGGTGACGACCGCGAAGATCAGCATGCCGGTGGTGGTCGGCAGCAGCCACGGGCCGACCAGCCCGGCGGCGCAGATGACCGAGGCGGCGTAGACGAACGGTTTCCGGCGCCCGGCGCGGTCCGACAGCGGCCCGCCGATCGCGGTGGTGAGCAGGGTGGCGACCAGCATCAGGATGCCGACGACCGGGATGAACCCGACGGCGTCGGCACCGAGTCCGATGTGCTCCTGCAGGATGTACAGCTGGTAGTTGATGATCAGGAATTGACATCCTCTCCGCCTAAAGGACGGAGATTCCCTCCACGCTGCGCGTGGACCGCGCGGCGTCCGGGTGGGTTACCGCTTCGCTGCGCGGTGCCGGGACGAGTCCTGGTCTTATCTGCGCTCCACGGTCGTTTGAGTTGTCCGCCTGTCCGGCGGCCAACACGTTCTTCGCGGCGTTGACGTCCCGGTCGTGGACTGCTCCGCAGGGGCAGTGCCACGCTCGGACGTTGAGTGCCATCTTCTCGTTGATGCGGCCACACTGCGAGCACATGCGGGTGGACGGGAAGAACCGGTCCACCCGGGCGAAGGTGCGCCCGTACCGGGTGGCCTTGTACTCCAGCATGGCGGTGAAGCTTGCCCACCCGGCATCGTGCACCGATTTGGCGAGCCGGGTCCGGCCGAGAGCGACGACGCATAGGTCCTCGACGTACACCGCTTGGTTGTCGCGGATGATTGCCGTGGACAGCTTGTGCTGCCAGTCCCGCCGGGTGTCGGCCACCCGGGCATGAGCCCGCGCGACCTTCACGACGGCCTTCTTGCGGCGGTTGCTGCCCTTGGTCTTGCGGGACAGATCCTGCTGCAACCGCTTGAGCTTGCGGGCAGCTCGGCGCAGGAACTTCGGCGCGGCCACCTTCGTGCCGTCGGACAGGACCGCGAAGTGCGTCAGCCCCAGGTCGATACCGACCTCGGACTCGGCTGGTGGCAGCGCCTCGTCGGTGGTCTGGACGACGAATGAGGCGAAGTAGCGCCCGGCCGCATCCCGGATGATCGCCACGCTGGACGGTTCCGACGGCAGGGTCCGTGACCAGCGCACCGCCAGGTCGCCGATCTTCGGCAAACGCAGGCGGCCGGTGTCGAGGATCTTGAACCGGGAGTTCTTCGTGAACCGGATGGCCTGACGGTTGTCCTTGCGTGACCGGAACCGGGGCGGGGCCACCTTGCGACCCTTGCGCTTGCCCGTGATCGAGTTGAAGAAGTTGCGGTAGGCGGTGTTCAGGTCCGCGAGGGCCTGCTGCAACACCACGGCCGACACCTCGCCGAGCCACTCCCGTTCCGGGGTCAGCTTCGCCTCGGTGATCAGACGACGGGACAACTCGCCGTCGGAGATGTAGCGCTCGCCCGCCTCCCGGGCCTGCCGGCGCAGCCTGAGCCCGTCGTTGAACACCACCCGCGCGCACCCGAACGCCCTGGCCAGCTCGATCTGCTGGCCGGGCGTCGGGTAGACGCGGAACTGGTAACGCAGCTGCACGAGACACACAGTACCGTGTTGGTTCATGGCCGAACTTGCAGGCATCCGCACTGGTAGACACTGTGTCTTTGCGATGCACGTCCACTTGGTTTTCGTGACGAAATTCCGGCACAAGGTATTCACCGACCGGCACCTGACCCGGATGGAAGAGATCATGCGGGACGTGTGCCGCGACTTCGAGGCCGAGCTGATCGAGTTCAACGGCGACAACAACCACGTGCACCTCCTGGTCAACTTTCCACCCAAAATCGCCGTGACCCGGCTGGTCAACTCCCTCAAGGGCGTCTCGTCGCGCCGACTGCGGCAGGAATTCCCCGACCTGGTCCGCCACTACTACCGGGCCAACAAGCTTTGGTCGGGCTCGTACTTCGCGGGCTCTGCCGGCGGCGCACCACTGAACGTCGTCCACCAGTACATCGAGCAGCAGAACCGTCCCGGTTAAGGCACTGCTCAGGCCTGGCGGCCCTCCCAGCGCGAGCCTTCACCCCCAGCCTGAAAGCCGGAGCACTGGCCCGCACCTCGGTAGCCGAGGTAGAGCACCAGGCGGCCGAGGAACGCCCAGCCGAAGTCCGGGTACTTTCGCGGGTTGAAGTAGTAGCTGCGGGCGAGCGCGGCCAGGTCGAACGGGCGGCGGGGCTCGTCGCGGTTGTCGCGGTCCGGGTTGAGCAGCAGGAGCAGTCCGAGGCAGAGGATCGCGACGCCGGCGAAGGTGACGTACCCGGTGCCGATCCGCTCGGCGAAACCGGTGCCGATGATCTGCCCGCCGAGCGAGCCGGCCATCGAGGCGAAACCGACGACCGCCGAGAAGGCGCCACGTCGCTGGACCGGCACCCGGTCCGGGGCGATCGCGCTCAGTGGCCCCTGGACGAAGTTGAAGGCGATCTGCACGATCGTCCAGGACAGGGCGATCTGGATCAGGGTGCTGGCCGAGGCCATGCCGAGCAGGGACAGCCCGCCGATCAGGGCGCCGCCGGCGATCCACGGGGCGCGGGCGCCGTAGCGGGTGCGGGTGCGGTCCGAGATGGTGCCGGCCAGTGGCTGGGCGAGCATGGCGGCGAGGGCGCCGATGGTGGAGACCAGGGCCAGGTTGGTGGCCTTGTTCGCCGGGTCGAGGGCCTCGATCTGCAGCGGGAGCAGGATCGCGGGGACGGCGCCCCAGAGCAGGAACAGGCTTATGTTGGCGGGGAACATCCAGACGAGCAGGCGGCGTACGGATGTTCCGGGGCGGGTTTCGAGTGTCACGCCGACCTCCGTGATGTTTCACCGGGGTTACTTTTTCCCGATGGGGAAAAGTTAGAGTCGCGACGTTCCGCAGGTCAAGACCCATGACAGAATATTTCCCGTACGGGATTAAGATGGTGAAGTGCCGGAGACCCGCAGACCCCGCCGAGGCCGCCCCGCCCGCATCGACCGCGCCCGGATCGTCGCCGTGGCCCGCACTATGGACCCGGAGACGCTGACCATGCAGGCCGTCGCCGAGGAGCTCGGGGTCGACCGCAAAGCCCTGAACTACCACGTCAGCGACCGGGACGGCCTGCTCGAACTGGTCGCCCTCGACGTGCTCCGATCACAACCGGACATGCCCGTCCCGCAGCCCGGCGACGACTGGCGCCAGGCCCTGCGCGCTTTCGCGGTGGCCATGCACGACGGCATGGTCGGCATGGGCGCCCTCTTCGAGTACACCCGGATGCCCCTCGCCGCCGGACTGGGCCCACTCGAATCCGGCGAACAGATGCTCGCCATCCTCACCGGCGCGGGCTTCTCCGGCGAGGACGCCGCCCGCACGGTCACCCTGATCACCCAGTTCGTCTACATCTCCGCCCGGGACGCCATCCTCGCCACCCGGCACGGCGGCACCCATCCCCAGGTCAGCGGCATCCGCGACCTGCTGGACAGCGCACCCGGCGACCGGATGCCGCACATGCGGGAGTTCGCCCACCTGCCGCTGTCCGGCCACCGCTCCCAACTCGACTTCGACCTGGACATCGTCATCAGCGGCCTGGACCTGCGCCTGGAGTCAGCGCGCCCGCCCGGCGGCCAGTGACAGGTGGAGCATCGCGGCGATCGCCCCGACCGCCAGGGTCAGCGTGCCAGCCGTGCCACCGGCCATCGCCCACCCCCAGCCGACCAGCAGCGCGGTTCCGGCGACCACGCCAGCCGCCGTCCAGATCCGGGTCGCCGCACGCCGGGCCAGCACCCAGCAGACCGCAATCAGCGCGGTGAAGGTGACCGAACCGGCCGCCATGTGCCCGAGCCCGTGCCAGGACATCGTCGTCGGCACCTCCGGGTGATCCACCGGAAAGCCGTTGCCCGGATCCATCACCAGCACCCCCGCACCGATCATCCCAACCCCGGCGATCCGGGTCAGGCGGGGCGCCCACGTGCCGCCCAGGCTGCCCGCGCCCACCACCAGCAGCAGCCCGGCGACCACGAAGTTGACGATCTGCAGCCACCCCAGCGAACCGGTACTGAGCAGACTGAGCGGATGCCGCAGCAGGTCGAACCCGTCCCGCGTGGCGACTTGGGCCAGAGACACCGCCGCCCAGAGCGGCCCGGCGACGGCGAGTGCGATGTGGTTGGTCTTCATGCCCGGTCGTCGGTTCCACCGATGTGGCAGGTAATCACCGATGACGTGGATTCTCGCCTCCGGAGTGATCGCCGCCTTTCCGGGCCGCTTGCCACGCCGCGCTGAACAACGAGACTATCCGGTACAGCGCGTATGCCGCCCAGACGGTGGCCAGAGCCACGCTGATGAGAATCACCGCGCCGCCCAGATAGCGGGTCGTCTCCAACATCCAGCCGCCAGCCAGCAGGACGGAGCCCACGACGACGGCCCAGGCCAGGATGCGGCCGGCCTTGGTCATCGAAATCCACAGGTGGGCGTTCTCGGCGCCACCCGGCTCCGACGGGTCGCCGACCTGCGACTGCACGGTGAGACTGTCGAGATCCCGCGCGGCGGCACGGTCGGCGTCATGTGGTGAATCGCGCATCACGGTGGACAAGGCGCGCAGGTCATGAGGGCTACGAAGCCGTCCGGTCCGCGGATCGCCGAGCAGCACCACCGCGTGCGGGAACCCGAGCAGCCACGCTTTGCCGTAGTTCCGTTTCGCCCCTGGCGGCAATACGACAGCTTTGCCGGCGTGCATGTCGTCGCGGAAGGTCCGGTCACCGATCACTCTCACCAGGCCCGTGCCGGAGATCGCCACCTCCGCGTCAACAAGGTCAGTGGCATGGCTGAACAGCGAGACGAACTGGGCGTACGCAGCGACGACCACCAGCAGACCCAGTACCGCGACCGCAGCGCCGAACAACTCGTGCAACCGGGCCGCAAATCCGGTGAGCAGCAGCGTGGGGACGACGACGAGCAGGTACCAGCCGACGAACAGTAGGAAACGCCGCCGGTTCAGCCAGCGCTGCGTCCGCACGCCCTCCGCGCCAGGCGGGAAGGCCGGGAGAGCTTCCCCGCCGTTCAACTGTTCCGGGACGTCCTCGCCGCCCAGCAACCGGCTGAGTCTGTGGACCCGTACCTCTAGACGGTCGCCGGCCAAACTCGCGATCTCGCGGAGAAACTGCTCTTCCTCGATCCTCGGTTCGTCCAGGTCGAACAACCGCACCGCCGGGCGGCCGTCCACGGTGGCGCGCAAGTCGTTGGGAACGCCGACGCTGACGCTCGATTCCGGCACGAGGTAAAGCGCGGGAACCATCCGGTGATCTCGCCCCTCGATCACCCGGTTCTCGATGACCACCGCCAAGATCTCAGCCCATCGCAGGTCATGCCGGTAGCTGCCGATTCGCACCGTCCAGCCGTCCCGGTCGACGCCGACCTGAAATCGCTGCAACGCGTACCAGAGCATGCTGGCCGCCATGAGCAGGGCGAACAGCGACATCGCGCCGACAAGGAGCCACCCGGACACCGAACCATCGGCCTGGAACTGCCGGCTCACCAGAAAACCGGCAAAACCCGTCATCGATGCCGCGACAACCGCCGGGAGCACGCGGGAGCCTACTGAACGACGCAGAATCACCTACTCATCATGATTCAGGCGGCCAACTCCACCGCGGCTCCGCCCTCAGCGAACCGCAACAACACGCTCACTCAACTGCCGCAGAGAAAACGCGGAGCGCACTCGTGTGCTGGTGGCGCGTTGCCCGTCGGTTTCGTGGCGGGATCCGTGTAGGAGCACCTCGATGTTGACGACATCAGCACTCAGCCGCCACTGATGTCGCTGCAGCAGTAGGGGCCGTCACCGGTCCGGGCGCGATGAGCTGCGGCAGCGTGTGCGGTCCGGAAATGGTCGGCGCAGCACTGTGCTGTCAGTGGTTCGGGGTGCGCAGAACGGTATCGAGCCGGCCGTCGCGGTCGGTGTCGAGGTAGGTGAGTTCGGGCACCCCGTCACCGTCGAGGTCGAGCTGCACCACGTCGGCGATGCCGTCACCGTCGAGGTCGGTGACAACCTCGATCGATCCGTCCGGGTGCCGACTGACAATCGATTTCGCGGTGGTGGCGGCCTGGCCTGCCGGTCCGGAGAGGGGCGGCAATTCCGGCGTGGTGGACGGTGGCGGGCCGGGTCGGCTGGCGTAGGCCGCGACGGGGCCGTCGGTGCCGGCCGGATCGATCTCCTCTTCAGAGGGGTAGACGTCGCCGTGCCAGGCCGGATCGGGATAGGTGCTCATCTTCTTACGGTTCCCGGACGGAGCCGGCGGTAACCGTCGATGCAGGAAGAAGCAACGCCGCTGTTCCGAGCACCACGGCAACCCGGTCGTCAGGGTCGTCCGCCCGAGCCTGGCAGACCGGTTGACCACCAACAGAACGATCACCTCGCGACAAGTCCAGAACACGCTGCCGCACAGTTGTCCAGGGCACGGATCTGCCGCGTACTGCGTAGTCAGGTTGGCTTGGGGGCCGGGTACCACTGGTTGTGGATGTCCTCGTAACGGAGTGGATCGACGGCGGCCGGGTCTTCCAGGAGGTTGACCTGTAGAGCGCCGTTCGGAAGCGGGCTTGTCCGGGCGGTGCCTTCGGGTAGCGCGACATCCAGATTTTGGACCGTTCGGAGGCCTCCGGCCGAGTCGTCGAAGATGTTGATCAGGCCGTCCGGACGCTGTGGATGTAGATCTCGCTCAGCGGCCAGATCGTAAAGTTCACGAAGCGCAGGTTCCGCCGCGAGGGGAAGTCGAAGTTCCCAGGTCCAGTCCGATCCCACTTCGTCATCATCCTGGCTCGTTCCGACTTCAATTTCGTAGCGGGCGCTTGTCCACCAGCACGTCGACGGAGTTACCGAGCTCGTTCTGGACTGCATAGGCGACGTCGAGTGTCTCCGCTCGTAGGTCGGCCATGTCTCTGCGCTCCTGGTCCGTATCCTCCTCGGCTCCGGCCATCGACTGCTGAACCCAGTACCCGTACACCCGTTCATGACGGTCCAGCAGGGCCTCGAGACGGCGGGTCAGGCCGGGGGAGAGGCCGAGATCAGAGGGATTCAGCTCGTCGACGCCGATGACGCCGGGCGAGCGATCCAGCAGGAGCGAGTCGTATCCGAAGTCCCACTCGATGGCGACGGTGGCCGGCATTTCATACCCCATGGCCGCAACCATAAGGCTCGCACGCAGGTTCGGGACGACCTGTCCCGTCAGCGCCCCTGGAAGTGGGTCGGCTGCCGTAAAATCGGCGGCGCCAAGCCGCTGGGCATTGCCGGATTGAGGAGTGTCACATGGGGACCTCGGCCGAAAGTGTCGACCAGTATCTGACGCGGCTGCAGCACCCGCTCAAGGCAGGCGTTCTTGTTCTCAGGACGACGATCCTGGCTGCGGACCCGGCGATCACCGAGCACATCAAGTGGAACGCCCCCAGCTTCTGCTACGACGGCGAGGACCGGGTCACGTTTCGTCTCCAGCCGCGGGAGCGGCTCCAGCTTGTCTTCCATCGCGGTGCGAAGGTGCGTTCCGATGCCGCCACGTTTGCGTTCGAGGACCCCAGCGGGATGATGACGTGGCCGGCTCCCGACCGAGCCGTGATCGACTTTCCCGATCTGGCCAGCGTCACCACCCGCGAAGCGCAGGTCGGGGAGCTGGTCGCCCGCTGGGTGCGGAGCTGACCGTCGATGAGGGCCGAAGTCGATCCGGTGCATCGGGCGGCGCACGGGGTCAGCCGGCTTGGTCCAGCGTCACCGCGCTGCTCGACGGCACGCTCTTCCACAGTGCCCGCAGGGTCGGGTAGTGGTTCATCTCCCACTCCGCCTCGCGTATCGCGTGGTCTCGCTCGGCGCCGGGCGGGCTGAAGTCGAATCCGGTGTCCTGCACGTTGAGTTGGCCCAGATCGGCGAGTGCGGGCGCATCGGGGAACACCAGAGTCAAGTTCACGTGCCAGTGTTCGGGTTGGTACCAGTCCGGCTCGGTCCACGTCGCCCGCATGTTCACGGCGTACTGCCTGGTGAAACTGAGACTGGGCAGCCTGTCGTGCCACCCGTAGCGGCCCCACTGAACGATGAAGCCGTCCGCATCGCTGTCGGGGTCTGGTTCCAATCCGTCGATCGGCTCGCGGAGGAACTCCCCGAACGCTGCCCACGCCGCTTCCACGTTGTCGACCCTGTCCGGATCCAGACCGCGCCGGCGCAGGATTTCGACAAGTGCTTCAGGGGAGTCGCGCCAGGCGATGGCCATGGATTCTCCCGGTGTGGAGGCTGTCCCATGATATTACTTGTCACATCAGCTCGTACGACGTCGGTGCATTGAAGGTCGACCAGAGGGAGAGACACGATGCGTTACCTGATGATGCAGAAGGCCGGCGGCGCGGAACCGGACGCCAAGCTGTACGCCGACATGGCCGCGTTCGTCGAGGAGCTGACCGCCTCCGGGGTGCTGCTGGCCACCGGTGGCCTGGACCCGGACGGTTTCAAGATGACCTCGGCCGGTGACGAGATCACCGTGACCGACGGGCCGTTCACCGAGGCCAAGGAGGCGATCGGCGGGTTCGCCCTGATCGAGGTCCGGTCCCGGGAGGAGGCGATCGAACTCGGTCGCCGGTTCCGCCGGATCGTCGGTGACGGGGAGAGCCTGATCCATCAGGTCTACGGTCCGTGACCGATCTCCCGGCCACGGTCGGCGCCGTCTGGAAGCAGGAGTCCGCGAGGATCGTCGGCGGGCTCCTGCGGCTGGTGCACGACGTCGGCCTGGCCGAGGAGCTGGCGCAGGACGCCCTGGTCGCGGCCCTGGAGCAGTGGCCGGCGAGCGGGATCCCGGACAATCCCGGCGCCTGGCTGACCACGGTCGCCCGGCGCCGGGCCGTGGACCACATCAGACGTGAACGCCACGCACCCGATCCGGCGCCGCTTCCGGAACCGGCCGAGGACGACGTGCTCCGGCTGATGTTCATTTCCTGCCATCCGGTGCTTCCGGCCGAGGCCCGGGTGGCGCTCACCCTGCGTGTCGTCGCCGGTCTGAGCCACGCCGAGATCGCCCGCGCGCACCTGGTCGGTGAACGGGTGATCGCCCAGCGGATTGCCGCCGCCAAACGCACACTGGCCGAGTCCGGGGTCGGCTATGCGCCGTCCGCGCAGCTGTCGTCCGTACTCGAAGTCGTCTATCTGATCTTCAACGAAGGGTATGCGGCGACGTCCGGGACCGGCCTGATCCGCGCCGACCTCTGCCTGGAGGCGCTGCGGCTCGGCCGGATGCTCGCCGTTCTCGCCCCCGGCCAGGCCGAGGTGCACGGACTCGTCGCGCTGATGGAGATCCAGCAGTCCCGTTCGGCGGCGCGGACCGGCCCGGCCGGCGAGCCGGTCCCGCTGCACGAACAGAACCGGGGCCGCTGGGATCAGCTGCTGATCCGCCGCGGCTTCGCCGCGATGCTGCGCGCCAGGGAGGTGGGTGGTCCGGCCGGCCCCTACGTCCTGCAGGCGGCGATCGCGGTCTGCCACACCGCGGAGCAGACCGATTGGGTACGGGTGGGCACGCTCTACCAGGCCCTGGAGCGACTGCTGCCGACCCCGGTCGTGCGACTGAACCGGGCGGTGGCGGTGGCATTCGCGCACGGTCCTCAGGCCGGGCTCGACCTGCTCGACGAGTTGCGCGCCGATCCGCAGATGGCGTCGTATCACCTGTTGCCCGGCGTACGCGCAGATCTGCTCGTTCGTCTCGGTCGTCTGCCGGAGGCCAGGCGGGAGTTCGAGCGGGCCGCGTCGCTGGCCGGTAACGCCGCCGAACGGGAGTTCCTGCTGCGCCGGGCGGCGGGTGTGGACGTGCCCGAGGAGCGGGGGCGGTTGTTGGGTGCGGCGGTGGAGTCGTTCCTGGCGCCGCTCGGGCCGGCGACCGCTCGCGCCTACGGTCAGACCCTGTCCCGGGTGGCCCGGCTCGCGGGTGAACGTCTGCTGTTGACCGATCTTGATCCGGCTCGGTTGGCGGAGATCTTCGCCGTGGCCTGGCCGGGTGTCTCGCCGAGGACGTGGAATCGGCACGTGGCCGCGGTCCGCTCGTTCGCGGCCTGGGCCGGTGCGCCGTCACTCGCCGCGGAACTCCGCCCTCGTCCGGTGACCGCGGTTCCTGTCGTTCCGGCCGTTGCGGCGCCGGTGCCTGACTCGGCGCTTCGTGAGCGGGCGCTGTGGTGCCTGCTGCGGGACTCGGCCGCGAAGGTCGGGGCGGTGCTCGCCCTGAACGTCGAGCACCTGAATCTCGCTGAGCGCCGCACCCACGACGCGTCGATTGTCTGGGGTCTTGAGACGGCCGCCCTGCTTCCACAGCTGATCGACGGCCGGGCGCGTGGCCCGCTGTTCCTGTCCGACCGGCGTCCCGGGCCCGGCCGGCCACCCGCGCCGGCCGATCTGTGCCCGGAGACCGGACGACGGCGCCTGTCCTACGAGCGGGCCGCCTACCTGTGCAAACGCGCCACCGGTCACACGCTCAGGCGATGGGTCAGCAGGGCGGACATGGCGCGAACGCCGTGACCGATGGCCCGCTCGTCGGCGGCGAAATCCACGGTGTGCGGGGAGCCGTTCATCCCGGTCTCCGGGTTCGCCACGCCCAGATAGAACATCGCGCCCGGGGCCTCTTTCAGGAACAGGGCAAAATCCTCACAGTTGTACGGCCAGGAAGCGCGCGCCCACAGCACGGCGTCGTCGCCGAGCACGGTGCTCAGGAACTCGCCCGCCCTCGTGCTCAGGTCCGGTGTGTTCACCATGGCCGGGAACGGGTCCGCCGGGAACTCGACCTGCCCGCCCGCTCGGGACGCCAGCTGTTGTATCCGCGTACGCAAAGCCGGAAATTGCTCTTGTGGCCAGACCCGGGACAGCACGTTCGTCACGGAGCCGGCGGTCCACTGGCTGACCGAGACCGAATCCCGGGGCTCGGTTTCCAGCAGGGCCCGGAAACGGGCCTGGTAGTCGACGGTGTCCGCTGGATACTCCACCGTGGAGAGGGTGGTGAAGTCGGCTGTCCGGCCGTCGGGAAACTCGATGCGGGCGTGGTCGATTCCCGGCAGGCCGAGTCCGGGGGACACCGCCAGGGTGCCGACCGGGAACGGGGCGCAGTGCAGGGCATAACTCTCGGCCGGGGCGAGCCGTTGCACCAGGCCGGTGTCCAGCATCGCCCGCGCACCTCGCAACGGTTCCTCGGCCGGCTGGAACACGAACGCCACCCGGCCGCGCACCGGGCCTCGCGCCAGGAAACGCGCCACGCCCACGCCGATCGCGGTGTGCAGGTCGTGGCCGCACAGGTGCGCGGCGCCCGGGGCACGTGACGCGAAACCGTCGTCGAAGATCCGGCCGGAATGCGGATAGGGGTGCACGGCGTGTGCGGTGTCGACGGCGTCCATGTCGGCCCGGTACACGAGCGTCGGGCCGTCCACGGAGCCGTCGAGCACCGCCAGGACGCCGTGCCCGCCCACACCGGTCGTCACCTCCAGTCCGGCCGCGCGCATCTGCTCGGCGACCAGCCCGGCCGTCTGCCGCTCCGCCCCGGCCAGTTCGGGGTCGCGGTGGATCGCCCGGCGCAGCGCGATGAGCTCCTCGTCAAGATTCGTCATCGGCGAATCTTGCGCCCGGTCGCCGGGTTCCCGCATCTCGTTTCGGCTGTTAGCTTGGCCTGCCAAGATCATTACGGGGAGTCGGAGCGATGCGGACCAAGAGCCTGATCAGGATCGGTGCGGTTGCCGCCGCCTTCGGTGTTCTCGCGCCCGGGGCCGCGCACGCGGCGCCCAAGAAGCGGGCGGTCACGATCACGTTCGCGGCGGCCGTGGACGAGGCCCGGCAGGGCGCGGCGGTGCTGCTGTCCGGGCGTGCGGGCTGGTCACCGGCCGGGAACGCGGCGACCGTCGACGTCTTCTTCCGCAAGAACGGGTCGCCCGGTTACACCCTGCTGACCTCGACAAAAGCGGATGCGCGTGGTTCCTTCCGCAAAACCATAACGGCAGTTTCCGGCGGTACGTTCAAAGCCGTCTACCGGGGCAACAGCAAGCGCAAGACGGCCACCGCCACGGACGGGTTGCGGGTGTGGACGCTGAAGACCGTGACCCGGACGGTGTTCTCGCATTCGGAGGCCGGCGCCGACTGCTCAGCCGTGCCGAACCGGTGCCGCTACACCGGGCCGACCGTCACGCTCGCCCACTCGCCGATCACCGTGACCGGAAAGATGCACTGCAGCACGCCGAAGCCCGGGATGGGAATCGCCTTCACGGATGCGCCGGACAACTCCGTGCCGCCGGCGAATCCCGGTACTCCACAGGCCGGACCTGGCTGGGTTGTGCAGTCCTACTACGCGGTGGGAACCGTCGTCCTCTCGGATCCGTTGTCCTGGACCGGGCACTTCCACGCCGGAGTGGGCTGCCCACCCTACGGGCAGACGCGGCCGATCGCCGACTGGTCGGTCATCGCCACCCAGGACGTCCCCGAGAAGCGGTTCGTCTGAGAAGTGCCGGGCCGCGGCACTGATGATCGACAGCCGGTGGCCCGAGGACCGGCGTGCCTACGGGTTCCGGGAGTGTGTGCCCGCCCCGCCCGGCCTCCCCATGTGCCGGCCCCCGATGAGCTGGGCCGGGCGAACCTGCACCACGACGGACAGACCGCGGTCATCTGTTCGAGCCGGGACTACACAGACGAGTGGGAGGAGGACACGGTCGACGAACTGTACTGGTGCGCGCCCAGCGTGGAGAGCTTCGCCTACCGGTTCCTGATCGAGGGGCGGCTCGTCTCGGCGATCCGGAACCGGGAACGGGCCGGGGATCTGGCTCCGGTCGAGGTGGCCTATCTGGCCCACTACCTGCCGGGGTAAGCGCCGGCCCGGACCGCGGCCACCACGCCGCCGTCGACCAGCAGGTCGGTGCCGGTGATGAAGGTGGACTCCGGGCCGAGCAGGAACGCGGCCGCCGCGGCGATGTCGGCCGCGGTGCCCAGGCGGCCGGTTCCGGAGGCGTCGATCATCGCGCGCATGGACGTGCCGCTGGCGCCGGCCAGTTCCTCCTGGCCCATCGGGGTGGCGATGACGCCGGGGCTGATGCTGTTGACGCGGGCGCCGCGGGCACCCCAGGCGAGGCTTGCGGCGTGGATGCGGAGTTGGTTGGCGCGCTTGGCGATGCCGTACGCCGCAGCCGGGTCCGGTCCGAGGTGGGGGAGTGCCAGCAGCTCCGCGGTGGGGGTGGTGGCCAGGGCCGCCTCCAGTTCGGCGGGGATCCGGCCGGCGGACAGGGCGCCGGCCATGCTGGCGATCACCACTCCGGCGCCGCCGGGGGCGATCACCCGGGCGAACTCGTCCAGGACGAGTGCCACCCCGAGCAGGTCGACACGCAGGATCGCGTCGGCCGGGGCCTGCACCGGCGACAGTCCGGCGGTGTGTGCCACCTGGGTGACCGGGCCGAGTGCGGCGGCGGTGTCGGCGAGCGCGGCCACCGACGTGTGGTCGCCGACGTCGACCTGGGCGGTGGTCACCGTGTAGCCCTCGCCGCGCAGCGTTCCGGCGACCCGTTCCAGGGTGTCGGTGTTGAAGTCGGCGAGCACCAGGTGCTTGCCGGTGCCCTGCCGGCGGGCGATCGACTCGCCCATGCCGCCCACGCCGATGACCACTACGACTGACATGTGTTCCACCTTTGTTCGGATCTCCGCAGCAATATACGAGACTTTCTGTCTCGATAAAAGGTGGAGTTGGTAGCGTCCCGGGCATGGTCGAGGTTCGGCGCGGGCGCGCCCGCAGCGAGGTCACCCGGCGTGCGATCCTGGCGGCCACCCGCGACGAGCTGACCGCCCACGGGTACGACAGGTTGTCCATCGACCGGATCGCCGCCGCTGCCGGGGCCGGCAAACAGACCGTCTACCGGTGGTACCCGTCGAAGGTCGCCCTGGTCGCTGACTGCCTGCTGGCGGACCGGGTGTTCGACGGCGTCGCCCCGGTCGCCGACACCGGGGATCTCGTCGCCGATCTGCGGGTGTGGCTGCGGGCTTTCGCGGCCCAGTTCGACCGGCCGGACACGGCAGCGTTCATCCGCGCCGCCACCGCCGCCGCGGCCGAAAGTGATCAGGTGGCGATCCGGTTCTACGAGCAGAGCACCGCGGCCGCCGAGACCGCCCTGGCCGAACGGCTCCGCGCGGGCGAGGCGGCCGGCCAGCTGAAACCGGGAGTGGCGGCGGCGACCGCGCAGTCGCTGATCGGCGCGATGCTCTACCGTCTGCTGACCCGCCAGCCGGTCACCGCCGAGTTCGCCGACCAGCTCGTCTCGGCGCTGCCCGTCCGGTGACAGTCACGGCTCGGGCCGTCTTCGCGGCTCGGCCGAGCGGCGCAAGTTCGGTCGCGAGCCCCGGCGGGGCTCGCGACAGGTCGGGGCTGGAATCAGGGGCGGTGGCGCGGGGCGGGCAGCAGCACGCCGTCGATGATCGAGGTGAAGAACGGCAGGTCGACCGGCTGTCGCAGGAAGAACGCGCGGTGGGCGGCCATCGACGGAATCACCTGGGCCAGGGCGGCGACATCGGCGGCGACGGCGATCCCGAGGTCCTGACCGTCGCGGTGAGCTGACCCGGATCAGGAGTCGCTTTCCGCCGGGCGCTCGTGGCTCAGGTAGCGGACCGGCTTGCCGAGGGACTCCGCGTAGTCGATCTCGCGCCGGGCCGATTCGCCGAGGTAGCCGCCCGGATCCACGATGTACACCTCGTCGGCCATCCGGATCTTCTGGAAGTGCACGTCGCCCAGACGGGCCTTCAGGTTCGAGGGGTCGGTCGTCCAGTCGTAGCCGGGCAGGTCGGGGAGGCGGAACAGGCCGAGGCTGAGCACGACGCAACCCTCCAGCGTGAGCCGCTGGTTGACCTCCGCGAACTCGGCCTCGAACTTCGCTGATCCACAGAGGGTCACGACCTTCGCCGGCGGCTTGTTCTCCATGCACCCCATGATCGCGGCTCAGTCGGGCAGTACACCAGGGCAGTGCTCCTTCAGGCCGCCCTGGGCGTACTGCTCCCGGCCCGACAGGATCGGCAGCGGCGGGTTCACGTTTCGGCTGATCGCCAGGCCCTTCTCGTAATGGTCGCGGGCCACCGCGCAGTTGCGGTAGGACGCCTCCGCGTACGACCAGGTGAAATGGGCCCGGGCGACGTCGGTGGCGCCCAGGTTGGCGTATCCGTTGCCCTCCGCCTGCAGCCGGGCGTACCGGGCGGTCTGCACGGCCACCACCTCGCCGGCCGCCGCACGCAGTTTCGCCAGCTCGCCGGTCTGGTAGTAGACCGACACCGCGCTGTTGAGCAACAGCAGGCGTACGTCCGTGTTGGTCCGGCGCTGCAGGGCGATCCCGATCGCCTTCTCGGCGTCCTCGTACAGTGCCGACAGCGCCAGCGACTGTGCGGTCAGGGCCAGGTCGATCGGGGAGACCCGGTCCGGCCCGATCTCGTTGATGATCTCCCAGGCCTCGGCGGACCACACACCCAGCTGGATGGCCGCCGCGTTGCGTTCCGACTCGGTGCCGCGCAGGTCCACGTCCAGTTCGCCGAGTTTCGACATGTCGTCGCGGAGCCGGGCCTTCAGCTCGTCGACACGGGTGCGGTCGGCGCGTTCGTTGCCCGCGGACGCCGTCCACACCGAGATGATCAAAGCCAGACAGGCCGCCAGTACGGTGGTCATCTCCCCGTACCGCCGCCATCTGGTGGTCTTGATCTTCTGTTCGACCCTGGTCCAGGCTCCGGCCACCCACTGCCGACCCCGTTGGGCGTACGCCGGGAATCTCATCGTCCTCGCCCCAGCCGGTCCGCGGCGCGTTCCATCTGCCGGCCGGCGACCGTCACGGCGACCTGGTCCATGAACGTGTTGCGGGCAGCCGGCATGGCGATCACCGACGACCCGACCACGTCCCCGAGCCGGAAGAACACCCCGACACCGTCGGCGACCCGCTGCCCGCCCCGGGACTGCAGCACCTGGGCGCTGAGCACCTCCGAGTCCACGCCGGGATTCGCCGTCCGCCGGAACAGTTCGATCTCGTCGAAGACCATCTCGGCGTCCTCGGTGTCCGGAACCGCAGCCGGTTCACCCGCACAGTCCCGCAGGTTGTCCCGGAGATCGTCGAAGTAGTCGGCGGCCTCCGCGGCGGTGCCGAAGGCCAGCAGGGTGACGACCGCGTTGGTCATCGGAACCCCGTTGTGCATCATCGACCGTCCGGCCTGCACATCAGGTACCGGCCGGGGTTCCTTCGCGCACGGCCAGGTGCCCTTGGCATCGATGCCGACGGCCAGGCCGGAGGTCCAGCCCGGCCCGATGTCGCCGCTTCTCAGCAGCGCGTCCTCGAGATCGCTCGCGCTGAACCCGGTGCGAGCCTTTTCGGACGCCTCGAGTGACGGCGGGACCGACGCAACTGCCGGGATCGACGCAACTGCTGGGATCGACACGACTGCCGGGGCGGCCGTCGGCTCCTCGGTGACCGGGGTGCCGCCGGAGCAGGCGGACAGGACGAGAGCTGTCAGGACGGCGCCGCTGCGGATCCTCATCATGTCCGGCTCCTTCGCCGAGCAGACGCAAACGAGTGTGTGGAGTCATCGTGAGCGCGCCGTCTCCCGGACTGCCACCGTCGATCCGGTATCCACCGTGGCTGTTCGGGCACCGTCGCCGAGATCAAGATCACCGTTGCCGGTGCGGCGGGTCCGCACCGTGCTAGCTTGCCGCACATGAAAACCGTTGTCATGTTCAGTCTGGTGGTGGTGCTGGGCGTCGCCGGCGGCTGTTCGCGTGGCGCCGCGAGCCCGGCGAGCAGCACGCCGCCGGCCGGCACCACGATCACCAACTGCGGGCGGACCGTCAGCGTCACCACCGCTCCGCAGCGCGCCCTCACCCTGGAACAGAACGCCACCGAGATCCTGCTCTCCCTCGGCCTGAGCGACCGCATGATCGGCACCTCGTACCAGACCGACCCGGTCCTGCCCGAGCTGACGGCCGCCTACGACGCCGTACCGAAGCTCGCCGACCTCTACCCCAACCGGGAGGCCGTCCTGCAGGCCCGGCCCGACTTCGTCTACTCCACCTTCACCTCGGCCTACGCCACCGACGCCGCCGGCCCGCGCGCCGAACTGGCCGACCTGAAGATTCCCGCCTACCTGTCCCGCTTCGCCTGCGAGGACCCCACCACCGGCGAGAAGGCGGTCACCTTCGACGGCATCCTGGCCGAGATCACCGAGATCGCCGGCGTCTTCGGGGTCGACGGCAAGGGCGCCGAGATCGTCGCCGCCCAGCGGGCCCGCCTCGACGCCGTCAAGGGCGCCGGGACGGACACCACGGAGGTGCTCTGGTACTACTCCGGAACCACCACGCCGTACGTCGCCGGACCGAACGGCCTGCCGGCCGCGATCAGCACCCACCTGGGCGTACGCAACACGTACGGCGACGCCTCGCAGACCTGGCCGGCCGGCAACTGGGAGCAGATCGCCCAGCGTGACCCGGACGTCATCGTCCTGGCCGACCTGACCCGCGGCGGTGACGGCGACAGCGCCGCCGCCAAGGCCGAGTTTTTGCGCACCAACCCGGTCACCGCCCAGCTCGACGCGGTGCGGAACAACCGCCTGGTCACCGTCTCCGGGTCCTCGATGGACCCGTCCATCCGCTCGGTGACCGCCGTCGAGCAGGTCGCCACCGCACTGAAGGAGTTCGGCAAGTGAGCCGGGAACTGTTGACCGCCTGGGACACCCAGCAGGAGGCCTACATCGCGCACCGCGAGCAGCGCTTCACCGTGATGCTCGAAGTGCTGCGCCTGCACCTGGGCGAGGAGTTCACCGTCCTCGACCTGGCCTGTGGGCCGGGCGCCATCTCCGACCGGGTGCTGCGCGCCTTCCCGAAGGCCCGGGTGATCGCCGTCGACTACGACCCGATCCTGCTGCACGTGGCCCGCGGCGCCCTCGGCGACCGGGCCACCGTCGTCGACGCCGACCTGCTCGGCACCGGCTGGGAGACCCCGGTCGACGCGGTGCTCAGCTCGACCGCCCTGCACTGGCTGTCCCCGGGGCAACTGCTCGACGTCTACACCCGGGTAGCCGGCATGCTGGCGCCCGGTGGTCTGCTGCTCAACGGCGACCACCTGCGCTGGGGGCCGGAGTCACCGACGATGCGCGACCTGGCCGACCGGCACGACGCGCTGACCCAGCGGGAGGCGTTCGCGGCGGGCGCCCTCGGCTACGACGACTGGTACACCGAGGCCCGCCGCGACCCGGCCATCGACGCCCTCGCCGCCGAACGGGAGCGCCGTTTCGCGAACCGGCCGCCCCAGCCGCTGTCCTCGCTGGAATTCCACCTGGCGGCGCTGCGCACGGCCGGGTTCGCCGAGACCGGCACGATCTGGCAGTACCTCGACGACTACGTGGTGTACGCGCGCCGGTGAGAACAGTGCTGATGCTGGCGGCGTTGCTGTTCAGCGCGGTCGGCGCGATCACCGTCGGGGCCGCGGATCTGACCTTCGTGGAGGTGGCCCGGGCTCTCACCGGCACCACCGGTGACCCGATCACCGACCACATCGTGTGGGATCTGCGCGCCCCGCGGGTGCTGCTCGCGGCGGTCGTCGGCGGTGGCCTGGCAGTGTGCGGCGCGGTGCTGCAGGCGCTCACCCGCAACGCGCTCGCCGACCCGTACCTGCTGGGCATCTCGGCCGGCGCCTCCACCGGCGCGGTCGCCGTGCTGGTGCTGGGCATCGCCTCCGGCGCCACCGCGCTCGCCTCCGGGGCCTTCCTCGGCAGCGCCGCCGCCTTCGCGGTCACCCTGGCCCTGGCCGGGCGGCGCTGGACCGAACCGGCCCGGATCCTGCTGGCCGGTGTCGCCGCGGGCCAGCTGTTCGCCGCCCTGACCAGCCTGATCGTGGTCTCCGACGCCACCGCGCAGAACACCCGCAGCATCACGTTCTGGCTGCTCGGCTCGCTGACCGCGGCGTCCTGGCCGGCCGTCGCGCTGTCCGCGGCCGCCGCCGGGGCGGTGCTGCTCTGCTGCTGGGCGGCCGCGCCCGCCCTGGACGCCTTCACCTTCGGCGCCGACGTCGCCCAGTCGCTCGGATTCTCCCCGGCGCGGGTCCGCGCGCTGCTGTTCACCGCCACCGCCCTGCTCGCCGCGACACTGGTGGCCGCCAGCGGCGCGATCGGATTCATCGGCCTCACCGTTCCGCACGCGGCCCGGGTGCTGGCCGGTTCCCGGCACCGGGTGCTGCTGCCGGCCTGCGCACTGCTCGGCGCGATCTTCCTGATCTGGGCGGACACCGCCGCCCGCACCGTCTTCGCCCCGCAGGAGGTGCCGGTCGGCGTGGTCACCGCGCTGCTCGGGGTGCCCGCTTTCGCGATCCTGCTCCGGCGCGGACAGAAGGAAAAGGCATGAACCTCGAAGCACAGGAGGTCGCCGTACGGGTGACCGGACGGTCCCTGCTGACCGGGGTGAACCTGACCGCCCTCCCGGCGACGCTCGTCGGTCTGCTCGGCCCCAACGGCTCCGGCAAGTCCACCCTGCTGCGGGTGCTCGCCGGTCTGCGCCGCCCGGACCAGGGCCGGGTCCTGCTCGACGGCGCCGACCGGGCGGCCGTGCCCCGCCGTGCACTCGCCCGCCGGGTCGCGATCGTCACCCAGCACGTCCCGTCGGATGTCGACATGACGGTCCTGGACGTGCTGCTGCTGGCCCGGATCCCGCATCGTTCCCGGCTGGCCCCGGTGTCGGTGGTCGACACCGCGATGGCCGGGGAGGCGCTGGTGCGGGCCGGCCTCCCCGGTTTCGGCGGGCGGCGCTGGAACGGGCTGTCCGGTGGCGAACGCCAGCGGGTCGACATCGCCCGCGCGCTGCTGCAGCAACCGGACCTGCTGCTGTTGGACGAGCCCACCAATCACCTCGACATCCGGCACCGCCTCGACCTGTTCCACCGGTTGCGCTCGTGCGGGGCGACCGTGGTGGCGGCCCTGCACGACCTGGAACTGGCCGCCGCCTTCTGCGACCGGGTGATAGTCCTGCAGCACGGGAGCGTCGTCGCGGACGGCCCGCCCGCCCGGGCGCTGACCCCGGACCTGATCCGCCGGGTCTACGAGGTGGACGCCGATGTCACCGCCCGCCCTGACGGACGGGCCGACGTGCGGATCCGGACCTGATGGACTCGGGGCAGGCCGCCGACGGCCCGGTGAACAGGGGTGTCGGGCGGTTGCGGAGGTGCAGGTCGAAGAACGCGCGGACGTACCGGAGGGTGATCGCCGTACCGCGCGGTGCGCGTAGTTCGGCTCCGAGGTCGATGCCGATCTGTTCGGCGATCAGGGCCAGGTCGGTGAAGGACGAGTGGACCGCGCCGTCCACGACGAGCCAGCGTTTCCAGCCGGTCAGCAGCGGCCAGTCGCGTTCCCACGTGTCGGCGGCCGGCATGCCGGGGCTGAAGTTGTCCTGCCGGCCGAGGAACAGGAACGGCCGGGCCAGCCCCGGGGACACCTCGCCGGCGGTCAGGCCGTCGACGTCGATCCCGGCACGGATCCTGGGGTCCGTCACCATCGCGGCCTGGGTGGCGGCCCCGCCCACCGACTGTCCCGACATCCCGATCCGGTCCGGGTCGATCAGCGCGGCACCGCTCCGCCGCGGAAGCTGATCGAGGACGAAGGAGACGTCGGCGGCCCGACCCTGGGTGGCCTTGCGCCAGAACGCGGTGTCCCGGATCGGGTGATCGCACGCGGCGCAGGTGGTGACCCGCCAGTCGGGGAACGTGGTGGCGACACTCTCATAGGTGTGCTCGACCGCCACCACGACGTACCCGTGGCTGGCCAGGTCCTCGGCGAGCCCGGTGAGTTCGCTGCGGGGTTTGCCGAAGCCGGGGGAGAGCACGATCAGCGGCGAACCGTGCCGTCGGCCGGCCGGTGCGGCATCGGTCCAGGCGTTCGTCCGGACCGTGCTCAGCAGATCGGACGGCAGGTCGGTGAGCCCCGCGTCCTCGAGGAGCAGCCGGGATTCGGTCGGTGTCAGATAGGCGGCCCGCCGCGTCCCCGGCACCCGTGCGGGATGCCAGAGCGAGACCATCATCTCCCGTACGCCGATATTCGGCACCCAGGGGTCGGGTCGGGAGGTATCGGTCAGGTGCAGGGTCGTGGTCCCGACCGGACGTGACCCGCTCGGCGTCGGCAGATGCGGATCGGCGGCCGCGTGCACGGGCGCCGCGGGCCCCGCCACAGCCAGGCCCACCAGGACAGCGAGAACTTTTCGAATGCTGTTCACGGCGGGAAAGCCAGGCGCTCCACCGGGGACGGCACATCAACCGGCGGAGGTGTCCGGGTAGTCCTGTCGAATGACGACGGTCGCGCGCGCGATTCCATCGACCGGGGGACTAGCTCGACGGAGATGTGTCTGCAGCCGCTCGGAGGAGTTTGGGACACCTAGTCTCGACACTATAGTCGTGAGCATGTCGAAAGAGCAGTTCAGGTTCATGGGCGCCCACGAGATCCGCGTTCGTCTCGGCGGGGTCAGCCGCCAGCGCGCTTACATGATCACCAACCGGACGGACTTCCCCGAGCCGATCGCTGACCTCTCCCAGGGCAAGGTTTGGCTGACCGGGGACGTCGAGTCCTGGATGAGCATCCACCGCCGAAACCAGCCCGACACCGCCGATTCCTGACCACCGCACCCCCACCCGGCCTGGCCTGATGCGTAGCCGGGCCGGGTGGCGATCCCCGCGATCATCCGGCTCGGAGGACGAAGCGTTGCCGGGGACCGGAGTGGGGCTGCCGGGTCATGCCGAGACTGTGCAGGATTCGGAGGGAGCGGTGGTTGCCGGTGGCGGCCTCGGCTCGGATCTCGTGCAGGTTCAGGCTGTCGAAGCCGTGGGCTGTCGCGGCCTCTGCTGCCGCCCGGCCCAGGCCGGCGCCCCAGCGGGAGCGTTCACCGATCACAAAACCCAGTTCACGCCAGTGCGGGTCGTCGCCGTGCAGGTCCACATAGCCGACCAGGTCGCCGTTGTGGATCACTCCGAGCCTCAGCAGGTCGGGCGGCGGCGAGGTGATCAGCCCGCGGTGGAAGGTCAGGTATTGCTCGGGTGTGCGGTCTGGCCAGTCGGCGACCGCGCGGAAATCGGGGTCGGCCGCCCAACCGGCGATCACCTCGGCGTCGGCGATGGTCAGGGGCCGCAGCCGGACCGAGCTCAATGGTCGGCCGGGACACGGGCGGCCCGGCGGTCGGCCTGACGCTGCGGGTCGGCGACCGGGATCGCGGCCAGCAACCGCTGGGTGTACGGGTGTTGCGGGTTGTGCAGCACCTGCTCGGTGGACCCCTGTTCGACGATCAGGCCGCGGTGCATGACCGCCACCCGGTGGGCGAGTTGTTCCACCACGGCCAGGTCGTGGCTGATGAAGAGGCAGGCGAAACCGAAGTCGTCCTGCAGCGACCGGAACAGTGCCAGGATCCGGGCCTGCACGGACACGTCCAGGGCGCTGGTCGGTTCGTCGGCGATCAGCAGTGGCGGGTTCAGGGCCAGGGCGCGGGCGATGGCGACCCGCTGGCGCTGGCCGCCGGACATCTCGTGCGGGTAGCGCCTGCCCATCGCCGCGGGCAGCTGGACCGCGTCGAGCAGTTCGCCGACCCGGACGCGCTGCTGGGCGACGGTCAGGTCGCGGTGCAGGACCAGGGGTTCGGCGATGCTGTCGGCCACGGTGCGGCGCGGGTTCAGGGAGGACGCCGGGTCCTGGAAGACGATGCCGATCCCGGAGCGGGCCCGGCGCAGCGCGCGGGCGTTGCGCCACGGATGCCGGGCCAGCCGCGCGATGTCGATGCCGGCGGCCGGGGAGGTGCCGGTGACCGGGGAAATGCCGGCGACGGGGGAAGTGCTGGTGACCGGGGAGGTGCTGGTGACCGGGGAGGTGCCGGCGACCAGGGCGGCGCCGGAGGTGACCGGGGTCAGTCCGGCCAGCACCCGGCCGATGGTCGACTTGCCGGAGCCGGATTCGCCGACCAGGCCGAGCACCTCACCGGCGGCGATCTCGAGGGAGACGCCGCCGACCGCGCGGACCCGGCTGGAGTAGTCGACGACCAGGTCGCGTATCGACAGGATGCCCGCCCCGGCAGCGGGGGCCGGGCGGGTCGCGCCGAACGTGGGCACCGCGTCGAGCAGCGTCTTCGTGTACTCGTGGGCGGGTTCGGCGAACAGCCGCGCGACCGGCGCGCACTCCACCACCCGGCCGTTCTCCAGGACCACCACGTCGTCGGCGAGGTCGGCGACCACACCCATGTCGTGGGTGATCAGCAGGATCGCCGTGTCGATCCGGCCGCGCAGTTCGCGCAGCAGGTCCAGGATGCCGGCCTGGGCGGTGACGTCCAGGGCGGTGGTCGGTTCGTCGGCGATCAGCAGGACCGGGTCGCAGCTGATCGCCATCGCGATCATCGAGCGTTGGAGCTGTCCGCCGGAGAGCTGGTGCGGGTAGGAGCGGGCGATCCGCTCCGGGTCGTCGAGGCCGACGGTCCCGAGCAGGTCGCCGACCCGTTCCCGGACGGCGGCGGACGTGAGGCGGCGGTGGGTGCGGATCGCCTCGCCGATCTGGTCGCCGATGGTGAAGACCGGGTTGAAGGCGGCCATCGGCTCCTGGAAGACGGTGCCGATCCGGCCGCCGCGCAGTTCCCGCAGCCGGTCGGGGGCGGCGCCGAGCAGCTGCTCGCCCTCCAGGGTGATGCTGCCGCGCACGGCGGCGGTGCCGGGCAACAGTCCCAGGATCGCCATGGCGGTGACGCTCTTGCCCGATCCGGACTCGCCGACCAGTGCGAGGACACGCCCGCGGCGCAGCTCGAAAGCCACGCCGCGGGTCGCCTCGGACAGGTCACCACCGGCTTCGAACGAGATGGTGAGGTCCTGCACCGAGAGAAGCATCAGTTGCTCAGCGTCACCTTCAGGTAGTTCGGGTACGCCGGGAACGCGGCCACGAAGAAGTCCTTCACGTTCGAGCCGTGCAGGAACGAGTTCTTCGTGTAGATCAGGGGCACCACCGGGGCGTCCTGCAGGATCCGCTTGTCGGCCTGCGCCCACAGCGCCTGCGCCTTGGCCGCGTCGGTCTCGCCGAGTGCCTGACCGATCAGGGTGTCCACTTCGGGGACGGAGTAGCGGGAGATGTTGTAGCCACCGCCGCCGATCTCACTCGTACCGAAAAGGGGCTGGATGTTGCCGTTGGCACTGGGGAAGTCCGGCTGCCAGCTGCTGATCGCCAGGTCGTAGTCGGGTTTGTCGCCGGTCGTCTGCTCGATGACGGTGTTCTCGTCGGCCGGTTTGATGGTGACGGTGATCCCGGCGCGCTGGATGCCCTGCTGGATGGCCTGCGCCTGGGCGAGGGACTGCGGGTCGTTCTCGGAGAGCAGGACCAGGCTGAGTTTGCTCTGCCCGGCCTCGGTGAGCAGCTGCTTCGCTTTCTCCGCGTCGCCGGACGGGTCGGCCGGGTAGAGGTCGTATTCCTGGCGGCCGGCGATGCCCGGGGTGATCAGGGTGGTGGCGATGTCGCCGCCGACAGCGCCGCCGGACGCGACCTGGAACGCCTTCTTGTCCACCGCGTACTGCAGAGCCTGCCGGACCTTGACGTCCTTGAGCGGGCCGCGCTGGGTGTTGATCGCCAGGTAGGCCAGCGCGCCCGCGTCCGACGTGACCAGGCGCTGCTTGGCGGAGGCGTTGGACTCGATCTGCACCAGCTGGGCCGGCGGCACAAACCCCGCGCCGAAGGCGAACTTGTCGTCGCCGGAGTCGGCGATCAGCCGCTGGGCGGCGACCGTCGCGTCCTGGCCGAGCTGGAAGACCACCTCGTCCGGGCCGGCCGCCCGCACGGTGTCGGTGGCGGCGTCCCACTTCGGGTTGCGTTTGAGGACCACGGAGGTGCCCTGCTGGTAGGAGGCCACCTGGTACGGGCCGGACGCCACCGGGTTCTGGGTGTACGTCTTCGGGTCGTCCTTGGCCTTCGGCACCGGCGCGAACGCGGGCATCGACGCGATCCACGGCCAGTCACCGTAGGGCGCGTTCAGCTTGAAGACGATGGTCTTGGCATCCGGCGTCTCGATCGAGGCGAGTTCCCCGCCGGTGTACGGGCCTTTGTAGTCGCCACCGCCCACGAGCAGGCCCTTGTGGTAGCCGAGGCCGCCGGACAGTTCGGCCGCGAACGAGCGCTCCAGGCCGTACTTGACGTCGGCCGTGGTGATCGGCGAACCGTCCGGGTAGAACAGGCCGTCCTTGAGTGTGTACGTCCAGGTCTTGCCGCCGTCGCTGCTGGTGCCGGTGTCGGTGGCCAGGTCGGGCACCACCGTGGCTTCCTTGCCCGCCTGGATGTCCCAGGTGGTGAGGCGGCGCAGCACCAGCCCGAGGGTGGTGATGGCCAGGTTCTGGCTCTTGGCCGGGTCGAAGTTGATGTCGGTGGACGCGCTGAGGATGGTCAACTTTCCACCCTTGCCGCCGCTGTCACCTCCCTCGGCCGCTTTCGGATCGTTGGCGCCACAGCCGGTCAGGATGAGCGTGGCGGCCAGAGCCACCGCGGTTCTGCGCATCAAGGTCAACACCTTCCTTCTTCGGTACGGGGGACAGAGGGTCACCGGGACACCCGGGGATCCAGTGCGCTGTAGACCAGGTCCACGGCGAAGTTGGCGACGATCACCAGAAGCGCGGAGAAGAGGGTCACGCCGACGATCACCGGCAGGTCGACGGTGTTGACCGCGTCGATCAGCAGCGCGCCGAGGCCCTGCATGCTGAAGACGCGTTCGGTGATGACCGCGCCGCCGAGCAGGCTGCCCAGGTCCAGGCCGAAGACCGTGATCACCGGGATCAGCACGTTGCGCAGCGCGTGCCTGCCGATCACCCGGCGTTCCCGCAGGCCCTTGGCCCGGGCGGTGCGGATGTAGTCCTCGCCGAGCACCTCGATCATCTGCCCGCGGGTGAGCCGGGCGTAGATCGCGGCGGACAGCAGCGCGAGCACCGTCCAGGGCAGGACCAGGTGCCACAGCCAGTCGACCGGGCTCTCGGTGAACGGGACGTATCCGCCGACCGGGACCATGTCCAGGGTGAAGCCGAAGAGCAGGATGCCGAGCAGCCCGACCAGGTAGCTGGGGGCGGAGACGCCGACGGTGGAGAGCAGCATCGCCGACCGGTCGACGGCGGTGCCGCGCTTGACGGCGGCGGCGACCCCGGCGGAGACGCCGATGATCAGCCACAGCACGGCGGCCCCGGCGGCGATCGAGAAGGTGACCGGCGCCCGGTCCAGGATCAGTTCGGTGACCGGCGTGTTCAGGCGGAACGAGAAGCCGAAGCAGGGTGCGGCGCAGTCCACCGCGGCCAGCCCGGACCCGAAGTGCCGGCCGGTGACGATGCCGGCGAGGAAGTCCAGGTACTGCGCCCACCAGGGCTTGTCGTAGCCCATGAAGGCGCTGGCTTCGGCGAGCCGGGCCGGGGTGCACGGCTTGCCGCAGGACAGCATGGCCGGGTCGGTCGGCAGCAGATAGAAGACCGCATACGTCAGTACGCTGATCACCAGCAGTGTTCCGGCCATGCCGAGCAGGCGCAGCCCGAGGAATCGCAGAGTCGTCATCGGATGGTCCTCGGGTCCAGTGCGTCGCGCAGGCCGTCGCCGAACAGGTTGAACGCGAGCGTGACCAGGAACAGCGCGGTGCCCGGGAAGACCAGGAACATCGGGTCGGTCGGCGCCCACGCGACGGCGTCACCGATGGTGCGCCCCCAGGCCGGTGTCGGCGGCGGCACCCCGACACCGAGGAACGACAGGGCGGCCTCGGCGCCGATCATCGACGGGATGGTCATGGTGCTGTAGACGATGATCGTGGAGACCAGGTTCGGCAGGTACTGGTGGCGCAGCAGGTGCCCGGGGCCGGCGCCGAGCGCGGTGGCGGCGACCACGAACGTGCGCTGCCGGAGGGCGATCGTCTGGCCGCGTACCACCCGGGCCACGCCGGGCCAGCCGAACAGGCCGATCACCAGGATGATCAGCAGCTGCTTGGGGAAGGCGGCCGGGACGATCGCGCCGAGGGCGATGACGAAGACCAGCCAGGGGAAGCCGAACATCACGTCGATGAAGCGGCTGATCGCCCGGTCGTACCAGCCGCCGAAGTATCCGGCGGTCACGCCGGCGACGACGCCGATCAGCATCGACAGGGCGGTGGCCGCGAATCCCACCAGGAAGGACGTGCGCGCGCCGTGCACCACGATCGCGAACAGGTCGCGCCCGGTCATCGGCTCGACACCGAACCAGTGGTCGGCGCTGATCCCGCCGCCGAAGCCGATCGGCGCCCCGGAGTCCGAGACGGCGTTCAGGTCGTACGTGTACGGATCCTGCCCGGCCAGCCCCGACAGCAGTGGCGCTGCCGCCGCGACCAGCAGGAACGCGACGATGGTGACACCGCCGGCGACCGCCCAGCGATCGGCAGTCAGCGACCGCAGTGGATGCCGGGAGACGTCGACTGTCACGGTGCCTTCTTCGGGTGTGAAGTGGGATCACGGCCGCGGGAGGGGTGGTCCCGGCGGCCGGCGTGCATGATCGTATGGCCGTCTCGTCCCTTTCGGACCGAGAAGAGACCCACAACACATATATAGTCGATAGGATTTGGTCTCGATAGGGTGTGATCGCTGTCAATCGATGGGAGTGGTGTGGCCGACCTGTTCGTCCGGCGCCTCGGCGACCCGGCGCTGCCGCCGCTGATCGTCATCCACGGCGGCCCGACCTGGGACCACTCCTATCTGGTGCCCGCCGTGGAACCACTGGCCGACATTGCCCACATCGTCCTCTTCGACCTGCGCGGATGCGGCCGCAGCAGCCGGATTCCACCGATCGGTGACCTGCCCGTCGAGGCCCTGCAACCGGACCTGCTCGCCGACGACGTCGCCGCCCTGATCACCGGCCTCGGCACCGGCCCGGCCGACGTGCTCGGCTTCTCCTACGGCGGCATGATCGCCATGCGCACCGTCGCCCAGCACCCCGGCGTGGTCCGCTCGGCGATCCTGGCCTCCACCTCGGCCTACCGCGACTTCAGCCGCGACGACTCACCGGACCACCGGCACCGGCGCACCCTGTCCGCCCCGATCGACCCGGCCCTGTACCGGCCGGACGCCCCCGACGGGGCGCTGAGCCGGGCGATGGCCGTCGCGAGCGCCCCACTCGACCTGTGGAACCTGGACCTGCTGCCTCACTGGCTCCAGTTGATCGACGCGGTCCGGTTCTCCAGTGACTGGAACGCGCCGTACGCGGCCGGCACCCTGCGGCCCGGAGCACCCGACGACCCGGATAGTGCGCTGCGCGACTGGGGCGGGCCGGTGCTCCTGCTGCAGGGGGAGCGGGAGATGACCTTTCCGATCGGGCTGGCCCGGCGGCTGCACGCGGCGGTGCCGGGCAGCACCCTGGTCGAGGTTCCGGACGCCGCGCACGTGGCGTTTCTCGACAACCCGGCGGTGTGGACCGGCGCGATCCGGGACTTCCTGACCGGTCAGGCGGGGCGGCGGCCCAGGTAGAGCAGGTGACCGGCGGTGCCGAGCAGGGCCGGGTCGGTGGCGGTGCGGGTGAGGATGTCGAGGGTCGCCTCGTGCGTCGTGGGGTCGTCGATCCGCAGCTCGTCCAGCTGGCTCTCCAGGCCGGTGGCGAAACCGTGGGTGGAGGCCAGCAGGATCCGCTCCAGGCCGGGCGGGTCGAAAGCGGTGTCCGCGCCGTAACCGCCGGTGAACCGGCCGGCGATCGGATTGGTGAACTCGCCCCGGGTCAGCAGCGCGTCGACGAACTCCGGGTCGGCCAGCCGGTACCGCTCGTCCGGGATGGACAGGGTGCGCCGCAGGAGTATCCACCGGGGGATCAGCGCGATCGCCACCAGCCCGCCGGGCGCGGTGACCCGCACGATCTCGTCCACCGCACGCCGCCGGTCCGCCTCGTCGGGCAGGTGGTAGAACGGCCCCAGCGCCAGCGTCGCCGCGAACGTGGCGTCCGGCCAACGGCTCAGGTCCCGCACGTCGGCCTGGACGATCTCGTCGACCCCGGTCGTCCCGGTCTCCGTCAGATGCTCGGCCGCCAGCTCCAGGAGGTTCGGCGACAGGTCGGCCAGGGTCACCCGCAGCCCGCGCCCGGCCAGCCAGGCCGCATACCGCCCCGGCCCGCCGCCGATGTCCAGCACCCGCCCCTCGGTGGGCAGCCGCGCATCGAGCAGCCGGGTGGTCAGCGCGAACTCCACCCGCCCTTCCGCTGTCTCCAACCGGCCGAGTTCCCGTCGATGGAAGGAGGCGTAATAGGCGCGCACGGCGTCGGTCACGGGGTGGAGCTTAACGCTCCCGCGAGCAGTCGCAGCTTCTCGTGGCTCTCGCTGCCCGGGACCGCGGTGTAGACCAGCAGCATGTGCGACTGCGCCGGATCGAGCAGCGACTGGCACTCCAGCTCCAGCAGGCCCAGCTCGGGATGGACGAACCGCTTCTGGTCCTCGAAACGGACCCCGACCTCCTGCTGCTCCCACACCTTCCGGAAGCACTCGGACTGGTCCAGCAGCAGACTCTGCAGGTGGGCCGCCCACGAGCCGGGGCCCCGGCGGGCGACCGTCTCCAGCAGCCCGGACGCGAAGACCCGCGACATCAGCTCGTGGTCGCCGGGGTGGTAGAGGGCGCGTGTCGCCGGATCGGTGAACCAGCGGTAGCCGATGCTGCGGGCCGGGCCGGTCCAGCGGGTGAGGTCTCCGGTGAGCGCGACACCCGCCGGGGTCTGGCGCAGCGTCTCGCCCAGCTCGGTGACGATCTCGGCCGGGGTGTCGCCGAGCCGGTCCAGGATCCGCAGCAGGCCGGGGCTGACGTGGACACTGGACGCGCCCCGCTGCGGCGGGTGGTGCCCGGCCAGCCGGAACAGATGGTCACGTTCGTCCAGGGACAGGCGCAGGCCCTGCGCGATCGAGGCGATCATCTGCTCGGACGGGTGCGGACCGCGCTCACGTTCCAGCCGGCTGTAGTAGTCGGCGGAGATGTGACAGAGCGTGGCGACCTCCTCCCGGCGCAGCCCGTCGGTGCGCCGCCGGGAGCCGCGCGGCATGCCGACGTCCTCCGGTTGCAGCGCCGCCCGGCGCCGGCGCAGGAAACCGGCGAGTCCGGCTCGATCGATCACGTGGGTGCCTTCCCGGGTGGAGAACCCCGTTCTACCACCGGCGCCGGAGCGTAACCACGGCCTGCCGATCCCACCCTGACCGTGTCGCGCAGCCTGGGATCGGGAGGCCCTGGATGAGGTGCCGGCGCGGCCGCAGGCTGGGAGCACCCGAAACGAGGAGCAACCGTGGACTTCACCGTGCAGAACCTGGCCGGCCGGCTGGCCGTCGTCACCGGCGCCAGCGACGGCGTGGGGCTGATCGTCGCCACCCGGCTGGCGGCCGCCGGCGCCGAGGTGATCCTGCCCGTCCGTAACCGCCGCAAAGGCGACGCCGCGCTGGCCCGGATCCGGCGGGAGCACCCGCGGGCGGTCGTGTCGCTGCGGGATCTCGACCTGTCGTCGCTGGCGTCGGTGACTGCGCTGGCCGCGACCCTGACCGGTGAGGACCGCCCGGTCCACCTGCTGATCAACAACGCCGGGGTGATGACGCCGCCGCAGCGGCAGACCACCGCGGACGGGTTCGAGCTGCAGTTCGGCAGCAACCATCTCGGGCACTTCGCACTGGTCGGGCAGCTGTTGCCGCTGCTGCGGGCCGGGCACGCCCGGGTCACCTCACAACTGAGCGTGGCGGCGAACGGGGGCTCGATCAACTGGGACGACCTGAACTGGGAACGGTCCTACGACGGTCGTCACGCGTACAGCCAATCGAAGATCGCCTTTGGTCTTTTCGGTCTGGAACTGCAACGTCGCAGCGTCTCAGTTTTCCTGTGCGATCCTGGGTGTTCCGGGCGTTTCGCCGCCGCGTGTGCTGGCCCGCTGTTGTAGCGGTGTCGAGTTCACGTGGTGGTGGAAGCCTCGGCCGAGGACGGCCCATCGCACCCGGTGTGGGGTGCGGGTGTGGTTGGAGGAGAACGTGTGGGACACAGTGGTCCCCGGCACCTGAACGG
>NZ_BOMG01000117.1 GCF_016862075.1 Actinoplanes couchii | reverse complement strand
CCCAGGATCGCATAGGAAAACCGAGACGCTCAGCGATCCGCCCATCGTGCGGCGGCCCAGGGGCATCGGGCCGCCGTGGCGGCCTACCAGAGCATGCGGGAGGCCGAGGCGTCCCGGCAGACCGCCGAACTCGAGTGCCGGTGCGCGATGCTCCGCCGGGTCCTGGCCGACGGGATCGCCCTGCCGCCGCTGCATCCGGCGCAGCTCCGGGCCGCGGCGCCGATGGTGCCGTTCGATCCGGGGGCGCTGGCGCATCCGGTGCTCATGCCCGATCCCGGCCGCTATCAGGTGCCACCACTGTCGGGGGTGCAGTCGTTGCGACCGGCCGCGCGGCGTGAACACGCCGACCTGGTCGCCCGGGCCCGGGACCGGTATGAACACGACTGGCGTACCGCACAGGCGGCCGAAGCGGAGCGCCTTCGGCAGGTGGCGGATCTGCACCAGCGGCATCAGGCCTGGTTGTCAGCAGTGCGGGAGCAGACCGAGCAGCGCAACGCCTGGGTGGATGCCCTCCCCCAGCGTCTGCGGGCCGGCGAGACCGACGCCGTCGGTGAGTACTTCACCGCGGTGCTGTCGATCGGGGCGGGCTGGCCGGCGGAGTTCCCCCGCGGGGTGGTGGCCGAGTGGGACGGCGACACCCGGCAGTTGATCGTCGAGTGGCAGCTGCCGGGTTTCGAGACGGTTCCGGAGGCGACGCGGATCCGGTACGTCAAGAGCAGCGACGAGTACAAGCCGATCGCGATGCCGGTCGGTCAGCGGGCCGGGCTCTATCGGGAGGCGCTCTGCCAGAGCGCCCTGCGGGTGATCGCCGAGGTGTTCCGGGTCGATCATCTCGGGCAGGTGGCGTCGGTCGTGTTCAACGGCTACGTGATCGCCGGTGATCCGGCCACCGGCCAGGACACCGAACGTTTCCTGATCACCACGATGGTCCGGCGGGAGGATCTCGACGGGGTACGGCTGGGCGAGGTCGACGCGGTCGCCTGTCTGCGTCACCTCCGGGCCCAGGTGTCCGCCCGGCCGGAACGGCTCGACCAGGTACGGCCCGGCCGCCGGGTCCGCCCCGGCACCGACCCGGCCGGTCCGGACCCCGACGGCGGTCCCGACCTCCACGAGATGGCCCCGGAACGCTTCGAGCACCTGGTGGGAGACCTGTTCCGCAGCCGCGGCCTGCAGGTGGTGAACACGGCCGGAAGCGGCGACGGCGGTGTCGACGTCGAGGCCCGGGATCCCGACCCGATCACCGGCGGGCTGATCGTGATCCAGGTCAAGCGATACCGGGCGACGGTCGCGCCCAGTGTCGTCCGGGATTTGTACGGCGTGGTCCAGCACCGGGGCGCCATCAAAGGCATCCTCGTCACCACGTCCGGGTTCGGTCCCGGCACCTACGAGTTCGCCGAGGGCAAACCGCTGACGCTGATCAACGGCACCGAGCTGGCGGATCTCCTGGCCCGGGCCGGGATCGCTCAGTAGAGGGTGATCACCAGGTCGAGGCTCCGGGTGGACAGGTCTCGGCAGTGGTCGGCCCAGGAGCGTAGGTCGCGCAGGTTGTCGTCGAAGGTGTCGCCGGACTCGTGGACCTTGTAGATGCCCTGGTCGTGCATGTCGGTGACGGAATATGCCCGGCGTGCGCCGTCCACGTCCAGGGCGTCGATCAGGTCGGCCGCCTCGGCCAGCTGGGTGGCTGTCGAGCAGCGCCAGCGGATGCCCTGGCCGCTGGTGGCGTGGGTGGCGAAGACCTCCACACCCATGATCGCCCGGTACGCCGGGGTCCGCTCGCGTTGCTCCCACGTCTGCGCTGCCCGGTAGGCGGCCGGGTCCAGCAGGTACTCGGCCTGTTCGTGGTTGCGGCTGGAGAACCAGCGGGGTGTCCAGCGGGTGCCGGGCGGCACCACGGCCAGCAGGTCCCGGCTGATCTGCGGCAGGTCCTCGCCCGGCCACGGCCTGGTGAACGGGGGCTGCTCGTCGGCGATCGCCCACAGGGCCGGGTCGGCGCGGATGGCCCGGACCGGTGCCGCGTCGAGCGGCAGCGTGATGCAGGTGAAGTCGAGCCCCATGCCAAAGCAGCGTAACGGTGAACCCTTGGTGACTACTTGATGGCCGTGGGTAAGGTGAGCGGTCCACGATGGACATCGACAACGGGGAGATTCTCTTGGTACCAGTCCGAAGGTACGGCTACCTGCTGCTCGCCGGTCTGACCGCGGCCACCGCCGGGGTCGTGCTGCCCGCCGGGCCCGCGTCGGCGGCGGTCGGCGTGACCGGCACCCGGACCATCGCTCCGGGGCTGACCCTGAGCACGGTCACCGGGACCGGATCGGCGCTGCCCGTCCAGGTCTTCGAGGCGGATCTGAGCACGCCCACGCTCGGGGTGAAATACCTGTCCGGGACGACCGTCAGCCGCAGCACCCAGACCGTGCAGGCGATGGCGACCGGTGGCGGGGCGGTGGCCGCGGTCAACGGTGACTTCTGGGATCCGGTCGAGGACGGCACCGCGGCACCGAACGGCACGGCCATCAGCAACGGGACGCTGCGCAGCGGACGGGCGGCCACCGCCGGATACAACGGGGTGGCCGCGTTCACCCCCAGCGGCGCGGGGACTCTCGCCGCGTACACCCAGCTGTATCTGAAGGCCACCGTGACGCCCGCCGGTGGCACCGCGTTCACCGCCGACCAGCTGAACTCGCCGCTGCTGATCGCCGACGGTGTCGGGGTCTACTCCGAGTTGTGGGGCAGCGCCCCGCGGAGCTCCGCCACCCGCAACGCCACCCGGGTCCGCGAGGTGGTCGTCAGCCAGGGCCGGGTGACCGCGGTCAACACCACCGCCGGTGGCGCCGTCGCGGCCGGTTCGGTGGCGCTCGTCGGCACCGGCGCCGGGGTCGACCGGCTCGCCGGGCTCACCGTCGGCACCGCGGTCACCGTCGACTACCGGCCCGTCGACGCCGCCGGGCAACCGACCGCCGCCACCGTCGCCGTCGGCGCCCACCCCAGCTGGATCCTGGTGGAGAACGGAACCACCAGGACCTTCACCGACACCACGACCCGGCCGCGTACGGCGATCGGGTTCTCCGCCGACGGCACCCGGATCTGGGTGCTGGCCGCCAACGGTGACGGGGAGCGCGGCATGACGTTCGCGCAGACCGCGCAGACCCTCAAGGAGCTGGGCGCGGACGACGCGATCAGTCTCGACGGCGGTGGCTCGACCCGGATGGTCGCCCGCCTGCCCGGGGCCACGGCGGTGTCGGCGGTCGGCGGGACCACGACGGCGGAGCGCCCGGTCCCGAACGGCCTGAGCCTGACCTCGACCGCACGGTCCACCGACTGCTCGCCGAGCGCCTCGATCTTCGCCGTGGCGCCGGACGGGAAGATGTACCTGTACGGCCTGCACGACCCGTCCACCACCAGCACCACCTGGGAGTACGTGAACGACAAGAACGCGATCGGGGCCGGCTGGAACCAGTTCGGCAAGGTGCTCGGCGGCCCCGGCGGCCGGGTCTACGGCATCAAGGCCGACGGCCTGCACCAGTACGTCTGGGGTGGCCTGACCGACCGCTGGACCTACCCCGTGCGCTCGCTCGGCACCCAGTTCAGCGAGTACGCGCTACCCGGCTCCCGCGACAAGATCACCGTGGACCGGCAGGGCGACTTCTACCGCGTCGACAGCGCCGGCAACCTGATCTGGTCGCGCCTGAACGAACAGAACTGGACCTGGTCGATCGAGCAGACCATCGCCACCGGCTGGGACAAGTATGACAAGGTGCTCGCCGCCGACGCCGGGGTGCTGTACTCCCGGGCCGCCGCCGACGGCCGGCTGTACCGCTCGCACTTCGACACCACCAGCCGTACCTGGGTGACGAAGGAGGTCTGGGCCGGCGCCGGCTGGGACCAGTTCGGCAGCGGCGTGTTCTCGGCCGGCGGCAACACCCTGTTCGGGATTCCGGCCTCCGGTGACCTGCTGCAGTACCGGCACCGGGAATGGAACAGCGCGTGGGCGATCTCCGGCCGCGACATCGGTGACGGCTGGGACGATTTCGCCGACGTCGCCGCCTCGCCGGACGCCTGCCGGCTGACCGCCGCCGTCTACCGGCCCTGACCGGCCCCGGGCGCATTCGGCGGCATGTGCTGCGACACAGCCGGGAATGCGCCCGGGTCTCCGGGCGGTTGGGTGGGGCGTGCGAAAGAAGATCGGGTTCCTGTCCTTCGGCCACTGGCGTGACGTGAACGGGTCGCAGACCCGGAGCGCCTCCGACTCGCTGCTGCAGACGATCGAGCTGGCGGTGGCCGCCGAAGAGCTGGGCGTCGACAGCGCGAACGTCCGGGTGCACCACTTCGAGCGCCAGCTGGCCTCCCCGTTCCCGCTGCTCGCGGCGATCGCGGCCCGCACCGGGCGGATCGAGATGGGCACCGGCGTGATCGACATGCGCTACGAGAACCCGCTGTACATGGCCGAGGAGGCCGCCGCCACCGACCTGATCAGCGGTGGGCGGCTGCAGCTGGGCGTGAGCCGGGGATCCCCGGAGACCGCGCTGCGCGGCGCCGAGACGTTCGGTTACGTGCCCACCGAGGGCGAGACCGCCGCCGACAACGCCAGGACCAAGACCGAGATCTTCCTTCAGGCCATTTCCGGTACGCCGGTGGCCCGCACCGATCCGGCCCGCACCGGCGGGGTCAGTGGCGGCCTGGCGATCCAGCCCCAGTCCCCCGGTCTGCGGCAGCGCATCTGGTGGGGCGCCGGCACCCGGGCGACCGCCGAATGGGCTGCCCGGACCGGCATGAACCTGCAGAGTTCGACGCTGCTGTCCGAGGACACCGGGGTTCCGTTCGACCGGCTGCAGGCCGAGCAGATCGAGCTGTACCGGCAGGCGTTCAAGGAAGCCGGCCACGACTGGGAGCCGCGGGTGTCGGTGTCGCGCAGCGTGCTGCCGATCACCGAGGAGATCGACCGGATCTACTTCGGCCGGGAGGACGACCAGGACCAGGTCGGGCTGCTCGAAGGCGTGCGCTCCCGGTTCGGCCGCACCTACTCCGGTGACCCGGAACGGATCGCCGAGGAGCTGGCCGCCGACGAGGCCGTCCGATCCGCCGACACGGTCCTGTTCACGGTGCCGAACCAGCTCGGCGTCGAGTACAACACCCGCCTGCTGGAGACGATCACCAAGCACGTGGCTCCGGCCATCGGCTGGTCCGCGGCCTGATCAGCCCCTTCTCCCCGCGCCCTTCTTCCCGGCGGAGCTGATCAACTCCGCGGACAGTGGGCCGGCCAGCACCGGGAAACCGAACTCGGTCGTGCCGGCCCGCACCGCGAGGACGTGCACGTCCTGGTAGCGGTCGTGCGGGTACGCGGTCAGCTCGCCGACCCGGGCCCGGGGCAGGATCGTGCGGGCCAGGGACAGGTCGTCGCCGCCGGGGGTGAACCAGTCCCGGCGGTGGATGATCTGGATCTCCCGGTCGTCGGCGACCGTGATCGAGGCGTGCAGGACGATCGGCCAGATCCGGCGGTAGAGCCGTTCGGCCGTGGCTACCGGCGTGACCGTCCGGCGTACCGAAACGTTGAGAAGTTGCAGTTGGGGTTCCTGCTCGACCAGGTGACGATAATCGGTCAGCAGGCCGGTGTCCTCGCGGTCCAGGCGGGGCTCGATCCGGTACGGGTCCGGAATCGGCGGCTCCACCCGCTGCGGGAGATAACCCTGGCGCAGCAGCCGGATCAGGTTGCGGATCGGGCCGGCCGCCGAACCGTTGTAGCTGACGGTGACCGCGGTACCGTCCGTCGCATGCACGGTCAGGACGCCGTTGAGCAGGCGCACACTGTCCTGGATCGCCATCACCCGGTCGAGCGGCAGACGGACCGTCTCGTACGTGTCGCCGACCCGGCTCAGCACGGTCAGGGTCTCCGCGTCGAGGGCGATCAGGTAGTCGTACAGATGCATGGCGGCGTTGGCGTTGCGCCGTTCGATGTCGCGGGGAACCTTCAGCACCAGGCGGTGGGCGGCCGGATCGAGTCCCGCGTCGCGGTAGAGCCGGGGCAGGTCGCCGACGGTGTGAACCTCGTCGATCCAGGGCCCGAACGCATCGAACTCCTCGGTGGTGTGCACGATGTCAGTATCGGCCCCACCGGATCTTGGACCAGCATCGGGAGGGGCCGGTGGCGGCACATGGCGGCCGCCACCGGATCGCTCCGCCGGGCTCAGCGGAAGAAACCGCTGCGCGGTGGGATGAAACCGGGCGCCCAGTACGGCGCGTAACCGTAGTGCCCGTACAGCCGGGCCATCTGCTCGTCCCGGTCGAGGAGCTCCGGGTCGTAGGCGGGCGCGTCGGCCACCTGGACCCGGGTCCGGTCCAGGCTGACGTCAGTTTCGGTCACCTCCTCGACCGCCTCGGCCGGGATGAAAAGCGGGGTCGCCCCGACGCCGAACAGGCCGCCGTGCTCGACCTGCAGCAGGCGCACCTGCCGTTCCTGGGCGTCGACCAGCAGCTCGGCGATCCTGCCGATCTCGTTGCGGTCCCGGTCCAGGACCTTGCGCCCGCGGATGTCCTGCCCCGGGTCGGCCAGCATCTGACCGCTGTCGCCCAGCCTCATCAGGGTTCCGGATGCCACGTCCATGGCTCGTCTCCTTCCTCCGGCCGCCAGGCCGGAATGGGTTACGGACGGCCAACGCTAGGCGGCCCGTCCGGCGGGGACACCACAGTTCGTTGTCGGTCTCGTGACGTCGGGCCGGCCGGGGATGTCGTACCCGGGCGGCATGATGGGCCCGTGTCTGACGTCTTCGGTGACCTGGGATCCGTTCGCGCTCCGTCCGGTGTGCTCGTGCTCGCCATGGCGGGCGGGATCGACTACTGGCCGGACCTGGGCGCGTCCCTGTCCGCACGCGCCGGCGCGGTCGCGGCGGCCGGTGGCGGGCATCTTCGGGACGGGCTCTGCGAGGCGGTCGCGGTTGCCGTCGCCGATGATCGGCCCTTGCCGGTACGGGCGAGCACCTCGCCGTCGCCGTTCGACGAGGAGCCGGCGGTGGCGGTCCTGGAGATCGGCCTCGGGCTGCCGTGGCCCGCTGATCGGGATCGGTCGGCGCCGGTCCGGCTCGGGGATCTGCCCGTCGACCCGTGCGGCACGGTGATCGGCGACGCGATGGCGCTGGACCGGTGGACCGGGCTGGAGGGCGAGTCCGATGACGGTCTCGCCGACGTCACCTACTGGGGGCGGTACGAGGAGGACGCCTACGCGCTGTTCGGTGGCGAGCGGGTTCCGTGGATCGGCGTCGACGGGATCCACGGGTGGCTCGACCTGCCGGTGGCCGAGGCTGAAGCGCGGGCGGCGGAACTCAGCGCCTGGTGCGAGAGGGTGCACGGCCGGGGGCTGATGGTCGCGGTCGACGAGCACACCGACTTCCACCGGTTCCAGCGGGCCGGGTTTCAGCATCCGCTGCGGGTCGGTGCGATCGAGGTGGGCGGGTGCCCGGTGCTCGGGATCGGCTGGGATCCGGGCGACTACGCAATGCGGCACGACGGTGGACGGGAGCACGGCCGGGTCTATCCGGTGACCCTGGCAGCCGGGGACAGCGGCGAGACGCTGCTGCGATGGACAATCCCGCCCGCGTGACGGGCCTCAGTGGACTTTACGCTGCGCCGATGGAATATCGGGCCAACGTGGCGGTCGGGCAGGGCTCTGCTCGATCAACTGGACGGCCTCCGCCGGCTGTCGACGTGGCCGGACATGCCTCGCGGTAGGATGCACCTGGATCCGGGGGCCCGGCGTGCGACGGTCTGGTCGACCGAGCGGGTCCTCGGGCTGGAGGAGCGGTTCGCCGGGCACTGGCCGGGATGGAGTCTCGACTTCTGTCAGGACCGGTTCGTGGAGCAGGAACTGCGGTTCGGGGCGGCCTTCCGCTTCCCCGGCCCGGCGGCCGGCGCCGGACCGCACGCCGCTGCCCTGGCCGAGCGGGCGATGGAGCATTGGGCTCGGGGGACGGTGGAGTACAGCGGCATCCGGCCGGTGCCGCGCCGCGGTTACGACCCGCTGTACGGTACGGGCGATGCCGGGCTGACCGTCGCCGAGCTGCAGCGGCTCGTCGATCTGCTGCTGGAGCCCGGTCAGGAGCGGTGCGTCGACGTCGCGGAGTATGCCCATGAGATGCGCGAGATCCGCGAATGAGGAACCGGTGACCATCGCATCCGGCCCGGCGGTCGCCGGGTGGTCCGGGGTGGCGCGGACCTCGCGTGGGACTGACAGCGCGGGCTGGTGCGGTTGTGGTGCCGATTGGCGTACTGCCGCATTGGTTTGATCTTCGGGGTCAGCGGTTCAGGTAGGCGGCCAGGCCGCCGAGTTCCTCGCTGGCGATGAAGATCGAGCGGACGTTGATGATGGCCTCCTCGACGTGGGCGGGGCAGCCCCAGGCCGAGTCGCCCCACGAGTCGGCGACCTTGAGTTCGGCTGGGTTCGTGCAGCCCTTGGGGCCGCCGAGCAGGCATTTCTCCGGGTGTGGGGCGGCGGCCTGGGCGGCGGCCGCGGCGCGCATCCGGGCGGCGAGTTCGGCGGACTCGGCGGCGCGCTGTTCGGCGGCGGCGCGCAGCCGCTGTTCGGAGCGGACCGTCTTCGCCAGCTCGTCGTGGGCGGCCCGGGCGCGGGCCTCGGCGGCCTGCTGTGCCTGTTCGATGTGGTGGCGTTCGATGGCCAGGGCGGCGGTGCCGGCGAACAGGTGGGCCAGCGCCAGATCGGTGTCCCGCGGGACGCGCGGGGTCCGGTGGTACATGGCGAACGTGCCGAGCAGGGTGCCGTCGCGGGCCAGGACCGGCGTCGACCAGCAGGCGGCGAGACCGGCCCGGCCGGCCAGGTCGCGGAAGTCGGTCCAGAACGGGTCGGTGCCGATGTCGGTGACGATGACCGGCTCGCGGCGGTGCGCGGCGGTCCCGCAGGAGCCGACCCCCTCGCCGGTGGCGATGCCGTCGATGGCCTCGTTGTAGAAATCGGGCAGGCTGGGCGCGGCGCCGTGCCGCAGGTGCCGGCCGTCCGGGTCGGCGAGCAGCACCGAGACCAGCACGTCGTCGGGCGCGAGGCGTTCGATGCTGCGGGCCATGCCGTCGAGGACCTCGGTCAGGGGCGCCTGGCGGGCGATCTGCTCCAGCAGCGCCCGGTGCTCGGCGGTGAGCCGCTGGGCGTGTTTGACCTGGGTGGTCTCCACGCCGATCATCCGGATCCCGGTGATCGTGCCGTCGGCGTCGTGGTACGGCTCGTAGGTGAAGTCGAAGAACGCCTCCCGGGCGTCCGGGCCGGTGCCCAGCACCACCCGGGCGTCCCGGCCGGTGTAGGGCTCGCCGGTGCGGTAGACCCGGTCCAGCAGGTCGAGGAAGCCCTGGTCGGCCAGCTCGGGCATCAGGTCGGCGAGCGGGATCCCGGTGCGCTCGCGGTCGGCGCCCCCGATGGCGGCGAAGAACGCCGGGTTCGCCGCCCGCACGGTGTGCTCCGGCCCGCTCATCGCGGCGAAGACGGCGATCGACTGGCCGAACAGGGTGCGTTCGGCGTTCTCCGGTACCGCCGTCATGGTGTGGCCCCGCCCGTCGTCGATATTTGTCCAACAGCAAACAACTGGGTCAGCGTACGCGATCGGCTCTTAGCGAGTTCTTAGGGTTACCTAAGAGTCAGGAAACATCCGGAACCTAGCGTGATCACGGAGTTTGACCACTTTCAACCCGAGGAGTTCCCCTTGTCCTCATCCCGTGTCACCCAGGTCACCTGGCCGATGTTCCGGGTCGTCGTCGGCCTGCTGTTCGCCAGCCACGGCCTGGCCAGCCTGTTCGGACTGTTCGGCGGCGGCGCCGGCGGTGGAGCGGTCCCGGTCGGCGCCTGGCCCGGCTGGTACGCCGCGGTCATCCAGCTGGCCAGCGGCATCCTCGTCCTGCTCGGGCTGCTCACCCGCCCGGCGGCGATCCTGGCGTCCGGCTCGATGGCGTACGCCTACTTCGTGGTGCACCAGCCCGACGGCCTGCTCCCGGTCGAGAACGGCGGTGTCAGCGCCGCCCTGTACGCCTGGACGTTCCTGCTGATCGCGGCGTTCGGCGCCGGCCACTTCTCCCTGGACGCGCTGATCGGCAGGCGCCGCGAGCCGGCCGCGGCAGCGGTCTGACATCGGGCGCTGGGGGCGACCGGCAGGCGTCGCCCCCAGCGCATCGGCGCTGCGGCCCGGCCGGCGATCCGCAGCTGATCGACGGATTCCACTCGCGACGAACGGGCGATGAAAGGGGACCGGGCAATGGATACCTTCAGCAAGATCATTTCCACATGGGGGTCCATTGTCCAGCGAGAACACCAAGCGTCCCTGGTCGCATCCGGTTTCGAACAACGTGCTTCTGGCGGCCGTGGTCGTGGGGGCGCTCGGGTCGGCCGCCGGGGCGCCGCCGATCGCGATCGTGTTGTGGGGCTGGGCGTTCTTCGCCTGGCGCAAGCGCAAGAAGGAGGAGCAGGCGGCTCTCGGCGGCACCCCGGTCGTGGGCACACCGCTGGTTCCGGACGATCGGCAACCCTTCGCCGACGACGCCCGGTCGGCCTGGGCCTACCGGCGGTATCTCGGCGGGCTCGCGTCCGACCCGGTCTCACCGATCCTCGCCGACCGGATCCTGGCCACGCTACAACCCGGTGACCATGTCGAACTCATGGTGGACGCCGTCACCGGCCCCGGCTGGCAGATCGATCCGATCCTGAAGAAGACCCGGCCGGCCGGCGGTGGTGACATCGCACTGCGAACCCTGCGCGGATGGATCGTCGCCGACCGCAAGACGGCCCGGATCACCGTGGCGCCCGGTCCGCTGGCCACCGGCCGGGCGGTCCGGACGTCCGACCAGACCACCTGGCCGGTGAGCGGGCTGGCCATGGAGCTCGTGGCGCCCGGTCGACCCAAGTTCACCCTCAAGGTCTTCCTCGACCGTCTGGACACCACCGGCCTCGACATCCTGGAGGACGGCGCCGCGGCTCACATCAGGCGGCTGCCGGAGACCCCCGAGGTGCCGTCGCCACCCGATCCCGAGACGATGACGAACTTCGCCCCGGTGCTGCCGACCGGAATGCCGACGGACTGGAAGGCCGCGGAGGAGATCGCCCGGGCCCACATGAGCGAGATCGGGTTCCCGGACGCCCGGCTCACCGGCGCCGGACGGGACGGCGGCATCGACGTGATCTCCGAGCTGGGGGTGGCCCAGGTCAAGATGCAGGCCCAGCCGGTCAGCTCCGGACCGGTCCAGCAGCTGCGCGGCAGCCGGCCCGATGTGGTGCATCATCTGTTCTACTCGACCTCCGGATACACCGGCGACGCGCGGAAGGCGGCCGACCGGAGCCAGGTCGGGCTCTTCACCATCGCCCCGTCCGGCGCGGTCTCGCCCGTGAACGCCATGGCACGAGGGCTGGTCCGCACCGGCGGCCTCCGGTCCGGCGTACCGCTGGAAGGTCCTGATCTGCAGGAATGGGCCCAGGAACTGTGTGACCGGGTCATGACGGCGATCAACTCGACCGACGCCAAGCGGGCCGCGCATCAGGAACGGTATCCGGGGCAGTGGAAGCGGGTGGCCGGATATCAGCTGCAGGCTCTGAAGAACCTGGAAGCCGCACCGGACACCTTCGACTCGACGAGGGCGGCGGTCATCTTCTACCACCACAACGAACTACTCGCCGCCGTGTACTTCCGTGAGCTGGGGATTGCCTATCCCGGTGGAGCCGGTGACAAGGTTCCGGACGCTCTGGAGGACTTCTACGGCTGACGCCCACGGCCGCGGTTCGGCGGTGTCGTCGGCGTGCGCGCCACATCTCCTTGACTCGGACAAGAGTTGTCCGAGTACAGTTGCGGACAAGAGTTGTCCGAGTCAAGGAGAGGGCTCATGCGTATCGTCGTCGTCGGAGGAACCGGGCTCATCGGTTCGCAGGTGGTCGAGATCCTCGGTGCCCGGGGGCATGACGTCGTGGCCGCCGCCCCCGCGACCGGGGTCGACACCATCACCGGTCAGGGTGTCGCCGCGTCGCTGGCCGGGGCGGACGCGGTGGTCGACGTGACCAACCGGATGGCCTTCGAGCCGGCCGCCGTCATGGACTTCTTCACCACCTCCACCACCACCCTGCTCACCGCCGGCCGGGAAGCCGGGGTGCGCCATCACGTGGTGCTGTCGATCGTCGGCACCGACCGGCTCTCGCACCCGGGTTACCTGGACGCCAAGGCCGCGCAGGAACGACTGGTCGCCCGGTCCGGCATCCCCTTCACCATCGTGCGGGCCACCCAGTTCTTCGAGTTCCTCGCGACCATCGGCGCCGGCCTGGCCGAGGGCGACAGTGTGGTGCTCCCCGCCGCCGATCTGCAGCCGATCGCCGCCGCGGAGGTCGCCGCGGTGCTGGCCGACGTCGTCACCGCCACCCCGGTCGACGGCGCCGTCGAGATCGCCGGGCCCGAGCGCGCGTCGTTCGCCGAGTTCGTCGGCCCGGCGCTGGCGGCACAGGGTGACCACCGCCCGGTCCGGGAGGACGCCGGAGTCGGCTACTTCGGTGTGCCGATCGTGCGCGACTCGCTGGTCCCGGTCGGCGACGCCCGCATCGCCCGGACCAGCTTCCGGCACTGGTCCACCGCCCAAGTTTCCTGATCCCACCCTGGAGTCGGCATGACCACACACGTTCGCCCCGGAATTCCGGATCGTTAGGCTCACCCGGTGAAGATGTCCGGAGGCGTCGAGTGGGCGCTGCACTGCTGCACCCTGTTGAGCAGGGCTTCCGAGCCGGTTCCGGCGGCCAAGCTCGCCGAGTTCCACGACGTCTCCCCCACCTATCTCGCCAAGCAGCTCCAGGCGTTGTCCCGGGCCGGGCTGGTGCGCTCGACCCAGGGCAACTCCGGTGGGTACACGCTGACCCGGGACGCGGCGCGGATCACCGTGCTGGACGTCGTCGAAGCCGTCGACGGCGCACTGCCGGCGTTCCGGTGCACCGAGGTGCGGCAGCGGGGCCCGCTGGCGACACCGGCACAGGACTGCACGGCACCGTGCCCGATCGCGCGGGTGATGGACTCCGCCGACCGGGCCTGGCGCGACTCGCTGCGCACGGTCACCATCGCCGACCTGGTCGCCGACGCCGACCGCGACCTGACCCCGGGCACCCTGCGGCGTGCTCAGGAGTGGCTCCGGGCCTGACCACCGGATCAGCGGGCCTTGCGGTAGTCGCGGGGCGAGGTGCCGGTGACACGTTTGAAGGCGTTGCTCAGCGCGCTCTCCGACCCGTAGCCGACGTCCCGGGCGATGGCCGCCACGGTGTCCTCGCCCCGGCGCAGCCGCCCGGCGGCCAGTTCGATGCGCCAGCCGGTCAGGTATTCCAGCGGCCCGCGCCCGACCACGGCCCGGAACCGGGCGGCCAGCAGCGACCGGGACACCGACGCTTCCCGGGCCAGCTCGGCCACCGTCCACGGGTCGGCCGGGCGGGCGTGCATCACCCGCAGCGCCACGCCCACCACCGGATCGGACAGCCCGGCCAGCCATCCGGTACGGGCCGGCGCCCGGTCGAGGTGCAGCCGCAGGATGTGGATCAGCATCACCATGGCCAGGTGTTCGGCGACCAGCCCGGAGCCCACCGGCCGGTCCCGGGTCTCGGCGTCGATCAGGTCCAGCGCCCAGCCCAGGGTGGCGGCCGCCGCACTGCCGCCAGGCACGTGCACCACCGGCGGCAACGTGTCGAGCAACAGTTCCCGGGCCCGATCGCCGAAATCGAAACGGCCGCCGATGACGTACGTGTCAGCACCCTCCCCCACCCGGGCGACCCCGTCGGCAGCCGCCGCGAAGTACGGCCCGGCCGGCTCCGGCGCCACATCGGCCGCACTGGCCATCGTGAACGGCCGCGGCTCGACGAGCAGGAAACAGTCGCCGGGCCCGAGCGCGATCGGCTCCACCCCGTCCACCACGAGCAGGCAGTGGCCGCGGCGGACCGCGTTGAACTTGACCGTGTCCGGTGCCTCGAACGACAGCGCCCACGCCCCGCCGGCCAGCAGCCCGGCGGACAGGCGGCTGGACGCGCCGACCAGCGCGAGCACGTCCTCGAGCGGATCCGTCTGGACTCTCACGCAACTATCCTGGAGCAGAGATCATAGGCAGTCCAGTCTCGGGTTCCTACCGTGGAGACATGACACTCACCGCCACCGAAGTCCTGACCGGTATCGACCTGACCGGCCGCCGCATGATCGTCACCGGCGGCACCTCCGGGATCGGCCTGGAGACCGCCCGTGCCCTGTCCGCGGCCGGCGCCGACGTCACCGTCACCGCCCGCCGGCCGCTGCACCTGGCGGGCCTGCGGGTGGTCACCCTCGACCTGACCGACCTGGACGCGGTCCGCGCGTTCACCACCGGCTGGGACGGCCCGCTGCACGCCCTGGTCGCCAACGCCGGGGTGATGGCGATCCCGGAGCGCCGGCTCAGCCCGGCCGGCTGGGAACTCCAGCTCGCCACCAACTTCCTCGGCCACTTCGCCCTGGCCACCGGCCTGCACACCCACCTGCGGGCAGCCGGTGACGCCCGGGTCGCAATCGTCAGCTCCGGCGCCCAGCTGCGCTCCGGCGTCGACTTCGAGGACATCAACTTCCAGCGGCGGCCGTACGATCCATGGACCGCCTACGCCCAGTCCAAGGCCGCCGGGGTGCTGCTAGCCGTGGAGATCGCGAAACGGTGGGCGCCGGACGGGGTGGTCGCCAACGCCGCCAACCCCGGCCGCATCCACACCAACCTGCAACGCCACGTGGACGCCGCGACGATGCGCGCGATGGGCGCCATGGACGAGTCCGGCAACCTGCTGCACCCGGCCGGTTTCAAGACCCCGCAGCAGGGCGCCGCCCCCGCGACGATGCTGGCCGCCGCCCCCGTCCCCGGCAACGTGACCGGCCGCTACTTCGAGGAGGACCGGCACGAGGCCACCGTGGTCCCCGGCGGCCCGGACGCCGAGTCCGGCGTCGCGTCCTGGTCGATGGACCCGGCCGCCGCCACCCGCCTGTGGGACCTCGCCGAGCGCGCGATCGGATGAACTAGATTCGTGCCGCACCACCGACCCGCGCGGCCGCACCGCCGCTGGAAAGGAACCACCATGCAGACCACCCGGCTCACCGACCTGGCCGACCGGCTGCTGGCCGAGGCCCGCACCGCACACAGTGGCCGCAGTTCACACACTCTCTTCGGCCACCACGACCACCACCTGCGGCAGACCGTCATCGCCCTGGCCGCCGGCCAGAGCCTCGCCGAGCACAACAGCCCCGCCGAGGCCACCCTCCAGGTGCTGACCGGCCGGGTCACCCTGCGGACCGCGGCCGACAGCTGGACCGGAACCACCGGCGACCACCTGGTCATCTCCCGCGACCGCCACGATCTGCTGGCCGAGGAGGACTCCGCCGTACTGCTCACGGTCCTCGTCCCCGGAGATTGAGGCGCGGCGTGGTGGCGCGGGCCGTCCACTGTCACATCCGGCCCGGCCACGGCGTCCTGTGCACATGAGCATGTCGATCAAACGGTTCTCGGCCGCGTTCCTGGCCCTGGTGGCGGCAGTCGTCGGGTTCTGGGCCGGGTTCTTCCCGCTGTCGTTCCACGAGCATTTCCCGATCCCGGGCTGGGGCTGGGTCGCCAATCTGGGCCCGTACAACGAGCACCTGGTCCGCGACTACGGACTCTCCAACCTGGCCCTGCTGGTGTTCACCGTGTGGGCGTTCCGTAAACCCACCGAGGAGTCCCTGCGGGTACTCGGCGGCGGCTGGCTGGTCTACTCCAGCTTCCATTTCCTCTGGCACATGTTCCACCTGGCCGCGTTCCCGACCTGGAGCCGCATCGGCGCGGTGCTCTCCCTGGCCCTGATCGTCGTCTTCTCGATCCTGCCGATGATCCCGGAGAAACGGCATTCATGACGGCTTCGCCGTCACCGTCAGTCGCCGCGGGCTCCTCGATCGGCCGGGGCACGGTCGGTCAGCTCGCGGTAGGCCCGCAAGACCGCTTCGGTGCGTTCGGCCAGCTCGGAGGCGGCGTCGGGGACGGCTGCCGGAGGCGGCGACGCGAGGCGTGTCAGCACTTCGTCCGCCTCCCGGGCCAGCGCACCGATCCTCTCGTCGTGAATCAACTGCTCGCCGGTCACCGCGACGGCGTTCAGCGTGGCCAGACGGCGGGTCAGTTCGTCGTCCACATCGACCAGCGCCTCGGTCGCCTTGGCCAACCGTGGTGCCAGTTCCGGGGCGCCGGCGTGCTCGGCCAGTTCATCGTGTAGTTCCCGGAGTTCCTGTCGCCGTTCCAGGACCCCGGCGATGTCGAACAGGGCCTGAGCGAGCTGCCGTTTCGCGGTCGGCACGTCGATGAGGTCGCCGAGCGCCGGCCAGGTCTCCGAGGTTCGCCGGCACAGGTCGATGGCGTCCGAGAAGACCATGCGGTCCTGATCCTCGACGAGCACATGGTGTTCGGCGCGGTCGGTGCCGAGGTGGGGTGCCTCGATCACGCCAGGTTTACGCCGCCAGCCGAGCACCGCGAGGGTCACACCGGCAGCGACGGCGAGCGCGGGGAGAACGTCGTTCGAGGACACCAGACCGATCAGGTTGGAGGCGATGAAGATGCCGATGACGGCTCGCAGGATGTACAGGAAGCCCACCCACGGCCCGCGCCGGACGCCCTGGTCGGCGGGGGTGAGTTCAAGGACATCACCCCAGCTGTACGAGTACCCGCTCCCGCCGGCGATCTTGAGCGGAAGGCGGGAGACGATGACCATCCGGTCGTCATGAGCGACATAGAGCGACGGCATCGTTCCATAGAACCGGATCGCTCCGAAATCCTGATCCGCTGAATGCCCGGGCCCGGTGATCCGGGCATTCAGCGGGTGGTCAGCCGAGCGTCAGGTCGAGGGTCTTGTCGCCGGTTGCCGGGATGTCCACGGTGGTCGCTGAGGCCTGGTCGGTGGCTCCGTCGTACCAGCCTGTGGTGGCGGGCTGGTCGTCGGAGTGTACCGACCAGCTGATCTTGACCTGCTGGTCGCCGATCACCGGCATCCGGTAGGCACCGTCCGGGCCGGCGCTGTAGCTGTCGAACTCAGCCATCTGGTCACCGGTCACCGCGTTGACCGCGGTGAGGCGCCAGCCCCGCCCCGGCGGGCCGTCGGCCAGCGTGACCTTGCCGGTCAGCGCCGCGCCCTTGGTCAGCGCGATGTCGTGGGTGGCGGTACCGCCCGCGGTGACCGGGATGTGCACCGCCTGGAAGCGGTCGCCGACGTTGCCGGACCACTGCCGCGGGTGATCGGCTGCGGTCACCGACAGCGGCCAGGCGTACGGCCCCAGCTTGCCGATCGTGTACCGGCCCCGCGCGTCGGTGCTGACGCTGTTCGACGAGCCGGCCCCCATGCTCCAGGCCGTGAACGACACGTCGGCGTCCTCGATGGCCGCGCCGTCCGCCCCGGTCACCACACCGGTGATCGATCCGGCCCGGTCGAGGCGGGCCGCCGGTGCCGTGACCGTGGCGCCGGCCACGACGACGATCCGGGCGGCCGCCCGCTGGTCGCCGGTGCCGCCGGTCGCGCCCACCCACTGGTTGCCGTACGTGCCGGGGGCGAACGCGAACGCCTCGTAGGTGCCCGGTGCCAGGGTGCCGCCGGTCAGCCGCCCCTGGGAGTTGGTGCAGTCCCCGGCACCGTCGGGCAGGCCGCCGCTGCCGAGGGACTCCAGAACGAAGCAGGTGTCCCGCAATGCCCGCCCGGTCGCCGCGTCCACGGAGCTGAAGGACACCTTGCCCCCGGTGGCCAGCCGGACCGTGGTGGTGACCGTCCGGCCGGCGGTGAGGGTGACCGTCGAGTCGTTACGCAGGTGGTAGCCGGTGGACTCGGGCACGACCGCCAGGCCGAGCCGTCCGGCGGGCAGGTCGGCGACGGTCGCGGTGCCGTTGGTCGTGCACTGTTCCGCGCCTTCGATCTGCGCGCAGAACCGGGACACCGCGGCGCCGGTGGCCGCGTCCACGGCTGTGACGGTCAGGGTCGCGCCGGGCAGCCAGGTGTCGTCGACGGTGACCGTGGCCCCACCGGCGACCGGGAACACCTGGGCGTCCTCGGACCTCGTCTTGCCGTACGCGTACTGGGTGCGGCTCCACGACGGGTTGTGGAACGACACCCGGTAGTCGCCGGGGTGCACGTCGGTCACCCGCCAGCTGCCGTCGGCGCCGGTCAGGTCGCCGTAGCCGTACTCGTCGTCGGTGGAGTTGACGAAGACCTGGAAGCCGGCCTGCGGGCGCCCGGCCGCGTCGACCAGCCGGCCCTGCACGCTCGCCGGGCCCACCACCGAGTCGTCGGCGACCACGGTCTGCCCCGCAGCCACCCGGTGGATCTCCGCCTTCGACAGGTCGGCGGCTCCGGGAACGAACTGCTCGGACCCGTTGGTCTCGGCCCGGAACGAGACGGCGTAGTCGCCGGGCAGCACGGTGAACTCGTAGCGGCCGTCCTCGTTCGTGCTGTTCCGGGCGATCGACTCGGTGCCACGGTAGAGGAAGACGTCGATGTAGGGCAGCCCGGTGCTGCCGTCCGCGGCGGTCAGGCGCCCACGGATCGTGCCGGTCGGCAGCAGCTGCTCGTCGACCTCGACGGTGCCGCCTTCGACGATCGTGACGGTGTCGGCGTCCTGTTCGGCGGTCTTGCGCGGCGCCCACTGCCGTGCCGACTCCGGCCCGAACCCGACGCGGTAGGTGCCGGTCCAGACGGTCAGCGCGTACCGTCCGTTCTCGTCGGTCCAGGTGCTCAGGTTGTCGCCGTGTTCGGTCTCGACGGCGTGCACCGGCAGGCCGTCGGCGACGGGTGCGCCGTCCGCGGCGGTGACCGCCCCGGCGATGGTGCCGGTGGGCAGCCCCCGCTCGTCGATGGTGACCGTCGCGCCGTCGGTCACCGTGTAGGTGGCGGCGTCCTCCTGAACCCGCTTGCCGGGTGCCCACTGGGTCAGCCCCGCGCGGTAGAACGACACCTTGACGTCACCGGCCGGCACCCCGGTCGCCTGGAACCGCCCGTCGTCGCCGCTCGACGCGTAGGTGAGCCAGCCACCGTCGTCGGCGGAGAAGATCTCCACCCACACCTCGCCCACCGGGGCGCCGCCGGCGTCGACGAAGACGCCGTCCACGGTGCCGGTCCCCGCGGCCGCGGCCGGTGCGGCGAGCCCGCCGGCCGCCAGCAGGCCGGCGAGGACCGCACCGCCGATACGTGTCACCCAGGATCTGATCAACGAACTCCCCCGTATCCGATCAAACGGTGCGGCCGCCACAGGCATCGACGGCCGTCACCGCATCACGGGAGAGCATAGATCAGGCCAACTATTTGATCTGGTCCTCGCGGTAGAAGCCGCTGGTGATCAGGGCCTCCTTGTAGTTGGCCTTGTTGACGATGCTGGTCTTGAGCATCATCGTCGGGACCACCTTGACGCCGTTGTCGTAGTCCTTGTCATTGTTCACCGGCGGCTGCTTGCCCTTGAGGATGGCGTCGGCCATCTCGGCGCTGCTCTTCGCCAGGTCCCGGAAGTCCTTGAAGATGGTCGAGTACTGCTCGCCGAGGACGATCGACTTGACCGAGGTCGTCTCGGCGTCCTGGCCGGTGATCACCGGGTACGGCTGCCCGTTCAGGCCGTAGCCGTCGCTGCGCAGCGCGGACACGATGCCGATCGAGAGCCCGTCGTACGGCGACAGCACCCCCTGCACCTTGCGCCCCGACTGATACGTGGAGGTCAGCAGGTTCTCCATCCGTTTCTGGGCGACCTCGGCCTGCCACCGCAGGATGGCGATCGTCTTGAAGTCGGTCTGCTTGCTCGGCACCACCAGAGTGCCGTTGTCCAGGTAGGGCTTGAGCACCGACATCGCACCCTCGTAGAAGAAGGTGGCGTTGTTGTCGTCCGGCGAACCGGCGAACAGCTCGACGTTGAACGGGCCCTTCGCGGTTCCCGGCGACCCGTCCTCCTTGAGCAGCTCGAGCCCGATCAGCAGGGAGGTCGCCTGCTGGACTCCGACCTTGTAGTTGTCGAACGTGGCGTACCAGCCGACGTTCGGGCTGTTGCGCAGGAGCCGGTCGTACGCGATGACCGGGATCTTCTTGTCCGCGGCCGCCTGCAGCTGGGTGGTCATCGAAGTGCCGTCGACCGGCGCGATGATCAACAGTTTGGCGCCCTTGGTGATCTGGCTCTCCACCTGGTTCACCTGGGTCGGGATGTCGTCCTCGGCGTACTGCAGATCGACCTGGTAGCCGAGCGCCTCGAGGGCCTTCTTGACGTTGTCGCCGTCGCCGATCCACCGCTGCGACGACCGGGTGGGCATGGTGACGCCGATCAGGTTGCCGCCGTCCGGCTGGTTCTGGTCCACAGTCTTCTCACTGGAGCCGCAGGCCGCCACGGACAACAGCAGCGTGGCGGCGAGGACTCCGGCATATCGCAATCGCATGGGCCGAACCTAGGATTCCCGGTGATGTTCGGGTTCGTCGTCGGGAACTGAACAACAAACACCGGACATCGACGGCTGACGGAGGTCACATGCCCCGGCAGGAGCGCCCGCTGGAATCGGAGGACACTCCCCTGCTCCGGTTCGCCGGCGATCTGCGACGGCTGCGCCAGCGGGCCGGCCGGCTGTCGTACCGGGAGCTGGGCAAGCGGACGAACTATTCGGCCGCCGCCCTGTCCGACGCGCTGTCCGGGCGGCGGCTGCCCAGTCTCGCCATCACCGGCGCGGTCGTCCGGGCGTGCGGCGGCGACATCGGCGAGTGGACCGAGCGGTGGCGCCACCTCGCCGGGACCAACCCCGGGATCAAGAGAGATTCGCTGCCGTACGTCGGTCTGGCCGCGTACCGGGTCGAGGACTCCGACCGGTTCTTCGGCCGGGAAGCGGTCACCGGGACCCTGGCGAGGCTGGTCGAGGAACGTCCCTTCGTCGGTGTCTTCGGTTCCTCCGGCGCCGGCAAGTCCTCGCTGCTGCAGGCCGGTCTGGTCGCCGGCAGCGACCGGACGCCGATTCTGATCACCCCGGGCACCGATCCGGTCACCGAGTTGGCGGTGTCCGTCGCGGCGCTCACCGACGAACCGGTCGATCACGTCCGCCGGGACCTGGCCGCCGGCACCGGGGCGTTACGGGCCCGGCTGGCGAGCACGGCGGCCGAGGTGCTGCTGGTGGTCGACCAGTTCGAGGAGGTGTTCACGCTCTGCGGCGACACCGACCGGCTGTGGCTGATCCGCTCGCTCACCGCCGCGGCCGGGCCGAGGACGAAGGTGGTGATCGGCGTCCGCGCGGACTTCTACGGCCACTGCGCCGGGTACCCGGAACTCGTCACCGCCCTGCACCGGGCCCAGGTGCTGGTCGGCCCGATGAGCACCGAGGAACTCCGGTCGGCGATCACCGAGCCGGCGGCCCACGCCGGAGCGACCCTGGAGACCGCGCTGGTGGCCCGGGTCATCTCGGACGTCACCGGGCAACCGGGCGCGCTGCCGCTGGTGTCGCACGCCCTGGCCGAGACGTGGCGGCGCCGCCGCGGCATGGTCATGACGCTGACCGGCTACCAGGACGTCGGTGGTCTCGAACACGCGCTGGCCCGGACCGCCGAACACACCTTCGAGCAGCTCACCCCCGAGGACCGCGAGGCGGTACGCCTGGTCTTCACCCGTCTGGTGGTGCTGGGCGACGGCACCGGGGACACCAAGCGCCGGGTCCGGCGTACCGACCTGCCGATCCCGGACGCGCTGCTGGAACGGCTGGCCGCGGCCCGGCTGGTCACCATCGACCGGCGCACCGTCGAACTGACCCACGAGGCTCTGCTGCGTGCCTGGCCACGGCTGGCCGGATGGCTCGCCCGGGACCGGGAGACCCTGCGCCGCCGGCACGAACTCGCCGAGGCCGCCGCCGTCTGGGAGGCCGACGACCACGATCCGGACACCCTGTACCGCGGGGCCCGGCTGGAGCAGGCGTCCGGGCTGCGGGACCTGCTCAATCCCCGCGAGCACGCCTTCCTCAGCGCCTCGCTGCGGGCCGACACCGTCCGGCGGGAGACCGACCGGCGCAACACCCGGCGCCAGCGCCGGCTGGCCGCCGGGCTGACCGCACTGGCCGTTCTGCTGGCCGGGACCGCGCTGGTGGCGTTCACCGCACAGCACCGGGCCGGGCAGAAACGCGACGAGGCGCTCTCGCTGCGGGCCGCCGGCACCGCCCGGGACATGATCGCCGGTCATCCGTACGACGCGGCCGTGCTGGCGCTGGCCGCCTACCGGCTGTCGCCCACCGGCGAGGCCCGGGACGTGCTGGTGCTGGCCCGGGCCGCCGCGGACTCGACCACGCTGGAACGCGGCTACCAGCAGCCGCCCGGCCGGTACGCGGCCACCCGCACCGACGAGACCGACGTGCTGCGGCTCTGGCGCCGGGCCGCCACCGGCTGGCGGGCGGCCGGTTCGATCGCCACCGGGGGCGGCTACTTCCGGACCGCGAGCCTCGACGAGAACCGTGCCGTCTACTGGCACGGCACCACCGGCTCCGACCTGTGGGACCTCACCGACCTGGGCCGGCCCCGCAGGATCGGGCTGCCGGCCGGGCTGGGGCTGATCCACAGCCTGGACGCGACGGGTTCCCTGGTGGCCGCGATCGGCGCCGACCGGACCGTGCGGCTGTGGCGGACCGGGAGCCCGGACTTCCGCACCCTGGCCGCGAAGGACGTCACCGGGGCGGCGGTGCTCGCCGACGGCTCCGGCATCGTCCTGAGCCGCCGGGAGGGTGACCAGGACGTCATCGAGTCCTGGACCGCGGACGGGCCGGTCGCCGTCCTCGCCCGGGTGCCGCACCCGGCGGTCGTGCAGGCCGGGCCGGGCGGGCTGATCGCCGTCACGTCCTACGCCGACGACATCACGGCGACGGTCCTGGACGTCGGCGACCCGCACGCCCCGCGGATCATCGGGTCCGCCGGTGGCCTGGACGAGACCGCGACCACCGCCTTCGATCCGGCCGGCCGGACGGTCGCCGTCGTCGACGGGGCCGAGGCCCGGATCTGGGACACCCGGGACGGCCGGCGACTGCTGGCGCTGCGCACCCAGGGCCTGCGCCTGACCACGCCCCGCCTCCAGGGCGCCCAGCTCCAGCTGCTGGACGTGAAGTCCGCCCTGTGGCGCATCGACGACGACCTGGACAGCGTCGTCGACCGGACCTGCACCGGCCCGCTGCACATCGACTGGAACCGGCAGTTCCCGGACACCACCCCGGTCCCGCTGTGCCCGCCCCGCCGGACCTAGCGGGCGGCGATGGCGGCGCCCAGGACGATCAGGCGCAGGGCCCGTTCGGCGGCGTCGCGCAGCAGCGGCTCGGCGTTGGCCACCGCGTACGCCATCGGCATCGGTGCCGGCGGCAGCGCGACCACCGTGTCGATGCCGATGTCCCGGACCGTCTCCGAGCCGTCGCGCAGCGAACCGGCCAGCGCCAGGACCGGGGTGCCGGTGCGCTGGGCGCGGCGGGCCACCTCGGCCGGGACCTTGCTCATCCGGGTCTGGCCGTCGATCGCGCCCTCCGCGGTGATCGCCAGGTCGGCGCGGGCCATCAGCGCGTCCAGGTCGAACCCGGCCAGGCCGCTGTCGAGCAGTGCGGTGAACCGGGGTTCCAGCCGGGCCCCGAGGACCGCGGCCAGCCCGGCGCCGAGCCCGCCGGAGGCGCCGGTGCCCGGCCCGGACCGCACGTCGAGCGCGCCCGGCCGGCCGTCCCGGTCCAGCAGTGCCGCCCACACGTCGAAAGCGTGCGCGAGCTGCTCGATCTGGTCCGGTGTCGCGCCCTTCTGAGCGGCGAAGACCCGGGCCACCCCGGCCGGCCCGCACAGCACGTTGTGCGGGTTGCAGGCCACCACGATCTCGGTGCCGGCCACGCCGGGGTGCAGGCCGCTCAGGTCGAGGCGGTCGGCGCGGGCCAGGGCGCCACCGCCGGGCGGCAGGTCACGGCCGTCGGCGTCGAGGATCCGGGCGCCGAGGGCCTGCAGCGCGCCCGCTCCGCCGTCGCTGGTGCCGGAGTCGCCGCAGCCGATCAGGATGCGCCGGGCGCCGTCGTCGAGGGCGGCCCGGATCAGCTCGCCGACCCCGTGGGTGGTGGTCCGGGTCGGGTCGCGGCGGTCGGCCGGGACCAGGCTCAGACCGGCCGCGCTGGCCATCTCGACGACCGCGGTGCCCCGGGCGGCGCCGCCGAGCCGGGCCCACGCGGCGGTGACCGGGTCACCGACCGGGCCGGTGACGGTGATCGGGACCAGGCTGCCGCCGGTGGCGTCGGCCAGGGCTTCGGCGGTGCCCTCCCCGCCGTCCGGCACCGGCACGGCGGTGATGTTGGCGCCGGGCAGGACCCGGCGCACCCCGGCGGCGATGGCCCGGGCGACCTGGGGTGCGGACAGACTCTCCTTGAAGCCGCTGGGTGCGATCAGAATGCGCTGCGGAACGATCATCGACATCGGGTGTGCTGCTTTCTACCGGGGCTGGAGCACTGGCAGCCCGAGGAGCGGCCAGACGAACCAGGTGAAGACCAGGACCAGGGCGATCGTGGCCGGGGCGAGGACCGCTGACAGGCGCAGCAGGTCCGGTGGGGTGTAGGTGGGCACGCCCTCCAGCCGGGCGAACATGCCGACCGGTTTGGCGGAGCTGGGCAGGGTGTGGCAGAAACCGGCCGCGGCGGTCGACGCGAAAGCCGCCGCCGCCGGGTTGACACCGGCCAGCGGGGCGAGCGCGACGATCACCGGGATCAGCACCGCCGACCGCGCCGACCGGGACTGGATCAGCAGGTGCGACGCGGCCGAGACCAGCACGATCACCACCAGGAACACCCCGGGTGCGGTGCCGCCGGTGAACGGTCCGAGCAGGGCGCCCGCGACCCATTCCGCGGCGCCGGTGGTGGTCAGGGCGGTCCCCAGCGCCAGGGTCGCCGACAGGAACAACAGCATCGACCACGGTACGGTCTTGAAAGCGCTGTTCAGGGTGGTGGCGCCGTAGCGGGGCGAGGTGGCGACCAGCGCGCCGATCAGGGCCACGATCGCCGGGTGCACGTGGTGCAGCGGCTCGGTGCACCAGAGCGTCACGACCGCGGCGAGCAGCAGGGCCGCTCGTGACTCGTACACGGTGAGGGGTCCGGTCACGGGTTGTGCCGGATCGTTGTCGAGGTCGGCGACGCTCACGTGCACCGGGGCACGCCGTTCGGCCCGGTCGGTGAACATCCACAGCACGATCTCGGCGCAGACGTGGCTGCACGCCAGGGCGAGCGGCAGGCCGAGCAGCATCCAGGTGACGAAGCTGAAGCCCTCGCCGGTGGCGGCGGCCACCACCTGGCTGGTGACCAGGTGGGCGCCGGCGCCGAGCAGGGAGCCGACGGCGGACAGCAGGATCACCGACGGGATCAGCACCGACAGCGCCCGCACCAGTTTCGGGCGTTCGGCCAGGACGGCGGCCAGCGCGGTGAAGACCGGCACGGCCAGCGCGGCCCGGCCCGAGGTGGACGGCATCGCGTACGTGGTGACCACCATCGACGCGGTGACCAGGTGCACCAGTTGCCGTGGGGTGCCGGCCCCGGCGACCACGAACGCGGCCGCCCGCCGGGTCAGGCCGGACGACGTCAGCCCGGCGGCGATCACGAACGCGGCCAGCAGCAGCCAGACCGTCTCGTCGCCGAGTGTCGCGAACAGCTCGGAGGTGTCGATCACCCCGGCCAGCACGAGCAGGGTGGCCGCGCCGAGGGCGATGTAGGTGTCGTCGACCTTGGTGAAGGTCCAGAACCAGACGGCGGCGGCGAAGACGAGCAGGGTGACGGTCGCCGCGCCGCCGGGTCCGGTGCCGGCCCGGGTCGCGGCCCAGCCGAACAGCCCGGCCAGGACCAGACCGACGACCGGCAGCAGTACGCGTGGCGAGATCCGGTTGACGGCCGGGCGGTCCGGTCGTCCGGGCGCCGGGTCCGGTGGTGGTGTGGTGGAGTACTCGACGGTGGTCACGGCAGCCGGTAACCCTGCCCGTAGACGGTGTGGATCCGCGCCTCGCCGACCTTCTTGCGCAGCGTGCGGACGTAGACGTCGACCACGTTCGAGGCCGGGTCGAAGTCGAAGCCCCACACGTGCGCGAGGATCTGTTCCCGGGTCAGCACCTGGCCGGGATGCCGCAGGAACATCTCCAGCAGCCCGAACTCGCGGGCGGTCAGGTCGTACACCCGGTCGTCGACGTGCGCGCGCCGGGTCCGCAGGTCCAGCAGCAGGTCGCCGTGTTCCAGCCGCATCCCGGCGTCACCGGCGGCCGGGGGCGGCCCGGCCTCCTGCAACCGGACCCGGATCCGGGCCAGCAACTCGGCGAACCGGAACGGCTTGGACACGTAGTCGTTGGCGCCGCCCTCCAGCCCGGCGACGGTGTCCTCCACGCCGTCGCGGGCGGTCAGCACGATCACCGGCAGCCGCAGGCCCTCGGCGCGCAGCTGCCGCAGCACCTCGAACCCGTCGATCAGCGGCAGGCCGATGTCCAGGATGACCAGGTCGAACCCGCCGCCCCGGGCCAGCAGCAGCGCGGTGCCGCCGTCGGCGACGTGGGTGGTGACGAACCCGGCCGAGTGCAGCCCCTTCTGGATGAACGAGGCGATGTTGACGTCGTCCTCGGCGATCAGGATCCGGCTCATGCCGACACCTCCGCTGCGCTCCGGCGTCGCCATGAGTTCTCAACAACTGAGCTGGATGATTCGCTCGCAAGCTCGCTCATGCGTTGATCACCTCCGTGGTGTCGTCGGGTGCGGGCAGGTCCAGGCCGAACGTGGCGCCCTCGCCGGGGGTGCTGCGGACGAACGCCCGGCCGCCGTGCGCGTCGGCGATGGCCCGCACGATCGCCAGCCCCAGGCCGGCCCCCGCCCGGGTCGCGGATCCGTGATGGAACCTTTCGAAGATCTCTTCAACCTCTTCCGGCCGTACGCCGGGACCGGTGTCCGAGACCCACAGCAGCAGCCGTCGCCGGTCGCCCACCCCCTCGAACCGGGAGCCCATCCGGATCTCGTCGCCGTCCGCGGTGTGCTGCACCGCGTTGGCCGCGAGCTGCAGCACCGCCTGGGTGACCCGCTGGCCGTCGATCGTGACGGCGCCCTCGGCGATGTCGCCGAGCAGCCAGGACCGGTCGGCGAGCGCCTGGCACTTGGCCTCGATGTCGAGCATCAGGTCGGTGGTCTCGACCGGGCGGGCGTTGACGAAGTCCGGTCGTTCCGCCCGGGCCAGCACCAGCAGGTCGGAGACGATCCGGCTCATCCGGGCCAGTTCGTCGTCGACCAGCCGCAGGGTGTGCGCCCGTTCGGCCGGGTCGTCGCCGAGCAGTTCCAGGTGCCCGCGGATCACCGTGATCGGGGTGCGCAGTTCGTGGGCGGCGTCGTCGACGAACCGCCGCTGCAGCCCGTACGCCTCCTCCAGGCGGTCCAGCATCGCGTTGAAGGTCTCGGCCATCGCCGCGATGTCGTCGCGGCCGTGCACCGGCACCCGCACGGTCAGGTCCCGTTCGCCGATGTCGGCGGCTACCTCGTGCAGGGCGCGGACCGGCGCCAGGATCCGGCCGGCCGCGATCCAGCCGATCGCCAGGGTCAACAGCAGACCACCCAACGACACCAGCGCCATCAGCCGTACGACCTGGTCGGTCTCGTCCCGGCGCTGCTCGGTGAAGATCGCGATGACCAGCGAGCCGCGGGCCGTCGCCGCGCCGACGTCGACCCGGCCCCAGCGCATCGGCCCGGCCGGAGTGCCGGTGGTGCCGAAGGTGTGCGCCGGGTCGGTGAACGCGGCCAGCAGCCCGGCGTCGGCGGCCAGGTCGTACGGCGCGGCGGCCACACCCCGGCCGGGCCGGTCGGCCTGCAGCACGTCCGCGCCGACCAGCCCGAGCAGCACCTCGTCGTCGTCCGGGTGCTGACGGTTCAGGTAGACCTCCAGCACCCGGTCCGGTGAGGTGAAGGCCTGCGCGGTGGTCGGGTCGACACCCTCGGCGAGGAACGCGGAGAACTCGGCGGCCTCCTGCACCAGTTCGGCGTTGGCCCGGCGTTCCCCGTCGGCGAGCAGCGCGCTGCGCACGGTCACGATCACCGCGGTCAGCGCGATCGTGGTGGCGAGCAGGATCCATCCGGTGATCCGCCAGCGGGCCGGGACCGACGATCCCCGGCTGACCGGTGGATCAGTCGTCATCGCCGGTCTCCAGGTCGTCGTCATCGTCGTCGAGGGTGGGCCGGGGCGTCCGGATGACGCCGAGGTCCTCGCTGGGGCTCGCCGACGCGCTGGGACTCGTCTCGCCGCCGGGTGTCCCGCCGGGTGCCGGTCCGGCGGAGGGTGAGACGGGTCCGGGCGCGGTGGCGGACGGCTGCGGGGCGAACGACACGTCGATCGGGGCGCTCGGCAGCCGGGGCGGGTCGGGCGGCCGGGTCATCGCCTGACTGGCCACCGCGAGCAGCACCGGCACGGCGAGAACCGCGAGCAGAACCAGCAACCGGGGAAGGACTTTCACACCGGTCAGCCTGCCGACCAGCGATGACCTGGTCATGAGAACGCCGTGAAGATCCTTTCATCCTTCCCGGGATGATCATGAAGACGTTCTCATCGGCAGCTCGCGGGTAGCCTTCGCCGATCGGGACCGGGAGACACGGAAGGACACGAATGACGAGTGCGGAGATCTCGACGGCGAAACAGGCCGCGGATCACGAGCTGGTGCTCGGTTTCGGGCGGCTGCAGGGTGCGGCGAACCGCCTCGACTACATCCTCGGGCGTGCCCTGGAGGAGCAGTGCGGCATCAGCCACCTGATGTTCGAGGTGCTGCTGATCCTCGGCCGGGCCGGCGGCGCCGGGCTGCCGATGCGCAGCGTGGCCCAGGAGCAGGTGCTGACCACCGGTGGCGTGACCCGGCTGGTCGACCGCATGGAGGCGGCCGGGCTGGTGGCACGCGCGGACGACCCCGGTGACCGGCGCAGCCGCCTGGTCCGGCTCACGGCGCTGGGCGAGGAGACGGTGGTCCGCGCGTCCCGGCTGCACGTGGAGAACATCCAGCGGTACTTCGTCGACCCGTTGCCGGCCGGGCACCGGGAGCGGTTCATGGACGATCTGCGGATCCTGAGCCACGCGGCCCGTGACGAGGTGCCGCGGCTGCGCTGAACCGCCGATAAATGCCTGACGTGTCAGATGTTGTAGGGTAAGGGAGTTTCCTCAGCCCCTCTCCGTCAGGATTTCCCATGCGGCTCGTCTACGTCTTCGACGCCTACTGCGGCTGGTGCCACGGCTTCGCCACCACGATCCGGGAGGTCGCCGCCCGCCACCCGCACCTGCCGATCGAGGTCGTCTCCGGTGGCCTGTTCGTCGGCGAGCGACGGGTGCCGATCGGCCGGTTCGGTTACATCGACGGGGCGAACGCGAAGATCAGCGAGATCACCGGCGCCCGGTTCGGCGCGGGTTACCAGCGACTGATCGCCGACGGATCGTTCGTGATGGACTCCGAGGCCGCCGCCCGGGGCTTCGCGGCCCTGCGCACCACCGGCACCCACTCCCCGGTCGAGCTGGCCGAGATCATGCAGTCGGCGTTCTACCTGGACGGGCACAGCCTGTCCGAGCCCGGCACGTACCGGCTGATCGCCACGTCGGCCGGGCTCGACGCGGACGCCGTGGTCGAGGCCTTCCAGGATCCGGCGAGCCTGGCGGCGGCGCACGCCGACTTCGAGCGCGCCGCCCGGCTCGGCGCCACCGGATTCCCCACCCTGGTGGCGATCCGTGGTGACGAGGTCGTCACGCTCGCCCGTGGCAACGCCACCGCGGACGAGGTCACCACCCGGATCGCCGCCCTCGGCTGAGACCCGCCGCTCAGTGGTCCGCGGGGGCCAGGGCGGGATAATCGGTGTACCCGCGGTGGTCGCCGCCGTAGAAGGTGGACGGGTCGGGCTCGTTCAGTGCGGCGCCGGTCCGTAGCCGTACCGGCAGATCGGGGTTGGCCAGGGCGGCGGCGCCGACCGTGATCACGTCGGCCAGGCCGGTGTCGAGGTCGGCGGCCCGCCGGTCGAGGGGCGCGCCGGCCCGGTTGAGCACCAGCGCCGTCGGCCACCCGGCACGCAGCTTGCCCAGCAGGTCGTCGTCACCGGCGTGGATCAGGTGCAGGTAGGCGAGGTTCAGCGGAGCGAGAGCGTCGACCAGGGCCGGGTACAGCTCCGCGGTGTCGTACTCGGTGATGTCGTTGTAGGGGTTGGCGGGTGAGAGACGCAACCCGGTCCGGGCCGCGCCGATCTCCCCGGCCACCGCCCGCACGACCTCGACGGCGAACCGGATCCGGTTGGCGACGCTGCCGCCGTAACCGTCGGTGCGCTGGTTGGCGTTGCTCGACAGGAACTGGTGGATCAGGTAGCCGTTGGCGCCGTGGATCTCGACACCGTCGAAGCCGGCCGCGATCGCCGACGCCGCGGCGTGCCGGAACTCGTCGACCACGCCGGCGATCTCGCCGGTCTCCAGGGCCCGCGGGACGGGCATCTCCTGCGGGCCGGTGGCGGTGAACATGACACCCGACGGGCGCACCGCCGACGGCGCGACCGGCTGCCGGTGGTGCGGGGTGTTGTCCGGGTGCGCGATCCGGCCGGTGTGCATCAGCTGCACCACGATCCGGCCACCGGCGGCGTGCACGGCGTCGGTCACCGTACGCCAGCCGTCGATGTGTGCCGCGGTGTAGATACCGGGTGTGAGCAGGTAACCCTGCCCGTCGGCCGACGGCTGGGTGCCCTCGGTGACGATCAGCGCCATCGACGCGCGCTGCGTGTAGTACTCCCGGTTGAGGTCGGTGGGCACACCGTCGGCGTGCGACCGGTCGCGGGTCATCGGCGCCATCGCGAGCCGGTGCGGCAGTTCGATCGCGCCGACGGTGGTGGGGGTCCAGAGAGTCATGTCGATTCCTTCGATTAAACCGTGAAGACGATCTTGCCGTTGACCGGGGCGGTGGCGACCTCGGTGTGGATCCGGGCCAGGTCGGCCAGCGGCACCCGCCGGGTGGTGGCCAGGCGCAGCTTGCCGGTGTCGAGCAGCGTCACCAGCTGGGCGAGCTGGTCGCCGTCGGGACGAAAGAAGAGATTGATGCCGCGTACGCCGCGGGCCTCGTCGGCCGGCGCGGGCATCCACACCGTCGTGTTCACCGCCACACCACCGTCGCGGATCAGGGCGGCGGTGGCGGCCAGCTGCTCCGGGTCGACCGCCGCGAGGTTGAGCACCACGTCGACCGGCTCGGCCAGCTCGGGCAGACCGGCGGCGTGGACCTCGTCGGCGCCCGCGGCCTTGGCCTGGTCGGCGCTGCGCGATCCGGTGGTGGCGATCACGTACGCCCCGGCGTTCTTGGCCAGCTGCACCGCGTAGCCACCGACGACACCGCCCGCGCCGTTGATCAGCACCCGCTGGCCGGTGGTCAGCTTCGCGTGGTCGAACAGGGCCTGCCAGGCGGTGAGGCCGACCAGCGGCAGGCCGGCGACGTCCTCCAGCGGGACGCTCGTGGGGGCGGCCGTCAGGATCGCGGCCGGGGCGACGACGAACTCGGCGGCGGCGCCCGGGCTGGTCAGCGGCAGGGCGCCGATCACCCGGTCCCCGATCGCGAAGCCGGTCACGCCGTCGCCGAGGGCGTCGACCGTGCCGGCGATGTCGATGCCCGGGGTGTGCGGCATGGCCACCGGGATCGGGCCCTGCATGAACCCGGCCCGAATGTTGCCCTCGACCGGGTTGAACGACGTCGCCGCCACCCGGATCCGGATCTCACCGGCGCCGGGGACGGGCTGGTCGGCGTCCTCGTAGCGCAGGACCTCGGGGGTGCCGTACTCGTGGAAACGCACTGCCTTCATGGCGATTCTCTTCCCTCTTCAACCTAAGTGCTTCGTTTTCGAAGCACTTCTGAACCGTAGCACGCTTCGAATTCGAAGCAAGTTGAGCGCGGTGTGACCCGGGCCTCACGCCTGCGGTTTTGCCTGACCCCGGCCTCAGATCAGGATCAGCAGGATCTGGCCCTCCACCGGATCGACCAGAACCTGGCGGCGGTACGACGCCAGATCACCGCGCCGGTCCAGGACCTCCACCCCACCGTCGCCGAACAGGGCGACCGCCGGGCCGTTGCGCCACAGCACCGCACCGGACCGGGAGAACACCATCACCGGACAGTCCGGCAGATGGTCGACGACGAGCCGCAGGGTCGGACTGACCCGATCCACACCACTCACCGCCTCCCCGGTCCGACCGGTCAAGCGTGGCGGAAGACCGCGGGCGCAGGAATGTCTCGGTTATCCATGGTCCGGGAGAACATGGATCAGCTGACGCAGCTTCGCCTCACTCGGCGAGCCCGGTTCGGCCATGAAGACCAGCAGATCCTGGCCCGCCTCCGGATCCACCAGCCAGCGGCTGTACAACTCGAACTCCCCCAGCTCCGGATGCCGGTACCGCTTGAGGTCACGGTCGTGGTTGAAGTCCACCTCGTGCCGCCGCCACACCTCGGCGAACTCCGGGCTCTCCGCCAGCAGCGCGTCGACGATCTCCCCGGCGACGCTTGTCGGATCAGCGGTGTACGCGGTGCGCAGGTCCACGGTGAACACCCGGCCACGCACGTCCAGATCCTCCGGCGGATAGAGAGCACGCTGCCGCGGATCGGTGAAGAAGCGGTACACCAGGTACCGCGACATGCCGGTGAACCGGGTGTAGTCACCGAACAGGGCCTTCGCCGCCGGAGTCTGCAACAGCGCCTCACCGAACCGGGAGAACACGATCGCCGGGGTGTCGGCGAGCCGCTCCGCGATGTGCCGGACCGCCGTACCGACCCGCTCGTCCGGCAGCGCCCGCCGCGGCGCCGCATGCCCCGCCAGCGCGAACAGATGCTCCGTCTCCCCCGCCCGCAGCCGCAACGTCCGGGCCACCGCGGTCAGGATCTGCTCGGACGGCATCGGCCCGCGCTTCTGCTCGAGCCGGCTGTAGTAGTCGGCCGACATGCCGGCCAGCATCGCGACCTCTTCCCGCCGCAACCCACCGGCCCGGCGCCGAGGCCCCCGCGGCAACCCGACGTCCTCCGGCTGCAACGCTTCCCGCCGGGCCCGGAGAAAATCCGCCAGCAGGGCGCGGGGCTCGGTCTCACTCACCCCGAGATCCTACCTACTTAAAATTCGAAACTAGATTTCGTACGACGGAGCACGACTGACCCTGCCGCACCGCCGGGATCTCAGCTACTCGGCTGTCGACGGGTGCCGTAGCGCCCAGGCCTCCAACAGTTCCACCGCGAGCCAATGCCCGTACCGCCGGGCGAGACTCAACGCCGTCCCGCCATCGTGCATGGCGGCATGCGGGTCGGCTCCCCGCGCCAGCAGAAACGCCGTCATATCGACATGAGCCGGCGTTCCGGTCTGCACCGCACCGTCACCCTCGCCGTCCACGGCATGAATCAGCAGCGTCATTCCCTGGAAATTGGGATCTTCGATGTCGGCCCTTCGTCCAGGAGCCGGCGCAGGCCGTCCATGTCGTCGAGTTCCACTGCGAGGTGGGCCGGCGTCAGAGGCGGGATCTCGGAAGTCACGAACGATCTTAGGCCCGGCAACGCCCCTCGCGGCGGCGGGGAGCGGGTCGTGGTGTCCCATATTCAGTCCCGGGATCGCTCCGGGGACCTACCAGTGCCCGCTCCCCGTAGCCGCGCTGTCCCACAAGGGTTGCTCGGACCGGCTCACTGCGACGAAACCTATCAAAGACGGGGCGCCTGCTTGCCCTGACACCGACGTCAACCTTTAACGTGCCGGGCGTCCCGTACCTCGTGAGCATGGAGCCCGGTCGTGAAGTTCGCCATCAGTTACAGCACCGGTTCGCTCGGCGTGGATCCTGAGCACCTGATCGCTTTTGCGCGCCATGCGGAGGCATGTGGTTTCGAGGCGCTGTACATGCCCGAGCATGTGGTGTTGTACCGCGGGGCGATGCTCGGGTCGATGGAGTTCCCGCCGGACCTGCCGCTGGTCGACCCGCTCGACGCGCTGAGTTTTGTGGCCGCCGCGACCAGCCGGATCCTGCTCGGTACCGGTGTGCTGCTGGTGCCGTACCAGCATCCGGTCGTGCTGGCCAAGCGTCTCGCCACCGTCGATGTGCTGTCCCGGGGGCGCATGCGGTTGCTGACCGTGGGGCTGGGCAGCCTGCCCGGCGAGGCGCGGGCGGTCGGTGTCGACTTCCGGTCGCGGGGCCGGCGCGCCGACGAGGCGATCGACGTGCTGCGCCTGCTGTGGTCCGGTGGGGTGGAGGGCGTCGGTTTCCACGGCGAGTTCTTCGACTTCGACGGGTTGTGCAGCTTCCCCAAACCGTACGGCGTGCCAACCCTGCCGATTCACGTCGGCGGATCCAGCCGGGCCGCCGCCCGCCGGGCCGGGCAACGCGGCGACGGCTATTTCCCGGGCGGGATGCTGAGCCCGCAGGAGCGCGCTGCCCAGCTCGATCTCGCCCGGTCCGAGGCCGCGGCGGCCGGTCGTGACCCCGGCGCGCTGGAATACACGAGATGGGCCTCGATCGCGATCACCCGGGACCGGGCGGAGGCACTGGCCGCCGAGGGTGTGACCCGGGTGGTGGTCAACGTGACCTCGACGGACTGGGCCGAACAGCAGGCCGAGATGTCAGCGCTGGCCGAACGCTTCGCGCTGTGACCTCGCGGGAGCAGCGGATCGGCTGAGGTTGGCCGGTCGGTGATACTGGCGCGATGGATCTCTTTCTCGGCAGTCAGGGCCTCGGTGCGCTGGGGAGCTGGCTCGACGGCCTGACCCGCCGACCCGGGCGAGCGGTTCTCGTCCCGACGGCAGGCAACCCGATGCCGGCAACGCCGTGGGTCGACGTGGCCGAGGCGGCGATGACGGCCGAGGGCCTGTCCGTGCACCGTTTCGACCTCGAGTCCGCCACGCCCGAACAGGTGCAGGCGGTCCTGGCCGGCGCGGATCTGGTGTTCGTCACCGGCGGATATCCGATCTTCCTGCTCGAACACGCGCAACGAAGCGGCTTCCTCCACGCCGTCAGACAGGACGTCACCTCGGGACGACTCGCCTACGCGGGAATCTCTGCCGGTGCCCTGCTCGCGGCGCCGGACCTCGAACGCTATCGCGGCGACGACGATCCGGGACGGGTGAACGACACCGCCGGCCTGGAACTCGTGTCGTTCTATCCACTGCCCCATGCGAACCGAGGCCGGGAGGAGCGCTACTCCAAGGTCATCGCCGAGGAGGGCGACCGGCACGACTTCGTCGTCATCCGCGACGACCAGGCAGCCATCGTCCACGGCGACGTCCTGGGTCTCGGGAACAGCTAGAACGTCGACCCGGTCTGGCGCGGGTCAGGTGCTGATGCCGGTGAAGAGGTTGGTCACCAAGGCCTCTACGAACTCGTCGGTCACCGGCTCGTCCGGGACCAGTAGGCGGTGGTAGATCGCGCCCCACAGCTGGTCGACCAGGACCCGGACGTCCACGTCGGGCCGGATCTCACCGCGGGACTGGGCCTTGGCCAGTCGTTCGTAGGCCAAGGCCCGCCGGCCGCCCGAGTACAGCTCCCGGAACGACCTGGCCAGAGCCGGATCGCTCTGCGACGCCCCGATGAATTCCAGCAGCGCGCGGCCGCCGGGGGTGCGCATCAGCCGGGCGAACGAGTGCAGCTGGCGCAGCAGATCGCTGCGGATGTCGCCGTCGTCGTCGAAGGCCAGGGTGTCGGCCACCGCGTGGAAGTAGGCGTCCAGGGCCAGGACTCCCGGGGACGGCCACATCTTGTACAGGGTCGTCTTGCTGACGCCGGATGCCTTGGACACCCGTTCGAAGGTCAGCTGGGCGATGCCCTCGGACAGGACCATCGCGCCGGCCGCGTGCAGCACGTCGGCGCGCACCTCGCCGGTGGGCCGCCGGCCGCGCCCCCGGGGCGCCGGTTCGGGCTGCGGCATCGCCGGCTCCTCTTCTCGTCGTGAACGCCCGGCACGGGAAGGCCACGAGCCGTCCACATGATGGAGGGAGGCCTGGTCTCAGATCGAGCCGGTCGCCGGCCAGTTCCTCCAGTGCGTGTTCGGGGGCAGCGCCGGGCGGTAGCGGGAGCTGTCGCCGGTCGCCAGCACGTCCGCCACCTGCCGGTATGTCTCGATGTCGGAGACGGCGACCCCTTCGCTACGCGCCGGCGGTAGGTCGGGATGGACGTCGTCCGACCAGCCGAGGAAGGCGCGGATCGCCGCCCGGTCGGCCGACTTGTCGCGGTACGGCCACAGCGGGGTGTGATGCCACTCGTCCAGGCGCAACACCTCGGGAAGGTCCGCCGGAACCCAACGCCGCAACTCCTGCTCGTCGGCGAGCAGCAGGTCCCGGGGAACCTGCCGCATCACCTCCTCGGGTCTACAGGGCCCGCCGGGCTCCGGCGTGATGAGCCGGCCCCGGATCCGCAGCGGTGCGCCCTGGTATTGCAGCGGCCACTCCTCGCGGTCGAAGGCCTCCTCGACGTTCTCGATCCGCCGGATCAACTGCCAGTCGTCGGCGGTGACGCAGTTGCCGAAGATGCGCAGTTGGTCGACCAGATTCGACGCCCGCGGGTTGTACCCGGCGAACTCGATGATCAGCGCCCACCGGGTCTGCCCGTCGCTGAAGGCATGCAGCCGCTCCGCGACCTGATAGCTCCGTACGTCTCCCGGCTCCGGGAAGAACCGCACCGCGTCGAGCTGGTCGAGGATGGCCGACGGCTCCATCACGAGGCGAGCCGCAGGATCAGGCGGCGGGTCCACTCCGACTGGCGCTCGACGACGAGACGGACCGGTGTGCCAGGCGAAAGTGGGACGCCGTCGTACTCCACGGTCTCCCAGCCGTCGGCGTACCTCACCGAGTACTCGCGGTTGCCCGTGTAGACGTGCTCCACCGTCGCCTCGACGGTGGAGCCGACCGGGCGGCGGGCACTGAGCGCCGCCCACTCCGGCCCGGTGATGTCCGAGTACCGGCACCGGAGACTGCGCATCCCCGCGTCCAGGGGGAACAGGCGGATCTCGTGGTCGCGGTGTTGCAGGATCTCGAAGAAACCCGACCGGCCGACCGGTGGCCAGCCGGCCGCCTCCTCGGGCAGCAGCAGGAGATCCACCCAGCCGGGCAGCGGGCCGCCGAGGTCGATCGACGCCCCGGCCGCCCCGACGCCGGCCGGGAAACCCGACACGGTTCCGCGGACCCGGGTTCCGCACGGGAACCGGCGCCGGGCGATGCTCATCAAATCGTCTGACATCTCCGCGTCATTATGACGGCTGGGTCTTGGCGACGAGCGTCAGGACGTCGTACGTCGCGACCTTCTCCTGGTTCTGGTTCGTCACCACCGCGTCCCAGTGGACCTCGCCGTAGTCGGCGCTGTTGCGGGGTTTGATCTGCTTGACCGTCAGCGTCACCGCGATGGTGTCGCCGGCCTTGACCGGAGTCAGGAACCGCAGCCCGTCGACGCCGTAGTTGGCCAGCACCGGGCCGGGCGCCGGGTCGACGAACAGGCCGGCGGCTAGCGACACCACCAGGTAGCCGTGGGCGACGATGCCGCCGAACAGCGGGTTGCGGGCCGCCGCCTCGGGGTCGGTGTGGGCGTAGAAGGTGTCACCGGTGAACTCGGCGAAGTGATCGATGTCGGCCAGGCTGACGGTGCGCGGCGCGGACCGGATGGTGTCGCCGATGCGCAGCTCGGCCAGGCTCTTGCGGAACGGGTGGACGTCCTCGACCCGCTGGGCCGCGCCGGTGGTCCACTGGCCGGTGACCGCGGTGAGCAGGTCCGGGGAGGCCTGCACGGCGGTGCGCTGCAGGTGGTGCAGGACGGCGCGGATCCCGCCGAGTTCCTCGCCGCCGCCGGCCCGGCCCGGGCCGCCGTGCACCAGCATCGGCAGCGGGGAGCCGTGGCCGGTGGACTCCTTGGCGTCGTCGCGGTCGAGCACCAGCACCCGGCCGTGCCAGGGGGCCAGGCCGAGGACGACGGTACGGGCGACGTCCGCGTCGTGGGTGGCGACCGACGCGACCAGGCTGCCCCGGCCCCGGGCGGCCAGGGCGACGGCCTCGTCCAGGCCGTCGTAGCTGATCACGGTGCTGACCGGCCCGAACGGCTCGACGTTGTGCGGCTCGACGGCGCCCGGGGTGGCCCGCAGCACCAGCGGGTGGAAGAAGGCGCCGTTCTCCGCCAGGGAACCGGACACGATCTCGGCCCCGGCCCGCAGTGACTCGACGGCCTTGTAGACCTCATCGCGTTGCCCGATGGACGCGAGCGGGCCCATCCGTACCGCAGGGTCGCGGGGGTCTCCGATGTTGATCTGGGAAAGGCGGGCGGCGAGCGCGTCCTCGACCCGGCCGGCGATCTGCGACGGCACGATGACACGGCGGATCGCGGTGCACTTCTGCCCGGCCTTGACCGTCATCTCGGTGACCACACCCTTGATGAACAGGTCGAACTCGGGGTCGTCGACGTGGACGTCGGGGCCGAGGATCGAGCAGTTCAGCGAGTCGGCCTCGACGCCGAGGCGGACACCACCGTCGAGCACCGAGACGTGCCGGCGCAGGATGCCGGCGGTGTGCGCGGAGCCGGTGAAGGCGACCGAGTCCTGCAGATCCAGCTCGTCGAGCAGGCTGCCGGCGCTACCGGAGATCAATTGCAGGGTGCCTTCGGGCAGCAGGCCGGATTCGATGATCCGGCGCACGACCAGCTCGGTGAGGTACGCGGTCTGGCTGGCCGGTTTGACGATGCTCGGCAGCCCGGCGAGGAAGGCGGGGGCGAGTTTCTCCAGCATGCCCCAGACCGGGAAGTTGAACGCGTTGATCTGCACGGCGACACCGGGCCGGGATGTGTACACGTGCCGGCCGACGAAGGTTCCGGCCTTACCGAGTTGTTCGACGGCGCCGTCCATCACGATGGTGTCGTTCGGCAACTCCCGGACGCCTTTGCTGGCGAAACTGAACAGGGTGCCGATGCCGCCGTCGACGTCCACCGCGGTGTCGCGGGTGGTGGCCCCGGTGCGCACGGACAGGGCGTAGAACTCGTCCTTGCCGGCGAGCAGGTGCTTGGCGACGGCCTTGAGGGCGGCGGCGCGCTGGTGGAAGGTCAGCGCCCGCAGCGCGGGACCGCCGGTGTCGCGGGCGTGGGCGAGCATCGCGGAGAGGTCCAGGCCGCGGCTGGAGATCCGGGCGACCTCCTCGCCGGTGGTGGCGTCGAGCAGTGGTTCGCCCTCGTCAGCGGCCCGGAACCAGCGTCCGGCGGTGTAGCTCTCCAGCAGCGTGCTCACTCTGACTCCCTCGTCAGTCGGGACGGTTGCGGGATGGGCAGGCACATGTCACGGTATTACAGACCGATCGTTTAGTAAATCGGAGGGCTCATGACGACGCCGCTGCAAGCCGGCTTCGACGCGACGATCGCGCGGCACGATCGCATCGAGCCCCGCGACTGGATGCCGGACGGCTACCGTAGGACACTGATCCGGCAGATCGCCCAGCACGCACACTCCGAGATCATCGGCATGCAGCCGGAGGGCAACTGGATCAGCCGCGCGCCGTCGCTGCGCCGCAAGGCGATCCTGCTCGCCAAGGTCCAGGACGAGGCCGGCCACGGGCTCTACCTCTACTCCGCGTGCGAAACCCTCGGCATCTCCCGCGACGAGCTGGTCGAGCTGCTCCTCGCCGGAAAGCAGAAATACTCCTCGATCTTCAACTACCCGACCCTGTCGTACGCCGACGTAGGCACCATCGGATGGCTCGTGGACGGCGCCGCCATCTGCAATCAGGTGCCGTTGTGCCGCACCTCCTACGGACCGTACGGCCGCTCGATGATCCGCATCTGCAAGGAGGAACCCTTCCACCAGCGGCAGGGATACGAGCTGCTGATGACGATGATGCGCGGCACCGGCGAACAGCGGGCGATGGTGCAGGAGTCGGTCGACCGGTTCTGGTGGCCGTCGCTGATGATGTTCGGCCCACCCGACGACAAGTCACCCAACAGCGAGCAGTCGATGGCCTGGGGCATCAAACGCAACTCCAACGACGAGCTGCGGCAGAAGTTCGTCGACATGACCGTGCCGCAGGCCGACGCCCTCGGCATCACCCTGCCCGACCCGGAGCTGCGGTGGAACGCCGAACGTGGCCACCACGACTTCGGCCAACCGGACTGGGCCGAGCTGACCGCCGTGATCAAGGGCAACGGCCCGTGCAACACCCAGCGCCTGGCCCACCGCCGGGCCGCCCACGAGGACGGCGCCTGGGTCCGCGAGGCCGCCACCGCGTTCGCCGCCCGTCAGGCGGAGGTGGCGCGATGAGCCGCCGGGACTGGCCGCTGTACGAGGTGTTCATCCGCGGCAAGCGGGGCCTCAACCACGTGCACGTCGGTTCGCTGCACGCCCCCGACGACGCGTTCGCCGTGGCACACGCCCGGGACGTCTACACCCGCCGCAACGAGGGCGTGAGCATCTGGGTGGTCCGCGCCGACGCGATCACCGCGTCCAGCCCCGACGAGAAGGACCCGCTGTTCGCCCCGAACGGCGACAAGGTCTACCGGCACCCCACGTTCTACGAGATCCCCGACAACGTCCCGCACATGTGAGGCCGCGATGAATGACGACAGCGTCTACGACGGCCTGCTCGGCGGGGACTCCTCGCAGTGGGCGTTCGGGACCGACTTCGAGGATCCCCTCGCCGGGGTCGACACGACCGTGCCGGACGGGGTGCACGCCGCCGAGCTGGCCGGGCTCTGTCTGCGGCTCGGTGACGACGCGCTCGTGCTGTCGCAGCGCCTGGCCGAATGGTGCAGCCGCGCCCCGGAGCTGGAGGAGGACATCGCCCTGGCCAACTTCGCCCTCGACCTGCTCGGCCAGGCCCGGCTGCTGCTGGCCCGGGCCGCGGCCGCCGACCCGTCGATCGTGCCGGTGCTGCCCGAGGGGTCACCGGTCCCGGCCGAGGACGCGCTCGCCTTCTTCCGCGAGGCGGGGCAGTTCCGCAACGTGCGGATGGCCGAGGTGCCCAACGGCGACTTCGCCCATGTCGTCGTACGCCTGCTGCTGTTCTCCCTGGTCCGCCTGGCGACGCTGGAACGCCTGACCGGCAGCCCCGACGCGGTGCTGGCCGCGATCGCCGCCAAGGGCGTCAAGGAACTCACCTACCACCGGGACTGGGCCGGCCGCTGGTTCGTCACCTGCGCGCAGGGCACCGACGAGTCCCGGCGGCGCCTGCTGACCGCGTTGGATCAGCTCTGGCCGCTCTACGACGAGCTGTTCACCACCGACGACCTCCGGGCCGGCACCGACGTCGTCCTCGACCAGGTCCTGGCCGTCGCCGGCGTGCCCCGGCCGCAACTCGCCCCACTGGGCGGGGCCGGCACACACACCGAGGCGCTGAGCCTGATGCTGGCCGAGATGCAGGTGGTGGCCCGCGCACACCCGATGGGCCGCTGGTGAACGTCCGGGAGCGGGCCGCCGCCGTCGCCGCGCAGGTTCGCGACCCCGAGATGCCGATGCTGACCCTGGCCGACCTCGGTGTGCTGCGGGACGTGGCGGTGCAGGACGACGTGGTCGTCGCGTCGATCACCCCCACCTACTCCGGGTGCCCGGCGATGGCGACGATGCGCGACGACCTGGTGCACCGGCTCACCGACGCCGGTTTCGCGCGGGTCCGGGTCCGGGTGGTGCTCTCCCCCGCCTGGTCCAGCGACTGGATCACCGACGCGGGCCGGGCCGCGCTGCGGGCCGCGGGACTGTCGCCGCCCGTGCCGGCTCCCGCTGTCACCGGGCCGGTGCCGCTCACCCTGGGGACGACCCGGCGAGCGCTGACCTGCCCACGGTGCGGCTCCGGGCGTACCAGCAGGGTGTCCGAGTTCGGGGCGACCGCGTGCAAGGCGCTCTACCGTTGCGACGACTGCCTGGAATCCTTCGACCACATCAAGGAGATATAGGTGGCCCGGTCGGTTTTTCACCCGCTGCGGGTCGCGGCGGTCGAGCGGCTCTGCGACGACGCGGTCGCGGTCACGTTCGCGGTGCCCGATGAACTGGCGGGAGCGTACGCGTTCCGGGCCGGGCAGTCGCTCACCCTGCGCCGCGACGTCGACGGCCGGGAGGAACGCCGGTCGTACTCGATCTGCTCCCCGGTCGGGGCCGCCCCGCGGATCGGGGTGCGCGAGATCCCCGACGGGCTGTTCTCGTCGTGGCTGGTGCACGACGTGCGACCGGGCACCGTCGTGGACGTGCAGACCCCGGCCGGCGCCTGGGACGCCGACCCCGGCAGCGGTGAACGGCACCTGCTGATCGCCGCCGGATCCGGGATCACCCCGCTGCTGTCGATCGCCGCGACGGTGCTGCCGCACCCGGACGCCCGGGTGGCACTGCTGTACGGCAACCGGGCCGGGCACACCGTGATGTTCGCCGAGGAGATCGGTGACCTGAAGAACCGCTACGGGCACCGGCTGCAGGTCGCGCACGTGCTGTCCCGGGAACCGCGGGACGTCGAACTGTTCTCCGGCCGCCTCGACGCGGACCGGTTACGGCGGTTGCTGACCGACGTGATCCCGGCCGAGACGTACGACCACGTCTGGCTCTGTGGCCCGTTGCCGTTGATCGACGACGCACGGACGGTGCTGGCCGACCTGGGCGTGCCGCCGGACCGGGTGCACGTGGAGCTGTTCTACGTCGACGCGCCACCACCCCGGCCGCGCCGGGCCGCGGTGGAGATCACCGGGGCGACCACCGCACTGACCACGATCCTGGACGGCCGCAAGTCGACCACCACGGTGTCGCGGGACGTGACGGTCCTGGACGGCGCCCAGGCCGACCGGGCCGACCTGCCGTTCGCCTGCAAGGGCGGCGTGTGCGGCACCTGCCGCGCCCTGGTCCGCGACGGCGAGGCCGACATGCGCCGCAACTACGCCCTGGAGCCGTCCGAGGTGACCGCCGGTTTTGTGCTGACCTGCCAGACCTTCCCGGTAGGCGACACACTCACCGTAGACTACGACGCCTGAGGAGATGGATCGATGCTCGTAGGAATCTTCGGCGGCGGCCGGATGGGTGCCGGGATCGCGCACGCGTTCCTGACCTCCGGTGACGAGGTCGTCGTCATCGAGACCGGCGAGCGGGCCGCCGTGGCCGCGCGTGAGCGGGTGCAGCGCTACCTGGACCGCTCCGGCGGCGGGCACTCATTCCGGACGGCGATGGATCCGTCGGCGCTGGCCGATTGTGATCTGGTGGTGGAGGCGGTGCCGGAGGACGCGGCGCTCAAGGCCTCGGTGCTGACCGCCGCCGAGAAGCACGCGCCGGGGGCGGTGCTGGCCAGCAACACGAGCAGCCTGTCGATCGACGGGCTCGCCGCCGGGCTGGACGCGCCGGAGCGGTTCCTCGGGCTGCACTTCTTCAATCCGGTTCCGGTCAGTGGTCTGGTCGAGGTCGTGGCCGGTAGCCGTACCGGCAAGGAGTTGATCGAAAAAGCCCAGGGATGGGTGCGGGCACTCGGCAAGACCGCGATCGTCGTGCGGGACTCCCCCGGCTTCGCCAGCAGCCGCCTCGGCGTGCACCTGGCGCTGGAGGCGATGCGGATGCTGGAGGAAGGCGTGGCGAGCGCTGCCGACATCGACGCCGCGATGACCCTCGGTTACCGGCACCCGACCGGGCCGCTGCGCACCACCGACCTGGTCGGCCTGGACGTGCGGCTGGCCATCGCCGAACATCTCGCCCGCGAGCTGGGCCCGAGGTTCGAGCCGCCGGCCGTCCTGCGCGACCTGGTCGCCGCCGGCCATCTGGGCCGCAAGACCGGCAAGGGGTTCTTCGACTGGGTCTAACGCCGCAGCAGGCCGTCGAAGGCCATCGTCGTCACGGCTTCGGCGAGGGTGGCGGGGGCGTGGGTGCCCTGCGGGCGGTACCACTCAATCAGCGAGTTCACCATGCCGAACAGCAGGCGGCTGACCAGGTCGGGGGCGATGTCCGCGCGCAGCGCGCCCTCGGCGGCGGCCGCCCGGACCAGGTCGGCGAGCTGGTCGTCGAGCCAGCGCCGGCGTTTCAGGGCCTCCACCTCGACCGGGGTGTTGCCGCGCACCCGCAGCAGCAGGGTGACCGCGGGCTGGTGGGCGACCAGCACCTCCACCGACCGGCGGACCACCTCGCGCAGCCGGTCGTGGGCGCTGGTGCCGTCGTCACCGACCGCCGCCGACACCACCTGGGTCAGCTCGTCGAGGGCGTCGTCGAGGGCGAGCCGGAGCAGTTCCTCCTTGCTGGCGACATGGTGGTAGATCGCCGACTTGGTGACGCCCAGCTCGGCGGCCAGGTCACCGATGCTCGTCGCGTCGTAGCCCTTGCGGTTGAACAGGGTCACCGCGGTCCGCAGCACGGCGGCCTGATCATGGCCGGGCCGTCCACGTCCGCGGCGCGCTGGTGACGTCACGCCGGAAAGCCTCTCACGCTCCCGGTCGTTGATCGACGATGCGCCGGGCCTTGCCGATCGAACGTTCCAGGGTGGCCGGCTCGACGACGTCCACGCGTACGGTGACGCCGATGTTGTCCTTGATCAACGCGGCCAGGGCAGCGGCCGAACCGTCGTCGCCGGCCCCGGGCCTGGCCTCGACCCGCACGGTCATCTCGTCGAGCCGCCCCGGCCGGTCGAGCACACACTGGTAGTGCGGGGCGAGTCCCGGAACCCGCAGGATCAGCTCCTCGATCTGGGTCGGGAAGACGTTCACCCCGCGCAGGATCATCATGTCGTCGCTGCGGCCGGTGATCCGCTCCATCCGCCGCATGGTGCGGGCGGTGCCGGGCAGCAGCCGGGTCAGGTCCCGGGTGCGGTACCTGATGATCGGCATCGCCTCCTTGGTCAGCGAGGTGAACACCAGCTCACCGGGCGTACCGTCGGGCAGCACCGCGCCGGACACCGGGTCGATGATCTCCGGATAGAAGTGGTCCTCCCAGACGTGCAGGCCGTCCTTGGTCTCCACACACTCCTGGCTGACACCCGGCCCGATCACCTCGGACAGCCCGTAGATGTCCACCGCGTCCATCCCCGTGCGGCCCTCCACCTCGGCCCGCATGCCCGGTGTCCACGGTTCGGCCCCGAAAAGCCCGACCCGCAGACTTGTCGTACGCGGATCGATGCCCTGCCGGTCGAACTCGTCGAGGATCGTCAGCATGTACGACGGGGTCACCATCACGACGTCCGGTTCCAGATCGGTGATCAGCCGCACCTGCCGTTCGGTCATCCCACCGGACACCGGAACGACCGTGCAGCCCAGCCGTTCGGCGCCGTAGTGGGCGCCGAGCCCGCCGGTGAACAGCCCGTACCCGTAGGCGACGTGCACCCGGTCCCCCGGCCGGGCCCCCGCGGCCCGCAGCGACCGGGCCATCACATCGGCCCACATGTCCAGGTCACCCTGCGTGTATCCGACGACGGTGGGCTGCCCGGTGGTGCCGCTGGAGGCATGGATCCGCGCGATCCGCTCCCGCGGCACGGCGAACATCCCGTACGGATAGTTGTCCCGCAGGTCCTGCTTGGTGGTGAGGGGAAACCGGGCCAGGTCGGCGAGATCCCGGCAGTCGTCCGGGTGCACGCCGGCGGCATCGAAGCTCCGGCGATAGAACCCCACGTTGTCGTACGCGTGACGAAGGGTCCAGCGCAGACGCTCCAGCTGAACCGCCCGCAGTTCGTCGATCGACGCCGTCTCGACGGGTTCGAGGTCGCTCATCCCTCATCCCTATCCGCGAACGCCGGACGAGAACACCACAGCGATGATCTTTCGTCACCATTCGCGAAGATCCCGCCTTGACTCTGTCGACGGCCCGTCCGGGATCCCCGAGGCTGGGAACCGCCCCGGCCCAGCCCGGGCGAAGGCCCGCTCCCGGTGTTCGAGGACGGGTCTGCTGTCAGTGCCGGCAGATCAGGTCCATCGTCCGCCGATGGCGCCGTTGGGGACGATGGCGTCGATCCGGGCGAGGTCGTCGGCGGTCAGGGTGAGGCCGGCGGCGGCGATGTTCTCCTCGACGCGGGCGGGGTTGCGGGAGCCGGGGATCGGAACGATGTAGTCCTTCCTGGCGAGCAGCCAGGCGAGGGCGAGCTGCGACAGGGCGGCGCCCTTGCTGTCGGCGACCTTGGTCAACTCGGCGGCGAGGGCGACGTTGGCGTCGAAGTTCTCGGGAGCCCACCATCCGACGTTCTGGCGGAAGTCGTCGGCGGTGTAGTGCTCGCGGGACTTGGCGGTGCCGGTGAGGAAGCCGCGGGCCACCGGGGAGTAGGCGACCAGGCCGATGCCTAGTTCTTCGAGGGTGGGCAGGAGTGATTCGACGCCGCGTTCGAAGATCGAGTATTCGCCTTGGAACGCCGAGATCGGGTGGACGGCGTGGGCGCGACGGATGTCGTCGGCCCCGGTGTTCGACAGGCCGAGGTATTTGACCTTGCCGGCGTCGACGAGTTCCTTCATCGTGCCGACGACGTCCTCGACGGGGACGTTCGGGTCGGGCTGGTGCTGGTAGAGCAGGTCGATCATGTCGACGTTCAGGCTGCGCAGGCTGTTGTCGACGACCTCGCGGATGTGGTCGGGCCGGGAGTCGGCGCCGTAGCTGGGGGTGAACCCGAACTTGGTCGCGATGGTGACCTGGTCGCGGATCGGGGCGAGAGCCTGGCCGAGCAGTTTCTCGCCGGCGCCCCAGCCGTAGAGCTCGGCGGTGTCGAAGTGGGTGACGCCGAGTTCGTGGGCCCGGCGGATCGCGGCGATCGACTCGGTGTCGTCGGAGGGGCCGAAGGCGATCACGGTGCCCATCGCGCCGTAGCCGAGAGCGGAGACGGTCAGGCCCTGCCGGCCGAGTGTGCGCTGCTGCATCAGGTGCTCCTCGTGTAAAACCGAACGGTTCGGTTTGAAGCTACCCCGACTATCGCCCTTTGCCAAACCGAACAGTTCGGTTGGGTATGCTGGGTGCTGTGACCGCCTCCACCGACTCGACCGGCGACCGGATCATCGCGGCCGCGACCGAGGAGTTCGCCCGCTACGGCATCGCCGGTGCCCGGGTCGAGCGCATCGCCAGGACGGCCCGCACCAGCAAGGAACGCGTCTACGCCTACCACCGCAGCAAGGAGCAGCTCTACCGGTTCGTCGCCGGACGCGAACTCGCCGCGATGGGCGACGCGGTGCAGCTGGACCCGGCGAATCTTCCCGGGTACGCCGGCCGGGTCCACGATCACCTCGCCGGCCACCCGCAGCGCCACCGGCTGATGATGTGGGGCCAGCTGGAACTCCCACCGGGTGAGGCCCCGCCCGACGACCCCTTCCAAGCATCGATCCGCCACAAGGTGCAACGGATCCGCGAGGCCCAGCAGACCGGCGACCTCGACCCCGCCTGGGCCCCGGAGGACGTGATGATGTTCGTCAGCCAGATCGCGACCTCATGGTCGGTCCCGACCGGGCTGAGCGGCGACAGCTCCGGCCGCGACGCCTTCCTGGCCGCACGCCGCGCCGCGATCGTCATGGCCGTACAACGCCTGTTCCCCGCCGCGACCGGCTCACATCCGCCGCACGACGCCTAGCCGGTCAGGGTCAGCGCCACCTCCAGCAGCGCGATCGCCTCTTCGTTCAGCTCTGCCACCCCGCAACCCTGTTCGCACCGCTGGTGGGCGGCGCATGCCGCGCCACCCGAGTCCGGCGAGGCGGCGTCGGTGGCCTCGGACGCCCTGAACCGGCTGGCGCTGGTGGCCGACGACATCGGCCCGCCCGCGGGGGCCACCGAACTCTGCTGGCTGCACGCGAACGTCTACCGCCAGGTCTCCCGGTCACTCGCGCCGGTCGAGGGCCGCACATGATCGAGCCGATGGTCGACCTGGCCCGGCTCGCGATCCGCCACGGCGGCGCGGACGTGGCCGTCCGGCCCGTACCGTCCTCCGGCACGCTGCCGGGATCGCCGTCACGTCCGGCGACGGTTGTGCCGCCCGTGACCTGGTCACCGCCCGTGACCTGCCGGAGCCCCTGGACGACGCCGACCACGAGCGGCTCTCCGCGATCCTCGTCGCGGCCGGCATGCGCCGCGGCCCGGTCAGCAGGGACATGCACGGCCTGCCGGCCGCCGCCGCGGACCTGGCCGCGACGACGCTGACGCAGGCCCTCCGACACCGCGGGTGAGCCTGGTCAGTTGCCGCCGGACGGGTTCAGGCCCTGGAACAGGTAGAGCGCCGCGAGGGCGGTGGCGAGGCTGCCGAGCAGCAGGCGTAGTGCCTTCTCGGGCAGCCGCGGCTGGAGCCGGGCGCCGAGATAGCCGCCGATGAGCCCGCCGATGCCGCAGAGCAGGCCGAGGATCCAGTGTGGGGCGATGTCGCCGTCGGTGGTGAGCGCGAGGACGGCGTAGGTGGCGGCGCCGACGATCGAGGTGAGGAAGGTGGAGGCCAGGGCGGCGGGGGCGATGTGGGTCATCGGGGTGCCGCGGCCGGCGAGGATCGGGCCGAGGATGGAACCGCCGCCGATGCCGTAGACACCGCCGACGGTGCCGGTGGCCAGGCCGAGTCCGAGGATGGTGCGCCGGGTCAGCGGCGGCCGGTCGCCGGCAGCGGGGCGCAGGGCCCGGGCACACAGCCAGAGGCCGAGCGGCAGCAGGACCGCGGCGGCCACCAGGCGGAAGACCTGCGGGCCGGGGATGGCGAAGACCCGGATGATCGCGCCGAGGACGACACCGGGGACGGTTCCGGTGATCAGCAGCCGGGCGAGGGGCCCGGTGAGCTGGCCGTTACGACGGTACCGGGCCAGCGCCCCGGGGCCAGCGACGACGTTGAACAGCAGGTTGGTGGGGGTGACCGCCGGGTTCGGCACGTGCAGGACGCTGAGCTGGACCGGGAGCAGGAACACCGCGCCGGACACCCCGACCGGGGCGGTGACGATCGAGATCAGCAGCCCGGCCAGAAAACCGGAGAGCCCGGTCTGCCAGGTCATCGATCTCGGCCCGGCACAGCACGCATCATGATCGACACCCTAACCGGGCCGAAGACCTACCGCCCCGATCATCCTAGAAGGAATAGAGGCGCCGTCGCCGGAGTTACGACAGACCATGACGACTTTCGGAATCATCGGGGCGGGACACATCGGGAGTCAGGTCGCCCGAGCGGTGATCGCCCTCGGCCACGACGTGGTGATCGCGAACTCGCGCGGGCCCGAGACCCTCACCGCCCTGATCGACGACCTCGGCCCGTCCGCGCGGGCCGCGACGGCTCAGGAGGCCGCCGAAGCCGGTGACGTGGTGGTCGTCACCGTGCCCTTCGGCAAATACAAAGAGGTTCCGGCCGAGCCGCTGGCCGGGAAGATCGTGCTCGACACCAACAACTACTACTGGGAACGTGACGGCCGCTTCGGCGAACTTGACCGCGGCGAGGCGACCACCTCGGGCCTGCTGCAGCAGCACCTGCCCGGTGCCAGGGTGGTCAAGGCGTTCAACCACATCACGGCCGCCGACATCACCACCAGCGGCTCACCCTCCGGCACGCCCGGACGACGGGCACTCGTGGTGTCCTCGGACCACCCCGACGCCGTCGCCTTCGCCACCGACCTCTACGACCGCATCGGTTTCGACACGGTCGCCGTCACCCCGCTGAGCGAGTCGTGGCGGGTCGAACGCGACCGTCCGGCATATGTCTCCCGGCAGGACAAGGCCGAACTGGAAGCGAACCTGGCGAAGGCCCCACGCACGATCTGACCGCGCCCGCTCCACTGGTTCGCGCCGTGGACAGTGATCCAGGGCCCCGGCCGGATCGGCGGTGACCCTGGATCACTACCCGCGGCTCTACCGCCGGCGTGCGCTCAGCACTGCCAGATGCGCAGTTTCTCGTCGATGAAGCGGTTGGTGTCGGTCATGCCGCGGATCAGGGTGTCTCCGTCGACGGCGATGCGTTCGCCGTCGGTGCCGTAGACGCCGCCGGCCTGGGTCAGGACCTGGCCGGCGGTGCTGACGGCGCTGCCGATGTCGCTGATGGCGATCTTGGCGACGAGCTTGCCGGTGCCGACGTTCCACAGGCCCGTCTCCGGGCTTCTGGGGTCACCGGGGGCATCGTTCCAGAGACCGCCGGTGACCCAGGCGCCGTCGCTGCTGATGCCGTAGCCCGCGCTGGACCAGCCGGCCGGCGTCTCCAGCCGGCGGCCCTTGCCGGCGAGGTCCCAGACGTAGGCCAGGGTGCCGTCCTCGGCGGTGCCCTCCGGCAGGCTCTGCATGTCCTCGGTGTCGTAGCCTTCCCGGCCCTCCCGGTTACGCAGGACACCGGCGACGATGCCGTTGTCCGAGACGATGTCGGAGGTGGCGTTCGACGGCAGCGGCAGTTTCCGGGGTTCCACCGAGCCGGCCGGCCAGAGCACGATGTAGGCGCCGCGCCCCTCGGAGCTCCCCTGGGGCTGGATGGTGGCGAGGACGTCGCCGGCCGTGTTGATCTGCGGCCAGCCGTGTGTGGTCCACTCCCCGGCCGGCATCCTCAACTCGACGATCTTGCGGTCGGCGTACCGGAAGAAGGTGTCGGGCCCGCTTCCGCCGTCGGAGCCACGCCCCACCGCGACCCCCGCGGAGTTGACGTCGATCATCTCACCGGAGGCCTCCGGGTAGGGAACCCGTTCGGGCTTGCCGTCGGTCCAGAGGAAGGGCACGAAATCCTGGCCCTTCGAGCCGTTGCCGACGGCGTACCGGCCGGTCGGATCGGTGGCGGCGACCACGACGTCCTCGGCGTTCTTCGGCTTCTCCAGCGCGCCGGCCGTCCGGCACGTCAACCCGGCCGGGGCCGTCGACGGGGCCGCCGCCACCGGGATGTCCCGGTTCACGGGCGATGCGCCGCCGGGGTCGCGGTCACCGGGCAGCAGGGTGGGGACACCCACGAGCAGTCCGAGACTGACCACGGCCGCCGCGGACGCGGTCACCGTCCGGCGCCGGCGGACCCGGCGTTCGCCGTCGGCGACCGCCCGGTCCAGGATCGATCCCATCGGCGGTACGACGACCTCGTTCAGGCGATCGCGCAGCAGTTGTTCATCGTTCACGACTGGACTCGCATCTCTGTTTGCAGGACCTCGCGCAGGGCGATCAGGCCACGGGAACATTGGCTCTTGACGGTGCTCGGCGAACAGCGCAGGAGTTCGGCGGTCTGCTCGACGGACAGGTCGTCGTAGTAGCGCAGCACGATCGCCGCGCGCTGCTTGTTCGGCAGGGTCCGCAGCGCCGTCATCAGCGCGTCGCGTTCCTCGACGGCCGCCTGCGGCCGTGCCGGTGTGTCGGGCAGCCGGTCACCGAGCAGGACGCCGAACCACCTGCGGCGGCGTTCGTCCAGGTAGCGGCGTACCAGGATCCGTTGCAGGTAGCCATCGGCGTTCTCGATGGTCGTGTTGCGTTTCCACTGGACGAACAGTGCCGTCAGGGTGGATTGGACGATGTCCTCGGCCAGGTGTCGGTCGCCGCATAACAGGTACGCGGTGCGGTGCAGGCGTGGCAGCCGGCCGGAAACGAAATCGACGAACTCCCGGACTCTCTCGGGCCGCATCCTGCTCCTTTCTCGAAGGGGATGTGTTGTCGGCTTACTGTCGCGACCGGCACCCGGAAAGGTTGAGACGACCTCAGGAAGATGGTTGCGCCGCCACCGCGATGCGGACCGTGAACGTCGTGCCGGCGCCGGGCACGCTCTCGACCGTGATGTTCCCGCCGTGCGCCTCCGCGAGCTTGCGGGCGATCGACAGGCCCAGGCCGCTGCCGCCGGTCGATCGGGCCCGCGACTCGTCGGCCCGCCAGAACCGGTCGAACACCCGCGGCAGGTCCTCCGCCGCGATCCCGGAACCGGTGTCGGTCACCGCGATCGTCACCCGGCCCGCGCCGGTCGAGGATCGCACCGTCACGGTGCCGTCCCGGTGGCTGTGCCGGATCGCATTCGACAGCAGGTTGCCGATGAGCTGACGTAGCCGCACCGGGTCGGCGACCACCGCCGGATCGCCGTCGAAGGAGGTCACCAGGGACACTCCGGCCGTGGTGGCGCTGCGGGTGTGTGCCTCGGCGACCTGTTCGATCACGTCGTCGAGGTAGAGCAGTTCGGGATGCATGCGCAGGTTGCCGGCATCCGCGGCGGCCAGGTCACGCAGGTCGTCGACGATGTGCTGCAGGTGCATGGTCTCGTCGTGCAGCAGTGTCAGGACCGGCCCGTCGATCGTGGCCAGCCCGTCCTGTGCCGCCTCCAGCCAGTTGCGGATGTTGTTCAGCGGATTACGCAGCTCATGGGCCACGTCGTCGACCATCGCCTGACGCAACTGTTCGGCCCGTTCCCGGTGCTCGGCGAGTTCGTTGAGCGCGGTGGCCAGATAGCCGATCTCGTCCTTGGCGGTCACCGGCACCCGCTGATGGTTCCCCGGTCGTCGGGCGGCCTCGGCCAGCGCCCGTAGCGGGCGGACGAGCCGGCCGCCCACCACGACGGTGACGAGTACGGCGAGGACCAGCACGACAGCCGTGGTCGTGCCGGTCCGGACGATGTTGTCGCGGGAGAACGGGGACGCCGGAGCGGCGTACGGATCCGCCGGGTCGGTCACGAACAGCAGGGCCGGCGGGGCCACGTACGGTTTGAGCTGCGTGTACCGGGCGCTGTCCAGACAGTCGGCGGCCCGTTCGGTCCGGTCCGGGATCGGCACGCCCTTCACCGGGTCGAGGACCGCGACGACGAGATCGGGCGTCACCGTCACCTCCCGCTCCTGCGCGCAGGCGGCGACGAGTTCGCGCAGTTCCTCGATCGGCGCCCGTTCGCTGCGGGTCAGGTCCGGAGCGAGCGGGCAGGCGTACGGCACGACGCCGGCCCTGGTGACGGCGAGCCGGGGCCGGGCATGCGGGCCGGTCGTGATGATCGCCTCGCTGCCGTAGCCGCGGACACATTCCAGCGCCTCGTCGAGCTGATCGCGCATCGCCCGTTGCTCCGCCGCCGTCAGCCGGTAGGGGCCGACGATCCGGGGATCGATACGTTCGGTACGCCCGGTGAGCACCAGATCCACCTGCAACGGGTCCACGGTCGCCGACGGCCGGGCCAGCTCCAGCGACGGCCCGGTCGCCGAGTCCACGATCAGCTGCCGGTTCTCGGTCATCAGTGTGATCCGCCGGCCCAGCGCATCCGCCCGGTCGGCGATCAGCGGCCGCACCCCGGACCAGTCCCGGTGGGTGGCGGCGTAGGTGAGCAGTTCGTCGTACACGCTCTTGTCGTCGCTGAGCGTCTGCCCGATCTCCTGCCGGATCGCCCGCGACGTGGACTGCGCGGCCAGCCACGACGTCGCCACGACCGCGATGATCGCGATCGTCACCGACGTCACCAGCAGGCGGAAGATCAGACTGCGGTGCAGCGGTACGTGGGTCATACCGTGCCCGCGGTCAGCCGGTAGCCGATCCCGTACACCGTGAGCAGCCGCGCCGGCCGCTTCGGCTGCGGTTCGATCTTGCGCCGCAGGTTGAGCACGTGCACGTCGATGCTGCGCTCCACCGACTCCCGTTCCACACCGTTGGTGTGCTCCAGCAACTGCGCCCGGGTGAACACCCGCTCCGGCTGCCCCGCCATCGCGGCCAGGATCGCGAACTCGCCGGGTGTGCACTCCACCTGCTCGCCGTCCACCCGCACCTGGTGACGGCCGACGTCGACGGCGAGCGCCCCCACGAGCAGCACCGTCTCCTTCCCCTGACTTCCGCGGCTGCGCCGCAGCAGGGCCCGGGCCCGGGCCGTCAGCTCCCGGGCGCTGTACGGCTTGGTCAGGTAGTCGTCGGCGCCGCCGTCCAGGCCGGCCAGCAGATCGTCCTCGGAGGCCCGCGCGGTCAGCATCAGGATCGGCACCTCCGACTCCGCCCGCAGCACCCGGGCCACGGTCAGGCCGTCCAGCCCCGGCATCATGACGTCCAGCACCAGCAGATCCGGGCGCCGCCGCCGCGCCTGCTCCAGCGCGGCGGACCCGTCATGCACCACCACGGTGTCGTGACCGGCGGCGGTCAGATACCGTCGCAGTACCTCGGCCTGCCCGCGGTCATCCTCGGCGACCAGCACATATGCGCACACTCCGATGACCCTAACCGCGCCGGTGGTCAGTTCTCGAAGGCCTGGCGACGGCACTCCTGCATCTTCTCCGACCCGAAGTCCCCGTTCGGGCCGACCTCGGTGATGCCGAACTGGCCGGTCTCCGGATCCGGGGCGGTCAGCTTATAACCGGCGGCCTGGGCGCACCGGTACCACTCGCGCTGGTTGTCCTTGAACTCGGTCGGGTCGCTGCGCAGCTGGTTCTGCTCGAACGATTCCGGCTGCTCGGCCAGGCAGGTCTTCCAGGCGGCCTCCTGCCCGCCCAGGTCCACCTTCCGCAGGTCTTCGACGGTGCCGCCCTTGAGGACGACGCCCAGGGCCTGGTCCGGGTTCTGGACGCCCTCGCCGGCCAGGCAGTCCATCCACGGCTTGGCGAGGGCTTTGATCTCGTCCTCGGTGGCGTCCATCCGGTAGACCGGCCGCTGCGCGCCGGCCGCGGCGCCGGCGGCCGGCACACCGCTCTGCAGCGTGGCCACCGACGGCGTCTCCGCCGTGTCACCGGCGCCGGAGCATCCGGAGAGTGCGAGAGCGAGGCCGGCGGTGACGACGATGAGGCGTGTTCTGTACGACATGTCAGGAACCCTGACAGACCAATGTTCAGATCTTGCAAGGGTGGCGGGATCTCACAGCGCCAGCGCCACGGTCGGCGGGAGTGCGGCCGCCCGCATCGACGGATACAGGCCGGCGACCACCCCGACCAGCAGCGCCCCACCCAGCCCGGCCAGCGTCGACGACAGCGGGATGACCGGCGGCCACTGCTGGTACGCCGCGTAACCGAACGTGGCCAGCACGCCGAGCACGGTTCCGGCCAGTCCGCCGAGCGCTGACAACATCACCGCCTCGGTGAGGAACTGGGCGCGGATCTGGCCTCTGGTCGCTCCCAGGGCCCGGCGCAGGCCGATCTCACCGCGGCGCTCCAGCACCGAAATGATCATGGTGTTGGCCACGCCGATCCCGCCGACCAGCAAGGCCACCGCGGCCAGGCCCAGGAACAGGGCGGAGAACGCGTTCTCGGTGGCCCGTTTGGCGGCGAGCGCGTCGGAGGGCCGGCTCACCGCCACGCCGGCCGGGTAGGCCGGGTGCACGGTCTCCGGCAGCACACCACGGACCTGTTCGATGGACGGTTCCGCCGCCTGGACGTACAGGACCGTGGGATGACCGTCGAAGCCGAGCAGCTCCCGCGCCACCGGCCAGCCCACCAGCACCGAGCGGTCGATCTCCGGCAGCAGGGGCGTGGTGGCGAGGATGCCGACGGCGGTGAACCACCGGTCGCCGATCATCAGCTGCTGGCCGCTGCCGGTGACGCCGAGCCGGGCCGCCGACACCGAGCCGAGCACCACGGCCGGGAACCGCGAGGTCGCCTCGTTGAGCCACTGTCCGTGCGCCACCCGGGCGTTGACGGCTGCCAGAAGATCCAGGCGGGTGGCCAGTACGGTCAGCCCGGAGCCGTCCTGTGGATCGGTGCGGTCGGAACGGCGTACGACCGAGTGGGTGTTGGCGACCGCGCTGGCCCGGGTGACCGGCCCGATCCGCTGGACCATGCCGACGGACTCCTCCGGCAGCAGCACCGGCGGCTGCTGATCGGGCAACGCGCGCACCTCCAGCATGTTGGTCCCCAGCGCCGACAGCTCGCGCATCAGCTGCGCCTGGCTGGACGCGGGGATGCCGGTGACCACGACCATGGTGGCCATGCCGATGGCGATGCCCAGCGCCGACAGCACCGCCCGCATCTTGCGGGTACGCAACCCCAGCAGCCCCAGGGCGAGCAGGTCGGACACCGCGAGCCGCACCGGGCGGGCCGACCCGGTCATGACGTCGTCACCACCCGCACGCCCTCGGCGATCCCGGCACCCGTCACCTCGACCAGGCCCTTGGCGAACAAGCCCGTCTCGACCGCCACCAGACCGCCGCCGGACACCTGTACCGCGTAACCGCCCTCACTGAGCGCGACCAGGGCGCCCACCGGAACCGCCAGCACCCCCTCGCGGGTCTCCCCCGCCAACTCGACCTGCACCTGCGCGGCCTCGATCCCGTTCAGTTGCTTCGTGCTGTCGAGCGTGACCGTGACGGTCCGCTTCGGCTCCCCGGCCGAGCCTCCGTCCTCGCCCGGCTGTACCTCGGTGCCGACGGCCGACACCTCACCCGGCACCGACGTGTCGCCGGGCAGCAGCACCGTCACCCGGTCCCCGGCCCGGATCGTGCCCGCCACCTCGACCGCGACCGACGCGGTGACCACCTTCGCGGTCGACGTCACGGTCATCAGGGGGGTGGCGGCGCTGTCGCCCTTCAAGGCCGTGACGGCATCGACCCGCACGGCACCCGGCAGCACCACCACGTCACCGGGCCCGATCGTTCCGGTCACCGGCAGGTTCCGGTCCTGCTGCCAGCGCTTGAGCGCCGCGATGAGACCCGAGGTCAACACCCCTTCCCCTTTTCGTACGGTGGTCCGCTCGGTCTTCGTGCCGGGTGCCGCGGACGGCGCCGTGGCGGGGACCGGAACCGTCCGGGTGACCGTCTGCCCGGCGCCCGGCTGCCGCCCGACCGGATAACCGAGCGCTCTGAGGTTGACGGCGACGATCCGCACGTCCCGGCCCACCATGCCGGGCGTCACCAGGTCGCGGTAGAGCGGCATGACGCCGTAGAACAGGGGCACCGGCCGGTCGTCGGCCCGGAACACCTGCTCACCGCGCCGGATCTGCGCGCCCGACCGCGGCAGCCAGGTGACGATGCCGTCCGGGCCGCCCTTCACCGGCACCGCCCCGCCGTACCCGAGGGAACCGGTCAGCGATGCGGTGACCGACAGATCGGTCCGGACGACGGCTTGCGTCTGTACCGCGACCGCGTCGTCGAGGGCCGGGCCGGCCGCGGCGCGCCGCTCGAACCACAGGTAACCGGCTGCGACCAGAACGGCCGTCGCTGTCGGTACCGCGATGGCGATCACGCGGCGATTCCGGCGCTGAGCCGGTGATGGCTGAGTCTGCTGCACAGCGCCGGATTGTGACCGCCTGATGTCAGCATCCGATTAGGCCGGGCCGCGCGGCTTCCCGACAAGACGGCGCGGAATTCCGGAACTTCCGGAAGACGATCGGCCGACACCACTAGCATTTACGCAGCTGAATGCGTTTTTTCTGCCGACATTCGCGTCTGAAGTGTCAGGGACAGCGAATACCTATCGCTGTTCTTGCCGACTAACCACCGGTAATGTTTCGCTCGTTGCCCGATCACGGGCCCGCCGCCCCGGCCGTATCCCGAGAGGATCCGTTCATGAGAAGACACTGGCGTGCGGTGCTGGCCTCGGCCGCCGCGGTTCTGGCCGGCGCGGTGGCCACCACCACGCTCCTCCCGGCGTCACCGGCCGCCGCGGCGGCATTGACCGAGGTCACCGGGTTCGGCACCAATCCCACCGGTCTCCGGATGCACCTGTACGTCCCGGACCGGCTGCCCACCAGACCGGCGCTGCTGGTCGCCGTGCACTACTGCACCGGCTCCGGCCCGGCGTTCTACTCCGGCACCGAGTTCAAATCACTGGCCGACCAGTACGGCTTCATCGTCATCTACCCGTCGACCGTGCGTACCGGCAACTGCTGGGACGTCTCCTCGGCGGGCGCACTGACCCACAACGGCAACAGCGACCCGGCCGGCATCACCTCGATGGTGCGGTACGTGCAGCAGCGGTACACCACCGACACCTCGCGGACCTTCGTCACCGGCGCCTCGTCCGGCGCGATGATGACCAATGTGCTGCTCGCCGACTACCCGGACGTGTTCGCCGGCGGGGCCGCGTTCATGGGTGTGCCGGACACCTGTTTCCAGGCGAGCGCGGGCAATCCCGCCGACCCCACCCAGCAGGCCGGATGGAACAGCGCGTGCGCGAACGGGCAGGTCAGCAAGGTTCCGGCCCAATGGGGCGACGCGGTCCGCAACTCCTATCCCGGCTACTCCGGCACCCGGCCGCGCATGCAGTTGTGGCACGGCACCGACGACACCACGCTGCACTACAACAACTTCGGCGAAGAGATCAAGCAGTGGACCGACGTGGTCGGCGTCAGCCAGACACCGGTCCGAACCGACACGCCGCAGTCCGGCTGGACCCGCACCTGGTACGGCAACACGTCCGGGCAGCCACCGGTCCAGGCGATCAGTCTCGCCGGTGTCGGTCACTCGCTGCCGCTGTCCGGCCAGGCCAAGATGGTGATCAGCTTCTTCGGCCTGGACACGACCACCGGCTCGCCGTCGCCGTCGCCTTCGTCGCCGTCCCCGTCGCCGTCGACCTCACCGGTTCCGGGCGGCTGCACCGCCTCGATCTCGCTGAACTCGTGGAACGGCGGCTACGTCGCCACTGTCACGGTCACCGCCGGCACAGCGGCGATCAACGGCTGGACCGTGGGCACCACCCTGCCGGCCGGCTCGGCCGTCACCAACGCGTGGAGCGCGACCGGCAACGGCACCACCGGAACGGTGAGCTTCACGAATGTGAGCTACAACGGCACCGTCGCCGCCGGCGGCACCACACAGTTCGACTTCCAGGGCACCGGCACCGGCCCGGCCGGCGCCACCTGCACCGCCCGCTGACCAGCAGGCGGGCTTCCGCCGGTCAGGGCGACCGCACCTGATCGCCGGAGGCCCGGCCGGTGTCGTGGGCCCGGAGCCCTCCACCGACGACTCCGAGCAGCAGCAGGTCGACGAACAGACCGACGACGGCGGCGAACTGCGAGGCGGCGAACTGGAACACCTGAGTGATCAGCAGGCTGGCCAGCGCGGAGCGCTGCAACCACTCCACCGCGCCGCGGCGATCACCGATGCGCCACCGCCACCACGCCATGGCGGCGAGGGCCAGGGAGATGACCGTGCCCGTCGCGGTTCCCGCCATGACCGGGGCAGAGGAGCCATTCGCACGCCACAGTACGACGACCACCAGCACGGCTCCGACCGCCTGCAGTACGAGCAGCGCGCCCACGACCGCCGCCGCGAACCGGGATGCCGCCAACCGTGTGAAGGCCTCCGCGATCCGGTGCCAGAGCAATTCCAGGCGTTGCGGGAGCGGTGACGTCCGTGGCTCGAGTGTCGTGAGCAAATCGTGGAGTTGCCGGGCACCGCGGGCGTCACCGAGGGACTCCAGAGTGCGCAGGACCTCCCGGCGGCGGTTGGCGGGCAGCCGGCCCGCCAGCCCGTCGACGAGCACATGGGCGGCGTTGGCGACCTTCTCCTCGTCGGTCAGCGGGCGTCGGCGGCGCCAGACGTTGGCACCCACCACCAGACAGACAAATATGATGTACATGATGGCCGCGGCCGGTTCGAAGAAGTAATCGTTGTCGGCGGTGACGAACTTGCCGACCTCGTCGATGAACAGCCCGAATCCCACCCCGCCCAGCAGGGCGGCGACCGGCCGGGGACCGCGGCCGATGTAGGCGAACCCGATCACCAGCCCCGCCGCCATCAGCAGACCACCGGGCAGCACGTGGGCGATGTGCAGGCCGCTGTCGCCGCCGATCTGCGGATATCCGGTCAACGCCAGATAGGCCCGGGTCACCAGGATGGTCGAGACGGCGGAGACGACGAACGTCGTCAGATGGACGCCGGCCTTCTCCGACCGTACGAGATCGAGGTGAAGAAGTCGTCGCGTCCGCATCAGATTCCGGCGAGGACGACGACGTAGGCGATGAGGGCGGTTCCCTCGGCCAGCGAAATGATCATGATCCGACGGTAACCGCCCTGCCCGGCTTCCTCCACTCGAGCGCCACGGCATCGGTATGGCGCATACGGGGCTGAACGGGGACAGTGCGTCACACGACCGCTGCAGACCCGCCCACCTGCGGCTACGGTCGCTGATCATGACGCAACCCACCGCCGCACCGAAGCCACCGTCCGGTACGAAGAAGCCGGTATTCGTACTGATCGGCGTGATCGTCGTCGTCGTGGCATTGTGCGGCCTGTTCCAGTGGATCACCAAGATCACCAGCCGTGACGATCTGGCCGGGCTCGGCACCCCGGTCCCCGCCGCGAGCACCACCCCGTCCGCCCCGGCACCGACGTGGCAGCCACCGAACGAACTCACCGACCCGAACCCGGAACTGCAGATCCGGCACGAACTCGAATCCTGGGTACTGGAGTCGGCCGGCACGGCGAAGCCCACGAAGAGCTCCTGCGACCTGCCCGGCAGATTCACCGGCGGCTCGGCGGCGACGTTCTCCTGCACGGTCACCTACGAGAAGAACACCGTGACGTACGAGGTGAACGCCAAGCCCAGCAGCGGCCTCACCTTCTCCTGGGACGCCGACACGGCCCAGAACGTGGTGACCCGCACCGGCATACTGACCGCGGTGGCCGACCGATTCCGCACCCCACGCTTCAGCGACCTCCGATGCGAGGAACTCCCCCAGGTCGCCCTCGTCCCGACCGGCCGGCCGATCGCCCAGCACTGCTACGTCCGCATCGAGGGCCGCGAGAAGACCGCAACCATCGACCTGATTCCCACCAGATCCACCCTGCGCCTGGACACCCGCCTGCAGTAGGACGGTTCCGGCCGCGGCGCCATCGGCGGTCAGAGGCCCAGGTTCACCCAGGCGACCGGGTTCGCGTATTCGTCGATCGCAGCGATCCGGCCGTCGCGGAAGGTCAGCCGGTAGACATACTTGTTGCGGTACGGGGCGCCGGTCTTCGCCACCATGTCGCCGTCGGCGTGCAGGTGGACGTAGCGCGCATCGTCGGAGACCGACCACTGCTGGTTCACGAACCGGATCTGCGGCGAGCGAATCATGATCAACCTTTCGGGGATGTGATCGGTGTTTCGGCTGTCCGTCAGTTGCCGGAGGTCACGACGACGACCTTGCCCGTGATCGGGCCCTCGAGGGTTTCGGCGTGGACCCGCGCCAGGTCGGCCAGTGGCACCCGCCGGGTCGGGCCGAGGCGCAGCACGCCGGCGTCGATCAGAGCGACGATGCGGGCGAGTTGATCGGCATCGGGGTGGAAGAAGAGGTTGATGCCGCGGACACCGCGGGCCTCGTCGGCGGGCGCGGGCATCCAGATCGTGGTGTTGACGACGACGCCGCCGTCGCGGACCAGGCCGGCGGTAGCGGCCAGCTGCTCCGGGTCGACCGCCGCGAAGTTGAGCGCCACGTCGACCGGCCCGGCCAGGTCCGGCAGGCCCGCACTGTGGATCTCGTCGGCGCCGGCAATTTTCGCCTGCTCGGCGCTGTGCGCGCCGGTGGTGGCGATGACATACGCGCCGGCGTTCTTGGCCAGCTGCACGGCGTAGGAACCGACGACGCCGCCCGCACCGTTGATCAGCACCCGCTGGCCGGCCGTCACCGCGGCGTGCTCGAACAGGGCCTGCCAGGCGGTGAGCCCGACCAGGGGCAGGCCGGCCACGTCTTCGAGGGGGACGCTCACCGGCGCAGCGGTCAGGTACGCGGCCGGGGCGATCACGTACTCGGCGGCGGCGCCGTCGTCGGTCAGCGTCAGGGCACCGATGACCCGGTCACCGACGGCGAAGCCGGTGACACCGTCGCCGAGGGCGTCGACCGTGCCGGCGATGTCGATGCCCGGGGTGTGCGGCAGAGCCACCGGGATCGGGCCCTGCATGCGGCCGAACCGGATGTTGCCCTCGACCGGGTTGAACGACGTCGCCGCCACCCGGATCCGGACCTCACCGGAACCGGGGACCGGCTGCGCGACGTCTTCGACCCGCAGGACCTCGGGGCCGCCGTACTCGTGGAAACGCACTGCCTTCATGACCGACCTCCATCAGGTTTGCTTCGAACTCGAAGCACTCGAGAACAGTAGCATGCTTCGAACTCGAAGCAACCTCGTTCTGGTGTGACCTGCCGGGCACCCCGCCCGGCCAGACCGCCCCAGCATGGCCGGAAACGGCAGGCGGATGAATGTCGGCGTCATCCATGGTTTCGCAGACCATGGATGACGTCAGCGGCCCCAGCCCTGAAAGCGATCATGGGCACCCGGCGCCCGGCGGGTCAGCGGGTAGGTTCCGGCAACAGTTCCGCGACGCGGAGAGCACGCTGGACGGCTGCCGGGATCCCGCTCGGATCGGTACCGCTTCGGAGTCTCTGAAAGGTGAACAGCTCGTCGCCGCGCACCGTCCACGGAGGAATCTCGCCGTTCAGGAACGCGACATTCAAGGTCGACGTGTAGCCATGACGGTCACCGATGAACTCGAACGGCTTGCGCATCGCCATCGAACCGAGCGGTGCGGGCAACGTGACCAGGACGAACACGATCTGCCCGAAGTCGTGTTCGAGAGTGCCCCGCAGGATGCCGCCGAACCCGGTCACCTCGCCGACGGTTACTTGACGGTCTCCGGATCGGAATGTCCAGGCCGACCTGACCAGCACCCGGCCCCGCACCCGGAACCGGGCCGGGTCGTCCCGGTGCAACCCGGGTCCGGCCCACGGCCAGTCCCGGCACCCCGGATCGACCCGCTGCCAGCCGGAGCCATCGGCGAACCGGCGGAACGCCCAGCGGCGGGCCAGCCGGCGCAGCAACCGGAAAAGCAGAAAACCGGTGAGGGGAACCCCGAAGAGGGCGAGGAACAGATCGGGACAGGTGTACCGCAGCGTCGACATGCCCCAGCCGCCAAGCTGGAGAAGAAGAGCCGCCGTCCCATAGACGACGACCCACAGCACGAGTAGTCCGACCGACCGCACCACGGAGCGCACAGCTGATCATAATCTTCGATGCCGAACGAAACAGGGGAAGACGCCGTATGACGAGCCAGGTCCGTGGCCTTGCTGTTCCGCCGCTGCTGCTGAGCCTCATCGAGGAGGGCAGATGGCAGCACCCCGGCGAAGTCGCTCTCGCCCGCGTGATGCCGTGGTTCGAGGATCCACTGCACTTTCTCACCGACCTACACGCGATGGCGGGAGAGTCGAAGTCGTTGGACTTCCTCACCGACGACGCCCTGACAGCTCAGCTCTTCAGGCAGGCCCGAGGCACCGAGCGGGCCGCACCGGTCGAGCTGCCCTGGCTGGATGTCGACAAGGCGGTGCTCATCGCGGTGAACGAGCGAGCGGGCGACGACGTGGCCGTGGCACTCGACTACCGGACCGGCCCCGCGGACCCGAGGGTGGTCGCGAGTGACTTCTGGACCGGGCCGGGACCGTGTTCGTGGCGGCAGGTGACTCCGACGTTCTCGGCCTTCGTGACCGCGCTCGGCCTGTGAACCAGCAGCCGCCGGTACGCGTGACCTGCCGGTGGGGCGGGTAGAAACCCCGATGTGACAGGGCGGATCACGGCCCGTTGGCGGGAGCTGCGGCACCGCTTCGCGTGGGTCGATCACGTGGCGCGGGCCGGGATCCGCTACGACGAGGCCGACGGCGGCAGACTGGCCGCGGCGGTGACGTACTACGCGTTCTTCGGTACGTTCGCCGCCTGGCTGATGGGCTTCGCCGTCTTCGGTTCCCTCCTGGGCGACCCGCAGGTGCTCGGGGCGGTGCAGCGCTATCTGGGGCAGGACATGACCGGGCTGGAGGTGCAGGCGCTGCGCGACGCCCGTACCACCGCGGGGGTGATCGCCTTTGTGGGTCTGCCGGTCACCGGCTGGTTCTGGATCGACGCCTACCGCTCCTCCATCCGCCGGATCTGGCAGCTGCACGAATACCCCGGCCGGCTGCCGAAGCGGGTGCTCATCGACCTCGGTGTGCTCGCCGGCCTGGGCGCGCTGCTGGTGGCGTCGCTGGTGGTCGCCTACGTGACGACGGTCGCCGCCGGCCGGGTCACCGCGGTCGCGGACCCCGGCGCCGGGGTCTCCGGATTTCTGCTCCAGCTGGTCGGGTTCGCCGTCGGCACCGGCGTGAATACCGCACTGGCCTGCGGCGCGCTGACCGGCCTGCCCCGGATCCGGATGTCGTGGCGGCGCCTGCTCGGCCCGGCGCTGGCGGCCGGTGTCGCCATCGAACTGCTCAAGACGCTGGGCAGCCGGTACGTCCAGGCCGCCGAGGCCAACCCGGTCTACCAGCTGGTCGCCGGGTCGGTCGGCCTGCTGGTCCTGCTCAACGCGGTGAACCAGCTGCTGCTGTTCGCAGCCGCCCTCACCGCGACGAGCACGACAGGCCACTTCCGCGACCTGGCCACCACCGACACCGAACCCGACGAACGCCCGTAAGCTCGACGTCGCCGGTCTGATCCGTCCCCGGTCAGCCAACGCGGGCTGAGTCAGCTCAGGAGAAGTGCTCGGCGTACGGTCTGATCGCGCAACAGATCGACGATGTCAGGTGCGTCAGCGAAGACGATGGCAGCTCCTGGCTGTTCGACCTGTCGAAGCATCGCTTGGCAGACGTCGGCGCACGGCTGTTCCCGGATGGTGTGAAGCATCGCGTCGGCAAGGTTCGTGGACTGTTCGAGGATTTCCCGTCGCCATTGCCGTAGGCACAGGACCACCACTCGATACGCTTGCTGACGCGCTCGCGCCAGAGGAAAGCGATTGAGACCGAACACGGTGATGGTTGCCCGGCCCTTTTCAGTCAAAGGCACGTACTCCCCCATCGACAAGGCGAGCAGCAAGTGTTCGAACGGATCCTCCGAAGACGGGTCGATCAGTAGCGAATTTCCGTGTTCGTCCACGGGAAAGGCTTCTCGTTTGTGATGACTGTTGCAATGGGAGCAGGCAAGGAGATGATTGTTCCAATCGAAGGTTCGCAGCGCATTCCGAACGATCGGCTCATGGTGGTCGATGTCGGTACCGAAGCTGTCCCTGCAGTACATGCAACGTTCGATGTCCGGCGCCATCCGTTGCAGGACTACTCGTAATGGCTCCGCCACATTGGTCCGGGTGCTCGTCTTGCGCCAGAGTGCCCGGGCAGCGTCTCGGTTTTCCTATGCGATCCTGGGTGTTCCGGGCGTTCTGCCGCTGCGTGTGCCGG
>NZ_BOMG01000116.1 GCF_016862075.1 Actinoplanes couchii | reverse complement strand
TGGTGCGCCCTACTTCACCCAGGACTTCGGTTTCTGATGTCGCCCAGTGGGCATGTAGTGGTGCATGACCACTTACGACAGCAGTGTTGACGCGCTGCCGAAGATCATGCCGGACGACTCTTCGGTGGCTGAGAAGGGACGCAAGCGTCCCGCCATCATCTCCGCGGCGGCTCTGGGATTCGCCGCGCTCGTCGCGGGCGGCGTGTTCGGTGGTCGCAAGATCGCCGAGGCGCGTAAGCCGCGAAGCCGCTGGCAGCAGCTCAAGGACCGCATTCGCTGACAATCCGTACGATGCCCCGGTCACCCTTGGTGACCGGGGCATCGTGCTGTTAGATGGCATCCACGTACATCGAATCGATAGATGTCAGTGGGGGCACGACATTGAACGTATTCAGGATGTCCATCGCAACAGTGCTCGTCGCGGCTCTGACCATTCCGGCGACCGGCGCCGAGGCGCGTGACGACGCGGCGAACCGCGCGTACGCCCAGATCGCCGCCCTTCAGCAGTTGAAGAAGTCACTCACGCCGGCCGAACGCAAACTCGACAGCCGTCTCGCCGCCGAGATCCGGGGCGTCGCGCTGCCGCACCTCGACACCGGGGTTCCGGTCTCCGAGTCCGGCACCGTCGAGGTCGAGATCCGCGCCACGAAGATCGACGACGGCCTGCTGGACCGGCTGCGGAAGGCCGGCGCGGGGATCCGCTTCCCGGCCGCGTCCACCGTGCTGGCCGAGGCGCCGCTCAAGGCGCTGCCGGCCATCGCGACCTGGCCCGACGTCACCGCCATCAGCCTGAAACACGGCCTGATCAGCAGCCACCAGACCTCGCCCGGCTCACCGATCGCCGACACCAAACAGGACAAGGCGAAAAGGATCGACGCGGCCGTACGGGTGGCGAAGGCCGCCGGCACGACGACCTCCGAGGGCGACCGGGTGCACGCCGCCGACACCGCCCGGACCAGGTACAAGGTGACCGGCGTGGGGGTGAAGGTCTGCGCCCTGTCCGACGGTGTCGACTCGCTCGCCGCCTCGCAGGCCAGCGGTGACCTGCCCGCCGACGTGGACGTGCTCCCGGGTGAGGAGGGTTCCGGCGACGAGGGCACCGCGATGCTGGAGATCATCCACGACCTGGTGCCGAACGCCCGCCTCGGTTTCGCCACCGCCTTCACCAGCGAGGCGAGTTTCGCGGCCAACATCCGGGCGCTGCGGTTCGACGCCGGATGCGACATCATCGTCGACGACGTCGTCTACTACCACGAGAGCCCCTTCCAGGACGGGCTCCCGGCGCAGTCGGTGAACGCGGTGACCGCCGACGGGGCGTACTACTTCAGCTCGGCCGGCAACGAGGGCAACACCCTGGACGGCGCCTCCGGCAACTGGGAGGGCGACTTCGTGGACTCCGGTCTCGGGGTCGGCAAGTTCGCCGGGGACGCCCACGACTTCGACCCCGGGACGGGCACCCAGATCTTCAACCCGCTGTCGCCGAACAGCGCAGGCCGGGTGACCACACTCTGGTGGGCCGACCCGCTGCTCGGCTCGGCCAACGACTACGACCTCTACCTGATCAACGCGGCCGGTGACGTCACCGGCTTCTCCCAGGACAGTCAGGACGGCGACGACGACCCCTTCGAAATTCTGCAGACCGGCTCCGGTACGGGTCAGCGACTGGCCGTCGTCAAATACTCCGGCGCCGACCGCTACCTGCAGCTCTCCGTCTTCCGCGGGCGGTTCACCGGGTTCTCCACACCGGGCGTGACCCGCGGGCACAGTGCCGCGGTGAACGCGTTCTCGGTGGCCGCCGCCCCGGCGAAGGACCCGCTGCCGTTCGCCCTGGAAGCCGGTGACCCGCCGAACCCGGCCGGCCCGTTCCCGACCGTCTTCACCCGCGTCCAGCTGCCGGAACGCTTCACCTCCGACGGGCCACGGCGTGTCTTCTACCAGGCCGACGGCACGCCGATCACGCCCGGGAACTACTCGTCGACCGGCGGTTCGCTACGGGTCAAGCCGGAGATCACCGCCGCCGACGGGGTGTCCACGACGGTGCCCGGGTTCGAGACGTTCTACGGCACCTCGGCCGCCGCGCCGCACGCCGCCGCGATCGCCGCCCTCGCCCTGTCCGGCAACCCCGGGCTGACCAACGCCGAGATCCGGGCCGCGCTCACCGGCAGCGCGCTCGACCTCACCCCGGCCGGACGGGACGCCCGCACCGGCGCCGGGGTGATCCGCGCCGACCTGCTGCTGCGCAACACCGGCGCCACCCCGCAGCCGCTGGTCCGGGCCGGCACACCCACCGTCACCCCGACGACCGGGGACGGCGACGCCTATCTGGAGCCCGGCGAGCAGGGCACGGTCACCCTGCCGGTGCGCAACGCCGGCGACGGTACGGCCACCGGGGTCAGCGTCGTCGTCGACTCCGACCATCCGGGGGCGGTCCTCACCCCGCGGTCCCGGTCGTACGGCACCATCGCCGCGGGCGCGACCAGGAGCAGGGACTACACGCTGAAACTGGACGCCGGGTATCCGCTCGGGCGGCCGGTCACGCTGTCGGTGCGGGCCACCTTCGCCGGGGTGCTGTCGCCCACCTCGGGCACGGTGCTCGTCTCCACCGGGCAGGCCTCGACGACGGTGCGGGACTTCGCCTACACCGGGCCGGTTCTGCCGATCCCGGACAACGACCCGGCCGGGGCCACCGCCACCGTCGACGTCGGCGGGGTCGGGTACGCGTCCACGCTGACCCTGTCCATCGACGGTACCGAGTGCTCCACGGTCGTCGGGGCTGCCACGGTCGGGCTGGACCACTCGTGGGCCGGTGACCTGGTCGCCACACTGACCGCTCCGGACGGGCGGGCGGCGACGCTGTTCGCCCGGGACGGTGGGGGCGGCAACAACCTGTGCCAGGTGGTCTTCGACGACCGGGCGGCCGCTCCGTTCTCGTCGGTGACCTCGGCGAACGCTCCGTTCACCGGGACCTGGCGACCCGATGTGCCGCTGTCGTCGCTGCGGGCGTCGGCGGTGGACGGGACGTGGTCGCTCAAGGTGGTCGACACCGCCAACGCCGACACCGGGTCGATCCGGGCGTTCGCCCTGCACATCGCCGGTTTCGAACCCGCCTGAGCCGGTGCCGGCCCGGCCGTCAGCGTCAGCACTCGATGACGTTGACGGCCAGGCCGCCGCGGGACGTCTCCTTGTACTTGATCTTCATGTCGGCGCCGGTCTCCTTCATGGTCTTGATGACCTTGTCCAGGGAGACGTGGTGCCGGCCGTCGCCCCGCAACGCCATCCGGGCCGCGGTCACCGCCTTCACCGCGGCCATGCCGTTGCGCTCGATGCACGGGATCTGCACCAGGCCACCGACCGGATCGCAGGTCAGGCCCAGGTTGTGCTCCATCCCGATCTCGGCGGCGTTCTCCACCTGCTCCGGCGTACCGCCCAGCACCTCGGCCAGCCCGGCCGCCGCCATCGCGCACGCCGACCCCACCTCACCCTGACAGCCCACCTCGGCACCGGAGATGCTGGCGTTCTCCTTGAACAGCAGACCGATCGCACCGGCCGCCAGCAGGAAACGGACGACCCCTTCCGGTCCCGCGCCGGGGACGAAATCCAGGTAGTAGCGCAGCACCGCCGGGATGATGCCGGCCGCGCCGTTGGTGGGCGCGGTCACCACCCGGCCGCCGGCGGCGTTCTGCTCGTTGACGGCCATCGCGTAGACGGTCAGCCACTCCATGGCGTGGGCGGCCGGATCACCCGCGGCTCGCAGCTGCCGGGCGATCGCCCCCGCACGGCGACGAACCTTCAGACCACCCGGCAGTACGCCCTCCGCCTCCAGCCCGTCCCGGACGCACTCGTCCATCACCCGCCAGATGCCCGACAGCCCGTCCCGGACCTCCTGCTCCGGTCGTCGGGCTTTCTCGTTCGCCATCATCAGGCGGCCGATCGACAGCCCGGTCGAACGGGTCAGTGCCAGCAACTCGTCACCGGACAGGAAGGGGAACGGGACGGGCGTCTGCTCCGGGCGTACCGCCGCGGAAGTGACGTCTCCCGTCACGAACCCGCCGCCGACCGAGAAATAGGTCTTGCGCAGCAGCTCGGCCCCGTCGGCGTCCCGAGCCGTGAAGATCATCCCGTTGGGGTGCTCGGGCAGCGACCGGCGGCGATGCAGCACCATGTCCACCTCGAAGGCCGTCACCACCGGTTCCAGGCTGGTGTCGACCGTCTCCGGATCCTCCCCCATCAGGCCGAGCAGCACGGCCCGCGGGGTGCCGTGCCCGTGACCGGTCGCCCCCAGCGACCCGAACAGTTCGGCCCGCACCGTCCGGGTCCGCCCGTCCAGCCGCCGGGCGAACATGGCCGCGGCCCGCATCGGCCCGACGGTGTGCGAACTCGACGGCCCGATACCGACGGAGAACAGATCGAAAACGGACACGGCCATGACAGGCTCCTCTTAGCGACAGGCGGCTGGGCCTCCCTCGCTCTGTCATCGGGCCTGAGAGCTTCGCCGCCTCGTGCACGGCTTGCACCTTGGGCGCGGCCTCGAGGGACCGGCTTTCCAGAGTCGCCTGACCGCTGCGGTACGTGGGCCTGAGAGATTCTGAGGGAGAAGTTGCTCCTTCGGCGTCCCGTCCAGAAACGGAAACTCTCCCGCGGCGGCAGTCACGGCTTCTTCGATTGTGGCCTCGGACCCTACCCTGTCTGCATGTTCCCGGCCAGACACCCCGGTTCGCCAGACGAGCCCCCAGCCCACCCCACTCCCGAACCACACCCACCGGCCGGACAACACCCCCTCCCCCACCCCGAACCACACCCACTGGCTGGACAACAGCCCCTCCCCCACCCCGATCCACACCACGCCCCCCGAACCACACCGAACGCCGCACCCAACCCGGAATCCCCGGCCGGCCCGCACCCAGCCCTCCCGCCCGGACCACACACCGAACCCCGTCCGGGTCCTTCTGGCGCGCCAGTTCCTCCCTCTGCCGGGCAGCCTCTTCCGCCCGGCACGCCCTTCCCCGCGCAAGCCGCGCACGTCGCGCACTTCCCTCCGCCCGGCACGCCCTCCCCCGCGCAAGCCGCGCACTTCCCTCCGCCCGGCACGCCTTACCCTCCGCACGCCGCGCACCCTCCACCGCCTGCATCGCCCTTTCCTTCGTCTGCCGCGCCCCTCCCTCCGCAAAACGGGCCCTCCCCCTCGCCGGGCGCACCCTTTCCTCCGCCGGGCGCACCCTTTCCTCCGCCGGGCGGGTCCTTTCCTCCGGCCGCCGCCGGGTCTTTCTCGGCGTATGGGCACCAACCGGGGACGCCGGGGTTCGCCGATGCTGGTGGGGCACCGTTCGCGGATGAGGCGTATCGCGAACCCGGGGTGGTGCGGCTGGCCCGGTGGCTCGCCTGGCCGGCGCTGGCGGCCGCGATCATCCAGTGGGGCGCCTTCGTCGCGCTGATGGCCGTCCTGTCCTTCATGCCCCGGGTCGCGCCCGAGCCGACCGCCCCGGGTGAGGTGCTCATCCTGCTGGCCGGCGTCGGTCTGGTCGTGTCCGTGCCCGCCCTGGTCGGGTGGGCGGCGGTGCGGGCCGCGAACGGCCGGCCCGGCGGGCGCGCGGTGCTCTGGACGTTCGGCCCGCTCGGGGTGGCGCTGTCCGGCACGATGGCCTACCTGGCCTGGTACCTGATGACCGATATCGGGCAGACCGAGAACCCAGAACTCATGTTGATCGTATTGATTCTGGCTTCGTCAATGTTGTACATATTGCCGCTGATCATCTCGGCGGTCCTCTGGATGCTGACGCCGGCCCGCGCCTACCTGGCCTGGCACCGCCCGGACGACCGGGAGGCGCTCGGCCGCGGCCTGCTGACCGCGGCCGTCGCCCTGCTCGCGGTGGCGCTCCTGGCCGCGCTGATCACCGCGGTGCTGATGACGTTCGCCCCACGGGAACTGGCCGAGACCGGTGACGCGGATCGGCTGGCGTCCGCCCTCACCTACGCGACGATCGTCGCCGGCGTGGTGTCGGTGATGGACATCCTGCTGCTCGGCGGCACGGTGCTGACCCGGCTGACCGGCCGCTGGATCCTGCGGACCCTGGTCTACGGCACCGGTATGGTCCTCGTGCTGGCGCTGATGCCGGCGATCACGGTGATCGGTCTGGGTGTCGGGGCGGTCGGTGACGAGAGCGGCGACGACGTGGCCCTGACGTATGCCTGGACCGGCATCACCCTGTTCTCCCTCGGCGCGATCCTGCACCTGATCGCGATGCTGCTGGTCGCCATGCCGTCGGTGTCCTCACTGGTGGCGACGGACGGCTCCCCGGACGACGCCGAACCGCGTCCCTACTGACCAGGACGATCAACATGGACAACTTGACGCACACATTGATCAGTGTGCTGGTCGGCGAGACGCTGCACCGGACGCTGCCGCCGTCGAGCGTGCTCAGCGACCGGGCCCGGCGCGGGGTGGCGATCACCGTGATGGCGGTCGGCGGCAATCTGCCGGACGCCGACGTCATCTACACCGGCTGGGCCGGCAGCACCCTCGACTACCTGCTGCACCATCGCGGCCACACGCACACCGTGGTCGGCGCGCTCGGACTGTCGGTGCTGCTGTTCGGCGCGGTCTGGCTGTGGTGGCGGCGCCGGAAGGTGAAACCGGCACCGGCCGACCTCGGGTTCCTCGCCGGGGTGTCGGTCCTGGCGCCGTTGCTGCACATCGGGCTGGACTTCACCAACTCGTACGGCGTGCACCCGTTCTGGCCGTTGAACGACCGCTGGTTCTACGGCGACGCCGTCTTCATCGTCGAGCCCCTGCTCTGGGCCTGTTCGGCGGCTCTGCTGTTCGTGTTGCCGAGCCGTACGGCACGTGTGTTGATCGGGCTCGTGTTGACGGCAGGCATCGTGTTGAGCTGGTTCAGTGGATTCGTACCGGCAACTCTTGCGGCGTTGTTGACCCTGCTGACCGCCGGTCTGGCCGCGCTCAGCCGCTTCGCCCCGGCCCGTGTCGCGCTGGCCGGCGGGATCGTCGCCTGGCTGGCGCTGACCGCGACGTTCGTCGTCACGTCCCGCACCGCGGAGAGCCGGATCGAGGCGCTGCTGGCGCAGAATTTCCCGGCGAGCACCACTCTCGACGTGGTGCTGACGCCGATGCCTGCCGATCCGGTGTGCCGCGAGGTCTTGGCCATTCAAAGATCAAAAGAGGCTTATTCGGTACGCCGGGCCTTCCATTCCCTGGCCCCGGGCTGGATCTCGGCCGACCGTTGTGCCGAGCTGTACCCGTCCACCGGCGCGTACCAGGCCACCGGCGCGGAGACGACGGCCCGCCTCGACCCGGTCGCGCAGCCGTCCACCGACGAGATCCTCTGGGCCGGCGAACTGTCGGTCCCGGCGGATCTGCTCGCCCGCCTGGCGAGCGAATACTGTGCCGTCGACGCGCTGCTGCAGTTCGCCCGCGCACCATGGGCAATTCCGGACAGTGACGGCTGGATCGTCGGAGACCTACGGTACGACCGGGAACCGGAGCTGGGCATGGCCGAGGTACGGGTCGGCCCGAGCCAGGACGAGTGCCCACAACTGTCCGCACCGTGGACCCCACCCCGAGAAGACCTGCTCACCGTCGATTGACCGCCGACGTCACGATCGGTGAGGGCCGCATGGTCTTGGCCCCCGCCGACGTCACGAAACGTGACGACTGACCCTCTCGTGGCCCTCGCCAACGTCACGATCGGTGAGGGCCGCACGGTCTCTCGGCCCTCACCGACGTCACGGTCCGTGTGGATCTCATCTGCGGAGGCGCCGGCCGGTGGCGGCCTCCTGGTGGTCCCAGAACTCGGCGAACCGCCCGCCGGCCGCGATCAGCTGGTCGAACGTACCGTCCTCGGTGATCCTGCCGTCCTCCCGGAAGAGGATGCGGTCGGCGGCCCGGACACCGGCCGCGCGGTGCGCCACGATGATCCGGGTGCGGGGTACCGGATCGGCGGTCAGCGCCCGCACCACGGCCTGCTCGTTCTCGGTGTTCACACTGAGCCGGCTCATCCCCAGCTCACGACCCACCCGAACGATGTCCTCAACCAGAATCTGAGGCGGCCTGCCCCCGGCGTTGACCAAAGTTACCCCTGAACAAAGGCACCCCAACTCGCGTACGGCGATGGTAAATCCCCCGGATCGTCTTCTTCTCGTGGCGTCGAGATCGACGCACAGCCGGAGAGCCGGGCCGCTGGCCGGAGGCACCACCCACCCCGCCCAGCCGCTCGACGCCTCGGATTCACCGTCATGTATCCCTTCGGCTGCCTGCGACGGTCAGGCTGACCCCGGAGCCGGTTCACGAGAAGGGGCCAGACATGCGGACATGGCGAACCAGCATCATCACGCTGACGGTGGCCGCGGGATTCCTCGTCCCGAGCGCGGCGAACGCCGGCCCTCAACCCACGCCACCCACCGCTGACCAGGGAAGAGATCAGCCCACCGCCGGCCAGGGAAGACCACCTACCGCTGACCAGGGAAGACCGCCCACAACTGACCGGGATCGGCCGCCCACCGCTGACCAGAATCGGCCGCCCACAGCCGGCCAGAATCGGCCGCCCACAGCCGACCGGGATCGGCCGCTCACCGTTGACCAGGGAAGGCACCGGCGCACCTTCGACCTCCAGGCTCACCGGGGTGGTCTCGGGCTCGTGGTGGAGAGCACCCTCCCGGCCTTCGCCAACGCGCTGGAGCTGGGCGTCTCCACGCTCGAACTGGATGTGCAGATCACCGAGGACGGCCGGGCCGTCGTCACCCACGACCGGCGGGTCAGTGGAACCAAATGCACCGACACCGGCCCGGCCACCCCCGGCGACCCGGAGTTTCCCTACGTCGGCAAATACATCAACACGCTCACCCTGAAGCAGGTCCGCACCCTGGACTGCGGTTCGAAGACGCTGCCCGACAAACCGGGTCAGCGGGCGGTCCCGGGCGCCAGGGTGCCCCTGTTGAGCGAGGTGTTCCATCTCGTCAACATGTACCGGGCGAATCAAGTCAAGATGAACGTCGAGACGAAGGTGGAGGCGGGCGCACCGTCGGAGACCGCACCGCGGGAGCAGTTCGTGCGGGTCACCGCGGCGGAGATCCGCAAGGCCGGCATGACCGGACGGGTCACCGTGCAGAGCTTCGACTGGGGCGCGCTCATGCTGATGCGCCGGGTCGAACCGAGGCTGCCGCTGGTGGCGCTCTCCAACTACGACTTCCTGCAGATCGGTCGGCCGGGCGCGTCACCGTGGCTGGGCGGCATCGACATCGACGACTTCGACGGTGATCCGATCCGGGCGATCCGCAGTTTCGGGGCCACCACCTACTCGCCGGTGCACGGATTCCAGGACGACACCGGCTACCGGCCGTACGTGACCGCCGCGATGGTGCGCCACGCTCACGCGTACGGGATCAAGGTCGTGCCGTGGACCGTCGACGACCTGCCGCTGATGGCGAAGCTGATCGACGACGGGGTGGACGGCATGATCACCGACTATCCGGACCGGTTGCGGTCGCTGTTGGCGCGGCGTGGCTTCGAGCTGCCGCGGCGGTACACCTTGCCGCGCTGATCACTTCGGGACACAGTTGGCGCTGGTACGGCGTACTTCGTACTCCCGGTCGTCGGTGGTGATGCCGGACGGGACGCCCGCGAAGTACGCCTCCATCTTCTCGCCGGCGGCCCGCTGCTCGTAGTGCAGGTGCGGGGCGCCGGACTTGCCGGTGCTGCCGATCCTGCCGAGCTGCTGTCCCTGCTCGACCCGCTGCCCCTTCTGCACCATCGGCGGTTCCAGCATGTGCAGGTACTGGGTGGTCCACAGGCCGCCGTGGTCGATCTTCACCCAGTACCCGGCGCCCGTACCGTACGGTCCGTCCGGGTTTTCCGGGGTTCGCTCGCCGAGTGTGCCGTTGATGCCGGACTCGATCACCTCGCCCGCGGCGGACGCCAGGATCGGGCGGCCCCAGGTCCTGCCCTTGGCCGGGAAGAAGTCGATGTCGAAATTGTCGTGGCCCGGATAGGTGGTGAGGATCCAGTTCTCCTTGCAGGCCACCGGCATCTGGAAGACGGGCCGCGGGCCGGGCACCGGTGGTGGTTCCGGTTCCCGCGTCGGCAGCAGGAGCAACACGGACGAGGCGACGATGGCCACGGTCACGACCGCCCCGGCGATGAAAGGTACGGGGCGTCGCTCGGTCACCGCTCGATCATTTCAGAACCGGGCAAGAACGCCACTCGGGCCGCACTCACCCTGCTCAGCACACTCCCGCCGCTCAGTTCGCCTGCCCCGGTGCCGATTTCTGGACGTACAGCAAATGTCGGTCTTGCGGGAGGCGGGGTTGGGCAGGGCACTCGTCCCGCTGGCGATCCTCCTGGCCGTCGCCGAGGTGCTCCTGATCCTGCTCGGCATCCGGGTCGGCCTCCCGAACCTGCTGGTGTGGGTTCCGGCGCTGGCCGGGCCGGGTCTGGCCGCCGCCGCGTTCCTGCGCGCCGCCGCGGACGCCACCGGGGACCTGCGCCTGTTCTGGCGGCGGATCGGCTTCGCGATGGCCGCGATCCAGGTCGCCGCGGTGAGCCAGGTCGTCGACGTGACCACCCTGCCGTACGACGGGATGCCCTCGATCGGGCCGCGCACCCTGCTGCTCTATGTGATCGGCACCACGATGGCGATCGTCGCGCTGATGCGGCTGCCCGGCGAGGGGCGGACGTGGCGGCAGGTGGCGACGGCCGTACTGGATGTGGCGGTCGTCGGGGTGGCCGCCGGGATCGTCGGCTGGCAGTACCTCGGCTGGGCGGTCGGCCGGTTCGGCGGGCACGCGTCGGCCTGGTGGCTGAACCTGTCGATGAGCGCCATCGGGATCGCCGGTGTGATGGTCATCGTCAAGATCATGACGATCGGCCGCAGCCCGGTGCCGAAGGCGTCGCTGTGGTGGCTGTCCCCGATCGGCGTCACCGGGCCGTTGTCCGCGGCCCTGATGACCGTCCTGCAACCGTGGCCGCACCTGAGCGGCAGCGCCGCCGTATTACCGTTCGTCGGTCTGTTCGGGGTGCTCGCCGCCCGCGCCCAGCACCGGTCGCGCCCGCCGGCGCGGATGACGCTGCCACCGTTGTACCGCCGGGGCAGCGCGGTACCGCTGGTCGCCACCGGCCTGACCAGCCTGCTGACCGCCGGCGTCTACCTGAGCACCGGCACCCTGAGCAGCGTGCACGTCACCGGGATGACCCTGTTGCTGCTGCTCGTGGTGGCCCGGCAGGCACTCGCCCTGGCCGAGAACACCACGCTGCTGGAAACGGTCGCCCACCAGGCCATGCACGACGAGCTGACCGGCCTTTACAGCCGCCGATACTTCGCCGAGGCGGCGGTACGCGCACACACCGTGCTCCTGGTCGACCTGCGGGACTTCCGCTCGATCAACGACGGCCTCGGCCCGAAGACCGGCGACGCGCTGCTCATAGCGTTCGCCCACCGCCTGGTGACCCTGGCCGGCGACCGATCGGTGGTAGCCCGCCTGGGCGGCGACGAGTTCGGCCTGCTGCTACCCGCCGAGGAACCGTTCACCGAACGCCTCCTCGCCTCCACCACCGACCCGCTGCACGCCAACGGTTACGAGCTGCTCATCGATATCTCGGTCGGCTTGGCCACAGCCACACCCGCCCCACTCGATCCGTCCGCCCTACCTGATCCATCCGCTCTATCTGTTCCACCCGCGCTACCTGACCCGCCCGCCCCATCTGTTCCACCCGCCCTACCTGACCCGCCCGCCCTATCTGTTCCATCCGCGCTACCTGGTTCATCCGCGCTGACCAGTACATCCGCGCTACCTGACCCATCCAGCCCGCCTAGTCCAATCGTCCTGCCCGATTCCCCCAGCTCATCCAGCCCACCCGGAACGCTTGCATCACCGGGACCGCTCGCAACCTCCGGATCGGTAGCCGCTCCCGCCGAGGCGACCGCACCCCTCGCCGAACCGATCGGCGTCCCGCCCGATCCGGTGACCGGAGACGGCGACCTCTACCGGCAGGCGGAGATCGCCCTGCGGGAAGCCGCTGCCCAGCCCGGCCAGCACCTGGTCCGCTGGGACGCGACGCTCCGGAGCCGGGTCAGCCGACGGGCCACGATCGCCGCCGACATGCGCCGGGCGTTGACCGAGAACGAGTTCCACATGCTGTACCAGCCGATCGTGGAACTGCCGTCCGGCCGCACGGTGGGCGTCGAATCCCTGATCCGCTGGCGCAACGCCTCCCCCGCCGACTTCATCCCGGTGGCCGAGGACACCGGCCTGATCATCGAACTCGGCGAATGGATCATCGACACGGTCTGCGCGCAGGCCACCGCCTGGCCGTCCCTGAACTCGGTGGCGGTCAACGTCTCCGCACGCCAGCTACTGGATCCGGCGCTGCCGGACGTGATCGCCGCCGCTCTGGCCCGGCACGGCGTGCCACCCCACCAGCTGACCGTGGAGATCACCGAAACCGCCGTCTTCGGCGGAGGCCGGGCCCTGGCCACGGTGGACGCCCTGCACGCACTGGGCGTCAGCATCGCCCTGGACGATTTCGGCACCGGCCACTCCTCCCTGGGGCTGCTGCGAACCTGCCCCGTAGACGTCATCAAGGTCGACAAGAGCTTCGTCGACGGTCTGAACGGCACCCCACAGCAGGAGGCGATAGCGGTGGCCCTGACCGGCATAGCCGACACTCTGGGCCTGCGCACCGTGGCCGAAGGCGTGGAAACCGAAGACCAGGCCCGCCGCCTGTACGAGTTGGGTTACCGCCTCGTGCAGGGCTTCCACTTCGCCCGCCCACTACTGCCGGAGACCATCTCCGACATGCTGCACACCGATCGCCGTGAGGCCTCCTGACTCTCAGCCGGCCGGCGCGGCGGCTCGCTATCAGCCGGCCGGCGCGGCGGCTCGCAGCTGAGCCCCGGCGTTGCCGATCAACGGCTCGCCGTGCCCGAAGCAGGCGACGTCCACATCCAGTTGCGCCTGTAGCCGGAACGAGGCGGCGGCCATCACCGGATCGACGTTGAACGTCCCCAGCATGACGTCACCGGCCGGACTACGCGCGATGGCGTCACCGGTCAGCAGAACCCGCTGTCCCGGCAGGTGAAAGGCCACGCTCCCCGGCGTGTGCCCGGGAACCGCCACCACCACCGCCTCGACCCCACCACCGAGATCGATCCGGTCACCGTCACCGAGCTCGTGATCCACCCGGACCGGCTCCGGCGGCCTCGAAGGCATCCCCGCCTTCACCTGCCGCATCAACTCCTCCTCCCAGCCCGCGAGCCGGGGCACGGGCCCGGCCACCTCACCACGGATCACCGGAGCGTCGGCCGCATGCGCGCACACGGTGACGTCACCCCAGGCAGCGATCTCAGCCGCCGATCCGACATGGTCCTCATGAAAGTGCGTCAACAGCAGCCGCCGCAGATCGGACCGCCGGTAGCCGAGCCGCTCGACAGCCGCGGCAATCGCCCCGGCAGATCCGGGCACCCCGGAGTCGATCAGCGTGAGCCCGTCGGGCCCGCACCACAGATAGGCGTGCCCGACCGGAAACCCGACCATGTGCAGCCCCGGAACCACCTCGCTCATCACACGACCTCGCTCATCACCCGACGGTAGGCACCCCTCCCCTCGCACCGACAACAAATCTGCCAACGGCAGACCGCCCTTCCACCGAGGTCGCCGAACAGACCGGATCTCCGACCCCGATCGACGGCCAGACCGATCTCCGGCCCACCTGTGGGCGCATCCGGGTGCGCTCCGGTCAAACGGCCGGAGGCCGACGCGGCGGACGACACCGATCCGGCGACTGCGAAACTACTGGTCAACGTCCTGCGGACCGGAGTCGAGCGCCTCGCGTACCCGATCGAGAGCGCCCAGCATCATGGATCCGTAGTCGTCGTCCGGAAGCGCGTCGACCTCCTTCGTCGCCGCGGCCAGGTGCTCCCGAGCCTCTCCGATGTTGCCGAGACGACGGTGCACGTCAGCCAGGTTGAGATGGAGTGAGGGCAGGAAGGCGCGAACCCGCATGGAGTCGTGGACCCGGCGCACCCGCTCGTCATCGAGGTCGGTGACCGCGGCCAGGGCCCGCTCGTCCCACATCAACTCGTCGGCCGGCGAGTCCTGAAGATCGGCGAGGTAGTGGGCGATGCTGCACCGATGCATCGCGTCACCGTCCACGCTGGCCCGCTCCCACAGCCGGGTCAGCGCATCCCTGGCTCCTGGCCGGTCCCCATCCCGCCCCAGCTCGACCGCTGCCCCCATAGCGGCCAAGATCTCATCCGGCTGCTTATCGGTCATGTCCGACACGGCTCCCCCTCTCATCCCTGAACTCCGCGATCCAGCTCATCCCTGGACTCCGCGATCCAGGCGTCGCAACGGAAAGCCTGAAGCCTCGACTTGGTCGAGAGTCAAGCGGCCGAGGCGCGCATCAGAAACCAGGCGTCCCGGCCGCCCAGCGACCACTGGGCCGGATGCGACTTCACCGCGATGTTCGCCGGTGGGCTGGCCCTGCCGCTGGTCCCGGCCGCCCAGCGACCGCCGGCCGGATGCGACCGTTACCGAGGACCCACCCCATTGACCCGGACCTGATCCGCCCGGAATCGAACGGTTGACGGACGGGGCGGCACGGTCCGAATCGGACTCACCGGGGCAACTCAGGAGCAGCCGGGGCGGTCTAGGAAAGCAGTTCGAGCTCAGGTCAGACCCAGCTCGGGACAGCGGCCTGGAGACAGGTTCGGACCAGCTCGGGAAACAGCCCAGGGGCTTGGTTTGGACTGGCTCAGGAAACTGCCCGGGGACCGGCGCAGACCAGCTCAGAAAACGCCCAAGGCTGGTCCGGACCAGCTCAGAAAACACCCGAGGCTGGTCCGGACCAGCTCAGGAAGACCAGCCCAGGAGCAGATTGGGGTCGTCTCGGGGAGGCGGCTTACTGGCGGGTCCGGGCTAACTCCGTCGGCTGGGCCACGCGTGGGTTGTGGCGGAAGTATTCGCCGAACGTCCAGGGCTGCGGGAGCACGCCCTCGACCTGGACCACCCGGTCGACCGTCAGGTCGACGAGGCGTTCGGCGCCGGGCACGGCCGCGGAGCGGGACGGACTGTCGTCGATATGGGCATGACCGGTCACGTGCAGGGCCGCGCCCGTCTGCCAGTCCAGGAACAGCAACCCGCTTCGGGGGTTCAGGAGCAGGTTGCCGAGCGTCATGAACATGCCGTTGCCGACGTACTCCGGCCACGTGATCCGGCTCGCCGACGCCACCGTGAATCCGGGGTTGCCGCCGCGATGGGACGCGTCCGCCCCGAGCTGGTCGGCACGCGTACCGACGAAGAAGGTGTCCGCGGTGTTGACCCACCGCTGTTGGGCGTCAGACAGCGTGTTGCTCATGTTGATCCCGCCGGCCGAGACCGGATCAACATGGACAACTGAATCAACACTTGACGACCGATCAACATCATGGGGTGTACGGGTCTGGATGTACTTGGGGCAGTTGGCATACACCTGGTTCGTGTTGACGACTAGATTCGTGCCGTCAACATGAGCAAGCCCGTTGATACGCATCCGGCGACGGCGGGCCGGCTCGATGGCGATCATGCCGATGTCCCGTTCGTGGTCGAAGAGTCCCTCCAGAGGCGGCTTCGGCAACCGGTTGACGAGGATCGTGTGCTCGTCGCGCGCCCGGGTGAAGCCGGGCGGACCGCTGAGTGCAGTGGCCCAGACCGCGCCGGTGTCGTCGGCAGCCGCGATCACGACGAGCCGTTGCTGAGTGAGGAACTGGGCCGCGACCAGCGGAATGTCCGTTCCGACTCCCGCCGACCCCCAGCCCGCCCGGTCGACGCCGGCTTGTTCCTGTAGCGCTCGTTCTCCCGGATGAAACACGGCCCCTCCAAGATAAAAATGTGACGGCATCGCGGCTGTGGCCGGATCTACCGACGCTCCAGCCGCGGTCCAGGTTGACGGCGATGCACAGGGTTCCGAGCAGGCGACGGCAGCCCGCCGCGTTCGCGGACGACGGCGATCCACCCGGGTCGCAAAGTCACGATGATCCGCTCAGGTCGCGGGATCACGGCGATCCGCTCAGGTCGCAGAGTCACCACGATCCGCTCAGGTCCCGAAGCCACGACGATCCGCCCAGGTCACGTGGTCACCACGATCCGTCCAGGTCGCAGAGTCACTACGATCCGCTCAGGTCACGTGGTCACCACGATCCGCCCAGGTCACGTGGTCACCACGATCCGCCCAGGTCGCAGAGTCACTACGATCTGCCCTGGTCCCGGAGTCACGACGATCTGCCGGGGGCCGCGGAACGGCGGCTGCGGGGGATCCGGAGTCGACTGCGATCCGGCGCTGGTGTTGACGGCGGCCCTGCTGTGGTCAGAAGAATCCGCAGGTCGGTGCGTCGGCGTCGGGTGCGGCTGTGGTGATGCCCTCGATTGACGGGGTGTAGATCTCTAGGCGGATGCCGTCCGGGTCGGTGAAGAAGAGGCCTCCCGACGTCGCGCCTTCGCCGTGGGGCACGATCCCGTCGTGTAGCGGCTCGACGCCCAGGGCGCGCAGCACCGATTCGGCTCGGCGCACCGACTCCAGGTCGGGGACCTGGAATGCCAGGTGGTGCAGTCCTGGTCGGTCGGCGGCGAAAGTGCCGACGCTCTGCTGCCACAGGGTGACGAGCAGGGTGCCGCCGACGCCCAAGAACGAGTAGCGGTCGTCTCCGTCGAGCACCTCGAACTCGAATACCCGCTGGTAGAAGGCGGTGGATCGAGCTAGGTCGGTGACGTTGAGGCCGACATGTCCCACGGTCACGGTCATGGCTTTCCTAACGGTTAAATGCCGCTCTGACCATTAGAAGATGCTCCGAACTTCTAACGTTGTCAAGTGTGATGTACCGTTAGAAACGTGGCTGAGCCTCTTCCGATCGAGTTCGCGAACACCCTGTTTGCGGTGCGCGGGCGGCCTCAGGACGGCCTGACGACCACGGCTGAGCTGGCGGATTGGCTCACTCGCAACGGGCTGACGGGCGTTGGCCCCGGCCATGGGCCTGGTGTCGGTGCTGGTGCTGGCGCTCGACCTGGTTCCAGAGCCAGCACCAGCACCAGCACCGACGATCCGGCGATAGGTGCACCGGCAATCGGGTCGCGACGGTCCAGCCTTGAAAGGCGGTCCAGCGCTCCTGAAGGTGAGCCGGCCACTGATGAACCGGCGATCGAGGTCACGGCCAACGACCTACTCCGGGCACGTGAGCTGCGGGATGCCGTCCGGGCCATCGCTCATGCGGTAGCCCAAGGTGTTGATCCGCTACATGTTGACGTCAACACCGTCAATACGATCGCGCGATCAACACCACGGTGGCGTGAGCTGCACTGGTCCCCGCAGCCGCACGCCACCGTCCACACCGATGCCACCCCGGTCGCCACAGCTCTGTCCACCGTGGCCGACGAGGCGATCGCTCTGTTCACCGGCGCCGCCCGGGACGACCTGCGCGCCTGCCCGGGGCCCGGTTGTGTGCTGCATTTCGTCCGCGACTCGCCTCGCCGGGAGTGGTGCTCCCCCGGCTGCGGGAACCGGGCCCGGGCAGCCCGCCACTACGCCCGCTCCCGAGACCGCGACCACCTGTAATCCGGACAATCGCCGAGTTCCTGTGGGCGCGCTCTTCAACTCAGGAGAGAGCAGGCCGGCGAGGAAGAAGCGCAGCCGGAAACAACGCGATGGCCAGAAACAGTGAGGCGATCAGCCGCCGGGATCCGGGTGGACCGGGCCACCACCACAAGTGGCGAGAGCGGTCAGATGACCGCGAGCGGAACAAAGACAGCGCGGGCCGCCGGGACAAGAAGGCCAGTCACACGACACCAAGAACAGTGACCACCCGATCCGCAGTGCCGACCGCTCAATCTCCCCCAACGCCGATCAACATGGAACGACATGATCAACATTGATTGGCTCGGTCAACATTGAGCCGACTCCGTCAACATTGATTGTTCGGGTCAACGTTGACGAAGCCGGCCGGTAGGGGCTAACGGATCAGGTGGCGAAGGCCTTCTCCTTCAGGAGACCGGCGGAGGCCGCATCACCTTTCAGGTCACGAAGAGCTTCACCACCAGGACACCGCTGGAAGCCGCATTGCCCTCAGGTCACGAAGACCTCCCGGAAGCCGATGGAAGCGTCTCCTCTGGCCTGGGTCGCGAAGGCCTTCACTGCCAGGAGACCGAGGACGGCGGCGTCGGCGGTCAGGTGGCGAAGGCCTTCACCTCCAGGAGGCCTACGGAAGCTGCGCCGCTGGTCAGGGCCACCCTCAACCTGGTGGTGCTGGTGGGGGTGAAGGTGACGTTGTTGTACTGGTTCGCGGCTGTCGGGTAGGAGCCGGCGCCCAGCACGTCCACGTAGGCGCTGCCGTTCCAGTACTGCAGTTTCCACGATGCCGGCAGGTCGATGCCCTGGCCGTCGTCGAAGAAGTAGACCTGTGCCGAACCCACCGTCTGCGCCGTCGGCCAGGTCAGCTCCGCCCACTGTTCGCCCTGGTTGGGCCAGGTGCCCCAGCGCGAGTTGACGGTGTCGTTCGACGACGGCGGGTCTATGCCGTCGTTGATCGCGGCCACGTTCTCCCACGACGAGGTGTAGGAGGCGCTCGGGGTCGCCGTCGCCGCCAGGTTCGGGTTGGACGGGACGGTGCCCTGGCCGAACAGTTTCACCTCGGTCAGACCGGTCTTGGGGGTGCCGGTGGGCTGGGTGAACTGGATCCGCAACCGGGACGTGTTGACTGCACTGAACTTGACCCGGTTGAAGTTGGACTGCGGCGCGCCGGGTGTCCTGGCCTGCGATGCCGCGTCCACCCAGGCGGTGCCGTTCCAGTACTGGACGTTGTACGCGGACGGCGGCCGATAACGGTTCCCCGCCCGGTCGTTGCGGAAGTAGATCCAGGCCTCGTCGACCGTACGAGCGGATCCGAAGTTGAATTCCACCCAGTCGGTGGCGTTGGTGCTGCCGAAGCTGCCCCACAGCGGCGCGTTGGTGGGCAGGCCGTCGACGATGCCGGAGGTGGCGGTGCCGGACGTGGTGTAGGAGGCGGTCACGGTGGCGCCGGTGGCCAGGTTGGGCCGGGTGGAGGCGAGATCGACGCCGGCCTTGCTGAACATGTCGACCACCCGGGCGCTGCCCTGCACCACGTTCTGCGGCGCGGCCAGCGTCGGGAAGGCGGCGCTGTAGGCGACGGCGCCGCTGGTGGTGACGGCTCCGGTGGCCGGGTTGTAGGTGAACGGCACCAGACTGTTCAGTGTTGCCACACGGGTACCGTTCAGGAATATCGAGTACCCCTGCGGCACTCCGGCGTACCGGGTCACGCCGTCGGCCGGGTCGTCCCAGACGATCGACAGGTCGGCGTTGCGGTAACGCAGGTTGTTGACCGCGAAGTGACTCCACCCGATGTTGATCGGCGACAGTTCGATCGTGGTGTCGTTGCGCGGCCGGAGCCCGGCGACGTCCTCGATCACGGTCCAGTTGCTGCTGCCGAGGATGTTGTGGTGGATCCACGAGCGGTAGGTGATGGCGTTGCCGTTCCAGTCGGCCCAGAACTCGTTGGCGTCCGGCCAGTTGGTGTCACCGTTGACGTATTGAGCCCAGGCGTTCCAGTACAGCAACTTCTTGTAGTCCTCGTTGACCATCCACGAGTTGGGGTAGTTGCGCAGCACCTGCGAGTAGAGCCGGAACTGCACCGTCGAGTTGATCGTGGAGAAGTTGTTGCTGCCCGGGTTGCCTGCTGCCGCCGCTGCCGCCTTGTCCTTCTGGTTGGCGGTGTAGAACGGGAAGATCGGATATTCGGCCGGGTCTGCGTAGAGGCGCAGCGCCTCCTTGTACTGGGCGGTGTTCGGCATCAGCCCCACCGCGTACGGGTAGTAGTTGTTGATCTCCTTCCACGGCACGTGGGTGTTGGTGGACACGTGCTTGTGCTCCAGCAGCTGCCGGGTGGGGTTCCACAGCGTGTTGATGACGCCGTTGCGGATCCGGTCGGCGAGCGTCTGCATCTCGGTCGCCTTGGACGTGTTGCCCATCAATGTGTACGCGTCGCGGGCGGCGATCGCGGCCGTCCACACGTAGGCGGTCTCGGCCCGGTCGAGGTTGCCGGCCCGCCAGTGGAACGACACCGCGTCGGCGTCGTTGCCGGTCATCGCGCCCCAGTCGTACTCGATGACGCCGTTGTTGTTGGTGTCGTAGGTGGCGAGCTGGCCCTTCGCGTCGCCCTCGGCGTAGCGGGCGAAGTTGGGCAGCATGGCCGGCTGGCCGCCGTGGATCTGGTAGGCGCGCCACGCGGCCTCGGCGATGTACTGGGTGTACGAGTTCGACCAGTTCTCCGGGTCGCCGGGGTTGTCGACGAACCGGCCGTTCGCCGAGTACTGCCCGACCGCGAGGTAGTTGCCGTAGGCGTACTCGGGTGACCGCAGGTATTTCAGGTCGTCGATGTGCATCGGTTGCGTCAACGCGATGGCGTTGTTGTAACCGGTCACGCCCTCGATCGACTGCGGGAACTGGAAGTCCTGCCCGGGGATCTCGGCGTCCAGGTTGTTGTAGCGCATCAGCCACCAGCGGTAGTAGATGCTCTTCTTGATACCGGCATCAGGCACGTCGATGTAGGGGACGTTGTCGGCCCACCACCTGTTGTACTCGCGGACGTGCACCCCGAACGCGTCGGCGGGTGTGCGGGTGCGGTAGGCGTCGTAGTCGGTGCGGGACGCCGGGATCTCGTTGGCGACCAGGCCGAGCTGCACCTTGACGGTGACCGTCGCACCCGCGGCGACCGTTATAGATCGGCTCAGGGCCCCGTTGGCGGCGGTGAAGCCGTCCCCGGAGAACCGCGGGTAGAGGGTGGTCAGGTTGTTCTTCACCGCGCGGGTGCCGGTCAGTTCGGTGCCGCTGACGGTGGTCGCGTAGGGCGACGTGGCGTTCAGGGTCAGCGTCGTCGCCGCGGTGCCGGTGTTGACCGCCGACACGTTGGTGACCAGCACGTTGTTGTGGGTGATGAACTTGGTGACCTCGAGCCGGACCGATCCGCCGGTGTGCACGCTGCGCCAGTGGCTCGGGGTCTGCCGGCGCTGGGCGGCCTGCTCGGTGAAGGTGCCCGGCGAGGCCGTGATGGCGTAGGCGTTCTGGCTGCTGATGTTGTCCCAGTACGCGGCGTTGCCACCGAAACCGATCACCGCCGGGTTGTGCGTGTTCATGTAGGCGGCCCGGCCCCGGGTCATCAGCCAGGTGCCGGCCGGGTCGTTACCGGTGCGGGCCAGCAGGCGGTCCATCCAGAAGTCGGTGCCGCCGCTCTCCGCGTCGTAGATCGCCTTCATGGTGTCCCCGGTCGAGTAGCCGACCGGCGGCGCCGGGATCGAGCCGGTGTTCCCGAAGGTGGGATAGCCGATCGTCTGCGCGGCGAGCGCCGGCTTGGCGACCCCCACCCCACCGACGATCAAAATCAGTCCCATTGCGTACGCCCATGGCCGCCGGTTCATGTCTGGAACGCCTTCCACTCGAGAACGCCTGTGGACAGCCCGGATCGGGACGTGATGTTGAGGCGCAGCCGCGTCGTGTTGACTTGACTGAACGTGATGACGTTCTCGGTGTTGCCGGCCACTCCACACGCCGACTGGCCGGGCACGTTGACGTATGAACTTCCGTTCCAGTATTGGAGTTGGCAGGAAGCTGGCACGTCGATGCCCTGGTTGTCGTCGAACCAGTACACCGAACTCTTGTTGAGCGACTGCGCGGTCGGCCACTGGTACTCGATCCACTGGGTGCCCTGCTCCGGCCAGTTGCCGTAGGCCAGGCTCGACCGGTCCTGCGAGTTGGCCGGCGTACCCCCGTTGTTGATCGCCGCGAGGCTCTCCCACGACGACACGAAGGACGTGGAGGCGGTAGCGTTCGGCGCGACGTTGGTGCCGCTGCCGCCGGTGCCGCCGCCGGTCGTCGGGATGACCCGCTGGATCGTCCCGTCAGCGTTGAAGTAGAGCTTGTCGACCGCCACCGACCTGCGGAAATTCCCGCCACCGGGCGCGTCGGCGGTGTGGTAGACGATGTACGACTGCCCGTTGAAGTCGACGATCCCGGCGTGGTTGGTGGTCGACGACACCTGCCCCAGCACGATGCCCCGGTGCGTCCACGGCCCGAGCGGGTTGGTCGCGGTGGCGTACCGCTGGCAGGCGTAGTTGGAGTTGGTCACGCAGCCACTGGTGTCGTTGGCGGCGTACATCATGTAATAGAGGCCGTTTCGTTTGAACATCCACGGGGCCTCCCAGTAGTTGGTGAGCCCCTGCGGGGTGACGACCGACCCGACCGTGTCGATCATGTTGGCGGCGAGTTTGACCGCGCGCGGCGACCAGTAGCCGCCCCAGTACATGTACGCCTGCCCGTCGTCGTCCACGAAGACGGTCGGGTCGATGTTGAGTCCCGACGAGTTGGCGGTGCTGTCGCTGATCAGCGGCCCGCCCTTGGCGTCGGTGAACGGCCCGAGCGGGGTGTCGCCGACCGCGACGCCGATGTTCATCCAGCCCGCGCCGTTGCCGTTGACCGAGGTGTACCAGTAGTACTTTCCGTTGCGCGGTTCGACCTCGCCCGCCCACGCGTCGGCGCCGGCCCACGGGAACGTCGCGATGTTGGCCTTCGCGCCGTTGTCGACCCAGGTGTTCGCGTCGGTGGACGACAGCACGTGCCATTCGCGCATGACGAAGTTGCTGGTGCCGGTGGGCGCCTCGTCCCGCCCGGCGTAGATGTAGAAGGTGTTCCCGACCACCAGGGGCGCCGGGTCCGCGGTGTAGATGCTGGTGATGATCGGGTTGGCGGCCTGGGCCGCGGTGGCGACCGCGACCGCGGCCGCGGCGGTGACCAGCGCGCAGGACGCGGCTAGCCATCTCCGTGAGGACATCTGGACACCTTTCTCACTTACCGGTGGCGTGCCTTTCCTACTGGCTGTTGGCGCGCCTTTCTTACTGGCTGTTCGCGTGCAGTTGAGAGACCTCGGCCGCCGACAGGGCCCGGCTGTGGATCCGGAAGTTGTCGACGGCCGCGGTGAGGTAGGGATCGGTGGCGTACTGGGAGCGCCCGATCCAGTTCTGGGTCGTGTTGATTCCGGACGGCCGTACAGTCAATGCGTTGTTGCGGGCGACCTCGGCGCCGTTGACGTAGAGCACGCCGAGGTTGCCGGTGTGCGTGACGGCGACGTGCGCCCACGCGCCGGTGGCCAGGGCCGGAGCTTCGATCCGCTGTTCGGCCGCGGATCCGCCGGTGGTGATCGCGTATCGCATGGTTCCCGCGCTGGTGCGCGGAGTCAGGAAGAGGTAGGCGCCGCTGCCCGCGCCGAAGTCGAAGATCCGCGCCCAGGTGGCGGCGGTGTCCAGGCGGATCCAGGTGGCGACGGTGAACGCGGTGGCGCCGGCCAGGATGCCGGTTGGCAGGTTGACGTACATGTTGACGCCGTTCAACAGGACCGCTGTTCCGCTGCGCCCGGCGGTGCGGGTGACGCCGCCGACCAGGGTGCCGTTCCAGCCGTTGCCGGTGGCGTCGACCGCGGTGGTGCCGGATGCCTCGTCGAAGAGGTAGCGGGCCTCGCGCGGGGTGCTGCCGGTGACGTTCCAGTAGACCGAGTAGCGCTGGCCGTGCGTCTTGTAGAACGGCCTGAGCAGCACCGATCCGGCGGTGTACTCCAGGGCGGTGCCGGTCGGCGTCAGGGTCGCCGGGTCGAGCGTGGGCAGGGCGCTGAGGTTGCCGGTGCCGAACTGTCCGGCGAGCACGATCGGGCCGTGCTTGACCGCGCGTACCGACGGATTGTCCGGGGTGGGCTCCAGGGCGAGGGCCATCGGGAGGCTGATCTCCACGACGTCGCCGCTGGTCCAGGTGCGATCGATGCTCAGGTACGTGCCGGGGGCGGGTGTTCCGGTGGCGGTTCCGTTGACCCGGACCTGGGCGCCGGTGGTCCACGACGGGATGCGGAGCCGCATGTCGAAACCGCCGGAGCCGGTGACCGTCAGCCGCGAGGTGGACGTCTCCGGGAAGGTGGTCTCCTGCTTGATCGTGATGCCACGGTTCGGCCACGTCAATGTTGACGGGACGTACATGTTGACGTACAGAATCAAGTTGTTGTCGGTGAAGTAGATGCTGTCGGCGAGCTTGGTGTTGGTCTCCATGCCGGTGCCGTGGCAGCAGGTGAAGTTGTCGTAGTCGTTGCTGTACGTCTTGATGCCCCCGGCCCGCAGCGGCACGTAATAGCAGTGGTGGCCGTGCGTGGAATTCGGGTTCTGTGCGCCGAGCAGGTGGTTGAACAGGGCTTTCTCGTAGAAGTCCATCAACTCGCCCGCGCGGCCGGGGTCGCTTCGGCCGGGGTCGGTGAAGAACAACTGCCGGGTCAACTTCAGCATGTTGTACGAGTTGCAGCACTCGCACGTGTTGTCGGAGAGTTCGGACGCGATCCGGTTCGGGGCCTGGAAGTACTCGCCGTTGGAGTTGCCGCCGATCGCGTACGAATGCTGGCGTACGACGAAATTCCAGAAGTTGACCGCGATGTCGCGGTACCGGGTGTCGCCGGTGGCGTGGAAACCACGGATCGCCGCGATCGCCTTCGGGATCTGCGTGTTGGCGTGGAAACCGGCCAGCGCGTCGACATTGTTCGCGAGCGGGTCGAGGACCTGGTCGTGGTCGAAGTACTGGGCGGTGAACAGGTGTACCGGATCCTCGGTCAACTGGTACAGGTTGAACAGGGTCTCGCCGATGCCGCCGAACTCGACGCGCAGCATCTGCTGCCGCTGGGCGTGGGTGAGCCGGCTGTTGCGGGCCTGCACCCAGGCGGCCTTGCGCAGCAGGATCTGCAGGGCCTGGGCGTTGCCGGTGAGCTGGTGCTGGTCGAGCAGCCCCTGCACGATCTTGTGCAGCGTGTAGTAGGGCGCCCACACCTGCTGGCCGGTCTCGACCCGGTCGATGAAACTCTCCGGGTACGCCGACAGGTAGCCGTTCGGGCGCTGGCAGAGCGCGAGCTGGGCGACCAGGTAGTCGCCCTGGGTCTTGAACGCGGTGTCGCCGGTACTTGAGTACGCCTGCGCCAGTGCAGTCAACACGTGCCCGGTCGAGTGCCCGCGCAGCTCCGTGGTCGGTGACTCCCAGCCGCCGCACGGGGTCGCCGACGACGACAGACCGGCGTTCAGGCGGAACGTGTGCAGTAGACGGTCCATGTTGAGGAACTTCAGATATGCATGGGTACGACCGGTGTTCGCGGCGAACGGACCGCCGGTCAGGGTGACGGCGGGCAGCGGGAACCCGTACGCGGTGACACCGGTGTCCGGGCGCGCCAGCGTGACAGGTGGCAGGAACGCGGCGGCGGCGCCGGCTTTCAGCAGGGTGCGACGCGAGATCATGGGACACCTTTCGCCGGTGTCCCGGCCGGGTGCGTCCGGCCGGGACGGGTCACTTCAGGGGGACGGCGCTAGTAGCCGTAGCGGCTCTTCAGGTGCCGCCACCAGTCACGGAGCATCCAGGCGTCGAACTCGGTGATCGACGTCGAACTGCCGGCGAGCATGATGAAGTTGCTGACGCCGGTCGGGGTCCAGTCGTAGAAGTCGTCCAGACCCCAGGTGTGGCCTATCTCGTGCAGCAGGATGTGCATGTTCGCCGTGTTGAGATTGGCCATGTAGTACTCGCGGCCCACCCGCTGGCCCCAGTCGCCGCCCGCGCCGCCGCCGAAGCCGTCGGTCAGCCAGAGGGACTGGTCGTAGTGGCGGGCGTACCCACCGGGGCAGTTGGGGTACTGCCCGTTCTGGTTGAAGAAGCGCCCGCACGGCACCGAACACTGCGGGGCGTTCTCACGGATGTCGTTGACGTAGATGTCCACGCTGGTGTCGGTCCACTGCAACTGCGACCGATTTCGTACGGCCCAGCCGACCACCCGGACCGGGACGTCACCGTACGGCCAGGCGTTGTGCCCGACCAGCTCGTCCATCCACTTCTTGTGCTGACGGGCGAGCGTCGCGTGGATCTGGTCGCGCTGGGCGGCGGTCACGGTCGCCGTGGAATCCCAGCGGACGCAGTAGTTGATGTAGCCCCGGTTGGCCATGATCTGGTCCCAGCCGTAGTTGCGGAACCCGTACAGATTGCCGCCGTTGTAGGTCTGCTCCTGGTGCTGCCAGACCTGGTTCAGTGGGGTGACCAGGTTGGACGGCGGGCTCCAGGTGGCGGGTGCGGCCAGTGCTGCTGCGGTAGCCGTCGTCCTCGCCGGCGCGGCCGGTGTTGCTGCGGTCGCCGTCGTTCTCGCCGGCGCGGCCAGTGCTGCCGAGGCCGGGGCGAGCACGATCGTCAGCAGCGCGGCGACGAGTGTCACGAGCCGTTTCGTTCTCACGGAACCTCCCTGTCGGTTATTGATCGACAAACGTCGATGCCTAGGGTGAGGAATCGCCCGGGTCGCAGGAATTTCCAGGTTTCAGTGCACGCGATACCACCGGGCGGACCACACGCATCTGCCCCGGTGATGCGGGTCGCCTGATCGGTACGCTGCCTTACGAAAACGTTTTCGGCAAGATGTTCACGCTGTTACGAAATTGATCCATGTGAACGTCGCATGTCGACAGCCCCCTATCCCGGCGACCGGCACACGGCACCTCGGCACCCGAACCGCGCGGCTCCCACCGTCTCGGCCTCCGAACCGCGCAGCTTGCGGCGTCCTGATGAAAGGATCGCCATACCGAACCGGGAGATTCTCCGAACGGACCCGCAGAGGGAGACGATGTGACCGCGAGTGCCGACATCCCGTCATCCGGGCCTCGGGCCCTGCTGATCACCGGCACGGTCGGCGCGGGCAAGACGACGGTCGCGGAAGCCATCGGTGACCTGCTGACCGAGCAGCGGGTACCGCACGCGGTGATCGACCTGGACTGGTTACGCCGCGCCTGGCCCAGCCCGCCCGATGACCGTTTCCATCATGCGCTGACGATCCGCAACCTGCGCGCGGTCGCCACCAACTTCCGCAACGCGGGCGCCGAACGCCTGATCCTGGCCGGCGTCCTGGAAACCCGAACAGAACGCGACGACCACGAGGCGGCGCTGGGCGTCCCCCTCACGGTCTGCCGGCTCCAGATCACCCCCGCGGCGGTACGAGTAAGGCTGCACCACCGCCACACCACAGCCCCGGAAGCCCTGTCATGGCACCTGAACCGCGCCGACGAACTGGGCCAGATCCTCAGAGCCGCCGCGGTGGAGGACTACGTCATCAACACCGACAACCTGACCGTCCCGGAAACCACACGCGAGGTGCTGGCTCACTGGTGACCCGAACTCCCCCACCGCAGGTCACTGCAGCCCCGCCAGTACAGCCCCGCCATTCCAGCTCCGTCAGCCCGCCCGCCAGCCCAGCTCCGTCAGCCCAGCTTCGTCAGCCCGCCCCGCCCCGTCAGCCCGGTCATGTCAGCCCAGCCCGGTCAGCCCAGTCATGTTTGCCCAGCCCGGTCAACCCAGCCCGGTCAACCCAGCCTTACAGGCCACCGGCCTCCCACCGCACCCTGGCGGCGCGGACCCGCCGGGGTCCTGGCCGGGTGTCAGACCAGGCCGGCGTCGTGGACCAGGAGAGCGATCTGGGTGCGGTTGTCGAAGTCCAGTTTCGTCAGGATGTGGGAGACGTGTGACTTGACCGTGGCCAGGGTCATGTCCAGGGCCGCGCCGATCTCCGCGTTGCCGCTGCCCTGACCGATCGCCACCGCCACGTCGCGCTCGCGCGGACTCAGCACGGCGAGGCTCCGCCGGGCCTCCCCGAAGGCCCCGGCCTGCACGGCGACCTTGTCCATCAGCCGGCGGGTGATCCGCGGCGACAGAATCGGCTCACCCGCGGCGACCTGCCGAACCGCCTCGGCGATCCGCGCCGGCGGGGTGTCCTTCAACAGGAACCCGCTGGCCCCCGCCCGCAGTGCATGCAGAATGTTCTCGTCGGTGTCGAACGTGGTCAGCACGATCACCTCAGGCGGCCGGGCCCGAGCCCGCAGCCGCCGGGTAGCGGTGATCCCGTCGACCCGAGGCATCCGCAGATCCATCAACACCACGTCCGGCCCATGCGCATCAGCTGCGGCCTGCACGAACTCCCCGTCCGAAGCCTCGCCGACCACCGAGATCCCCTCGGCCCCGTCGAGCATCATGGTCAGCCCAGCCCGGACAAGCGCGTCGTCATCAACCACCAGCACCCGAACCACCGGCTTCATACCGCCCCCGGCCCCATCCCGCCGCCACACATCACGACCCACTCACCGAGCCCGCACCCGGACTGCCCACTCCAGAACCTGGCAGATCACTCAGACCAGGGATTCCGGGCCGCGGCTGTTGCTGAGCACGACCTGATGCCCGGCGCCGATGGGGCACTCCCACCAGCCCTGGCAGATCCCTCACGCCTCGGCTCACGACGGCCATGGTATCGACGCGTGTAGGTGGAACTCGCCGTCGGCCTCGCGATGGTCGAGGGTGCCACCGGCCAGGCTGACCCGCTCGGTCAGGCCCACCAGACCCGCTCCGCCGCTGGCCCAGGCAGGATCCGGGCCCTCCGGCAGGCCGGACGGCGCAACATCTGGCAGGCCGGCTGGCGCATCGTATGGCAGACCGGACGGCGCAACGCGTGGTCGGCCAGACGCCGCGACCGGTGTTCGGCCGGACGACACAACGTCTGGTCGACCGAACGACGCAACCTGTGGTCGGCCGGACGACACAACGTCTGGTCGACCGAACGACGCAACCTGTGGTCGGCCGGACGACGCAACATATGGCCGCCCGGACGGCGTGACGGCTGGTCGGCCGACCGGCGTGACGAGCAGCGCGTTGCGCACATCGATCTCCAGGCCTTGCCCGGGGGCCCCTCGGAGGTCCAGGTGCACCTCTTGGCCCGCAGCGTGTTTGCGAGCGTTCGTCAGAGCCTCCTGGATCACCCGGTAAGCCGTCCGGGCCAACGCCGGCGGCGCCTCGGCCGGGTCGGTCACCGCGTCGTTCACCAGGACCGTGGCACCGGCCTCGCGGTTCTCCTCCACCAGCCGGGGCACGTCGGCCAGCAACGGTTGCGGACGGTTCCCCTCGCCGTCCTGCTCGTCGTCCCGCTCGTCGTCGCGGAGCAGCGAGATCACATCGCGGAGCTCCTCCAGAGCCTGGTGCACCCCGGAGCGGACCACCCCGGCCGCTTTGGAGAGCTGCTCGGGTGGGGAGTCCGGCCGGTACTCCATCGCCCCGGCGAACGTCGCCAGCAACGACAGGCGGTGCGCCAGCACATCGTGCATCTCCCGGGCGATGCGGCGGCGCTCCAGCATCCGCGCCTCGGCCACCCGTCTCCCCTGCTCGGCCTCGGCCCGGCGGGCGCGCTCCTCCAGCGAGCGGATCAACGCCTCCCGGGCCTGCGCCCAGGCGCCCCAGCCGAGCAGCGCACCGTAGGTGACGGTGATCAACACCAGCCACCACCCGTACGACATCCCGCCGTTGGCCCTCCACCACCCCTGCAGAGCGTGAGCGGCCAGACCGGCCGTGCCCGTCGCGATCGCCACCGGGAAAGGCCTCCGCCGGGCCACCTGCAGCGCGCCCATCGTGGCCGGTGGTGTCGCCGCCGGCGACAGCGCCGCCAGCAGGCTCAGCAGCACAGTCCCAGCGACCGGGCGCCACAGGAGCGCCGGGGTGAGCGCCCAGGCGAGGACGCCCACGACGATGTCGAGCGCGAGCATACGGCCGGTGGTCTGCCCACCGACGAGCGTCACCGCGATGAGCGCGCCTGAGGCCGCCATGACGGTGACGACGGCTCCGGTTCGCACCCGTTCCTCGTTCACGGGCCGAGGCTATCCGCGCGGCGGCCCGAGCCGACACCTTCCAAAGTATGTGTTCGGAACCTTCTTTGGTCCGATGCGGACTTCCGGCCCCGCGCAGCATCCTCGGTGGCATGACGAACATTCGTACGAGCCGAGCTCTCACCGTTTCCATCGCCACCGCCGGCGCCCTGCTGTTGTGGGCCGTCAACGGCCCGCTGCCCGGCCACGAGCTGCTGGTCGACCAGGGTGGCACCGTGCAGCAGGTCGGCCCGGTCGCGGTGGCCGCCGCGGCGGTCGTGTCGGGGCTGGCCGCCTGGGCACTGCTGGCCCTGCTGGAGCGCTGGGGCAGACCCGGGGCCTACCGATATGTGGCCTCCGCCGTGCTGGTCCTGTCGCTGGCCGGCCCACTGACCGCGGCCGTCGACCGGACCACCATGCTGACGCTGCTCGGCATGCACTTCATGGTGGGCGCGGCCCTGATCATCGGTCTGCCCGGCTTCCGCCGCTCACACGCCGCCGGGTGTAAGGCAGTGCGAACAGGTACAACCCGGTGACCATCAGAAGGAACAACGGCAGCAGCGGGGTGTACGACACCCACTCCACCGGTTCCTCCAGGGCGAACGCGCCGAACGTGGCCAGCACGGTGGCGGTGAAGACGATCGAGGTCCATCGGTGGAACTGCCGGATCCGCTTCTGCATGACACCCTCCAGGATATGGTTCGCTGCCTACCGGGAGAACGCTAGTCAGCCGGACCGACCTGGGACTTCTCGATTCCTGACCGTCTCGGGCGAGGTCGGCCGGGCCGGGCGGTCAGGCCCAGCGGACCGTCGTCATTTCGGACAGGCCGGAGATCTCCAGCAGCGGCGCCAGGATCGGGCCGGTCAGCACCTCGATGTGGTCGGCCTGGACGAAGAGCGCCGCCAGCCCGGCGCTGTCGAGGTACTGCACGGCGGTCAGGTCCACCGTCAGCGGGGATCCGGCCGCCGAGGTCACCGCCGACGTCAGGGCCGCGGCGAAGGTCTCGGCGTTGCTCATGTCGATCTCACCGGCCGCCGTCAGAACCGCCCCGGGGCCGGTGGTGAGAGTGAGCGCGGTGGTCATCAGGAGATCCTCGCCTGCATGTCGACGATGGTGCCGGAGGTTCCGGAGGTGACGGTAACCGCCTGCATGAACGCGCGCATCAACTTCAGACCCCGGCCGCGGTACGGGTTGGCAGTCGGGTCGGGGTTCTTCCACATGCCGGTGTCCGTGACGATCAGGCGCAGGTCACCGGCGGTGGCGGCGGCACGGAGCCGGATCTGGCCGCCGGGGCTGTCCCGGTGCCCGTGCTCGATCGCGTTGGCGCATGCCTCCCCCGCCGCCACCAGGATGTTCTGGGTGGTCGCCGCGTCGACGCCGCAGCGTTCGAGCCAGCCGCGCAGTGCCGACCGGACCGGGGCGAGCCGGCCCGATTCGGCGGGGAATTCCAGTTCGAGGGGGCCGGGATGACGGTAGAGCAGCACGGCCACGTCGTCGTCGTAACCGTTGTCGGGGGTGAGCCGGTCCATGATCTCGGTGGCCAGGTCCTCGATCGGGGTGCCGAGCCCGTGCCGGACCGCGGTGCTGGCCTCGCTGATGCCGCTGGACAGCGGACGGCGGCGGCGTTCGACAAGACCGTCGGTGTAGAGCAGGAGCGTGGCGCGGGGTGGCACGGTGAACTCGGCTTCCGGCCGCTCGGCGCCGGCCCGTACCGCGACCGGCCTGGATCTTCCCTGGTCGAGGAGGTGGGTGCTGCCGTCGGGGTGACCGACGATGGCCGGTGGGTGCCCGGCGCTGGAGTAGACCAGGTGGCCGGTGCCGGGGTCGAGCACTCCGCAGAAGACGGTGGCGCAGGCCGCGCCGGGCAGCATGGCGGCGAAGACGTCCAGGGACATCAGGGTGCGGGCCGGGCTGGAGTCCCGGAGCAACAGCGCACGGCAGGCGCTGCGGAGCTGGCCCATGACGGTGGCCGCTTGCAGGCCGTGCCCGACACAGTCACCGACGACGATGCCGATCCGGCCGTCGGCGAGTTCGATGGTGTCGTACCAGTCGCCGCCGACCTTGAGCGGCCGGGTGGCCGGTTCGTACCGGACCGCGAATCCGCTGGGCAGCCGGTCCGGCCCGAGGATGGCACGTTGCAGCGCGAGGGCGGTCTCCCGCTGCTGGTCGATCTGGTGGATCCGGTTGAGGCCCTGGCCGAGGTGCCCGGCGAGCAGGGCCAGCAGGGTCTCGTCGGCGGTGGAGAACGGACGGGCCGGGCCGGGTTCGATCCACAGCACCATGGTGCCGGCGGGGTGTTCCAGGGTGATGCCGCTGCCGGCGTGTTCCTCGGTGACCGGGGTGAGCACCGGCCGGGCCCGCAGCGCCAGCAGGGCGGCCCGCCGCTGCTCGGGCAGCGTCTCCCAGTTCAGGGCCGGGTCGGTGCAGGTCACGGCGGGGCTGCTGCTGTCGTCGAAGACGGCCGCCAGGACGTAGGTCGCCTGCCAGATGTCGCGCAGTTCGGCCAGGACCGCGGTGAGCGCGCCGTCCAGGTTCTCGGCCTCGGACAGGCACAGGCCGAGGGCGGCGAGTGCGGAGTCCCGCTGGACGGCGTGCTGCTCGGCGGTGACGTCACGGAAGGTGCCGACGATGACCCGGCGGCCGGTCTCCGGGTCGCGGACCTGGTTGAACGCGGCCGCCGCCCACAGCCGCCGGCCGTCGCGGTGCACGACCGGGATGGTGTAGGCGCCGTACGGCCGGTCGAGCAGCATGGCGAACGAGTCGGCCACGGCGCGGTGGCCCTCGACGTCGCTCTCCCGGTCCGGCCACCACGGGTGCACCGGGAGGTAGGGCAGACCCTCCGGCCCGTACCCCAGGATGTCGGTGAACGCGCTGTTGATCTCGATGATGGCGCCGCTCTCGTCGCTGACGAAGAACGCCTCCTGCAACGAGTCGATCAGGGCCGTTCGCCAGCGTGCGTGATGGTTGCGCAGCCGGGCCAGGTCGACGTTGGCACGGACCCGGGCGAGCAGTTCGGCGGCGGAGAACGGTTTGAACAGATAATCGTCGGCGCCCGCGTCCAGGCCCTCGATCGACGCCTCCTGACCGGCCCGGGCGGACAGCAGCAGCACCGGGGTGCCGGCCGTCCGCGGGTCCGCGCGCAGGGCCGCGACCAGCTGCAACCCGTCGAGACGGGGCATCATCACGTCGCTGACCACGATGTCGGGCACCTCGGCGCGGGCGGCGTCCAGGGCGTACCGGCCGTCGACGACCGCGGTCACCCGGTGACCGGCGGAGCGCAGCAGCCGGGTGAGGTAATCGCGCATGTCGGCGTTGTCGTCGGCGACCAGCACCGACGTGCCGGTGCCGGGCACGGGGCCGGCAACCGGCTCCAGGGCGGCCCGGGTGGGCGGCGAGGCGCCGCCGGGCGGCAGCCAGCGCAGGGCCTCCTGCAGGAAGGGGTCGGCGTTGGTCGAGAGCGGCGTGGCCGGGTCGGGCTGAGCCGAGGCAGCGCCGACCGGCGAGGGACGGGACGGGGTGGCTTCCCGGGAGCCGCCGGCCACGGGCACTCCGGTGTAATCGGGGAGGTGGGCGTGACCGAACGGGAGGCGGATGGCGAAGGACGTACCCCGGCCGGTCTCGCTCTGCGCGGCGATCGTCCCACCGTGCAGCCGGACGAGTTCCTGGACCAGCGCCAGGCCGATGCCGCTGCCCTCGTTGGAACGCGAGCGGGCGTTCTCGATGCGGTGGAACCGTTCGAACAGGCGGGGCATCTCCTCCTCGGGCACACCCACGCCGGTGTCCGTGACGGTGACGACCGCGTCGGGACCGTCGGCGCGCACGGCCACCCGGACGCCCCCGTCGAAGGTGAACTTGAGGGCGTTGCTGAGCAGGTTGAGGACGACCTTCTCCCACATGCCCAGGTCCACGTGCACCGGTTCGGGCAGCGGCGGGCAGTCCACTTCGAAGGTGAGCCCGGCCCGCTCGATCGCCGACCGGAATGCGCTGGCGAGTTCGGCGGTGACAGCGGACAGGTCGACCGGTTCGTACCGGGCCTGCATCCGGCCGGCTTCGATCCGGGAGAAATCGAGCAGCGTGTTGACCAGCTTGCCCAGCCGCAGGCCGTTGCGGTGGATGACCTCGATGCCCTCACGGACCTCGTCGCCGGCCGATGTGAGGCGGGCGCGCAGGTCCTCCACCGGACCCATGATCAACGTCAGGGGGGTACGGAACTCGTGGCTGATGTTGGAGAAGAAAGTGGTCTTGGCACGGTCGAGCTCGGCCAGTTCTTCGGCCCGCCGCTGCTGGGCCCGGTAACTGCGGGTGCTGGCGATACCGGCCGCGACGTGGCCGGCGACCAGCTCGAGAAATCCGCGGTAGGAGTCGTCGAAGGGCCGGTGACGGTTCAGGCCGGCGACCAGGAATCCGTAGGGCGTTCCACCCTGCCGGGGCAACGGGAGCACCAAGGCCCGCGTGGGCGGGTCCGGCCAGACACCGGTCGGCAGGCCGGCGAACGGCTCGCCGGCCAGTTCGACAAGCACGGGCTCCCCGGTGGCGACCCGGTCGGCCGGCCACACCTCCGGAGCGGTCGCCCGGTGGGCGCTGACGAACCCGGTTTCGGAGCCTCCGGCGTCGGAACCAGGAGCGGGATACACGCCGTCGGAACCCGTCGCCAAAGGCGTGCCCTCGGGCTCGGTCGCGGGATGCGTGCCCTCGGACCCGGGCGTGGGGTGGGGGTTGTCGAAACCGGTCGACGCGGCGAGTTCGGGGCGGCCGTCGTCGCCGAACAGGTAGGTGAGGGTGAACGGCAGGTCAGCCTGGTTCCGGCCGAGCTGCCGGCTCGTGAACGCCAGCATCTCCCGCTCGGTGCGGGCCACCGACGGGTCCGAGCCCAGGTCCCGCAGCGTGCCCATCCGGCGCTCGCCGATCACCTGATCGGTGTCCTCGCTGACCACGCACAGCATGCCGACCAGACCGCCCTCGTCGTCACGCAACGGACTGTAGGAGAACGTGTGGTACGACTCCTCCGGGTACCCGGCCCGCTCCAGGAAGAGCAGCAGACCCTCGTCCCAGGTGGCCTCGCCGGTGCTGAGCACGGTGTCGATGCGGGGGCCGATGTCGTCCCAGATCTCCGCCCACACCTCGCGGGCCGGGCGGCCCAGCGCCCACGGGTACTTCTCGTGCAGCGTGTGCCGGCGGTAGGCCGCGTTGCAGAAGAAGGTGAGCTCCGGGCCCCACGCCATCCACATCGAGAACCGCGACGACAGCAGGATGCTGACCGCGGTCCGCAGGCTCTGCGGCCACTGCTCCGGCTCGCCCAACGGGGTCGCCGCCCAGTCGACGGCGGCGAGGTCGGTGCCGACCTCGGGATCCGCCGAGAAGGTGTGCGGCGACGGCAGACGTTCGATACCGCTCATCGCAGAAGCTGTCTCCTCGCCGCTGTCCGACAAAAATACGTTAACCGCCGGCGCTCTGATCCGCTGCTCGGGGTCAGCCCTCCCAGCTATCCGAAACAAGCCTTGCCAAACCACCGCGCCGGCATTGATCCGGTCATCGACCGGAGTGGGCCCGGCGGCGTACAGTCCGGAACACCTAGTCAAAAAGTTGACTATCCTGGAGGTCATCATGCACCCGTTCCGGCAGGCCGTGGAAGCCCGGGACAGCGCCGCGATCGAGGCGCTGCTCGCCGACGACGTCGTGTTCACCAGTCCGGTCGCGCACAAGCCGTACTCCGGCAAGCCGATCACCGCCGCGATCCTGCGGGCCGTGATGCGGGTCTTCGAGGATTTCCGGTACGTCCGCGAGTTCGACGCCGGCAGCGATCACGCGCTGGTCTTCGAGGCGACGGTCAACGGCAAGAAGATCACCGGATGCGACTTCCTGCACACCGACGAGAACGGGAGAATCGACGACCTGATGGTGATGGTGCGGCCGCTCTCCGCGGCGAACGCACTGGCCGAGGCGATGGCCGCCCAGTTCCCACAGATCCAGAGCGAGGCGCTGAGCGGCCGGCATTCCTGAGCAACGGACGGTTCTCAGCGGCCGGTGGTCCTGAGGCGCCGACGGTTCTGAGGCGCCGACGGTTCTGGCGACCTTTGAACCTGGGCGGATGGCGGTGGGCTGTTGGGTGGGTGCTACTGGAAGGGGGCTGCCCAGCGGCGTACCACGCGGAAGCCTTCGGTCTGGCGCAGCCAGAAGTAGCCGTAGGCGGGGGTGTCGCCCAGATAGGGGCCGATCTGGTCGAGCAGGTCACGGGAGTCGTCGCGGCCTCGTGCGGACAGGAAGTGCGCCAGCGCCAGCCAGTGGCGGAGCATGATGCCTCGGCCCAGCAGGCTCGGTTCGCCGGCCGCGCGCCACTTGGCGCCGCACACGGCGACCTCCTCGGCCACCTCGGATCGGCGGAAGTGTGCGGCCTTCGCCGACAGGGAGCCGTCGCGGCTGTCGAACCCGTACTCACGTAGGGCGAACTCGAAATGGGCCAGTACCGGCAGCATCGTCACCGGGGAACCTGGCGGCGCACCCGCGGCGACACTGCGGGCCGCGTCGAACATCTCCGCGTGCGAACCGAACCACTTCTCACAGACGAAGGAGACCCTGCTCAGGTGGGCTTCGAAGTTGAGCGGGTCTCGGGCGGTCGCCTCGGAGATCGCCGACATGAACGCGCGCCTGTCCCCGGTGGCGAACATCGAACCCGCGATCGACACCCAGGGGTACGGGTCGGCTGGACTGAGCCGGATGGCCCGGCGCCCCGCCTCGGTGGCCAGTGCGGACAGACGCTCGAACTCACGGGACTGTCGGCGGCTCGTGTGCCGGGCTGCCCCGCCACCACGGGCCGACCGCGCCTGGTCCAGCAGAGCCTGCGCCCGGAGCACCGCGGCATCCGGATCGTCCGGGACGGCGGCCTCCCACTCGGCGAGCCATCGCAGTTCCCGTCCCGCGGCAGCGGCGAGCACGGTCAGCCGACGGTCACGCAGTTCCCGGTCCGATGCACCAGAGCCGGCATCGGCCCCGACCTCCGACCTTGCCGTGAAGCCGGCACCGGACCTCGCCGTGAAGCCGGCACCAAACCTGGCAGCGGGGTCGGCGCCAAACCTCGCGGCCGGGTCGGCAGGGAACCCGGCGCCGGGGTCGGCACCGAACCTCGCCGCCGGATCGGCAGGGAACCTGGTGGTGGGGTCGGCGCTGGGCCTCGCCGCCGGATCGGCGGGGAAGCTGGTGGTGGAGTCGGCGCTGGGCCTCGCGGTCGGGTCGGTCGTAAATCTGGTGGCGGGGTCGGCGCTGATTCCTGCGTTGGGGCCAACATCGAACCCAGTGGTGGTCCCGGCGTCAGGCTCGGAGGTGGGCCCGGGGGTTGATTCGGGTGTGGGCTCGTTGATGAATCCGGGCGTGGGTTCGTTGATGGGCTCATTGGTGGGCTGGGTGGTGGACGCGGCGGCGGGCTCGGTGGCGGCCAACAGGTCGCGGGCGGCCGTCCACTCGCCACGCACGGCACGGTCGCGTGCGTCGCGTAGTTCCCGGTCGGCTTGGGCGTCATCGATATCCGGCCGGAAGCCTCTGCGGAATGGCCCGAACACCCGGCCATCATATCGACCACCATCACCCTGAAATCGACCTCGCCACGCGTGAATAAAAGAGGAAGCGGTTCAATCACGCCGTTGAGGAGCGGCAGGGCGGTCGCCAACACTTATGAACTGAGTAGGCGTCTGCGGCAAGGACGGATTTGATCACGGCGGGATAGGTGAGTGTCACGTAGTGGGGCGCACGCCGTGAGCGCGTGAGACGGCAGTGGCTTTGATCGCTGTGCGGGTGTGCGGGTGTGCGGGTGTGCGGGGTGTCAGGCAGTGGGGCGCGCGCCCCAGGGCTTGTGGATGTGCCTGCAGGTGGTCGCGGCTGGTCACGGTGGAGAACGGGTGGTTGCTGGTCAGCGGGGCGGCGGTTGCTGGCTGGCCCGACGGTGGTTGCTGGCTGGTGGTTGCTGGCTGGCGGGGTGGTGGTTGCCTTGCGTAGTTGGGGGGAAGGGCTTTTCTTGTTTTTGGGGGTTTGGGTGGGTGGGACTGAGTGGGCCCTGCGTGTGGGGTGGTTCGGGGTGGGTGGCAGGGTCTGCGGGCATGGACCTGACCGTGATCCTTGGCCCTATGAAGGGCGGCAAGTCGCTGGAGATGATCAGTCTTCTGTCTCCGCTTGAACATGCTGGTATTCCGCACCGGATTTATCAGTCGGCTCGGCATGGGCGGGACACTGCTGTCACCTCTCGGTCCGGGGGGAGTTTGCAGACCGTCAAGGTTCGGTCCCTGGCGGGGGCGGCTGACGGGGACGTGAAGTGGATCGGGGTTGATGAGATCCACATGTTCACCACCGATGACATCGCTGTGCTCGGGGTTGCTGTTCGGCGTGGGATCAAGGTGGTCGTTGCCGGGATCGATCTTGATCATCGGGGGCTGTTGTTCGAGCCGGTTCGGGCCCTGTTCGAGCTGGCTCCGGAACGGGTCATCTATCGGCGGGCGGTTTGTGACGTTTGTCGGTCGCTGGATGCCACGCACACCCAGGTTCTGGAGCATGGGAAACCGATGATTCGTGAGCTGGCGCCCTCTACGGCGCTACCGGATGACGGCACCTACTCCTACGAGGCCCGCTGCCGGCGATGCGTGGTCCTGCCCTAGGAAAAACGATCAACCCCAGGAAGGACGACCGGCCCCGAGAGGGACGATCGGCCCGGGAGAACGACCCCGGGAGGGACGACCGGCCCGGGAGGACGGCTCGGGAAAAACGACCAGGACAAGACGGCCTAAATAGGGCGGCCGGGCGGGAAGACGGGAACGGCGCGGAAGGGCACGAGGACGGCGGCGGGAGGCCGGGACAGCGGTAGGAAACCGGGACGGCGGCGGGGGCCTGGGCGGCGGTGGCAATCCGGAACCGCGGCGGCAGGACGGGACCGCGGCGGGAGGGCGGGACCGCGGCGGGAGGGCGGGACCGCGGTGGGTGGGCGGGACCGCGGTGGGTGGGCGTACTCAGGCGGCTGTTTCCAGTTTGCCTTTGCCCTGGTGTTTGGCTCGGTACATGGCCTGGTCTGCGGCGTTCAGGACCTGTGTGGGCTCTGCGGTTGCCAAGCCCACGCTGGCTCGAACCGTTGCCGTGTCGCCGGATGGGAGGGTGCACGGGGTGGAGAGGGCTGCCGCTATCCGGTCGGCCACCTTCTCGTACTCCCCCTCGGGGCGTTCGGTCAGCAGGACCGCGAACTCGTCGCCGCCCAGGCGGGCCGGGAGGTCTCCGGGGTCCAGGCTCTCGCGCAGGCGGGCCGCGGTCTGGATCAGGACCGCGTCGCCGGCGGCGTGGCCGTAGCGGTCGTTCACCGGCTTGAAGTCGTCCAGGTCCAGCAACAGGACCGCCACCCTGCCCTCCGCCTCGTGCAGGCGGCCCAGGAAACCGGCCCGGTTGGCCAGGCCGGTCAGGCTGTCGGTGAACGCCATCGTGTGCAGGCGCCGGGTCAGGCTGTCGCGTTCGGCCAGCAGGTTGGCGTTGTCGATGAACGCGGTCAACTGGCGGGCGACCACGATGCCGGTGCAGACGATCGCGCCGACCTGGATGATCCAGGCCCGGACGTCCAGGCCTCGGGTGAGCAGCGTGACGATGAGCAGCGCGTAGAGGCCGGCCAGAGCGAAGTACGGCAGCAGGCTGTACGGCCGTTGCCGGGCGGTCGGCAGGGCCACGTCCCCGGCCCGGTAGTCGGTGTGCTCCCGCCACGCGGCCAGGAGCAGCAGGATGTGGCAGCCCATGGTCAGCACGAAAACCGGTCCGGGACGTCCGGCGCGGGCCAGCTCGGGGCCGAGTGTGCGGGCCGTGGCTTCCAGAATCGCGGCGAGCGGGCCGATGATGCCGACGTGCCAGCGGAACGGCGCGGACCCGCTCAGGTAGAGCCGGCCGACGGCGAACGCGACCAGGGTCGCCACCACCGGCCCGGCCACCACCCCGGCGACGGCTCCGGCAGCGAGCACGCTGGTCACCGACCAGTACAGGCCGATCGCGGCGACCGCGGTGACTACTGTGGCCAGGTCCAGGTGGAAGCAGAGGCGTTCCCGCCCGGAGCGGTGCGGCAGCGGGTAGGTGGCCATCACGCCGATCATGATGATGCCGCCGAGGCCAAGTCCGACGGTGCGGGCGAGCCCGGTGCCGGACTGGGCTGTCAGCGACAGCGGGTCGGTGAGGGTGATGGCGAGCTGGATCCAGTCACCGATGGCGAAGATCGCGGCGGCGCCGACGAACGCCTGGAAGAACCGTCGCTGCGGGGCGCCGGGCGCCATCAGCCGCAGGGCCCGCGCCGAGTACCAGGCCATCCCGGTGGTGAAGACGGCGGCCGTCAGCCAGCACAGGATCACCGACAGCGCCGGACCGCCCCAGCCGTTGAGGAAGACGGCACAGAGTACGGCGGTCAACGCCACGGCGCCGATGGGGAAGCGGTACCGGTTCAGCGACACGCAGTTACATCGGCCGCGAGAGAGACGGGTTGAGGCAGAGGGCGGGCTGTCACAGGAGGCATCGGTAGACTTGAGTGGTGAGCGAAGCGGAGAGCCGCCGGAGACCCGGTGAGCTGGAGGGACAGATCCTGGCCGTGCTCGGTGGGGCCCATTCCCCGCTCACCCCCCGCGAGGTTCTCGACCGGCTCACGCCACCGCTCTCCTACAGCACCGTCGTCACCATCCTCACCCGGATGCACGACAAGGGCATGACCGCCCGATACCGCGAAGGGCGTGCTTTCCGGTACGCGCCATTGACCGACGCCGACACCATGGCCGCCGGGCGGATGAGCGCCCTGCTCGGCTCGGGTGTCGACCGGGGCACCGTGCTCCGCCGTTTCGTCAGCACCCTGGAGCCGGGTGACGCCGAACTGCTGCGGCAGCTGTTCGACGACAAGGGTTAGAGCTGCGCGGCGTAGAGCAGCTCGCCCAGATCCCAGACGCATTCGGCGGTCCACGCCAGGTCGAACAGCGCCACCCCGATCGGTGCCATCAGGAGCAGCGGTGACCACACCCGTAGCGGGCTGAGCAGGGACGCCACCCGGCGTGGCACGGCACCGGCGCGCCGCAGGTCGCCGGCGGCCGGGGCCATCCGCAGTCCGGCCGCGCCGGAGGAGACCAGGGCGGCCGCGCCGATCGCCCGGGCGACCGCCCGCCGGTCGTGCACCCGGACGGCGGCCTGCTCGTCGGCGGCGCGTTCGACCAGGTAGTCGATCCGGCGGGTGAGCAGCCGGAACGCCGGGTGGACGGCGGCCGCGAGCCGGGTCAGCAGGATCAGCCGGTGGTGACGGCCGCGCAGGTGGGCGTCCTCGTGGGCGAGCAGTGCCGCATATTGCGTGTCGTCGAGGGCCGCGCGCATGCCGGTGGTGACGACGACCCGGCCGTCGGGCACGGCGAAGGCGGCGGCCCGGTCGTCGTCGATCAGCACGACCCGCCCGCCGGCAGAGAAAGCGGAGGAGGCGGAGGAGGCAGGCGAGGCGGACCGGCCCGTGAAGTGCCGGACTGCCGCCGTCTCCACCCGGTGCACCCACCAGACCCGGGCGATCCCGGCGGCCGCGACCGCGCAGAGGGCCACCGACAGCCAGGACACCCACGGTTCGTGGGCGGTGTCGGCGCGGACGATCCGGTCGGAGAAGTGGAAGTACGCCCCGACCACGGGCAGTTCGGCGATCGCCTTGAGCCCGAAGGCACCGATGGTGACCAGGCAGGCGGCCGCGGCGGCGGTCAGTGACAGCACCAGGAAGCGGACGGCGGCGTCGGGGCGGAGCCGGTCGGCGAGAAACCGGATCGCGAGCGTGACCAGAATCGGGCAGATCACTACTGATGACACAAAGTGATCGAACACCACCGGCTCCGTTCCGTACGGAACCACAGTGTGCCACGGGACGCAGAAGTGCCCAGCGACTGGACACCGAGGGTAGGCAACCCTAATCTACAGCCTGTAGAAGCAAAGTAAGGCAAGCCTTATGGAGGCCGGTTCATGTTCGCCACCTACCTCATCGGGCTGCGGGAGGGGCTGGAGGCCACTCTCGTGGTCAGCATCCTCATCGCGGCCCTGGCCAGGTCAGGGCGCCGCGACCGGCTCCCGCAGCTGTGGGCCGGGGTCGCCGTGGCGGTCGTGCTGTCGGTGGTCTTCGGCTGGCTGCTCAGCTACACCTCCACCACCCTGCTCCAGCAGTATGAGCAGAGGGAACTGTTCGAGGCCATCACCTCACTCCTCGCTGTCGCCTTCGTCACCTGGATGATCTTCTGGATGCGCCGGGCCGCCCGGTCCATCGCGGGTGAGCTGCGCGGCAAGCTCGACCAGGCGCTGAACCTGGGCGCGGCGGCGGTCGCCCTGATGGCGTTCCTCGCGGTCGTCCGGGAGGGCCTGGAGACGTCGCTGATCTTCTACTCGGCGGTGCAGGGCGCGGTCGACGACAGCGGCCCGCTGTACGCCCTGCTCGGCGGCATCGCCACGTCGATCGTGATCGGCTGGATCATGTACGCGACGACGGTCCGGATCAACCTGACCGTGTTCTTCCGCTGGACCGGCGTGCTGCTGATCCTGGTGGCCGCCGGAATCCTCAAGTACGCCGTGCACGACTTCCAGGAGGCGGACGTCCTGCCGGGACTCAACACCCTGGCGTACGACATCAGTCCGGTCCTTGATCCTTCGGCCTGGTACACGGCGCTGCTCACCGGCATGTTCAACGTCACCCCGACGGCGAGTGTCCTGGAGACGATCGCCTGGGGCGCGTACGCCGCACCGGTCCTTCTGCTCTTCCTCACCCCGCAAAAAAGCAAGCCCGCTCCCGTTCCGCAGTCTTAGGAGATTCGCGTGCGCACCACCCATCGACTGTTCGCCCTCGCCACCGCTGGGGTTCTCGGCGCATCCCTGACCGCCTGCGGCTCCGACTCCGCCACCACCGAGACCGACGGCGGCGGCCCGATCACGGTGTCCGCCACCGACACCGGCTGCGAGGTGGCGACCACCACCGTCAACGCCGGGACCAGCGTCTTCGCCATCAGCAACAAGGGCCAGAAGGTCACCGAGTTCTACGTGTACGCCGCCGGCGACCGGGTGATGGCCGAAGTGGAGAACATCGCCCCCGGGCTGTCCCGCAACCTGCACGTCGAGCTGCCGGCCGGCACCTACGAGACCGCCTGCAAGCCGGGCATGATCGGCAAGGGCATCCGCGGGCCGCTGACAGTGGAAGGGTCGGCCGCCCCGCTGACCGACGACGCCGCACTGCTGGCCGCCACCGAGAGCTACCAGCGGTACGTGAAGAGCCAGACCGCCGCCCTGCTGGAGAAGACGACCGAGTTCGTGCAGGCGGTCAAGGACGGCAAGATCGACGAGGCGAAGGCGCTGTTCCCGGTGGCCCGCACGTACTGGGAGCGGATCGAGCCGGTCGCCGAGATCTTCGGCGATCTGGACCCGCGCATCGACGGCCGCGAGGAGGTCACCGAGGAGGGCCTCACGTTCGGTGGTTTCCACCGGATCGAGAAGGACCTGTGGGAGACCAAGGACATCTCCAAGTCCGGGCCGATCGCCGATCAGCTGCTGACCGACGTCAAGGAGATCGTCACCAAGGCGAACGCCGAGAAGCTGTCCCCGCTGCAGCTCGCCAACGGTGCGAAGGCGCTGCTCGACGAGGTCGCCAGCGGCAAGATCACCGGCGAGGAGGACCGCTACTCGCACACCGACCTGTGGGACTTCAACGCCAACATCGAGGGATCGAAAGCGGCCATCGCGTCGCTGCGCCCGGTCCTCGAGGAGCGTGATCCGGAGCTGGTCAAGACCCTGGACACCGAGTTCGCCAACGTGGACACCGCGCTGAGCGCGCACCGCTCCGGGGACGGCTGGAAGCTGCACACCGACCTCACCGAGGCGGACCTGAAGACGCTGTCCGACGCGATCAACGCCTTGGCCGAGCCGATCAGCAAGGTCGCGGCCGTGGTCTCCGGCAAATGACGCCACTCTCCCGACGGCGAGCCCTCACCCTGGCCGGGGTGGGGGCCGCCGGCCTTTCCCTGGCCGCCGACCGCGGCCTCATCGGTAAGTCGGACGAAATACCTTTTTTAGGCCAATATCAGGCGGGCATCGTCACGCCCGCCCAGGACCGGCTGCACTTCGTCGCCCTCGACGTCACCACCAGGGACCGGGACCGGCTGATCAAGCTGCTCAAGGACTGGACGGCCGCCGCCGCCCGGATGACCGCCGGGCGCGACGCCGGGGAGATCGGCGCGGTCGCCGGCATCCCGGAAGCGCCGCCGGACGACACCGGTGAGGCGCTCGGGCTGCCGCCGGCGCACCTGACGATCACGATCGGATTCGGACCGGCGCTGTTCGACAGGTTCGGGCTGTCCGCCCAGCGGCCGGCCGCGCTGGAGGAACTCCCCCGGTTCACCGGCGACACCCTGGACGCCGCCCTCTCCGGCGGCGACATCGCGATCCAGGCGTGTGCCGACGATCCGCAGGTGGCGGTGCACGCGGTCCGCAACCTGATCCGGATCGGGATGGGCGCGGTCAGCGTACGGTGGTCGCAGCTCGGTTTCGGCCGCACCTCGTCGACGAGCACCGGGCAGGCCACCCCGCGCAACCTGTTCGGCTTCAAGGACGGCACCCGCAACCTCAAGGCCGAGGAGACCGACGCGCTGCGCGACCACCTGTGGGTGCAGCCGGGCGACGGGCCGGAGTGGCTGACCGGCGGGTCGTACCTGGTCACCCGCAAGATCCGGATGCTGATCGAGACCTGGGACCGGTCGTCGCTGACCGAGCAGGAGACCATCGTCGGCCGGTACAAGGGCTCCGGGGCGCCGCTCGGCACGTCCGGCGAGTTCGACGAGGTCGACTTCGACTCGGTCGGCGCCGACGGGCAACCGCTGCTGCCGGCGACGTCACACGTGCGGCTCGCGCATCCGGACACCAACAGCGGGGCCCGGATGCTGCGGCGCGGCTACAACTTCGTCGACGGCTCGGACGGGTTGGGGCGGCTCAACGCCGGGCTGTTCTTCATCGCCTACCAGCGCGATCCGCGGACCGCGTTCATCCCGGTGCAGCGCAGTCTCGCTGCCCGGGACGAGATGAACGAGTACCTCCGGCACGTGTCGAGCGCCCTCTTCGCCTGCCCACCCGGACTCAGCGGCCCGGAAGACTACTGGGGGCGGGCGCTCTTCGGGTAGAACGAATCGATGAACGTCGTCACGGTTCGGGACACGAGACTGTCGGTGGCCGAGCGCCCGATCCCGGTGCCCGGCCCGGGCCAGGTGCTGGTGCGCGTGCTGCGGGCCGGGATCTGCGGCTCCGACCTGCACGTGCGCCACGACGCGGACACCAGCGCGGACGTCGCCGCCGAGGTGGGGTACCCCGACTTCATGCGCCGCTCGGACGAGGTGGTGCTCGGGCACGAGTTCACCGGCGAGATCGTCGCGTACGGGCCGGGCTGCCGGGCGCGCTGGAAACCGGGCGGCCGGGTCGTCTCGCTGCCGTTGATCCGCATCGACGGCGCGGTCCACATGATCGGGCTGTCGACACACGCGCCGGGTGGGTTCGCCGAGTACATGTTGACCGACGAGGACGCCTTGATGCCCGTACCGGCGAATGTTGATCCTGACCTTGCGGTGTTGACCGAACCGCTCGCCGTCGCCCACCATGCCGTCCGGATGAGCGGCCTTCGCCGCACGGACCCCGCGGTCGTCGTCGGTTGCGGTCCCATCGGGCTCGCGGTGATCCTCCTTCTTCGAGCAGCCGGTGTACGTCACATCGTGGCGAGCGACCCGTCGCGTCCCCGGCGTGAGCTGGCGTCCCGGTGCGGGGCGCACGTCGTCGTCGATCCGGCGACGGACCCGCCGTGGGACCGTCTCGGCGACGGCCCGGCCATCGTGCGGAACGCGCCCGACTACTACCGCACCGGGCTGGAGGCGATGCACACGCTGCGCGGGGTGCCGTTCCTGCCGTGGCGGCCGGTGATGCGGGCGGCGAAACGGTTCGGCGCCGGCCCGCGCGGCCCGGTGGTGTTCGAATGTGTCGGCCGGCCCGGGGTGATCGAGGACATCGTCACGCACACCCCGTTCCTGTCCACGGTCGTGATCGTCGGCGTGTGCATGCGACCCGACACGTTCCGCCCCACCATGGCGATCAACAAGGAGCTGCGGTTGCGCTTCTCGTTCTGCTACGACCCGGCCGACATCGCCGACACGCTCCGGATGATCGCCCGCGGCCGGCTGAACCCCCGGCCGTTGATCAGCCGGGTCATCGGCCTGCCCGAGGTGCCCGCCGCCTTCGACACCCTGGCCGACGCCCGCGAGGCCAAGATCCTGATCGACCCGAGCCGCTGATCACAGGCGATCGTACGAGGTGAGTGTGTTGATCGCCTGCAGGGTGACCATGCCTCGCCACTCCAGCTTGGACGCCGTGGACGGGGGCTCCCACGCCACCGGCCAGCCGCCGTCGTCCTGCTGGGCAGCGGCCAAGGCGTCCAGGTGGGCGTCGATCTGGGCGGACGTGAAGTGGGCGCGCCACGGGGAGTCCGCCGTCGGGGCCACGTGCAGCGGGGTCAGACCGTACGCGCCGGGTGCGGGTGTGGGGTGGAAGAGATCGTTGGCGGTCAGCTGATCCAGAACGGACGGCGCCGCTGCCAGGGCCCGGTCGCGGTCGGGGACGTGCGCCAGGAACAGCAGGACCTCGGACAACGCGTGGGCCTCGTCGGGGAGCTTTCCCGCGTCGATGACGTCCCAGCAGAAGGCGGTAGCCGTGGTGCGCCACGGGTGATCAAAATCGAGCTGGTGGAGGAGACCGGCCAGGCCGGCGGTCGGGTTGACGCCCGGCGCGTAGGTCCAGTCGGTCCAGTGCGCGGCCCGCGGGTAGTCCTCGATCACCGGGAAGGCTAGCGGCACCGCCCCGTCGATCGTCACGCTCGCCAGGTAGTCGCAGGCGGGGCCGAGCAGGTCGGCGGGAGCCGCATGAACGGTGGCCAGGGCCTGGAAGGCGATCTCCACGTCGATCGGGAGGCTGGCGGGACAGCGTTTGTCCGGTTCCAGGCCGTGCCCGAAACCGCCGTCCTCGTTCTGATAGGCGCGCAACGCGCTGATCACCGCGTCCGGGCGGCCGGCGAAGAGATGGCGTTCCAGCAGGCGGGCCTCACGGTCCAGGAACCGGCTCGCGGCGAGGAGAGTGCTCATGCCGGTAACGCTAGGTGTTCGAGCGCGGGGACGCTTGTAGGAAACGGACGCGGGAATACTGGGACCATGTCATACGCCGAATGGGTGCCGCCCGTGTCGTTGCGGGCTTCGGTGGCGTGCCTGTGGCGGCGGGACGTGGTGGCCGATCCCGCACCGGGTGCGATCCTGCCGGACGGGTGTGTGGACCTGATCTGGGAGAACGGCCGCGGGGTGTTCCTGGCCGGCCCCGACACCCGCCCTGTTCCGACGGTTCCCGGCAGAGATCAGATTCTCCGGGGTGTACGGTTCCGGCCCGGCGCCGGTGGCACGGTCCTGGGACTGCCGTTGGATCCGCTGCGTAACCTCCGCGTCGACCTGGCCGAGCTGCACCCGTCGGCGGCCCGGGTCCTGCACGGTGACCTCGATCCGGACGAGGCACTGCGTCGTCTGGTGGCGATGACCGGCGCGTTCGCTGAGGAGCGCCCGCCGGATCCGATGTTGCTGGCGGCGGCCCGGATGCTGAACGACCCGGCGACGCGGGTCCACGAGCTGGGCGCCCGCCTGGAGATCAGTGAACGCCAGTTGCGGCGGCGGTTCACCGCGGCGGTCGGTTACGGGCCGAAGACCCTGCACCGGGTGCTGCGCTTCCAGCGGTTCCAGCGCATGCTCGGCGGGACCGGCGGGCTCGCCGAGATGGCGGCCCGGGCCGGTTACACCGATCAGGCCCACCTGACCCGGGAGTCGGCCGAACTCGCGGGACAGTCACCGGGCGAACTTCAGCGGACAATGCGGGCATGACGGAGACCAAGGACTTCCTGCACTCCTACCTCAAGGAGAACCGGGAGGCGCTGATCTGGAAACTCGACGGGCTGAGCGAACGGGACGCCCGGCTCCCCCGCACCGCGACCGGCAACAACCTCCTCGGCCTGATCAAGCACTGCCTGAACGTGGAGGCCGGGTATTTCGGGGCGACGTTCGGGCGGGAGTTCCCCGGCCACGCCGAGCTGCTGCCGCTGTCGATCTACGACGAGGACCCGCAGGCGGACTGGTACGCGCGGGCGGACGAGACGAAGGACGGACTGCTCAGCTTGTACGAGCGGGTCTCGGCGTTCGCCGACGCGACGATCGAGGAGCTGCCGCTGGACGCCCCGGGCCGGGTGCCGTGGTGGCAGCCCGGCCGGCAGGAGGTGACCCTGCACCGGATCATCGTGCACGTGACCGCCGACGTGGCGCGGCATGCCGGTCACGCCGACATCCTGCGCGAGCAGCTCGACCAGGCGACCGGCCTGACCGCAGGCAGCGACAGCCTGCCCGGCGGCGTCGACTGGCCGGCCTACGTCACCAAGCTGACGAACCTGGCCGACCGCTTCTGATCAGCGCTCAGGCGCGGTCGTGCAGGGTGATCCGGTAACCGTCCGGATCGGCGAAGGTGAAGGTGCGGCCGAACGGGCCGTCGATCGGCGCGGCGGTGATGGTGTGACCGCCCGCTTCGAGGGCGTCGTGGATGGCCTGGACATCGGTGGCGTGCAGCCAGATCGCGGCGCCGATGCCGGGCTGCTCGACGGCGGCCAGGTCGGTGCCGGGCACGATGTCGCGCAGCGCGAACGCGATAGGCGTCGTGGTGAAGACGACGGCGTGCGGCGGGCCGGCCGGCGATCGGACCAGGCCGAGGTACTTCTCGTAGAACGCCTGCGAGGCGTCCAGGTCGCGCACCTGCAGGGAGATGAAGTCGGGTCCGGTGACGGGCATGTGGTGCTCCTCCAATAGGTCATGTCAGTTTACTGACATGCACGAGGTTATGTCAGTATGCTGACATGAGTCAAGACGGGAACGGTGTCGACCTGGAGAAATCGCTGGGCTACCTGCTGAAGGAGGCGTCCAGCGCGCTGCGCGCCGCGATGGAGGACGTGCTGCGGCCGCTCGGGATGAACGTGACCCGCTACTCCTGCCTGGAGCTGCTCGCCCAGCGGCCCGGCCTGTCCAACTCCGACCTGGCCCGGGGCGTCTTCGTCACCCGGCAGTCGATGAACGTGCTGCTGCAGACCCTGGAACGGGAGGGCCTGGTGACCAGGCCGGCCGAGGCGCCAGTCGGGAAGGCCCTGCCCACCCGGCTGACGCCCCTCGGCGAGCGGAGCCTGGAGCAGGCGTCCGCCGCGGTCCGCTCCGTCGAGATCAGGATGCTGTCCGGCATGACCGAGGACGAGCAGTCGGTCGCGTTCCGGCTCCTGCGGAGCATGGTGCTGTCGTTACGGTCCTAGATGCCGTTGAGGAAGGGGCGGTGACTGTTCTTGAACTCCCAGCTGTAGAAGCGGTCCCAGTTGATCGACCACGTCATCAGTCCGCGGAAGTCCGGATTCAGACCACTGCGCGGTGTGTACGACCCACAACTCACGCCCTTGACCAGGCAGGACACGGCCTTCTGCACCTCGGCCGGAGCGACGTACCCGTTGCCGGCGCTGACCGAGCTGGGCGCGCCGAAGGCGATCTGGTTCTCCCGCAGCGCCGGGAAGACATGGGCCGTGTTGCCGGCCACCGGGAACCCGGCGAGCAGCATGTCGGTCATCGCGATGTGGAAGTCGGCGCCGCCCATCGAGTGGTACTGGCCGTCCAGCCCCATGATCGGCCCGGAGTTGTAGTCCTGCACGTGCAGCACGGTGATGTCGTCACGCAGCGCGTGGATCACCGGCAGGTACGAGCCGGCCCGCGGGTCCTGGCCACCCCACGGCCCGGAACCGTAGAACTGGTACCCGAGCTGGACGAAGAACGTCTCCGGGGCCATCGTGAGCACGAAGCCGGCCCCGTACCGCGCCTTGAGGGTCTTGATCGCGCTGATCAGGTTGACGATCACCGGCGTGGTCGGGTTGCGGAAGTCGGTGTCGCCGGTGTTCAGCGACAGCGAGTGGCCCTCGAAGTCGATGTCGACGCCGTCCAGACCGAACCGGTCGATGATCGCGCTGACCGAGCGGACGAAGGTGTCCCGGGCGGTGGTCGTGGTGAGCTGCACCTGGCCGTTGGCGCCGCCGATCGACAGCAGCACCTTCTTGCCGGCCTGCCGCTTGGCCTTGATCGCGGCGATGAACGCGGCCTCGGTCTCCACGTTCGGGCACTCCGCGACCGGGCAGAGTGTGAACCGGATGTCGCCGGAGGTGGCGGTGGTCGGCTCGCCGAACGACAGGTTGACGATGTCCCAGTCGGCGGGCACGTCGGCCATCCGTACGTAGCCGGAGCCGTTGGCGAAGCTGGTGTGCAGGTAGCCGATCAGCGCACGCCGCGGAAGATCACCAGCGGGAATCGGGGTGGTCGGCGTGGGGGTCGGGCTGGGCGAGGTGGACGGCGAGGACGGCGAGGGGGAAGGAGTGGTGCCGCCGCAGGCCCCGCTGTTGACCCAGACGTCCCACTGGGCGCTGTGCGAGGAAGGGTCCTCGCCCTGGGTCCACCACTTCGCGGTGTAGTTGGTGCCACCCTGCGAGGCGACGCTGTCCTTGACGTAGACGGAGGTGGCGGCCCAGGCGGGCGCGCAGGCGACGGCCGCACCCGCGGTCGCCGTCACCAGGACGGTGGATGACGCGGCGGCCAGGACGGCCGCCACAGCCAGGATCACTGATCGACGCATGGCTAATTATTAGGACTGTTAACTGAAGAAGTAAACAGTTCCGCCTTTCAAGTCTGCGGCCAGGGTGCCGACATACCAGACGTGGCGGGAACGACGGCAGAGATCAACGCGGCGGTGCAGGATCCGGCCCGGCTGGCACAGGTGGCCGCGACCGGCCTGGTCGACGGCGCGCCCTCCGAGGCACTGCAGCGGCTCACCGTCCTGGCCTCGCGCCTGCTCGGGGCGCCGGTGTCGGTGGTGTCCCTGGTCGAGGCCGAGCGTCAGGTCCTGACCGCCGAGACCGGGTTGACCGGGGTGCTGGCCGCTACCCGGGAGATCCCGCTGACCCACTCGTACTGCAAACACGTGGTGGAGGCCGGCCGCACCCTGGCCGTCGACGACGCCCGCCTCGACCCGGAACTGTCCGGCAACCCGTCGATCGAGGAACACGAGGCGATCGCGTACCTCGGCGTCCCGCTGCGCTCCAAGAACCAGGCCGTGCTCGGCACCCTCTGCGTCGTCGACCGGCAGCCCCGCACCTGGTCGGACGCCGACGTGGAGCTGATGGAGGACCTCGCACTGGCCGCGGCGTCGGAGATCGCCGCCCGGACCGCCGCGAACGAGACCGAGCAGCTGGCCGCCCGCACCCAGCGGTTCCTGGACACCACCCCGGACGCCTTCATCGCCGGGGACAGCGCGGGCCTGGTGACCGGCTGGAACCACGCCGCCGAACGGATCTTCGGCTGGACCGCCGACGAGGCCCTCGGGCGTCCGGTCACCGACCTGATCGTGCCCGAACGGCTCCGCGCCGACGCGGACTGGATGGAGCACACCCAAGCTGCCGCGCTCGGCGGTGAACGGGTCGAGCTGGAGATGCTGCACCGCGACGGGCACGCCTTCCCGGCCGAGCTGTCGCTGTCGGTGCTGTTCGAACCGGACGGGCACGCCTTCCACACCTTCGTCCGGGACATCTCCGACCGCAAGCGCACCCAGCACCTGCGCGACACCGAACAGGCGGTGGCCGGCATCCTGCTGCAGACCGGCACCGCCCTCGAAGCCGCCCGGGACGTGGTCGGCGCGCTCGGTGACCGGCTGGGCTGGCCGTACCTGGAGTACTGGCACCGCAACCCGGACCAGTCCTGCCTGGAGCGCCTCGCCGTCTACAGCGCCGACCCGAAGATCGCCAAGCTGATGGAGGTCACGGTGGCGTACGCGCCGGGGGTCGGGGTGCCCGGCACGGTGTGGGCGGCCGGCGCCTCGCAGTGGATCCCGGACCTGCCGTCCAGCGCCCTGCCCAGGGCCGCCGAGGCCGGTGAGGCCGGGCTGCACGCGGTTGCCGCCGTGCCGGTCCGGGACGGCGCCGAGGTCGTCGGGGTGCTGATGATCGCCGACCACCAGCGGCACGACGAACGCGACGACGAGCTGATCGCCAGCCTGGAGAGCGTCTCGGCGTACATCGGCCAGGCCGTGCAGCGCCGCCGGGCCGCCGACCTGGACCGGGAGCTGGCGGTGGCCCGCGACGCGCTGGCCCGGATCGTCGACAACCTCACCGACTTCCTGTGGACCGTGGAACTGCTGCCCGGCGGGACCGCCCGCACCGTGCACGCCCAGGGCAACGTGGTCGCCGTCTTCGGGGGCGAGCTGGAGGAGCTGCCCGGCGAGGCGGACATGACCCAGCACCTCTACGGGGCGGTGCACGCCGACGACCAGGCCGCGTACCGCGCGTTCGTCGAGCAGCTCTACGAGGGTCAGGCCGCCGAGATCGAGTGCCGGATGGCCGGGCTGGACGGGATCACCCGCTGGGTCTGGATCCGGGGAGTAGCCCGCCGCGACGGCGACCGGCTGTTCGCCGACGGCCTCTGCTCGGACGTGACCGAACGGCACCGGGCCAACGCCGTCGCCGAGCAGCAGGCCGAGCTGTTGCGCCTGGCCCCGATCGCGGTGATCGTCCGGGATCTGGACGCCCGGATCATCGGCTGGAACACCGGCGCGGAACTCACCTACGGCTGGCCGTCCAGCGCCGTCGTCGGCAAGAGCAGCGACCGGCTGTTGGACACCCGCTACCCGGTGGACCGGGCCGTCGTCGAGGACGCGCTGTCCGGCGAGAGCCGCTGGGAGGGCGAGCTCGACCAGCTCCGCAGCGACGGCAGCCGGCTGACCGTGCACAGCCACCAGTCGGTGCAGTACGACGACTACGGCGCTCCGGCCGCGATCCTCGAGGTGAACCTGGACGTCACCGACCGCCGCAAGGCCGAGACCGCGCTCGCCGACCGGGAGCGGCTGCTGCACGCGCAGTTCACGCTCTCCACCGTCGGGCAGGCGATGCTGCACGTCGACGGCACGGTGATCCAGGCCAACCCGGCCCTGGCCGACATCCTCGGGTACGCCCCGGACGCGCTCGCCGGGCGCACCATCGACAGCCTCACCCACCCCGAGGACCGGCACCTGAACTGGGCGGCCGCCGCCGGGCTCTTCGTCGGCGACGCGGCCACCGACCGGCACCAGCGGCTGCTCGCCGCCGACGGCCGGGTGGTGGAGGCGCAGATCGGCGTGTCGATGCTGCGTGACCACCTGGACCGGCCGGCCACCATCATCACCGCGGTCACCGACATCTCGGCCCGGGTGTCCGCCGAACGCGACCGGGACGAGGCCAACCGGGCCCTCGGCGAGCGCAACGCCGAACTGCAGGACACCAACACCGCGCTGGCCGACGCGGACGCGATGAAACGCGACCTGATGAGCATCCTGTCGCACGAGATCCGGACGCCGCTCACCACGATCAGCGGGTACACCGAGACGCTGCTCGGCGACACCGACGAGCTGGCGCCGCAGCAGCAGCGGGCGGTCACCGCGATCGCCCGCTCGGTGTCCCGGCTGGACAACCTCTGTCAGGAGGTGCTCCGGGTCTGCTCCCTGCCGCCGGGTGAGCGGGCCCTGGAGAAGAGCCAGACCGATTAGCCGGTACGCCCGATCACGGTCGCGCCGAAATTGGGGCCGGTGCCGAACTGCGGCCGGCTGTGCGGGATCAGGGTCTTGGTGAAGTAGCCGGTGATGCAGGCCGCGGTCGTGCACAGCAGGGTGGTCAGCGCGCCCAGCAGACCACCGCTGAGCAGGCTGGTCACCGAGTTCACCACGCCGGGGACCAGGGACGAGTAGCCGGTGACGACGAACGGCGCGAACCCGACGATGTGGTACTGCGGGGCCAGCGAGACCAGCTCCGGCACGATCTTGTCGAAGATCGGCACCAGGAACGGGCCCTTGTTCAGCTTGGCCTGCAGTTTCTGCGCGCAGATGGTGCCGATGAGCAGGCCGGACAGCAGGAACGACCGGGGCAGGTCGTCGACCTTCAGGTCCATCATGCACTCGCTGTCCGGCGGGCTCAGGTCGGGGTACTGCAGCCAGACGTACCCGCGCGGCACGGTCAGGTCGACCGGGGTGGTGCAGGACGGCAGCGGCAGGCCGAGCGCGGTCAGCGGCAGCACCTGCGGGATCGCGCTGTCCTGACCGGGGTTCGGGCTGGGCAGGCCGATCAGCTGGAACAGGCCGATGTCGTTGAGCAGGGTGCCCAGCGGGTTGTAGAAGACCGTGCCGTTGCTGGTCATCCGCTTCCAGTCGCACAGCGAGATACCCAGGGCGAACACCTTCTCCACCAGCGGCGGCCCCCACGCCACCCGGGCGCAGGCGCCGACCCGGGTGCCCTTGTAGTTGCCGTCGGTGGCGGCCTTGGCGAAGATCGGCGGGACCAGGGTGCCGCCGCCCGGCACGACCGTGCTGGTCCGTACCTCCACCCAGTTGCCCTTGCCCTGCCCGGCCGGCACCACGGGCAGCGGCGGGCACGCCCGCGGGACGTTCCAGACCGGGCAGCCGGTGTCGTCGAAGCAGATCTGGGCGGCCGACGTGTTGTCCTTGGCGTTGCGGCCGGCGTACTGCATCGCGACCGGGGTCTGCGCCGCGGTCGTACACGTGGTGGGATCCTTGACGCAGTTGATCGCGACCTTGAACGAGGCCGAGTCCGCGCCGGTGATCAACTGCTCGCGCTCGTTGTAGAGCAGGCCCACGTCGATCACGAGCGCGGTCATGCCGATCAGGACCGAGCTGCCCATGAAGATCGCGAAGATCACCGCCACGCCGCCGTGCTCGGAGTCCCGCCGCCACCGCCCGCGCCGCTTACGCCGGATGAAAGTGCTGAACACACCCTGAACCAAATCAGCAGCCGCCGGTCCGGTCCGCCGGACCGGCGGATCTTGGCCCCGGTGGGCCAGCCACCCGGCCCGGCGTCAGTCCGGACTGTCCGCGACGGCGCGGCGGAGCAGTTCCGGGTCGTGCGCGTTGACCAGCAGCAGGCCGGGATCGGCGGCGGCCCGCAACTCGGCGAGGCGGGCGTGGTTGTCGCGCACCCGGGCCCGGTCGTGCGCCACCACCTGCTCCATCGTCGTCAGGGTGCGGGGCGGGCGGCCGGCGTTCTCGATCTGGCCGCGGTGGTAGAACGCGTCCCCGGCGTGCAGGACCCAGCGGTCGCCCGCGTCGACGGCGACCGCGGCGTGCCCGCGGGTGTGGCCGCTCAGCCCGATCAGCACCACCCCGGGCAGAATCTCGGCGGCCGCGGCGAACCCGCGCCAGCCGTCACCGTGCTCCGGGTCGTGCTCGACCAGGTCCGGGCCGTGCTCGCGCTGGCCGGGCAGGTAACGGCGGCGCTCGCCGCGGGTCAGCGGCCGGCGCATGGCCTCCGACTCGGCGGCGGTCAGGTGCACCCGGGCGTGCGGGAAGTCGGCCAGGCCGCCGGTGTGGTCGGCGTCGCCGTGGGTGAGCACGACATGGCGTACGTCCGCGGGGTCGTGTCCCCGCTTCTCGACCTGCCGGATCGCGGTCTCGCGCGGATCGAGGACCGGGCGGATCAGGTGCCGCGCCGGGCCGATCCGGTGAGCGGGCGCGGCGACGTCGTGCAGACCGAAGCCGGAGTCGACGAGCACCAGCCCGTCGGCGGCCTCCACGAGCAGCACATGGCAGACCAGGCCGCCGGGTGAGCCCCACGGCCGCAGACTGCCGCAGTTCAGATGGTTGACCTTCATCCGCTCACCGTCGGTCACCGACCGCGGATGCGCAAGCGGCCCGCCGACACTGCGGGGGTCCGTTGACCACATTGGCCGGATCTTCTGACCGGTGGGCTGAGGCGGTGAATCATGGACGGTCGATATCGTGCGAACGGTTCACGTTCCTGGAAGGTTCCGTCTTGCGCGTGCTCTTCACCGTTCTCGTGTCCGTCCTGGCCACCATGCTGGTGCTCTCCCGGTTCCAGACCGCCGATGCCACCGAGGTCTGCGCCCCGCCCGTGGCGTCCCCGGCGAAGTCCGAACTCGACCGATGGAACGAGGAGCAGGTCGCCAACGCCCGCACCATCGTCGCCATCGGCGCGGAACGGAAGGTGCCGGTGCAGGGTCAGGTGATCGCGGTCGCCACCGCCCTGCAGGAGTCCACCCTGCGCAACCTGCGCGGCGGCGACCGGGACTCGATCGGGCTCTTCCAGCAGCGGCCCAGCCAGGGCTGGGGCACCCCGAAGCAGCTGCGTGATCCGGCGTACCAGACCGGGAAGTTCTACGACAAGCTGCTCAAGGTCCGGAATTGGCAGGACATGCGGCTGACCGAGGCGGCGCAGGCGGTCCAGATCTCCGCGTTCCCGGAGGCCTACGCCAAGCACACCGGCACGGCCACCCGCCTGGTCAGCGAACTCAGCCCGGCCGCCTGCCCCTGACCGCATCACCGCTGCCGACCGCCGTCACCGCTCCCTGATCGCATCGCCGCTCCCGATCGCCGTCACCGCTCCCTGATCGCCGGGGCCGCGGCCCGGGAGCGGTGGCGGCGGACCGCGTCGCGGTTGCCGCACGCCGGGGAGCAGTAGCGCTGCCGGCCGGTGCGGCTGAAGTCGGCGAACGGGCGGCCGCAGCCCTCGGCGGCGCAGCGGCCCAGCCGGTGGATGCCCCGGCCGGCCAGGTGCAGGGCGGTGCCGACACTGATCAGCGCCCGCAGCGCGGCGGACAGCGGCAGGTCCGGGTCGCGGTAGTGCACGTGCCAGCCGTCGCCGACGTGGTTGGTCAGCCGGGGATGCGCGGACGCCCGGGCCAGCAGCACGTTGAGCCGCTCGGCGCGGGCGTCGGGACCGGGGGCGTCGATCACCGCCAGCCAGTCCGCCAGGAACGCCTCCACCTCGGACAGGTCGGCGTCGCGAATCGGCATGTCCACCACGAAACCGGCGGCGCGGCACCGGCCGGCCAGCTCCCCGGCGTCGGCGGGCGGGTGGGTCACCAGGTCCAGCGCCAGCCGGACCGGCTCCTCACCGTAAGGGTTGATGCGCATAAGGGCATTACATCATGCTGATCTCATGCATCGACACACCTGGTACACCCGGTCCGGCCATCTCACCAGCGAGGGCCGGGTCCGGTACGAGCACTGTGCCTGCGGTCACTGGCGGATCGCCGTCGACCGGCTCGTCCCGGCGGCCGACGTTTGACACGTCTGTCACCCTGGGCACCTTGCGACCTTGAGGGGAGGCGCTGTGGACGCTCAGGATTATGTGGTGGCGATCGTGTTCGGCGCGATCATCGGTGTGGTGGCGCGGGCCGTCCTGCCGGGACGGCAGAGCATCGGCGTGATCCCGACAGTGCTGATCGGCATGGGTGCGGCGGTGGCCGGCACCTGGGCCGCGGACCGGTGGGAACTGCACAGCGACGCGCTGTTCACCGTGGCGGGTCGTGGGTACGACTGGGCCGTCGTCGGCGTGCAGGTCGGTATCGCGGTGGTCGGCGTGGCGATCGCCGCAATGATCATGAAGGCGGTCGACACCGGCCGCGACGACTGATCAGGTACGGACACCGAGCGCTCGACCGCCGGAACAACGGTCGAGCGCTCACCCCCGTACCAGCAGAGATGTCTAAACCAGTGCCGAGTCGCGCAACCGCAACCGGGGCGGGGTCGCCGGGAGGAGATCGGCGGCGTCGGCGGGCACGGTGACCACCACGCATCCGCTGCGGCGGGTGACCTCGGCGGTCACGCCGAGCAGCCGGGCCGCCCGGACCAGCACCGCCGCGATCTCCTGGTCCCGGATCATCACCGACAGGATGTGCCGTCGCCGGCGGTGACCGGCGGCCAGCAGCGCGGCCCGCCAGGCGGCCTGGGCCAGGGTGAGGCGCTGGGTGTTACGGGGCGACGACGCCCCGAGCGGTTCGGAACTGAGCAGTGCCTGCCGGCCCTGGCGCCAGGCGGCGTCGAGCATGCGGGAGGTGGCGTGACGTTGCGATTCGTGGACGATGACACGTTCGACCGAGTACCGGCGGCGTTCGCCGCCGGAGCGGGTGTCGCGCCGGGTCATGCAGCCGAGCCCGGCGAGCAGGATTTCGAGCCGTTCGGCCGGGTCCTCGCGGTCGAACTCGGCCAGGGCCTCACCGATGCGCGACTCCGCCCGGAGCGGGGCCGGCCGGAGTGTGCGGCTGGTGTCCACACACGCGGCCAGGACCGCCGACTCGAAGGCGGCGGGCAGCGCTCCGGCGAGCACGACGGCGCGTGTGGCGGCGTGATCCAACGTCGCTGTGCGGTCCATCGACCTCTCCCCTCCCGTGGTTTGTCACGTCACCGTCTCCGATCGGCCGTTCGGCCGGTACACCCGTGACGCAGACTTGAGGGAAACTTGCGCGGACCGGGCCCTCCCGCGTAGGGAAACACAGTGATCTTGGACGCACAGTGACCCTAGGAAAACACCGCCGGATGGCGATCGCCGGTCTGACCCTGCTGTTGATGGTGACCGCCTGTAGTCAGGACAGAACTCAGGAGCGCCAGGTACGGATCGCGACCGGCAGCCCGACCGCGGTCTACTACGCGATCGGCACCGCCCTCAGCAAGATCATCGATCAGGAGCTGCCCGACACGACCACCAGCGTGCTGGTGACCGCGGCCTCGGCGGAGAACCTGGAGATGGTCACCGAGGGCCGGGCCGAGATCGGCTTCACCCAGGCGGACGTACTGGTCACCGGTGGTGAGCCGAAGGCCGGCATCGTCGCGCTGGCCCGGGTCTACGACGACCTGCTGCACCTGGTGGTCCGGGCCGACAGCAAGATCGTGAAGCTGGGCGATCTGCGCGGCAAACGGGTGTCGGTCGGCGCCCGCGGCTCGGGCACCACGGTCACCGTCGACCGGTTGCTCTCCGTGGCCGGCATGCCCCAGGCGATCAAGCGCCGGGAACTCAGCCTCGACGACTCGATCGCGGCGCTGCGTGACCGGGAGATCGACGCGTTCTTCTTCTCCGGCGGGCTGCCGGTGAACGGGATCAAACAGGTCAGCGCCGAGGTCGGCACCCGGCTGGTCGACCTGTCCGCGTGGGCCGGCGAGCTACGCCGGGTCTACAGCGACGTCTACGTGGTGCGGGACGTGCCGACGTCGGCGTACTCGATGCCGGCGGTGACCACGATCGCGGTGCCCAACCTGCTGGTGGCGTCCGCGACGATGCCCGACGATCTGGCGTACGACCTGACCCGGCTGCTGATGGAACGCCGCGGCGCCCTGGCCACCGCGCACCCGGCCGCCGAACGACTCGATCTGCGGGCCGCGATCGCCACCCTGCCGGTGCCCCTGCACCCCGGGGCCGCCCGCTATTACAAATCGGTCAAGCCCTGAGCCCCTTTTACAAGCGGCCGGTCAAGCCCTGAGTTGTACCGTCGCGTCCAGACCGCCCTCCGGGGCCGGCGCCAGGGTGAACCGGCCACCGGACGCCTCCACCAGGACCGCGACGATGGACAGCCCGAGACCGGCGCCGTCCACGTTCTGCGCGTCGGCGGCCCGCCAGAACCGCTCGGTGGCCTGCCGGCACTGCTCCTCGGTCATACCCGGCCCGGTGTCCCGCACGGTCACCTCCGCTCCCCCGCCGGCCGCTCGCAGCCGCAGCGACACCCGCCCGCCGGCCGGGGTGAACTTCAGCGCGTTGTCGATCAGCGCGTCCAGCACCTGATCCAGGGCGGTCGCCACCACCCGGGCCGGCACCGGCTCGGCGGGCACGTCGGTGTCCAGCTCGACACCACGGCGCTCGGCCAGCGGCAGCCACGCCTTGGCCCGCTCGGTGGTGAGCGCGGTGGCGTCCACCACCTCCAGCTCCGGACGGCCCCGCTCGGCCTGGGCCAGCGCCAGCAGACCGTCCAGGACGTCGGCCAGCCGGTCGGTCTCCTCCAGGGCGAACTGCCGGTCGGTGTGCAGCTCCTCGTCGTCGTACCGGCCGCCCAGGTCCTCGATCCGCAGCCGCAGCACGGTCAGCGGGTTGCGCAGCTGGTGACTGGCGTGGGCGACGAACTCCCGCTGCCGGCGCATCGCCTCGGCGACCGCGTCGGCCATCTCGTTGAAACTGTCCGACAGCCGCCGCAACTCCGGCGGGCCCACCCCGGGCGGCACCCGGGCCGCGCTGTCGCCCTCGGCGATCTCGTGGGCCGCGGCGTCCAATCTGGTCACCGGGCGCAGCACCCACCCGGCGAGACTGTGCGCGGCGGTCAGGCAGGCGGCCACCGCGAGCACCCCGACCAGGGCCAGCACCAGCCAGACCGAGAGCACGGCACGACGGCTGCGGTCGGTCGGCGAGACGGTGAGGATCACCCCCAGCACGGCGCCGCCGTCACTGATCGGGACCGCCACCACCAGCGGCTCGCTGACCCACGGCCACAGCGTCTCCGGGGTGCCGACCTGGTGCCCGGCGAGCGCGCCCCGGATCGCCGACGCGTGGTTCTCCGGGGACCGGCCGTAGACGCTGAGCAGCCGCTGGTCCTGGTCGACGAGCATGGTGCCGATGCCGTACAGCTCCTGGTAGCGGCGCAGCTCCTCGGTGAGGGTCTCCAACTCGCCACTGCGGACCGCGGGCGCGGCGAGCGAGGCGAACCGGGTGGCGTCGGCGAGCCGGTCGGCGACGGCACGATCGGTCTCCCGGCTCGCGACCGTGACCGCGAGCGGGATCTCCAGGGCCAGCAGGGTGATGCACAGCAGCAGCAGGTAGGTGACCACCAGCCGCCTGCGCACCCGACCTCCCTATGTTGCTCGCAAACGGTAGCCGACGCCCCGGACGGTCTGCACCAGGTCGGCGTCACCGAGTTTGGTCCGCAACGAGGCCACGTGGACCTCCAGGGTGTGTTTGCCGGACCAGGTGGTCTGCCAGACGTCCAGCATGATGCGCTCGCGGGTGAGGGCGACCCCGGGCTGGCGGGCCAGCGAGGCCAGGATGTCGAACTCCTTGCGGGTCAGATTGGCCGGCTGCCGGTGCACCTCGACGGTGCGGGCGCCCGGGTCGATCCGGATCGGGCCGACCTCGACGACGGCCGGAGCGGCCGGGCTGTGCCGGACCGTGCGGCGCAGCAGGGCCTCGATCCGGGCCTGCAGCTCGGCCATCGAGAACGGTTTGACCACGTAGTCGTCGGCGCCGGTGCGCAGGCCGGTGACCCGGTCGCGCTCCTCGCCGCGGGCGGTGACCGCGATGATGCCGAGGTTCTCGTTGCGGGCCCGCAGGGTGCGGCAGACGTCCAGGCCGTCACCGTCGGGCAGGTTCAGATCGAGCAGCACCAGGTCGGCCGGCGCGGCCTCCAGAGCGGCGGTCGCGGTGGCCGCGTGCTCCACCGCGTAGCCCCGGCGCTGCAGCATCGAGGTCATCACCGCACCGACCCGGCGGTCGTCCTCCACGAGAAGTATCCGCATCGGTCCTCCGCCCCCTCGTCGATCGAAGGCCGAACGGTAGTCGGCGTTTGTTTCCGGCAGGCGTCCGGGAACCACTCGCAGGATATTGGCCCTTGACAGTTTTCGCCGTCTGTCAGGCTCATACTCCCGGACACCCCTTACCGGAGACCGCCGGCCGCGTCAGTCCAGCGCGGGCAGCGTCGACTTGCCGTTGTCGACGAGGACGAACGTGGTGATCACCGGGCCGTCACCCAGCTCCTCGAAGATCAGGCCGCTGCTGCTGGTGCGCAGGAGCGCGTCCCGGTTGGCGATCGTGTAGACCGGGCGGTTGTTGTCCTTCTTGCCGGTCGGGACCACGTCGAAGAGCTGCTCGGCCTTGCTGGTGTCACAGGCCACCGCGACGGCCGTCAGGGGCTGGCTGCCGTTGGTCTTGACGCTCAGGCAGTCCGGCTCCCCACCCGTACCCACCTTGGCGGTCTTGATCTGGAACTTGCCGTTGTGCGGGGTGAAGACGAACAGGCCACGATCGGCCTCGCCGTCGGTCATGCCGAGGTTGCCCTGCTCGTCCAGGACCACGATGCCCTCGAAGCTCTCCACCGGGGCGATCACGACCTGACGCTTGCCGGCCAGGATCGGGTCCTTCGGATCGGCCTTGGGCGGCTTGCTCGTCGGCGCCTTGGTGGTGGGTTCCGTGGACTTCTCCGGCGACGGCGACAGCGACGGCGACGCCGCGGAGGTCGTCGTCTCCGGGGCGGTTTGCGGGGAGGTTCCGTTCGCGCACGCCTGCTGGGTCAGCGCCAGGGCGGCGACGGCGGTGATCATGCCGAGGTTGCGGAGCACGGGATTCCCCTTCATTGGTGGACCTTGTGGTACCCACTCATTGGTGGACCTTGTGGTATCCACGAGCTTTCCCGGATCACCCCGCGGTTGAATCACATGATCGTGCCGTCCGGTTCCGCCAGGCACTGATGGTTCCTCCCAGCGGCGCCCCCGGTGGATCTACCGTCGGGGCGTGAGCGTCAGAGACGAGATCCGCGACTTCCTGCTGTCCCGGCGGGCGCGGATCTCCCCCGAACAGGCCGGACTGCCCCGGCACGGCGAGCGCCGGGTCGCCGGGCTGCGCCGCGAGGAGGTCGCCCAACTCGCCGGGGTCAGCGTCGAGTACTACACGCGGCTGGAACGCGGCAACGCCCGCGGCTACTCCGACGACGTGCTGGCCGCGGTGGCCCGGGCGCTGCACCTGGACGACGCCGAGCGCGAGCACCTGTTCGACCTGGTGCACGCCGCGAACAACCGGGCCCGCCCGGCGCCGGACCGTCCGCTGCGGCCGACCCTGCACCGGCTGCTGGACGCGATGACCGGCACCCCGGCGTACGTGTGGAACACCCGGCTGGACATCGTGGCCGCCAATCCACTCGGGCGGGCCCTGTTCGCGCCGCTGTTCGACAGCCCGTTCCAGCCGGTCAACCAGGCCCGGTTCCTGTTCCGGGACGAGCGCGCGCGAGAGTTCTTCCCGGAGTGGGAGCTGCTGGCGCACGACGCGGTCGCGGTGCTGCGCACGGCTGCGGGCCGCAACCCGGGAGAGCTCTCGGTCCTGGTCGGCGAGTTGCTTGCGGAGAGCGACGACTTCCGGTCCCTCTGGTCGGCGTACGACGTCCGGCACCGCCGCACCGGACGCAAGCTGTTCCACCATCCCGTTGCCGGGCCGCTCACCGTGGACTTCGAGTCGATGGCCCTGGCCGGGCACTCCGGGCTGCGGCTCTCGGCAGGCACTGCCGAACCCGGCTCCCCGTCCGAACAGGCCCTCCAGTTCCTGGCGAACTGGACCACCCCGGCCTCCGCCGACCCCACCTCCACCGACGCCAACCCGGCCTCCCCTGGCCCGACCTCCTCCAACCCGGCCTCCCCTGGCCCGGCCTCCCCTGGCCCGGCCATCTCCAAGCCGGCCTCTGCCGGCCCTCTTTGTGAAGGAAATCGATGACCGCCCGTACCGCCCTGCTCGTGATGGACGTCCAGCCCGCCGTGACGGACCGCTACCCCGACGCGGACTACCTGCCCCGCCTGGCCACCGCGGTCGGCGCGGCCCGGGACGCCGGACTGCCGGTGATCTTCGTGGTGGTCGGTTTCCGGGCCGGCGCGCCCGAGGTGGCCGCACACAACCGGATGTTCGGCGGCCTGGCCGGGCGGGACCTGCCCGCGAGCCCGACCGACGTGCACCCGGCGGTCGCGCCGCTGCCCGGCGAGGCGATCGTGGTGAAACGGCGGGTGTCCGGGTTCGCCGGCAGCGACCTGGACATGCTGCTGCGCGCGTCCGGAATCGATCACCTGGTGCTGACCGGGATCGCCACCTCCGGAGTGGTGCTGTCCACGCTGCGGCAGGCCGCCGACCTGGACTACCGGCTCACCGTTCTCGCCGACGGCTGCCTCGACAACGACCCCGAGGTGCACCGGGTGCTGACCGGCAAGGTCTTCCCGATGCAGGCCGACGTGACCACCGTCGACGCATGGATCGGTGCCACACTGACGAACCATGACTGAGGTGTACGGGTTCACAGCGCCCGGTTTCGAGGCCGTCCGCGACGAGTTCACCGGGGCGGTGGCGGAGTCCGCGCAGCTCGCTGTCTACCGGCACGGTGAACTCGTCGCCGACCTGTGGACCGGCGACGACGACACGGTGACCAGCGTGTTCTCGGTGTCCAAAGGGGCCGCGTTCCTGGTCGCCGCGCTGCTCGTCCAGGAGGGCCGGCTCGACCTGGACGCTCCCGCTCGCAGCTTGCCGTTCCCACTGACCGTGCGCGAGCTGATCGGCCACCGGTCCGGGCTGATCAGCGTCGAGGGGCTGACCATCGAGCAGTGCGCCGAGGACGAAACCCTGGCGAAACTGCTGGTCGAGCCCTTCTTCCCGCCGGGCACCGCCACCGGTTACCACGCGCTGACCGTCGGGGCGCTGCTCGACGCGGAGTTGCGTCTGGTCACCGGCCGCTCGATCCGCGAGTGGTACGACGAGCGCTTCCGGGAACCGTACGGAATCGACCTGTTCCTGGGTCTTCCGAAGGATCAGGAGCACCGGTTCCGTCCCGTCTTCGCGGCACCCGGACCGGCCTGGATCCCGGAGCCGGGCTCAGCCGCGGCGGCCACGCTGGGCGCGTTCGACCTGGTGGAGTTCGGAAACTCGCCGGCGGCACGGGCCGGCGGGCAGGCATCGGCCGGCGGGGTGGGCAGCGCCCGCGGGGTGGCCCGGATGTACGCGGCGGCGATCGGCCCGCTGGACGGCCGTCCCGCCCTGCTGCGCCCGGAGACTTTCCGCGAGTTCTCCGCCCCCTACTCACTCGGCGTCGACCTGGTCATCGGCGAGGCCGACCACTACGCGCTAGGTTTCGAGAACCCGGCCACAAAGTTCCCATGGGCGAGCCACCACACCCTCGGCCACAGCGGCGCGGCCGGCGCCATCGGCTGGGCCGACCCCGATTCCGGCCTCGCCTTCGGCTACGTCCGCCGAGGCTTCGGAGGCCCCGACACCACCAACCTGAACACAGTCACAGCCACCGCAGCCCAAACAGCCCCACGCTGAAACAAGTCACACCCACCACGGCCCAACCCACACAGCGCCGAAGCCAGTCCCGACCCCGGCGGCACGACCCGCGCCGCCGGGGAAGCGGACACGGCCACCAAGCCCCAACCCGCACAGCGCCAAAGGCCGTCACAACCGCCGAGGCCCGAACCGCACACCACTGAATGAGGTCACGGCCCCGGCGGCACGAACCACGCCGCTGATGGAGGCGGTCACAGCCGCCGAGGCCCAGACCGCACAGCACTCAAGGCACCCACGGCCGTCAAGGCCCGGACCGCACAGCACTCAAGGCACCCACGGCCGTCAAGGCCCGGACCGCGCGGCGCTGAATGTGGTTATGTGGCCCGGTGGCCTGGGGCGCGCCGCCGGGAAGGTTGGTCAGGCCCGTTGCGGGCCGGGCAGCAGTGCTTTGAACAGGTCCTCCCATAGCGGCACGATCGCCGGCATCTCGTAGGCCGCGCCGGTCAGGCGGGCCGCCTCGCCCAGGCGGTCGCGCTCGGCGGCGTCCTCGATCAACCGGGTGATCCCGGCTGCCAGGGCGTCCACGTCCTTGGGCGGGATCAGCAGCCCGTTCACCCCGTCGTCGACCACGTCGGCGGGACCGGTCGGGCAGTCGAACGACACCACCGGCAAGCCGGTGCTCATCGCCTCGAGCAGCACCATCGGCAGGCCTTCCTTGCGCGAGCTGAGCACGAAGATCGAGGCTTTCGCGAACTCGCCGTCCAAGTCCTTGGTGACACCACGCAACCGGACCGTGCCGTTCAGCCCGTGCTTCTCGATCATCCGGGTGAGTTTCTGATCCCACCCGCCGTTGCCGAAGATGTGCAGCTCCCACTCCGGATGCGACTCGTGGACCTGCTGGAACGCCCGGATCAGCATGTCGAAGCCCTTCTGCCGCCCGAGCCGCCCGGCGGCGATCACCACCGGCGCGCGGCCGAGTGCGGGCCGGGCCGAACGCGGCGGAATCCCGTTCGGGATGCGGGCCAGGCGCACCCGGTCGCCGAGGGCGTCCTGGTACGACTTCAGGTCGGCCCGGGTCAGCACGGTCACCGCGTCCAGCCGCGGATAGGCCCGCTTGATCCGGTCCTGCAGCCGCTTGCGGTAGCTGCCGAAATTCATGTGGTCCTGACCGATCCGGGTCAGCCGGCGCGGCGCGAACCACGCCGACAGCAGGTTCAGCGACGGCCGGGTGGTGACCAGCACCGCGTCCTGCTGGGCCCGCATGTAGCGGACCACCTTCACGTCGACCACCGGATCCCACCGCTGGTAGCGGAAGTCCCGGCCGTGCGGCAACGGGTTCGGTAGGAGCCTGGTCCGCCGCAGCAGGCGGGTGCCGCCACCGCCCCAGGGTGTGCCGTCGGGCCGCAGATCGGTGAGGGAGACCAGCCGCACTCGGGGGTCGAGGGGCAGAGCCGGAACTTCACCAGTCCGATAGACGCTGGCAATCTCCACGTCGTGCTCGCCACACATCGCGCCAGCTTGATTGAAGACGGTGCGGACCGTGCCGCCGACGGCATACGCGTTGTGCAACAGATAGCGGATCTTCACCGGCCACAACCTAGATAGTGAAGTCAAACCGTCCAGAGTGGCGGCTCAAGCGGTGTCGGCCGGGCGTCGCCAGGCCTGCCAGCCGCGGCACAGCACGTAGGCGACCGCAGTCGAGATTACCAGCCAGCCGTCGATCCAGGCGGTCTCCGCGGCACCGGAGGCGCTGTCCAGAACCGTGAGCGCCAGGCCTGTGACCAGCACCTTGTGGATCAGGATCAGCTCCCAGACGCCTGGTACGCGACGTGGCCAGACCGCGATGAGCGCCCACAGGCCGACGAAGACGATGAACCCGAACGTCCGCCAGCCCTCGACGATGATCGTCTCGTCGGTGGCGACGGCCATCAGCGTGAACCCGTTCACCACGGCGACGACGGTGAACACCGCGTCCAGGCCCATCAGCGCGCGCCCGATACGATCCCGCATTTTCACTCCTTCGCTTGAGTTACGAGTCGTAACTCTAGCGAATAGCATTCACCTTGGCAATGCGGTAAAGTTCGGTCATGTCACGACGGGAACTCCTGCGCGCCCGCACCATCGAGGAGATCCAGCAGCACGGCTTCGCGCTCGTCGACGCCGGTGGCGTGAGCGCGGTGACCATCGCCGCCCTGGGCAAGGCGATGGAGATGACCCCGCCCTCGCTGTACCGCTACTACCCCTCCCGAGACGCGGTGGTCGAGGCGCTGGTCGCCGCGGCCTACGCGGATCTCGGCGCGGCCGTGGAGAGCGCCGCCGCAGGAAACGACACCCCGAGCAGCGACGCCGCAGGAAGCGCCATCAGGGGCGGCGACAGTCCCGCGGATCGCCTGGACCGCCTGGTTCATGAGTACCGGCGCTGGGCCCTGGTCCATCCCCGGCGCTACACGATGTTGTTCGCCGACCGCGCCCCCGGCACCCCGGATCCGGCCGACGGCGTCACCGCGGTCAACCGCGGCATGCGCGCCCTGATCACCACCCTGGCCGAGATCACCGGTCCGGAGCCGGCCGACGACGACCTACAGCGCTGGAGCGAGGGCCTCGGGCTGCCCGGCGACGTCTCCCCCAGGGCCGTCAGACTGGCCGTGCAGTTGTGGTACCGGGTGCACGGCCTGATCTCACTGGAGCTCACCGGAGCCTTCGCGAGCATGGGCCTCGATGCCGGCCATCTGCTGAGCCGGGAGATCCGGACGGCTCTGGACGACCTCGGCTGACCCGCCGAACGGCGGGTGGATTCCGCCGGATGGCGCTCGATCAGCGGGCCAACGCGCAGCATGCTGGTGACACCGGTCACACGGTTGTGATCCGGTGTTAACACGAGGAGGCCGCCGTGACGACCGTTCCGTTCGATCCCGAACTCGCCGCCGCACTCACTGTCATCAGCGAACAACTCCCGCCGGTCATCACCCCGGAAATGATCGTGCCGATGCGGCAGGGTGCCGCCCTCGCCCCGGTCACCGACGACGACCTGCGGCGCGACGGCCGGTTCACCGTCGAGGAGCGTGCTGTTCCCGGGCTCGACGGCGACCCCGACGTCACGCTGCTGATCTGCCGGCCGACCGCGGCCACCGGCACCCTGGGCTGCGTCTACCACACCCACGGCGGCGGGATGATCATCGGCGACAACCGGACCGGTATCGGCGAGATGCTGGACCTGGCCGAGCGCTTCAACCTGGTGGTGGTGTCGGTGGAGTACCGGCTGGCTCCGGAGACCCCGCATCCCGGCCCGGTCAATGACTGTTACGCAGGCCTGCTCTGGACCGCGAAGAACGCCGCCGACCTGGGCTTCGACCCGGACCGGCTGCTCGTCGCCGGAGGCAGCGCCGGTGGCGGGCTGGCCGCGGCGCTCGCCCTGATGGCCCGCGATCTGGACGGGCCGGCGCTGCGCGGGCAGCTGCTGATCTACCCGATGCTGGACGACCGGAACGACACCACGTCCTCCGTACAGATGGAAGGGTTGGGGGTGTGGGATCGGGGGTCGAACCGGACCGGCTGGACCGCGCTGCTCGGCGAGGCCGCCGGTGGCCCGGACGTGTCGCCCTATGCCGCGCCGGCTCGGGCCGGGGACCTGTCCGGGCTGCCGCCCGCGTTCATCGACGTCGGCAGTGCGGAGACCTTCCGGGACGAGGACGTCGCCTACGCGAGCCGGATCTGGCAGGCCGGTGGCCAGGCCGAACTGCACGTCTGGCCGGGCGGTTTCCACGGCTTCGACGTGATGGTGCCGAGCGCGGCCCTCTCCCAGGACGCCCGGGCGGCCCGGGTCCGCTGGCTGGACCGGCTTCTCGGCTCTTAAATTCAACACCGTGAAGGATTTGGCCGTACGCCTGGCCGCGCTCGACGCCGACGCCAGCGCCGCCGTGCAGGTGATCGCCTACTCCGACGGTCTCGTCGAGGCGGGCGCCGGCCTGCAGAGCATCGTCCGGGGTGCGGCCGTCCTGTCCGGCTGCCCGGCCCGGCTCGACGACACTGCCCGGCGCGTCCACATCCGGATGCGGCCGGACGGGGTCGCCGCGCCCGATCCGGCGCCGGTCTCGCCGGACTGGCCGCATCTGGATCTCGGGACCGCCGGGCTGTGGCTGGAGCGGGACGGTGGCCCCGGGCCGGTCGACGCGATGGTGCTGGAACGGGCCGCCTCGGCCGCGCGGACCGTGCTCGACCGGACCCGGGGGCGGGCCCCGGTGGCCGACGATCCGGCGATGGTCGAGTTGCTGATCGATTCCTCCGCCGCGCCCGAGTCCCGGTTGCGGGCGGCGCGGCTGCTGGGGCTCTCCGGCACGGCGTCGGTGCTGGTCACGTACGCCGGAGAGGTTGCTCTTCTGACGTCCGGCACGGAGCCGCCGCTGATCCGGGGCGGTCTCGGGCCGGCCGTGCCCGTTCTCGATCTGCCCTCGTCGTGGCAGGCGGCCCGGGTCGCGGTCCGGTTCAGTGCCGCCGGCACCGACGACGATCCCGGCGATCTGCTGGTACGCCATGACGAGCTCGGTTCACTGGCCGTGCTCGTCGCGGTGCCCGATCCCGGGTCGGTTCCGGACGTGCGGGTGCTGGAGCAGGCCGCCGCCTCCACGCCGTGGTTGCCGACGACCCTGCACGCGGTGACGACCAGCAGCAGCCTGCGGGCGGCGGCCGCCCTGTTGCGCCTGCACCACTCGACCCTCCAGGACCGGGTCACGCAGGCCTCGCACCTGCTCGGCTGGAACCTGCGCGAGCCACACGGCCTGTTACGTGCCCGGCTGGCGCTGACCCTGCGTCATCTGCACCGCTCCACCGCCGCGTAGGCGACCACTACGTCCGCCAGCCCCAGACCCACCGAGCGGAAGGAGACAGTGGGCTCCTACCTCACCGAACGGTGAGCGCGTTGTTCCGGAAGAACTGCGCGAAGCCGTCCTCGGTCACCGCCGCCGTGACGTCGGTGGCCGCCGCGAGGATCGCCGGGTGGGCGTTGCCGACCGCGACCGACCGGCCGCAACAGGCGAACATCGGCAGGTCGTTGGGCATGTCACCGAAGGCGATCGCATCGGCCGGGTCACGACCCAGAAGATCCAGCGCCCGCCGTACGCCCACCGCCTTGTCCACACCCAGCGGGTTGATGTTGACCAGGCCGCTCGCCGCATAGGTCAGGTCCAGGCGGGTGGCGAACCCCGCCGCCGTCAGCCTGGTGATCATCTCGTCGGAGCTGATCGTCGGGTGCCGCAACGACGCCGAGTGGGCCGGGACACTCGCGATCTCGTCCGGCTCGGCCAGCAGCCACGGTTCCCGGGGCGCGCCGCCCCGCAACGTCACGTGGGTGGCGGTCATCCGCCAGACGTCGACACCGAAGGCGGAGAACCCGATGCCCGGCACCGAACCGGCGAACTCCGCCAGATCACGGAGTTCGCCGGCGCCGATGACCTCCTGCCAGAGCGTCTCGCCGGTGGCCGGGTTCCAGCCGAGCGCGCCGCCGTAGCCGACCCCGAGGGTGAGCAGGTCGGCGAACGGCCCGAGCCGGGCCACCCCGGCCGGGGTACGGGCGGTCACCGTGATCAGCGGGATCCCCTGATCCCGCAGCCACACCGCGGTGTCCAGCGTGGCCGGGGTGATCACGTCCCCGGAGGGCACGACCGTGCCGTCCAGGTCGGTGAGGATCGTGGTGCGCTGATCGGCATTCATGATCACATTAAGTCAGGAGATCGCCACGTCGTCGAACCAGACGGTGCCCTTGTTGTCGCCGGACTTGAGGTGCAGCTGGACTCCGGCGGCACCGGCCGGAGCGACCGCGTCGACGAACAGCTTGGTCCAGCCGGTGTTGCCGGCCGCCAGGCGGGTGGACGAGTGCTGGCCGATCCAGCTGCCGTTCCCGTCGAACCAGCTCAGCGTGATCTCGGTGATGCCTGTCGCGTTCGCGCCCCGGGCGAACGCCTCGGCATGCCAGCGGTGGCCCGGCTGCACCGGCGTGATCGGCGAGATGGCCAGCGACGGCAGACCCGCGGACGTACGGCCGGTGTTGCTGAACCGGGCCGAGTACCTGCCGGTCCGCGGCGAGTCGGTGGCCATCACGGCCTCGCCCGCCTGCGGCAGGTTGTCCCGCCAGGGCGACTCGCCGGCCGGCGCCTCGAAGCCCAGGTTCAGGATGCTGTTCGGGGTGGCGCCGCTGGTCCAGGCGGTGCGCACGACCGAGGCGGCGACCTTGGGGGTGCCGTCGACGCGGTGCAGGCCGAACTTGTACTGGGCCGGCTTGCCGGAGACCTGCGAGTGCCCGGGGATGGCGCCGTCGGAGAAGTCGGTGAACGTCCACGGCGACACCGAGCCGACACCCGCCTCACGGGCCGCGCGGTACACCCGGGCCAGGTAGGCGGCCTGCTCGCCCTCGCTGTCGGAGTCGCTGCTCAGACCGGTCTCGCCGATGACGACGGGAACCGGCGCGACCGCGTCCTGGGCGCGGCGGATCTCGGTGAGCGCGCGCTCCGAGCTGCCGTAGAAGTGGAAGTCGTAGTAGTCGAGCGACGTACCGGCAAGCGATTTCTTGATCTTCGCCATGCCCGGGGCGCCGGTGGCGCCGTCGACCGACAGGGTCAGCGGCATCGCCGGGGCGACCGCGCGGATCGCCGGGATCAGCTTGCGGACCCAGGTGACGGCGCTCGCGTCGTCCGGCTGGAACTCGTTCTTCAGCTCGACGGCGAGCACCCGCGGGTCGTCCTTGAACGGGGCGATCACGGTCTTGGCCCAGGTGATGCTGTTGGCGGTGTCGGAGTAGCCGTCCCACCAGTCGAACAGCGTGATCTTGACGGTCATCCCGTACTTGTCGGCGGCGGCGATGAACGCCTCCAGCCGGTCGGTGTACTTCGCCTTGGGCGTGGGGTAGCCGAACGCCTGCGGGAAGATGATGACCCGCACGTTGTCGGCGCCCAGCCCGGCGACCTTGGCCAGGTCGGCCTCGATGCGCTTGGCGTCGAAGTTGTTCCACATCGACGACCAGGCGGCGTTCGACGGGTAGTAGTTGAGGCTCTTGACCGACCGGGTGGCCGCCAGCCGCCCGGCGAGGGTCGGCGTCACCGCGGTCCTGCCACGGCCGGGCCCGCCCGCACCACGGCCCGCACGCGCCGCGACGGTCCCGCCATCCGCAGTCGACACGACGGTCGCGGCAGTTCCCGCCTCGACCGCGGCCGCGGCGGTGGCCGGCATCGCCAGCCCGCTCAGCAGCACCGCGGAGGTCAGGGCGATCGCACGGAAACGGGCAGCGCTGCGCATCAAGTGAGGGCCTTTCGGGTCGCCGTCTTCGACTGTCGGACTCTTCTTCGGCGCGACTCGGCCCGCGGGCAGCCCCTTTTTCAGTGCATCCCGGTAGCACTTCGGGATCCGGCCCACCGGAGACACTTCGGATGGCAACGTGCCTGCTACAGCGCTGATCCGGGCCTTCAACCGGGGTGGCCCAGCCCGCCCGGCCGCCCCTTGACTGCCTGCTCGCCAGCGGGCCGACATGTCGCCGGCTTGCCGGCGGGCCGGCCCGGAGTCAGGCGGAGGTTCGGACGACCACGATGGACGGATCCGGAGCCACCGCGTCGAGCGGGAACCCGAGGACCGCCCGAGCGGCCCGGCGCCCGTACCCGGCGGCGTCGATCCGCACGGTGGTCAGCGCGGGCCGCCACATCTCGCCGTACCCACTGTCGTCGAACCCGATCACCGCAAGATCGTCAGGCGCCCGGAGCCCACGATCAGCCATCACACTGAGCAGCCGCAACGCCACATCGTCATCGAACGCCGCGACCGCGGTCACACCCGCCGGCATCTCGACGGCCTCCCCGGTCACACCGACGGGCTCCGCCACACCTCGGCCACGGGCCACCGCACAGGCCTGCTGGAACCGCAGCCGGGCGATCCCGGCGAGCCGCTCGTCAGCGGGCATGGCAAACCCGATCCGGGAGTGACCGCGACCGATCAGGTAGTCGATCTGGGTGGCGGTGTGCGCCGCGAGCCCGTCGATCCAGCCCCCGTCGAGCCGGTCCGGATCCTCGTCGGCGTAGAGCCGGACCAGATCGATCACCGCTCGGGGATCGACGATGTCGACGGCCTGCTTCAGCGCGCCCTCACCGGTCCGGGCCGGGATCCCGGTGGTGGCGCCGTGCCGGACCAGGAGGGTGTGGCCGTGTGCCGACAGCTCGGTGTCCAGGCCGGTGATGAAGCTGCGGAGGCTTCCCGTGACCGGGAGCCGGCCGGCGTTCAGCAGGACCAGGCGGGAACGGCCCTCCCGTAGTGCCCGGGCACTGCCCTGCGGCACGTAACCCAGATCGGCGGCGGCACGGCGGACCCGTTCCTGGGTGGCCGGCGCGATCGTCTGGGTGGTGACCTTGTTGAGCACGAAGCTGGCGGTGGCGGTGGAGACACCGCTGGCAGCGGCGACGTCTTTGAGGGTCACTCGGCTACGTGGCACCCCGACACCCTACCGCCCGAGTCACTAAATCGTTTAAGCTGCGCCGGTCGCCCCCGCTACGAAGGATGTGAAAGCAGTGGAAACCATGAAGACCGTGCTGGTCACCGGCCCGGGACAGACCTCGATCGTGGAGGTGCCCAGGCCCGGAATCGGGGCCACCGACGTGCTGGTGCGCATGCGCGCGTTCGGCATCTGCGGCTCGGACAGCGTCTCAGTTTTCCTGTGCGATCCTCGG
>NZ_BOMG01000115.1 GCF_016862075.1 Actinoplanes couchii | reverse complement strand
CCATCCCAACCTGTTGAGCCCGTCCGTCGGCAGAGTGGATGGTCGCGAGCGGCACCCACGGTCAAGGGCTACGTCTCCCGGCTGCTGGTCAAGCTGGACTGCGACAACCGCACCAAGGCCGCCCTGCTCGGCCACCAGGCCGGACTACGGGTCGACCACCATGCATGATCGTCGAGCCGGCCCAGGCATTGGCCTGCTGGCTGCGCAACGCCGAGGCCGTGCAGGGCATCGGGTTCCTGTTGATATTCCCGCTGATGTTGCCTCCAGCGCCTTCGTCCCGGTCGACAACCTGCCGGGCTGGGTGCGGGTGGTGGCGGTGGCGGTGTGGTGTCGTGCTCAGCAGAGTGCGACACCGTTCGCGCAGGCCTTGTCGGTGTTGCGCCGGTGCTGGTCGTAGTCGGCGGTGAAGGCGGAGATCTTGGTCTTGTTGTCCATGAGGACGAAGTACAGCCAGTTGCCCTTGGGCGGGTCGAGAGCCGCTTGGAGGGCCGCTTTTCCTGGGCTGTTGATGGGGCCGATCGGGAGGCCGTACTCAGTCGCGGTGTTGTAGGGGTTGTTCTTGTCGTTGAGTTCCTCGCGGCTCAACTCGCCCGAGTGCTTGGCCGTGCCGCCGTTGAGGGCGAGCCAGTAGTTGGCGGTGGTGTCGAACTGCAGGGGCATGCGGGTGACGTGGAGGCGGTTGTAGGCGACCCGGGCGACCTTGCCGAGATCCTCCTTGGTGCCGGCTTCCGCCTCGGCGAGCGACGCGACGATCAGGCCTTCGAACGGCGACGTCTTGCGGTCGCCGGTCACGCCGCCGGGGAAGTCCAGTTCGTCGCTGACCTTGAGGAAGTGCTGCACCATCGTCTTGAGGATCTGCTCGGCGGTCATCGTGGCGGTGAACTCGTACGTGTCGGGGAAGAGGAACCCCTCGACGGTCCTGGCGACCTTCTTGCCGTCGCCACGCTTGAACCAGGACGCCGGCACACCGAGTTTCACGGGGTCCTTCGCGGCCTTCTCGAAGTCCGCCACCGGGATGCCGGTGGCTTTGCTGATCGTCTCGTACGTGCGCAGGGCCGTCCAGCCCTCATTGATCGTCACGCCGTTGCCGGCGCGGGCTGCGGGGTCGAGCAGCCTTGTGACAGCCTCGGCGGCGGCCATCTGTTTCTTCATCTGGAACGTGCCGGCCTGAATGGTGCTGCTCTTCGGGTTGTCGCCGGCCGCCTTGACGAACGCCTTGACACTCTTGACGACATCCGCGGCCACCAGGACGTCACCCATCGCCGTCAGTGTCGACCCGGACTCGATCGTGACGGTGACCGGTGCGCCGCCGTCGCCGTCGTAGTCGGGGGCCGACAGGTACGTCCGGTAGCCCCAGAATCCGGCGCCCGTCACTCCGGCGACCAGCACCGCCACCACGGTCAGGACCACGGCCAGCCCGGTGCTGCCTTTCCGCCGGTGACGTGAGCGGGTCAGGTCAACTTGTTCTTCACGCAAGACGGCCTCCGCAGGAACGCCCGGTATCACGCCGATCGATTTCGGCGCAAAGGATACACACCGCACCGTGGAAGTCGATCAAGGCCGGTTCACCGGTGCCGAGGCCTACTTCCCCACCGAGTCGCTGATTCCCGCCGGGTGGCGGGGATGATCCCGCCACCTGAGGCCGGGACACCCAGGTGTGGACCTGATACCAATCAGGGGTGATCCGTGTAGTGGTGGTCGACGACGAGGCGCTGGTCCGGACGGGTTTCCGGCACATCCTCGACGCGGCCGGTGATATTCAGACAGTTGCGGCAGTGTCGGGGGCGGAGGCGTTGCAGACGGTGCGGGAGCTGAGCCCGGACGTCGTGTTGCTCGACATCCGCATGCCCGATGTCGACGGGCTCACCGTGCTCAAAGCCATTCGGAGGCTGCCGGCGCCGCCGGTGGTGGCGATGTTGACGACGTTCGACGCGGACGAGTACGTGACGACGGCGCTGCGCAGTGGGGCTGCCGGGTTCGTGCTCAAGGACACCGACCCGGAGCGGCTCGGGCACCTGGTCAAAGCCTTGGCCAGTGGGGAGACCGTGTTGTCGTCGAAGGTCACCCGCACGGTGATAGACGGGTTCCTGCACACCGCTGTGGACGGGCCCGCGGCCCAGGCGGTCCAGACGCTCACCTCCCGCGAACGGCAGGTTCTCGTGTTGCTCGCCGAGGGGCTGTCGAACCGGGAGATCGGCGGCCGCCTGTTCCTGAGTTCGGGCACCGTGAAGGACCATGTCAGCGCGATCCTGGCGAAACTCGGGTTGGAGAACCGGATTCAGGCCGCTCTGCTGGCGGAACGCGCCGGGCTGCTGCGGTGACCGGGAGCCTCACGGCCAGGCTGGCCGGCTTGCCGCCCTGGGTGACGACGGTCGCCCTGGTCGCGTTGTCGTTGCTGGATGTGCTGATTCAGGTCGGCCCGGACGAGCGGTGGGGGCTGGCGGTCACTCTCGGCGGGTCGCTGGCCTTGGTGTTCCGGCACCGCGCGCCGTTGCTCGTCGTGGCCGCTACCATGCCCGCGGCTGTGCTGACCTGGTCGGTGTGCGCGCCGTTGATCGCCATTTTCACGTTGGCGACGCGGACGCGTAACCGGCCGTTGCTCGGCGTGGTGGTGGTCGTCTATTCGGTCTGCAACATCATTCCCTGGCCGGGGCCCCGGCTCTCCGACATCACGACTGCTTCCAATTTCGTGTTGTTGCTGTACAACCTGGCCCTGGGGTTGGCGCCGGTCGCGCTCGGGCAGCTCGTGCTGGCCCGTCGTGAGCTGGCCGCCCGGCTCACCGACATCACCGAGGCCCACGAACATGAGCAGCTGCTCATCAGTCAGAGTGTGCTGGCCCAGGAGCGGGCGCAGATCGCGCGGGAGATGCACGACGTCGTCTCGCACCAGGTGAGCCTGATCGCTGTGCATGCCGGTGCCTTGCAGGTGCGCAGCAGTGATCCCGAGATCAAGGAGGCGGCCCGGACGATCCGTCAGCTGGGGGTCCGTACCCTGGATGAGTTGCGGTACATGGTCGGGGTTCTGCGTGCCTCGGGCGGGCCGGCCACCGAGCTGACTCCTCAGCCCACGCTGGACCAGCTTGCGGACTTGGTGGCGGGCAGTGCTGTTCAGGCCCGCCTGGACATGAGTCTGCCGCCGGAGCTGGATCTGCCGCCGGCCGTGCAGCGGGCGGTGTACCGGATGGTGCAGGAGGCGCTGACCAACGTGCGTAAACATGCTCCGGGTTCGGCGGTCACCGTCGAGATCGGGTTTGTCGAGGGTGCTGTCGCTGCGGTCGTCACGAACACGGCTCCCACCCGTACCGTCGTGCCGCTGCCCGGGGCCGGTCACGGCATGGTCGGGTTGGGGCAGCGGGCTGCCCTGCTCGACGGCACGCTGTCCCAGCGGACCATGCCCGGCGGTGGCTTCCAGCTGACCATGCGGCTTCCGGTCGAACCGGGCCGGTGACCGGGAGAGCACATTCCGTGGGAAGCGGGCTGATCCCCCGCCAGGTGGGGGGCCGTCGCCCGCTCGGCGGCGGATGGCCGGGGCAGTCGCAGGTCGGCAGCATTGATCAGGACAAAGCAAGATCAGCCCCTCCCAGGAACAGCCGTGAAAACCGTTCTGGTCGTGCTCCTCACCGCCACGATGATCGCCATGATCTTCGCGCGTGTCCTGCGCCGCTACCATCTGCAGGCGCCCATCGTCCTGGTCGCGGCCGGGATCGCCACCGGGCATCTCACCCACTTCCAGATGGCGGACGCGCTCAACACCCAGACCGCGCAGCACGCCGCCGAGGTGATCCTGGCGGTCCTGTTGTTCGTCGACGCCACCCGGGTGCGGCGCGGCCGGCTCTGGGGTGACGATCCCGGCACGGTGGCCCGGTTGTTGTTCATCGCTCTGCCGCTGTCTTTGGTCGCGGCGGTCGGTGCGGGGTTGTTGCTGGCGCCGGGGTTGCCGTGGGCTGCTCTGCTGGTGATCGCGTGCGTGATCATGCCGATCGACCTTGCTCCCGCCACGTGGATCATCGGCGACCGGCGTCTGCCGATGCGCGTCCGGGCGCCGCTGAACATCGAGGGCGGCTACAACGACGGCATCGTGTCCCCGATCTTCCTGTTCGCGCTCGCTGCCGTGGGCGCCGCCGGCACGGACAGAGATCCGCTGGATGCGCTGGCCACTGCGGTGCCCAGTTCTGCCACGGCGGTCGCCGTCGGCGCGGTGATCGGGGCGGTGGCAGCGATGGCGCTGCACCAGGCCCGGCGCCGGGAATGGGCCGAGCAGAGTTCGGCGCGCATCGTGCTGGTGCTCGTGCCGCTGCTGACCTATCTGGCTGCCGTCAGTGTCGACGGCAACGGTTTCGTCGCGTCGTTCGTCAGCGGCATCATGTTCCGGGCGATCCACGAACGGGCCGGCGCCGGCCAGGCGGTACCGGGGTGGCAGACCGACTTTCCGCTGGTCGCCGACTTCGCCCAGCTGCTGTCGTTCGCGATGTGGTTCGTCTTCGGCAATGTCGCCTTCCTCGTCGTGATGCTCGGCGTCGACTGGCGCATGGTGATCCTGGCGCTGCTGGCCCTCACCGTTCTGCGCCTCGGCCCGGTGCTCCTGGCCACCATGCGATCCCGGTTCACCTGGAGTGAGCGGGCACAGATGGGCCTGCTCGGCCCGCGGGGAACGACGACGATCGTCTTCGGGCTGCTCGCCTTCAACGAACTCCCCGACGGGGACCTGGCGGACATGGCCCTCGTGGTCATGTCACTGACAGTGCTGGGAAGCGTGCTCCTGCACAATCTCGCCGCCGTGCTCCTGCGGGCCCGCACACCGGCTACCACCCCGCCGGCCACAGCGGACCTCTCGACCGCCGCCTAGCGGGCAGCGCCCTCTCGCCGGCGCGGTGTGAACGACCTCGTCGACCGCATCGCGCCGACCGACCTCGTGGAGAACCATGCGCATCCTCATCGGCACCGACATCCGGGCCACCGGCCTGCAAGACGGATGGAGCGCGGAAAGCCGTCTCGCCCGTGCCTTGGCGGGCACCCATGACGTCCATGTCGCCCGGCCGGCCGCGGCCCGCCGGGCACCGACCGTGCCCACGCTGCCGGGGACCGTCGAACACACGGTGTGGTCGATGCCGCTGGCCGGGCACCGCCATCGGCGGATCAGTGTGCCGATCGGTCTGCACCGCCGCGCCGGCGACCTCCTCGACCGGATCCGCCCCGATGTGGTGCACGTGCTCGGCCAGCTGCCGTTGTGCCGGGCCCTGATCACGGCAGCCCGTGATCGCGGCATCGCGGTCGTCGCGACCAGCCACATCACCCCCGAGGCACTGATCGCCGGGCTGCCGGTCGGCGAGGGCGGCCGGGCTGTCGCCCACGAATGGCTCTGGCGTCGTGCCGCACGCTCACTCGCCCGGGCGGACGCGGTGACCGCGCCGACCCCCTACGTGGCGGCGCTGGTCACCCTTGCCGGAATCCGGCCCGTCCACGTCGTCTCCACCGGGGTCGACCTCACCCGGTTCCGGCCGGGCATCGCCACCGCGGCGTTCCGTGCCCGGCACGGGATAACCGCCGGCCCGATCATCGGGTTCGTCGGCCGCCTCGACCCCGACAAGGGCCTCGATGTCCTGATCCGGGCTCTGCCCACCGTCCGGGCCCAGGTCGACGCCCGGCTGCTGCTGGTCGGTGACGGCGACAGCCGCGCCCGGCTGCAGGCCCTGGCCGGCCGGCTCGGTGTCGCCGAGCACGTCGTGTTCACCGGGCTGCTCCCCGACGACGAACTTCCTGCCGCGTACGCCACCATGACCGTCTTCGCCACCGCCGGCACCAACCACCTGCGGGCCGGCGCTCTCCTGGAAGCCATGGCATCCGGCCGTGCCGTCGTCGGCGCGCATGCGGCCGCGGTGCCCGGTTTGGTCCGTGCGGGACTCACCGGGCTGCTGTTCCCGCCGGACGACGCCGATGCCCTCGCCGCGCGCCTGGTCGAACTGCTCGCCGATCCGGTCCGCGCCGCGGCCCTCGGCCTGCACGCCCGCGCTCTCGCCGAACAGCATGACCAGCACCTCACCGTCGCCGGCTTCGAACAGATCTACCGCAGCGTCGACAGCCGCCCGATGCGAGGAGCCCACCGGTGAACCTCCTGCACACCGCCGAGAACGTGATGACCTCACCGGCGATCTACCTGCTGGTCTTCGTGCTGACCCTGCTCGACGCCGTCCTGCCCATCATGCCGGCGGAAGCCGTCGTCGTCGCGGCCGGCGCTTTCGCCGTCTCCGGCCGACCCGACGTGCTGCTGATCGTGCTCAGCGCGGCTCTCGGCATTCTCGCCGGCGATCACGTCATGTACCGGATCGGCCGCGGCATCGCCCACCGCCGCCCGGAATCGAAGCTGGCCCAGCTCATCGCCCGGATCACACCGATGCTGCGCAGGCGCGGAGGCATCCTGATCGTCACCGGGCGATTCGTGCCCGGCGGCCGTATCTCGATCACTGCCGCCTGCGGCGCCACCCGCTATCCGGCAGCCCGGTTCACGGTCTTCGCCGCGATCGCCGCGCTGCTCTGGTCACTGTTCGCCACCATGATCGGTTTCCTCGGCGGCAAAATCTTCGAAGACCAGCCGCTGTACGGGGTCATCGCCGGCATCGTGCTCGCCCTGGCCATCACCGGTGTCGCCGAACTCGTCACCCTCCTGCGCCGCCGCCGGCGCCCACTGAACCTGCCCAGCCCTGACCAACCATCGTGAAGAATCAGGTAACACCACCCATGTCCTCGTCCCACCCCGGCGGCAACCTGTCCCTGCTGGCCGGTTTCGTGCGCCCGCACCGCCGTAAACTCCTGACCGGTCTGCTCCTCGGCCTCGGGGTCTCCGCCTCCGCACTGGCCACCCCGATGGTCACGAAGATGATCCTCGACTCGGTCACCGCCTCGGCATCCCTGACCACACCCGTGGCAGCACTGATCGGGCTGCTCGTGCTGGGCGTGGTGCTGGGATACGCCCAGGCGAGTCTGCTCGGGACGGTCGCGGAGAACGTCGTGCTCGACGTCCGTACGTCGCTGGTCCGGCGGTTCTTCCGGGGCCGTCTGTCCGACCTGCAGCACCGGCCCGCCGGCGAACTGGTCTCCCGCGTCGTCGCGGACACCGTGCTGCTGCGCGAGGCGTCCTCGACGAGTCTCGTCAGCCTGATCAACGGAGCGGTCTCGCTGATCGGAACCGTCGCCCTGATGGCCGTACTGGACCTGCCGCTGCTGGGCGTCACTCTGGCGGCGATCATCGTGGTCGGACTGCTGGTAGCCGGCCTGATGCGGCCGATCGCCGAAGCCCAGAACCGGGCGCAGGACGAGGTCGGCAAGCTCGGCGGGATGCTCGCCGCCGGGCTCACCGCCGTCCGCACCGTCAAGGCCGACGGCGCCGAGGACCGTCAGACCCAGCGCATCGTGAGCCACGCCGAGGCCTCCGCCCGGCACAGCATGAAGGCCGTCCGTACCGAAGCCGCGGCCTGGTCCGTCGCTGACGGAGGTATCCAGCTGGCCATCATCGCGATCCTGGCGTTCGGCGCCTGGCGGGTGAACGCCGGTGAACTGCAGGTCTCGACACTCATCGCGTTCCTGCTCTACGCCTTCGGGCTGGTCGCCCCGGTCTCCGAGGTCACCGTCAACCTGACCCAGCTACAGGCCGGCATCGCCGCGGCCGCCCGCATCCGCGACACCGAGTCGATCCGCACCGAACAACTCGACAGCGGTCACCCGGTTCCGGCCGGCGGCGCGGGCACGCCGGCGTTGAGCTTCACCGACATCGCCGTGACCTACCCCGGCGCCGCCCGGCCCGCGCTGACCGGCTTCACCGCCGAGATCGCCGGACGCGGCCACACCGCCCTGGTCGGCCCCTCCGGATCCGGTAAGACGACCGTGTTCTCCCTGATCCTGCGTTTCTACGACCCGGACACCGGAACCATCCGGCTCAACGACGCCGACTACCGCGACCTCGGCATCCCGGCCGTCCGCGACCACATCGCCTACGTCGAGCAGGAGACACCACTGCTGCCCGGCACCATCCGCGACAACCTCGCGTTCCGCCGCCCCGACACCGACGACCACGTCATCTGGCAGGCCCTCGACGCCGTCGGTCTCGCCGGGCACATCAAAAACCTCGGCGCCGGGCTCGCCGAACCCGCCGGACAGGCCGGCCTCTCCGGCGGGCAACGCCAACGTGTCGCCCTCGCCCGGGCCATCATCACCCGGCCCGCCATCCTGCTGCTCGACGAAGCCACCTCCCAGCTCGACGGGCTGACCGAAGCCGCCGTCCAGAAGATCATCGTCGACCTGGCACGCCACAGCTGCGTGGTCACGATCGCGCACCGGCTCTCCACCGTCATCGACGCCGACACCATCATCCTGATGGACAACGGAACGGTCCGCGCCAGCGGCACCCACCACGGCCTACTCGCCACGGACCACCTGTACCGCGACCTCGTCGCCGCCCTGCGCATCGGAAACTGACACGAACCAGCCAGATGAGGACGCCGACCTGCGATGGTGCTGGGTGGTTGCCGAAATGGCCAAGGCGATGACCGGGTGCGCTTTCGGGGGCTGACAGAGATTCCCTCGGTAGGCCGGACGGAGGGGTTGCTCCGGAGTGCCCAGACGAAGAGTGGCGATCAGCCTGCGGGCGACACGGAGGGTTTGCCTTCCTCTTCGATCATGACTGGGATTCCTGCTGTTTTCAGGAATGCACGTAAGGTCGCAGATAAAGCCTCGACATGTTCGTCCTCGACGTAGGCATACCCACCGTACGACAGCACACCCGCCACTTGCTCCGCTACGCGGTGAAGAGGGTCACACTCAGCACTGAACATCGTTTTCCTTTCCGCAGGACATCGGCATATGCGCGAGCCATCCGCGCAGCGAGCGAATTCCTAAGGGAGGTTCTGTCACAATTTCACTTATGGCATTTCTGGACGTTTACTGCAGCCATCGGAGGAACCGATCGAACAACTCGACGGGTGAACAGTTGGCGAGCGGCCCCGCCGCCCTCTCCAACTTCTCCCACATTCTCGTTGCGAGATCGGCTCGGCCGGGCATTTCGGTAACGAGATATGCGCGCGCCTCAGCACACGGCCATGGCCGTGCACAGCGGCTACAGGCATAAGTCGAACGAATCGGCTGGTGGTCACTTCCCGAACCGACCTCGTCGGTCACGCCCTCATTCCCTACCACCGCCGGCACGGCGTTCCTGCGCTGGCATGAGACGACCGACCCGTCCTATCTGTGGAAACACCTCGGCTGGTCCGTCCCAGACAGGTAGGGGCGGTTGCGACCGAGTCGCTGCGAGCCGCAATTCCAAACACGGCCAGGGCAACCCGCACACACAGCGAGAGCGCCGAAACGGGATTCGGCCGGAACGCCGACGGTGCACCTCAGTGCTATCAGAATCTTCCAGAGAGACCTGTGACTGCTGCTCAGATCTTCCCCGGCTTGCGGCCTTTCTGCAGCCAGCGTCGATGACTGCCGAGTAGGCAGGTATTAGGCGTTGGCTCGGCGGACGGAATCCCATCGGTTTCACCCTTCATCGGAACGCCTTCTAGACATCAGTCGCGCTGAAGGGTCGTTCCGAAAACCCCGCAGCACAGCTTCCCGGCTTGCCGTCGGCCCGCTGGCAGAGTTGCACCCTGCCGCAAATCGAACGTCTTCCGCAAACATCTCAGAACAAACATGAAAACACGCTGAATAGCGCGATGCCGACATCTGTCGACGCGCGCTCAAGTGCGGTCTCATGTGGAACTTAACCTCGATTCCATGCCACACTGGAACCAAGTGGTTCCGCGATTTCCTGGCCATGAGACCGAAAGCGGGCAGCAGCTATGCGATCACCCAGCGTCACAACCGAGCCAATCGGCGAGCGGCTGAGAATTCTGCGGCTACAGCGAAACTGGTCCATCCGTCACGCAGCGTCCCGTGCGGGTATCAGTCACGTGCAGTGGGGTCGGCTCGAGCGAGGTGAGCGCAGCGCCGACAACAGGTTCATGCTGGCGGCCCTGGCCAAAGCCCTCAACGTCCCGCTCGGTGATCTCACCGGCACCGGAGCCATAGGTACCGAGCACGGGGACACCGAGACGAGAAGCGCGATCCACCACATCGTGCAGGCGTCCATCGAAGCCGACTTGGAGGACCCTCCCGCCCTGACGGACGGCCCGGTCGAACCCCTGATCCAACGACTCGATCTGGTCATGGACCTTCGCCTCAAATGCGATTACACCGGCGCAGCCAAGCTCATCCCGCCCCTGCTCTGTGAACTGCATGCTGCCGCATTCGGTGACGAGCAAGCACGAGCGCTGGAGGCCCTCGTACTGGCGCAGGACGCCGCTTCGTTCGTGATCAGGTATCTGGGCGACTCCGCCTCAGCGGTGCTGATCGCGGACCGCGGCCGGCAAGCCGCAACACACTCACAGAACCCCGTCATGCTCGGACTGTCCGCCTGGTCGCAGGCCCACGCCGCAAGCGGATGCGGACTGTACGCCCGAGCGCTGCGCATCGCCGAACGAGCGGCAACCGAACTCGAACCCCACACCGACAAACCCAACGCCAGAGAGATGCTCGGCCAGCTCTACATGATGACCGGATTCTCCAAGCTGGCCCTCGGTGACACCGGTGCAGCCGAGGCCGCCATCGAGGAAGCCGAACGCATCGCCCGGCTGACCGGATACTCCCCCGCACTCGGACTGAACTTCGGCCCGACCACCATCGACGTGTGGCGGGTGAGCATGAACGCGGACGCCGGGGATCCCCGGGCAGCCGTCCGGATCGCGCGCGACATCGATACCAGCGGCCTCGCAACGGTTTCGCGTTCGCGGCAGGCCGCGTTCTACATTGACACCGCCCGAGCGCTCAGCAACATCGACAAGGACACCGAGGCCCTGCGCATGCTCCTCAACGCCGAACGACTCGCGCCGCAACGCGTCCGCCTGTCGCCCCTGGTCATCGAAACGGCACGCCACCTGCTGGAGAAGTCCCGGCGTGGCACCGGATGGACCGAGCTACGCGCGCTGTGTGAACGCGTAGGGGTCAACCCATGACCGGCAACGTCACCATCGTGTACGCCAACGAACAGCCCCCCGACGCCTGGGACGCATCGCTGTTCATCGCCGGACCGATGCCGCGAACCATCGACGTCCCGTCCTGGCGGCCCGAGGCTCTCAAAGCCGTCGAGGCCGCATGGACCGGCGCCGGGGATCTTGTCGTCTTCGTGCCGGAACCACGAAGCGGGAAACCACTGAAGTACGACCACCACACGTGGGAAGACGGCTGGCTCGCCATCGTCGACGTCATCGTGTTCTGGGTTCCCCGGGACATGCAGCACATGCCGGGGCTGACGACCAACGTCGAGTTCGGGCGCTGGGAATCCAGCGGCCGCATCGTTCTCGGCGCCCCACCCACCGCCGCACACGTCGGCTACCTCCGCGAATGCGCCGCCCGAAACGGCGCCCCGATCACCGCCACCCTCGATGCCGCGGCAGCCGCTGCGATGGCGATGATCGGTGCCGGTTCACATCGAGCCGCCGCCGCACGCCAAGTCCCGCTACCGGTGTGGCGACACCCGGAGTTCCAGACCTGGCTGACGGCCCGCCATCAGGCCGGATACACGCTGGTAGAAGCCCGCATCCTCTGGATACACCGAAACAACGACCACATCCCCGCCCGATGGGTCCTGAACGTGAAGCTTCAGAAGGGCGATTCAGAGCCGTCCGACGAGTTCATCGCCTTCGGCGACCTCTCCCGGCCTGACCAGGGCTGATTCTCACCCGATTCGGCTGACCGCTGGCAACCCCACCACTGATTCAGGACGCCGCGCGGAATCGTGTCGATCCCGCGCGGCGTTGCGATCAGCTGACCTTGCGGAAGGTGGCGTCTGCCGGGGTGGCCGGGATGGGGTCGAGGCGCAGCAGGTAGCCGTAGTGGCGGATGTAGCGGTCCGGGTGGTTGTACGACTGGTACGACTTGGCCGCCGCGTCGGCGAGGCCGGCGACCTCACGGAACGTGGCGTCGGCGGCGAAGGCGGTGCTGCCGTCGTTCTTGACCAGGGCGAAGTCGTAGTTGGAGTGCCGTAGGAACCAGCCGGGGAAGTTGACCGACTCGAAGGAGACGTAGCCGCTGCTGTTGGCCAGACCGGGGATCAGGCGGAACTGGGCGTCGGCGGCCGGAGTCACCGAGGGGTCGATGCGGATGTCGTAGTTCGCGTGGCGTACGTAGCGGTCCGGGTAGTTGTAGGACTGCAGCCGGTTCGGGGCGATGCTGGGCCAGCGGTTGAGCACGCGGGTCGACTCGGCGGCGGTGAGGTTGAGGATCGTGCCGTGCCGCTTGCGGGTTCCGCCCAGGTTGTAGGTTCCGGCAGCGGGCAGCCGATACGTCGAGGTCACCGACGGGTTGGTGGTCAGGACCGGCATGTAGCCACGACCGGAGGAGTACTGGTCGAGGTAGAGGGTCCACTCGTTGCGGGTGTTGAACTTCATCCACATCGGGCCTTCGACCTGGGAGCCGGTCAGACCGATGCCGGACAGGTTACCGAGGGTGCTCCAGCTGCCGAGGATGCTGTTGCCGCCCTCAATGGTGATCTGGCCGTCCCCGGAGGCGCGGACGTAGCGGTAGTTACCGACGCCGGTGGGTACCTCGACGATCTGCGTGTCGATGATGCCCTGCGTGCCGACGCGGTCGATGTAGACCTGCGGGGTGCTGATGGTCCGGAAGTCACTGGTCCGGGTCTGATAGATCCGATGCTTGAGTACGCCGTTCAGGGTGGCGTTGGTGGCCCAGTAGAGCACGTAGTCGCCGGTGGCGGGGTTCCAGATCGCTTCCGGCGCCCACGCGTTACGGCCGTCCGGGATGGGCCCGGCGACGTTGAGCAGCCACGGCGCCGACCAGGTGACCAGGTCGGTGGATTCCCAGACGACCAGGTTGCGGCTGCCGTTGTTGATCGCGGTGTCCCAGTCCTGCCCGCAGCCGATGCACAGGTCGGTGGCGATGATCCAGTACCGGCTGCCGTCGGGTGAGCGGACCAGTGCGGGGTCGCGGACACCCCGGGTGCCGACGGTGGAGCGCAGCACGACACCGCTGTTGTTGAGGTCGGTCCAGTTCAGGCCGTCGGTGCTGTGCGCGAGGTAGATCTGCTGCCCGTCGGAGGCCTCCCCGGTGAAGTGGGCCATCAGGTAGCCGGTGAACGGGTCGAGGGCGAAGGCCGGGTTCGTCCAGGAGGTGAGGAGCATGATCACGGCTACGAGTGTGGTGCCCAGTCGCTTCATCGGCGATCTCCTCAGGCGGCTTTGCGGAAGGTGGCGTCGGCGCGGCCGGTCGCCGTGGTGATCGGGTCGAGGCGCAGCAGGTAGTTGGAATGACGGACGTAGCGGTCCGGGTGGTTGTACGACTGGTACGACTTCGCTCCCGCGTCGGCGAGCCCCGCCACCTCACGGAACGTCGCGTCGGCGGCGAAGGTGGTGCTGCCGTCGTTCTTGACCAGGGCGAAGTCGTAGTTGGAGTGCCGCAGGAAGTAGCCGGGGTAGTTCACCGATTCGAACGAGACGTAGCCGCTGCTGTTGGCCAGGCCGGGGACCAGGCGCCACTGGGAGTCGGCGAGCGGGTTCACCGCCGGGTCGATGCGGGCGTCCAGGTCGGCATGGCGTACGTATCGGTCGGGGAAGTTGTAGGACTGCAGCCGCAGCGGCGGGGTGGCCGAGCTGGCCGGTTCCCCGGACGGCGGCGCGAGGATGGTGTTGATCGAGACGGGCACACCGAGGTTCGGGGTGCCGTCGGTGTTCCAGGTGATCTGCTGGATGCGGGTGGTGCGGGTGGATCCGCAGCCCTGCGAGGCCGAGTCGTTGGCGTGGTAGACGATCCAGTCCTGGGTGCCGTCCGGAGACTTGAAGAATCCGTGATGGGCCGGCCCGAAAACTCCGGCGGCGTCGTTGCGCTGGAAGATCGGGGTGCTCTTCTTGGTCCAGGCAGCGGGGTCGAGCGGGTTGGTGCCGGTGAGCGTGAGCTGCCCGATCTTGTAGTCCGGGCCCTGGCAGGCACTCGCCGAGTAGGTGATGAAGGTGCGCCCGTCGCGCTGGATGGCGACCGGGCCCTCGTTCATCGGGGTGCCCTGCCGTTCCCAGCCGTAGGTGGGCGCGGAGATCACCGTGCGGGCGCCGGTGACGGTCCACGGGTTGCTCATCGCGACCAGGTAGATGTGCGGGTCGCTGTCGCGCCAGAGGACGGTGGGCACCCCGGACCAGGTGAAGTAGAGCCGGCCGCCGATGGTGACGACGCTGCCGTCGATGCCCCACCAGTTGTTCGAACCGAAGACCATGCCCTTGTACGTGTACGGCCCGAGCGGGTCCAGCCCGGAACTTTCCAGGACGTGCACCCGCTGGCTCTCGATGTCGCCGTCGCCGGCCGAGTAGTAGATGTACCAGCGCTGCCCGTTCGGCCCGTTGAGCAGGTGGAACTCGGGCGCCCAGATGCTCTTGTCGCGGCCGGTGGCGTGCGCGCTGAACACGGCGGCAGGGGTGGCGATCTTGAGTTCGGCGATGGTCGGGGCCCGGCGCATGGTCAGCGGGCCGCTCCACGGCGTGGTCATCAGGTAGTAGTTGCCGTTGTACCAGGTCATGTAGGGGTCGGGGCCAGAGTTGTTGAGCGGGTTGGTGAACACCGGGCCGGCGGAGGCGGGGACGGGGAACGCGAACACGGCCATGACGACGGCGAGAATCGTCGCGAGAGCGGCCAGGACGCGGTGCGGGGACGGCACCATGGGGAACTCCTGGGTTTCACATTGATGACGCTGGTGTTTCCGCAGGATGTTAGCGATAACACTGATGCTGTCAATGCTGCGAGGCGAATCGATCCCTTCACCGCGAGCAAGCCATCCCAGCCCTTGACAATCGTCGATGCCTTGGGCAGGCTGCCGCACCGCCGGTCACGTCCGGTCCGCAGCGGGCGAGGGCTCTGGGCACTCCCGGTCACCGGTACTCGGCGGCGATCTGCTGCTGCAGTTCCTGGTGCCGGAACTGGTAGACGGCACCGATGCTGCGCAGCACCTGCCGGCGCTGGTGGGCGTCGTGCAGGAACGCCATCAGCGCCCACGGTGTCTCGCCTCGGTACCAGAGCCGGACACGACTGACGGTGAAGGCCGGAAAACGGGTCGCCGCCGTCGCGACGACCAGGCCCGCGGACAGACCGTACGTCATCGTCGTGCCCACGGCCGCCAGCAGACCGACGGACGCGGACTGGCTCAATGCCGCTCCCCGCGCGCCGACCGCCGCACCGATGGCGACCGCCACCATCACGATGATCACGATCGAGGTGTTCCGGTCACGTTGGTAGAGACCGAACGGTGAGGTGACCGGCAGCCGGTCCCGTTCTTGCGCGTCGACGCCGAACGCGAACGCGCCGGCGAGGAAACTGGTCAGGCCGATGGTGACGAGCACGCCGAACGGCAGATGGTTGAAGACGGCAGCGAGCAACGCGACACTGCCGAGCAGGACACCTGCCGCACCACCGCGTACGGAGATCCTCGGCCGACGCCCGGACGGCTGCCCGCGGGCTGCGATGTCGCGAGTCACCCGGCAGCCCAGACCGGCGATCAACCCGAACATCAGCGCGTACCCGAAACCGGCCACCAGGCCGACGAGGCTCATCGCCGCGACGCCCGCCTCGACCGGGGAGATACCGGCGGAGGAGGTCTCCACCTGCGGCTCGCCACGGCGCACGGCCAGGACGTACATGATCAGAAAGGTCGTGACACCGGTCGCCACGCCTCGGCCGATTCCCGCGGACATGCCGTCCAGCGTTCCGGCCAGCAAACCGATCCCGGCGGTGGGCGCGGCGACCCGCACCCACCGGCCGGGGGACGGACATACGGTGGCATGCTGCCGCATCGACCGGTCCGGCAGGTCCAGCGCGTACCAGACGAGCAGCCCGACGGTGATTCCCTCGGCGAGCGCACGGGCCCACGGGGTGTGCATGTCGGTCCTGGTCCCGTAGCCGAGAAGGTTGAGGCCGGCCGTGACCGCGCCCACCGACAGCCCGTATGCCACGGCCCGCGAGGGCCCCGGCCCGGTCCGGGACACCGACCAGAGCCTGCACCAGTGCGCCACCCACCAGACCGCCAGGCCGGCCGCCAGCCCGTCGGCCGGCGCCGCCATCCAGGCGGCCTCGACCTTGCCGTAGCGGTCTGCCCACGAGTTGAACAGGGCCACCGTCACGCCCGCGACGGCGGCGCAGCGAACCGGGCCGGACGCCGGGCCGGCGGGCGTGCTGTCACGGTCGCGGGCGATCGTCACCCCGCACCAGGTGATCAGCCCCGTGACCAGGCCGGTCGCGATCCAGCCATTCGCGTCCTGATCCCACCGGCTGGCGAACCCGTCGAGGGCGCCGCCTCCGAAGCCCTCGATCAGTGACGGTGTCAACGGGAACAGCAGGCCCACACCGCGGACGGCCAGCGCGGCGAGTGCGCCGCCGGCACCGATCAGGATCGCGTCCCGGACAGAGCCGTGCCGTACCGGGCCGGCCTTGGCATGCCGGGTGAAACGCCAGGCGAAACCTACGACGAGACCGACCACCAGCGCCAGGTCGTAGGTGCCGCTCAGCGTTCCGGTGATGTACGCACCGGTCGCGGCCAGCACCGCGGTGTCACGCTGGCCGGTGAGGTACAGCAGCGCCAGAAAGCAGACCAGGGTGGCCGCCGCGACCCGTAGTGCATGGGTGGCACCGGTGTTCGGCTCGGTGAATATCCACTGATTGAGCAGTCCCGCCGACAGCGCCGCCCAGACCACGAAGGCGATGGCGATGATCGGGGCCGGGATCCGTTGCCACAGTGGCGGCCCGGCGGGCAGAGCCCACCAGCGGAACTCCGTCTCCGGCACGGTGCGCGCCAGGTAGCCGAGGGCGCGGCGGGCCTGGTCGACGGTCCATCGGGGCGGCTTCGGGTCGGGCAGGTAACGGACCGGCAGGAATTCGCTCAGCAGGTGTTCCCGCAGCGCCGTTGGATCCGCGTACCCGAGAAGGTTCCGCGGATCCGGCGGCGAGCCACCGGCCCGGCTTGCCGCCCGGTTGTAGATGGTGTCCGCCAGCATCACGGTCAGCGGCCGGTTCAGGGTCTCCCGGAGCACGGTGTGGCCGGGTAGCGCCGCTGCCACCGCGGACCAGCGCCCGTCGTCCGCCCGGGCCAGGTAGCCGATCGCGTCCTCGGGTTCCAGCGCACGCAGGTGGATGCCGTGAGCGCTCTCGAAGAGCCGGCCTGCACCCTGTACCACGCGATATTCGGCGGCGCGGCTGGTGAGCACCATCGGCCATTCGACGGCGATCTCGTGGAGATCCCGCAGCGCCTGACCACGGTCCTCGGCCGTGATCTCGTCGAATCCGTCGAGCAGAAGCAGAATCCGCCGTTCGGCGCCGAGCTTCTGGGACAGGGTGCCATCCGAGAACCGGGTACGCAGGAACGGAAAGTTGTCGTGCAGCCAGGTGAAGAGCCACTCGTCGGCGGTGGTGCCCGGATGCCAGGCCGTCATCGGGATGATCACCGGGATCCGGCCGTCCGGGCCGGGGCGGGTGATCAGGGTGCGGAGGACACCGACCAGCAGTTCGGTCTTACCGCTGCCCGCTTCGCCGAGTACGACCATCCGGGTCGCGTTGCCGGTGGCCGCGGCGGCGAGGAACTGCTCGGCCTGTTCACCTGTCCCCCGGTCGGCGGGCATGGCGGGGAAGAGATCGACCGGGCCCGCCTGCCATCGGATGCGCAGGCGCCCACCCGCACTGACGCTGTTCCAGACCGGATCCCTGCGCCACCGCTCATGGACTTGCCGGCGCAGGGTCGCGGCGGCCTCCGCCACCGGGTCGCCGGCTGCCGTCAACCGGCCGATCCGGATCGTGAACACCGTCGTGGCCAGCGCGGCGACGGCCGCACCGGTCCAGAGCCGGAGGTCACCCAGTTGCTCCGAGGTGAGATTGATGAGGATGCCTGTCGCGATCGTGGAGACCGTCAGCGGCAGGACATGGGTGAGCCAGTCGCGTCGTCGCAAGTCTCTCTCCCGCCTACGCGTGGAACCACCGTCCCACGAGGACCCGCGGTCATCAATCACTTACGTCGATCGGGTGGGTGCAGCCGGCGAGGACGCCGACCAGTTCCCCGGGCCCTGCTCCTGCGAGCGCCACACCTTTCCAGGACCGTTGCCGTCAGCACTATCATCTGCCGGGTGGATGACCGACCTGCCCTGGGCGATTTTCTCCGCCGGCGCCGGGAGCAGCTGGCTCCCGCCGAGGCCGGACTGCCGCCCCGGCCCGCCGGGCGCACGCCGGGCCTGCGGCGCGAGGAGGTGGCCGCGCTGGCCACCGTCTCGACCACCTACTACGAGCGCCTCGAACAGGGGCGGGGGCCGCGTCCGTCGTCCTCCGTGCTCGCCGCCCTCGCGGTCGCCCTGCGCCTGAACCCCGACGAGGAGGCCCACGTCTTCCGGCTGGCCGGACACTCCGCCCCGGCCCGGCAGCCCGGCCTGGAACCACCCGATCCGGGCCTGGTCTACCTGCTGGAAGCGATCGCGTCGACGACTCCGGCGTTCATCACCGACGAACTGGGCACGGTCCTGGCCCAGAACTGGCTGAACGTCTCCCTCTTCGGGCAGTTCGCCGGCCGGCCGTCGTGGGAGGCCAATCTGGTCTGGCACTGGTTCATGACACCGTCCTGGCGCGGCAGGCTGGACCCGTTCGAACAGCAGGAACAGACCGGCTTCGCGTACGTGTCGGATCTGCGTTTTGTCAGTGCCCAGCGCGGCCGGCCGGAGCTGGTCGACCGGCTGCTCGCCGAGAGCGCCGAGTTCCGGGGCATGTGGGAACGGCACGAGGTGGCGGCGCTGCACTGTTCGGCGAAGGTGGTGCACGACGAGCGGGTCGGCCGGCTCGACTTCGACTGCTCGATCGTCGCCAGCCCCGTAACGCGGCAGCGGATGCTCACCATGCAGCCCGTCGCCGGCACTCCGACCGCTGCCCGGCTGTCGTCCCTGCCCCGCACAGACCTGCCCCGCACAGACCTGCCCCGCACAGGTCTGCCCCGCACAAACGAGACGTGGTTGACGACGACGGGCGGCCCTAACGTTCCGGGACATGCGTAACGTCGTCTTCGTCCACGGTTTCTGGCACGGCTCCTGGTGCTGGAGCCCGGTCACCACCCGACTGGCCGCCCGGGACATCCCCTCGGTCGCCATCGATCTCGCTCCCGGCGCGGTGACCGCCCGGTCGGCCGCCGACAACCTGATCGAGCAGCTCGAACCGCTCGGGCCCAGCGTGGTCGTCGCCCACAGCATGGGCGGCGTGACGGCCACCGCCGCCGCCGAGAAGGCGCCCCACCTTTTTGAGCACCTGATGTACGTCGCGGCCTTCGCCCCCGTCGGCGGGCTCCCCGCGGTGACCGACATCTTCTCCCCCGAGAACGAGGGTGACCTGGTCAAGCCGCTCTTCGCCGGCGATCCGGCCGAGCTCGGTTCGCTGCGTATCCGCACCGACGAACCCCAGCCGCTGATCGACGCCTTCTACGACGACGTCGACCCGGCCACCGCGGCCGCCGCGATCGCCATGCTCCGCACCGACGAACCGCTGGGCATCCCCGGCGAGGCGTTCCCGGTGACGCCGGCCCGGTACGGCGCGGTCCCACACAGCTACGTGGTGACCGCCCGGGACCGCGCCGTCCTGCCCGCCCTGCAGCACCGCCTGGTCAAGGAGATCGACACCGTCTCCGCCGCACCGACGTCAGTCGTCACGCTCGACTGCGCGCACTCACCGTTCCTGTCCCAGCCCTCCGCCCTCGCCGACGCCATCGCAGCCGTCTACTGACCTCCGGGATCACCAAGGTCCGCGACATTCTGGCTGTCAGCCGCTCGGCACCGGCTCGCACTGGTGCGAGTTCGTGGCCGCCGAGCGGCAAACGGTTGTCCAGGGTGGATCCCGAACACGACTGCATGATCTCCTTACCGCATGCGGATCGAGCAGCACCAGGAACATCCCATCGCACCCGGCGAAGATCTGCTCGCCCGACCAGGATCAACCGGAGCCCGGTGGCCGATCGCCCTCGTGGTGTTCGCTTCGGTCGTGCTGCTCTACGGGGTCGTGCTTCCGGGCGGCTACCTGACCTGGCTGTGGATCGCCATGGTGTTGTGGACGGTGGCCGTGGTGGGCTGGGTGCTGTCGTTGCGCGGCCGGTCGTGGGTGGTCCGGTCGGTGCTGCCGGTAGTGTCCGTCCTGACGATGGTGGTGGCGTGTTCGGGTGTGTCCGGCCGGGCGCTGTTCCGGTTCCACCGGTCCGGGCTGGAGCAGTTGGCGATGTCACCGTACGGCGCGAGCCACGGCCTGTACCGTTTCTCGGCCGTGTGGAGCCACGACGGATGCACGGCCTACGTGACGAAGGACAGCGGCTTGTCGTATTTCGCCGGCCTGACACGGTGCGACGCCGGCGTGCAGCCGTCACCCCGGATGGGAGACACCGCGGGCGACGCCGTGTTCGAGCCGCTCGGTGACGGCTGGTTCGCGTTCGCCGTACCGCGTTCCGTCTCCCGCCCCTGGGGCTTCAACCCGTTCGACGTCCGGGCCAACACCGCGGTCTGACCTCGTCAGATCGGTGGGGGCAGAGATCGGCACGTCTCCCGGCTCGACGGCGTTGAGCCCGTCGCCGTTCAGCACGGCGAGGGTGGGCCGGTCGTCGTGGGGGTCGGCCGTGCGGCTCACTCAGCCATGATGGGGGTGTCACTCTCATTCGTGCGCCGATCCCAGCCACCACTTTTTACTTGCATGTTCAAGTAAATGCCGCTAGCTTTCGCTCAACTGTTTAAGCAAACGAATGCGGAGATGACGATGGCTGCCCAGGATTCCACGCTGGTTGCCCAGCAGACGACCCCGCTCCGGGTGGCGGGTGGCATCGCCCTCGCGGCCATCGGCTCGGTCGCCGTCAACGCGGTCATCGCCATGCTGGCCCACGCCGCCGGGGCGAGCGACGAGTTCATGCCCTTGACGATCGGCGCGTACGGATTTCTGTCCGTCGTCGGTGTCCTGATCGCCGCGATCGGCTGGGCCGTGATCCGTCGCGCGGCGAAGCAGCCGGCCGCGGTGTTCCGGTGGCTGGTGCCGACGATCGTCGTGGTGTCGCTCATCCCCGACGTGCTGCTGCTGACCGGCGAGGGGCAGCCCGGCACCGGCATCGTCGCCGTCGTCGCGCTGATGCTGATGCACGTCGCGGTGGCAGCGGTGGCGGTCCCGATCTTCCGCCGGGTGATGCCGCTGCCGCGCTGATGCCACGCCCAGCCGGCGAAGGCCGGCTTACAGGATGTGACCTGTGGTCGCGTCGACGTGGGCGGGCACCTCGTCGTGCCGGTCGCCGACGGTGAGAGTGCCGGACGGCTCGACCATCAGGATCGACGCGCCCGTCTGCGACGACGGCTTGTGCTCGGTGCCGCGGGAAACGGTGAAGACGTCCCCGCGGCGCAGCAGCACCGTGCGGTCGCGCAGGGCGATGGTCAGCTCGCCGTCCAGGACCAGGAAGAACTCGTCGGTGTGGTCGTGGACGTGCCAGACATGCTCGCCGTGCACCTTCGCGACGCGGATGTCGTAGTCGTTGACGCGGGCGACGATGCGCGGGCTCCACAGTTCGGTGAAGGACGCCAGGGCGGTGGTCAGGGAGATCGGTTCGGTCACGGCTTCATCGTGGGCCTTTGCGTGGATACGCCGTGAGTGCTAGGAATCGCAGGTGTCGCAAGAATCCTCGCATCGGGTGGTGGCGCTGGTCGACGACGGTTCGAACCCGTTCGAGCTGGGCTGCGTCACCGAGATCTTCGGTATCAGCCGTCCCGAACTGGGCCGTGACCTCTACGACTTCCGGCTCTGTGCGGCCACCCGCAGCACCCGGATGCGGGACGGCTTCTTCCGGTTGAGCGGGGTCGCGCCGCTCAGTGCGGTCGACGAGGCGGACACGGTGATCGTGCCGAACCGGCCCGACATCGAGGTGCCACGGCGCCGGGCCGTTCTGGACGCGATCCGGCGGGCGCACGCACGAGGCGCCCGGCTCATCGGGCTGTGCAGTGGGGCGTTCACCCTGGCCGAGGCGGGGGTGCTGGACGGGCGGCGGGTCACCGCCCACTGGCAGTGGGCTGATCGGTTCCGGTCGCGTTTTCCCGGCGTACGGATGGAGCTGGATGTTCTGTTCGTCGACGACGGTGACATCCTCACCGCGGCCGGGAGTGCCGCGGCTCTTGATCTGGGGTTGCACGTGGTGCGGCGTGACCATGGCGCCGAGGTGGCCAACGCGGTCAGCCGCCGGCTGGTGTTCGCGCACCGTGACGGCGGTCAGCGGCAGTTCGTGGAGCGGCCGATCCCGGCGGTCCCGGACGAGTCGCTGGGCCCGCTGCTGGCATGGGTCCAGGAGCATCTCGACCGACCGCTGACCGTCGCCGACCTGGCCGGGCGGCTGGCGGTGAGCGCGGCGACGCCGCACCGGCGGTTCCGCACCGAGTTGGGCACCACCCCGCTGGCCTGGCTGACCGCCGAACGGGTCGCGCTCGCCTGCCGCCTGCTGGAACGCGGCGAGCCCCGCCTCGAGGTGGTGGCCCGCCGCAGCGGTCTCGGCACCGCGACGAACCTGCGGGCGCTGCTACGCCGGGAGACCGGCCTGACGCCGACCGAGTACCGCCGCCGCTTCACCACCGCACTCACCGTCGAGTTTCCGGATCGTCTCGGCCGGCCACGCGGTCGGAACGGCGCTGACTGAGGTAGTCGCGGACCTCCCAGACGAAGAGCAGCAGCCAGGTCATGACGGCGATCGCGCCCATCCACAGCCGCCACCCGCCTTTCTCCACCACCTCCAGCAGATAAAAAACGGTAATCAGAAAGAAACCGGTGGTGCGGAGAAGTTCCCGGCCGGTGACGTTCGGGCGGCGGCTCATGCCGACGACGGTAGGCGGCCGCCACAAGACCCATCGATGGATACGGCGACCGGCTCGGTGTCGCACGCGCGACCGGCACGTCGCACCCGGCATCATCGCCCGGGTCGGCGGACGGGCAGGTGAACCCGGCACGGAACGGCCGGTTCTTGGCTATGACGGTCGTATTCGGCTCCACCAAGGCGGCTTGACCTGGCCCCACCCGCGAGTGACTTTCCCGCACGAATGGGTGATGTCGGCTTGAAGTGGCCCCACCTGCGGTGTTGCGCTTTAAGTCCTGAGTGTGCTCGCCGTTGTTGGGGGCGCCCGTGTCGTTGACCAAGGTCGAACTGTTCCGCCGAATCCGTTCTGACGCGGTGCTCGAAGAGCTCTCGATCCGGGCGCTGGCGCGTAAGCACGGGGTGCACCGCCGGTTTGTCCGCGAAGCACTGACCTCAGCTGAGCCGGCGCCGCGTCGGCAGCCGGTTCGCCGGTCACCGCGGTTGGATCCGGTGAAGAAGACGATCGACGAGTGGCTGCGGGCGGATCTGGAAGCACCGCGCAAGCAGCGGCATACCGCTCGGCGGATCAAGGACCGGCTGGCGGAAGAGCTGAAAGCCGACGTCCCGTACTCGACGGTGCGTGACTACGTGTCGACGCGACGCGGGCAGATCGCGGCGGAGGCGGGTGCGCCGATGGACGGGTTCATCATCCGGCACAACCGGCCCGGCGCCGACGCTGAGGTCGACTTCGGTGAGGTCGTGATCTGCCTGGCCGGGACCATGACCCGCTGCCACCTGTTCGCGTTCCGGTTGGCCTACTCCGGCCTGTCGGTGCATCGCGTGACGGTGTCCTGCGGGCAGGAAACGTTCCTCGAAGGACACGAATACGCCTTCGAGTTGATCGGTGGGATCCCGGTCGGGCAGATCCGCTATGACAACTTGAGCTCGGCAGTACGCCGGGTAGTCTTCCGGAGCCGATCGAGGATGGAAAACCCCAGGTGGGAGGCTTTCCGAGAGCATTACGGTTTCACGGCCTTCTATTGCATTCCCGGGTTGGAAGGCGCTCATGAGAAGGGTGGCGTCGAAGGCCAGGTCGGCTACTACCGCCGCAACCGGCTGACCCCTGTCCCTGTCGTCGCCACCCTGGAAGAGCTGAACCAGCGGCTGGCGGTTGCCGATCTGGCCGACCGGGACCGCAAGATCCGGCTCCGGTCGAGGACTATCGGTGAGGACTTCGCCGCCGAGGCCGTGCTGCTGGCCCGGCTGCCGGCGGAGAAGTTCGGGGCCTCTCTGACGCTGCGGCCGCGGGTCGATCGCGAGGCGACGGTGACGGTCCGGATGAACGACTACTCGGTCCCGGCCCGGTTCATCGGCCGCAAGCTGCAGGTCACGCTCGGCACCACCGAAGTGGTCATCGCCGACGGCCGCACCGAGATCGCCCGGCATCCCCGCCTGCCCGGACGCGGTGGTCAGCGGCTGCTGCTGGATCACTACCTGGAGATCCTGCTGCGCAAACCCGGAGCCCTCGCCGGGTCGGAAGCCCTCGACCAAGCTCGCCGGGAAGGCACCTTCACCGCCGATCATGAAGCCTTCTGGACGGCGGCGAAGGCCGCCACCGACGAGGCCACCGGCACCCGGCAACTGATCCAGGTCCTGCTGCTGCACCGGCATCTGCGCAGCCAGGACGTGTCCGCCGGCATCCGGGCCGCCCTCAGCGTCGGCGCCGCTACCGCCGACATCGTCGCGGTCGAGGCTCGCAAAGCCGCCCAGAACGCCGGGCCCTCACCGACGATCACGGCCGGTCGGCCGCCGGCACCACCGCCTCCACCGCCACCACCGGCGGTCACCGAACGAACCCTGCAGAGAGTGGCACGGTTGCCCGCCGATCATCGGCCGCCACCGGACCTGAACCGCTGGGACCAGCTGTTACACCACCGGAGAAAGGAATCATCGTGAGCCGTGTTCCCCGAGCCATGACCGAAAGCGCCGCCGACGCGGCGATCGAGACCTCCTGCCGGGTCCTGCACCTGCCCACGGTCCGCAGCCAGTTCTCCGACCTGATCACCCGCGCCGAACGCGACCAGCTCAGCTATCGCGGCCTGCTCGCCGAACTCCTGATGGCCGAATGCGAGGAACGCGACCGGCGCCGGTCCCAGCGACGGCTGCAAGCCGCGGGTTTCCCCCGCCAGAAATGGCTCAGCGACTTCGACTACACCGCCAACCCGAGCATCAACCCCGCCCTGATCAACAACCTGGCCAACTGCGACTGGGTCCGCTCCGGCCAGCCGCTCTGCCTGATCGGTGACTCCGGCACCGGTAAATCACACCTGCTCATCGGTCTCGGCTCCGCGGCCGCGATGGCCGGGTTCCGGGTCCGCTACACCCTCGCCGCGAAGCTGGTCAACGAACTGGTCGAAGCCGCCGACGACCGCCAGCTGACCAAGACCATCGCCCGCTACGGACGCGTCGACCTGCTCTGCATCGACGAACTGGGGTATCTCGAACTTGACCGCCGCGGCGCAGAGATGCTGTTCCAAGTCCTGACCGAACGCGAAGAGAAGAACAGCGTCGCCATCGCGTCCAACGAATCCTTCTCCGGCTGGACCCGCACCTTCACCGACCCCCGGCTCTGCGCAGCGATCGTCGACCGGCTCACCTTCAACGGCACGATCATCGAGACCGGCACCGACTCCTACCGACTCTCCAGAACCGCCGCGAAACAACCCGCCACCAGCAAATCCTGACCGGCACGCCGCCGGACCGGCCACGAAAGACTGAAACCGGCCCGCAGGTGGGGCCACTTCAAGCCGTTCTGGTGGAGCCGATTCAAACCGTCATGAACCGCACGAGTGGGGCCAGGTCAAGCCGCCTTGGTGGAGCCGAATACAACCGTCATAGCCAGGTTCTCGGTTAGCTTGCCGAGCATGGATCAACGTACGCGCGAATTCGTCTCCGCCTTTCAGGTTTTTCTCGACGAGGTCGTGGCAGGCCATCGGGAGAACGCTCAGCAGGGTGACGACCGGGCTCTCGATCCGGTGCTGACGGCGCATCTCGGGGTCGATCCGCGGGAGGTCGCAGATCACCGAAGGCATCCCGCACCTGGCCGATACCGAGGTCATCGCGCGACTCCTGGTCACCGAACATACCGATGAGCTCGCGCATCCGTTGCTGGTCCGCGCGTGAACTGTCGAGCCAGGCAAGTTGTGAAGGCATGATCAACCACCTCCCGCCACCAGCAGTATTCCGCCGAACGGGTGTATCTACGGCCTGACTGCAGAAATCGGCCCGCCCTCAGTGCTGCAGTTTGTAAGTTACTTCGGGGTTACGAGGACAGTCGTGTGCGGCAGGCTGGTGGCCGCAGCCGGAGGGCTCCTGGAGGTTGGGCTCTTTCTGTTCGTGTCGCTCGATCCGAGCCGGCTGACCAGTGGTTGTGGCAGCGGGTAGCCGCCACACCCTCAATGGCCCGTGACGCCGTCGATGAGTCCGCGAAGGATGTCTGCGTGCCGGGTGGTTTCGCAGGTCATGTGAGCCAGGGCCCAACGAAGCGTACGGGGCTCCTCGTTCACGGACTGGGCGGTGCGGAAGTCTAGGTCACCGGCCGCGCGGACGTACACGTCACTGTCGCCGATGGTGGTGCGGTAGTCGGCAATGACCCGTTCGGCAGGCTGATCCTCAGCGACCGTCATGCCGATGCTGGCATCAGCATACCGGGGGGTGCCGGCCACTGTGTCTCCGAACCAGTACCGCTCGGCGCCGGTCAGGTGCTGGACCAGCCCGAGCAGCGTCGTATCGGACATCACCAGGCGGCGTCGCAACTTCTCCTCATCCAGCCCTTCCAGCTTCTTCAGGACGCAGAACCGGCTGAAGGAAAGAAACGCCAGTGTGGCTTTGGTCGTCAGTTTGCGGGCTCTGGCGCGAACTATTGTGATAGAGATTCGTCGTTCTCCCGATGTGAAGCCGCAGGTGTGGCTTGCTTCTATGTCAGGTGTAAGAGCCCGGCTTGCGTCGTTCGGAAGCCGCATTTGTTGAGGTAGAAGGGTTGCAGGTGGGCTTCGAAGTCGACGTGCAGCCGTTCGCATCCAGCGGCGCGGGCCTCGTCGGCTGCGGCTTGGACGAGACGGGTGCCGACGCCGTGGTGTTGGCGGTCCGGGTCGACCGTGGTGTCAAGTGCTAGGAATCGCGGATGTCGCAAGAATCCTCGCACGGGGTGGTGGCGCTGGTCGACGACGGTTCGAACCCATTCGACCTGGGCTGCGTCACCGAGACTTTCGGTATCAGCCGTCCCGAACTGGGCCGTGACCTCTACGACTTCCGGCCCCGACCCTGGCCGACCTCGCGGCCGGGTTCGGTACCGAACCCGGCCTGTTGCGGACGTTGCGCGCGGCCCGGCACATGGCCCGCTGAGCGGATCACCCCTGAAGCAGGGCGGCCATCTCGGGTAGCTTGAAGAATTCCGCCGTGGCCACCGCGGAGGGTGCGCCGCCGTCCGGGTCGGCGCCCGCACCGAGCAGCGCCGTCACCATCGCGGCGTTCTGCCGGAACACCGCGGCGGCCAAGGCGGTCTGACCCCGGTCGTTGACACGGCCGGGGTCCGCACCCAGCTCCAGCAGCGCGGTCACCGTGGCCGGATGGTTGTGGTAGGCCGCCAGGATCAGCAGCGTGTCGCCTTTGGCGTTGGTGAGGTTGACCGGCAGCCCGGCCGCGACCTGGCCCGCCAATTCCTCGGTGTCCCCGGAACGCGCCAGGTCGAACATGCGGTTGGCGAACGCGATCGTCTCTTCATCCAGCTCGGGCACTCCAGCAGCCTATCCATGGGGCGGGAGTCCGCAACCGGGGACTCAGGCGGCCGGGCCGGCGGTCGGCGAAGGTGGGCGCCTGCCGGACTTCAGGATCCGTCGGCGGTGGTCCGGCCGGACGGCTCCGTCACGGGCCGGTCGCCGCTGGGATCGTGGCTGCCGCCCGCCGCGGTGGCCGGGTCGGCGTCCTCGGTTCGCTGTTCGGTGTCCGGGTGCTCTTCGGGCCGGTGGGTTTCGGGCTGCCGCGGGTCCGTCATCGTGGCGCTCCTCTCATCGTGTAGCGGCCGGTGTACCCGACACGGATGGTGCCAAACGGACCCGGCCTGCAGCGATTCGAGCCCGGCACAGTTCACCGACGAGGATGCTGCCGCTGGTCGACGGGTGGCCGCGTTGCACGATCGAGGACGTCTACGCCGGTCTGTGCTGCCACGCGGCCGAGACGGGCACGTCCCTGAGCGTGGTGGCCGGTGACGTACTCAAGGATGATCTTTGAACTGCCGATGGTCGCGGTCGCGACGGAGGTAGTCGCGGACTTCGGAAACCAGGATCAGCAGCCAGAACACGGCGCCGATCGCGCCCATCCACAGCCGCCACCCGCCTTTCTCGACCACCTCCAGCAGATAGAAAACGGTTACCAGAAAGAAACCGGTGGTGTGGAGAAGGTCCCGGCCGGTGACGCTCGGGCCGCGGCTCATGCCGGGACCACTTGCGCGACCCGGGCGGCGATCACCGGCACCCGACGCCCGGCCCGCGCCGGCTCGTGCGCCACGCTCAGCCCGATCACACCGGCCCCGACGACCACCACCGCGCCCATGCCGACGACGGTAGGCGACCCCCACAAGACCCGTCGATGGGTATGGCGGACGGGTGGGTGAACCCGGCACGGAACGGCCCGTTCTCGGTTAGCTTGCCGAGCATGGATCAACGTACGCGCGAATTCGTCTCTGCCTTTCAGGTCTTTCTCGACGAAGTGGTGGCAGCTCACCGGCAGAACACCCAGCAGGACGATGATCGGGCCCTCAATCCGGTGTTGCAGGAGCATCTCGGGGTCGATCCGCGGGAGGTCGCGGTGGTCAGTGAGGAGGTGCCGGGGTACCGGTTCGTGGATCTGGACGTGGCGCTCGCCGAGATCCAGGACCGGGGCGGGCCGGCGCAGCTGCTCGGGATCGGTGGTGGGGAGCAGCGTAATCATCATTCGCTGGGTGAGCTGCTGGAGATGGGCGGGCGGTTCGGGCAGTTCCCGATCGGTGCGGTGGACTACGCGAGTGTCGCGACCGGGCCGGCGACCACCCGGGAGGCGGTGTCGTTCGGGCTGCGGCTGTTCACGTACGCGGGTGGGCCGGTCGTGGTGTTGCAGCGGGCCGCGGCCGCCCGGTACGGGGCGCCGAACGGGCGGATGGAGATCCTGTGCCCGGCGGCGGGTGGTGCGGCGGCGCTCATCGCCGAGGTGCGGGAGCTGATGGTGCGCCGGTCGGTGCTGCGCGGTCAGGTGCTGACGCTCGGCGGTTCGGATTTCGAGCCGGGGATCGGCGGCATCACCTTCCAGCAGCGGCCGGAGCTGGCGCCGGACGACATCGTGCTGCCCGACGGCCTGCTCGACCGGCTGCACCGGCACGTCGCCGGGGTGGCGCGGCACCGGGACCGTCTGCGGGCCGCCGGGCAACACCTCAAACGCGGGCTGCTGCTGTACGGTCCACCCGGCACCGGGAAGACCCACACCGTGCGGTACCTGCTCGGGGCGTTGCCGGAGCTGACCGTGGTGCTGCTGTCGGGGCCGTCGATCCAGTTCGTCACCGACGCGGCGCGGATGGCACGGGCGCTGCAACCGGCGCTGGTCGTCCTGGAGGACTGTGACCTGGTCGCGGAGAACCGAGATTTCGGGTCGGGCGGGCAACCGCTGCTGTTCGAGGTCCTCGAAGCGCTGGACGGGCTCAGTGACGACGCCGACGTGGCGTTCCTGCTGACCACGAACCGGGTCGAGGTCCTGGAGCCGGCCCTGGCACAGCGCCCGGGGCGGGTGGATCTCGCGGTCGAGGTGCCGCTGCCGGATCAGCGGGCCCGGCGGTTACTGCTGCTGCGGTACGCCCGGCAGCTCACGCTGTCACCCACGGTCATCGACGAGGTGGCGACCCGGATCGAGGGCATGACGGCGTCGTTCATCAAGGAGCTGGTGCGCCGGGCGGTGCTGATCGCCGCGGAAGCCGACCGGGACACCACCGACGGTGACCTGACCACCGCGACGGACGAGATGCTCGACGAGGCGCACGGCATCACCCGGTCGTTGCTCGGTGGCGCCGACGCCTTCGACGAGCAGTGAGCGTGTCGGTCACGTCGCTGGGTGGGCCGCTGATCGTGGTTCCACGATCGGCGCTGCCCGCGTGGGGTGGTGGGGACACCGACGACTACGAGCGGGCGTGTGCGGTCGACGGCTACGTCGGCCTGATCCCGGTCGGCTCGCCGGCGGCGCTTGTCCTGGGTGACGAGCCGGCGAACACCACCTACCTGCCGGAAGAGCGATTGTTCGTACGATGGTTGGCGGCGTACGCGGAAAAGGATCTGATCGACGGCGCCCGCAGAGCCGTCGATGACGGCGTGCCGTGGGACATCGACGAGGACGTCCGCTGGGTGGTGGACGGGCCGGTCGTGTTGTTCGATGCGGCCTGGCCCGGCACGGAACTGGAGGACGACAACCATCTACTGATCGATCCGGGGCCGGGCACCTACCGGGTCCGGGCTACGTCATACACCGACGGCGACACGATGATGGTCCTCGTTCAGCTGACGGATGATCCGGACTGCTGAACGAGCCGGGCGGGGCCTGTCACGGCCGGTGGTTGAGGCACCATTGGCCGAGGTGCGTAAGCGCCCGGGCGTAGGGGCACAGTTGGTTCTGGGCGGTCAGTGCGGCGATGGTGACGGTCCGGCGGTGAGTCGTTCGGCGGCATGATCACCAGCGTTTCCGGCGGGCCGCACGCCATGCCGTCGCAGCTGTTCAGGTCGTAGGCCTCAAGGCCGGCGCCGAGGTAGTCCTCATTCCACCACCTGACGGCCGTCACCTCGGCCATCCACGCGTCGCCCGCTCCGCCTTGCCGGGGCCCATGCCGACAGCTTGCAGAATGCGATCCACTGAGGCATGTCAGCGGCCGCCGGTACCCGGGCGGCACCCGGCGAGATACCGCAGTCTCGCGGGGCCGAGTCCGAGAGGACGCTCACCACCGGGTTGTTCGGCGCGCCCGCACTGATACCGGATCCGAACCCCTCCGAGGAATCCGGGTGCCCGAATGATGATCGACGTTCCCCGATACAGGCCGAGGTCCCGACGCCCCCGTCAACAGAACTGGCTATTGGCCGGCACCCTGCTGGCCGTGGTCGCCGCCGTGCTCCTGTCGCCACTACTGATGGCCCGAGCCGCCTCCGGCGACCTGCCCTGGGTCCAGCTCGCCAATGTGGGCCAGGCTTACGGCGGGGCTTCGGCCCTGCTGTCGGCAGCAGCCCTGTGTGGTGTGGTGGCATCTCTGCTCTTCCACCGTCGGCAGGTGCACCAGGAACTCGCCGAAATGGATCGCCAACAGCATCTCGAACTTATCAAACTGGCACTGGATAATCCGGAGTTTCTTGAAGTCCTCGATCCCAAGACAGCATCGACACCACATGCCCGACAGGAATTATTTATCAACTTGATGATGATGTATTGGCTCGCGGTATGGGAGCTGGGAGTAGTGGATGAAACCGAACTCCGAGCCATGGTCGCCGACCTATTCAGCAGCGAGATATCCCGATCCTGGTGGGCCCGCGTCGGGCGCATATGGATCGATACGAGGAATAATCGGGAGCGTCGCCGGTTCGTGTCGATCGTTTCCGGGGAGTTCACTCGGGCTCAACTCTCGCCACCGTTCACGCCACCCAAGACAACATCATCCCGTCATGAACTGGAACTGATCGCGATTGTGGCGCTGGCAGGCGGCCTGCTCATCGCGTTCGCTCGATCAGCTCGCCGGCCCCGGCGATGAGAATCGACCCGACTTGAGGTCATCCAGGAACGCCGTCCACAACGATGGGGAGAACGTGAGGGTTCCCCCCATAGGATTCTTGGAATCCCGAACCAGAATCTGGCTTGCGCCGTAGCTCCCGCCCCGAGCCACTTCGACGCAGGCACCATTGGCCACCGAATACGAACTTTTCTGCCAAGTCGTTCTCATCATCAATCCAATCACTGGTTTCATGGAACCATCGAAGCGTGAGCAGCTCCCAACATACCCAGTTCGCCAGGTGGCAACGAATCATTCAACCCATCAGGCGATAACCGCCTGGCGCCATGTCCAGTGTCAACAAAGTGACGGCTGGGGCAGGGGTCGGAGGTCCTGCTTGATCGACGAGCCGGCGGGCCGTGGCCGCCGCGGTCAGCCGGCGCCGGCTGACCCGCCGTTAGGTGCTCAGATGTCGTCGCGGAAGCTGTACAGCATGAGCCAGTGGTCACGTTCGGGATCGTGCAGCATCTCGATGTCGAACGTCGTCCACCCTCGGGTGGGATGACGCATCCGTTTCACCGCGGAACGCGTGGCCCCGACCTCGCCCCGTTCGAACCGGTCGCGGAAGGTCGCGCTGGTCGCCATGAGTTCGGCACGCAGGGAGCGAAGATAGCCGTCGCCGGGATAACGGCTGAGCGCGCTGCGCAGCTCCGCGGCCGCGATCCGGGTGAGCTGCTTCGCGCCGTCGTCGCCGATCAGCTCGGGCAGTGCCTCGGCGGTGAAGATCTGATAGACGATGTTCCGCTCGTACCGGCCGGCGGTCTTCAAAGGTTTGAGCAGTTCGGCAGCGGCGGCATTTACGGCCAGCAGGTCCAGTCGGCCGTCGTGCACGGTGACCGGCATCGTGTCGTCCAGGCCGCGTAGCAGTCGCGCCAGGCCGGGCCGGATGACGGCATCCGGTGACTCGAGCTCCGGGGGCGTCTCGCCGGCGAGCCGGAACAGATGGTTCCGCTCGGCGGCGGACAGTTCGAACGCACCCGCCAACGCGGTGAGGACGTCACGCGACGGGCTCGGCGCCCGGCCCTGCTCCAGGCGGGTGTAGTACTCCACGGAAATGCCGGCGCTCTCGGCGATTTCCTGCCGGCGTAGCCCTGGGACACGCCGCCGTGACGATCGGCCCCCGCCCGGAACCGTCATCGCAGCTCGCCGGTAGCGCAGGTAGTCCGCGAACTCCGGCCGGTCACCGTTCGCCATGCCCGCCATTGTGCCGCTCCCGATCATCCGCCGGATCGGCGGACAAGGGGGGGGTAACGCCGGTACCAGTATCGGCTCGGTCTTCCTCCGCACGGCCGCGTCCCGCACATTTCGTGGCATCACTCTTCCCTTGGAGAACACCTCATGGCTGAAACCCAGACGCTCGACGTGGCTCGTGAGTTCATCCGGTCCGTCGAGGCGAAAGATCTCGACGCGGTCGACCGGACCCTGGCAGCTGACGCCCGGCAGCTGTTCCTGCACGATCGCGGGACCACCACTGCGGACGGCGTGGCGGACATCGTCGCCGGACGAAGCAAGGGATGGTGTGTCGCCGACGTCGCCGGGAAACAGCAGATCCTCGCCTACACCGAGGCCCTCTTCGCGAAGTTCGACCCACTCGTCTGGCGGGACCACCGGTGGACCGTGTCACCGGCCGGCACGGACGTCTTCTTCCATGGCACGGGTGACATGGTCGTGGCCCGCTCGGGAAAGGCCTACCGCAACACCTACCTGACGCGATTCACGGTCGAGAACGGCAAGATCACCAACATGTCCGAGTACGCCGACGCGTTCCTGTATGCCGGACTGTGGGTACGACCGAACGCGGCCGAGTTCCGTGCCCTCCTCCGCGCTCTGCGGCACCTCGCCGTCCACCGCTGATCGGTACCGGACGCGCTCAGCGACCAGGTGTCACCGGGTCCGAGCAGGACTCCTGTACCCGGGGCGTTCGGGACAGATCCAGGCTGTACACGTTGCCGGCCGGCTCGTCGAGGTCATCGCAGGTGGGGGCCTGGTCGACGAGTTCGGCAGCGGCCGGGTGCTCGGCGAGGACCGCATTGCCGGCCAGGACAGCCGCGTCGGCGGCGACCGCCGAGGAGCACGGCGCCACCTCGGCCTCGTCCCCGTCCTCCCCCGTTTCGGATCCTTCGGACTCGCAGCCGGCGACGGCGAGCGCCAGCAACACGGGAAGTACCAGACGGCGCATCGATGCACCTTGTTCTGATGGGATTCCGGTGTCGATGACTCGTTGCGTACCGGGTGCGCTCCTACCAGTTGCCGGCCGCCGAGTGGAAGCGGCGCGGCCACTGAGAAAACGCCCTACCCGTTCGAGGCACCGACCTGATCGCGGCGCAGCACCGCCAGGGCGCCGGACCAGGCGACCAGTTCGTCCAGGGTGGCCCCGAGCGCCTCGACCTGGAACGGGGCCGGGCGCAGGGTGGTGAACTCCTCGAAGTCCTGGTGGAAGGAGAGCGCCACCTGCGAGCGAACCGTGGCCAGTTGCAGCTCGGCGGCGATCAGGCGCAGGTGCTCGACGGCGCGGGCGGCACCGACCACGCCGTAGCCGACGAACGCGGCGGCCTTGTTGTTCCATTCGGCGTACAGGAAATCGATCGCGTTCTTGAGCACGCCGGTGGTCGAGTGGTTGTACTCCGGGGTGACGAAGACGTAGCCGTCGAAGCCGTCGACGACCCGCGACCAGTCCCTGGTGTGCTGATGGGCGTAGTGGCCGCCGGCCGCGGGCACCGGTTCGTCGAGGTGCGGCAACGGGTGATCGGCGAGGTCGACGATCTCGAAGGTGGCGTCGGTGCGCTGCCCGGCCTGGGCGAACACCCAGTCGGCGACGGCCCGGCCCTGCCGGCCCGGCCGGACGCTGCCGACGATGATGGCGATCCGGGTCATGTGGTGACTCCTGTTCTGCTGGTCACGACGCTTCGGCGCGCCGTGTTCACCCGGAAGAGCAGCGCCCGGCATACCATTGATTCCCTATCGGCGATGCGCACTATAAGGTGCGCCGGGCACCTTCGGGTGCCGATTGGAGGTGACCAGCGTTGACTTCACCGGCCGTCACACCGACCTGCGGCGAGGGCGAGTTGCGGGATCTGTTGCGCGCATTGATGACCACGATCGGCGACAAGTGGACCCTGGCCGTGGTCGCCACCATGACCGTCGGCGAGCAGCGGTTCACCGCGATTCTGCACAGCGTCGACGGCATCTCGCACCGCATGCTGACCAAGACCCTACGCGGGCTGGAGGACGATGGCCTGGTCTCGCGCACCTTCCACGCCGAGGTCCCGCCCCGGGTCGAGTACGCCCTGACCCCGCTCGGGCTCACCCTGCTGGAACCGCTCGCGGGTCTCAGCCGCTGGGTCGAGCACCACGGCCCGGCCGTACTCGAACACCGCGCCACCCGCCAGCATCAGGAGATCTCGTGACGATGCCCATCGGGGTGGCCATCGCGCCGCCCACGTCCGACAACTACGTCGACCGGACCATCGAACTGGCCCGCGAGGCGCATGCCGCAGGGGTGGGCAGCGTCTGGTTCGGTCAGCGTTTCGACTACGACGCCGCCGCCCTGGCCGCGCTCGCCGGCAACGCCGTGCCCGGCCTCGGGGTCGGCACGTCGGCGATTCCGATCTTCGGCCGGCATCCGCTGCTGGTGGCCGGCCAGGCGCAGACGGCCCAGGCGGCCGCGCACGGGCGGTTCCGGCTCGGGCTCGCGCTCGGCGCGCCGTCGCTGGTCGAGCCGGTTCTGGGTGTCGCGTACGACCGTCCGGCGGCCCGCCTGCGCGAGTTCGTCCTGGCCGTCCGGGAATCGCTGGAAACCGGCCAGGCCAGCCACGACGGTGAGTTCTACCGGGCGAAGCCGCCGATGCCGACCCGGCTGCCCGGAGCCGGCGCGCCGATCCCGGTGCTGGTCGCCGCGATGGGCCCGCAGGCGCTTCGCGTCACCGGCGAGGTGGCCGACGGTATCCTGCCGTTCCTGGCCGGCCCGCGTACGCTCGGCGAGCAGATCGTCCCGGCGCTGACCGCCGCCGCATCAGCGGCCGGACGGCCGGCGCCCCAGGTCGTCGCCATGGTGGCCGGCGCGGTCACCGATGACGTGGAGCGGGCGCGGGCGGCTGCCGCGGCGCAGATGGCCTTCTACGACCGGATTCCGTCGTATCAGCGGGTGATCGCGGCCGAGGGCGCCGAACGGGCGGCCGACCTGGCCGTGTTCGGCGACGAGGAGACGGTGGCGGCCGGCATAGCCCGCTACTTCGAGGCGGGCGCCACCGAGGTGATGCTGACGCAGACCACTCTGGACGGCGAGGAGAACCGGTCGCGGACGTGGAGACTGCTGGGTGAGTTGTCCGGCCGTGTCATACGTTCGGCATACGACGCCGCGACGGGAACCTGACTTTCCACTGACGCGGGCCGGTGCTCGGCCCTGCGAGAGTTCCTCGCATCAGCGGCAAGTCGCCGCGCGTCGTGAGGAGACACCGCACATGAACTACAAGTCCTGGCTGTCCCGGGTGATGGCGAACTGCATCGACGCGATCGTCGTCCTGCCGTTCTTCTCGGGCATCGCGTTCCTCGGCACCCCGGACGAGCCCACCACCATCGGAGCCGTGCTCACGCTCGTCGCGCTGGTCGTGTTCGGGTACAACCGCTGGTATCTGGCGGGCCGGACCGGCCGGAGCTGGGGTCGCATGTTCTTCGGCGGCCGGCTCGTCAGCGACCGCACCGGCCGACCCATCGGCTTCGGTATGGCGTTCGTCCGCGATCTCGCACATCTGCTCGACTCCGCCACCTTCTTCGTCGGGTACCTGCTGCCGCTGGTCACCAGCAAGAAGCAGACTCTCGCCGACATGGTGTGCGGCACCGTGGTGGTCAAGGAATCGGCGGCCGCCGTGCCCAGCCCCGGCGCGGCCTGACGACCCTCCGGTTTTGCTGCTGATACACCAGGAAAGGGTCCGCGGCCCGACACAGGACTTCGCCCGGCGGGTCAGCCAGCTGGTCTTCAGCACGCCGCCGCTGCTCGCCGCCTACGTACAGAAACTGCATCCGGCGCAGGAGGTGACCGTCGCCGCGGTGCTGAGCCGTGCGAAAGGCCACGGCGTTCCCTACGCGCAGGACGATCCGACACCGTGCGCTCTGACCGCCGCCGCCTTCGGATGCCTCATCGCCGTGCAGCACTCATGGCTCGCCTCCGGCGGCGAGCAGGCGTTCGCCGAGGTGCTCGGCCGCGCCTTGGACGCCATCGAACCGACAGCGTGACCGGCGGTACGACACCGGCTCGCGCTGCCGTACCGCCGGTAATCTGTTTCGGTCAGGAACGGTCGCCGAGTAGTGCCTTGGACACCTCGTCCGGGTGGGTCAGCAGGGCTTCGTGGCCGCCGGGGACCAGGATCGGCGGCACGCCGACGCGGGCGGCCAGCTCCGCGCCCGGGGCGGCCAGCGCGGTGTCGTTCTCGGCCAGCACGTAGGTGATCGGCACACCGAGGGTGTCCACACCGGGTAGGTCCTGTGCATCCAGCATGTAGCCGCCGGGCTGCGGCATCAACTGGTCGAACACGACCCGTTGCAGCGCCTCCGGCTGGCCGGGCATCAGGCCCTGCGCGAACGTGCCGAAGTCGATGCCGATGGTGCCGTCCGGCGCGGCCGCGATCGTGTCCCGGACGAATCCCTCCATCGGGCCCATCGCCGCGGCCATCGACTCGCCGGGCCGCGGGATGAACGCGCTGAAGTAGGCGACGCCGGCCAGCCGGCCGCCGAGCCGGTGGGCTGCGCCGGTGATCGGGATGCCGCCCCAGCTGTGCCCGACCAGGACCACGTCGCGCAGGTCACGGTGTTCGACCGCGGCCACGATGTGGTCGACGGCGTCGGTCAGCCGCAGCCCGGCCGGGTCGTCCCCCAGGCTCAGACCGGGCATGGTGAGCGCTGTGGCTGCGTGGCCGGCGGCGCGGACGCGGTGGCCCACCGGATGCCACGACCAGCCGCCGTGCCAGGCCCCGGGAATGAAGACGTAGTGCATCGAACCTCCTCGTACGGGTATGGCCAGACCGTAGCATGATCATCAGAGTCGACTCTGATGATAAGAGCGCTATGTGGTTGATCTAAGATCGGGTCATGTCCCCCACCAACCGCCGCAGCGAATACGCCCGGATGACCCGTGAGGCGATCCTCGACGCGGCGCGCTCGTTCTTCACCGAGCAGGGCTACTACGCGACCAAGGTGGAGCAGATCGCCGAGGCGGCCCGGGTGGCACCGGCAACCGTCTACGCCGTCGGCGGCGGCAAGAGCGGCCTGCTGCGTACGCTGATCGAAACCAGCGTGAACTCCACCGAGAACGGCCGGCTGCTCGCCGAGATCCAGGCCGCCACCGATCCCGGCCACCTGATCAGGCTGGTGGTCGCCGGGACGAGCGCCCGATTCGGTCAGTGGTCCACCCTGATGCGCCAGGTCGTCGCCGCCGCGCCGCAGGAACCCGCCGTCCGGGAGGCGATGGAGATCGCCCACGACAGTCTCCGCAACGGCCTGCGGCTGACAGCGGATCGACTGGCCACCCTGGGCGCGCTCCGCGACGGCCTGGACGCCGCCGACGCCGCGGACATCCTCTGGCTCTACCTGTGCAACGCCGCCTACTTCGTCCGGAGCGACGATCTCGGCTGGCCCCTCGACCGATCCGAGTCATGGCTCAACGTCGCCCTACCCCGCGAGCTCCTTTGCTGACGTACGCGGTCAGCCGCTCCGCCTCTCCGAGGCCCCGCGCATCCGCTGGTCGTGTGTGCCGGACAGGAGCTCGTAAAGGAAGCCGGGCCGGTGTCGAGCTGCGCGGCCGGCCGCCGCATCGTCAACCGTTCCAGCCCTTCCTCCCGCATGATCCCGCCGGGTCCAGGTAGTTGGTCTTGAACTCGCGGGCGGCGCGGCCGTTCCAGTCGGCCAGCGCGTCGGCCGCCGTGTCGATGTGGGCGAACCCGTCCTGCGGCACCGACGGGATGTCGAAGGCCGGTTTGACGGTGTTCTGGGTGGCTCCTCCGGCTACTACGACAGCGCCACCGAGAGCGGTCTCGCCGGCCGGCTCGAACAGGTCGCCCGGCTCCTGTGGGCCGAACGCACCCGTTTCTACCAGCGGGCTCTCGAGGACGAGGGCGACTGGTCGGGTGACGGCACCCCGCAGAACGACGCGGACCACGACTTCTACGAAGGCCGCGAGCAGCTCACCGCGACCGGCACCTCCCCGGACGGCCGGATCACCATCGCGGTGCAGGGCATGCGGACCTGGAACGTCTCCATCGCCGCCGGTACTCTGCGGTCGCTGGACGAGAACGCGTTCGGTACCGCCGTCGGAGCCGCCGCAGCCCGCATGATCAACGACCAGAGCCTGAAGATGCTGCAACTCAAGGCCCGGACGTTCGGTGAATCCCGATGAGGCGCCCACTGCTGTCCCTGCTGCTGATCCTGCTCGCGCCCGTCCTCTGGCTGTCCGGCCTGACCGCGGCCCGCCAGAGCCAACCGGATTTCGCCGACACGAAACGCTCCGGCATCGCGAACGTCGGGTTCTGCAGCGAGCAGGGACCGGTCACCCGCAACGGCTTCGGCTACGCCAGCCACTGCGACTTCGAGGTGACCTGGCCGGACGGCACCAAGGAGACCGTCGCGGTCGACCGTCCCGGCTTCGCCGACGCCACCGAACTCGGTCACGACATCACCCTCGGCGAGATCACACCCGGCACTTACGCTCGCCCCGACCGCGGACCCAAGCCCCTTTACACCGCAACATCCTGGCTTCTGTACGGCCTGGCAGCCGCTTCGCTGGCCGGCGCCTTCATCGGCCTCTACCGCAGCCGACGCCGCTCTGGCCAGGGCTGAAAAGCGCGGCGCGCTCGAAGGGGTGCCCGTGATCCGGTCAGAGTCTGCCCCACAGTTGGTTGGTGGTGCCGGCGCAGTCCCAGAGTTGCAGTGTGGCGCCGTTGGTGCCGACCCAGTCCTTGATGTCGGCGCACCGGCCGGAGGAGATGTTCAGCAGGGTCCGGGCGGCGGTGAGGGTGAACCGTTGCACCGGGTTGGTGTTGCAGTCGGCCAGTTGGAGGGGGGTGCCGTTCGTCAGGGCGCCACCGGCCGGGTCCATGCATTTGCCCATCGCCCGCACGGTGCCGTCGGAGTGGAGTGTCCACTTCTGCGCGTCGGTGCCGTTGCAGTCCCACATCTGTAGACGGGTGCCGTCGTTCGGCAGGCCGTTCGGGATGTCGATGCAGCGGCCGCTGAAGGTGGATTGCAGCATCGTCGCGCCGGGCGTCGGCGGGGTGGTGGGCGGCGCGCCGGGGTCGCAGTCGTTCGTGGTGACGACGTTGTCGGCGTGTGTGGTGCCGGCGGAACGGTAGGCGCCGATCGCGGCGGATGCCTGCGCCGGACTCAGTACCTGTCGTTTGGCGTGGTAGAGGTAGTCGATCGACTGGAGGTAGGTGCTGGTGCCGCCGCTGTGCCCGGCCAGGTCGATGAACCACTGGTTGAAGTCGATCGACATGTTCTGCCGGGGGTAGACCTTGCCGGAGTGGTCGCCGACGAGCGCGCCGTCGATGTAGTAGCGCACGTGACCGTCGGAAACGGTGGCCATGACGTCGTGCCAGCCGTTGATGCTGCGTGCCTGTTTGCTGCTCTGGTTGTCGGCGTACCAGGGGTCGGCGACGTAGGTGTGCCAGGTGGTCTGGTAGTTGATCGGGCCCGGCTCGCCCCAGCCCCCGTTGGGCAGGTATTCGGAGAAGTCCATCTCGGAGTACATCGGGTCACGCGGGGCGGTCAGCGGGGAGATCGTGTAGAAGGTCTGATTCACATGATCGCCGTCCGGGCCGCTGACCGGGGCGTCGGCGAACTTGATCCGGGCCAGGTAGGTGCCTTCGAAGAAGCGGCGGTTGCTCTGGGAGAACTCGGCGTGTGAGGTGCCGCCCGCGGTGCCGTCGGTGACTGCTCTCAGTTGGGCGACCTTCTGCCCGTCCACGGTCGGGAACGACACGTTGTCGGCCAGCCAGCGTGCGCCGCTCACTCCCGGGCCGCCGGTATTGCTGCGGATGCTCCACCCTCGCTGGCCCAGTGCCGCGTCGGTGCGGGACGAGTAGTCGAAGTCGTCGAAGAGCACACCACAGCCGACGGCGGCGCTGCTACCGGGGGCGGTGGCGACCGCGACGGCGGAGAATGCGGCGACAGTCGCGGCCATGGCCGTACCAAAGGCGATCTTGCGGGTGGGGGTGAGTCCCATGGGGGTGGGTTCCTTCGCAGGAGAGATGCCGAGCCGTCTGGATACGGTCGCCCGGTCCAGTGGTGTACGTCAACACCAATCACAAAGGTTTATTTACAGAGCCAAGGCTGCCGGTACGGGCGGTCGCTAGGCGTCCTGCTCAGCGCTCCCGGCCGACGCGGTGCAGACCAGGAACACGTCGGCGCGCCGTTCGACGCCCCTCTCCAGGGACGCCGAACGGCACCGGTCGGATGGCTCAGTCGACGATGTTGACGTAGTAGCGGTCGTTGTCGGTCAGAGGCAGAGTGAAGTCCACCGACAGGATGCGGTCGTTCACGTAGTAGTCACGGACCAGGTTGCCCGCGTCGCTGTTGGCCTTCTTCGCGACGGCTCGTACCGAGAAGTCCCAGTCCGGATGGGCCGCGCCCTCCAGGGTCGAAGCCATCGGGTACTCGTCGCACTGGTCGACAGTGGTGTCCGGTCGTTCCGGCAGCCCGGTATCGGCGTACTCGGCGGCGTTCGGGCCCTCCTTGTAACAGGCACCGCGCACATGGTCCCGGTTCGCCTGGTACTCGGGGTCCACCGCCTCACGGATCCGGTGCAGACCAGGCGCGGCAGCGTCGTCGGCGATGTATCTGCCGGGGATCACCTTGTCCCGGGGGACGGGGAAACCCAAGGGCACCAGCAGCGGGTACGTCCGGTTGGGTTCCAGCTGTGCCAGGTCGATGTGCCGGGCGACCTCGCCGATCGCCAGGTCCGAACGACTCATCGTCAGGTGCGGTGTCACCTCGTTGTGGATGCAGGCCATCGGGTAGACCCCGGCACCCAGCCTGAAGTAGTCGGCCGAGTCGCACCGGATCTGGCGGTACGCGCTGTGTCCCGGATCCGGAACGCCGGGGCCGAGGCCGCGGAACTGCACGTACCACTGTGCGTAGGAGATCTTGTCACGGCCGACACCCGCGGACTCCTGCCCGCGGATGTCCCAGTAGTACCAGTCGTCACTGTTGTCCCACACCACGAACGGCAGCGTCACCGGTCCCCGCGTCGCGGCGCACGTGTTGAAGTCCTCCACGCAGTTGGCGATGAGTTCCAGCGGGACGTACGGGGCAACGAACAGCCGCTCGAACGGGCTCCAGACGTCGTAGTCGACCGATCCCTCCTGCACGCGGGCGAACGTCCGGATCCGCCGGTCGTGGTCGTCGCCATGGGCGAACAGTTCGAGGGTGAACTCGTTCCGGCCGACCAGCACCGGGATGCCGAGCGGGTAGCGCCAGAAGCTCACCGAGGTTTCGAACCGTTTGCAGTACACGAAGCGGTTCATGATCCGGCCGAAGCCGTCCTCGGCGTCGTCGGTCATGCACTGGTCCACCAGTGCCTGATCCGGGGTGTCGCCGATCGCCGGCGCGGCCGTCACGGTGACCTCGTCGGTGGAGGTCGCCGCCTCCTGCGCGGCGGCCTGCCGGGCCTGCCGTTCGGCGGTCGCCGGTGGCAGTGCCGGCTCGTGTGGTGTCGCCGTGTCCACCGCCGTGGACCGCTGCGCGGTCTGCTGCTTCGACACCGCTGGCGGCGTCGTCTTGCCTGCCTCCCGCAGCTTTCCCTCGTCGAGCATCTGCTGGTACTGGGCTTCGGTCAGCGTCACGTTCGCTTCGAAGCGCTCCGCCGCCTCCTTCGGGGTGGCTGCCGGGTCGGCGGCGGCTGCCGGTTCGGTCGCGGCCAACGTGCTGGCCACGATCATCGCGGCGGCCGCTGCGGCGATCATTGTTTTCCCTGTTCTGCGGTACGGTGCCAAGCTGGTCCCCTCACCTTCTGGCCGAACTGCACATGGGTTGCCGGGCCGGTACGGGCCCGGAGTCTGAGGTCGCCGTCAGTGGGCGCTGGGCCCCGCGGCCCAGGGGCCGTCGAACATCGCTGCCGTCAGCGCGGTCCCGGTGAGCACGGTCATCGCGGCGACGGCCCGCTGCGACGGGGGCAGGCCGAGGATGTCGCTGCTGCCGCCGTCACCGTCCGGGCCGGGAAATCCGGCCGCGCGCAGGGTGTCGTCGAAACGCTCCGGCGCGCTGCCCCAGCGGCGGAACGTGGCCGGGTCCAAGCCGGTGACCAGGTCGGCGTCGGCGGCGTACGACAATTCCTCGCGGTTGGGGTTCTTGTAGATGGAACACGCCATGCCACCGGTGGCGGACAGGACGGCCAGCACGTCGGGGTCGGCGCCGACCCAGCCCGTGGAGCCGTCGAACTCCAGCACGAGAGTCAGGCCCGCACCGATCTCGCGGGCGACGAGCAACACCCCGGGAACCGGCCAGGTCAACCCGGCAGCGTCCGCCAGAGTCGGCACCGGCCGGCAGTCCGCCGGATCGACCTCCATACCGGACAAGGCCTCGAACACGTCGCCGCGCGTGAGCGTCACGCACCAGCCCTCACCGAACATGCCTGTCAGGTCAATCGGATCCGCCATCGACAACTCCCCCGTCTTTCGCAGGAAATTGATACAGCTAGATGAATGTCGTGTCCACCCCGTTCCGGTGGCGCACCCGACATCGCCGACAGTCCCACCAGCCGACTCCGGCAGCAAAGACCGTCCGAACGGTACCGACATCGACGTTGGCACCCCCCGGAGAACAGGCAGGTAGGGACCGCGCGCCTCTGCCCGTACCCCTGAGCCGCATGTGCAGGCCGCCGCTCCGCGGCCGGGCGAGGTATGCCGAACGGCATAGGTGGCCGCTGACCGGCGGGAGATGTGCGCGCCCGGAATCCCCGCGACGCTAGATTCCATGATCGAGCTTCACGAACTGACGAAACGGTATGGGGACCGGACGGCGGTGGACCGGGTCACGGTGACCGTGCCATCGGGCAAGGTCACCGCTCTGCTCGGGCCCAACGGCGCCGGGAAGTCCACCGCCATGCGCATGGTGCTCGGCCTGGACCGGCCCACCTCCGGAACCGCCCTGATCGACGGCCGGCGGTACGCCGAGCTGCGCAACCCGCTGCGGCTGGTCGGCGCCCATCTGGACGCGCGGGCCTTCCACCCGCGGCGTACCGGGCGTGCCGGCCTGCTGGCGCTGGCCCGCTACAACGGGTTTCCGCGGGCCCGGGTCGAGGCCGTGGTGGAGGCGGTGGGGATCGGTACCGTCGCCGGCAGACGTGCCGGAACCTATTCGCTGGGGATGGCACAGCGGCTCGGGATCGCCGGCGCGATGCTCGGCGACCCGAGCACGATCATCCTCGACGAGCCGGTCAACGGCCTCGACGCCGACGGCGTGCGGTGGGTGCGCGAACTGGTACGGCGGTGGGCCGGTGACGGGCGCACGGTCCTGGTCTCCAGCCATCTGATGAGCGAGGTGGCGCTGATCGCCGACCGCGTCGTGGTGCTCGGCCGGGGCCGGCTGCTCGCAGACGCGACGATCGCCGAGTTCACCGGCGGGCAGCACGCCACCGTCGAGGTGGCGACGGCGGACGACGGCTCCTTCCGGCTGCTGACGGCGGCGCTGGGTGAACACGGCGAGCAGGTCGGTGCGGACCGTCTGCGGGTCCACGGCCTGCCCGCGGCGACGGTGGGCCATCGGGCTCAGCAGGCCGGGGCGGTGCTGCGCGAGTTGCGTACCGACGCGCCGACCCTGGAGGACGCGTACGTCCGCCTGGTCGAGAACGAGGCCGAGTACGTGGCGGTGGCGGCATGAGGAACGCGATCACCGCCGAGTGGGGCAAGACCTGGTCGCTGCGCTCCCCCTGGTTCTGTGTGGTCGCCGCGGTGCTTCTCACCGTCGGCATGGCCACGACACTGGCCAACGATTTCCGGTACGACGTCGCACAGGGACGTCTGCCCGGGTCCGCGACGCTGGCTGTGCTGGACCCGCTGACGCAGGCGATGCAGCTCGGCCAGCTTGCTCTCGTCGCGCTGGCGATGCTGGTGGTCACCTCCGAGTACGGCACCGGAATGATCCGGTCCACCTTGCTGGCCCGTCCTCGGCGACGTGACGTGCTGCTCGCCAAGACCGCGGTCGCCGCCGTCGCCGGGTTCGCCGCCGGTCTGGCATCGGCGGCGGCCGGCTGGGCTGCCGCCACGCTGGTGCTGGACGATCATGCGGGAACCGGTGAGCCGGTCGCGGCGTGCCTGCGGCTGGCCGTGATCGCGATGCTGGCCTGCATGTTCACCGTCGCGGCCGGGTTCGGGTTGCGCAGCGCCGCCGGCACCCTGACGACGATGTTCGTGTTGCTCATCGGACTGCAACTGGTCGACCCCCGGATCGGTCAGTATCTTCCGGCCGGTGCGGCCGCCGCGTTCGCGTCCGGCGACGGCGTACACCATCTGTGGGTTTTTGCGGCCTGGACCGCCGCCGCCCAGCTGACGGCCGGGTTCTTGCTGGCCCGCCGGGATGCTTAGGGTGTGGGCATGCACGGGTGGGGCCAGTGGTACGTGCTCGCGGCGGCAGCCGTGGTCGGCGGCTGCCTGGTGTGCGGGGGACGTAGTCGCGTCTGGGCGGTGATCGCGCTGCTCAGTGTGGTGGAGGTGGCCGCCGCGGTCGGCGTCGCGCGTACCCAGGACACGGCGTCCTGGCTCGTCGATCAGGTCGTGGTGGTGCTCGCCGTGTTCGCGGCGCTGGCCGGGGCCTACCGCCGGTTGCGTCGCGAGTTCGTCGAGCAGGGCTGGGCGCACGCCCGCGACGCGCGGCTGCACGAGCGGGCCCGGATCGCTGCCGACCTGCACGACACGCTGGGGCATGACCTGGCTCTGCTGTCGTTGCAGGCGGCCGGGATCCAGGTGACGGCGCGGGATCCGGAGACTCGGACGAAGGCCGCGGTGGTTCGCGCGGGTTCGGCGGCGGCGATCGAGACCGTACGCCGCATCGTGGATCTGCTGGACGTCGATGCGGATGCCGACGTTGCGACAGTGCTCGGCCGGGCCCGGGAGGCGGGGATGGCCCTCGAGGTCAGGGGCACCGTGCCCGGAGGAGCGTTGGTGGCCCGGCTCGTCACCGAGGCGCTGTCCAACGCCGTCCGGCACGCGCCCGGCGCTCCGGTGACCGTCACCTTCACCGGTCGGCGGGTGAGGATCACCAACCCGGTGCCGGAACCGGCGGCTACGGGTCGGCCGGGCACCGGGCTGGTCATGTTGTCGGCGCGTCTCGAGCAGGCCGGCGGTTCGCTGACGGCTGGTGTCACCGATGGTGTGTTCCAGGTGGTCGCCGAGGTGCCGGCCGACCTGGATCAGGACGGTGGGCGGCTCGACGACGACTACCGGTCCCGGCGGCGCCGGGCCCGGCGGATGCTGGCAGGTACGGTCGTGATCCCGTTTGCGGTGCTGCTCGTGATGGCGACCGGCTTCTACACCTGGGCGGTCCGTGACGCGTCGATGGAGGAGCGGGCGTTCGCCGGGCTGTGGGTCGGTATGCCGCAGACGGCTGCGATCCGGGTGCTGCCCGGGCGGCAGGCGCCGGTCCGGTTGGATGGTCCGAGCAGGCCGGGATGCCGCTACTTCACCGATGGGAACTATCCGTTGGCGTACGGGAACTATCTGGTCTGTTTCTCGGGGAACCGGGTGTCCCGGTTGGAAGATCGTACCGGGCGGAATCGGTGATCAGGATTCTGCTGGCCGATGATCAGCCGCTGGTACGCGCCGGGTTGAACACCGTGCTGGCCTCCGATCCGGAACTGCAGGTGGTGGCCGAGGTGGCAGACGGCCGGGCCGCGCTGGCGGCGGTCGAGCGGTCACGGCCCGATGTGGCGCTGCTCGACATCCGGATGCCGGGCATGGACGGCCTGACCGCGGCCGAGTCGCTGCGTGCCGGGCACCCCGCGCTCCGCGTCATGATCATCACGACGTTCGACGAGGACCGGTACATCGCCCGTGCGCTGGACGCCGGCGTTCATGGTTTCCTGCTCAAATCCGGTGACCCGTACGAGCTGATCGGTGGGATCAAAGCCGCGATGAACGGCGGTACGGTGCTCGCCCCCGCAGTCGCGCACCGGATCGTCCACGTGCTGCACGGGGGTGAACTACGCAACCGGCTGGCCGCCCGCAGCGGGGTGCAGGCCCTCACACCCCGGGAGCGCGAGGTGCTCGCACTGGTCGGAGCCGGGTTGTCCAACGCCGAGATCGGCAGCCGCCTGCACCTGGCCGCGGGCACCGTGAAAATCCACGTGAGTGCCCTGCTCGGCAAACTCGGCCTCACCAGCCGGGTACAAGCGGCTGTTTACGCCTACCGGGCAGGCCTCGCCGAGTAGGGCCGGTGTCGGACAGCGGTTCTGTGCTCTGCCTGCCGATCCGGCGGGCACGGAAGGCGAGGCGAGCCGTGCCGCGGCTGCCGGGCGTGAGCGGTCCGACATGGTCTGACCGACTTGCATCACCGGCCCCGATGGTGGCCGCCGCCTGCTGTACAACCGCTGTCCGCATTTGACTTGTCCAATTCTATTAGTCGCCGCGAATACCGGAGAAATACGGGTTTGCCGAATCCCGGAGAATATGCAACCGGCTTGATTTCGGCGGCCCGTCGGGTTGACGATCGATCGGTATAGTGGTGGCAGGATCATCGGCATTGGGGACCATCCTGCGAGGGTGAATTGTCGCTTCTCCATCGAGCTCACGGCGGATGGAGCGCCGGGAACTGGCCGGTCGACAGTGCCCGATAGCGAGGATCGCGATTCGTCGTTCGTCCAGCGCAGCCGGCAGAAGATCCAGATGGAGATCGTCGACCAGCTGTGCCGTTGCCTGACTTCCATGCCCGATGAACCGCCCCTCGGCCGACATGTCGTCCATGACATGGCGACCAAGGAAGCGGCTGTCCAGACTGCCGACCTATCACCTGAGGTTCTGGAAACAGATTCAGAAGTCCGCACTGCGGGAGAGCTTCTCGTTCGCGCGCAGTTCGGTGAGGGCGTTCTCGTGCATGGCGACGACGACGTCGTAGCCGGAGTTGCCGAGCACGATGCGGTGCGGCGCGACGGGTGCGCTCATCGCGCTGATCACGGCCTGCACGCCGCGTTGCGGGTCACCCGCCTGCTTGCCGTTGTGGTCCACGAACGCCGCCTTGACCCCTTCGACCATCGCCACATAGGCGTCGACGGTCTCGTCGACAGGCTCGTTCTGGAAATAGGAGAAGGCACTGGTACGGAACGCCCCCGGCTCCACCGCGAGCACCCGCACCCCGAACGGCTCGACCTCCTGCCGCAGCGTCTCGGTGAGTCCCTCGATCGCGAACTTCGCCGCCGTGTAGTAACCGAACCCCGGTGAACCGACCAGACCGGCCACCGACGACATGTTCACGATCCAGCCGCTACCGCGCGCCCGCATACCCGGCAGAACCGCCCGGATCACGTCGACCACAGCGAACAGATTCAGATCGAACGTACGACGGACCGTCTCGTCAGGGGCACCCTCGATCGAGCCGTACCAGCCACGACCCGCATTGTTGACCAGCACATCGATCCCGCCGAACCGCTCCTCCGCCGACGCGACCGCCGCACGCACCTGCCCGGCATCGGTGACGTCGAGCGGGACGACCAGAACTCGATCGCCGTACGGCGCCGCCCACTCCCGCAATTCAGCAGGCCGACGCGCGGTTACGGCCACCTGATCACCCTGCGCGAGTGCGGCCTCGGCGTAGACCAGGCCGAAACCTCCGGGCGTACCACCGGTGATGAACCAAGTCTTCATGAACTTCCTCTTTTCGCTTTAAATACTGATGCTCAGCTATACGTTCTGGATCGGACCTGCTGGAACTGGCGACATCTGCCGGCCCTCCGATGCGGCGTGCGGCATGGAGCCGCAAGCAAGCCGGCCTGGTCACGACCGGCACGGCCCCGACCTGCTGACCGTTACGCCTGGGTGATCGTCAAGGCGCTGACGCGGTTGTCCTTCGTGACGAAGTCGAACGCGAAGGGCCACGGCCCGCCCGGCAGGTCGGCGTTGGACGAGGCCACGAGACGACCGTCCTCGAACGGGGTCGGCGAGAGCACGACCCGCGGACCGATCATGTGCGACTGGATCCAGCCGCGGATCTCCGCCTCGCCGGTGAGGGTGCTGCCGTCGTCGCGAACGACAGCGCCGTCCGCGAAGACCCCGAACAGCGCTTCGGCGTCGTGGGCATTGGCGGCGGCGACGAAGCTCCCGACGGCCTCGGGCAGATTGATGTCACTCACGGTTCTCCCCTTTCACTGCCTGGACGCGAGTGCGGCCAGACCTGCTCGACAGCACTTCCGGAGACGTCAGAGGCGAGGCGACTTCCCCTGCGGCAACTACCCGTTTTGCTGTCCTGAAGGACAGTATCACGAATTTACTGTCCCCAGGGACACTAGTTTTCGGGACTTCTGCGGCGCCGGACAGTAGAGTTCCGGCGTGGGTAACACTGCAGATGCCGGCCGGGCACGATCTCTACACGCGAGCGACTTCCCGTACCGCTCCGAACTGCTCGCCAACCTCAGCGCGCTCATCCTTCTGTGGGACTCGCCCGCCCTACAGGGAGAGATCCTCGCCAAGAGCGGGGAGACCATCGATCAGCAGTCGCACCAGACCCTGAGGCACCTTCTGGCCTGGGGCCCGATGCGGCCGACCGCACTTTCCGAGGTCCTCGCGACCGGGGCATCACACGTCAGCAAGATCATTCGGCGGCTCGAAGGCGACGGCCTGGTCGAGCGAACGACGGACCCCTCCGACGGCCGGGCAACCCTCATCAGGCTCACCGAGGCCGGTGAGGCCGCGGCCCGCAGCGTTTACGCACTGGGTGACCGAATGATCTCCGAAGTCATCGCGGGCTGGTCGGCCGCCGACGTCCGCACCTACACCGAGCTCACCGAAAGATTCGTGAAGGACGCCATCACCTCAGCCGACCGCATGCTCGAACGGGGCCTCCTTCCCCCGGAGGGCTAGATCGCGACGTTCCGCGCGGGCACGGGTGCGTGCCGGCTCGGTCCCGACACGTCGACGGCCGGCACCCGCCAGCCCCGGGAGGCCAGCCAGACGCTCCATCTCCTTGCCGGTTTGTTCGGTCACAGCCCGTGCCGACGGTCACCCAGAACCTGCTCGCAGACCTGGCGCTCGGCGGCCGCGGAGAACACCGATTCTTCCTCCAGGGGTGCGGTCGCGGACCGGACGGCCAGGTCGGCGTCCTCCTCGATCAGCGAGCTGTTCACGGCGGCCGCGACCGTCAGAGCTGCGGCGACCGAGCCGGCTACCTGCGCGAACAGGTCGGTGGCGTTACCCGCCGCATACACCCCCGGCACCGCGGTCGCGCCCGTCGGGCCCGCTTCCAGTCGGCTGCCCACGACGGTTTCGCCCATCATGAACGGCACCGGGACCAGCCCGAGCGGCTCCAGGAAACCCACCCGGGCGTGCAGGGTGTTGCTGATCGCCAGCGCGTCGCAGTTCACGACGTGCCCACCGGCCAGGCGCATCCCGGTCAACCGGTCCCCGGCCACGACGACCTCCTCGACCGGGCCGATGACCACCTCGACGCCGCGGGCGGCGAACCGCTCCCACTGCTGCTCGCTGGGCTCCACCCCAGGGTCGAGGACGACGGTCAGCCGCTCGCTGAGCTGCCGCCACAACAGCACCGCGTGCAGCGCCACCGCTGAGGTGGCGAGTACGGCCAGTCGCTGGTCGCGGACCTCCCACCCGTGGCAGTACGGGCAGTGCAGCACGTCGCGGCCCCACCGTACGGCCAGGCCCGTGATGTTCGGCAGTTCGTCAACCAGGCCACTGGCCACCAACACCCGGCGTGCCGTCAATGTGCCGCCGCCGGCGAGTTCGACAGTGAACCGCGGCGCGGACACCGCCCCCGGTGTGGCGTGCCGGACGGCGGTCACCGCACCGTCGATGATCTGCCCGCCGTATCCGCGGAGCTCCCGCCGTCCCGCGGCGACCAGTTCGGCCGGCGGCAGCCCGTCGCGGGACAGGTAATTGTGCACCCCGTCGGCGGAGGCGTTGCGCGGCTGCCCGGCATCAACCACGGCGACCCGGTGCCGGAACCGGGCCAGCGATGTCGCCGCGGCCAGGCCGGCGGCCCCACCGCCGATCACCAGCACATCCGTGTCCACCTCGGTGAATTCGTTCTCGATCATGGTGACCACCTCCGCCGCCACTGTCACCCAACCTCCGCAAGTATGGCAAGTTAGTTTGCCGAAATGGCAAGTCCGCGAATGAGTCAACCTGTCTGCGACGAAGTCCTCGCCCTCTACGGGGGTGCCGGCGCCTACGCCAGGAACCCACGCCCTGGACGCCGCTACTCGGTACTGTCGGGCATTCCTTCAACGTCGACTCCACGAGGACCCGTGCCGAACGTCTTCCGCGCCCGCCTTGCCCTGTTCGTATCCGGGCTGTGTCTGCTCGCAGGCGGCGCCGCCTGCGATCCGTCCGGTGACCGGGATACCCGGCCGACCGCATCCGGCACCGCCCCCGCGTCCGGCCGGGTGGACCTGCTCGCCGGGGACTGGAGTCACCTGCCGGGAGGGACCGTCGGATCCGGCGGCGTGCGCATCCACGGCCTGGGACGGCAGATCGTGGAGCAGGACGGCACGGGCGGGCAACCCCATCCCCCGGTCAACCTGCGCGGCCCGCAGCTCACGGTTCACGGTGACTTCCAGGTCAGCGCGACGTTGCACCGTCCGGCCGGCCAGATCGCGTCGCTGTACCTGTACGGCGAGGTCCCGATCGTCTACGACGAATGGTTACAGAACCGGCGGGGCCTGCGAGTCACCGTCTCGGACCGAGACCTGAAACTGACCGTCTGGGACGGCCGTTCCGCCGCACCGGTCGCGGACCGAACCGCGCCGATCACGTCACCCGCCACGATCACCGTCACGTTCGAACGTCACGGCGGCGTCCTGATGCTGTCCACCGGCGACACTCGCGTGTCCGTCCCCGATCCGGGCGTATTCGACGCCGGCTCCGTCACCTTCGGCGTCGACGCCGTACCCGGCGCGCCGGATTGGACCCTGGCAGCACTTGACGCCGACGGCGTCGCAGTCCGTGACACCCCACTGGCGGGACAGTCGAGCCAGTCCCCGGACTCCCTGCGTGTCCTGGCCGATACCACCGGCCGCCGGCTACCGATCGGGGCCGCGATGGCAGCCGAACCACTGATCAGCGACGACGGCTACCGCACCCTCGCCGCCACCCAGTTCTCGATGCTCACCACCGAGAACGCCCTCAAGCCCCAGTTCGTGCACCCGGGGCCGGACACCTACGACTTCACCGAGGGTGACCTGCTGGCCGACTTCGCAGCCGCCAACGACATGAGGGTGCACGCGCACACCCTGGTCTTCGGGGAGGCCAACCCGCGCTGGATGCAACAGGTCGCCCTCGCCGACCGGGAACGCGTGATGACCGAACATATCCGGACCGTCGCCGGTCACTACCGTGGCCGGGTCGCGGAATGGGACGTGGTCAACGAACCGTTGTCGCCGGACGATGACGGACCCGACGGCCGTCCCGGTCTGCGCGAGCACCTGTGGCAGGAAGCGATGGGCGAGTCGTACATCGACAAGGCCTTCATCGCCGCCCGCGCCGCCGACCCCGAGGCGAAGCTGTACCTCAACGAGTTCGGTGCCGAGGCCGACGGCCCCCGCTGGGACGCCCTGTACGACCTGGTCGTCCGCCTCCAGGAACGTGGCGTGCCCATCGACGGCGTCGGCTTCCAGAGCCACATCCATGAAGCCGGTGACCACGTCGACCCCGCGGTGCTCCGGTCCCACATCGCCGACCTGGCCGAACTCGGCCTGTCCGCGCGCATCTCCGAGATCGACGTGTACGGCGAATCACCGAGCGTCCAGGCCGGCCAGTTCGCCGGCGTACTCGGCGCCTGCCTGTCCGAACCGACCTGCACCTCGTTCAGCATCTGGGGTATCACCGATCGCTACGGCTCCACCGCCGAACACGACAGCTATCCCCTCGAAACCGGTGACGAACTGCCGTGGGACCAGCAATTACGCCCGAAGCCCGCGGTCGCCGCCCTGCGGGACACCCTACGAGCCGCCCGCCGGTGATGCCTTTGGTCTTGCTGGATGCTGGACCGCACCCGCCGCCCCAGGAGATGGTAGGACCCATGGTGTTCGGCTGGCGCAAGAAGAAACATGACGACGGCGATCTCGGACTCGGGCTCGCGCCGGAGATCGGCCGCAGCCGGGACGGTCGTTACCCCCGCACGTTCGCGCCGAAGCCGGGCACCGTCTGGTTCGAGGTCGAGGGCCGCTGCTCGGACGGTTCCTTCTCCCCGGACGGCCGCGAGCTGGCTGTCGCCTCCGGCGGCGAGCGGGTCAACGGCACCCCGGACGTGCACCTCGGCGTCTATTCCACCGAGGACGGCACCCTGCGGTACGAGTACGACCTGCAGGCCTACCACGTGTCGGTGGTGCATTCCGGCGACGGTGTGTTCGTCGCCGACTGGCAGCATCGCGGCGACATGCTGGAACCCGGCGCGCTGGTGCACTACACCGCCTCCCAGCGCGCGGTGCTGGTGGGACAGGCCGGGATCAACCCGATGGTCGGTACGGCTACCGGGGTGGCGGCCCTGACGTACGAGGGTGATCTCCTGATCGGTGGCATCGCCGGTGTCGACGTGGCCGGGCGGCCCGGACCGGTGGCGTGTCTCGCCGCCGACCGGGACAGCGGCCGCCTCGCCGCCGGCGGCGACAGCCTGGTCCTGCTCGACGAGCACGGCCGGACCCTGGCCAGCGCCCCGGTCGACCGGGAGCTGCACCAGGTGGCCTTCCTCAGCCCGGACCGGCTGGTCAGCTTCGACGGCGAGAAGGTACACCTGTGGCAGCACCGGGCCGGCGACCTGACCGCGGTCGCCGGCGTCAAGGCGATGGCCGGAGCCCAGCGGCTGGCCGCCCTCCCCCGCCTCGGCGTGGTCCTGGCCGGCAGCCGGCACCTGAGCGAGATCACGATGGTACGCATCGACGGCGACACGGTCCTCCCCGAGCGGCCCCCGGCCGCCCTGACCGGCGGCGACCTGTGGCACTGCGCGAACGAGGACCTGCTGGCGGTGCCGAGCCGTTACAACCACTTCCTGCCCCCGGCCCCGGAACAGGTGGAGATCTTCCGGACCGCCGCACTGTTCTGAGAGGGCCGGGGTCACCCGCCTGTCCTGCCGGCACTTCCCGTGTCGTGGAACACGCAGGTGGCTGCGTGGGTCATCGCGTCTCGGACACCTCGACCTCCGCGTCCGGCACCACCGGCGGGAGATCCTCCTCGAGAACGCTGCCCCACTCCCCGGTGGCCTGCGGCGCCGCCGACTCGCCGACTCGGCGGCCGTCGCCGTTCTCGTCCGGTACCCCCTCGTCCTGGGCCTTCGCCTCATGGGCGGCGTCCTGCTCCGGGTTCTGCGACACGGTGATCTCCTCACAACGCTGGCGGAGGGCGTAGGAAGCCCGCCCGTCCGGCGAATACCCCCGTCACCTGCGTCTTAACGCTTCGCTGCGGCGCGGGGGTGACATCGCCGGGCACGTGGCCGGAAGCGGGTGACGTCTCCGACCTCGCCGGGGATCTTGATGGCGGTGAGCAAGCCACGGTCACCAAGCCGGTCGCTCCGGTCCCACCCGGGAACGGCTCGGCCTGCCCCGGCCGGACAAAACTCCGCTGTCCGACGCGGAGTTCGCCGGTGCCCGCGACTGGGCCGCCGACCGGACCCCATCGGGCCGCCTCGGCGAACCCGCTGACCTGGCCGGCGCCGCACTCTTTCTCGCGCCCGCGGGCGCACCTTCGGCAACGGCGCGGAACTGTTCGTCGACGGCGGCTACGCGCAATTTTGACCACGCGAGGGATATCGACACGGACGTCACTCCAGTGCCGTCCGTGTCGTTGACCGGATTGCCGCGATGGCAGATGACGTCACCGTCAGGCGAACTTGGCTGCGGCCACGTGGGCCGGTGCACGCTCAGCGAGCCCGGTTGCGGTCCGTGCGACGGTGGTCGCTCATCGCCTCGGAGCTCAGCTGCCGGTCCGGGGAGACGAATTGGTCGCAGCCGGGGCGTCCGTTTCCGGTGCAGCGAGGCATCGTGAACGGGTCAGCGCGGATACCGTCGATTCACACTGACCTGAAATGCCCAAACTTGTGAAGCGGACGAGCGGAACGCTGCCTGCTGATCATCCGCCCGGGTGCAATGTCTTCTGCACCCAGAGGACCATTCCCTTGGTGAGTTCGTACAGCGGCTGGACCTGTCGGGCTCTCTGTCTCCGCCGCGATTCTGCCAGTTTGCGGGCCAAGCCCTCGTCCCAGTAGTCCTTCACGACCTCGGCGATCAGGTCGTACAGCTCGGGTGATGGCGGTGGTATCGGTGCCGGCATCGGCATATCGCCGGTGGTGAACTCCTGTTGAGGTGGATCGTTGGGGTCGTCGTCATAAACCACGGCAACTCCTCGAAGTCGTTGGCGTACTCAGCGTAAGCACGCTGCCGCGTGCCGATTAACGACCGATGCCTGCCGCGGTCCTGCCGGGAGTTGGCAGAAACCTGACCTCCTGGCGCGTCGATCAACCAATCGGCAAGAACCGATGCCTACGCTGTAGCCCGCGCGGCTGAGAAGGGATGGCCATCACCGGTGACCGTTCATGTCGCGGTCCTCGACCCTCTGCCGATGTATCAGCAGGGAGTAGCCACGGCCCTGTCCGAGATCGGTCATATCGTCGAGACGCCGGAGAATCCGCTGGCATGGGTCCGCCGATCTCCTGGCGCGGTCGTGCTGCTGACGTTGATCGTGCACGGCGACTGGGAGCTGCTTTCCCGGCTCCGGCTCGAACGGTCGCCTCATGCGGTGATCGCTATCGTCGAGGACGACGTCGTGGCTCTCGGTGTCCGGGCGGTGCGGGCCGGCGCCCGCTCGGTGATTCCGCGCCACGTCACCGACGAGACGTTGCGGCGCACGATCGAGGCCACGCTGGACGGTCAAGCGGTCCTGCCCGCCAAGGTGGCAGCGGCGCTGGCATCCGGTGAGCAACACCCGGTTCCTCCGGCTGAACGGCTGGAGTGGCTGCACCAGCTCGCCGAAGGCGCCACCGTGGCGCAGCTCGCGCAGCGGGCCGGCTACTCCGAGCGCGCGATGTTTCGCCTGTTGCAGGCTCTGTACCAGGAGATCGGTGTACGGACCCGCCTCGAGGCCATCATGCAGGCTCGTGATCGGGGCTGGCTGCCGAGAGTTGGTCCAGCACCGGCTGCAACGGGCCCCGGGGGTGGCCGCGGAGGTCGATCCGGCTGACCAGGAACCGCAGGAGTTCGCGTAGACCATCGCTGGCCGGTGCCCTGGCCCGCGACTCACGGAAGGCCTGCACGACATCGTCGACGGAGGCGTTGCGGTCGAGAACGCCTTCGCACATCGCGAGTGCGCGGAAGTCACCGGCCGCGAAGTCGCGGGGATCGTGCCGGTAGCGGTCTCCGGCCTCGGTGGCCAGCTGCCGGAACCGCATACCGGCGATGGCGGGGCGACGCTGGCGCCGGGCGACGACTGCCTCGAGCGCGAGTACCACCAGTGAGTGGCCCGGGCGCCGGTAGCGTCTGACCATGAGAATCTCGCGAGCAGCAAGGTCGAGCTCGCCGGCCGCCAGGTGCACGAGGCACATGGTCGTCCGGGCTCGGGTCAGGAGCGCCGGGTCGTGCAACTGCTGGGCCAACTCGACCGCCTCGGCCGCCCGAGCATGTGCACCTGTCTTGTCGCCTTCCCAGAACAGCAGGTCAGCCTCGCCGTCCAAGACCGCGGCACGGTGCCAACGGCCTGCGCTGTCGTTCGCCCACCGCTGCGCTTCCTCGAACCACCGGCGAGCCTCGGGCCGTCGGGCGAGTTCGGCATGCCAGCGGGAGAGCTTCAGGGCGAGGTTGACCCGGCGGGTGGCGGCCCGCCGGGCTGCAGCCGAATCGGGGAAGTCCTCCTCCGAGGGCAGGTGGTATGCCGTTTCGGCATGCTGGATCGCCTCCGGGAACCGCCCCCAGCGCCGGTGACAGTCGGCCAGGCCCTCGAGGCCTCCCATCCGGAGAACCGGATCGCCGGTCGGCCCGGCGGCATCGAGCGCCATCCGGTAGCGGGAGAAGGCCTCCTCGGCATCGTTGTCGAGCCAGGACATCGCGGCCAGGTTGACCCCGATCCTGAGCGCCGCCACCTCGCGCCGGTCCTGTTCGGCGTGCGTGAGCGCACGCTGATAGGCATCCCGCGCCTCGGTGAAGCGTCCGCGCGAACGGTGGATGCCCGCGATCGCGTTCTCGTTGGCCATCTCCAGGTAGGGATGGCCGAGACGGCCGCGCAGCTTGTCGCGGGTTTCGAGCAGCAGGAAGGTGAGGTTCGCGTCGCGAAGCCGGTCGTGGAGGTTTTCCACCATCTCGTACGCCGACTCGAACTCACCCGCCTCGACCAGCGCCCGCAGTTCGGCGAATCGGATGGCGACATCATCCTCGGATCGAGGGCTCCGGTCGCGCATCTCCTTCAAACGGGACGCCACATCAGACGACAGGTGCGCGGGGCTTCGGTCCATCCGCTGAAGAATCGCGTCCGCGTCGGCGTCCGTGAGCTCGTAGCGATCGCCGTCACGCCGTAGGAGCATGCTGTCGGTCAGCCTCTCCAGTGCGTGGAGAGTCTCCTCGTCGTCCGTATCTTCCGACAGAGCCAGGACGTGCTCCTCAGCGACCGGAATCCGGAAGGCCGCCAGCACCTCCAGTGCCCGGCGAACTGGTGGCTCGAGGTTGTTGAGCAAGAGATTCAGCAGGGTTTCCGGCACTTCCTTCGGGGCGAGGCCGGACAGCTCGTCGACCAGCGCGCGTAACCGGACGCGGTGCAGGGACAACACACAGACCGCGTGGAACAGATTGGTTAGGCGCGGATTGCCCTGCAGTGCGCGGTAGAGCTGGCCAAGCCCTTCGTCGTCCAGGCGCCGCAGGCGCGAGGAGCCGCCGGGCCGGTCACGCAGCAGGCCCACAAAATAGTCGTAGTTCAGGCGGGTGATGCCGATCGGAGGTTCGGTCGCGGCCCACGTGCCGTCCGAAGGAGAGGTGGGCACGACACTGGTGATCAGCACGACCGAGACACGGTGATCTGCTCGTGCGCTCAACGATTCGAATGCCTGGTCCAGAACGCCGTCGGTGAGCACGGCGCCCGGACCGAGCAGCTGTTGCGCATCCTCGACGGCGATGACGACCGTCTTGTCGCCGACCGCGTCCAGCGCCGCCTCCAGCCGGGCTGAGGAAGACTCGCCCGGCCGTAACTCGGCTCCCGGGGCGGTTACACCCTCGATGCACTCGATGAGGGTCTTCGTGTCCAGGCGTACCCCGTTGACGGCAGGCGCGCGGAACACCTGAACCTGTGTGTTGTCCAAGCCGTTCAGTACCGTGTTGACCAGCGTCGACTTTCCGACTCCGCGAGGCCCGGCCACGATGACCACACCGTACGGGCCGGCGACCAGCCGCTTGCGCAACGCCTCCCGTGCCGCGTCGTGAAACGCCGGAACCGCAGTGTCCGCCGATGATCGTCGCCGCTGTGCCCGGGGCGTGCCGGCGACGGATCCCGGCAGAATGAACTCCGCGGGAAGGTCGACGTGGCCGGTGTCCTTGATCGCGCCACGTGGGACGAGCTTGGTGGCGGCATGTGCGGCCAGCCAGAAGAACCACTGGCGATCGGCAGGTGCGAGTTGGGACCGGCCGGAGAGAATCAGCCCGATCGCGGTGAGGCAGACGAGCCTTTGCTTCGGCCATTCGTCCAGCAGACCCTTTTTGTTCGCGTATTCTTCTTCGGCACCGTAGATACCAGAGATCAGCTGACGCGTCTCCTTGTCGAGCTCTGAGGGGAGCTTTCGGTAGTCGGTCTGCGGATCCAGCAGTGCCGCCGTCAGCGAGGCCCGGTCCAGGTCCTTTCCATCCTTGAGGCGCATGGCGATGGTGGTACACATCAGGTAGCACGGATCCCAGGTGATCGGCCTGTCCGGGCGGTATCTCGAAAGGTCGATCAGCCAGTAGTCGGCCGGATCACTCTGGTTCGATGCCACCAGCAGGTTTCCGGGATGCAGGTCCCCGTGCGAGTGTCCACAGACGTTGTGGAGATCGACGAGGCCATCGAGCGCGCGGTTGGTGGCCAGTGCGAAGGGATTGACGAGGTCCCCGTTCGGGCAATGCAGCCAGGTCTTCGGGGTGGTTACCAGGTCGGCATATTCTCCCGCCCAGGCGTACAGGGTTCCACCCGGCTCGATCCGGCCTCCCAGCAGCGTGTTCAGGACCCGCCCGGCAGGCATGAGTTCGAGCGGCTGCACGATGTTGGCGTTCCACTCGAAGAGCAGCGATCGGATGATGGACCGGCAGGTAACCTCTGGTTCATCGTGTTTCTCGGAGATCCTCTCGAAGCCGATGGTCTGGTTGAAGCCGCCCCCCGCGACCCGTTGGAAGGTGATCCAGCCGCCTCCTTTCATCGACTTAGCGGGAAAGTTGTACGGCACCAGATGCTTGACTCCGAACGGCTTGCCGTGCCAATGCGCCAGCTGATTCGCCTCGAATTCAATCTGAGCCCGGCTTGCCGAAGTGTCCACCTTGATGATGGTTCCCTCGGTGACTCCCGTATCCGCTTGTGCGTACGCCCCGAAAACCTGGGCCGAGGTGAAACCCGAGGCCGACCATGTGACCGGACTCAGTCGGACGCCGGTCTCCTGCGCCCATGACGTGAGTGCGGCTTTCGCTGGTTCCGATCCGAGCTGGTCGAGAATCTTGTCGAGCCCGTGGTCGCGCGCCATCGCATCCTCCTGACGGCCGAAAGGGCTGGTATCAGGCCGGTGGTGCGGTGATCAGGCTTTCGACGGCAGCCATGGCTGCCTGGACCGGGCGGATGAAACCGGGGCGGAACTCGGAATGCTCGTACGGGCCGATGAAGTCGGCGAGCTTCGGCGGGGTGGTGATCTCGGTGGCGCCGGGCTGGACACGCGGCATCACGGCTTCGTACTCGGTGATCAGCTCTCGCAGGTATTTCTCGGTGGACTTCAAGGACGGGACGAGCTGAGGTACGCCGTCGAAGACCTCGCCCTCAGCGTTCATGGTCCGGATCATCAGCTCGAGGCCCAACTGTGCGTCGAGCAGCAGTTGGAGTTGCTCGTCGTACGTGGCGAGCCGCAGACGTCCGTCACCGGCCGTGGTGTGGATCTGGGCTCGGGCGCGCAGCAGACGGCGCGAGCGTTTGACCGCGTTGTACAGCACCACCAGCTCGGCCAGGTAGCGCTGGCGAGTTTCGCGAATGGCGGTCGCGCGTCCCTCGGCCAGCCTCAGGCGTTCGGCCTGCAGTTCGGCCTGACGGTTGAAGGCTTGGTACAGCAAGGAGACGCCGCCGCCCAGCACGACCACCAGCAAGAGTTGAAGCAGGGTCTTGTAGCCCTCGATGCCGAGCGCTCTGGTGGTGGACTCATGCCAGATGATCAATGTCGCGGCGGCAGCCACGGCGATCAACGCCCCGGACGCGAGCGCGTAGGTGAGGCGGCGGCTCAAGGAACGCTTAAGGTCATCGATAGTGATGAGCATAAGTGGAGCCACCTGCTCCACCGACGTCAACCGCACAAGTCATCGTGCTCGATCACATGCGACAAATGTGGCCGGATGTCGCTGTCATTCGGCGCCGAGAATGGCGGTCAGGGTGCTGGCCAGGAGGTTGCGGAGCCAGGTGTGGGCTGGGTCGCCGGTGTGGCGTTGATGCCAGGAGATGGTCGCCGGGGCGGTTGCCAGGGGGAACGGCAACGGACGGTTCCGCAATCCTGGTGGAAGCGGATCGCGGAGCCGGCGGGGAAGGACCGTGACCGCCGCGCCGGTCGAGACCACCGCGAGGGCCGCGGAGACTGTCGGCACCACCGCGATGACCCGGCGCCGCAGCCCGAACCGTTCGAGCGCTTCGTCCATCGGGCCGGTCATCAGAGGTTGCCGGGACACCACGACGTGCGCCGCCGCCGCGATCCGGCCGATGCTCGGGGTCTCGACGTCGGTGTCGTGGCCCTCCGTCATCACCAGGACCATCTCGTCGGCGCCCACGACACGCGACGTGATCGACGCCGGTTGCGGATCCGAGGGACAGCCGACGGTCAGGTCGACCGACCCGCGGCTGAGGTCTCCGCCGTCCGGCGGATTCTCGGCCACGAGGCGCAGCAGCACTCCTGGCGCCTGCTCGGAAACCGCCTGGACCAGTGGTGGCGCGACGGCCGTGAGGATGGAGTCGTGGCAGCGGATGGTGAAGATCCGGGACAGCTGCGCCAGTTTCAGCTCACCGACCGGCGCCAGCACCGACGCCGCTCGGGTGACCAGGTCCCGTACCTCCGCGCGGATCTCCAGGGCACGCGCGGTCGGCACCATTTCGCGCCCGTTCCGGACGAGGATGGCGTCCCCGGTGGCTGCCCGCAGCCGCCCGAGGATCCGGCTCACCGCGGGTTGGGTGAGCCCGAGCCGGACGGCCGCGTCCTGGACGCTGCGGTGCTCGAGCAGAGCGTCCAGCCCTTTCAACAGGTTGAGATCCACATGAGCGACAGTAATGTGTCACCTATCAAAGATGCATTGGTGTCATGATCCAGACGCGCCTACCGTCGATGCCATCCGCACGGCATCCCGGAAAGGCCACCTCATGACCCTCGTAGTGCTCGGCGCCACCGGCGGGACCGGCCGCCACCTCGTATCCCTGGCCCTGGGCCGGGGCCTGAAGGTGCGGGCACTCGTTCGCAACCCCGCGACGGCCCAGCTCCCCACCGACGACCGCCTGAGCGTGGTACGCGCCGACGTCCACGACGCCGCCGGCATCGCCGCCGCGATCGGGCCCGACGACATCCTGGTCTCCGGCCTCGGCCCCGCCAGCCGGGCCGAGGCGTCCACCCTGACCGCGGGCGCCCACGCCGTGATCGCCGCGGCCCCGCACCGCATCGTGTGGCTGGGTGCCGCCGGAACCGGCCCGTCAGCGGCCACCACCAGCTCGTTCACCCGCCGTTTCCTGAAGACCGGCCTGGGCCCCGAACACACCGCCAAGGAGTTGGCCGACACCGCGATCCTCGAGGCCGGCGGCACCCTGATCCACGTGGGGCCGCTGCTCGGTAAGCAGGACAAGCCGCACCTGACGCTCGTCCTGCTGTCCCGGGCCGCGCGCACGTTCTGGCCCACCAGCGGCCCCAGGGTCACGGTCGCCCGCCTGATGCTGGACGCTGCCACCGCCGAAACCCCAGGATCAGGCGTCTTGCTGGTACGCCCTCCGGCTTGACCAGTCCGCAAGCCGTTCTCTCACGCCGTGGCGCCACCGTCGACGACCAGGTCGTGGCCGACGGTGAAGCCGGACTCGTCGGCCGCCAGCCACAGCACCGCGTCGGTGATCTCGGCCAGGGTGCCGACCCGGCCGATCGGCAGGGCTGTGGCGAGGCGGGCCGCACGGTCCGGTGGGGTTTCGCCGGGGCGCAGGGACATGGTGGTGTCGGCCGGTCCGGGGCTGACCGCGTTGATCCGGATGTTCTCGCCGATGTACTCCAGGGCGGTGCTGCGGGTGAGTGCGCTGACCGCTGCCTTCGCCGCGCCGTAGACGCCGAGGCCGGGGATCCGGCCGTGCGCGCCGATGTTGGAGGCGATGTTCACGATGGCACCGCCGCGGCCGCGCATCCGGGCGATCTCGTACTTCATGCACAGGTAGACACCGGTCAGGTTGGTGTCGATCACCGCGTGCCAGTCGGCTTCGGCGACGTCGGCGAGCGGGCCCGGACGGCCGAGCAGCCCGGCGTTGTTGACCGCGACGTCGAGCGTCCCGAACCGGTCGACGGTCGCCGTGACGAGGGCTTCGACCTGTGCGGGCACGGTCACGTCGGCTGGGATCGCCGCCGCGGTGCCGCCGTCCGCCTCGATCAGCTTCACCGTCGTGTCCAGTGCGGTGGTGTCCCGGCCGGCGACGACGACCGACGCGCCCTCCTCCGCCAGCGCCTGGGCGACCGCGCGGCCGATGCCGGAGCCGCCACCGGTGACGAGGGCGACCCTGCCCGTGAACCGTTGTCGTGTCATGCCCACGAGGCTAGCTATTCAAGAACACTCAGTCTAGTAAGTTAGCCATCGGGTCAGCGCCGCGAACGCCTCGTCGGCGGCGTCACGGGCCCGGACCGCTCCGGTGCGCCCCTTGCCCACCACCCGCAGACCCTCCAGGATCACCAGCAGGAACCGGGCCAGCCGCCGCGGGTCGGCCGCCTCGACCAGTTCGCCGGAGCCGCGGGCCCGGACCAGCGCGGAGGTCAGCGCCACCTCGAGGGTCTCCCAGCTGGTCTCCACACTGAGCGCGACCGCGAGGTCCGCCGGCATCCGCTCCACTGCCGCGTTGACCACGAAACAACCCAGTTCACCGGCGCTCTCGGTGTCCGCGGCGAAGTCGTCGAGCACCGCTTTGATCGCGGGCAGCACGGGCCCCGGGCCGGCCAGGCGCTCGACCAGCAGCGGGTCACGCTCCCCCACATAGCGGTCGAGGGCGCGGACGTAGAGGTCGTGTTTACTGCCGAAGGTGGCATACAGACTGGCGCGCGCCACCCCGGTCGCGTCCACCAGATCGGCCATCGAGGTCGCCTCGTACCCCCGCTGCCAGAACAACCGCATCGCCGCGCCCAGCGCCTGGTCGGGGTCGAACTCTTTCACCCGGGACATGAGCTTATTCTAGAACGTACGGTCCAGATCGGTGACGGCAGCCCGAGACCGGACCTCGCCGAGGTACTCGGTGACCGCGTCGCGGTTGCGGGTCAGCACGTCGATGCGCCGTTGCATGCGGTCCACCTCCTCGCTCAACGTCTCGAGGATCTCCGGGGTGGCGTCCGAGAAGACGATCGCGCGAGGTTTGTCGAGGCAGGGCAGAACCTGCTTGATGACCCGGATGGGCAGGCCCGCCTCCAGCAGGCCCCGGATCTGCAGCACCCGGTCGGCGAGCCGGTCGTCGTATGAGCGGTAACCGTTCGCGCATCGCTGCGAGACGATGAGGCCTTGCTCCTCGTAGTAGCGCAGCAGGCGACGCGAGGCGCCGGTCCGGTTCGCGAGCTCACCGATGCGCATGTGATCCACCTCTTGACCCTCACACTGATGTGAGGGTTTGAGCATACTGGCCATGACAACCGGAGCACCGACCCGAACCGCCGACCGGCTGCCGATGTCCGCGCTGCTCGCGCTGGCCACCGCGGTCTTCGTCACCAGCCTCACCGAGACCCTGCCCGCCGGTGTGCTGCCGGGCATGAGCGGCAGCCTCGGCGTCAGCGAGTCCCTGGCCGGCCAGACCGTCACGATCTACGCCCTCGGCACCGCGCTCACCGCGATCCCCCTGACCGCCGCCACCGCGAACCAGCCCCGCAAACGGCTGCTGCTGACCGCGATGGCCGTCTTCGCCGTCGCCAACACCGTCACCGCCGTCTCCCCCGACTACCTCACGACGATGATCGCCCGCTTCGCCGCCGGGGTCGCCGCCGGCCTGGCCTGGGCCCTGCTCGCCGGGTACGCCCGCCGCCTCGTCCCGCCGCGCCTGCAGGGCAGGGCGGTGTCCGTCGCGATGGCCGGCATCCCGCTCGCCCTGTCGCTGGGCGTGCCCGCCGGCACCTTCCTCGGTCAGACCCTCGGCTGGCGGACCGCCTTCACCGCGATGACACTGCTCACGGTCGCCCTGCTCGGATGGATCGCGGTGGCGGTGCCCGGCCTCCCCGGACACCCCGCCGGGCGACGCCCGCCGATGCTGCGTGCCCTCACCGTGCCCGGCGTCACCGCGGTCCTGACCGTCACGCTGGTCCTCGTCCTGGCCCACACCATCCTGTACGCCTACATCACCACGTTCCTCGCCCACCTCGGGATGGACCGGTCCGCCGACACCGTCCTGCTGACCTTCGGTGTCGCCTCCCTGATCAGCATCGTGGCCACCGCTGCCTGGATCGACCGCAAGCTGCGTGCCCTTACCGTGACGAGTGTCCTGCTCATCGGTGTCGCCGCCGCGATCCTCGGCGCGCTCGCCACCAGTGTGTTCCTGGTCCACATCGCCGCTGTCCTGTGGGGGCTGGGCTGGGGTGGCGTCCCGACCCTGTTGCAGACCGCCGTCGCTGACGCCGGTGGCCGGGCCGCCGACGCCGCCCAGGCCATGCTGGTGACCCTGTGGAACGTCGCGATGGCCGCGGGCGGTGCGGCCGGTGGCGTCCTGTTGGAGGCATGCGGCGCGGGCGCCTTCCCCGCCGCTGTGGGATTGCTGCTGCTCCCGGTGCTCACGATCGTCGTCGGCGCCCGCACCCACGGCTTCCCGTCCCGCCGCCCGGCCACCGAGCCGGTCACCTGATCGGGATCACCCGCGAACGACCAGATGGAAGATCGGGATGAGCCGATCGACACCGGCTTCGAACTGGGCGAAGACCGGCGAGACGGTCCGGAACCGCTGCCGGGCCGCCTCGCGTTCGGGTCCGTCCAGTTCGACCGCGCGCACCCGGTGGATCGCGATGCCGGCCCCGGGCAGTGGCACCTCGACGTCGATGTCGGGGTGGGTGCGAAGGTTGTTGACCCACGCGGGGTTCCGCGGGTTGCCGCCGAAGGTAGCCGCGACGACCCAGCCCGCACGGAACGCGATCCCCCGTGTCAGGTGGGAACGCGGTTCACCGGACCGTGCTCCGGTCCCGTGCAGCAACACCAGATCGCGTCCGAAACGGGGATGATTGCCACCGCTGCGCTGGAATTCGCCGATCATCGGATCGATCCAGTCGACCGTACCGCCCATGTCGCTCTTTTCTCCGATTTGTCCCGTGACCTCAGCGAAAGGCTGAAGCGCCGTCGTGAACGTGTCGAAGCTACGACGGGGAAGGCCGGCAAGGCAGATACCGGTTGTATCCCCCGGATCAGAGCGTGGTGGATCGGCGGGTTCAGGCCGCGAGCAGGTCCGCCACCCGGGCCGCGTCGCCCCAGGACAGGGTGAATCCGGACCCGCCGTGTCCGTAACAGGTCACCACCCGGCCGGTGCGTTCCAGACTTCTGCGGGTACGGGCCGGGCGCAGCCCGACGGCGCGGGACAGGACCGGCTGGCCGCGTAGCTCCGGCACCAGCGCGTACACCCGGCGCAGGATCGCTTCCTCGGCGCCCGGGTCGACCGTCTCGTTCCAGTCGCCGGCCTGGCCGGTGCCGCCACAGACCACGTCACCGGAACGCGGCACCACATAGGTCAGACCGCCCGGGTTGTCCTCGTCGGTGATCCACTCGGTCAGGCCCGGGTTCGCCAGGCGGACGACCTGACCCCGGATCGGGTACGTCTCCCCATCGCCGAGCAGGGCACCGGACCCGAGTCCGGCGGCCACCACGACCGTGTCCGGTTCCTCTCCCCCGATCCGCGCGACCGCTTCCACCAGAGCGTCCGGCCCCGGTTCAGCCGGGCGCACGGTGGCCACGGTGAACTCGACGCCCAGTGCGGCCACCCGGGCGGTCAGCCAGGCCAGGTAGTGGCTGGTGTCGGCCACCGGAACCCGGCAGCGCACCCCGTCGGCGACACGTTCGTATCCGGGCACCGCATCGGTCCACGACAGGTCGGCCCCGGCGCGCCGGACCCGCACCAGGCCCGGCCGCATCACCACACCTGTACCCGCGGTCTCGGCCAGCCTCGCCAGGCGCTCGTAGCCGACCCGGCCCGATTCCAGGACGTCGGATTCCAGGGTCACCGCGTGCGGGAACCAGATCGCCGCCGCCACCGCCGACACACTGTGTGCCGCGTCCCGGTCGGCGACCACCCGCACCCGGTGTCCGGCCACCGCCAGTTCGTGTGCCACGGTCAACCCGATCACGCCCGCACCGATCACCACCACGCTCATACCCGTGGACAGTAGGCAATCCCCACCAGAAGAGGACGTCAGGCCACGCGGATCTCGGTGAGTGCCGGTTTGCCGGCGAGCAGGCGGGTGAGTGTGCAGCGTGATCATCGGGGTGGTGTGGATCATGTCGCTGAGGTTGGTGGCGACCGTGCCGGTGCCCACCAGGGCGGGGAGTCCGGTCAGCGTGGTGGTGAGCTGGAAGGTCCGGTCGACCGCGTACCCGATCAGGAAGTCGTCGAAGTTCCTGAAGTGCTTGAACAGCAGGCCGGTGGCGACGCCGGCCTGCTGGGTGACGGCCCGGCTGGTGAGGTGGCCGGGGCCGGCGGTGACGATCACGTGTTCCGCCGCGGTCAACAGGTGCTGGCGAGGTTCGATGATGGCGATTCCGCGGGGCATCGCGGGGCTGGCGGCCGCCCTGCGCCTGACCCGGACCGCGGTGTTCGGTCCTGATCATCGGGTCGACCTGCCGTTCGTGGTGGCGGCCTTCCCGCTCACGATCCCGGACTCAGCCGTGCCCCCGTCGTCGGCCACGACCTACATCGGACCCGGCCGTACGGCGGCGATGGTCCATCTGGGTCCGCACCGTTCGGCAGCCTTCTTCACGTACCGATGCGGCGCCCCGGACCGGGAGTTGGAGCGCGGAGCGGCCGACGCGCTCGGCGCCGCGTTCGGTGACCTCGGCGCCGGGGTTCCCGAGGCGATCGCTCACCTGCGGTCCGGGCCCGCCGAGGTGTACTTCGATCGGGTCAGCCAGGTCGCATTGCCCCGTTGGAGCAGCGGCCGGGTCGTGCTGCTCGGCGACGCGGCCTGGTGCGTGACCCTGTTCGCCGGGCACGGCGCGGCCCTGGCCCTGGCCGGAGCCGACCAACTCGGCGCCGCCCTGCACAAACACGGAGCCGACCGGCTCGGTGACGCCCTGCACAAACACGGCGACGACATTCCGGCCGCCCTGCCCCGATGGGAGGCCGGACTCCGCCCCGAGGTGGTCAAACGGCAGGCACTCGCCCACCGCGGCATGCACCAGTACGCGCCACCGAGCCGTTTCCACGTCTGGATGAACGACCTGACCATCCGCGCGATCACCCTGCCCGGGATCCGGGATCTGGTGCGGCGCGGCATCGAACGCCAGAACCGCTGACCCCGTTCACCGGCCCGGCGGCCGCACCAGCGCCGGATCGCCCGACAGCTGGGTGAGCACGTGGTGCAGGTCGCTCTGCGGCACCGGCCGCGACCACACGAAGCCCTGACCGCGATGGCAGCCCAACCGCCGCAGCGCGGCAGCCTGAACGGCGTTCTCGACGCCTTCGGCGACCGTGCGCAACCCGGTGGCCTCGGCGAGTTTCACCACCACCTCGGTGAGCGCGGTCCCGACGGCGTCCTCGGTGATCGGGTCGACGAAGCTCTTGTCGATCTTCAGGATGGTGGCCGGCAGCCGTTGCACGTAGCTCAGCGAGCTGTAGCCGGTGCCGAAGTCGTCGAGGGCCACCTGCACCCCGCGGGCCCGGACCGCACGCAGCGTGTCCATCGCCGTCTCCGGTTCGCTGATCAGGGCACTCTCGGTGACCTCCAGGATCAGCCGGCCGGCGGGCAGGGTGCTGTCGGCCAGGGCCGCGTCCAGGTCACCGATGAAGTTCGGGTGGGTCAGCTGGCGGGCCGAGACGTTCACGCTGACCGACGCCTCGGCCAGGGCGGGTGCTTCGACCGCCCACACCGCGGCGTCCCGGCACGCCTGCCGCAGCACCCATCGCCCGAGGTCGACGATCAGGCCGGTCTCCTCGGCGAGCGGGATGAACCGGTCCGGGGCGATCATGCCGTGACCGGGCCGGTGCCACCGGACCAGGGCCTCGGCACCGGACGGCTGTCCGCTCTGCAGGTCGATGATCGGCTGGTAGTGCAGTACCAGCTCGTCCCCGGTGATGGCCCGCGCCAGCGCGAGCTCGTCGTCGAAACGCTGCTCCGCGGTCCCGGCCAGAGCGTCGTCGAAGACCACGACCTGGTCCTTGCCACGGCTCTTGGCCTGCCGCAGCGCGGCGTCGGCGTCGCGCAGCACGGCGGCCGGGCGGTGCGAGCCGGTGAGCGGGCGGATGCCGATGCTGGCCCCGAGCCGGAACTCGTGGCCACCGATGGTCATCGGCTCCCGCAACACGGCCAGTAACCGCTGGGCCAGGTCCGTCTGGTCCTGTGCCAGGACCACGAACTCGTCCGCGCTGAGCCGGGCCACCAGGTCGTCCTCGCCGGTCACGCTCAGCAGCCGCTCGCCGGCCAGCCGGAGGATCTGGTCGCCGAGGGCGTACCCGAGGGCGTCGTTGATGATCCGGAAGCGATCCAGGTTGATCAGCAGCAGCGCCCGGTGCCGGCCGTCGCGGATCCGCTCCGTCAGCAGCCGCCGGTTGGCCAGGTCGGTGACCGGGTCGTGGGTCGCCTGCCAGGCCAGCGCGTCACTGGTGCGCTGCCGCTCGACCACCCGGCCCAGCGCCAGCCCTATCTGCTCCAGAGCTTGAAGGACATCATGATCAGGCGCCGGTACGCCGGCCGGCAGCCGGAAGACGAGCATGCCGGCCACCTCTCCCCCGGTGAGCATCGGCACCGACACGGCAGAGCCCGCGCCACCACCGTCGGTGACGATCCGGGTGACCGCCTCGAACGGCACCACCGACGGCACCGGGTGGGCCTCGCCGCTCTCGTGCCACCCGACCGGTTCACCGGCACCGGTCCAGGCGTGCCCGGCATGCCACTGCAACCGGGCACACACCTCCCGCAGCACGGCGGACGCGGCGGCGGCGAACGTGTCGGCACTGTTCGCGGTGACGGCGGCGAACCGGATCAGAGCCGCGGCACGCTCGGCACGCCGGTGCACGGTCACGTCCCGCACGATCGCGGTGAAACGGGGCAGCCCGTCGTGGGTCCACGTCGACAGCGACAACTCGGTGAGCAGCTCGTGGCCGTCCGCGTGCACGGCCGTCACCTCGATGGTGGTGCCGATCAACGGGCTGCCACCGGCCACCAGCTCGGCGAAGATGGTGCCGTGTTCGACCTGGCGCCGGGCCGGGATGACCACGGCCAGCGGCGAGCCGAGCATGTCGGCGGCGATACGCCCGAACAGCCGTTCCGCGCCGTGGTTCCAGGCCACCACGATCCCGCGCTCGTCGACGGTGACGATACCGTCGACGGCGGAGGCCACCTCGGCCAGCCGTTCCCGCGCGGCCTGACGCTCGGCCAGCGACTCGATGGTGCTCAGCAGCTGCCACGGCCCCTCCGGCACCGGCTGGATCAGCGAACTGGACACCAGCGCCGGCAGGATCGCCCCGTCGCGGTGCCGGTACTGCTTCTCCCGCAGGACCGCACGCCGTGCCCCGGACATCAGGTCACCGACGGCGGCGACGTCGGCGGCGTGATCCTGTTCCAGGGTGAAGTCACCGAAGTACCGCCCGAGCAGCTCGGCGACGGTGTACCCGAGGAACCCGGCGAACGCCGCATTGACCCACAGGTAGCGACCCGAGTCGTCGACGAGCGTCATGCCGCTCGACGCGTGGTCGAGGGCCATCCGCAGACTCTCGTCCGGTACGGCCTGCCAGGCCCGCACCCGTGCTTCGTCGTCGATCACCAGATTCACTCCACGCGCCGCCGAAGTCCGTCCGTTGAAGCAGACGATCGGCCACCACGGCGGCGACCTGAGACGTTCCGCGTACGGCCGGGCCCGCGGGGCGGCCGCCCGGGACGATTAAGATCGACAGTCATGGTTCGTACCACGCCGCCGCGGCCGTTCGACGTCGATGACGTGATTCCCGGGTTGCGGGAGTACCGGGCCGGCGCCACCCGGCTGCACCCGCGGGCCGGGGCGCCGGGTGTCGCGGACAGTTCGATCGGCGGGCCGCTGCTGTGGCCCGCGGACGAGCCGTGGCCGGTGTGTGATGCCGGGGACGACCATGAGGTGGATACGTTGCTGGCTCCGGCGACCGTGCGCCGGAGCCGGGAGATCCGGGCGGCGGCTGCGGGCCGGTCGTTCACCGCGGCGGAACTGGCCGAGTTACCTGGTATCCGGTTCTCCGAACCGGAGGAACTGGCCCGTCAGTCGATCCCGATGATCCCGGTGGCGCAGTTGTACCGCCGTGACGTGCCCGGATTCCTCGGCCCGGACGACACCGACCTGTTCCAGGTGCTGTGGTGCCCGCTGTTCCACGCCGAGGACATGACTCCCCGGATCCGGGTGCTCTGGCGCCGGACCGCTGATGTGGGCGAGCCACTCACGGCTGCCCCGGAGCCGCCGGTCGTCGAGGAGGACCATCTGCCGAACCCGTGTGCCGTCCACCCGGAGCGGGTCTCTGATTATCCGTACCGGGAAATTCTGCCCGAACCGCTCCGGGCGCGCATCGCGGCCTGGGAGGCGCAGACCGGTGGGCCCGGCTATCGGGCCTGGTCGGTGGTGCCGGGCTGGAAGGTGGGCGGCCACCCGTCCTGGCGGATGACCGGCCCCGGCACGATGCACTGCCGGACCTGCGGCACCGAGATGCGGCTGCTGTTCACCGTCGGGTTCGGCGAATGGGACGAGGCCGGGTGGTGGCGTCCGATCGAGGAGCCGGCGGGCGACACCGACCCGATGACCGAGGTGGTCATCAACCGCGGCTTCGACTGGTACCTGTTCCACTGCCCCGCATCGTTCGACCACCCGATCGACACCGTCATGCAGTAGGCCCCGGCCCTGGAGGCCGCGTCTCGACCGGTCCGGCCGGCCTAGCGGACTTCGACGCGCAGGATGCGGTCGTCGCCGGGTTTCGGGGCGACGCCGCCCCAGGTGGAAGCGTCGGTGTTCGACGTGATCAGCCAGAGGGCGCCGTCGGGGGCGACCTCGACGGTACGGATCCGGCCGTACTCGCCGCGGTAGTGCTCCACCGCCTGACCGGTCGCCCGGCCGCTGTCGACGGGCAGTTGCCACAGACGCTGCCCGCCGAGCGCGCCGATCCAGAGCGAACCGGCGGCGTAGGCCATACCCGAGGGCGAGGCGTCGTCCGGGTGCACGGTCCAGATCGGTGCCGTGCCGGTGCTGCCCGCGACCCCCTCGGTCTCGGGCCAGCCGTAATCGGCGCCCTCGCGCAGGACGTTGACCTCGTCCCAGGCGCGGTGGCCGAGTTCCGAGGCGTACGCGGTGCCGTCCGGGCCGAAGGCGATGCCTTGGACGTTACGGTGCCCGGAGGAGTAGATCGGGCTGTCGCCGGGTGCGGTGCCGTCCGTACGGATGCGCAGGATCTTGCCGTTGAGGGAGGTGGCGTCGGCGGCGTTCTCCGGTTCGAAGGCGTCGCCGGTGCCGATCCACAGCATGCCGTCGGGGCCGATCGCGAGCCGGCCGCCGTGGTGGCGTTCGGCGGTCTGGATGCCGTCGAGCAGCACCCGGTCCTGGCGCAGTGACCGGTAGTCCTCGGCGATGTGCAGGGCGACGATCGAGTTCTCGTCCGTGCCGGTGACCGAGGCGTAGACGGTGCGGTCGGTCGCGAATCCGGGCGAGGCGACGATGCCCATCAGTCCGCCCTCGGCTTTCGCCGCGACTCCCGGGACGACACCGACCGTCTGTGCGGGGCCGCCGGCGGCGGGCACCCGTTTGATCAGGGCGGAGTTGCGCTCGGAGACGAGCGCGGAGCCGTCGGGCAGAAAGGTCAGGCCCCACGGCACGGTCAGGCCGGTGGTGATCTCGGTGGGTTCGCCGAGGGTCGCGACCGGGCCGTGGGATTCGTCGAGGGTCGCGGTGGCGCCGGGCAGGAGCTGACCGGCCGGCTCGTTGTCCGAGGATTCCGGGGAGCAGGCGGTCAGGCTCAGTGCCGCAGCCAGGCTTGCGCCGAGCAGAGAATGTCGCATAGGTGGTCCTTCGGGTCAGAGACGTTCCGGGTGCGGGCCGGTGCGGCCCTCCTCGCCGCGGTCGAGCCGGTCGATGCGCGCCATCTGGTGGGGGTCGAGGGAGAAGTCGAACACCGCGGCGTTGTCCGCGATGCGCTGCGGCGAACTGGCTTTCGGCAGGACGATGTCGCCGCGTTGCAGGTGCCAGCGGATGATGATCTGTGCCGGCGTGCGGCCGAGTTCCCGGGCGACCGACTGGATGGCCGGGTCGCGCAGGACGGAACCGGCACCGAGCGGCGACCAGGCCGCGGTGGCGATGCCGTGCTGGGCGCCGTACTGCCGCAGGTCGTTGTTGGCCAGGTGCGGGTGGGCCTCGATCTGGTGGACCATCGGGGGCGGGCCGCCGCCGGCGAGGATCCGATCGAGCTGAGCCTGGTGGAAGTTGGAGACGCCGATACCGGACAGCCGTCCGTCGGCCTGAGCCGCCCGCAAGGCCTGCCAGGTCCGCGGATAACGGTTGCGCCGGGGCATCGGCCAGTGGATGAGGTAGAGATCGACGTGGGTGCCGAGCGCGTCGACGGTCGCGTCGATGGCCCGGTTCACGTCGTCGGTGTCGTCCGCGCCGATCGGGAGCTTGCTGGTGATCCAGATGCTGTCCCGGGCGAGGCCGCTGGCCTGTACGGCGGCGCCGACACCGGCCTCGTTGCGGTAGTAGCGGGCGGTGTCGATGTGCCGGTAGCCCGCCCGTAGTGCCACGCTGACGAGCTGTTCGGTGTCGTGCGGGGCGATCTGGTAGGTGCCGAAGCCGAGCCGGGGAATGCGGTGCCCGCCGGGCACCGTGATGGTGGTTTCCATGGGTGCCGTTCGTTGCCGGAGGGTGCGGCGGCCGGGTGGGGATCCGGCCGCCGCGGGGATCAGGAGCGGTAGCGGCCGCTGAGCACGCCCAGCACGTCGGCGTAGCGGCCCTCGGCCTCGGCGTTGCGCTGCCACTTGACCCGCTCGACCAGGATCTGCTCGGCCTGGGGATCGGTTTCGAGCAGGCTCATGACCTCGTCGAGGAACTCCTCCAGAGGCATCGCCACGTCGGAGTTCTGCTGGTTCATCAGGGTGGTCCGGGTGGCCGGCGGCACCAGCTCGATCACCTGGACATCGCTCTGGGTGAGCTGCACGCGCAGGCTTTCGGTGAAGGAGTGGACCGCCGCCTTGGTGGCGTTGTAGGTCGGCGTCGCCGGCAGCGGCACATACGCCAGGCCCGAACTGACCGTCATGACCGTTGCGGCGGGCTGAGCGAGCAGCCCGGGCAGGAACGCGTTGACCAGGCGTATCGTGCCGAGCAGGTTCAGGGTGACGGTGCGCTCGGCGACATCCAGGGACGCCGGGTCGCGCAGGTCCTCCGGCTCCATGATGCCGGCCATGGTGATCAGGGCGTCCAGGGCCGGGTAGCGGGTGGCGAGTTCGTCGCGGGCCGCGGTGATCGATGCCGGGTCGGTGACGTCGATGGTGACGGTGCCGATGCCGGGGTGCGCGGCGGCGATCTGCTCGAGCAGGGCGGTGCGCCGGCCGCCGACGATGACGGTGTTGCCCTTGGCGTGCAGGCGCAGCGCGAGGCCGAGGCCGATGCCGGAGGTGGCGCCGGGGATGAAGACAGTGTTTCCGCTGATGTTCACGGGGTTCCTTACGATTGCCGATTTCGGGCATGCGGAGATGTCCGCGTTTTCCCAGGTGATTGATGAAAGCAGGGAGAATCAGGCGAACTTCTGATTTCCGGGTACAGGCCGGAGCCGGAATGGAATGAGCCGGTGCGGAAAATATTCACCGAGTCTTTCGTTGTCCATGTCGACCTCCCCTCTTCCTGGCGTGAATCCAGCATCGCCGAGAAGAACCGGGATATGAAGGCCACGTTTAGCCTAGGTGTCGCATACCCTGGCTACCATCATTCCCGCCATCGACAGCAACACCTGGACGGAATCTGCCGGTGCGTCGGCACCCGAATCGCCGTCAGATGCCGAGCAGTTGGCGGGTCACCGTGGTCGCGGCGTCCAAGGGGGCCAGGCTCCGCTGGATCTTGGCCATGACGCTGGCGCCGAGCCACAGTTGGTACAGGGCCTCAGCGGTCGTCCGGGCGTCGCCGGTGAACGGGGAGGAACCGTCGGCGGCGGCGCCGCGGATCGCGTTCTCGAGACGGTCGGTGATCTGCGTGGTGCCGGTTCTCAGGGCCAGGCGCATGGGCTCGGACATGTCCGCGACCTCGGCGCCGAGCTTTACCGCCAGGCATTTGCCTTCGCAGTCACCGAAGCTCTGCGAGGCCTGCCAGGACGCGAAGTAGGCCAGGATCTTCGAGGCCCCGTCCTGATCGGCGTTGGTGAGGATCTCGTCCATCTCGGCCAGGTACTGCTCGAAGTACCGTTCGATCACCGCTTCGCCGAAGGCGTCCTTGGAGCTGAAGTAGTGGTAGAAGGAGCCTTTCGGCACGCCCACGCTGGACAGCACCTCGTTGATCCCGACCGCGGCATAACCCTTGTGCGCGAAGGCTCGCTCGGCGGCGAGCAGCAGTTCCATGCGCGTGTCGCGGTTGAGATTCCTGGTCGCCATGGGGCAAGACTACCCAGCGATTAGACCGGTCGTCTAGAAGGGCGGAGGAGTCCGGGAACGTAACGAGGGCCGCCGGCGTTACCGGCAGCCCTCGTCAGGTGGTGATTCAGTCGTCCAGGGCCTGGTTGAACCGGGCGGCGAGGACGGACGAACAGCGGTCAGGCGGTGGCGAGCTCGTCGAGCACCGCCAGCAGGACGTCGGCGGCCTCGGCTGACGAGGCGGGGTTCTGACCGGTGATCAGCAGACCGTCGCGCACCACATAGGAGCCCCAGTCGGCACCCTTGGAGTAGACGCCACCGTTGGCCTTGAGCATGTCCTCGACGAGGAACGGCACGACCTCGGTCAGGCCGACACCCTCCTCCTCGCTGTTGGTGAAGCCGGTCACCGGACGGCCCTGCACCAGCGGCGAGCCGTCCTCGGCGGTGACGTGCCGGAGCACGCCCGGCGCGTGGCAGACGAGCGCGACCGGCTTGCCCGAGCGCAGGGTGGTCTCGATGATGTTCCGCGAGTCGCCGTCCTCGGCCAGGTCCCACAGGGGGCCGTGCCCGCCCGGGTAGAACACGGCGTCGTAGTCGGCCGGGTCGACCGTGCTCAGGACCACGGTCGAGTCCAGTGCGGCCGACGCCTCGGCGTCCGCCTCGAACCGGCGGGTGTCGTCGGTCTGGGAGTCGGGCTCGTTGCTCTTGGGATCCAGCGGCGGGCGGCCGCCCTTCGGCGAGGCCAGGGTGATCGTCGCACCGGCCTGCTTGAGCCGGTAGTACGGCGCCGCGAGCTCCTCCAGCCAGAAGCCGGTCTTGCGGCCCGTGGTGCCCAATTCCTCGTGGGAGGTCAGAACGACCAGCACGTTCATGGTGGAACCTTTCGTCACGGCGACCCGTGTCGGCCACATCCGAACCCTAGACGACTGGTCTACTAGTTTCAACGATGACCCGCATCACGCCCGACGGGCCGGAATGTCGGGTAGACCCACGATCGCCCGGGAAGCACAGCCGTTCGGTATGCGAGGCCTGCCCGCCGCACGGTCGAGGCATTTTCCCGGCTCGCGATTCTCAAACCGTTGCTGACCGTGGCCGCTCGGCGGCTGCAACGCCCCGGACTTCCGATGGACCGCCGGCATCCGGGCGGTGACATCAACCTGTCGCTCGACAGCCGTCTCCGCGTCCCGGGTTCGACGGTTGTGGCGCGTCCGGCGTACCGCGGCGGTGGTCTGAAAAGACCGCGAGTCAGTCGGCGCTGGGCCTCTGGGCCGACCGCAGTCCCGCGTTTCGCGCCGCCGTGGCTTCGACCACGTCGGTGAGCAGCTGTTCGATCTGGCCCAGGGTGTCGTCGTCATAGCCGTCCAGCACCCGGTCGACACGCTCGCCGGTCGGGACGAAGAACTCCTCGGTCCGCGTGCGGGCCTGCGGCGTGAGGCGCAGCCGGATCACTCGCCGGTCCGAGTCCTCCCGGCTGCGGACGACGAGACCGGCGACCTCCAGCCGATTCAGCAGGTTCGCCGTGGCGCCGGAGGTGAATCCGATGCGGTCGGCCAGGCGGGCGGGCGAGAGCGGGCTCTGCGTGCTCTCGGCCCACAGGATCTCCGCGAGCGCTACCGCGTCGTTGTGGTGCACCCCCAGCTCCCGTGCCAGGTGCCGGGTCAGCTCGACGTGGGCGTCCGTGTAGGAGCGCAGCAGGAGCAGGACCCTGGCCCGTCGGCCGGGCCTGAAGAGCGAGTCGGCCATGTGTGCACTTTACTCGGGCGTGTAGTAGCTTCACCCGAAAGTAGCTTTTCAGAAAAGGTAAATGATGAAGGTGTTGATCACCGGCGGCAGCATCGCCGGACCCGCGGTAGCACTCGGGCTGCAGCGGGCGGGTTTCTCGGTGACCCTGCTGGAGCGTGCCGCGCAAGCCCGCAGCGCCGGGCAGAACGTCGACGTCCGTGGCGCCGGCCACGAAGCCCTGCGACGTATGGGACTACGCGACTCGGTGGCCGGTGCGAGCACCGGAGAGCTCGGAACCCGGTTCCTGCGCCCGGACGGCACCGTCTACGCCTCGGTACCGGTGCGGCCAGGACGGGACGGGCCTACCGCGGAGCTGGAGATCCTGCGCGGTCAGCTCTCCCACCTGCTGCTGCGCGCCACGGCCGCCGAGGCCGAGCACCGCTACGGCGACCACCTGGTCCTGGTGGACCAGGACGAGCACGGGGTCGACGTGGTCAGCGCGGCCGGCCGCCGGGAGCGCTACGACCTGCTGGTGATCGCCGAGGGCCGCCGGTCCCGGACCCGCGATCTGGCCTTCACCTCGCAGGCCGACTATCGGGACCTCGGTCAGTACGTGGCGTACGGCACGATCGACCGGGCCGGCACCGACGACCGGTGGTGGCGCTGGCTGACCACCACCGGCAGCCGCGTCGCCTCGCTCCGGCCGGACAACATCGGGACGATGCGGGCGGCGCTGGCGTTCCTGGCGCCGCCGCTGGGGCTGAACCGGCTCGACGTCGAGGCGCAGATCGCGGTGCTGCGCACGCGCTTCGCCGGAGTGGGCTGGGAGACCGAGCGAATCCTGGACGGCTTCGCCGCGCGGCCGGCCGAGTTCTACTTCGAACGGGTCGAGCAGGTGCGCACGCCCCACTGGTCCGAGGGCCGCGTCGCGATCGTCGGCGACACCGCGTGGGGCGCCCCGACCGGGATGGGCACCTCGCTGGCGCTGCTCGGGGCGTACGTGCTGGCGGGCGAGATCACCGTCGAGCGGGACCGCGGCGGCGCGTTCGACCCGGCCCGCGCGTTCCGCGCCTACGAGCAACGGCTGCGGCCGCACATCGAGAAGACGCAGAGGGTTCCGCCGGGCGTACCCGCGGCGGCCCTGCCGAAGTCCCGCTGGGGCCTGGCGGTGCTGCAGGGCGCCCACCGCCTCGCCGCGACCCGCGCGCTGAGCGGCCTCGCGGACCGCGCACTGCCGTCCTCGGCGGCGGCCGGGCTCACCCTCCCCGACTATCCACTGCCGCACCCGCACTGATCGGTCCCGGGTGGACGGCGTCCGGACGGCGGAGCCAGTCCTCACGTCGTCCACCAGCAGGATCAGGTTGCCGGCGTGGTCGGTCGCGTCCAGCATCCGGGTCTCGTCGCGGCGCAGCCCATCGGAGTACGCGGTCTTGAAACGGCACCGAAGGCGTGCACCCAGGGCTACTGTGTAGTCCGGCGGCAAGGCTCTGATCTGCTGATTTGCGGCGTGAGTGGCCTCTGCGGAGGCGGAAGTATCGGGTGAGATCCGGCTGCCAGCGCGGCCGTCTGGCTATCTCCGCGGATCTCGACACCGTTTGAACGCCTCTTTCGACACCGCGTGATCATCGGCGGATCTCGTGTCCGCGAGTTTCGACACCAGGGCGCCGGGTTGGTCAGAGGTGCAGCGGCCGGTTCTCGACGACGGTCTTCATGACCAGGGTTGATCGCAGGCGTTGGACGCCGGGCAGGGTGGCGAGTTGGTCGTCGTAGATCGCCTGGAAGGCCGGCAGGTCGCGGGTGACTACACGCAGGAGGTAGTCGGGGTCGCCGAACAGTCGTTGGGCCTGCTGGATGTGCGGGACAGCCTCGACGGCCCGCTCGAAGGCGTCGACGGTGGCGCGGTCGGCGCCGTGCATGGTGACGAAGACCAGGGCCTCGAAGGTCAGCCCGAGCGCGGCGGCGTTGAGGTGAGCGCGGTAGCTGTCGATCGCGCCGGCTTGTTCGAGCGCGCGCAGCCGCCGGTGGCAGGGCGAGACGCTCAGCCCGACGCGTTCGGCGAGCTCGGTGACGGTCAACCGGCCGTCCTGTTGCAGCTCGGCAAGGATTTTGCGGTCAACGGCGTCCATGGAGAAGATTCTGCCTCAACTACTGCCAGTCGGCGAGATCGTTGAGAACACCTTCCGGCTCTCCGCGCCTAGCCTTTCTACTAGAGCATCACCCCTCTTGAGGTGGGCTGCGGAGGAAGGAACTTTTCATGGCCGTCAGCACCATCGCCGCGTTCTGGGCGGTGTCGTTCCTGCTCGTGATCACCCCTGGAGCCGACTGGGCCTATGCGATCGCGGCCGGGCTGCGCTACCGCACGGTGCTGCCCGCGGTCGGCGGGATGCTGGCCGGCTACCTGCTGGTGACGGCAGTCGTGGCAGCAGGCGTGGCGGCGCTGGTCGCCCGTTCTCCGCTGGTGTTGACGGTGCTGACAATGGCGGGTGCCGCCTATCTGGTCTGGCTCGGGATCAGCACGTTGATGCGGCCGTCGACGCCGCAGAGCGGCACGGCCGAGGCCGCCGAGTCCCGGCTGCGTCAGGCGGTCAAAGGGCTCGGGATCAGCGGCCTGAACCCGAAGGCGCTGCTGCTGTTCCTCGCGTTGTTGCCGCAGTTCACCCGCCCGACGGCCGGCTGGCCGCTGGCCGCTCAGATCGGACTGCTCGGCCTGGTGCACATGGCCAGCTGCGCGGTGATCTACACCGCGGTCGGCACCGGCGCCCGCAAAGTGCTGCGGGCCCGGCCGGCGGCCGCGCGGGCCGTGACCCGTTTCTCCGGGGCGGCGATGATGGTGATCGGTGTCGTGCTGCTGATCGGATAGCGTCCGGCCCGCGCCGACAGCCGCCGTCACCGCACCACGACGTGAGCAGGAGATCAGTGGACCGGCACCAAGACCAGAACCTGGCGAGCCCGCAGGTCCGAGAACGGGTCGAGGCCAGTTTCGTCCGGCAGGGCCTGATT
>NZ_BOMG01000114.1 GCF_016862075.1 Actinoplanes couchii | reverse complement strand
ACTGTTCGGAGATGACCATGCGGATCACTCGTCAGGGTGCACGCCGATCCACCCTGACGGCGAATCGGCTATTCCTGACCTGCCCCACAGGAGTCCGTTTCCTCTCCGGCCCGAAGGCCGGAGCATCCACGGAGAAATCTGATGAAGTACGCCAGGAAGGCCCGCGCCGAGCAGGTGGAGAGCACCCGCGAGCGGATTCTGGACACCGCGGAGCGGCTGTTCGGGGAGCACGGGGTGTTCTCGGTGTCGAACCGGCAGATCAGCGAGGCCGCCGGGCAGGGCAACAACGCGGCCGTCGGTTATCACTTCGGGTCCAAGAACGACCTGGTCCGGGCGATCGTGCAGCGGCACGCCGAGCCGATGACGGCGATCCGGCAGCAGCTGCTGGCCACGATCGGCGCGAGTGCCGACGTGCGGGACTGGGTGGTGTGCGTGGTCCGGCCGATCACCGAGCACCTGGCGAGCCTGGGCAATCCCAGCTGGTACGCCCGGTTCGCCGCACAGTTGATCGCGGACCCGAACCTGCGGGACCTGACCGAGGCCGAGGTGGGGGAACTTCCGACGTTGCAGGCGGTATTCCGGGGGTTGGATCGGGTTCTGCCGGAAATGTCGCCGGAGGTGCGCCGGGAACGTGACGACATGGCGCACACGCTGATTCTGCATTTCTGTGCGCGCCGTGAGCGCTTGCTGCCGCTCGGTGCCGATGTCCGTCCGATATGGAAAACGACCGAAACGAGCCTGATCGACGCATTGGAGGGGCTCTATCGCGCGCCGGTGACCAGGAACTTCTGACACACCGGCCACTTAGGACCCCCGGGATCACCCATACGTCAAGCAGTTGCTTTAAATTGGGGCTCTTGATCGCCGGACGTACCCCGCGAAAGGGTCTCAACATGTCCCCCACCATCCCCCACCGCTTCAGCTCCCAGGAGCTGGAGGATCTGCGCGCCCGGTATCGATCGGAACGCGATCGCCGGATCCGGCCGGACGGCGCCACCCAGTACCGGAAGACGGCCGGCGAGTTCGGCTACTACGCGAAGGACCCGTACACGCCGTTCACCGAGCGGGCGGCGAAGACCGACCGGGTCGAGGCGACAGTGATCGGCGGCGGGTTCGGCGGCCTGCTGAGCGGGGCGAAACTGCGCGACGCCGGGGTGCAGAGCCTGCGGGTGATCGACGAGGCGGGGGATTTCGGCGGTACCTGGTACTGGAACCGTTACCCCGGCATCCACTGTGACATCGAGGCGACCGTCTACATGCCGCTGCTGGAGGAGGTCGGTTACGTCCCGAAGTGGCGGTACGCCCCCGGCGAGGAGATCCGGCAGCACTGCGTCAACATCGCCAAGCGGTACCAGCTGTACGACGACACCATGTTCCACACCAAGGTCACCGGGCTCACCTGGGACGACGAGGCCGCCGAGTGGCACGTGACGACGGACCGCGGCGACGCGTTCACCTCCCGCTACGTGGTGATCTCGTCCGGCACCCTGACCCAGCCGAAGCTCCCCGGCATCCCGGGCATCGAGGGGTACCAGGGGCACACCTTCCACACCAGCCGCTGGGACTACGGCTACACCGGTGACGACCTCGAGAAACTCGCCGGAAAGAAGGTGGCGGTGGTCGGCACCGGCGCCACCGGCATCCAGGTCATCCCGCACGTCGCCGAGACCGCCGAGCAGCTCCTCGTCTTCCAGCGCACCCCGTCGTCGGTCGACTTCCGTGGCAACCGCCCCACCGACCAGGCGGTGCTCGACTCGGTGCGGCCGGGCTGGCAGCGGGAGCGGATGGAGAACTTCCTCAGCCTGGTCACCGGCGGGCACGTCGACACCGACATGATCGCCGACGGCTGGACCGGCACGGCCAAACTGCAACGGCAGATGCTGACCGGTACGGTCGACCCGACGATCTCCGACGAGGAGCGGGCGTACCACGACGAGATCGCCGACTTCCGCAAGATGGACGAGATCCGGGCGCGGGTGGCCTCGATCGTCACCGATCCGGAGACCGCGGAGAAGCTGAAGCCGTGGTACCGGTACATGTGCAAGCGGCCCACGTTCAGCGACTTCTACCTGCCGACGTTCAACCGGGAGAACGTGACCCTGGTGGACACCGCCGACACCGGTGGCATCACCCGGATGACCGCGACCGGCATCGTGGTCGGCGACACCGAGTACGAGGTGGACTGCGTCATCTTCGCCACCGGGTTCGAGGTCGGCATCTCCGGGGTGCTGTCCGGGACGCTGCCGGTGACCGGCCGGGGCGGGATGCCGCTGCTCGGGCACTGGGCGCGCGGGCCGCGGACCCTGCACGGGTTCTACAGCCACGGCTTCCCGAACCTGTTCCACCTCGGGTCGATGCAGAACGCGGCGGCGGTCAACTTCGTGCACGTGCTGCAGGAGCAGGCCACCCACATCGGCGCGGTGGTGGCCGAGGCGAACAGCCGGGGCGCGAAGCGGGTCGAGCCGTCCGCCGAGGCCGAGCAGGCGTGGTGCGACACGATCTCCGCGACCGCACCGAAGCAGTACGCCTTCCAGGCCGAGTGCACGCCCGGCTACTACAACGGCGAGGGCAACCCGCGCCAGGTGAGCTTCTCGTTCGGCCCGGGCCCGGTGGTCTTCCACGAGCTGCTGCGCAACTGGCGCGCCGACAACATCGACGAGATCCTGTCCTGACGTCGATTCGTCGAACGATGACCGGCCCGCCGAGGGCAGGGCGGCGGGCCGGTCCGTCACAGCGTCAGCAGGCCGTGGTGTCCTTGCAGTCGATCCAGCCGGAGGACGACATCCGCGGGCCGGTGAGGTAACCGCTGAACACCGTCTTGACCGACGCGCCGTTGCTGCTGCACTGCTTCTTGGTGAGGCTGGTGGAGGTCACGTAGACGCCGGCGTACTGGATCATGCTGTGGCCCTTGGGGATCGTGATGTCCTGGGTCACCGAGACGGTCTTCTTGATCCGGACGTCCATCGCCAACTCGGCGCTGGAATCGATGCCGGCGCCGACGTTGAACGCCTTGACCGGCACCTCGACGCTCAGGTTGCCGCCGATGCTGCCGGTGTATGAGGCGCCGAAGTCGATCTCCCCGCTCCAGTTCTTGGTCACCTTCAGCGGCGCCGTGGAGGGTGCGGCCCAGTGCTCGGACTTGAGGATCTTCAGCGTCCGCGCGGTGCTGTTGACGGTGACCCAGGAGCTGTTCGGGTCACAGATCGTCGGAGCGGCCTGGGCTGCGGCCGGCAGCGTGCCGAGGAGGGCGCCGGAGGAGACGAGTGATGCCACGGCGATGGCGAAGACACGGCGCATGTGGTGTTCCTTCAGTTCACAGGAAACCCCCGTGGCTTCCTGGTGAACCGGCACGCTACAGGGCTGTCACCAGCGAGAATCTTCCGTCTCGGGCAGGATTCGGACAGCAGGCCGCGAAGTTCTACTCACTTGTCAAGACGATGAAAGGATTTCACAGGGAACTGGCAGGTGACGTTATCTGCCGTTTTGTGCGCCGCCGCAGGCGTGCCAGCACCGCGACCGCCACCACCGCCACGAACGCTGCGGTGATCCAGACCACACCTGTCGCGTCGAGCCAGGTGGTGACCGTCCCCTGCACACCGGTGACCGCGCCGACGATCGGATCCCGGGCACTGCCGGCGCCGGACATCAGGCGCAGCTCGTACCAGCCGTAGTAGGCCACATAAGCCCCCGCGACCAGCAGGAACGCACCACTCAGCCGGGAGATCCAGGGCAGCACCGCACGGGTCCGCCGGACCGTCGCCTCCCGGGCCAGCGCGACCATCATCGCCAACAGGCCCACCACCAACCCCATGCCTATTGCGTACGCCAGGAAGGCGCTCAGTCCGGTCCGGATGTCGCTCTCCCCCGAGACCAGCCCGGTGACCGCGAGAAACGGCGCGATCGTGCAGGACAGCGAGGCCACCGCGTAGGACGCCCCGTACCCGTACAGCGCGAGAACCGAATGCGACGGCGACCCGGCGGCCAGCCGCGGAATCCGCAGTTGCAGCTCCCGCCCGGTCAGCAGCCAGCCCCCGAGCAGCACCAGCAGCACCCCGATCCCGACCGCGGCCCACGGCAGATGCTGCTGGATCGGCGCGGTGGTGACTCTGAGCAGAAACCCGATGCTCCCGAAAACGGTGACGAACCCGGCGGTCATCGCCACCGAGAGCCGCAGAGCCCGCCACACTCCCCCGGGCCCGGAGACGAGAATCGCCAGGAACGACGGCAACAACGCGAACCCACAGGGGTTGAAAGCCGCCAGCAGCCCCGCCGCCAGCGCAAAGGTGATCGTGTCCATCACCGGGCTCTACGTCCCGCCGCCCCACCACAGTTCAAACCCACCGACACGACTACGCCCACCACCCGCCGAACCAGCACCCGGGTCGCGGCCGGTGAGGCGGGGCGACGCAAGGCGACACAAGGCGGGGGCCGGGCGGGGCGAGGGCGGGGCAAGGCGACGCAAGGCGGGGGCGGGGCGAGGCGGGGGCGAGGCGAGGTGAGGCGGGGGCAAGGCGAGGTGAGGCGGGGCAAGGCGAGGCGCGGGGACGAGGCACGGGTCAGGTCAGCGGCAACGTCATGTGCACCCGGTAGCCGCCGTCCTCGGTCGGGCCGGACTCCAGGGCGCCGTTCAGCAGACAGGCCCGTTCGTGCAGGCCGACCAGGCCCTGTCCGGCGCCGGGCAGCGGCAGGGCCGGGCGCGGCGGCCGCGTGTTGGTGATCGTCACGCCGGTGTGCGGCCCCGAGTGCCACAACTCGACCGTGGCGGCGGCGCCCGGCGCGTGTTTGCGCACGTTGGTCAGCGCCTCCTGGACCGTCCGGTAGATGGCCCGCTGCCCGGGGGTACCGACCGTGGGCGCCGGCTCGCCGATCAGCTTCGCCTCGATCCCGCTCGCCCCGACCAGGGTCCGCAGGTCAGCGAGGGTGGGCTGCGGGGACAGCTCGGTGGCACCGGAGGCTCGCAGCAGGGTGACCATGGTGCGCAGTTCCTCCAGGGTGCCCACGCTCAAGGTGCGGATGGTCCGGGCCGCCTCCCGGGTGGCCGCCTCACCGGACGCCACCTGCAGCGCGCCGGCCTGCACAGCGATCAGGCTGACCTGATGCGACACCACGTCGTGCATCTCGCGGGCGAGCTGGGCCCGTTCCTGGGCAAGGATGGCCTGAGCATGCAGGACCCGTTCGTGCTCCTTGGCCTCCTCGATCTCCTCGATCCGCCGGGACAGCTCACGCCGGGTCAGCACCAGCTGCCCGAGCAGCACCGGGACGGCCGCGGTGGCCAGCCCGTACGCCAGGTACACCAGGGTGTCGGACGCTGACGTCGCCTCCGTGTCGAACGGTGACGGAGCCGCCGACGCGATCGCGAACAGCACCGCGCACCCGGCGAGCCACCGCCGGTCCCGGACCCGGGTGGACAGCACGTACAGGGCGACGAACGGAGCGACCAGAGCCGCCTCGAGCAGCGCCGCCGGCAGCGTCAGCGCGAAGACGGTCCGCGGGAACCGGTGCCGCAACGGCAGCACCACACACGCGACGACACCGAGAGCGATGCTGACCGGGGCGTCGCTCCACATGTTGACGAAGGTGTCGAGGGCGGCCGCGGCGATCAGGGCGGCCTCGATCAGCACCGTGCGGTACCTCAACGGCATGTCCCCTGCGTCAGCAGCGCCGCCTGCACCCGGGTGGAGACCCGCAGGGTGGCCAGCAGCGCGCCGACCCGTTCCTTGACCACGGCCGGGGTGAGACCGAGGTGGTCGGCGATCTCGGCGTTGGTGAGACCACCGGCGATCATGTCGAGCAGCCGCCGCTCGTCGTCGTCCAGATCACCGAGGCGCCCCGGGGCGGTCCGGGGCAGGCTGCCCTCCAACCGGCGGGCGGCCGTCGGGGACATCACCACACCCCCCGCGGCGAGGGTGCGCACCAGCTGGGCCAGCATCTCCGGATCGGTGTCCTTGAGCAGGAACCCGGCCGCCCCGGAGTGCAGGGCGGTCAGCACGTACTCGTCGGCGTCGAAGGTGGTCAGCATCGCCACGACCGGAGGCTCGCCCCCATCCCCATCCCCGACCCCGGGCCCGACGTCACCAGCGGTCACCGCCCCGGCCCCGGCCCCGGGCCTAGCGCCACCAGCGGTCACAGCCCCGGATCCGGCCTCCGCCTGGAGTTCCCGGAGCACGGTCAGCCCGTCGACGCCGGGCATCCGGATGTCCAACAGGACCACGTGCGGCCGCAGCTCCCGGATGGCGGCAAGCGCGCCCGTGCCGGTCGTGGCGGCGACGACCTCGATGTCCGGAGCGGTGTTCAGGATCAGCGCGAACGCCGACCGCACCAGCGCCTCGTCATCGACGATCACCACCCGGATCACACACCACCACCCGTCGCCCGGCCACCGGCCCGCCCCCGAAGCGACGCCGTCCAGGTCCGACAGTAGAGCGCCCGGCCCGCCCGGCCACTCCCCCTACCAGTGGGAGTGGCCCCGCCGACAGTCCCCCATTGCCGCCGGAATACCTGCCCGAATGGGCGTTTACGGCCCGCTTGGCAGTTTCCCGATATGCGCCACGCACTCTTGATCTTGCGTTTTCGCCGAGGTACTTTCTGCGCTCGCTATTGAATTGACAACACGGGGGAAACCTAGTGACGGGGAAGAAGAAGCGCCGGGCAGTAATCGCTCTGGCAGCAATCAGTACCGGTTTCGTCACCGCGATCACACCGAGCTCCGCGGCATTCGCGGCTTGTGACGCCCGCCCGAAGGTGACCACGCAGTACACCTTCAAAGACAAAAAACACACCAGCCTGGCGACCAACCTGAAGAGCGCCTGGGTCGAGGGACCGGCGAACATCACTTACACCAAGACGGCTACCTCAACCGTTTCCGCACAGGTCACCGCGACCGTTTCCGCCGAGGCCGGAATCGTTTTCGCCAAGGCCAGCTCCTCCCTCGGTGTCACGGTCGGCGCCAGTTACTCCAAGAGCGAGCAATGGTCGTACTCCAAGAACGTCCCGAAGGGTAAGGACGGACAACTGCGGATGTACCACGACGCGCTCGGATTCACCGTCACCAAAAAGGTGTGGGACGGATCGCGTTGCGACTTCCGGCACGTTTACACCTCCAAGGTGGTCGCCCCGAAGAAGACGGGCGAGGACTACTGGAAGCTCGTCACGCGTAAATCGTGACCCTGATCCCGGCCTGAATTCCGTGCCTGCCGGGCCCCTTCGGGCAGGCACAGTCTCGCCGAACCGGGAAACGCTCAGTTGTGGGGCTGGCCCGGCCAGCCCCGCTCCGGGGTCAGATCGAACGGCCACGAACCGCCGCGTGGCTGTTGCACCGGCACCTCACCGAACCGGCTGAGATACCTGTCGTTGACCAGCCAGGCACCGACTCTGCCTCGGTAGAAATTCGCTCGGTCCATGTTCGCTCCCCCGGTTTCCGGTGACCGTACATCGAAGTCCGTTGACTCCATCGTGACTCGCCGAGAAAGAAATCGACAATCGGATCTCGAACTGCGGACCTGCTCAACCCCCGAAAGAGGGCACAGTCACCGGAAACCACAGGGATCACCGCAGATCAGTTGTCAACGGTCTTGCCGACCACCGCGAACGCGGAATCCAGGTCGACATCCCATTCCTGACCGGACGCGTCACGAACCTCGGCCTCGAACGCCACACCCTTGTCGTCGGACGCCTCCAGGTCCAGAAGTGTGCTGCCGGCACCGACCGCGGCCAGAGCCGCCTTCTCACCGGAAGCCCGCTCCTCGGCCGTCAGCACCCGGTCATCGGTGTCCGGCCCGTCGCCGCCGGCACCGTCGTTGTCATCGTCGTCGTCCTGCTCCTGGGAGACGACCTTCAGGTCCTTGTCCAGGTGCACCGACACCTCGCTGCCGTCGGCCTTGCGGACGTCGACCTCGAACGCCTCACCCTTGTCGTCGCTGGTCTCCACGTCGAGCACCGTGCCCGGCACCGTCTGGACGGCCGCGTTGCCGACCCGATCCCGGTCGGCGCCGGTCACCTCGTCGGCCTGGGCCGCGGTCGCGAACAGCACCCCACCGGTGCCGAGAGCGGCCGCGAGAGCCACACCCGCGACGATGACGCGCTTGCTGCGGAGCTTGGCGGTATTCATGAGATGTCGCCTCTTTCGTCGAACCGGAACTTCGGGAACGACAACAGCTTGCTCCGGGGCCCCTGAACCTCACCTGAACGCGGCTGAACGGCTTTTCAGGGAGCGGGTAGGCGTACGCCGAACCGGGCTCCTCCCAGCGGGGAATCGCTGACCGTGACCGTGCCGCCGTGCGCGTGGACGGTCTCCCAGACGATGGCCAGGCCAAGACCGCTGCCGCCCTCGTCACGCGTGCGGGCCTCGTCCAGGCGCACGAACCGTTCGAAGACCCGCTCCCGCTCGCCGGCCGGGATGCCGGCACCGTCGTCCTCCACGATCAGCTCCACCCCGTCCGCCCGGGTGCGCACCACCACCCCCACCGTGCTGCGGGCGTGCCGGGCCGCGTTGTCGGTCAGGTTGCGCACCACCTGCGCGAGCGCGGTCAACTCGCCGCGCACCCGGCCCGCGCCCACCCCCGACGCGTCCACGGTCAGCCCCGATCGGCGCACCCGCCGCGCCTCGGCCAGGGCGAGGTCGTCGAGGTCGACCTCCTGGAAAGACCGGACCACCCCTTCGCCGGTACGGGTCAGTAACAGCAACTGCTCGACGAGCCGCTGCATCCGCCCCGACTCCTCCAGGACCGCCTCGGCCAGCTCGCCCTCGGGCAGCGCCCCCGGATGCTCCCGGGCCACCTCGGCCGCCTGACGGATGCTCGACAGCGGGGAGCGCAGCTCGTGCGAGGCGTCGGCGACGAACCGCTGCTGCCGCTGCTGGGACTCCTCCAGCCTGGTCAGCATCCGGTTCATCGTCGCGGCGAGGCGCTGGATCTCGTCGCGGGCGGCCGGCTCGGGCACCCGCCTGTCCAGTCGATCGCCGGTGATCTCCTCGACCTCGCGGCGGATCCGCTCGACCGGGGCCAGAGCCCGGGTCACCACCAGCCACGTCACGCCGCCGACCACGACCAGCACCAGGGGCAGGCCGATCAGCAGTGGGGTGACCAGGGCGTCGGTCGACTCGTCCAGCTCTTCCAGCGACGCCGCGACCACCACGGTCCAGTCCCCGGCATCCTCGGTGACGATCAGGTACTGATGTTCCGTACCGGCGATGTCGGTCTGGTCGGTCTCCTCGGCCGGAACCGCGGTGCCGAACCCGGGCGAGGACCTGACGACCGACCCGCCGGCATCCTGGATCTGCCAGAGGAGGTCGTCGTCATCGTCCTCCTCCGGCCCGGTCGGCAGCCCGGTCGTCCCGATCTGGGCGGCCAGGGCCGAGGCCCGTTGCTCGGCGGTCGTCTCGATGCCGTTGCGCAGTGACGCCCGGGACAGGAACAGCAGCGCCACCGAGCCGGCCAGCAGGGCGATCGCCATCACCAGCATCGACAGCGCGGTGGTGCGCAGCCGGACCGAGGCGCGGTCACCCACCGTCGGAGCCCAGCCGGTACCCCGCGCCGCGAATCGTCTGGATCGCCTCCCGGCCGAACGGGCGGTCGATCTTGTTGCGCAGATGCCGCACGTACACCTCCACGATGTTCGGGTCGCCGTCGAAGTCGACGTCCCACACCGCTTCCAGGATCTGCCGTTTGGACAGCACGTCGCCGACGTTGCGCGCCAGGAAGGCGAGCAGCGAGAACTCGCGGGCGGTCAGGCCGATCAGGGTGTCGCCGCGCCACACCTTCCGGGCGGCCGGGTCGATGCGCAGGTCACCGGCGACGAGCTGGACCGGGCGCTCCCGGGCGCCGCGCCGGGCCACCGCCCGCAGCCGGGCCACCAGGATCGGGAACGAGAACGGTTTCGTCATGTAGTCGTCGGCGCCGGTGTCCAGCCCTTCGACCTGGTCCCACTCGCCGTCCTTGGCGGTGAGCATCAGGATCGGGGTCCAGTCGCCGTCCTCGCGCAGCGTCGAGCACACCTTATAACCGTTGATGCCTGGCAGCATCAGGTCGAGGACGATCACGTCGTAATCGTTCTCGCGGGCCATCCACAGCCCGTCCGTGCCGTCGCCGGCCACATCGACGGCGAACCCTTCCGCTTCGAGACCGACCCGCAGGGACCAGGCGAGCCGCTTCTCGTCCTCGACGACGAGTACACGCATGCCTACATCTTGGCCGATCCCACCTGAAGGCCCGCTGAACGCCGGCCCCGCCGACCGCCCGACCCGCCTGAAGATCACCCGCGCCCGCCGCCCGGCCGATACGATCAGCCAGAACGGGAGGACATACGTGGCTACTCTTCTCAAACCGGCGATTTCCCCGGCGCTGCTGCGATTCTTCGCCCCCGACGGCGTGCTCGCGACGGTCGACCTGGCCTCCGGCGGTTACCGCGAGGACACCCCCGGCGCGGCGGACGAGCCCGACGGCGCCCTGTGGCAGCGCACCGAGGAGGTCGTGCCCGCGACGATGGCCGCGGTGATGAACGACACCGTCTTCGAGGACGCCTCCCTGCTGATCAACCTGACCGCGATCACCGCCGTGCACCACGCGCACGGCCACCACACCCGCCGTGCGGCAGCCGCCGACCCGGAGCCGTCGCGGGGGTTCCGCCGCCGGGCCGCCGAGTCGCACGCCGAACTGATCCAGTACCTGAGCCGCTGCGACGCCCGGATCCTGGTGGCCCCCGCCGACCGTGACTTCGTCATCGGCGACACCCCGGTGGCAGCGGTCGGCCATCCACCGGCCGGTGTCCGCGACCCGCACTACGCGCCACCGCTCCCCGAGGCGGAGACCGTCTACTTCCCGGTGCACCCCCGGTTCTGCGTGCAGTTCCCGGCCCGGCAGCCCGGTTACTCCGACATCCGGGCCCGCGAGGTCGACCACATCAACCTGATGCAGATCACCCACGCCGACCACGAGGTCCACTTCCGCCCCGATCCCCGGACCCGCCGTTTCGTCGAGGAGAAGACGAAGAACTGGCAGCCGCGCTGACACCGTCCTCTCCCCGCGGAGGCAGTGGTTTCTCCCGGAAGCTGACGGTGACGTCCAGTCCTCCCTCCGGTCTCGCGGTCGTCACCAAGGTGGCGTCATGGGCCCGGGCCACCGCGTCGGCTATCGCCAGGCCCAGACCGAAGCCCTGATGAGGGCGCAGGCGCTCGAACGGGCGGCGTAGGCGGTCCAGTTCGTCGGCAGGGATCGGCGGGCCGCTGTTCGTGACGGTCAGCATGGTGGATGTGGCGAGCCCGGGAATGGGTATGTCACCACGGTGCAGTGGTTCGGATGGCCGTTTCAGGGTGACCACGACGTGGCCGCCGGGATGGTTGTGACGGATCGCGTTGTCGATCAGGTTGGTGATCAGGATCCCCATCAGGCGCGGGTCTCCGCTGGTCACGGCCGGTGTCAGGTCCGCCACCAGGGTGATCTGCCGTTCGGTGGCGAGGTCGCGGCGGGACGAGACGGCCCTTTCGGTCACCCGTGCCAGATCGATGGGTCCTCTGGTCTTCAAGCCCCGCTCGCTGACGGCCAGATCCAGCAGGGCGGCGACCAGGCGCTCCTGCTGCTCGCCGAGCTGGATCGCCTCCCGGCAGGCCATGCGCAGGTTGTCGGGGTCCGGGTCGGCGAGGGCGACCTCCAGAAGGGTTCGCTGACCCGCGATGGGGGTGCGCAGCTCGTGGGAGGCGTTGGCGACGAAGTGCCGCTGAGCGTCGAAGGACGCCTGCAGACGGGCGAACAGGTCGTCGAGGATCGCGCCCAGCTCGGTCAGCTCGTCGGTGGGCTCGCCGAGGTCGAGGCGTTGATGCAGGTTGCCGGCGGAGATCGCGGCGGCGGTCGTGGTGATGGCGCGCAGCGGTCGCAGGAAGTAGACGGCGACCAGCCGGCCGACGATCAGGGACAGCGGGATCAGAACGGCCACGGCGACGGCGATGCCGATGCCCAACTGCCGCGGCCCGGCGCCGGCGCCTGTTCCGGTGAGGTCGGGCGACGACGGGTCGCCCGCGGGAATGGTCGCCCCCATGTCCGCCAGCGGCAGGGCGATCGCCGCGATGACCAGCAGGCCGGTGGCGAAGACGACCACCGCGTAGAACAGCGACAGCCGGGTGCGCAGGCCGCTCATCGCGGCTCGACCCGGTAGCCGCCCTCGCGGACGGTCTCGACCACCGGCGGATCGCCAAGTTTGGCACGTAACCGGCGCATGGTGTGTTTGACCGCGGACGTGAACGGATCGGCAGCCTCGTCCCAGACCCGTTCGAGTAGCTCCTCGGTGGAGACCACCGCGCCGGGCGAGGCCAACAGACACTCCAGGACCGCGAACTCCTTGGGACTGAGCTCGAGGCGCCGGCCGGCCCGGAACGCCACCCGCCGCGCCGGCTCCACAGTGAGGTCTCCACAGGTCAGAGTCGGTGGGATCGGCGGCGTGGCACGGCGGCCCAGGGCCCGGACCCGGGCGACGAGCTCGGCGAAAGCGAATGGCTTGGCCAGGTAGTCGTCGGCGCCGAGGCTCAGCCCGTCGACCCGGTCCTCGACGGTGCCGGCCGCGGTCAGCATCAGCACCCGGGTGAGCCGGCGGTCGGCCGCGAGCCGCCGGCAGATCTCGTCACCGTGGACCCCTGGCAGGTCACGGTCGAGGACCAGCACGTCATATCTGGTGACGGCCAGGCTCTCGACGGCGGCGTCACCGTCGAGCACCACGTCGACCGCCATGCCCTCCCGGCGCAGCCCGGTCCCGATCGAACGGGCCAGGACCTCGAAATCTTCGGCTACCAGCACCCTCATGGCGGTCACCCTGCCAGATCGGCGGTCGCAGCCGGGTCGCGGCGGATGCGACCTTCCTGCGACCGGCCCGGGCGTAGAACCGTCGGCATGAGTTCATCGGGAATCGTCGTCGACGGTCTTCGCAAACGCTATGGACGGGTGCTCGCCCTCGACGGCATGTCGTTCGCCGTCCGGCCGGGGGTGGTGACCGGGTTCGTCGGGCCGAACGGGGCCGGCAAGTCCACCACCATGCGGGTGATCCTGGGCCTGGACACCGCCGAGGCCGGCTCCGCGCTGGTCGGCGGCCGCCCCTATCGGTCTCTGCGGGATCCGCTGACCCATCTGGGTTCGATGCTGGACGCGTCCGCGCTGCATCCCGGCCGGACCGCCCGCAACCATCTGCTGTGGATCGCCCATTCACAGGGGCTGGGTGCCCGGCGGGCCGACGAGGTGCTGGACCTGGCCGGTCTCGCGCCCGCAGCGCGGCGTAAGGCCGGCGGGTTCTCGCTCGGCATGCGGCAACGTCTCGGGATCGCGGCGGCACTGCTCGGGGATCCGCCGATCCTGATGCTCGACGAGCCGTTCAACGGCATGGACCCGGACGGGATCATCTGGATGCGCGGGCTGCTGCGGTCGCTGTCCGCCGAGGGCCGGGCGGTGCTGGTGTCCAGCCATCTGATGGGCGAGGTCCAGGAGATCGCCGACCGTCTCGTGGTGGCCGGGCGGGGCCGGGTCCTCGCCGACGCCACCGTCAGCGAGCTGATCGCAGGGGCTCCCACCGGCCGTCTCGAGGATGTCTATCTGCGGCTCACCAGGGCGGCGGTGGAGTTCTCATGAGACAGGTGAGAACCGAGTGGACCAAATTCCGGACGGTTCCGGGCTGGGTGGCCGCCACGATCGCGGCGGCGCTCGCGACCGTGCTGGTCGCGCTGTTCGCCGGCGGCAGCGGCAGCGCCTCACCGGCACCACCGGTCGGTCCGGATGGCCAGCCGGTCGCCGACAGCTTCTATTTCGTCCGAAAACAGCTGACCGGAGACGGCAGCGTCACCGTCCCGGTGACATCTCTGACCAGCGCCGCCCACGACGGCCCTACCGACGTGCCCTGGGCCAAGGCCGGTCTGATCATCAAACAGAACACCGAACCGGGTTCGCCGTACGTGGCGATCATGGTCACCGGTGGCCACGGCGTTCGGATGCAGCACGGTTTCACCGGTGACATCGCCGGGCCGGTGCCGTCGGCACGCTGGCTGCGGCTGGAGCGCTCAGGTGACACGGTCACCGGTCTCGCATCCACCGACGGCACGGACTGGCGGCCGGTCGGCACCGCCACGGTGAGCGGACCGACCGTGCAGGGCGGTTTGTTCGTCGCCTCTCCCCCACAGGTCCGGGGCATGGGCACGGTCGGCACGGTGTCCGCCGCCGCGTTCGGTGGGGTGCGAGCCGACGGCGAATGGGACGGCCGTGGGTGGACGAGCGAACAGATCGGGGCGGAGTCACCCACGTTCGCCGGCTATCCGGACGGTTCCACGGGCTCGGTCAAAGGCAGCATCGCCACCGAACCCGAACCCGAAGCCGAACCTGGCCCGAGGACCGGGACCGGGACCGGGACCGGGACCGGGAGCACTGTGGTGACCGGTGCCGGGGACATCGCGGTCGCCGTCCGCGAGACACTGGCGACGGGCGGAATCCTGAGCAACATCCTGACCGGCACGTTCGTCGCCCTGATCATCCTGGCCGTGGTGGGTGCGCTCTTCGTCACCACCGAGCACCGGGACGGCCTGATCCTCGCCACGATCGCCGCCGAGCCGCGCCGGCTGCGGGTTCTGGGGGCGAAAGCGATCGTGCTGGTGGTCGTCTGTCTCGCCGTGGGACTGATCGGAACCTTCCTGGCGGCACGACTCGGCATGCGGCTGGCCAGGGCGAACGGGGTCTTCATCATCCCGGTGACCCCGGCTCAGGAGTTGCGGGTGGTGGTCGGGACAGCGGTGATGCTCGCGGCCGTGGCGGTGCTGGCTCTCGCCGTCGGCACGATCGGCCGGTCCGGTGCGGGCGCGGTGACCACCGTCGTCGTGGCGATCGTCCTGCCGTACCTGTTGGTCGCGAACCCGTTCACGCCCGCCGTCGTGGCGGACTGGCTGGCCCGGACGACACCGGCCGCGGCGTTCGCGATCCAGCAGACGATCGCGCCGCAACACCAGGTCGACAGCATCTACACGCCGTACGTCGGCTACTTCCCGCTGTCGCCGTGGGCCGGCCTGCTGGTCCTGGTCGGCTGGACGCTGGTCGCACTCGCCGTGGCGGCGGTCGTGTCACACCGGAGGGACACGTGACCAGAGCCCTGCACGCTGAATGGACGAAGCTGCGCACCGTGACGGCGCCGTGGTGGCTGCTGCTCGGGGCGATCGCCGGCGTGGTCGCCGGGCGTGTCGTGGCGGCCGGGTTGCCCGGGGTCGACGCGTTCATCGGCATCGAACTCGGGCAGGCACTGACCGCGGTGTTCGGGGTTCTGATGTTCAGTGGCGAGCACACCACCGGGACCATTCGCACCAGCCTGATCGCAGTTCCGCGAAGGATCAGCCTGCTGACCGCGAAGGCGATCGTTCTCATCGCGGTCACCGGACCGCTGACCGTCGGCATCGGAGCCCTCACCGCCGGCATCGGGGTCTCTGCCGGGGTTGCCGGGATTCTCCAGGCCTCCCATCTGGTTCTGGTCGCGCTGATCGGGCTCGGGACGGCTACCGTCGTGCGGGACTCCGCAGCCGGGATCGGCGTCGTCCTGGGCCTGCTCTACCTCCCGGCTCTGCTGGCCCAGGCCACCGGTGAAGCCTGGGTCCAGCGATTCGCTCCCTCGACCACCGAGCCCGGGATCACCGCCGGGTGGGCGCTGGCCGCACTGGCGGCCGGATGTCTGGCGATCATCCACCCGACGAACACGATCATCCGCCCGACGAGCCCGGCCGGTCACTCGGCGAACGTCATCATCCGGCTTGCGAACGCGATCATCCGATTCGCGAACGCTGTCATCCGCCCAACAGACGCTCGGGATTGACATGGAAGAACTCGTCCGGGAAACGGGCCGGGTCCAGCGGCTCGGCGTAGGGACGGTCGGAGCCGTGCACGACGGCTCCGGGGCCCACCACTGCGGCCAGGGCTTCGATGGCGTCCGGGCCGTAGGAGGAGGTCTCGTAGAAGACGTTCGGGTCGGGGGTACCGAACTCGCCGCCGCGGGCGGCCATCCGCTCGTGGTGCAGCGGCGCCAGCCCGGCCAGCGCGACGAAAGCGACACGGAGGTTAGCGTGCGTCTTGCGGCCGGCGACGTGCCAGGCGGCCCAGGACCGGTGCATCTGAGCGACGTACGGCACGACAGCGGGCCACCAGTCCGGCAGGTCGCCCTGTTCCACCGCGGCCGGGCCGGGGTGCACCAGCAGCGGCTTGTCCGCCCGTTCCAGTTCGCGGAGCAGCGGCGACAGGCGTTCGATCGACGCCGGATCGCCGAGCGCGGTGGCCGGCAACTGCAGCCCGGCGACCCGGTCCGCCCGCAGCACCCGGGCCAGGGAATCCGGGTCGGGCGAGGTCACCGACGCCGCCGCCCACAGGTGGAACGGGTCCGGGAGCCGCAGCGCGCTCTCGTGCCACACGTCGATCAGCGCGGCCCCGTCCGTACCCGGCAGATGTTCGATCCCGAGCGGGCTGGACAGGGAGAGAAGGACCCGCCCGGTCTCCCGCCGGCCCCGCCGTACCGGGTCGTGGGACGCCGGATCCACCCGATAGGGATTCTCCCCGGGCAGGAACAAGGTCCATTCCCGCAGGTACGGGTAGGAATCCCGATCCCGCAACGCCGCCACGAGCGGGGCCGGCCACAGATGCTGGTGGCAGTCGAAACGCGTCATACCGACATGATTCCCGACCGGCTGCTTCTACCGTTCGGGACGTGAGGTGAACCGGTTGAGTGGCGTCTGCGACGATGCCGTTCATGACGAGAATCGACAGCACACCGTTCGGGACACTGGCCGACGGAACCGGGATCGAGAAATGGACGCTGACCAATGCGAGTGGCGTGTCGGCGTCGATCCTCACCTGGGGGGCGACCATTCAGTCCGTGCTGGTGCCGGACCGGGACGGGAACGTCGCGAACGTGACGCTCGGGTTCGCCGACCTGGCCGGTTACACCGATCCCGCCTACCTGGCCGGCAACCCGTTCCTCGGTTCGACGGTCGGCCGCTACGCCAACCGGATCGCCGGTGGCACCTTCGTCCTGGACGGCGAGACCTTCAAACTCTCCCAGAACGAGGGCCAGACCACCCTGCACGGCGGCTCGTACGGGTTCGACCAGCGCGTGTGGTCGGCGACCACCGTCGAGGACGGCGTCCGGATGAGTTACACCTCCGCCGACGGCGAGCAGGGGTTCCCCGGCACGCTGCAGGTGAGCGTCACGTTCACCCTGAGCGAGGAGAACGAGCTGCGCCTGGACTACCGGGCCACCACCGACCGGGCCACGGTCGTCGCGCTGACCAACCACGCGTACTGGAACCTGTCCGGCGAGGGCAGCGGCTCGGTCGAGAACCACCGGCTCCGCATCGACGCCGGGCACTACACGCCGGTCGACGCCACGCTGATCCCGACCGGGGTGCTGGAACCGGTCGACGGCACCCCGTTCGACTTCCGCAGCCCGCAGCCGATCGGCGCCCGCATCCGCGACGAGCACCCGCAGCTCACCACCGGCCGCGGTTACGACCACAACTACGTGCTCACCGACGGTTCCGGCGACCTGACCGTCGCCGCGGTCGTCGACGACCCGGCCAGCGGCCGCCGCATGACCATCGCCACCACCGAGCCGGGCCTGCAGTTCTACGCCGGCAACTTCCTGGACGGCAAGATCCGCGGGACGAGTGGCCGCCAGTACCGGCAGGGCGACGCCTTCGCCCTGGAGACCCAGCACTTCCCGGACAGCCCGAACCAGCCGGACTTCCCGTCCACGGTCCTGCGCCCCGACGAGACCTGGACCTCGACCACGACGCACACCTTCACACTGTCCGACTGACAGGGATGATTGCCGTGAGCACCTCCCGCCGGAGTCTGACCACGCGGCCCGGCTGACCCACAGCACGGCTGACCGCACTGCTCAATCGGCACCACCGGGTGGGCCGTCCCACACGGCCCACCCGGTTGCCGGTACGCGGTGAGCAAGGTCCCGCGATCCGCCCCCGGCATCGCAGCCCACGCCCGATTCACCCAGCCCGCCTGTAACGCCAGGCCGCACTGATCGACTGGCCGCACTGATCGACTGGTCGCACCGATCGGCTGCTACTCCGAGGGCGGGGCGAGGATGCAGAATTCGTTGCCTTCCGGATCGGCCAGAACCACCCACGCCGCATCGCCCTGGCCGATGTCGACCCGGCGGGCGCCGTGGGCCAGCAGGCGGGCGACCTCGGCTTCCTGGTCGTCCGGGCGGAAGTCCAGGTGCAGGCGGCTCTTGCCCTGCCTCGGCTCGTCGTGGCGGACGAAGTCCAGCCCCGGCATGCGGTCCGGCGCCGGGCGGATCTCGAACTCGTGCTCCGAGGTGTAGACCACCACCCAGCCGAGAGCTTCGGCCCACCACTGCCCCAATGCCGCGGGGTCCTTCGCGTGCACGATTACCTGCTCCCAGTTCAAAGTCATCCGCGGACTCTAACGTATGACTTGACATTCATATGACCGGCGGGGCATGTTTCCGGTGTGGACGGGTTCACCTTGATCGCGGATCCGACCCGGCGGCGGATCCTGGATGCGCTGCGGGTCGAGCCGCATGACGTCAACGCGCTGATCGCCCTGCTCGGGGTGTCGCAGTCGCTGGTCTCCAAGCATCTGCGGGTGCTGCGGGAGGCAGGCGCGGTCACCGCCGACACCGACGGCCGGCGCCGGGTCTACCGGTTGGCTGTCGATCCGCTGCCGGACGTGCTCGGTTGGGTCACGCCATACCACCGGAAGTGGTCGGACAGCTTTGATCGCCTGGCCAAGGCACTGGACCGCAGAGACGACCGCTTCCGCCCCGACACGACGTGAGGAAGGCCGAATCTCACTGCGGAAAGGGCGGCGCGGCGCGGGGTAGGCGCCGAGCAGCGCAAAGCAGGACGGCGCGGCGCAGGGTAGACGCCGAGCAGCGCAAAGCAGGACGGCGGGCGGTGTTGGGGACGTCGGGGCCGCGGGACGTGGGATGACGAGCGCTGGGTCAGCGACGTCGAGGGTTGTGCGTGGAGGGTGGCTGTGGTGAGTGATGGTGTGCGGGATGAGATCGGGCGGCAGGAAGTTCGGGCCTCGTTGGCTGAGGTTGCGGGTGGGCGGTGGGTTCTTGTCATGGAGAGGGAGCTTCCACATCGCGTCGATGTGGTTTGGCCTCATCTGATCGAACCTGGGTTGCTTGCTGGGTGGTCGCCGGTGGTTCCGGATCGGGTGCTGGATCGGGTTGGAGCCGCCCGGTGCAGGGAGAACCCGGAGGATGAGTGGCTCGATGCGGAGGTGATCCTTGTCAACGCGCCCTGGGAAGTCGACGTGTCCCGGGAGGCTGACGCGCCACGGGAAGTCGACGCCCCCGGGAAGGCTGACGCGCTCGGGAAGGCTGACGCGTCCGGGAAGGCTGACGCGTCCGGGAAGGCTGACGCGTCCGGGGAACTGGTGCACCGCTGGGGTGGCGACCTGCTCCGGTGGACGCTTACACCTCGTGGTGACGGGTGCCTGCTCACCCTGGAGCACACCTTCGCGGACCGGGACGGCACCGCCATGTATGCGGCCGGCTGGCACATTTGCCTGGCGGTTCTCGTCACCGTCCTGGATGGGCACGACACGCCGCGGGTCGCCGGGACGGCCGGGCTGGACTACGGGTGGGCGGAACTCCGGGACGCCTACCGCAAGATCACCGGCTGACAAACGATAGGCCCGACAAGAGGCCAGGAACGAGAGTCCAGGAACGAGACCGCCGGGAACTAGACCGCCGGGAACGAAAGAACCGGGAACGAGACGTGCGGCCGAGGGGCGGAGAAAAGGGAGCGGCATGGCGCTGACGCACGAGGGCGACAACTTCGTCAACTTCCGGAACCGCACCTACCAGTGGGTGGACGCGCAGCGCTTCCTGCGAACAGATGAAGAAGATGGGGACGACGTGCTGGCCGCGGTGATCGGGCACGACCTGTTCGGCCGCGACTACGCGGGCGGGGCCGCCGGCGCCGACCCGGAACGCCACGGCCCCTACTGGCGGAAACTGATCACCCCGCAAAGCTACCGTCGGGTCGACGCCGACGACGCGGTGAGCCGCCTGCGGATCTGGGCCGAACAACACGTCCGGGTCAGCGACGCGATCTGGATGCGCCTGGAGACCGAGATCTACCCCCTTTTCGGTACAGCGGACGAGGTCCACGAACTACGGGACCTCGGCACCACCGCCCACCACGACTGGGGTGGCGTCCAGAACGACTTCCACGAGTTCGTGCTCGTCGAGAAAACCCTGGTCACCCTGGTCGTGGCTGCCGACGACTAGCGTCGGCAGAAGGCGTGGTCGATCAAATCCCGGACCAGACGCTGACGGGTCACGGCCAGTTCCGGGTCGCCGGTGTTGGCGAAGAGTGACACCGTCAGCCGCCGCCCGTCGTCGGTGAACGCCGGTTCGACCTGGTATCCGAAGCCGGTGCCGCCGTGCTGCCAGTACCCACCACCGCAGGACAGCGGATGACGGAAGAGGCCCAGCCCGGCCCCACCGGGCGCATCCGGCATGGCGACCAGCGTACGCATCTGCCTCTGCTGTGCGGGCCGGAGCAGCCGCCCGCCGGCCAGCGCACCCAGGAACCGGTGCAGATCGGACGCCGTGCTGACCATCGATCCGTCGGCGCCGCTGTCCAGCCCCCGGACCGCGATGGTGGTGTCCACGAGCGGCCCGCCCGGGGTGAACTGCATGTAGTTGGTGGCGTGCGGCGAGGGCAGGTCCCGCACGAATCCGGTACGGGTGTGCCGCATCCCCAGCGGCCCGAGGACCCGGGTGTCCACCTCCCGCGCCCAGCTGCGCCCGGTGACCGCCTCGATCAGCATCCCGGCGAGCACATAGTTGGTGTTCGAGTACGACCAGGTGGTGTCGCCCTGCGGGTGCCGCAGCGCGATGGCGACGAGCTGCTCGGGGGTGTACGCGCGGTCCCGTTCCCGCCGGTACGACTCCGGCGTGGCGTAGCCGGGGATCAGGTCGGCCGAGTACTCGTACATCCCGCTGGTGTGCTGCAGAAGTTGCCGCACCGTGATCGCGCGCCCGCCCACCGCGCCCGGCAGCCACTTCTCCACCGGATCGTCGAGTGTCAGCCGCCGCTCGCCGACGAGCTGGAGCACCACCACGGCGGTGAACGTCTTGGTGGTACTCCCGATCCGCAGGTACGGGTCGTGCGGAACGCCCCGCCCGGACCGGACCACCCGCACACCGCCCCGGTCCTCGAACCGGGCCAGGACGCCGGGCACCCCGGTCGCCCGCAGCGCTTCGACGTCACGCCGGAGTTCACCGGAGGTCGCGGCGCCGGCCGGCGCCGCCGAGAGGAGAACCAGCAGGACGGCAGCCGCCGCCGAGGAGAGAATTCGCATGGGTCCACCCTGGCCGCCGCGGCGACGGCGGTCACTGGGGCAGGCACCCGGAAGAACGTACGGTTATCCCTACTGGACCTGTGCCCGCGGCCGCCGGCGGAGCCCGGTTACGGCGAGGAAAACACCGACCAAGAGCGAGCCGCCGATGAAGACGACACCCTCCATGATGCTGTTCGCGTCGTGATCCATGTACGGGTACTCGTCTATGTACAACGTGTTGAGCAGCCATCCACTGACCAGCACCAGCGCGACGCCCATACCGACCGAAGCGGCCCACGGCAGCTTCATGAACGCCACCACGATCAACGCCAGCACAGCGAGGGTGACCAGGACGGGGATGAATTCCATGAAGCACCTACCTCAAGATCCGTTTGTACGACTCACGGCACCCTAGCAACGGTGTGCACGCCGAAGGCCCGGCCGAGAACGACCGGGCCCTGACAGAAGGGAACTCAGAAGTCGTCGTCGAAGCTCACCGAGCCGGTCACGCCCACCTGGTAGGCGGAGACCCGGCGCTCGAAGAAGTTCGACAGCTCCTGCACGTCCTGCAGTTCCATGAACGCGAACGGGTTCTTGCTGCCGTAGACCGGGTCGATGCCCAGCGCCTGCAGCCGCCGGTCGGCGACGTGCTGCAGGTACTCCCGCATGTCCCCGAGCGACATCCCGGACACACCCTGTTCGAGCAGGTCGGCGGCGAACTGGACCTCGCACTCGACGGCCTCGGCCATCATGTCGCGGACCTGCTGCTCCATCTTCTCGTCGAACAGGTCCGGCTCCTCGGCCCGCACCTGGTCGACCACGTCGAACGCGAACGCCATGTGCATGCTCTCGTCGCGGAACACCCAGTTGGTGCCGGACGCCAAGCCCTGGAGCACACCGCGGGAGCGCAGGAAGTAGACGTACGCGAAGGCGCCGTAGAAGAACAGACCCTCGATGCACGCCGCGAAGCAGATGACGTTGAGCAGGAACGCCCGGCGGTGCTCCTTGGTCGTAAGCTCCCGCAGGTCGAAGACCGAGTCGATCCACTTGAAGCAGAACTCGGCCTTACGGGCGATCGACGGGATGTTCTCGACCGCGGCGAACGCCTCGTTGCGCTCCGCCTCGTCCGGGACGTAGGTGTCGAGCAGGTTCAGATAGAACTGGACGTGCACGGCCTCCTCGAACAGCTGCCGCGACAGGTAGAGGCGGCCCTCCGGCGAGTTGACGTGCTGGTACAGGTTGAGAACCAGGTTGTTCGCCACGATGGTGTCACCGGTGGCGAAGAACGCCACCAGCCGCGACACCAGGTGCTGCTCGGCGGGGCTGAGCTTGGCCAGGTCGGCGAGGTCGGAGTGCAGGTCGACCTCCTCGACGGTCCAGGTGTTCTTGATGGCGTCCTTGAAACGGTCGAAGAAGTGCGGGTACTTCATCGGCCGCAGGGTCAGGTCCATACCGGGGTCGAGCAGCATTACTGGCAAGCCTCACAGATGTCGGGGTTCTCAAGGGAAGAAGCGAGTTCGCCACTGACGTCGCCGAGCAGGTTCACGCCGGACACGATCGGAGCCACGACGACCGGAGCGGCAACGACGGGAGCAGCAACGACGGGAGCGGCAACGGCGGGCGCCACGGCGACGGTGGCCTGCTGGATACGCGTCGCCGGACGCGAGCGCAGGTAGTACGAGGTCTTCAGACCGGCCTTCCACGCGTACAGGTACATCGAAGAGACCTTGTTGATGGTCGGCGCGGCCATGAACAGGTTCAGCGACTGAGACTGATCGATGTACGGCGCCCGGGCGGCGGCGAGTTCGATCAGCGACTTCTGCGGCAGCTCCCACGCGGTCCGGAACAGCTCCCGCACGTCCTCGGGCAGGTCGAGAATGCCCTGCACGGAACCCTCGGCCCGCTTGATCGCCTCACGGATCGGCGCGGTCCACAGCCCACGCGACTTGAGTTCCCGTACCAGATAGTTGTTGATCTGAAGGAACTCACCGGACATCGTCTCGCGCTTGAACAGGTTGGACACCTGCGGCTCGATGCACTCGTAGGCGCCGGCGATGGACGCGATGGTGGCGGTCGGCGCGATCGCGATCAGCAGCGAGTTGCGCAGCCCGCGCTCGGCGATCTTCGCGTGCACGGCGGCCCACCGCTCGGTCTGCGAAACAGTCGCGCCCCACAGCTCGGGGTGCAGCTGCCCCTTGGCGGCGCGGGTCTCGGCATAAGCCGGGTGCGGGCCGAAAGAAGCCGCCAGACCGGCGGAAACCTCAAGGGCGGTCAGGAAGATTTCTTCCTGTACGCGGGTGGAGAGCTCGCGGGCCTCGGCCGAGTCGAACGGCAGCCGCAGCGTGAAGAACGCGTCCTGCAGACCCATCAGCCCGAGGCCGACCGGCCGCCAGCGCGGGTTGGACTTGGCCGCCTGCTCCGACGGGTAGTAGTTGATGTCGATGACCCGGTCCAGGTAGACCACCGCGGTCCGGACCGTCTCGCGCAGCTTCTCCCAGTCGACGCCGTCGGCGGTGACGTGCGCGCCCAGGTTGACCGAGCCGAGGTTGCAGACGGCGGTCTCGTCGTCGTTGTTGACCTCGAGGATCTCGGTGCACAGGTTCGACAGGTGGATGGTGTTGCCGGGCTCGCCGGTCTGGTTGGACAGCGCGTTCGAGCGGTCCTTGAACGTCATCCAGCCGTTGCCGGTCTGCGCCAGGGTCCGCATCATCCGGCCGTACAGGTCACGGGCCTTGACGGTCTTGATCGCGTTCTTCTCGGCGGCGCGGTAGGCCTCGTCGAACGCCTCGCCGAACAGGTCGGGCAGCTCGGGGGCGTCGGACGGGTCGATCAGCGACCAGTCGCCGTCGGCCTCGACCCGGCGCATGAACTCGTCCGGGATCCAGTTCGCCAGGTTCAGGTTGTGGGTGCGGCGCGACTCCTCACCGGTGTTGTCGCGCAGCTCCAGGAACTCCTCGATGTCCGGGTGCCACGGCTCCAGGTAGACGCAGGCCGCGCCCTTGCGCCGGCCGCCCTGGTTGACCGCCGCCACCCCGGCGTCGAGGGTCTTCAGGAACGGGACGATGCCGTTGGACTTGCCGTTGGTGCCGCGGATCAGGGCGCCGCGGCCACGGATCCGGGACCAGGCGATGCCGATGCCGCCGGAGAACTTCGACAGCTTCGCGACCTGGTGGTAGCGCTCGTAGATCGAGTCCAGCTCGTCCTTGGGCGAGTCGACCAGGAAGCAGGACGACATCTGGGTGTGCCGGGTGCCGGAGTTGAACAGGGTCGGCGAGCTGGGCAGGTACGCCAGCGACGACATCAGCCGGTAGAAGCCGATCGCCTCGCGGGCGTCCTTGGACAGGCCGCAGGCGACACGCAGCAGCCAGTACTGCGGGGTCTCCACCACCAGGCGCTTGGTCGGGTGGCGCAGCAGGTAGCGGTCGGCGACGGTACGCAGGCCGAAGTACTCGAACCGCAGGTCGCCGGAGAGGTCGATGGCGTCGTCGAGCTTGCGGGCGTTGGCGGCCACGAAGGCGGCGGTCTCGTCGCCGATCAGGCCCTCGCCGTGGGCGTACCGGATCGACTGGCTGAAGCTCGCGACACCCTGGAGGCGGACCTCCTTGTCGACGAACGCGGCGAGCAGCCGGGCGGCCAGCTTCGAGTACTGCGGCTCCTCACCGATCAGCTCGGCAGCCGTCTGGATCGACAGCTTGTCCAGCTCAGCGGTGGTCGCACCGTCGTACAGGCCGCTGATGGTCTTGGTCGCCACCCGCAGCGGGTCGACCTCGTCCAGATCGGCGACCCACAACTCGACCGCTTTGACGATCTTGTTGACGTCCACCGGCTCCAGCTCGCCGTTCCGCTTGCGCACCTGCATCACATGTCGCCGCTGCTCCGGCACACCGGTGGCCTTGGTGGTGGTCGTCATGCCTTCTCCCCCTCACGAGTCCGACGCGTGTGAGGGCAGACACCAGCCGTCCACGGGCACACGGCCACGCGGACGCTCGGCGTCGGCCGTCCCACGCGGCCTTCAACCGCCGCACACCACGCCGGTGCACGGCACGCTGGCAGGTCTTCGGACTCGTGGGCACGGCTCCGCTCGCGCGAAGCCTCCTACCGACCGTCGCTTCCCAGGCCCAGGACGAACCCAGTGCTTCCTGACGGCTGTCGTTCCCACTCACCGCTGCGGGGCAGTCCCGGCCTTGCACCGGGTTCCCTGTTGCCTCGGGCACACCTGTGAAGGCGCACTCGAACCAGCTGCGGGAGACACCATATCTAGTTCGGGCCAGAAATTCACAACCCAACATCGTGTGTTCGGTACGTCACCCGACAGAGATCAACTAACCGGGTGCCAACCGCGCGTGAAGAACACGAGGGCGCCCGTAGCAGTCGCGTCAACAAACGCCACAGCGGCCCCGGTACGGATCCTGCTGCCCGTCTCGGTGCTTTTCGCGATCGTGTTCATGGTCGGCGGCATGGTGCAGAACCTGTCCGCCGGCGCCGGCGTGACCACGCTGACCGGTGGCACCCAGCACCTCACCGGCGGACCGGTCGCCTCCCAGGAGGCCATCAAGCTGCTGGGTACCAACGGTGGCGGCTTCTACAACGCCAACTCGGCGCACCCGTTCGAGAACCCGTCGGCGTGGACCAACTGGCTGCAGGTGTTCCTGATCCTGCTGATCCCGTTCAGCCTGCCCCGGGTCTTCGGCCGGATGGCCGGCCAGAATCGCCAGGGCTACGCCATCGCCGCGGTCATGGCGATCCTGGCGCTCGGCTCGATGGCGCTGACCGTGGGCTTCGAGACGCACGGATCCGGCACGGTCCCGCAGGCGGTCGGCGCGGCGATGGAGGGCAAGGAGACCCGGTTCGGAGTCGCCGGCTCGGCCGTCTTCGCCGCCGCGACGACATTGACGTCGACCGGTGCGGTCAACTCGTTCCACGATTCGTACACGGCGCTCGGCGGCATGATGCCGATGGTCAACATGATGCTCGGCGAGGTCGCGCCCGGCGGGGTCGGATCCGGCCTCTACGGCATGCTGATCCTGGCGATCATCACGGTCTTCGTGGCCGGGTTGATGGTCGGGCGCACCCCGGAATACCTGGGGAAGAAGATCCGGGCCCGCGAGATGAAATTGGCGTCCCTCTACTTCCTGGTCACCCCGGTCCTGGTCCTCGCGCTCGCCGGTTCGCCGGCCCGGCAGCGGCCCGCGCCGGAGACCGAGGGCACGCTCCCCACCCACCAGCCGCTGTTCGTCGGCATGGTCGCCGGCGTGACGATCGTGCTGGTCGCCCTCACCTTCCTGCCCGCCCTGGCGCTCGGCCCGCTCGCCGAGACCCTGTCAAGGGCGTAACCGTCGAGTCGGCGAAGCCGGGTGAGGACTACCGGGCCCTCGGCGGGGTGATCACCCCGATCCGCGGCGACGCCCCGGCCGATCCGGTCGTCCCGGCGGACGCGGTCGCGGCGAGCGGCAGCGGCCTGGATCCGCACATCAGCCCGGCCTATGCCGCACTCCAGGCGCCTCGGGTCACCCTCTCCCGTGGCCTGGATCTCGCCGAGGTCGAGAAGCTGATCGCCGAGCACACCACCGGGCGGGCCCTCGGGTTCCTCGGCGAACCCGGAGTCAACGTTCTCGAACTCAATCGCGCGCTGGACACCCCCTCCTGACCAGCAACTTGGCTCAGCATGGCATCACAACGGTGCCATGTTGAGCCAAAAACTCTTGCGCCGATGCCACCGGTGTGCCAGATTGGCGTCATGAAGTCACATGTGGACAGTCCTCAGGTTCTCCGGCGCGCGGGTATCACGGCGCTGACCGTCGCCATGTTTCTCGGTGGAGGCGCGGTCCCGGCCGCCGCGAGCGAGAGTCGCACCACCGACCGGCCGGAGTTGCGGGCCGCCGTCGACGCCTTCGTCAGTGCGGGCTTCACCGGGATGCAGGTGCGGGTGCACGACGAGCACGGCGAGTGGACCCGCACCGTCGGCGTCCGGGAGCTGGGCCGGCCCGGAAAACCGCCGGCCGACGGGCGCTTCCGGATCGGCAGCACCACCAAGACGTTCACCGCCGCCCTGATGCTGCGGCTGGTCGCCGACGGCCGGATCGGCCTGGACGACGCGGTGGCCCCGCACCTGCCCGGTTACGGGCTGGACCCGCGGATCACCGTGCGGATGCTGCTCCAGCACACCAGCGGGATCTTCAACTTCACCGGGGAGTACTACCCGGACGGCACGGTGGTGCCGGGCATCACCTGGTCCGGGCAGGAATGGGTGCAGGGCCGTTTCCGGACGTACCGCCCGGAGGAACTGGTTCGTCTCGCCCTGTCGCACCCGGGCCGCTTCGAGCCGGGCACGGGCTGGAGCTACTCCAACACCAACTACGTGGTGGCCCGGCTGCTGATCGAGAAGGTGACCGGCCGGCCGTACGCGGAGCAGATGCGCGAACGGGTCCTGAACCCGCTCGAGCTGCGGGACACCTCGGCACCGGGCACCTCGCCGGCGATCCCCGGCCCGCACGCCCACGCCTACTACACCTATGCGACCGGCGGGGTGTCCCGGACGGTCGACGTCAGCCGGCAGAACCCGTCCTGGATCTCCAGCGCCGGTGAGATGATCTCGACCACCGAGGACCTGCACAGGTTCTTCGCCGGGGTGCTCGGCGGCAAGCTGTTCCCCGCCGCGCTGGTGGCCGAGATGCGCCGGCCGGAGCCCCGCAGCGGCGAATTCGGTTACGGGCTCGGCCTGATGTCGATGGACACCGGCGCGGACTGCAGCGGCACCGTCGCGTACCACAACGGCAGTGTGCAGGGTTACGCGACGCTGATGTACAGCACGCCGGACGGCAGCCGCACCCTGGAGGCCTCGGTCACCTACGTCGACGACGCCGCGCAGTCCCAGGCGTCCGCCGGCCAGAAGGCGATCAAAGACCTGATGACCGCGGTGTTCTGCGCCGAGTGACCCGCTCCCCCGGCCGGGCCGGTTTCCTTTCCCGGCCGGGGCGGGCAGGATCGGCACGTGCCCACCCCACCCGTGATCACCACCGTGGACGGCCGGCTCGGCCGGATCGTCCTGAACCGGCCGGCCGCCCTGAACGCCCTCACCACCGAGATGGTCGGCATCGTGCACGACACGCTGCGGGCCTGGCACGACGACGACCGGGTGCGGACGGTGCTGATCACCGGGGCCGGGGAGCGCGGGCTCTGCGCGGGCGGCGACCTACGGGCCATGCACGCCGACGCGGTGTCCGGTGGCGGCGGCTCCCTGGAGTTCTTCACCCGGGAGTACGACCTGAACGCCGCGATCGCCGGGTACCCCAAGCCGGTCGTCGCCTGGATGGACGGGCTGGTGATGGGCGGCGGCATCGGGATCTCCGCCCACGCGTCGCTGCGCATCGTCACCGAACGGTCCCGGCTCGCCATGCCCGAGGTCGGCATCGGCTTCCACCCGGACGTGGGCGGATCGTGGCTGCTGTCCCGGGCGCCCGGCGAGATCGGCACCCACCTGGCACTGACCGGCACGACGATCGGGGCGGGTGACGCGATCACCGCCGGGCTGGCCGACTGTTTTGTGCCGGCCGACCGTATCCCGTACCTGATCAGTGGTTTGACCGGCGACGAACCAGGCGTCGCGGTGTCCGCGGTGACCACCGCACCGCCCGCGGGCGACCTGGACGACGCCCGCGACTGGATCGACGAGTGTTATGCCGGCGACGACCTGGCCGTGATCCGCACGCGGCTGGCCGGGCACGGGTCGGCGGGCGCACGGGCCGCCGCCGAGGAGATCGCGACCAAGTCACCGACCTCCCTGGCCGTCACGCTGCGGTCGCTGCGCACGGCGGCCCGGATGTCGTCGCTCCGCGAGGCGCTGGACCAGGAGCTTCGCCTGTCGGCGGCGTTCCTGCGGCTGCCCGACCTGGCCGAGGGCATCCGCGCGCAGATCATCGACAAGGACCGCCGGCCCCGGTGGGCGCCCGTCCCACCGGGGTTGCTCTACGAGCTGTTCAAGCGGTCGTGACCGGTTCCTTTTCGGCCGGCTCGTCCTGTTTCTCCGCCACCGGTGCGGAAGGCCGCCGGAACGTCCCGATCGCGACGTCCACCGCGAGGAACACCAGCAGCGGGAGGCCGAACAGCGGGATGAACCAGGCGACCGCGAAGACCGCCGGGACACCCACGGCGATGACCCAGGCGGGCAGTCTCAGCCAGGCGCCGCGCGCGGGCGCGGGACCGGCGATCGCCCGCCGGGAGCCGCGGGTGGGCCGGCGCTGCCACCACATCCGGTAACCGAGAACGATCATCGTGACCAGCCCGGCCGCCAGCACCGCGAGCAGGATCTGGTTGACCAGGCCGAACATCACCCCCATGTGCAGGTCGACACCCCAGCGGGCCAGCTTGGCCATGAACGGGTAGTCGGAGAACCGGACCACGTCGGTGACCTGCAACGATGCCGGGTCGACGGCGGCCACGTCGACCGACGTCGGGTACTCGCGGTGCACCTCGGTGACCGTCCAGGTCCGGCCCTCGCCCTTCGGCAGGCCGATCTCCACCTGGTCGGAGTCCACCTCGGCGGCCTTGGCGGCGGCCCACACCGCGTCGATCGTGGTGACGTCGACGGCCCCGGTGTCGGCCGGGGTGCCGCCGCCGTGCGCGGAGTGCTCACCGCCGGTGACGACCGGTGCGGCGGCGACGGCGGTGTTCACCGAGGGTGTCGACCAGTCGAGCTGTTCCCGGAGTTCGGTGACGTTCTCCCCGGCGAAGGTGGACCAGGTCAGGCCGGTCGCGGAGAGCGCCAGGAATCCGGCGGCCATCCACAGGCCGAGCACGCCGTGCCAGGTCCGGGTGCGGGCCCGTCCGGTCAACGGCTTCTTGCCGGTACGCCGGACGCGCCCCAGCCACATCGCCAGGCCGCCGAGGGTGACCACCCAGAGCCACGAGGCGGCCAGTTCGCTGTAGTACCGGCCGACGTCACCCAGGTGCAACGACCGGTGGAGTTCGTCGATCCACGACCGCACCGGCAGCGCACCGCTGGTGCCGTAGACCGACGACTGCCCGAGGACCTCCCCGGTGCTCGGGTCGACGAAGACCGCGTGCCGGTACGACTCGGCGAAACTGCCGTCGTCGAAGATCACCCGGGTGGTGCCGCCGTCCGGTGCGGGCCGTACCGCGACCAGGTTCGGCACGGTGGTGACCTTCTCGGCCACGGCCACCTGCCGGGCCAGCGGGACGGGGGCCGCCGAGGCGTCCGACGGTGTCAGCAGGTCGGCGTGGACGGCCTTCTCCAGCTGCGGGCTGAGCGCGTAGAGGCCGCCGCTGATCGCCGCGACCAGCAGGAACGGTCCGATCAGGATGCCGGCGTAGAAGTGCAGCCGCAGCAGCAGGGGCCTGATCTTGCGGAAGGTAGACAGCGCGGTACTCCTCGTCGATCGGGTGTCGACAAGGAGTCGTTCCGGCGGGGCCCGTGGTTCCCGGGAATCAGCCGAATTTCAGCGGATTCCGTTCGTCGTCACGCTCCGCTATCCGGGCGACTGCGGCGCGGTACTGACCGGAAGTGATCTCGCTGGCCAGCAACTGGGCGACGAGCGCGCCCTCCAGGGTCGTCGGGGCCGCCACGCTCTCCACCGCCGGCTCGCCCGCCTGTTCCGCCGCGGCGTGCCTCCCCCTGACCTCGCGGTCCGGGAAGAGGAACGCCACGGCGACGATGACGACGCCGACAGTGACGATGATCAGGAACTCCATCACATCCACCTCCGCAGATCCCTATCCTGGCCCGGGCGAGCCCCGGTGGACAGGGACTTTCGGCCCTTAGTCCCCGTAGCGGTCGTACGAAACCGTCCAGTCGCCGAGTCCGTTCCAGATCGGCAGCTTCCGCGGGCTGTTCGTGACGTCGAGGATGTCACCGAGAAGGAAGTTCTCGTAGACCCACTTGGCGTCGGCGGTACTCAGGTTGATGCAGCCGTGCGAGCGGTTCTCCCGGCCCAGCGCGCCGTTCCACGGGGCGGCGTGCAGGAACTCACCCGAGTACGAGATCCGGGTGCAGTAGTCCACGACCATCGGCGCGTAGTAGTTCGGGTCGCTCTCGTCGCTGACGCCGTAGCTGCCGGAGCTCATCGTGTGCTTGCGCTCCAGGGAGAGCACCACGTGCGGGCCACCGGCGGTCCAGTAGCTGATCTTCTCACCGTTCGAGCCGGTGGTGCCGCCGCCCTTGCCGAGGCTGCTCTTCATCGTCCGGACCAGTTTGCCGTCGATGTAGACCTTGGTCATGTGCGTCCGGTTGTCGCTGATCGCGACTAGCTGCCGGCCGATCTTGAAGTTCGTCGAGGCGTTCTTCGCGCCGTACGTGGTCTTGCCCAGCTTGACCCCGTACATGTTGACCGCCACCTTGATCTTGGTGCCGGCCTCCCAGTACTTCGCCGGGCGCCAGTGCACCGTGGTGTCGTTCTTCCACCAGAACTTGCCCTCGACCTGGGGCGACGTGGTGATCTCGATGGCCTTCTCGGCCGCCTTCTTGTTCACCGCGCGGCTGAACGCGACGATCACCGGCTGGCCGGCGCCGTACGTCTTGCCCTCCTTGAGGGAGGTCATCGCGTTGGCCTGGAAGGTGACCTTCGCGGTGTTCTCCGGCTTCAGCGTGGTGAACGTGACGTCCTCGGTCTTCTCGCCGCCGACGCTGTCCGCGGTGGTGACGCTGACCGTGTACTTCTTGCCGTACGCCAGGTCCTCGGTCGACGCCCAGGTGCCGTCGTCCTGCAGCTTGCCCTCGATCTCGGCCTTGCCCGCGGTGACCTTGACCGTCTTGAGCGTGCCGTCGGTGACACTGACGGTGATCGGCTCGACCGGGGAGACACCGGTCGCGCCGGCCTCCGGCTTGACCGTCACCGTGACCGGCTTGGCCTGCTCGATGTTCGCCACCGGGTCGACCCACGCGGTGGTGTCGGTGGCACCCGCCTTCCCAGCGCCGGTGCTGGTGCACCCGGCAGCGGTGGCAGTGGCGGCGACGGCGGCCACGCCCGCGGCGCCGATGATCACCTTACGTCGTCGAATCATGACTCTCACAATCGAGGGGTCCCGTTGGCGCCATCCCTGGCCCTACTGAACAAGACGTGCGCGAGGCCCGAATCGTTGCCCATTGAGTCGATCAAAGGATGGAGTTGCGTCATCCTGACAGATCTGGATCCGATCCGATACACCGCATCGACCGCGACCTGTCCACTCTGCGCCCTGATGCCGCTTTTGCCGGGCCGGGTGGTCGATGTCACCGCCCACACGGATGACCCCGGAGGTCGAGCTGACCTCCCGGGTGGGCCTGCCCCTGGCCAACCTCTCGATCCTGAAGAACGGTCACGCCCGTGCGATCCGGTGCCGTCGATCCAGAACGTGTCCGGGTCGCCGTCGGCTCCGGCACACACCGGGGCGGCCGGCCGGAACGAGGAGGCGGTCACCCGGTCGGCGCGGCGGGTCAGGTCGGCCCCCGGCGGTGGGGCGGTGACGGTGACCGGCATGGACACCCGCTGCGCGCCCCTGGTCACCGTGACCGCAGCCGGGCGGGGCGGGCGGTCCGGGCGGGCGCGGTGCGAACAGTCTGCGGCGCGCGACCATGCTGCGAAGCTACCGACGACCGCCCGCCTCACGTCCGCTTCGACGGCAGATTTCCGGATAACTCGTGGTGACTTACCCGTCCGATGATCACCGCTCCCGGCCCGTGGATCAGCACGCTGGCGATCACCGTCAGGGTCATCGTGGTCAGCGCGGTGTCCGCCAGCTCCCCCGACGGCAGATCGTTGAAGGCCAGCAGGCCGAACACGATCGACGTGGTCCCGCGCGGCCCGATCGCCCCGATGATCAGCCGCTCCCGCACACTGGTGCTGGACCGGATCATGGCGAGCAGCATCGGCACCACCCGGACCACGGTCAGCACACCCAGGCAGTAGAGGACGACCTTCCAGCCGACCCCCTCGCGGACGGTCATCACCACCACGTTGCCGAGGAAGAACCACATCCCCACGGTCAGCAGCGCCGCGGTGTCCTCCAGCAGTTGCAGCTCCGGGGTCTGCGCCACCACCTTCATGCCCTTGCGCGGCGCCACCTGCCGCAGGAACCGGAACGCGATCCCGCAGACGAACGCGGCCACGAACCCGTTGCCACCGAGTTCCACGGTGGCGGTGTAGGTGAACAGCGGCAGCGCGACCACCAGGATCCGCCGGGACTGGCCGGTCACCCACTCCCGGCGTTCGGCCAGGTTCATCAGCCAGGCGACGCCCAGCCCGAACGCGAACCCGCACCCGACCGCCTTCACCGCGGACGGCACGGCGGTGGCCAGGGCTTCGAGAGGGGTGTCGGCCGGGGACGAGGTGCCGGCCAGGATCAGCGCGAACGCGAAGATCGGCGACACGATGCCGTCGTTGTAGCCGCCTTCCACATTCAGCACGTCGCGCACCCGGGCCGGTACGAGACGGTCCCGGACCAGGGACTCGGCGGGCGCCAGGTCGATCGGGACCAGCGCGCACGCGATCACCAGCAACGCCGCCCAGGACAGGTCGGCGGGCAGCAGCAGGCCGCCCAGCCACACCGCGGCGACCAGGCTCAACGGCATCGCGATCAGCAGGGTGCGCACGGCCATGCCGGGTTCGGCGCCGAACAGCCGCCCGCCGTGGACCTCGGTGGCGTCGACGAACAGCAGCACCGCGAGGATGATCTCGGCGACGTGCTGGGCGACACCCTCGTCCAGGCTCGCGGCGATCGCCGGGGTGACCAGGCCGGTGGCGATGCCGGCGAGGACCATCACGAGCGGGGCCCGGACGTTCCATTCTTCGAGGCGGCGGGCGTAGAGCGACCACAGTCCGGTGACGGCCGCGATCACCACCAAACAGAGGATCACGGCCTACGGTACGCCGACGAATCAGCCCGCCGGGGCGAGAACGATCTCGAACCACACCCGTGACCAGGAGTTCCCGTCGAGATCCCGGCCGTCCGGGGCGGGTGTCCCGGCCGGCTGCGGCACGAAGTCCTTGATCAGCGAGTCGCGCACGCCGAAGACGCTGTCCGCGGCGAGCAGCTCGTCCCCGCGTACAAAAATGTGGGTCACCAAGGTCCGGTGCCCTTCGGCCGTGACCATGAAGTGCAGGTGCGAGGCCCGCATCGGGGACCGCCCGGTGGCGGCGAGCAGCTCACCGACCGGCCCGTCATCAGGGATCGGATAGGGCGTCGGCTCGATCGCCCAGAACCGGTAGCCGCCGTCCGCGCCGGTGTGCAGGTGCCCGCGGGCGGCGGTGCGGCCGTCGTCGTACTGCACGTCGTAGCGGCCGTCGTCGTCGGCCTCCCACACCTCGATCCGGGCACCGGCCACCGGCTGCCCGGCGGTGTCGGTGACGGTGCCCTCGACCCAGCACGGCCGGCCCGGCGCACCACCGGCGATGTCACCACCGGGCGGGATCGCGGGCGAGCCGTCGACGAAGAACGGGCCGAAAACGGTCGCCTCGGTGGCGTCCCGATGGGCCTCGTTGTTGACGGTGACCGTCTGCATGGACACCCCGAGCACGTCGGAGAGCAGGATGAACTCCTGCCGGTTCCGGTCGGTGGCATGCCCGGTAGCGGTCAGGAAGGCGATCGCCCGCTGCCATTCCTCTTCGGTCAGGCGGGTCTCCCGGACGAAGTCGTGCAGGTGCCGGGTGAGCGCCCGCATCAGCTCCTTCAGCCGCGGGTCGGGAGTGCCGTCGAACGACGCCAGCACCCGTTCGATCAGCTGCTGTTCGCGGTTCTCCTGCTCGGTCGTCATGCCGGCTCCTCCCCCGCCCAGGCGCGGTGCAGCAGTGCGGTCAGGGACTCGGCGGTCACCGGCACCGGGTTGCCGGGCGGCACCACCGTCAGGATCGCGGTCACCGCCGCGGGGATGTCCTGCTCACGCAGGCCGTGGTCCCGCAGCGCGGTGGGTGCGCCGATCTCCTCGCGGAGACCCCGCAGACCACCCGGGCCGAAAGCGTCGGTGAGACGGTCCGGGACCGCCTTTCGATTCCATTGCATGACGTACGGCAGGACCACCGCGTGCGTCTGGGCGTGCGGAAGGTTGAACATGCCGCCGAGCACGTGACAGATCTTGTGGTGCAGTCCGGAACCGGCCGACGCGAAGGCGACGGCGGCCAGGTGGGCGCCGTACAACGTCTGCTCCCGGCCCTGCGGTGTCCGGATGTCGCGCAGTCCCGCGCTCAGCGCCCGGGTGCCCTCGACCGCCAGGGCCGCGTTGATCGGATCGGCGCGCGGCGCCCACATCGAGTCGACACAGTGCGCGATCGCGTTGAGCCCCGACGCGACGCTCACATCGATCGGCAGCGTCGCGGTGAGGGTGGCGTCGTACAGCACCGTCCGGGGCAGCACACGCCGGTCGGTGCCCGTGGTCTTCTGACCGTTCTCGGTCATGCCCCAGACGTCGGTGGCCTCCGACCCGGCATAGGTGGTGGGCACCGCGACGATCGGCAGGCCGGTGCTCAGCGCCACCGCCTTGGCCAGTCCGGTGGCCGAGCCGCCGCCGACGCTGACCAGTACATCCGCCTCTTCCCGTCGCGCGGCGGCCTCCGCACGTCTACTCACGTCGACCGGCACATGCATGACCACCTCGCGGTGATGGACGGCTCCGGGCAGCACGTCACCGGACTGGCGGGTGATCACCATCGGTCGCCGGCCGAGACGCTCGACCTCAGCGGCCAGCATGTCGACGGACCCGAACACCACCCGCTGCGGCAGCGTCTCGTGGGTGAAGGAGAGCATGATGCCCATCATCCATTCCGAGGAGGTCCGGTGTCAGCGTTCGGTCCCGCCCTGTTCGTGTCCCGTATCGACCGCGCCGTCATCCGCGAACCGGAACAGGCCGTGATCATCGCCCTGATCCGGACGGCCGCGTCCGCGTCACAGGCCCGGATCTACGACTACGACGAGTGCGAACCGGAAGCGCTGGGCGTGCTCCTGCACTCGGACTACGGCTACCAGCATCTTCCCGACGACGCCCGGCAGGAACTGGACGACGCGTGGGAAGCGGAGGGCCACCGGGTGGCGGCGGTCGTCGAACGCCGTCGCCCCGGCGTGTACGAGTACCGGACCTATCCCGTCGAGGACTGAACCCGGTCCGTTTCGGATCATCGGGCACCATGGGAGCCATGGCCATCCGAAGAGTGATCATCGCCGGGGGTGGCGTCGCGGGCACCGCGACCGCGCTCGCACTGCACCACGCCGGCATCGAGTCCGCAGTGTACGAAGCGCACGAATCAGGTGGCGCCGACGCCGGGGCGTTCCTGACCGTGATGCCGAACGGGATGGCCGGGCTCGACACGATCGACGCCGCCGACGCGGTGACCGCGGTCTCCTACCCGGCCCGGACGGTGACCCTGCTCGACGACACCGGGCAGCGGCTCGGGCACCGGCCGATCGACGCGCCGTCCCGGTCACTGACCCGGGCCGCGCTCTACCGGGCGCTGCAGGAACTGGCTGTCGCCCGGGGCATCCCGGTGCACCACGGCAAGCGGATGACCGGCGCCGACGGCGGTGTAGTCACGTTCGCCGACGGCACCACCGCAAGCGGGGACGTGCTGGTCGGCGCGGACGGCATCCACTCCCGGACCCGGCGGCTGATCGACCCGGACGCTCCGGAACCGCGGTGGGCCGGGCAGCACGTGATCTACGGGTACACGCCCGGGAATCCAGCCGGGCTCGATCTCGACGAGTACTACATGATCCGCGGGAAGCGGGGTTTCTTCGGGCTGACCGTTCCGGACGGGGACGGGCGGACCTGGTGGTTCGCCCGGGTGCCCGGCTCTGGCCCTCTTCATGACGGCCCCTGGCGTCAGCTGGCGCTGGATGCCTCCCGGGAAGACAGCACTCCGGCGCACGATCTGATCGCGGCGTCCGAGCGGGTCGTCGGCGGCGACTCGTTCGACATTCCGACCACCCCGCACTGGCACGGCGGCAGCATGGTCCTGACCGGGGACGCCGCGCACGCCGCGGTTCCGGCCGCGGCGCAGGGCGCATCGATGGCGATCGAGGACGCGGTCGCCCTGGCCACCGCGCTGCGCGAGCACGACGAGATCAAGGACGCTTTCCTGGCGTACGAACAACGCCGTCGCGCCGAGACCGAGGAGACCGTCGCCGCGAGCTCCCGGATGGGCTCCGCGTAAGGTGGGCCCGCATGAATGATCTTCTCGTCGTGGCCGGATGGCACCCTCGTCTTCGACGTCCCCCGCGGTGACGCCACCGTGGAGTGGCCGTTCTGGCTGATGGGCGGCGCCTGCCGGGTGAAGACCCCGGCCGGTGCGTGGATCGTCTCCTTCGGCCGCCCGTTCCCGGACGCGCCGAGCCCCGATCACCTGTCGATCCCCCGGGCCACCTCCGTGCTGGAGGGTGTGCACCAGCAGCCCGCCGAGGCCCTGGCCAAGGCGATGATCATGCCCGAGCCGGGGCTGAGCGACACCAAGGTGGGCCGGAGCATCGGCCCCAAGGTCAAGGCTGCCCTTTAGTCGCCTTCTCCCATGCCGCCTGCCAGTCCAGTGATGGATTGGCGGCGGCGTCGGCGGCCAGTTCCGGATCGTCGAGCAATTCGCGGAGACGGCCGGCCGACAGGCGTGGACAGCGAGCCATCTCCCGGCGTACGACAATCTCGGGGTCTCGGGTCAGGCGGTTGATCGTCGCCGGATCCGCGTCGGGATCCCGGGCGACCAGGCGGCGCACCCACCAGTCGGAATGGTCGGCGAATCGAGCCAGACCATGGGCCGGGAACTGCGGCCGGGTCAGCAGCTTCTCTCGGTACATACCGTCGAGAAAACAGCGGAGCAGCAGTTCACCGGAAGCGCCGGGCTGGTGCCGCGCCACTTCCGTCCACACCCGCACATCGGAATCCGCAGCAAGAACAGCGACCAGCTCGGCCGGCAACTCCGGATGTTCCGCCGCCCGCCGGCGCTTCCGCGGATTCCCGGACCGAGCCCATTCCGCCGGGTCGAAGTCGGCCTTGTAGGCCAGGGCCGCCCGCTCGTTCTCGGACAGATACGCGTGCTCAGCGATCCTCGTCCGAACCTCCTCGACGGGATCGGCGGCCAGCGTGGCGATCTGCTCGGGGGTCAGGTCCGGCCGGGTGGCGGCCGCGGCGCGCACCTCCGGAGCGGCATCGGCCACCAGAGCCGCGATCTGCTCGACGGTCAGATCCGCGCCGGCGGCGATGCCGCCCCGGACCTCGGTGTCCGGATGCCGGGAAAGGGCGGCGACCAGGTGCGCCGGCAGGGTCTTGTTCCAGGCGACGGACCGGATGATCTCCAGGTCACCGGAGGCGGCGATCTGCTCGGCGAGTGCCGGGGACAACGGTCGCTGCACGACGTCCCAGGTCGCGTGGCAGTGCTGGGGCGGCAGATCCGCCGGCTGCATGACACGCTCCCGTTCCGCGATCCGGCCCGCCGCGACCGCCGCCACGCCCTGATCAGGATCGGTCGTGAGGCGTTGCAGTTCGTCACCCCAGGCTTGACTCGCGGCCAGCAGGCGCAGCAGTTCGTGTTCGGCCATCTCCTCCTGCAGATCCCGGGGCAGTTCCGCCCGTTCGGAAATCCCGAGAGCCACCGGCAGGGGCCATTTCCGGAGCATCTCCCGGAGTACGCCCACCGGAACCGCCGGATTCTCCGCCAGCCCGCGCAGCACCTCAACCATGGTCGTTCCCCGTTCCCCGCTCGAGTTCACTGATCCGCCGACCGGCATAGATCTGCAACACCAGGCAGCCGGCGAGTTCGTCACGGCGATCGTGCACCAGTCCGGCCAAACCCGGGTCCGCGACCATCGCCGTCAGCAGAGCCATCACATCGTCCACCGGATCCGGATCACCGGCGGCGGCCCGTTCGGTGGCGTGATCCAACAGCCCGTGCAGGGCCGCGGCGAAGTAGCGGTCCGCGGTCATCCCCGCCAGTGACAGATCCGGCCCGAGTTCGGCCCGCTCGGCGTCGATGATCCAGGCCCGGGCCTCCGCGCTCCACTCGCACAACCAGGCCCGCGCCACCTGCGCGGTCACGTCCGGTCGACCGTCCGGCACCGGCCTCAGCGTTACCGGCCAATCCGGCGGAAGGTAGGTCAGGTCCTCGTCGCGGTAGCCCAGACCGCGGCGGGTGAGCGGACCGGCGTACGCCCGATAGAAGAATGGCAGTTCGGTGGTGAGACCGTCCTTGTCCAGCACGCGGATCTGAGCCGCACTCTGCACCATGTGGTCACCATCGGCGATCAGCAGTTCAAGGATGGTCAGACAGCGGCGGACCAGGACAAGGTCACCGCGCCGAGCGGCGTCATCCAGCACGTGCCGGAAAACCGACATGTACGTGTATGTGCCGACATACTCTCCGTCTTCTTCCTGAAGGATGAGGTCCCGAGCTTCCGGCAACACATCCCACAGAAAGTCCCGAAACCCGAGGCAGCCGATCACGTCATAGTTGACTTCTCCCCGTCCTCAAAGGACGAGGATTCCGGCGGTCGCCCGCCGGGTTTCCTGCTTCATCGCCGACAGCCCCGCACGGAGATTCCCCCGTTGAGGTCTTACACCAGCTCCACAGACCGCGACCGCCAGCCCGGCGGCCAAAGTCGTCCGCGCCGCGTTCACATCCCGATCATGGACCGCCCCGCAGCCGGCGCAGGTCCACGCCCGAACGTTCAACGCCATCTTCTCCGCGAGGTGCCCGCACACCGAGCACAGCCGGGTGGACGGGAACCAGCGGTCGATCACGATCAGATCCCGCCCGTACCAGGCACACTTGTAGGTGAGGAACTCGCGAAACATCCGCCACCCGGCATCACTGATAGCGCGCGCCAGCGAACGGTTCTTGACCATGTTGCGCACAGTCAGGTCCTCGATCACGAGTACTTGGTTCTCGTACACGAGCCGAGCCGTCAATTTATGTAGGTGATCCCGCCGTCGGTCGGCGATGCGGGCATGGATACGGGCGACCTTGACCCGGGCTTTGTCCTGGTTCCTGGAGTCCCTCTCTTTGCGGGCCAGTGCTCGCTGGGCGCGGGCGAGGCGTCGGCGATCAGATTGTTCGTGGCGGGGATTCTCGATCTTCTCGCCGGTGGACAGGGTGAGCAGGTGGATGAGGCCGGCGTCCATGCCGACCGCGTTCGTGGTGGCGGGCAGTGCGGGGATGGCGTCCTGGCAGAGCAGGGACACGAACCAGCGGCCCGCACTGTCCCGCGACACCGTCACCGTCGACGGCGACTGTCCTTCGGGTAACGGCCGTGACCAGACGATGTTCAGGGATTCGGCCATCTTGGCCAAGGTGAGACGGCCATCCGCATAGCGGAACGCGGACGCGGTGAACTCCGCCGACGCCCGGGACCGGCGCTTGGACTTGAACCGCGGATACCGGGCCCGTTTCTCCCAGAACGCGATGAACGCACCCTGCAGATGCCGCAGACACTGCTGCAAGGGCACACACGACACCTCATTGAGGAACGCGAGGTCCTCGGTCCTCTTCCACGCGCTCAGCATCGCGCTGATCGCCGCGTAGTTCACCCGCTCGTGACGCTGGCGCCAGGCAGTACTACGGGCGTCCAAGGCTAGGTTGTAGACCAGACGGACACACCCGAACGTCCGGTTCAGCAGGTCCGCCTGCTCCGGAGTCGGGTAGAAACGGAAGCGGTAGGCCCGTTTCACGGTCGAGGTCACACCTAGTTGTTAGCACACCCGTTCGGAATCAAATTCGCCGGGTCTCTGTGGACAAATGCCGAACCGCCGTGACGGCGAATCGGCTACTCTGGCCTGCTCCGCAGGGATTCGTTTCCTCTCTGGTGTGAAAGCCGGAGCATCGCCGGAAGGATTCTGATGACCGTATTCCACACCAGCACCCGGTTCCTGACCGGCGCGGCCGGTGTAGCACTGGGTCTGTACACCGGCGGCATCAACATCACCGAGCCGGAGCCCGACTGGCACATCACCCTCTTCGCCACGGTGACGCTTCTCGGCGGAATCCTCCTGCTGGCCCAGGCCCGCAATCCAACCCCACCCCGAGACCGGCCCTGATCACAGGAGCGGCAGTAGGCGCGGCAGGCCTGGTGGCAGGAATGCTGACCCCACTACGCCAGACCTGCTGCGACACGGTGTGGACGGTGACGCTGGGACTCCCCCTACCGTGGACCACAGGCAACGGAGATACCGAGGCACAGGCCATGCACCAGGCCTGGACCGGCCCGTGGGATCCGATTTCCGCAACAGCAAACGTGCTGTTCTGGGCCTACGCCGCCGCAATCCTCACCCAGGCCCTCAGCCACATCCTCAGGCCCACACCCCTCCCGACCGCCACCGCCGCCGATTAGACGGCGACGGGACGGATCAGGAATCGGCGAAATCCCCGGACCACGACCGGGCTCAGCGGCGGATCCGTTCCTGGAGCAGCTGGACCAGGTGGACTCCGGAGACGCCGGCCAGGTCGTCGGCCTGGGTTCGGCAGGAGAAGCCGTCGGCCAGGAAGACGTCGCCGTCCTCGGCCTTCTCCAGGGCCGGGAGCAACTGCTGCTCCGCGACCTGCACCGACACCTCGTAGTGACCGCGTTCGACGCCGAAGTTGCCGGCCAGGCCGCAGCAGCCGCCGAGTCGCTTCACCGTGGCGCCGGCCTTCTTCAGCAGCTTGGCGTCGGCGTCCCAGCCCATCACCGCGTGATGGTGGCAGTGCGGCTGGGCGATCACCCGTACGCCCGCAAGGGAAGGTGGGGTGTAACCGGGAGTGGCCGCCAGCAGCTCGGCCACCGTCATCGTCGCTTCGGCGACCGCCTTGGCGGCCTCGTTGTCGACCAGTTCGACCGCGTCCTGCCGCAGCACCCCGGTGCAGGACGGCTCCAGGCCCACGATCGGGATGCCCTTCTTGACCGACTCGTGCAGTTCGGCGACGGTGCCGCCGAGGATCCGCCGGGCCGCGTCGAGCTGGCCGGTGGAGATCCAGGTGAGGCCGCAGCAGGCTTTCCGGCTGGCGATCTGCGGCGCGTACCCGGCGTCGACCAGCACGTCCACGGCGGCGCGGGCGATGTCCGGCGAGAAGTGATCGGTAAAGCTGTCCACGAACAGCACGACCGGTTTGTCGGTATGCACCGGCTTGAAGGTGGAACGGAACGTCTTCGGCGCGAATTTCGGGATATTCCGGCGCTTGTCGACCCCGGCCACCCACAACGCCACGCCCTTGACCCCCGGCAACCGGGTCGCCATGTTCGCCACCGCCGGCATCAGGGACGCCATCCGCGACCACCGGGGCAACCACCCCAGCGAATAGTGCGACCGAGGCCGCACCCGCCCCTTGTAACTCTGATGAATGACCTCGGACTTGTAGGCCGCCATGTCGATCCCGGTCGGACAGTCCGACGCACAACCCTTACAGGACAGACAAAGATCCAGCGCATCGTGTACGGCGGGAGAGCGCCAGTCCGGAGCCAGGTCTCCGTCGAGCATCTCCTGGAGGACACGCGCCCGCCCTCGGGTGGAGTCCTTCTCGTCCTTGGTGGCCAGGAACGACGGGCACATGACACCGCCGAGCACCCGCGTGTCGACCCGGCACTTGCCCACCCCCGTACAGCGGTGAACTGCCTGGTTGAAGTCTCCTCCGTCAGCGTGGTACGCGAGCGCCAACGGAACGGTGACCTTGCGCGCCTGGGAGACACGGATGTTGGCGTCGACCGGATCCGGGTCGACCAGGTTGCCCGGGTTGAGCAGGTTGCGCGGGTCGAACACGCCCTTGATCTGCCGGAACAGGTCCATGGCCGCGGGCGAGTACATCCGGCTGAGCAGCTCGGAACGGGCCCGGCCGTCGCCGTGTTCGCCGGAGAGCGAGCCGCCGTAGCTGACCACCAGGTCGGCGGCGTCCTCCAGGAACGCCCGGAACAGCGCCGGTCCGTCCGTCTTGTCGAGCGGGAAGTCGAGCCGGACGTGCACACAGCCGTCGCCGAGGTGCCCGTACGGCATGATCGACAGCCCGTGCCGGGCGGTCAGCTCGTCGAAGTCGCGCAGGTAGGCGCCGATCCGCGCGGGCGGCACCGCGGCGTCCTCCCAGCCGGCGTGCGCGGGCAGGCCGCTCGGGGCGCGCCCGGCCAGTCCGGCCCCGTCCTCGCGGATCTTCCACAGCGGGGCGGCCTCGGCCGGATCCTCGACGATCCGGTGGTCGATCGCCTCGGACGCGTCGACCAGGCGTTTCGTCCGGTCCCGGACCTCGTCCAGGTCGTCGCCGGCCACCTCGATCATCAGCCAGGCGGTGCCGCCGGGCAGGGGCGGGACCGCGTTCGGGCCGCGGCGGGACCGGACCACGTCGCAGATGCGGTGGTCGAGGCCCTCGCAGGCGGTCGGCTTGAACTCCAGGATCTTCGGGATGACGTCCCCGGCCGTACCGAAATCGGGGTATCCGAGAACGATCATCGTGCGGTGCACCGGGTCGGCGACCAGCCGGACCGTGGCCTCGGTGATCACCGCGAGGGTGCCCTCGCTGCCGACCAGGAACTCGGTGAGGTTGAAGCCGTTCTCCGGGAGCAGGTGCTCGACGGCGTACCCGGAGACCTGGCGGCCGAAGGTCGCGAACTCGGTCCGGCCGGTGGCCAGGTTGTCGCCGACGAGCGACCGCAGGGCCTCGGTGACCTTTTCGGCCCCCTTGAGCGGATTTGTCACCAGCTCGTCGCCGTCGATCGTGTACGCGCGCAGACCCAGCGTGTTGTCCGAGGTCCGCCCGTACCCCAGCGTCCGCGCCCCGCACGAGTTGTTGCCGATCATGCCGCCGATGGTGCAGCGGGTGTGTGTCGACGGGTCCGGCCCGAACCGCAGCCCGAACGGTTTCGCGGCCGCCTGCAGCACCGACTGCACGGTACCGGCCTGCACCCGCGCGGTCCGCGCCTCGCCGTCGACCTCGAGAACCCGGTTCATGTGCTTGCTGAAGTCGAGGATCAGCCCCGGCCCGATCGCGTTGCCGGCCACCGAGGTGCCCGCGCCGCGCGCCGTGATCGGGATGCCCAGCTCACGGCTCACGCTCAGCGCGGCCAGCACGTCCTCGTCGTGGCGGGGCCGGACGATCGCCTGCGGCACCACCCGGTAGAGGGACGCGTCGCTGGAGTACGCCGACCGGTGCGCCGCGTCGGTGAGGATGTCGGTCACACCGGCCCGGCGCAGGCCGGCAATCAGTTCGGCACTGGTCACGCGGATCTCCAAGGCTGTTTTCGTGCTGGTCCGCCTCGGGCAGCGTGCAGCGGTGAACCTGCTTCGGACGTCGCCGTCATCGTAATCCGCCCCTCCGGACCCCTGGCAAACCGCCGTTTACCCTGTGAGATCACTCGCCCGGCCCGCTCGGCCCCCGCCGGACCACCCATCCCGTCCGGGGACCCGGGCCCGCACGACACACGCCGCGCGCGGCTTCCACATCCGGTGGATTACCACTTCGAGGCCCCCTGATGAGGGGAAACTCAACGTCCGATGAGGAGCTACCGGGTTCGTGCCAGCGCCTCGTGACAGCGGAACCGTGTCACATGGTCAACCTTTAGTGTTCGCCGCATCACACGAACCGAAAGGAACACCGCAGTGTCGATCCGCAGAATCATCACCGGCGCGCTCGTGGCCGGATTCGTGGCGGCCACCGCCGTCATGTCACCCGCCGTGGCGGCCCCCACGACCGGCGTCATCGCCGGGAAGCTCACCACCTCCTCCGGGGCGCCGGCCGCCGGGATCCCGGTCACCGTCGACGACGCGGAGACCGCCCGGCCCTGGTACACCACCACCGACACGGCCGGGCGCTGGTCGCTGCGGGTGCCGCCGGGCAGTTCGTACGTGGTGAGTTTTGTCGACGGCAGTTACCGGCAGTACTCGCCGCAGGTGCTGGAGTTCGCCGACGCCACCCGGCACACGGTGCGCGCCGGGCGTACCGAAAGAATCAGGGAGAGCCTGCTGGAAGCCGCCTCGCTGACCGGGCGCCTCACCGACGCCGCGGGGGCGCCGGTCGGGAACGCGCGCGTCAGCCTGCTCACCTCCTACGCCTTCGAGCTGTGGACGACCACCGACGCCGACGGCGGCTACCGTTTCGACAAGCTCGCCCCCGGCGCGGTCAAGATCTCGTTCCATCTGGCCGACGGGCGGGTCCAGTGGGCCCACCAGAAACCGTCGTGGGACGAGGCCGACGAGATCGTCCTGACCCTCGGCGGCACCGCCACAGTGGATGATCAACTACTCTGAGTGAACCGATGGACGACGACCGGTGTCCCTTCGGGGACACCGGTCGATTGATCAAAACGCTCCGGGACCGTACTCTCCTCATGAATCGCCATCATTGAACCGTTTTGCAGCGGTTCGCCGCGCCCCCGAGGAGACGCGAGTGAAGGACGGCCAGCAGCGCGCCGAGCTGCGGATCGCCGGTTACATCAAGCCGGTCCCGAGGCACGCAGCACACGAGGAACGGGCCCGGATCGCCTGGCCGGACATCGCCGAGTACTGGCCGGACTCCCCCACCGCGCTCCTCCCACCGAACGCGCACAGCGTCGCCCACGAGGACCCGGACGATCAGCGCAACCGGTCGTGGGTGCGCGGCCCGGTCGTCCTCACCGGAATGACGGCCCTGCTCGTCGTCTTCGGGACGGTGCTGCTGGCCCGGCCGCTGGCCAACTCGGAGATCGCCGCCCGTCCGGTGGCCGCACCGACCGGCCCGATCCAGCTCGACCCGATCCCGGTGGCGTCGCCGTCACCGTCGTTCTCGTTCTCGCTGCCACCGGCGGCCGCGTCCCCGTCGCTCTCCCCGTCGCCGTCGGCGTCCACCGCGCCGGCCGCCCCGAAACGCGCCCGGTTCGAGTTCGTCTCCGGCGTCACCGTGCTGTCGGTGCGGATCATGGATCTGGACGGCGACAGTTACCGGGTGACCTCGCCGGACGGGGCCGCCGTCGACGCGGAGACCACCTTCTCCGGCGGTGTGCTGCGGGTCGACGTCAAATCGACGGACTCCGGCACGGTCGAGGTCGCCCTGAGCCGTGAAACCGTCTGGCACCTGAGCCTCGGCGCCGGGGTCAAGACCCTCAACTTCGACAGCACCGAGGGTACGGTGTCCCGGATCGACCTGGACGGCGGCGCCGAATCGATGAACCTGTTCCTCGGCAAGCTGGCCGGCGTGGTCCCGGTCCGGATGACAGGCGGCGTCGGCTCCTGGGCCATCCACACCGTGGTCCGCATCCCCACCAGGGTGTACGTCCGGGCCGGAGCCGGCAACGTCACCCTGTACGGCAAGGCGAGCGGCGGCACCGCCCCCGGCGCGGTCCTCGGCAACGACGACCTGGGCAAGGGCCCGGCCCTCGACATCGAGGCCACCGGCGGCATGGGAAGCCTGGAAGTGAAACGAAGCTGACCAGTCCCCGGGCCGGCCGGATCCCAGGTCCGGCCGGCCCGGCCCCTTCGACGATCCGGAAGCCTTCCTCCGTTCATAGTGGACGGCAGCGACTCGGCCCCTCAGTCTCGTCCGATCGACGGTCCTGACCAGCCACTTCGCACCCCGTCGGCGATGTAGGTTTCGCCGAGGTCTCGTGACGAGGAGTGGTGATGGCGGAAGAGAGCTGGCACGCCGCGCGACTGATTCCGACCTCCGGAATCAACGGCGCCGACGAACAGGAACGCCGGGCGACATCGGCGCTGCTCGCGGTGATGAGTGCGGTCCGGGAGTTCGGGCGGGCACTGACACAGCCTTACGGCGCGCCCGCCGGAACGGTGCAGACCTTCATCGAAGTTCCGTTCACTCTCGGTGACGGCAAGTCGTTCCCGGACGGTCTGATCAGGGTGGCCCGTGGGCAGCGCCAGTGGACGGCGCTGGTCGAGGTCAAGACCGGTACCAACGAGTTGCAGGCCGAGCAGTTGGAGCGCTACCTGGACATCGCGAAGGAGCAGGGTTTCGACGCGCTCATCACGATCTCGAACGAGATCCCCCCGATGGCCGGGCAGCATCCGACCCGGGTCGACAAACGCAAGCTGAAGAAGGTGGCGCTGCACCACATCCCTTGGTCGGAGGTGCTGACCGTCGCCGTGCTGCAGAAGGAGTACCGGGGCGTCGCCGACCCGGACCAGGCGTGGATCCTCGGTGAGCTGATCCGTTACCTGGAACACCCGAAGTCCGGTGCGCTGGAGTTCAGCGACATGGGCCCCTCTTGGGTACCGGTCCGGGAATCCGTCAGCGCGGGAACCCTGCGCCCCACCGACGCGACGGTACCCGAGGCGGCCGGACGGTTCGACGCGCTGGTCCGATACGCCGGGCTGCGCCTCGGGCGGCAGCTGGGCACCGATGTCGTCCCCGCGCTGACCCGCCGGGAACAGACCGAGCCCTTGGTCCGTACCCAGGCGCTGGTCGGTCAGCTGGCGACGACCAGCACGATGACGGCATCGTTGCGTATCCCGGGCGCGGTGGGCACGCTGTCGGTGACCGCGGATCTGCGTGCCGCGCGGATCACCTGCCATGTCGATGTGGAGGCGCCCCGCGAAGGCCGGCCGACGACCCGGGTGAACTGGCTGGTCCGCCAGCTGAGAGACGCGCCGGAGACGGTGCGCCTGGAGTCCTGGGCCGCGCACGCCCGCGGGGCGGGCAGTGCCGAACTGCTGAGGGTGGTCCGGGACAACCCGGCGGCACTGATCGGCGACCCGGCCAAGGAGTTGCGCACCTTCCGGGTGGCGCTGACCTCGACGGCCGGCACGAAGCGCGGCCGGGGGCGCGGCGCGTTCATCGACTCGGTCCTGGACGCGATCGACGACTTCTACGCCCAGGTGATCCAGAACCTGAAGCCCTGGATGCCGGCCCCGCCCAGAATGCGCGCGGCCGAGGAGACGGAGCCGGTTGCGGCGGCCCTGGTCTCCACCGCGCTGTCATCCCAGGACGCCCCGGAACCTGCCGCCTCAGCAGTCGAACAGGGCGCGGCCTGAAGCTTCGCCCTGGTCGTGGGGCCGCTCGGCCCCACGACCAGGGCGTGATCGCCCGCCTTGTGGATGTGTCCGCCCGGACGGTGGGCTCACACCCCGGCGGGTGATCTCACCGGGAGGGTGGCTTCTTCTCGGCCTGGTGTTTGATCTCCTCGGCCAGGGAGCGGATCCGCTGGAGGCGGGCGTCCCATGACGCGCCGACCGAGGAGAGTTGGGCCACCGCGCGGGCCAGCTGGGCGTCGTCGACGCGGTAGCGGCGTTCGCGGCCGGACGGGGAACTGCGGACCAGGCCGGCCCGTTCCAGGACGGACAGGTGTTTGGCCACGCCCTGCCTGGTCACCGTCAGGCGCTGGCCCAGCGAGGTGGCGGTGCCATTGCCGTTGTCGGCCAGCAGCAGGTCGAGCATGCGGCGCCGGGTGGGATCCCCGATCGCCTGCCACAGGTCGTCGTCGACGATCACGGCGTGACGTGCAGGGACGCGACATAGGGGGCCAGTTGCGGCAGGAAGTGGTCCCAGCCGTTCTCGTGATCACGGTGGTTCTGTGCGACCACGACCTCGCTCCAGCCGCGCTCGCGGAACCCGGACTCGGTCATCCGCAGCATGGTCCCGCCGCCCTCCGGCGTGAGGTCGAACGTGACCAGGTACGAGTTGCCGGCCGCCGCGGTCTCCCCCACCGCGTGGTTCCACCGGAACGAGAACGACCGCGGCGGCCGCACGTCGACCACGGTGAACTGCTCGACCTTGGCGCCGTCGCCGGTGGAGCAGGACTTGCTGTCCGCGCCGAACACGATGTGCCCGGGCTCCCCCGGTGTCAGCGCGTAGGCCGCCTCGTCCGGCCACCAGCGCTGGACGTGCTCGGGCTTGCTGACCACGTCGAACACGATCTCCGGCGCCGCGTCGACGTAGATGGTGCGCTCGATGCTTCCGTATTCCATCAGATCCTCCTGCAACCTTTGGTTGCGCATGACGTTACCTCCCGGAACAGCCACGCGCAACCAAAGGTTGCGGATCACAACTCCCGATCCGGCTGCCCCGGCAGGGACAGCACCCCGGTCACCCCCTCCGGCAGGGTCACGTCGGCGGCGACCGAACCGTCGCCGGCGAGCCGCCACGACACCTCGATCCGGCCGTGCGGCGTGTCGAGCCCGGCCCGCGCCCAGGTCAGCCCGCCTCCGGGCCGGGGCGCGATCCGCACCCGCGCATACCCCGGCGCGAGGGCGTTGATCCCGCCGACGGTCCGGTGCATCCAGTCCGCCACGGCCCCGAGCGCGTAGTGGTTGAAACTGGTCATCTCCCCCGGGTTGATCGACCCGTCCGGGAGCATCGAGTCCCACCGCTCCCAGATCGTGGTCGCCCCCATCGTCACCGGGTACAGCCAGGACGGGCACTCCCGCTCGGTGAGCAGCCGGTACGCGGCGTCGAGATGACCGGTTCTGGTCAGCGCGTCGAGAATGTAGGGCGTCCCCGCGAACCCGGTGGAGACCCGATATCCGCTGGCGGCGACGAGTTCGGCGAGTCGCCGCCCGGCAGTCTCACGAAGCGAGGGATCAAGCAGATCAAATTCGATGGCCAGCGTGTACGCAGTGGTGCAGTCGGAGTGGACCACACCGTCAGCCGACACATAGGCGGCATGGAAGGCGTCCCGGGTCCGAGAAGCGAGCGCGGAGAACTCGTCGGCGTCCGCGGTGTTCCCGAGCAGAGTGGCGGTGGCCGCGACCAGCAACAGCGACCGGTGATAGGCGGCGGTGGCGACCACTCCCGGATCGGCTTTGGCCTTCGCCGGATTGTCGGCCGGCGCGTCCGGGTCGAGCCAGTCCCCGAACTGGAACGAACCGTCCCACACGCCGGAGGGTGACAGCAGGGTCCCCACCCGCCGGACGTGCGCCACCATCGACGGATATTGACGTTCGAGAATCGTCCGATCGCCGTAGGCCTGCCACAGTGTCCACGGAACCCAGACCGCGGCGTCGGACCAGAAGGCCGTGCTGTCCGGGTCGGGAAAGTCCGGCGGGCTCCCCTGGTATTTGAGGATGTCCGGGATGACGAACGGCACCAGCCCGTCCGCCGCGGACTGTTCGGCGGCCAGATCGGCGAGCCAGTCCGCGAGAAACGCCGACGTGTCGAAGAGATAGGCCGCGGTCGGTGCGAAAACGGCCAGATCCCCGGTCCACCCGAGCCGTTCGTTGCGCTGCGGGCAGTCGGTGGGCAGGTCCAGGAAGTTGCCCCGGGTGCTCCACACGACGTTGCGGTGCAGTTGATTGAGCAGTTCGTCGGAGCAGGCGAAGTCCCCGGTCCGGCGCAGATCGGAATGCACGACGACGGCTTCGAGAGAGAGCGGGACATCCGCGGGCCAACCGCTGACCTCGGCATACCGGAATCCGTGGAAGGTCAGCGTCGGCTCGAAGAAATCGGATCCCCCGCTGAGGATGAACCGGTCGGTGGCCTGGGCGTCCCGCAGCGGCCGGGTGCCGAGTTCGCCGTCCTCGAGCACCTCGGCGTGCCGGATCCGGATCTCCGAGCCGGCCGGCCCGGTGACGGTGAATCGCACCCAGCCGACCAGGTTCTGCCCGAAGTCGACAAGCGTCCGCCCACTCGGCGATGCCGACACGGAAACCGGCGCGATGGCCTCGTGCCGGGTGACGACCGGACCGATGTAGGGCGTGAGCAACGACGTGTCGAAGTCCAGCTCGCGCGTTCTCAGATGCCAGGTGCGCAGCTCGGTCCGCTGCCGGGCGTCGATGGTCTGCCCGTGATACAGATCGTCCGCGATCACATCCGAATTGTCGGCACTCCACGTCTCATCGGTGGCGATGACCTGCGTCGACCCGTCGGCGTAGTCGATCTCCAAAGCGGCGATCACCCCGAGCCGGTCCCCGTAGAAGGCCCGCCCGCCCATGAATCCGAGCCGCCCGCGGTACCACCCGTTGCCCACCAGAACGGTCAGCGTGTTGGATTCCCCCAGGAGAGCGGTGACGTCATGAGTGACGTACCGCAGCCGATGTTCGTAAGAGGTCCATCCCGGACTGAGAACGTCCGGTCCGACCGGCTTCCCGTTGATCCGCGCCTCGTGCACGCCCAGGCTGCTGATCCTCAGCGTCGCCCGGGAAACATCACCGGACGACAGCGAGAACTCCTTGCGGAAGACCGGTGCGCTGCCCAACTCGGTAACTGTGGTGATCATCCGACCCTGCATGCGGCTCAACCTTTCACCGAACCGGCGATCATGCCGGACACGATCTGGCGCTGGAAGATCATGAACATGACCAGCGGCGGCACCGTGATCAGGAGGATGTCCATGAAGAGGAGGTTGTAGGAGTTGGTGTACTGCCCCTGGAAGTTGAAGAGGGTCAATTGCACAGTGGCGTTCTCGTCGCCGGGCAGGAAGTAGAGCGGGCTGGCGAAGTCGTTCCAGATGAACACCGTCTGCACCACCACGACGGTCACGATGATCGGCCGCAGCAGCGGGAGCACGACCCGGAAGAACAGGCTGAGCGGCCCGGCGCCGTCGATGGTCGCCGCCTCGTCCATCTCCTTGGGGATCCCGGCGATGAAGGCCTGGAAGAGCAGGACACAGAACGCCATCGCGTACGCGATCTCGACCAGGATCAGACCGGGCATCGTCTTGAAGAGCCCGAGTTTCTGCAGCACCCAGATCGTCGGCACGACGGCCGGCGGCAGCACCAGTCCGGAGAGGATGACCAGGTTGACCGCCTTCGTCCACCGGCTCTTGCGGCGCTGGAGCACGAAGGCGGCCATCGATGCCAGCACGACCACCACGGAAACGCTCGCCACGGTGAGGATCGTGCTGTTGATGAACGCGATGATGAGCAGATAGTCGCGGGCCTCCACGACCGCGACGAAGTTCTCCACCAGCGCCCACCGCGTCGGCCACGAGAATTCCAGCGCCGCCGATTCCTGCTGCGTCTTCCCGGCGGTGAGCAGGATGAAGGCGAACGGCAGCAGGAAGACGACACCGAACAGACTGATCGCCACCGCGCTGAGCGGCCAGCTGAGACGACGCGTACTCACTGGTTGTCGTCCTTTCGGTTGAAGAACCAGAACAACGGGAGCGCGATCAGGATCACCAGCAGGAAGAGGACGACGTTTCCGGCGGTGGAGAGACCGTAGAAACCGGCCTGGTACTGCTTGTAGATGACCGACGCCATCACGTCCGAGGTGAAGCCCGGTCCGCCTTTGGTCATCGCCCAGATCAGGTCGAACTTGCGCAGCCCGCCGATCAGCGACAGCAGGATCACCGAGACGGTGGCCGGTTTCGCCAGCGGCAGGGTGATCCGGCGGAACCGGTGCCAGGCGGATGCCCCGTCCACCTTGGCGGCCTCGAAGTACTCGCCGGGGATGGACAGGATGCCGGCCATGTAGATCACCGTGGCCAGGCCGACACCCTGCCAGACGTCGACGAACGCGACCGACAGCAGCGCCCAGTCCGGGTCGACCAGCCAGGCCGGGCCGGTGATGCCGGCCCAGCCGAGGATCTGGTTGATCACGCCTTCGGTGGGGTGCATCAGCACCTGAAAGGTCAGGCCCACCCCGATCGTGCTGACCAGGACCGGGAAGAACGCCACCGACCGCATGAACCCGCGGCCCAGGATCGGGGCGGTCAGCAGCACCGCCAGGGCCATCCCGAGGATCACTTTCAGTCCCGAGGTGACGACCGCGTAGACCAGGGTGTGCCACAGGCCGGAGGCGAGCGCCGGTTCCCGGAAGAACTGCACGTAGTTGTCGAGTCCGATGAACTCCTGGTCGAACAGGGTCCACCGGGTCAGGCTGAACCAGAACGCCATCACCGACGGGACGAGGAAGAAGACGGTGAAGACCAGGCCCCCGGGAATCAGGAACCAGTACGGGTACGGGCTCTTGCGCAGCATCACCAGCCCGGGATCCTTCACCAGCCCTGGATCCCGAGCTGCTGGGCCTGCTTCTTGACGTCCTCGTCGTAGAGCTTCGCGGCGTCGCCGGCGGACCGGATGCCGGACCCGACCTCGACGGTGATCTGCTCCAGGGCCGGGCCCTTGATCGGGGACAGGAACTCCAGCGCCGGGCTGGCCTGACCGGCGTCAATGTAGGCGCTCAGGTCCTTGACCGCCGGGGCGACGTCGGCCGGCAGCGTGCAGCTCTTGACCACGAACGGGCCGCCGAGCGGGGCGGCGCTGCCGTACGCGGTGCAGCCCTCGGCGGAGGCGACGAACGCCTGGAACTTCTTCGCGGCGGCCAGCTTGTCACCCTCGGTGGACTTGGGGATGTAGATGCCGGACGGCTCCCACAGGGTGACGCCGTTCTTGCTCGCGTCGGTGCCGGGCAGAGCGAAGAAGCCGACGTCGTTCACCTTGCCGGGGGCGGCGGTGTCCAGCGCCGGGATCCCGAAGGTGATCATCGGGTAGTGGCCGGCCTTACCCTCGGCGACGGCGGCGAGACCGTCGTTGTACTTGGCCGACGCGAAGTCCTTGTTCCAGTACCCGGCCTTGTGCAGCTCCTCCAGGTGCTGGAACCCGGCCTGGGCGGCGGGCGTGGTGGCGTACTTCGCCTTGTTGTTCGTGTAGTTCTCGGCGAAGCCGGGATCGGCGGCGGCGACGTTGTGGAAGTCGGCGAGCACCAGGACCTGCGAGGTCCACGTCTCGCTGTAGGTCTGCTGGACCGGCGCCACCCCGGCCGCCTTGATCTTGGCGTTGTTGCTCATGAAGTCGGCCCACGTCTTCGGGACCTGGAGGCCGAGCTTGGTGTAGAGCGGCTTGTTGTAGAAGATGCCGCCGCCGACCGCCGGGCCCCACGGCGAGCCGTAGACCTCGTTGTTCGCGGTGACGACCTGCTTGAAAACCGGGTCCAGGTCGCCGACCCAGGCCTCGCCGGAGACCGGGGTTAGGTTGGTCTGCGGGGCGATGGCCTGCAGCAGCGAGCCGGAGTTGTATTCGAAGACGTCGGCCATGTCGGCGGTCGCGAGACGGGTCTTGACTAGGTTGTCACCCTCGCTGCCCTGCGGGCGGGTGTCCAGCTTGACGTCGACGCCGGTGTTCTTGGCCTCGAAGGCGGCGATCATCGCTTCGGCGACCTTGACGTTCGCCGGGTCGTTGTTGGTGAGGAAGGTGATCTGGGTCTGGCCCGCGGCGGTCTCGTCGCTGGAGCCGAGTGATCCCGCGCTGCAGCCCGACAGGCAGAGCGCGCCGGTGAGCAGCGCCGCACCGAGTTTCCTCATATGAACCTCCGGTTTCAGACATGTGTGTAGATCGGTCTCCGCGTGTAACTGGCGTCACAGTAGACCGGTCTACACTCGCTCCACAAGACGTTTTGCGAAACGTTTCAAAAAGCCGGAACCCGCTGCTGAGGGCTGCGGAGAACGGTCTACAGTGAGGCATATGTCGATCGCTAGGAGCCGGTCCGTCACGATCAGTGACGTGGCCCAGACGGCCGGGGTGTCCCGCGCCGCCGTGTCGAAGGTGATCCGCAACGCCTACGGGGTCAGCCCCGCGATGCGGGTGCGCGTCGAGGCCGCGATCGCCGAGCTCGGCTACCGGCCCAGCGTCGCCGCCCGGGCCCTGCGCGGGTCGAGTTACCGGCTCGCGCTGGAGATCCCCTGGGTCGGCGCCCGGTTCATGACCCAGATCGTCGAGGGCGCCCAGCTCGCCGTGGACGGGACGCCGTACCAGCTGGTCCTGGCCCCGGCCGAGGGCCACGCCTACGGCACCCTGGAGTCGATGGCCGACGGCATGGTCGACGGCATCATCGCGATCGCGCCGCTGACCGACCCGGAGTGGCTGGAGGCCTTCGCCGCCCGGGTTCCGGTGGTCATGATCGGACGGCACGACCATCCCCGTGGGTACGACACGGTGGTCGGCGACGACGTCGGCGGCGCCAACGCGGTGATGGACCACCTGCTCGGCCTCGGCCACCGCCGGATCGTGCACCTCACCGAACCGGAGACGGTCACCGCGCCCGGCTCCGGCACCCCGCACTCGGTCCGGCTGCAGGTCTACCGGGACCGGATGGCCACCGCCGGGCTGTCCGATCTGGTCGAGGTGGTCCGGCGCGACGACAGCCGGGCCGGCACCCTGGCCGCCACCCGCGAGCTGCTGGCCCGCGACGACCGGCCCACCGCGATCTTCGCCGGGCACGACGACATCGCGATGGACGCCCTGGCCGGGGTGGCCGCCGCCGGACTGACCGGGCGGGTCGCGGTCACCGGCTACGACGACACCGACCTGGCCCAGCACCCGCTGATCGACCTGACCTCGGTCGACCAGCAGGGTGTCGAGATGGGCGCCCGGGCCGCGACCATGCTGCTCGAGCGCCTCCAGGGCCGGACCGAGCCACGCCGGCACGTCGCCACCGCCACGCTGCGCGTCCGTGGTTCCAGCGGCCGGGTCGTCAGTTGACGAGCAACGGGCGCAACACCTCGTGGACGTACGTGTTGGGATGCTGCCCGTTGAACCTCTCCGCCGACGGCCCGTAAGCGGTGACCGGAACACTCTGCCCGGTGTGCCCCTTGGTGGTCCAGTCGATCCAGAATTTCAGCCCGGTGCCCTTGACCGGGAATGGCCCGTCGCCATCGGCGTAGTCCTCGATGGCCAGTCCCCCGGTCTCGTGGTCGCCGGTGACGACGACAAGCGTGTCCGGGTGGTTGGCGGCGAACGCCTTGGCCACCGCGACCGCCTTCTCCAGCTCCCCCATCGCCTGCAGCACCCGGGTGCCGTTGTCGCTGTGCGCGAACTCGTCCACCGCCTCCTCCTCGACCAGCAGGAAGAAGCCGTCCGGGTCGGCGGCCAGGCCGGTCAGCGCGGTGCGGGTCATGTCGGCCAGGGTGACCGGCGGCCGGTAGACGTCGCCCTGCCCCTCCGGCTTCTGCTGGAACAGCTCCTGGTTGGCGAACAGCCCGAGCACCTTGCCGGGTTTCACCGCGGCCAGCCCGGCGGCGTTCGTGACGTACTGGTAGCCGTCCGCCTTCGCCTTCGTGATCAGGTCACCCTTGGTGCCACGGCTGCCCTCGGCCGGGTCCTCGGCCGGCTTGTCGCGGTGCGCGCCCGGCTTACCGGCCGGCAACCACCAGTCCTCGCCGCCACCCAGGATCACGTCCGGTTTCGATCGCTCCAGGTACTGCCGGGCGATGTCGTCCTGGGCCGCCCGGTCCTTGGCGTTGGCGAAGAACGCCGCCGGGGTCGCGTCGGTGACCTGGGCGGTGGTGACCAGCCCGGTGGCCCGGCCGGCCTTCTTCGCCTCGGCGCCGAGCGCGGGCAGCGGATTGCCGGCCGGGTCGACGCTGACCGCCCCGTTGTAGGTGGCCACCCCGGTCGCCCAGGCGCTGGCCCCGGCCGCCGAGTCGGTGACGATCTTCGCCGGGTCGTCCGGGCTGGTGGTGAGGCGCCCGGACACCGGGAACGAGTCCATCATCAGGGTGCCGCGCGGCCCGGCGTAGAAGAGGCGGGCGGCCTCCCGGTGGGCGGCGCCCACGCCGTCGCCGTTGATGAAGATGACATTGCGGACGGTGCGTTGCGGCGCGCCGGTGTCCGCTTTCTTCCCGGCCCCCGCATCGGTGAGCGGGTTGAAAATGATCAGGCCGGCGGCGGCCAGGGTGCCGGCCACCACCGGGGCGACCAGCCACTGCACAGTTCTCGTCCGCATGACCTCAGTTAACGCCCCGTGACGCGCCCGGGTGTGTAACGGGGCCGATGATCACCCACCGGCCCCGTTCACGTTGCTCTCAGTTCACGGTCAACACCAGGTCAGGGCCGTGTTCGTACGGGTGACGTTGCTGATCGTGTTGTTGCTGCCGGTGCACGGGCTCCATCGGATGCTCGAATTCGACACCGTCAGGTTCTGGAACCGGATCCCGGACGACGGGGCGAACTCGGTCCGGGCCGCGATCCGGATCTCACCGCCACCGCTGACCGTGCCGGACACCCCGGCGACCGTCACGTTGTAGCAGTTCTCCACCAGGATCGCGTTGTTGCCGGTGTTCGCGATGTCGACCCGGTCGATGGTGGCGCCGCCGCTCTCCGACACACAGAACACGCCACGGCCGCCACCCCGCGCCTTGACCGTGCCGACCTTGATGTTCTGCGGGTACGCGTCACCCACCCGGCCGTTCCGGTTCGCCATCCGGAACGCGGCGTACCCGGTGCCGGTCCCGGCGTTCTCGGCGTCGACCGTACCGACGGTGGCGTTGATCGTCTGGTTGAGCAGCAGACCGGACTCTCCGACACTGCGGGCGGTGACGGTGCCGATGGTGATGCCGTCCACGCCGTAGGTCTCCATCGCGTGCGAACTCGCGCCGGAGACGTAGACCGTGTCCACCCGGACGTTACGGGTCCACTGGCTGGTGTCGCCCCGGTTGTCGATCCGCACGCCGAGGCCACTGCTCAGCCGCATGTCGATGGCGCCCAGCCAGACGTTCGTCACGTTGCGCATGAAGATGCCGTAGATCGGCGCGCCGGTGACGTTCAGGTAGGGCACCTCGATGTTGCTGACCCCGCGCGCGTAGATCGGGGCGTAGTCGCCACTGCCGCTGCCGGTCACGTTGATCGTGCCGCACACCGAGAGTGACGTGTAACTGGCCAGCGAGATCCGGCTGCCCGCGGTCATGCTGCCGTTGCCGCGGACCACCACCCGCTGGATCGAGGTACGCCCAGCGGTCAAGCTGCCGATCCCGGCCTGCACTGCCGCCCGAAAATCGGTGCCGGTGTAGACAGCGCTGCCGGCCGCGTTGCGCGCCGTCCAGGTACTGCCACTGACGGTCACCTGGGACTGGAACGTCCCGTCACCACAGGCGGCAGCATGCGCCGGAGCACCACCACCGGCCAGCCCGGCCGCAACCAGCAGCCCGGCGACGATGCCATGTCGAACTCTCATGGGGATTCCTCTCCTGATATCGGGGAACGCGCTCGGTATGGGGATGTGAGCGCTCACAGGAGCCTCAAAGCATACGCGACAATCGATGTCTTACGTTCCTCGACGGGACGAAGGCGCAGGCGCAAGCAGGGCGTGGGTACCGTGAGCTGGTGACCGAGCCTCCCCACCTCGACCATGTGACCGGCCTGGTCCTGATGCCGGAGGCGCCCGCCGGGGTGGTCTGCTGGACCGGCGCGCTCCGGAACCGGCCCGGCACGCCGGTGAGCGTGATCGTCGACGGGCGGACCGGCGGCGACCTGGACCCGGCTTTCATCGACGGCGTCTGTGCCGACCCCGGCATCCTGCTCGCCGCGGCGGCGACGGCCGCCGGCCTGGACCCCGACCTGATGGCCCGCTGGGATCCCGAGCTGACCTTCCGGCCCGGCCGAAACTGGGAGGTTCGGTTCGCCGAGGCCCCGGGCCCCACCGAGCTGGGCCTCCTGGTCGTCTTCGAGGGCGTCACCCCCACCGAGGTCGACGACATGTCCGACTGGGACTTCTGAACCACCCCCGCCTTCCCGCCTGCCGGCCCGGCGAGTCCAGGGCCAGGGCCGCGGCGGCGCGGCGATTCCTACCGGGCTCCGCGCCGGCCCGAGGGCTGGGGATGCCGCGCCCACCCCGAGCACCCCGCAGGCATGGGCCGCGCGGCGCTGCCGGAAGGCCTGTCGTTGCCCCGGGTCACGTCCGGTTCCCGGCGGACGCGCGGGCGTGGTCGATGATCAGGTCGGCGAAGGCGCCCGGCTGGTCGATCGGGGTGATGTGGCCGCAGTCGTCGAGCACGTGTTCGGTGAGCTTGCCGGTGATCGGCTCCAGTTGGCGAGCGGTGGCTCCGGCGATCGCACCGCCGCCGACGGCTAGCACCGGCGGGACCAATCGCCGGTCCCGGGCCCAGGCCTCGATCCATGCCGCGGTGGCCGGCATCGCGCGGTAGTGGTCGAAGGCGGCGGTGAGACTCGTCCGGCTCCGGTATGCCGCCACGATGATCCGGGCGAGGTCTTCCGGCAGGCCCCGGTGGCTGCCCGCGGCGAGGAAGAAGCGGATGTAGCGCTCCGCCGAGTCCGCCAGGACGTCCTCCGCCAGGCCGCCGGGCGCCTGATGGAAGCCGAACCACCACGGCGGCCCGTCGCGGAGGAACTCCTCGGCACCGGGCAGGGAGCCGAGCAGTCCTTCGGACAGGGTCAGGCTGCTCACCCACTCGGGGTGTGCCGCGGCCAGGGCGAACGCCGGGGTCACGCCCAGGTCGACGCCGGCGACGTGTGCCTCGGTGACGTCGAGGGCGGTCAGTAGACCGAGCAGATCCGCGGCGATCGCCGGTGCCTGGTACCCGCGTACCGCCGGGGTGCTGTCGCCGAGCCCGGGCAGGTCCGGCGCGATCGCCCGGAAGCCCGCGGCGGCCAGCCGGGGAGCTACCTCCCGCCAGATGGCGCGGGTGTGCGGGAAGCCGTGCAGCAGCAGGACGGCCGGCCCCCGCCCGAGGGTCTCCACGGCGATCTCGACGCCGTCGACGGGTATCCGGCGGGTGGTCGCCCCGCGGATGTGAGTGGACAGGGCCGGCTGGCGCACGAGGACCTCCATGGTTACGATTCGGGACGTGGTAACCGTAGGAAACCTCCAGTGAGCGGGCAAGAAGGCACTTTCCCGTCACCAGGTGACGCCGGGGTAACCACCTCGCCCGGTGATCTGTTCGATCCGCTGTGCCCGACGAGGCTGCTGCTCGACCGGGTGGGATCGCGATGGACGACCATGGCGGTGCTGTCGCTGGCCGCGGCCGACGGGGAGCTCCGGTTCGCGGAACTGAAGCGTGTGATGGCGGGCATCTCGCCGAAGATGCTGGCGCAGACCCTCAAGGCGCTGGAGCGGGACGGCCTCGTCGCCCGCCGGGTCGAGGCGACCAAGCCGCCCCGGGTCCATTACCGTCTCACCGGCCTGGGCATGACGCTCGTCGAGCCGTTGCGCGGTCTGCGCGAGTGGGCCGAGCGTTACATCCCCGTGGTCAGGGACAATGCCCGCGCCTTCGACGGAACCCTGTGAAGACGGAACCCTGTGAAGACGGAACCTTCTGAAGACGGACCGGCGGGCCGTGATCTGGTTCGTGAACCGGGCGGAGAGCATACTTGGCACCATGAGCACCGGGTTGCCGCAGACGGGTTCGGCGGGGCCGTGGGCTCGGCCGGGCCGCATGTGGCTGCCGTCCGGCTCGGTGGCGGTGAACGAATTCCTGGTGGGCTGGGCCGAGGGCGAGTTACGGCGGGCGCTGAGCCGGTCCACGCTGCTCGACGGGCGGGCGTTCGAGATCTTCGGGCAGGGCTCGCGTGTCAACGGCACCCATCTGGACCAGGGCAGTGACATCGACCTGGTGCTGATGCTCACGGCGCCTGTCCCCGGTTACGGCTGGGAGGAGTTCCGCGACGACGTCCTGACCGTTCTGGGCGAGTCGCACACCGTCCGGATGGGCCGCCGCTGCCTCAACGTCGACGATCCCGGGTCGCTCTTCGGGGAGATGGTGGACGTGCTCGTCGCCACCGAGCACCGCTGGTCTCCGGTGCCCGGCGCCGGCTTCTCCGAGCAGGGTGTCTTCTTCCGGGATCAGGACGGCCGGGCGATCGTCAACTTTCCCCGGCAACACCGGCGCAACGGCGACGCCAAGGACCGGCGGACCGGTGGCCGGTTCAAGGAGGCGGTCCGGGCGGCCAAGCGGGCCCGGCGGCGCGGCGGGGCGGATCTGATGATCGACGGCTGGCTCGCTCCGTCGTACCTGATCGAATGTCTGCTCTTCACTATCCCCGACCGGATCTACCGCTCGGCCGGGTCACCGGCGGCGGCCTACCGGGACGCCCTGGCGTGGCTGCGCCGCATGCACCGCGACGATCCGGTGACGTTCGGCGCCCTGCCCTGCCAGAACGGGATCAACCGGTTGTTCGGGCCGGGTCCGGATCAATGGGATCCGGGCGCTGCTGCGAGAATCATCGACGTCCTTCACCAACTCTGACGTCCGGGGCGGATCTTCGAGGCATGAGCGGTACAGCGGTATGACGTGGACGGCCGCGCAGACGGCTGCGGTGATAGTGCCGGTCATCGCGATCCTCGGGGCGGCGCTCACCGCGCTGCTGACCTATGGGCTCAACCAGCGTGGGGCACGCCGGGAGCGCCGGGCCCGGGCGTTCGGTGAGGCGCTCGCCGTCATCGAGGACTACGCGGAGATGCCGTACCGGATCCGGCGGCGCACCGGCACCGTGGAGGTGCGCCGGGAGCTCACCGAGGAGGTGAGCCGGATCTATTCGCGGCTCGCCTTCCACCAGGCGCTGCTGGACATCGAGGCGCCCGCGGTCGGTGCCGCCTACCGGCTGCTGGCCACCGAGGCCAAGGCCGAGGTCGGCGTGCAGATGAAGACGGCCTGGCAGAAACCGCTGCGGACCACGGACGCGGAGATGAACCTGGAGCAGCACTACGACCGCCGGCGGGTGGACGCCGCCCGGGACCGTTGTGTGAGGACGATGCGGGCGGCGCTCGGTCAGGGCCGGTTCCCGCTGCCGGTGAAGCGGCTCCCGTCCCGGGACGAGCCACCCCGAACATAGTCGGCGGAACACCTTGCCAGTATTTCCCGGGGATTAAATACTGTCGATATTGGGAGCGCTCCCAGAATCGACCCCAGGAGACGTCTGTGAAGCTGACCCGTACGAGAAGGAAGGTCGTCTCGGTTTTTGCCGGGGTCGTCCTCGCCCTGAGCGGAACGCCCGCGGTGAGTGCCGCACCGCCCGCCGACGACTGGCTGCACGTCAGCGGTAACCAGATCGTCGACGCCGCCGGGAACCCGGTATGGCTGACCGGGGCCAACTGGTTCGGGTTCAACGCCACCGAGCGGGTCTTCCACGGCCTGTGGTCGGCCAACATCACCGACATCACCCGGCAGATGTCGCAGCGCGGCATCAACCTGGTCCGCGTCCCGATCTCCACCCAGCTGCTGCTGGAGTGGAAGGCCGGCACCTTCGTCGCGCCGAACGTCAACACCTACGCCAACCCGGAGCTGACCGGGCTGAACAGCCTGCAGATCTTCGAGTACTGGCTGGAGCTGTGTGAGCGCTTCGGCATCAAGGTGCTGCTGGACGTGCACTCGGCCGAGGCCGACAACTCCGGGCACGTGCATCCGGTCTGGTGGAAGGGCTCGATCACGCCGGAGCTGTTCTACCAGGGCTGGGAGTGGGCGGCGAACCGCTGGAAGAACGACGACACGATCGTCGCCTTCGACATCAAGAACGAGCCGCACGGTACGCCGAACGACACCGTCCGCGCCAAATGGGACGGTTCCACCGACGTCGACAACTGGAAGCACACCGCGGAGACCGCCGCCAAGCGCATCCTGGCGATCAACCCGGAGGTGCTGATCGTCGTCGAGGGCAACGAGGTCTACCCGCGCGAGGGCGAGACCTGGAACTCCCCGAACACCGATCCGGACCGGTCACCGAACTACTACTACAACTGGTGGGGCGGCAACCTGCGCGGCGTCAAGGACCACCCGATCAGCCTCGGCGCGAACCAGGACCAGCTGGTCTACTCGCCGCACGACTACGGGCCTCTGGTCTTCAACCAGCCGTGGTTCGACAAGCCGTTCGACAAGACCACACTGACCGACGACGTGTGGCGGCCGAACTGGTTCTACCTGCACGAGAACAACACCGCGCCGCTGCTGATCGGTGAGTGGGGCGGCCGTCTCGGGCAGGACGCCCGGCAGGACAAGTGGATGACGGCGCTGCGGGACCTGATCGCCGAGAACAAGCTGCACCAGACGTTCTGGGTGCTGAACCCGAACTCGGGTGACACCGGCGGTCTGCTGCTGGACGACTGGAAGACCTGGGACGAGCAGAAGTACGCGCTGCTCAAACCGGCGCTGTGGCAGTACCAGAACAGGTTCGTCGGGCTCGACCACCAGGTCCCGCTCGGCGGCGACGGGTCGACCACGGGGATCAGTCTCGGACAGCGGTACGGCAACGGCGGGGAACCCGGCGACACCACCGCGCCGAGCGCCCCGGGCCAGCCCACGGCCGGCCCGATCACCGCGAACAGTGCGGCCCTGAGCTGGGCGGCGGCCACCGACAACGTGGGCGTGACCGCCTACGACGTGTTGCGCAACGGAACCGTGATCGCCACGGTGTCGGCCACGTCGTACACGGCGACGGGGTTGACCGCGAACACCGCGTACAGCTTCAGTGTCCGCGCCCGCGACGCGGCCGGGAACGTCTCCGCCGCCTCGGCCGCCCGCAGCGTGACCACCAGCAGCGGGACCGGAGGCGGCGGTGACCAGGGCTGTTCGGCCACGTTCGCCACGATCAGCTCGTGGAACGGCGGGTTCCAGGCCGAGGTGACGGTCAAGAACACCGGCACCACGGCCGGCGCCGCCTGGACGGTGAGCTGGACCTACCCGTCCACGACCACCGTCGCGTCACTGTGGAACGGCGTCCTCGGCACCCCGGCCGTGACGGTCCGCAACGCCGCCCACAACGGCGCCCTGGCCCCGGGCGCGAGCACCACGTTCGGCTTCACCGCGAACGGCCCGGCGGCCACCCCCGCAGCGCTGAGCTGCGCTGCCTCATAACAGAGGCATCGCCGGTCAGGGCTTCATCTTGCCGGTCAGCGGGCCGCTGTCGACGACGGGGCGGCCCAGCTGGGCGACGATCTGCTCCAGCTGCGGGCCGAGCGGCGTCTCACCCTTGGCCACCGCCGACTCGACCGGAACCTTGCGCCCGTCGGTGGTCACCACGTAGTAGCAGAGCAGCTGGCCGGTGAGGAAGTTGTCGCCGCCGGCCTTCCACAGCCACAGCTGGTCCACCTCGGGCCAGGCCACCGTCTCGAGCTTCTTGTTCTTGGAGTGCACCAGCCCGTTCTCGAACAGGTAGGTGGCGGTGAACCCGGCGAACAGCGCCATCACCGCGTAGCCCAGCACGATCACACCGAACACCATCAGCGGACAGGCGACGAACCGCAGAGCCCCGAAGTCCAGCGCCGACCCGATCCAGGCGACCAGGATGCCGGCGACGATCAGCGCGATCCCACCCCCGATCCCGAAGACCAGGTTCCCCACCGGATTGGTGCCCCGCTGCGCGGCGACGAGCTGCCCGAGCTGTCGCGCAGCGGCCGCCTGTATCACCTCGGGCGGAGGCGCCTGTGACGACGATGCGGAGGGCCCGCTCTCCGGAGACTGCGGCGGCTGAGTCATACGTTTCTCCCCTGTGACGATCGGAAAATCAACGGCGCCGATGATAGCCACAGATGATCAAGTAAGCCGCCCCACTGACTCCCCGTGACGAACCCGCCACCCGCCACCCGCCACCGAGATCCGGCCCGCGGAACTCAGCCGGCGATGGCGGCTTCCAGGGCCCGGACCGCGACCGGAACCCCGATCGTCTTCGCTATCGCCAGGGCCCATTCGCCCGCGCGGGCCAGGTGCCGAAGGACTTTGGCACCGTCATCCGCTTTCGCGGCGTTCTCCGCCGTCGCGATCTCGGCAAGGGCGAGTTCGTCCTCCGGAGAACCGGTGGTGAATCCCCGGGCCGCCTCCCGGAGCCGGCTCAGCTCCGCGGCCAGTTCCCGCAGGTCCACGTCAGCCGAGGTCTTGTGCCACACCTGGGTGAAATTCTGCCCGACGGCTACGGACCGCGGACCGACCGATCCGGCCTGCCCGACCTCGTAGTGGTCACCCATCACTACCTCCTCGATCTTGAAGTCCTGGTGCTTGAGGAGCGAGATCCCTCCCGCCCCGAGAGGAAGTTCGCCGATCAGCTTCGAGAGTTCCCGCGCGTCGAGAGCCGACTGAGGTGTCTGCCGATCTCGCAACGCGGGTCAGATCCAGCGGCCGCCCAGCCACATGCGGGTCGACCAGTCTTCGTAGGGCAGGGACGTTCCTACGAAGACCGGGTAGAAGTAGGCGAAGCAGAGGGCCACCAGCGCCATGAAGGTGCCGGCTACCACCGTTCCGACGATCTGGCGGTCGGAGCGTTCGTCGCCTGTCAGCATTCCGGCCGGTGGGGTCATGATCGCTCCCAGGGCGTAGGTCACCGCCAGGATCAGGAACGGTAGGGCGGGCATCGTGTAGAAGGCGAACATCGTGCGGCCGTCCTGGACCGCGTACCAGAACCACGGCAGCAGGCCGGCCACCACGCCGGTCATCAGGGCGTACGCCCGCCAGTCCCGCCTGGTCACGCCGAACCAGGTGAGGACACCCAGCGCCGGGATGAACGACCACCACAGCACCGGAGTGCCGAGCAGCAGCACCTCGGCGGCGCACGACGGCGCGCCGCACCCGCCGCCCGGATTCCAGTAGAAGGCGACCGGGCGGCCGAGCAGCAGCCACTGCCAGGGCCAGGACTGATAGGTGTGCTTCTCGGTCAGTCCGGTGTGGAAGTTGAACGCTTCCGAGTGGTAGTGGGCGAGATTGAGCAGGGCGCCGGCGACCGGGGGCTCGCTCCAGCCGTTGTCGGCGCGGTAGTGCCGGAACCAGCCGTCGTCGGTGACGAACCAGCCGGTCCAGCAGGCCAGGTAGACCAGGATCGCGATACCGAAGCTGAGGATCAACCAGCCCAGATCACCGAGGATCCCGGCGACGACCGGGCCGTGCACCCCGGCCGACCGGCGCGCCTGCGACCGCCAGACGAGCACCAGCGCGGCCAGGAACGGGGCGAAGAACAGCGCGCTCCACTTGACCCCGCAGGCCATGCCGAAGGTGATCCCGGCGACCAGCAGCCACCACGGCACGAACCGGGGCAGGTGCGGGGTCTTGTCCGGGTCGTAACCGTCGTCGAGTGCCCGTTGCCAGCTACGCCGGTAGTGATCCCGGTCCAGCAGCATCGCGGCGAAACTCATCAGGATGAACAGGGCGACGAAGATGTCCAGCAACGACGTCCGGGACAGCACCAACTGGAAGCCGTCCAGGGCCATCAGCAGGCCCGCGGCACCGGCCAGCACCAGGGAGCCGAACATCCGGTAGGCCACCCGGATCAGGATCAGCACCATCAGGGTGCCGGCCACGGCGGTGGAGAACCGCCAGCCGAACTCGTTGTTGCCGAAGAAGTACTCGCCGAAGGCGATCAGCCATTTCCCGAGCGGCGGGTGTACGACGTACGCCGCGCTGTTGCTCTTCTCGTCCCACTCCACACCGTGCTGAAGCAGGTCCCAGGCGTCGGTCGGATAGTAGACCTCGTCGAAGACCAGCCCTTTCGGGTTCTCCAGACCGGCGAACCGCAGGATCCCGGCGATCACCGTGATCAGCGCGGTGATCAGCCAGGAGTGTGTGTCGAAGCGCCGGCCGGGTGTCGCCAGCCGGCGCCGGACCGGATCGTCTGTCCGCAGTGGAGCAGTCATCACCCGGTGATCGTAAGGCGTCGATGGCCGTAAGGCGCCGAAGGCTGTCAGTCGTGCAGCACGCCGCCGGCGAAGGAGCGGCCGGGGATCGTGGCGACGAAGTCGACGGCGGCGGCCCGGTGCGGTTCGCCCAGCACGTCGGCGAGTGCGCCGGTCACCCCGGCGGCGAGCTGCTCGACCACGCCGGGGCGGGTGAACGCGGCCTCCTTGATACCGAACGTGACGGCCGCCGCGGGACTGCCGGCCGGGACGCCGCCGACTCCCCAGCGGCCGGGTGCGACACCGTGCAGGCGGATGTCGACGAGGGGCGGGCCCAGTCGCCGTAGACGGCCACCACCGCCTCGGTGAGCGCGGCGATCAGGCGGGGCTCGTTGCCGGTCAGGTCGGTCTCCGGCGCGTGGACGGACAGGTGCGGCATTAGGATCCCCCGAAAGGCTTTGGAGACAAAGGCTTTGAAAGCAAAGATAATTGGGGAGTACGAGGGTGTCAACCGAGGACGCGGTCCGGGAACTACTGCTGGTGATGCCCCGTATGGTCGGGCGGGTCAAGCGGATCCCGCCGCCCGACGAGATCCGGGACCTCGATCTGGCGCCCCGGCATCTGACCCTGCTGTCGCTGCTGCTGCTCGACGGGCCGCTCACCGTCAACGAGCTGGCCGCGCGTCTCGGCGTCGCACCGACCACGGTCAGCCTGCTGATCGGCGACCTGACCCGCAAAGGGGTGCTGGCCCGGCGGGCCGACGAGGCCGACCGGCGACGGCGGATCGTCGACATCAGCGACACCAGCCGCCCGGCCATCTCGGCGTGGCTCTCCCCCGGCGCCCGCGCGTGGCGGCACGCGCTCGCGCCGCTCACCGCCGAGCAGCAGCGGATGTTCGTCGACACCCTGCTGCGGTACGAGCAACACGTCGCCGGGGACGCGTGACGCGATGGCCGCGAAACGGACGCTGACCAGGGCCGCCGTGATCGCGGCGGGCCGGGAGCTGGCCGAGACCGGCGGGGTCGAGGCGGTGACGATGCGCCGGGTGGCGGCGCTGCTCGGGTGCTCGCCGATGGCGCTGTACCGGCACGTCGACGACCGGTCCGAACTGCTCGTGCTGGTACTGGAGGACCTGGCCGAGGGTATCGACGTGACCGTTGCCGATGACGTACCGCAGGAGCAGGTGGTGTCGCTCTTCCGAGGGTTGCACGCCTATCTCGGGGCGCACGTGTGGGCCGTGGACGTGCTGCGGGAGGGTGAGCTGTTCGCACCACGGGCGCTGATCTTCGTGGATGCCGCTCTGGGTGCGCTGCGGGCCGCCGGACTGGACACGGAACGCGCTGTCACGGCGTACGTCAATCTCTGGAATTTCACCGTGGGCGCGCTGTGCGCGACGCGCCCGACCGACCCGGACGCCGTGGCGCGCCGGCGGGAACTGACCGGGCGGGCGCCGCTGGCCGATCTGCCGCACGTGGTGACCGCTGTGCCGCTGCTGGACGGGTTGGATCCGGCGCGGGTTCACGAGGCCGGGCTGCGTGCGCTGGTGACGGGGCTCATCACCGCTTGACCAGTCGCCCAAGTTAGGCAAGCCTTACCTCTTGTTTACACTGTACGCAGGAGGTGGAGATGTCATCGGACCTGGGCACGCTGCTCAGACCGGTCCGGACCCCGCTGGTGATCGCGGGGGCGCTGCAGGTCGTCTCCGCGCTGGCCGGGCTGGTGCCGTTCCTGGCGATCGCCGAACTCGGGCGGATACTGCTGGGCGGCTCGGGTGATCCCTGGAGCGCCGTGATCTGGGCGATCGGCGGCCTGCTCACCCGCCTGATCACGATAGCGGTCGCCAACGCGGTCACGCACATCGCCGACGCCGAGTTGCAGCACGACATCCGCACCCGGATCGCCCGGCACCTGGCCCGGGTGCCGCTCGGCTGGTTCACCGAACGGTCCTCCGGCGAGATCAAGAAGGCCGCGCAGGACGACGTCGGCGCCATGCACCACCTCGTCGGCCACGCGGTGAACGACCTGGTCGCGGCGGTGGTCACACCGATCGCCGCGCTCGGCTACCTGTTCTGGGTGGACTGGCGGCTCACCCTGCTGATCCTGGCGGTGCTGCCACTGTTCCTCGGGTCGTACGCGGTGCTGATGCGCGGCTACCCGGAGAAGATGACGCAGTACACGGCCGCGCTGACCCGCATCAACACCGCTGTCGTCGAGTTCGTGCAGGGCATCGCCGTCGTCAAGACGTTCGGTCAGGCCCGCAAGGCCCACGGCCGGTTCCGGACCGCCGCCGACGACTTCGCGGTGTTCTTCGGCGCCTGGGCCACCTCGATGACCCGGGTCGAAGCCTTCGCCAGCGCCCTCATCTCCCCCGCCGTCATGCTGCTGGTCTCCCTCGGCGGCGGCGTCTGGTTCGTCTCGGCCGGCTGGCTGGCACCCGCCGACGTGCTGCCGTTCGTGCTGCTCGGCGTCGGTCTGACCGGCCCGGTGCTGGCCCTCGGCTTCGGCGCCAACAGCCTGCGCCAGGCCCGCGCCGCGGCCGAGCGGGTCGCCGGGCTGCTGGCCGTCGAGCCGCTGCCGGTCTCCGCCCGGCCCGCCGCACCGGCCGACAACCGGATCGTGTTCGCCGGGGTCGGGTTCAGCTACGACGGACGTGTCGACGTGCTGACCGATATCGACGTGGTGCTGGAGCCCGGCACCGTCACCGCCCTCGTCGGTCCCTCCGGATCCGGCAAGTCCACCCTGGCCGCGCTGGTTCCGCGCTTCTTCGACGTGACCAGCGGGACGATCACCGTCGGCGGGGCGGACGTCCGCGACATCGCGCCGGCCGACCTCTACCGGCAGGTCGGCTTCGTCTTCCAGGACGTCCGCCTGCTGCGCGCCAGCCTGCACGACAACATCGCGCTGGCCCGGCCCGGCGCGGGCGCCGACGAGGTGATCGCGGCCGCCACCGCCGCCCGGATCCACGACCGGATCCTGGAACTGCCGGACGGCTACGACACCGTCGTCGGCGAGGGCGCGCATCTGTCCGGCGGCGAGGCCCAGCGGGTCTCCATCGCCCGGGCCGTTCTCGCCGACGCGCCGATCCTCGTGCTCGACGAGGCCACCGCGTTCGCCGACCCGGAGTCCGAGGCCGCCATCCAGGACGCGCTGTCCGGGCTGATCGCCGGGCGGACCCTGCTGGTCATCGCGCACCGGCTGCACACCATCGCCGGCGCCGACCAGATCCTCGTCCTGGACGGCGGGCGGATCGCCGAACAGGGCACCCACGAAACCCTGCTGGCGGCCGGCGGCCGGTACGCCTCGCTCTGGAACGCGTCGTCGATGGAGGTCGCCCGATGATCCGCCGGCTCTCCCGGGTGCTCGGCGCCCCGTACGCCCGGCCGCTCCGGATGCACCTCGCCGGGTTGATCGTCTACGCGATCCTGCAGGGACTGGCGTTCGTGCTGATCGTGCCGGTGCTCCGTCCGCTGTTGCGCGGTGACGTGGACGCCGCCCTGCCCTGGGTGGCGGTGCTCGCCGGCACCGTGGTCGCGTGCGCCGCCGCCTACTGGATCCAGGCCCAGCTCGGGTACCGGCTCGGGACGGCGCTGTCCCAGGCCCTGCACCACCGGATCGGCGACCACCTGGCCGCCCTGCCGCTCGGCTGGTTCACCCCGGCGCGGGTCGGGCGGGTCGCCCGGATGAGCAGCACCGGCGTCGTCGACATCATGGGCGTGCCGGCCCACCTGCTCGCGCCGCTGGTCACGTCGTACGTCACGCCGGCCGTCGTGGTCTTCGCCATGATCTTCCTGGACTGGCGGCTCGCCGTGGCCACCCTGGTCGCCGTGCCACTGGTGATCCTGGTGTTCCGGTGGACCGCGCGGCTGTTCGCCGCCACCGACCACGCCGTCGACGCCGCCGGAGTGGAGGCCGCCAACCGGGTGGTCGAGTTCGCGCAGAACCAGGCGGTCCTGCGGGCCCACGGCCGGTCCGATTTCGATCAGCTGGAGGCGGCCCTGCTCGAACAGCGGGCCGCTGGGCGCAAGCAACTGCTCCGGGCCGTTCCGGGACTGGCCGCCGCCGGGCTCGTCGTCCAGGCGCTGGTGACGATCGTGCTGATCACCGGGGTGTACCTGGCCACCTCCGGGCCCACGGTCGACGCCGCCGCGCTCATCGCGCTGCTCGTGCTCACCGTGCGGTTCGCCGAACCGCTGATGGCCGCCGCCGAGCTCGGCGCCGCCGTGCGGATGGCCGGAAACAGCCTCGCCCGGGTGGACGAACTGCTCGCCACGCCGGTCCTGCCGGAACCCGCCACCGCCGGGACGTTCACCACGCCCGGGACGATCGAGCTGGACGGGGTGGGGTTCGGCTACGACTCCCGACCGGTGCTGCGCGACGTGAGTCTCCGCGTGCCGGCCCGGTCCGTGACGGCCCTGGTCGGGGCGTCGGGCTCGGGCAAGACCACGGTCGTGCGATTGGTGGCCAGGTTCTTCGACACCCGGACCGGCGTCGTACGGGTGGGCGGAGCCGACGTCCGCGACCTCACCACCGAACAGCTGATGTCGCAGATCTCGGTCGTGTTCCAGGACGTGTACCTCTTCGACGCCGGCATCGCCGACAACATCCGGGCCGGGCGGGCCGACGCCACCGACGCCGAGGTCGCCGCGGCTGCCGCACTGGCCCGGGTCGACGAGATCGCCGACCGGCTGCCCGACGGGTACGACACCCGCGTCGGCGAGGGCGGGGCGCGGCTCTCCGGTGGTGAGCGGCAGCGGATCTCCATCGCCCGGGCCATCCTGAAGGACGCGCCGATCGTGCTCCTGGACGAGGCGACCGCGGCCCTGGACCAGGACAACGAGGCGGCGATCACGGCGGCGCTGACCGCCCTGTCCCGGGACCGGACCCTGCTGGTGATCGCCCACCGCCTGCGGACGGTGCAGAGCGCCGACCAGATCGTGGTCCTGGCCGACGGCGGTGTCGCCGAGAGCGGCACCCACGAGGAGTTGCTGCTGCGCAACGGTCAGTACGCCCACTTCTGGAACGAGCGCTCCCGCGCCCGGGGCTGGCGGCTGACACCGGCATGACCGCCGCGCCGGCCCGGATGCGCTCCCCCGCATCCGGGCCGGCGCCGCCGAGGTCAGCGCCGGCGGGCCGGCCGGGCCGTCGCCACCCCGGCGGCCAGCAGGAGCAGCCCGGTGACCAGGGCGGCCAGGGTCGGCAGGGCGCCCGGCAACGGCGAGTCCCACGACCCCTCGATGTTCATCAGGGCCACCAGGTTGACCAGGCAGAGCACGCTGATCAGGGTGCCGAGAACGATCAGGTTCCGGGAGTAACGGGGAATGCGCATCCCGTGCGACGGGAGCGCGGCGGACAGCGGGCGATCGGCGGAGGCGGGCGGTGTCGCGGGCCCACTACCCAGGGCCGGGACCTCCCATCGGCCCGGATCCGGGTCCGGGAAGCCGCCGGGCATCGGGGCCGGAGTCGAAGGCGTGTACCGGTTGACGAGTTTCTGCTGGTCGATGTCCTGTTGGAGGTGGGTGAGGTCGCGGGTGAAGGCCGGGTCGTAGTAGGCGGCTCGTTCCAGGCGGGCCTGGAGGTGAGCGCGGATCTCCGGATCGCCGGGATCGGCGGCCAGGTCGCGCAGGGCGTCGGTGCCGAGCTGCTGCCGGATGCGCTCGATCAGCGCCTGCAGCAGGGGCGCCGCCGGTTCGGGAACCGGTGAGCGGGAACGTTCCAGGGCGGTTGCCGTCCAGGCGATGACGAGGGCCGGATCGAACACCGGATTCACCTCCGGGTTGACGGCCGATCGACGGCCGCGGATGAAGAACCAGTGTCCGGCCGATCAGGCGGCCCCCGAGTCGGGCCGCGGACAGCACAGCTGTCGCAAGGCGGACCCTCGTCCGCCGTGCCGGTGGGGGTGATCACCATGGGTAGGATGCCGGGTTGCGGCGCCCGGGACGGCGGCAGAGGGGACCTACGAGCATGAGCATGCCGCTGCGGGCGGGTGACCCGGCCGAGCTGGGACGGTACGAACTGGTCGGCCGGCTCGGCGAGGGCGGCATGGGCACCGTCTACCTGGGGCGCGGGCCGGACGGCCGGCTGGTCGCGATCAAGATGGTGCGCAACGAGTTCGCGCACGAGGCCGAGTTCCGGAACCGGTTCCGCAGCGAGGTGAACCGGGCCCAGCAGGTGCCGCCGTTCTCGACGGCCGAGGTGCTGGACGCCGATCCGGATCACGAGCCGCCGTACCTGGTGGTCGAGTTCGTCGACGGGCCGAGCCTGGCCGCCGAGGTCAAGGAGAAGGGCCCGCTGACCGGCGCCGCCCTGCACGGGGTGGCGGTGGGGATCGCCACGGCGCTGACCGCGATCCACGGCGCGGGCGTGATCCACCGGGATCTCAAGCCGGGGAACGTGCTGTTCGCGCGCGGTGGCATCAAGGTGATCGACTTCGGGATCGCGCGGGCGTTCGAGGCGACCAGCCAGCACACCCGTACCGATCAGATGGTCGGGACGGTCGCCTACATGGCGCCGGAGCGTTACGACCCGGTGGGCGGGCGCCCGGTGACGGCGGCGGCGGACATCTTCGCCTGGGGTGCGGTGGTGGCGTTCGCGGCCACCGGGCGGACCCCGTTCGCGGCCGACTCGGCGGCGGCCACCGCGATGCGGATCCTCACCCAGGAGCCCGACCTGACCGGGCTGCCGGAGTCGCTGACCGGGGTGGTCGCGCGGGCGCTGGCCAAGGATCCGGACGATCGACCCACCGCCCGTGAGCTGCTGGATCTCCTGCTGTCCGGGGACACCCACCGTACCGTGGCGGCCGCCACCGTCGCGGTGCCGACGGTCGCGGGCGGCCCGGGGACCGTGGTCGCCGCCCGGCCCCGGTTCGGGCGCCGGGCGGCGGTGCTGGTCACCGTGCTCGCCGTGCTGGTGGCGGCCGGGGCCGGGATCGGGATCCGGTACCTGTCGCGGGGCTCCGGTCAGGTCTCCGGGACGGGTCCGTTGCCCTCCGCCGGGGTGCCGTCGGCAGCGCAGCCGTCGGTGACGCCGTCGATGACCGCGGAGCAGAAGACCCAGGCGATCCTGCGGGGAACCCGCAAGACGCTGATCCACGTCGACGAGATCGACCGGGATCTGGCGATGGAGTCGCACTACACCGATCTGAAGGTGGGGGACGGCACCGGGGCGAAGTCGGAGTTCGCGCTGATCCCGGCGGGGGTCGAGTTCATGATCCGGTATCTGAGCGATCCGGAGACGCCGGAACCCTGTCTCGGGATCAAGTTCAACCCGGCCGGGGCCGCCCGGGTGGTGACCGCCGAGTGTTACGCCACCGAGGGCACCCTGTTCCGGGCGTCGAAGACCGGGGAGACGGACGACAAGGGGCGCCCGACCTATTGGATCTCCAACGAGAGCTACGGGGTCCTGCAGTGGAGCCCCGACAGCAAGGCCTTCTACGTGGAGGTGCTGGGCGACGCCCCGCCGGCCGCCTCGTTCAGCTTCGTCGACCGGGGCCCGCTGCCGTCCCCGTCCACCGGCGGTTAGAACTCGTCGACTCTCGGGGCCTGCGGCAGGCAGGTCCGGTCGATGGCCAGTTTGATCAGCTCGCGGGCGGTGGCGTGGTCGGTGGCGTCGGCGTCCGTGGTGCCCAGGGCGCGGGTGGTGTCGACGATCTCGTCGCCGGGGCGGCCGGCGGCCAGGCCGGTGCAGGCGGTGGCCGCGATGTCCTGGATCTGGCGGTCGGTGCGGCCCGCGGCGATCTCCGGCAGCTGGGCCCGGACCACGCCGACGAAGCTGTCCGGGTCCACCGAGGCCGACGGCGATGCTGTCGCCGCCTCGGCCGGTGCTCCTTTCGGGCCGGGGGTGCAACCCGTCGTCAGAGCGAGCACCGTCATCACCGCTGCCGTGGCAGGCAGGCGTCGCAACATGTCTTCCCCGTCGTCACCGGCTCCCGGGGGATGCCGTCTCGTCAGATCCCCGGCCGGAGGGGCTTGGCGGGGGTTGGGCAAGCCGAGGGTAGACGACAGGTGCTCGGCCGCGGGGGGCATGATCACCCGAATGGGTGCGGTACTCAGCGGTTTCACCACCATCTGGCTGATCTCGGCGCTGGGGTACGTGCTGGCCCGCGGCCGGGTCCTCGGGGACGAGGCGCCGCGGGTGCTGGCGCGGCTGGTGTTCTCGGTGGCCACTCCGGCCCTGCTGTTCGCCACGTTGAGCCGGACCAGCCTGGACCGGATCGTGACCGGGTCGCTGGTGGCGTTCGTGGCGTCCACGGTGCTGGTGTCGGTGGTGTACGCGCTGGTCGCGAAGCTGGTGTGGAAGCGGGACACGGCGCGGGCGACGATCGGGGCACTCGGGGCGTCGTACGTCAATGCCGGGAATCTGGGTCTCGCCGTCGCGGCCTACGTGCTCGGCGACGTGTCGCTGGTCGTGCCGGTGCTGCTGTTCCAGGTGCTGTTCTACGCGCCGTTCGCGCTGACCGTTCTCGATCTGGCGAGCGGGCAGGGCAAGCCGTCGCTGAAACGGCTGGCGCTGATCCCGGCCCGGAACCCGCTGATGATCGCGTCGGCGGCCGGCATCGCGGTGGCGGCCTCCGGGTGGACTCCCCCGGCGCTGTTCCTGGAACCGTTCGAGCTGGTGGGGGCGGCTGCGGTGCCCGCGGCGCTGCTGGCTTTCGGGATGTCGCTGCCGGGCGCCCGGCCGTTGCGGGCGGGACCGGAGTCACCGGACCGGTACCTGGCCGTCGCGCTCAAGATCCTCGTGCAGCCTCTGGCGGCGTACGCCATCGGGAAGTTGATCCTGGGTTTGACCGATGTTCAGGTTTTCGCCGCGGTGATCACGTCTGCTCTGCCCACGGCGCAGAACGTGTTCGTGTTCGCCCTGCGGTACCGGCAGTCGGAGACCCTGGCCCGCGACGTGATCGTGCTGTCGACGCCGGCCTCCGCGCTCGTCATGATCGTCGCCGCGGTTTTCCTGACCTGAAGGGGAGAAGGGCGGTTTTTCTGGCCTGATCGGGAGAAAGATCGGCGGGTAATCTGGAACTATTCCAGAAAAGCGCGCTAAGGTCTCCGGCATGACGGCCGACTTCGAGTCACGACTGCGGGCGGTCTCGCTTCGCGTGACCCGGCCCCGGCTGGCGGTGCTCCACGCGCTCGACGGGCATCCGCACGTCGACACCGACACGGTGCTCGCCCTGGTGCGAGCGGATCTTCCCACCGTGTCCCACCAGGCGGTCTACGATGTGCTGCGTGCCCTGACCGACACCGGTCTGGTGCGGCGCATCCAGCCCGCCGGCGCGACCGCGCGGTACGAGATGCGGGTGGGCGACAACCACCACCATGTCGTGTGCCGCTCGTGCGGCGCGATCGCCGACGTCGACTGTGCCACCGGCGAGGCCCCCTGTCTCACCGCCTCCGACGATCACGGCTTCGTGGTCGACGAGGCGGAGGTCGTCTACTGGGGCGCCTGCCCCACCTGCGCGAGCACCGCATCCCCTGAAACGAACCGGCACAGTTCGGAAGGAAACGAATGAGCGACAACCAAGACCCGAAGCAGAGCGGCTGCCCGGTGGCGCACGACTCGGTGACGGCACACGGCAGCGAGAGCGAGAACCCCGCGATCGACTCGCCGACCCCGGCGGTCGCCCGCCCGCGTACCAACAAGGACTGGTGGCCCAACCAGCTCGACCTGGCGCCGCTGCACCGGCGTTCGGCCAAGGGCAACCCGCTGGGCGCCGACTTCGACTACGCGACCGAGTTCGAGAAGCTCGACGTCGAGGCGCTCAAGGCCGACATCGTCACCGTGCTGACCACCTCGCAGGACTGGTGGCCGGCCGACTTCGGTCACTACGGCGGTCTGATGATCCGCCTCAGCTGGCACGCAGCGGGCACCTACCGGATCCACGACGGCCGCGGCGGCGCCGGCGACGGCAACCAGCGGTTCGCCCCGCTGAACAGCTGGCCGGACAACGCGAACCTGGACAAGGCGCGCCGCCTGCTCTGGCCGGTCAAGGCCAAGTACGGCCAGAAGGTCTCCTGGGCCGACCTGCTGGTGCTGGCCGGCAACGTGTCGCTGGAGTCGATGGGCTTCCAGACGTTCGGCTTCGCGTTCGGCCGCCCCGACGTGTGGGAGCCGGAGGAGATCTCCTGGGGTGTCGAGGACACCTGGCTCGGTGACGCCCGCTACCTGAGCGACACCGAGATGACCGACGAGGTCGGCGCCGCCGAGATGGGCCTGATCTACGTCAACCCGGAGGGTCCGCGGGGCAGCGCCGACCCGCTGCAGGCGGCCTGGTTCATCCGGGAGACCTTCGCCCGGATGGCGATGAACGACGAGGAGACCGTCGCGCTGATCGCCGGTGGTCACACCTTCGGCAAGGCGCACGGCGCGGCCCCCGCGGACGACGCCGTCGGCCCCGAGCCCGAGGGCGCCCCGATCGAGGCCCAGGGTCTCGGCTGGCTGAGCAGCCACGCCTCCGGCAAGGGCGGCGACACCATCACCTCCGGCCTCGAGGTCACCTGGACCGACAAGCCGACGCAGTGGAGCAACCGGTTCTTCGAGATCCTCTTCGGGTACGAGTGGGAGCTGACCACCAGCCCCGCCGGCGCGAAGCAGTACGTCGCCAAGAACGCCGAGGCGATCGTCCCGGACGCGCACGACCCGTCGAAGAAGCACCTGCCGACGATGCTGACGACCGACCTGTCGCTGCGTGTCGACCCGGCGTACGAGAAGATCTCCCGCCGGTTCCTGGAGAACCCGGAGGAGTTCCGGCTCGCGTTCGCCAAGGCCTGGTACAAACTGCTGCACCGCGACATGGGCCCGGTCGACCGTTTCCTCGGCCCGTGGGTGCCGGAGGCGCAGCTCTGGCAGGACCCGGTTCCGGCCGTCGAGGGTGCGCTCGTCGGTGACGCCGACGTCGCCGCGCTCAAGGCGAAGGTGCTGGACTCCGGCCTGAGCACCGCTGAGCTGGTGTCCGCGGCGTGGGCGTCGGCCGCCACGTTCCGCACCACCGACAAGCGCGGTGGCGCGAACGGCGCCCGCATCCGCCTGGAGCCGCAGCGCAGCTGGGAGGTCAACCAGCCGGTCATCGCGACGATCGACGCCCTGGAGGGCATCCAGCGCGAGTTCAACGCGGCCGGTGGCGCGCAGATCTCGCTCGCCGACCTGATCGTGCTGGCCGGTTCGGCAGCCGTGGAGAAGGCCGCCGCCGAGGCCGGCGTCAAGGTGACCGTCCCGTTCCGGGCCGGCCGCACCGACGCCTCCCAGGAGCAGACCGACGTCGAGTCGTTCCGCGTCCTGGAGCCGCGGGCCGACGGTTTCCGCAACTACCTGCGGCCGGGCGAGAAGAACCAGCCCGAGGTTCTGCTGATCGACCGCGCGTACATGCTGAACCTGACCGCTCCGCAGACGACCGCCCTGGTCGGTGGCCTGCGGGCGCTGGGCAACAACGTCAGCGGCGACCACGGTGTGCTCACCGACAAGCCCGGTGCGCTCACCACGGACTTCTTCGTCAACCTGCTCTCGCCCGGCACCACGTGGAAGGCGTCGGACACCGAGCACGTGTACGAGATCCGGGACGCCGGCACCGGCGAGCTGAAGTGGACCGCCACCGCGGTCGACCTGATCTTCGGCTCGAACTCGCAGCTGCGGGCCCTCGCCGAGGTCTACGCCAGCTCGGACGCGACCGAGAAGTTCGTGACCGACTTCGTCGCGGCCTGGGTCAAGGTCATGGAGAACGACCGCTTCGACCTGGCCTGATGTCTCACGGCAGCGGCCCCGGAAAGGGGCCGCTGCCGCCGGGCGTCAGGGAACCACGATGACGTACCCGATCGTCGACCTGGCGTCCGGGCCGTTCGGGCGGTCGACCTTCCACCAGCCCAGCGTGTCCGGGAACTCCTGCTGCGCGATGGCCCGGCCCTCGGCGGTCAGCAGCCGCCCGTAGTACGCCTGGGCGTACCGCGCCCGGATCGGGTAGGCGCCGGGATCGGCCGGCACGGTGATGTCGAACTCGACGGTCACCCACTGCGCCGCACCCGGGTTGTCCTCGGCGACCGCGCCGTTCACCCGCTTCGCGCCGCCACCGCTGCGCTGCTTGCCGTTCCACACCGAGACCTGCGCCTTGTCCTGCCCGGCGAGCCCGACGATGACCTGGTTGACGGCGTTGCCGCAGGATCCGCAGTCGTGCAGGACGTCCATGCTCACCCGGTGCACGCCGCCCTGCTTGACCTTCACCACGTCGCTCTGACCATCGATCCGCACATCGCGGATCTGGAACCGGGCGGGCTCCTGGAAGTCGATGGCGTTCGCGGGTGCGGCTACGAACACGGCCGGGACCAGCCCCAAGGTCAGGCTCACGGCAAGGGCAAGCAGTTTCATCTTTTCACCTTTTGTCGGGTTGTTACGGCGCATCAGTCTCGCCGTCACCGATCCGCGGCAGGCGCCGAATCTCCGGTGGGGTCACCCGTCAGGAGGCCGTCGCCACCTGGCCACGGCCTTCATGTTTGGCCTGGTAGAGACCCCGGTCGGCGTCGCTGAGCAGGGTGGGCAGCTCGCGGCGGCTGCCGTGGTGGACACCGATGCTCACCGATACCGTCAGGCCCTCGGCCGTCTCGTGCCAGGGATGGGTGCGGACCGCGTCCAGGATCTGCTGGGCCCGGGCGGTGGCCACCGCGGGCTGGACCTCGGCCAGGATCACCACGAACTCGTCGCCGCCGAGACGGGCGGCCAGGTCGATCTGGCGTACGTGAGCGGCCAGGATGTGCCCGAGCCGGGCCAGCACCACATCGCCGATGTCGTGGCCGAACCCGTCGTTGACCGCCTTGAAATGGTCGACGTCGATCATCATGACGGCGTAGTCGTCCTCGTCCTCGGCCTCGCCGACGGCCGCCAGGAAGGCCTGGTAACCACGGCGGTTGGCCAGGCCGGTCAGCTCGTCGATGATCAGGTCGCGGCGGAGTTTCTCGTGGTCCCGGCGGCGGCGGGCGCCGGCGATCGCGTCGCGGACCCCGGCCAGCCGGTCGGTGCGGTCGTTCCAGCGCAGGACGGCCAGTTCGTCGCCGTACCGCAGGGCCGCGGGGTTGGTCCCGGGCCGCCGGGCCATCAGGTGCAGCCGGAGCAGGTGGGCGCCGATCGGCAGGTACGCCTCGGCGTCGTCCGGGAACCGTTCGGCCAGGTCGGCGGCCCGCCCGGCGTCACCGGCCCGGGACGCCTGGACCGCCGCGGCGAGCACCCCGACGCCCTCCTCGACGTCGGGGACCGGGGCGCCGCCGATCGCGCACAGCATCTGGCGGACGTAGTGGAACAGCACCACCCACTGCGGCGGCCAGTCCGGGCCGGTCGGATCGACGGTGGCCACGGCGGACCGGGCCCGGTCGGCGGCCGCCTCCCACTCCCCCACCGCGGCGAGCCGGCAGGCCTGGTCCAGCGCGAGATCCTCCAGGTTGTTGAGGACCACCCGCTGCTGCAGGACCTTGGTGGCCGGCCAGGCCGGGTCGCTCTCGGCGGCCAGCTCCCGCTCGGTGCTCTCGTAGAACTCCTGCGCCAGCTCCCAGAAACCCAGGTCGTGGCAGACACACGCGACCTCGATCAGGGCGGCGGCCCGGTGCACGGTGAGGCTCGGCGGATCGTTCTCGTCGAGCAGCACGATCGCCTCGACCAGGAAACCCGCGGTCGAGTCGCCGATCGTCCCGAGGTGCCGGCGCCGGGACCGCCGGGCCGCCCGCACCGCCGACACCAGGGCGAGCAGCGCCGGGTCGCCGTTGCGGATCGCGGCGTCGGCCATCGCGGCGACGTGCTCGGTGTCGTCCGCGCCGACGTCCAGGCAGGCCAGCGAGCGGGCGAAGTTGAGCACCACCCGCACGTCGTCCCAACCCCGCTCGGCGGCCTCCCGGTCGGCGGCGTCCACGGCCTCCGCCTCGTGGTGGGCCTGAGCGGCCTCGACCAGCCGATACGCCTCGCCGATCGCGGATTCGTGAGAGGAATGGGTATCCACCGGCGGCGCACTCCTTCCGGCGCCACGGCGGCGGGCACCTCAGGCGGCCGGTCGCGGTCCGCGTGGGCGTGGCGCGTAGCCGGGTGGTTGCTGCGGTTCGGGCAACAACGGATCCAGCCGTACGACCGGGCGGGTGACCGTTTCGTCCGCGTTCACCTCGACGTGATCACCGTACAACAGGATCGGCAGCCGTCCGCCGTGTCCGTCCCGCAAGCCGACCCGGGCGGTCTCGTGATCGGCCTCCACCCACAGGCGCAGGCCGCTGTGCCGCAGGTGGAAGCGCATCCGGGTGATGCCGGCCGGCAGCCGCGGCGCCAGCTCGATCCGGGCCGGGCCGGTGGCGGACTCGCGCAGCCCGCCGAAGCCCTCGACGATCGCCGACCACGCTCCGGCCAGCGAGGCCACGTGCAGGCCGTCGCGGGTGTTGCCGTGCAGGTCACGGAGGTCGACCATGGCGGCTTCCCAGGCATACGCGTGGGCGAGTTCGAGGTGTCCGACGTCGGCGCACATCACCGCCTGGGTGCAGGCGGACAGCGACGAGTCCCGGACGGTGATCCGCTCGTAGTAGTCGACGTTGCGGGCCCGCTGCTCCGGGGTGAACGCCTCCGGGCACCAGTGCATGGCCAGCACCAGGTCGGCCTGTTTGCAGACCTGCCGGCGGTAGAGCTGGAAGTACGGGGCCTTCAGCATCAGCGGTCCGTCGATCCGCTGCTCCGGGAACGGCCAGGGCGCGTACCTGGTGAAACCCTCGGACTGCGGATGAACACCCAGGCGATCGTCGTACGGGATGTGCACGGTGTCCGCGCAGTGCAGCCAGGTCTTCGGCTCGTCCGCGCCGACGCCGAGCCGCTCGGCCAGCTCCGGATGCCGCTCGCAGGCGTCCGCGGCGGCCCGCAGGTTCCCGGCAGCGGCCAGGTTGGTGAAGACGTTGTCGTCGGCGACGGCGCTGTACTCGTCGGGGCCGGTCACCCCGTCGATGTGCCAGCGCCCGTCGGCGTCGTGGTGGCCGTGCGAGACCCAGAGCCGGGCGGTCTCCACCAGGATCTCCAGCCCGCACTCCTGCTCCAGCGCGGTGTCGCCGGTGATCCGTCGGTAGCGGTCGACGGCCCGGGCGATCGCGGCGTTCAGGTGCAGGGCCGCGGTGCCGGCCGGCCAGTACGCCGAACACTCCGAACCGCCGATGGTGCGCCACGGGAACGCCGCGCCGGACAGGCCGAGCATCCGGGCCCGCTGCCGGGCCATCGGCAGCAGCGAGTGCCGCCAGCGCAGGGCGTCGGCCGCGGCGCGCGGGGCGGTGTACGTCAGCAGCGGCAGCACGTGGCCCTCGGTGTCCCAGAACGCGTGCCCGTCGTACCCCGGCCCGGTCAGGCCCTTGCCCGGGATGGGCCGCTGCTCGGCTCGCGCGCCCGCCTGCAGCACGTGGAACAGCCCGAACCGGACCGCCTGCTGCAGGGCCGGATCGCCGTCGATCTCCACGTCGGCGGAGTCCCAGAAGTCGTCCAGGTAGGCGCGCTGTTCGGCGACGAGACCGTCCCAGCCGACGTAACGGGCCGTGTTCAGCGCGGCGGCGACCTGGTCACGCAGCGCTTCGGTGGATCGTGAGCCGCTCCACCCGTACGCCAGGAACTTGATGATCCGTAGCCTGCCGCCGGGCGGCAGAACGGTGACCACCGTGGTCCTCGCCCAGTCCTCGCGGACGTCGGTCTCCTCCTCGTAGTCGATCTCCTCGCCGCCGGCCGAGGAGGAGACGACGTGGTCCATTCCGGCACCCAGAAGCAGGCGGCTGCGGCGGGTCCGGTGCAGCAGGACCGCCCCGTGCTGCTCGGTGTCCTGCTCGACCGCCTCCAGCGGATCCTCCAGGGCGGCCGCCACCCGCGGGTCGTCGGAGACCTTGACCTGCTCCTCGTCGGCGGCCAGCCCGGACTGCACGGTGATCCGCACCTCGTGGTCGACGGCCTCCACCTCGTGCACGATCGCGGCGACGGCACGCTGGGTGAAGGAGACGAGGCGCTCGCTGCGGATCCGGACCCGGCGGCCGGCCGGCGACTCCCAGTCCACCTCGCGGCGCAGCACACCCGCCCGCAGGTCGAGAACGCGCTGGTGGGAGTGCAGGACACCGCGGCCGACGTGGAACTGCTCGTCGTCCACGGTCAGCCGGACGATCTTGCCGTCGGTCACGTTCACCACGGTCTGTCCCTCTTCGGGGTACCCGTAGCCGCCCTCCGGGTAGGGCAGCGGGCGGTCCTCGTAGAACGAGTTGAGGTACGTCCCGGAGATCTCGTGGGGTTCGCCCTCGTCCAGGTTGCCGCGCAGGCCCAGATATCCGTTGGCCAGTGCGAACACCGACTCGGTCTGGGCCAGCAGGGCGGTGTCCAGGCGCGTCTCGCGCACCTGCCAGGGCTCGGCGGGGCAGATCTCCTCGTCTATCACGCCCTCTTCGATAACCCGGCCGGACGCTGCGAAAACTGCGAAGAACCTGGCAACCGACCGGAAACCATCGCGCTCCGGGTTGGTGATCCACCCGTCGCGGC
>NZ_BOMG01000113.1 GCF_016862075.1 Actinoplanes couchii | reverse complement strand
ATGAGTGATGTCACGGGTGCGGTCGTCGCGGTCAGCCGGAACGATGCCTACACGTTCACAAAACCCAATCGGGACGCGATCGTCCTGGTGGCGGGGCTCGGTGTGGAGGGGGACATCCATGCCGGGGTGACCGTGCGACATCGGAGCCGGGTCGCGGCGGATCCGAGCCAGCCGAACCTGCGGCAGGTGCACCTGATCCAGGCCGAACTGTTCGACGAGGTCGCCGGCAAGGGTTACGAGGTCCCGGCGGGCGGCCTCGGTGAGAACGTAACGACCCGCGGCATCGACCTGCTGTCCCTGCCCCGCGGCACGATCCTCCGCTTCGGCACACCGACCGAGAGCACACCGACCGAGAGCGCATCGGGCGACAGCGCATCGGGCGACAGCGCATCGGGCGACAGCGTGCGGGGCGAAGCCGCGCTGGTGGTGGGTGCGCGGGGCGAGGTGGGGCTGGGAGCGAGGGCGGAGGGCGAGGCCGCGCAGAACACGACCAGGCCAGGTACCGGTGGGCGGGGCGAGGCTCGGCAGGGTGTGGATGCGCCGGGCGAGGCCACGCGGGCGGGGTGTGCGCCGGGTGAGGCTGGGGCTGGGGCTGGGGCTGGGGCGGCTGCGGTGAGTGGGCGGGGTGAGACCGCGCGGACGGTGAGTGCGCCAGCCGAGGCCGTGGATGCGCCGGGTGCGCTGGATGCGGTGGGTGTGGGGGTGGCTCTGGCGGGGGTGCTGGAGGCGGCTACGGGGGCTGTGCTGGATGCGGCTACCGGGCGGGCCGCGGCTGCTGTTGTGGGGGCCGTGGGGCGGGAGACCGGTAGCGGGGACGGGCGGGCCGCTGTGGTCGTTGCCGGGCTTCGTAATCCCTGTGCTCAGATCAACGGGTTCCGGCCGGGGCTTCTGAAGGAAGTGCTGGGGCGGGATCGGGGCGGGGAGACCGTACGCAAAGCCGGTGTGATGGGTGTGGTGTTGCGGGGTGGGGTGGTTCGGCCTGGGGATCCGGTTGCCGTCGAGCTGCCGCCGGGGGTTCGGGAGCCGCTCGAACGGGTGTGATCGGAGCTACGCTCGCGGACGTGGGACGATAGGGGACGCCGGCCCGGTGCCGGCGTAACCCAGCAGCGAACCGGGGCGGTCCTTCCAGGGCCGATCGCGGACGGCCGGTCCGGCCGGACGCCGGTCCCCGTGGACAGGTCGCCGAAGGTCGGTCAGCACAGACCGGCCCCGGACGGCCCGGATCACGGCCGGCGGCCAGCCGAATGATCGACCAGCCGGACGGTCCGACAACCCGGATCAGCCGGACGGTCCGACAACCGGTCGGCCCGAGGGCCGAACGACCGGATGGTCAGACGGCCGGTTGCCCGGATCCCGGACGGCCGGATGATCAAACATCCGGACGACCGGAAGGACGACCGGAAGGACGACGGAAGGACGGCCAGCCGGACGGACGGTCAGATGACCGGATGTCAGGTGGCCGGACAGCCGGACCGGCGGAGTGTTGCTGGGGGAACGAGACCGCGTACCGACCAGCCCGAGAAGAACGGAAAACCGTGCCTGGACCGCTCGACCCCGGCGTGAACGTGATCGGATCGACCGATCCCGGCCGCATCCGCAACTTCTGCATCATCGCGCACATCGACCACGGCAAGTCGACGCTGGCCGACCGGATGTTGCAGATCACCGGGGTGGTCGACCCGCGCCAGATGCGCGCGCAGTACCTCGACCGGATGGACATCGAACGCGAGCGCGGCATCACGATCAAGTCGCAGGCCGTGCGCATGCCCTGGACCGTCCGGGAGGGCGGCCAGCAGGGTGAGACCGCCGTCCTCAACATGATCGACACCCCGGGGCACGTCGACTTCACCTACGAGGTGTCCCGCAGCCTGGCCGCCTGTGAGGGCGCCGTGCTGCTGGTCGACGCCGCGCAGGGCATCGAGGCGCAGACGCTCGCGAACCTGTACCTGGCGATGGAGAACGACCTCCACATCATCCCGGTGCTCAACAAGATCGACCTGCCGGCGGCGCAGCCGGAGAAGTACGCCGAGGAGCTGGCGAAGCTGATCGGCTGCGAGCCGTCGGACGTGCTCCGGGTGTCCGGCAAGACCGGTGTCGGCGTGGATCACCTGCTGGACGAGATCGTCCGGCAGTTCAAGGCCCCGGTCGGCGACCCGACCGGCCCGGCCCGCGCGATGATCTTCGACTCGGTGTACGACGTCTACCGCGGCGTGGTCACCTACGTCCGGGTGATCGACGGTCGGATCGAGGCCCGCGACAAGATCAAGATGATGTCCACCGGCGCGGTGCACGAGCTGCTCGAGATCGGTGTCGTCTCGCCCGAGATGGAGAAGGCCGGCGCGCTCGGTGTGGGCGAGGTCGGCTACCTGATCACCGGCGTGAAGGACGTCCGCCAGTCGAAGGTCGGTGACACCATCACCGGGCACCTCCGGCCGGCCAGCGACGCGCTCGGCGGCTACAAGGAGCCGCAGCCGATGGTCTACTCGGGTCTCTACCCGATCGACGGCTCGGACTACCCGGCGCTGCGTGACGCCCTGGACAAGCTGAAGCTGAACGACGCCGCGCTCACCTACGAGCCGGAGACGTCGGCGGCGCTCGGTTTCGGGTTCCGGGTCGGTTACCTCGGCCTGCTCCACCTGGAGATCATCGGCGAGCGTCTGGAGCGCGAGTTCAACCTCGACCTGATCTCCACCGCGCCGAACGTGGTCTACCAGGTGGTCACCGAGGACGCGAAGGTGTCGATCGTCACCAACCCGAGCGAGTTCCCGGAGGGGAAGATCGCCGAGATCCACGAGCCGGTGGTACGGGCGACGGTCCTCGTCCCGAACGAGTACGTCGGCGCCGTCATGGAGCTGTGCCAGAGCCGCCGCGGCAGCCTGCTCGGCATGGAGTACCTGTCCTCCGAACGGGTGGAGCTGCGCTACACGCTTCCCCTCGCGGAGATCATCTTCGACTTCTTCGACCAGTTGAAGAGCAAGACCAAGGGCTATGCGTCGCTCGACTACGAGCCCTCCGGCGAGCAGGTGGCCGATCTGGTCAAGGTGGACATCCTGCTGCACGGCGAGCCGGTCGACGCGTTCAGTGCCATCGTGCACAAGGACAAGGCCTACTCGTACGGCACGACGATCGCCGCCAAGCTGCAGAAACTGATCCCGCGGCAGCAGTTCGAGGTGCCGATCCAGGCGGCCATCGGCTCCCGGATCATCGCCCGCGAGACGATCCGCGCGATCCGCAAGGACGTGCTGGCGAAGTGCTACGGCGGTGACATCAGCCGCAAGCGCAAGCTGCTGGAGAAGCAGAAGGAAGGCAAGAAGCGGATGAAGATGGTCGGCCGGGTGGAGGTGCCGCAGGAGGCCTTCATCGCCGCACTCTCCACATCCGACGCCGGTGACACCAAGGGGACAACCAAAAAATAGGGTTGTTTGATTCTTCGGGGGGTCGGGAAATCAGGGGCTCGACGGACGCAACCGAAAAGCTTCACCCCCCGAGGAGGACCCCATGGAGTTCACGCTCACCGGAATCATCGTCGCCCTGATCGTCGGTCTGATCATCGGCGCTCTCGGTCGCCTGGTCGTGCCCGGCAAGCAGAACATGCCGATCTGGCTGACGATGGTCGTGGGTGTGGTCGCCGCCCTGCTGGGCACCGTGATCGCCCGGGCCGCCGGTGTCGCCGACACCGCTGGTTTCGACTGGATCGAGTTCGCCTTCCAGGTCGTTCTGGCCGCTATCGGTGTCGCCCTGGTCGCCGGTGTCGGCAGCCGTCGCCGCCTGCACCGCTGAGCCACGGCACCATCACGGCTCCACAACTGAAAAACGCGAAATGCCGGCCCGACGAGGTGCCGGCATTTCGCGTTTCCGGGTTCTTAAGCCGATCTTTATATAATGCCGGAGATCAATAGCGGAATTTGTGCTGGGCACTGCGGCGATTGACCCAGGACGGCAGCTCGCCCTGATGCTCGTGATGCGGCGCCGGTTCGCTCACGTCGCTGCGGGAGCCGACCAGGCGCAGGGTCACCACCAGGCCCTGGACCAGGCGGTCGGCCCGCAGATCCCGATACCGCACCTCGGCCAGCACCTGGGTGCCGTCCGGCCGGGGCAGCGCACAGAACACCTTGCCGTCGCCCTCGGAGCGCAGCGCGGCACGTACCGCGGCCTGGTCGTCGGGGTGGATCAGCTCGTCGAAGGCGGTGAGCGGGGGCAGCTCCCCGGCGCCGGTCAGACGGCGCAGCCCGGGACTGGCGTACCGGATCCGGTGGTCCGAGTCGACCACCGCCATGATCTCCGCGGTGTTGCCGGTGACCGCCCGCAGGTAGAGATCGCTGTCCCGGCGGCCGATCGCCTCGACCAGGGTGATCCGGTCCAGGGCCAGCGCGGTCTCCCCGGCCAGCACCTCCAGCGCGTCCCGCCCGGCGACCAGCGCCTCCCGGGGGCCGGTGATGATCAGGGCGCCACCGCTGGGGCGGGCCACCGCGAGCGGTTCCAGCCGGAGCGGGCAGATCAGGGTGCGCTCGCCGGTCCACCAGCTGCGGGCGCCGGCCCCGGCGGGCGCGGCCGGTAGCTCGGCCCCGTCCAGGACGACCCGCCCGGCACTGCCGGACGGCAGCAGATGGGTGACCGCGGCCTGCACCGCCGCCTCGACGGCCGGTGCGTCGACGGCCGCGACCAGGGCGGTGTTCGCGGTGCGCAGCGCCCGCTCCCGGGCCAGGGCCTGACTGTTCTGCTGGACCGCGTCGGCGAGCCGGGTGATGGTGAGCAGCAGGGTGACCGCGCCGGTGACGGCGATCACGAAACCGTCGTCGACCGTCCCGGAGATCGCCTCGATGACCAGCACCAGCGGCGGGGTGGCGGCGGACGCCGCGAGCAGCACGGTGTCCCGGAACCGCCACGGCGACAGCCGCACCGGGCGCGGCTCGGTGAGCCGGGCCATCGACGGGTGCAGGGCGGACGCGCCCCACGCCAGGTAGAGCAGCACGAACGCCCACTCGGTGGCCGGGGCCTCGCCGCTGAGGGGGAAGAAGACGTCCCCGGCGAGCATCGACACACCGCCGGTGACCAGCAGGATCGCCGAGACGTTGCGCCGGTCCTCGGTGACCAGGCGGCCAGCCACCACGATCAGCAGCAGATCGCCGATCACGTCGGCGGGCGAGACGTTGCGGAACCGGCTGCCCGAGCCGATCACGTACACCCAGACGACGAGCATCGTGGAGCAGGCGAAGGCGATCAGGTCGATCAGGCGGGCCCGGTCGACGAGCAGCGAGCCGCCCCGGGTGAACTGGACCAGGCTCATCGCGACCAGCCCGAACATCACCAGATAGATGGTGTCGGCGAGCACGGGGAGGGTGTCGTACTCGTACAGCACGTCGCCCGCGGAGATCGCGGCCAGGGAACCGGCCAGCAGCAGCCAGGGGGCACGCCGGGCCGGGCGGTGCCGGCGCACACCATAGAGGATGGCGCCGACGCTCACCGCCCCGAGCAGGGCCCACATCATCGCCGTCAGCACGACCTACTTAGTACCAGGAGGGATTGCGGACTGTCCACGTCGGTGTATACGGAGTGCAACCCCTCAGCGGAACACCTCGGCGACGACCTGAGCCTGGTTGCCCCCGCTGCCGTCGGTGACCGGCAGCCACTTCCCCTGGGGCGCGTGCCACTCGAGGTCACCGAAACGTACCCGTTCGAGACCGGTGGCGGAAGCGTGCGAGACCAGCCAGTGCGCGAAGCGCCAACCGGTGTTCGGATTGGCCACCTCGACGGTCAGCCCGGCGGCCTCGGCGCTGCGGGCCTGCCCGCCCATCTTCTTGCCCCAGTCCAGTTTCAGACTGGTCAGCAGGGCGGTGGCCGCCTCGGCGCCACGGATCGCCGGGTCGTCCGGGACGGTGCACTCGACCGCGCCGGTGGCCCGCCCGGTCAGGGCGGCGGCCAGCACCCGGGACTCGTCGGCCCACTTCTCGTAGGCGTTCGGGTACGCCGACCGCTGCACCTCCTGCGCGGCGTCGGTGACCCGCATCTCCTCCCAGCCCTTGACCTTCCTGAGTGCGGAGTAGAACCGGCCGGCCGAATATCTCGGGTCCTTGATCTGCTCGACGGTGCCCCAGCCCTGGCTGGGCCGCTGCTGGAAGAGGCCGACCGAGTCGCGGTCGCCGTCGTCCAGGTTCTCCAGCTTGGACTCCTGGAACGCGGTGGCCAGCGCGACCACGATCGCCTGCTCGGGCAGGCCGCGCCGGACCCCGACCGCGGCGATGGTCGCGGCGTTGGCCATCTGGGCGGTGTCGAGTGTCACTCTGCCGTCGGCGACGACGACACACTCCGGGATGAGCCGGGGGAGTTTGATGTTGTCGGCCAGGTTGTCGATCAGCACGACCACGCCGGCCACGGCGGCCAGGGAGAGCAGGGCGACCACACCCACGATCGTCCGCTTCCGCACGCTCACCTCCCCTTTCCGCCTCCTCCCGCCGGGAGAGCGGACGCCAAGCCTAGACAACGAGCGCTCACCGCCCGGCGTGACTGCGCCGGCGGCACCGAGTCGAGACGATCATCATGCCTCAAGATCATCGAACCCAGCCGGGATCACGTTTCTCCCGCCTGGCGGCGACACCCTCACGCCCTTCGGGGGAGGTGAAATGGCGTGCCGAGCGGTCCGCGAGTTCCACCAGGTCGGCGCGGATCGATTCATCGGGCGTACGGCGGAGGAGCTCTTTGGTCCCGGAGAGCGCGAGCGGGCCGCCGCGCAGGAGCGAGGCGCAGTAGCCGGCCACCGCGGCGTCCAGCCCGTCCTCGTCGACGGCCGCCGTGACCAGGCCGATCTCCACGGCCCGGGTTCCGTCGAAGACGTCGCCGGTGAGGAAGAGATCGGCGGCCGCCCGCGGGGTCAGGCGCGGCAGCACGGTGGCGCTGATCACCGCCGGGATGACGCCCAGCCGCACCTCGGTGAAGGCGAACGTGGCCGACCGCACACAGACCGCGATGTCGGCCGCCCCGATCAGGCCCAGGCCACCGGCGCGGGCCGGGCCGCCGATCCGGGCCACCACCGGTTTCGGGAAGTCCCAGAGCCCGGCGAGCACGTCGGCGAGCATCTCGGCGGGCAGCCGGTCGCCGGGGCCGGCCGCGGCGGTCTCCTTCAGGTCGACGCCGGAGCAGAAGACCGGGCCGGTGTGCGAGAGGACCACCACCCGGCACTCCGGATCGGCGGCGGCCGCGGCCAGCGACTCCAGCATCTGCCCGAGCAGGGCGGTGGAGAGCGCGTTGCGGTTCGCCGGGTTGTCGAGTGTCATCGTGGTCACGCCGGCGGCGGTGACGGTTCGGACCAGATCCATTCGCAAACCCTAGTGGTCGCGGCACGTGAAACGGCCGGGAGCCGCGGCCCCCGCCCGGTTCACGTGCCGTGACCGGCGTGCACACTTGACCCATGGCCGGCGCTCTTCCCGATGGTGAACCCGTACCCGACGACGGGTCACTCCCCGACGAGGCCACCCGTGAGGTGGGCAAGAACGGGTTCGCGGTCTACGTGCACGTCCCGTTCTGCGCCAGCCGCTGCGGGTACTGCGACTTCAACACGTACACGGCCAGTGAGCTGGGCGGCGGCGCGAGCCGCGAGGAGTACGCGGACACCGTCCTGGCCGAGCTGGCCCTGGCCGCCCGGGTGATCGAACCCGGGACGGTCGACACCGTCTTCGTCGGCGGCGGCACCCCCACCCTGCTCAGCACCGACGACCTCGGGCGGATCCTGGAGGGCATCGACCGCACCTGGGGGCTGGCCCCCGGCGCCGAGGTGACCACCGAGGCCAACCCGGAGTCGGTCGACCCCGGCTACCTGCGGCGGCTGCGGCGGGCCGGCTTCAACCGGATCTCACTCGGCATGCAGTCGACCGCACCGAACGTGCTGCGCATCCTGGACCGCAAACACACCGCCGGGCGCGCCCCGCAGGCCGCCGCCGAGGCCCGGGAGGCCGGGTTCGAGCACGTCAACCTGGACCTGATCTACGGCACCCCGGGCGAGTCGGCGGACGACTTCGCCGGATCGCTGCGTGCCGTGATCGACGCCGGGGTGGACCACGTGAGCGCCTACGCGCTGATCGTCGAGGACGGCACCCGGATGGCGGCCCGGATGCGGCGGGGCGAGCTGCCCTACCCCGAGGACGACGTGGCCGCCGACCGCTATCTGGCCGCCGAGGCGGCGCTCACCGAGGCCGGCTTCGAGTGGTACGAGGTGTCCAACTGGTCCCGTGGCGGCGACGCCGGGCGGTGCCGGCACAACATGCTCTACTGGACCGGCGCCGACTGGTGGGGGCTCGGGCCGGGCGCGCACAGCCACGTCGGCGGGGTGCGCTGGTGGAACGTCAAGCATCCGTCGGCGTACGCGAAGAAATTGTCCTCGGGTCTCTCCCCGGGTCACGCACGGGAGCTGTTGTCCGGAGACGACCGGCACATGGAGGACGTGATGCTCCGGGTGCGCCTGCGGGAGGGCATCCCGCTGAACCGGGTCGACGCCACGGGTGCCGCGCGGGCGCTGGCGGACGGGCTGCTGGAACCCGGGGCGTACGACGACGGGCGTCTGGTTCTCACCCTGCGCGGCCGCCTGCTCGCCGACGCGGTCATCCGTGACGTTCTGTGACTATTTCACGAACGGGTAGGTCAGCGGGTAGTGGTAGGGCTCGTTGTTGAGCGCCTTGATCCCCGCGATCACCCCGAAGATCGTCGCGATCAGGACGGCCAGGCCGACGATGATGAAGCCCAGCCCGGCGCAGATCAGCGCGTAACCGATCACGCCCACGATCGTCCAGAGGAGCTGGAAATTCAGCGCCTTGAGTGATTCGGCGCGCACGAACGGGGACTGCTGGCCGCGGCTCAGGTAGGCGACCAGCGGCGGGATCCAGCCCAGCCACACGGCGCCGAAGAACGCTGCCGCGGCCCCGCCGAAGTGGGCGACCATGACCCACATCCGGTCCTCGGAGCTGCCGTACTGCTGGGGTGGCGGTCCGTAACCAGGCGGCGGCCCGTAAGGCGGTGGCGGCGGATAACCCCCGGGCGGCGGTGACTGATAGCCGCCGGGAGTGTTGTACGGGGTGGTCGGATCGTCGTCCGGAGGGCGGGGCGGGGTGGTCATGAATACACGTTAGGGGACTGTGCCACCACCAAGATCCGATCCCGCTGGGTACTTTCGATCATCGCTTTGCCGCCGCCGGGGACGTAGACTGGCACTCTATTAGCGGGAGTGCCAGCAGAGGGAGGGGTCATATGAGTCTGGATGACCGCAAGCTCGAGGTGCTCCGGGCGATCGTCGAGGACTACGTCGAGACCCAGGAGCCGGTCGGCAGCAAGGCCCTGGTGGACCGGCACAAGCTCGGCGTCTCCCCGGCCACCGTCCGCAACGACATGGCCGTGCTGGAGGAGGAGGGTTACATCCGGCAGCCGCACACCAGTGCCGGCCGGGTGCCCACCGACGCCGGTTACCGGCTCTTCGTCGACCGCCTGACCAGGATAAAGCCACTCAGCCCGGCCGAGCGCCGGGCGATCGAGCGGTTCATGATCGGCGCCGTCGATCTGGACGACGTGGTGCATCGCACGGTCCGCCTGCTGGCGCAGCTGACCCGTCAGGTCGCCGTGGTGCAATACCCATCGTTGTCCCGCTCCGCCGTGCGCCATCTGGAACTCGTGCCGGTCTCCACCACCCGCCTGATGCTCGTGATGATCACCGACACCGGCCGGGTGGAGCAGCGCCTGGTCGAGATGCCCGGCCCGGTGCAGGACGGTGACGTCTGGGAGCTGCGCCGCCGGGTGAACGAGAAGTTGGCAGGTCAGCGCCTGGCCGACACCCCACCACTGGTGCAGAAACTGGTGGAGGACTGTGACTTCGAGCGCCGGGCCGCGATGACCTGCCTGGCCTCGGTGCTCCTGGAGACTTTGGTCGACCGGAGTGAGGAGCGCCTCGCCCTCGCGGGGACGGCAAACTTGACACGAGGCGGTGTGCTGGACTTCCAGGGCACACTGCGGCCCGTCCTCGAAGCCCTCGAGGAGGAGGTCATCCTGCTCAAACTCATCGGCGATCTGGAGCCCCGCACCACGCGGGTCCTGATCGGCGACGAGAATCAGATCGACAACCTGCGGTCGGCGTCCGTGGTGAGCAGTGGCTACGGCCCGGGTACGACTATCGTCGGGGGGCTCGGCGTGCTGGGCCCCACCCGGATGGACTATCCCGGCACCATTGCCACCGTTCGTGCGGTCGCACGCTACGTTGGCGACCTGTTGGCACAGAATTGACGGATTCGCGCAGACATTGAGGACTCCAAACCCCGTGGCCAAGGACTATTACGGAATTCTCGGTGTGAGCCGGGAGGCAACCGACGACGAGATCAAGCGCGCCTACCGCAAACTGGCTCGGCAGTATCACCCGGACGTGAACCCGGACCCCGAGGCGCACGACAAGTTCAAAGAGATCAACGCGGCGTACGAGGTGCTGTCCGACGAGCAGAAGCGTCAGATGGTGGACCTCGGCGGCGACCCGCTCGCACCCGGTGGCGGCATGCCCGGTGGTGCCGGCGGAGCCGGTCCGTTCGTCGGTTTCCAGGACATCATGGACGCGTTCTTCGGCACGGCGGCCGGCGGTGGCTCCCGTGGCCCGCGCCCGCGCACGCGTCCCGGCGCCGACGCGATCCTGCGTCTCGAGCTGGACCTGGTGGAGACCGCTTTCGGGGTCGAGGCGCCGATCACCGTCGACACCGCGGTGCTCTGCACCCAGTGCTCCGGCGCCGGCACCGCGCCCGGCACCCACCTGGCCACCTGTGAGGTCTGCTCCGGCCGTGGTGAGGTCCAGTCGGTGCAGCGCACCTTCCTCGGTCAGGTCGTCTCGTCCCGCCCCTGCCAGAACTGCCAGGGTCACGGCACGACGATCCCCAACCCGTGCCCGACCTGTGCCGGCGACGGCCGGATCCGGACCCGCCGCTCACTGACCGTCAAGATCCCGGCGGGCGTCGAGGACGGCATGCGGATCCGCCTGGCCCAGCAGGGCGAGGTCGGCCCCGGCGGCGGCACGGCCGGCGACCTCTACGTGGAGATCCACGAGCGCCCGCACGACGTCTACTCCCGCAAGGGCGACGACCTGCACTGCCGGGTGACGCTGCCGATGACCGCGGCCGCCCTCGGCACCCGGATGACCATCAAGACCCTCGACGGCGAAGAGAACATCGAGGTCAAACCGGGCACCCAGCCGGCCAGCACGCTCCGCATCCGCGGCAAGGGCGTCCCGCACCTGCGCGGCCAGGGCCGCGGCGACCTCTTCGTCCACCTGGACGTGAAGACGCCGACCAAACTGACCGCCGACCAGGAACGGATGCTCCGCGACTTCGCCAAGACCCGCGGCGAGGACGTCGCCGAGCTGAGCAAACAGGGCGGCTTCTTCAGCCGGATGCGCGACGCCTTCAACGGCCACTAAGGGGCGGTCCGAGTCCAGATCAAGGCTTGGATCCCGGTCAAGATCAAGAACCAGATCCAGGTCAAGATCTTTTTGTCGTGCGTCGGCGGGGGTACGGATCGTCGCTCCCGCCGGGACCACGGCGGGTTCCGCTGGCCGCTGACGCGCCCAGAACGCGGAACCCACCGTGGCGACGTCCGTTGTGGGTGACGGTCAGACCGAACCCGAACCCGAACCGGAACCGGAACCGGAACCGGAACCGGAACCGGAACCGGAACCGGAACCGGAACCGGAACCGGAACCGGAA
>NZ_BOMG01000112.1 GCF_016862075.1 Actinoplanes couchii | reverse complement strand
AACCGGAACCGGAACCGGAACCGGAACCGGAACCGGAACCGGAACCGGAACCGGAACCGGAACCGGAACCGGAACCGGAACCGGAACCAAAGAACCGAAGAAGCCGGATGAATCGGTCAGACCTGGCTGGCGCCGCCGTCTACGTACAGTTCGGCGCCGGTCATGAAGCTGCTGCGATTCGAGGCGAGGAAGACGACCGCGTCGGCGATCTCCTCGGGCCGGCCCAGCCGGTTCATCGGCACTCCCGAGGCCAGTCCTTCGAGCAGCTGCGCGGCGGCGGCCGGGTCGGGTGCCAGCCCGCTCAGGCCGGGGGTTTCGATCGGTCCGGGCGCGATGCTGTTGACCCGGATCTCCCGCCCGGTCAGTTCGGCCGCCCAGCTGCGGGCGAAGGATCGCAGAGCGGCCTTGCTGGCGGCGTGGACGCTGAACGAAGCGGCGCCCTTCACATCGATGTTGGAGCTGGTCAGGATCACCGAGGCGCCCCGGTTGAGCAACGGAAGCACCTTCTGCACGGTGAACAGGGTGCCGCCCACGTTGGTGTGAAACGTATCGGCGAAGTGCTCCCAGGTGATGCCCCCGAGCGCGGCGAATTCCCCACCCCCGGCGTTGGCGAAGAGCACGTCCAGCCCTCGCCCCCGCTCCGCGATCATGGCGGCCACCCGGTCGAGGTCAGCCAGATCAGCGACATCGGCCCGAATCCCGGTGACCTTCGCCCGCCGCCCGGGAGCGGCCGCCTGGAGCCCGCTTACGGCTGCTCCACCTCCGGTGACATTCGCCCGCCCGGGAGCGACCGACTGGAGCCCACTTGCGGCTGCGCCATTTCCGGTGGCCTTCGTCCCGGTGCCGGTGGCGTCCGCTCCATTTCCGGTGGAGTTCGTCGCGGTGCCGGTGGCGGCCTCCCCGATCGAAGCGACGGCCGCGTCCAGGGTCTCCTGCCGCCGTCCGGTGACGAAAACGTGCGCACCCTCGGCAGCGAGGGCCTTGGCCGCGGCGAGGCCGATGCCGGAGGTCCCGCCGGTGACGAGGGCGATCTTGTCGTCGAGCTGTCCCATGATCTTTTCTCCTTGAAGTGAACCGCGAAGTGAACCGCGAAGTGAGTTGCGGCCGAGGGCGGCCAGGGCGGGGCCTACGGGGAAGGCGCCAGGCCGGGGCCGGCGGGTGGGGCCGGCCGGCTCGCGTTACCGCGAGCGGAAGGTCAGGGCTCAGTGGGTGGGGCTGGCCGGATCGCGTTACCGCGAGCGGAAGGTCAGGGCTCGGTGGGTGGGGCCGGCCGGCTCGCGCTGCCGCGAGGGGAGGCGGGACGTCAGTGGGTCAGGGCGGCCAGTTCGCGCCACTGTGTGCGGGGCAGGCCGGGGGATCCCGGGGCGGTGAGGACGTGGAGGGCTACGTGGTCGGCGCCCGCGTCCAGGTGCTCCCGGATGCGGGCGGCCAGGGTGTCGGTGGTGCCGTGGGCGACCAGTGCGTCGATCAGCCGGTCGCTGCCGCCCGGGATCAGGTCGTCGTCGGTGAAGCCGAGCCGGCGTAGGTTGGCCTGGTAGGTAGGGAATCCGAGGAACATGCCGATCCCGGCCCGGGCCGCTGCCCGGGCCCGTTCCGGGTCGGTCTCCAGCACGACCGCCTGGTGCGGGGCGATGAGGGCAGCGGCGCCGACCCGGGCCCGTTCGGCGGCGACGTACCCGGGCGTGACCAGGAACGGATGCCAGCCCGCGGTCCGGGCCACCGCGAGGTCCACCATCCGCGGCCCGAGAGCCCCGAGCAGGCGCCGGGCCGGCGGGACGGGATCGCCCAGCCCGTCCAGGTAGTGGCTCATCGTCGCGACCGGACTGCCGTACTCCCGGCCGTGCGCGGCGGCCCCGGCCGAGCTGCCGATGCCGAGGCCGACGACGGTCCGCTCGCCGTGGGCGGCGTCCAGTGCGGCGATCCGCCGGGTCAGGTCGGCGGGGGTCTGTCCCCAGATGTTCAGCACCCCGGTGACCACCCGGCTGTGGGGTGCCGCGGTGAGCAGATGGCCGACGTCGTCGAGGGCGCCGGCACCGTCCAGCCCGGGCAGCCAGAGTGTCGTCCAGCCGAGTTCATCCAGCTCAGCGACGGCTTCCCGGATCTGGGGGCGGTGCGCGCCGCGGAGTTCGGTGCTCCACAGCCCGACCCGGCCGAGGTTCTGTGTCATGACGTCCTCCCGATTTCCATACCGTTCGGTATCGAATTCGGGAACGCCGGCCCGGCCCCCGGGAATTCCGTACCGATCGGTTAAGATGACCTACGTCACGAATGATCGGGAGGGCTCGATGCCGCAGGGAACCCGGGAACGTGGCCGGCCGCGCTCCTTCGACACGCAGGCGGCTCTGGACCGGGCGGTCGAGGTGTTCTGGCGGCAGGGCTACGAGGGCGCCTCACTGACCGACCTGACCGCGGCGATGGGGATCAGCCGCCCCAGCATGTACGCGGCCTTCGGCAACAAGGACGACCTGTTCCGCCGCGTGGTCGCCCGCTACGCCGAGATCGACATGGCCTACGCCCGGGAGGCACTCGAGCAGCCCACCGCGTACCGCGTGATCGAATCCTTCCTCCGGGCCAACGCCGACGCGCTGACCAGGACCGACCGCCCCGCCGGGTGCCTGTCGATCCAGGGCGGCCTGGCCGGGGGCAGCGACCGGGGCCGGATCGCCCGGTTCCTGGCCGAGAGCCGGCTCGCCGGCGAACGGGCCCTGGCCGCCCGGCTGGCCGCCGCGGTCGCCGAGGGGGACCTGCCGCCCGGCACCGACCCGGACGCGCTGGCCCGCTACGTGACGGTGGTCAGCGAGGGCAATGCCGTGCACGCCACCGCCGGCGCCGACCGGGCGAGCCTGCACGCCACCGTCGACTTCGCGTTGCAGGCCGTTCCGCGCCGGCCCGGAGTGGTGGGCTAGCGTGCGGGCATGTCCGCGCCGCTGTTCCTGGTCGAGAGTCTGCCCACCGGTCTGTCGTTCACGCTGGACGGGCCGGAGGGGCATCATGCCGCCACCGTGCAGCGGCTGCGGGTGGGGGAGTCGCTGATCCTCGCCGACGGGCGGGGTGGCACCGCGCACGCCCAGGTGGCCGCGGTGGGCCGGGGCAGTGTCGACGTGGCGGTGCTCAGCACCGCCGCCGAGCCGGCGCCGGATCCGCGGCTGACCGTGGTGCAGGGCATCGCCAAAGGGGACCGGGGTGAGCTGGCCGTGCAGGCGATGACCGAGGTCGGCGTGGACGAGATCGTGCCCTGGGCGGCGTCCCGTTCGGTGGCCCAGTGGCGTGGCGACCGCGGTTTCAAGGCCCGTGACAAGTGGGCGTCGACCGCCCGGGAGGCCGCCAAGCAGGCCCGCCGCTCCTGGCTGCCGGTGGTCTCCGGCGATCCGGACTGCTCCACGAAACAGGTTGCGACCCGGCTCGCCGGGGCCGCGGCGGCGTTCGTGCTGCACGAGGAGGCCACCGAGCGGCTGACCGCGACGGCCCTGCCGGAGTCGGGGGAGATCGTGCTGGTGGTCGGCCCCGAGGGTGGGATCAGCGACGCCGAGCTGGACGTCTTCCGGGCGGCCGGGGCGACCCCGGTGAAGCTGGGGAACGCGGTGCTGCGCACCTCGACCGCCGGAGTCGCCGCCCTGTCAGTGCTCTCCGCCCGGCTGGACCGCTGGTGAGGCCGGGCGCCGGGCGATCGCGACGTCGGTGAAGACGGTGAGTTCGATGGTGCCGCCGTGGTCGTCGATCACCGCGATCAGGTCGTCGATCGCTGCTTCGCGGCGGTCCTCGTCGAGCATCCGGAAGCCCGAGATCGACCGGAGATGGTCCCGGTAGGCGGCGGAGGTGTAGCTGCGCGCCGACCGGTAACGCCGGGTGTGCGCTTCGGTGAAGACCTCCGGCACGTCGGCCATGTCCGGCCATTCCGCGGCGAACTCCCGGGGTTCCGCCGGAATGCTGCTGAGCAGCAGCGCGTGCGGCGCCTGACCGATCTCGGCCAGCCCGTGCCGGCTGTCGACCGCGGCCAGTTCGGTGTGCAGGCGCTCGTCGGCGAGCAGGAAGACGTTCCAGAACGGGGCGAGCACCCCACCGGGCGCCAGCGCGTCGAAGGCCAGCCGGGTGCGGCGGGCCGGGTCCACCCAGTGCCAGGCCTGGGCGCTGATCAGCAGACCGTAGGCCCGGTCCGGTGTCCAGTCCTCGAAGGTGGTCTCGACGATCGGGACTCCGGGGACGGTCCGGCGCAGCACGGCGGCCATCCGGGCGTCCGGTTCCAGGCAGGTGAGGTCGACGTCGTGGGCGGCGAACGCGGCGGTCGCCTTGCCGGTGCCGGCCCCGACCTCCAGGACCGGCCCCGGCCCGGCCAGCGCCAGCAGATCGCTGACGAGGCCGGCCGGGTAGCCGGGGCGGACCCGATGGTATTCCTCGGCCTGCTCGCCGAAGACCTGACCGCGCACACGTGAAGTCATGCCCGTGAATATAAAACGGTTCGGTCAGCGCCGGATCTCGGTGGAGCGGCGCGGGTCGTCCAGGGCGTGGGCGGCGATCACCGTGTAGGCGCCGGGGACCGTCTGCCAGCCGTCGTTCCACACCTGGAAGGCCCGCTCCGGGAGCGGAACGGTCACCGTGACGGATTCGCCCGGCACGGCGTCGGCGATCCCGAATCCGGCCAGCCAGCGTTCCGGCCGCTCCACCGGTGACACGTCGTCGGAACGGTCCGGGGTGTACGAGTCCGCGCCCGGTGCGAGGTAGATCTGCACGACCTCACGGCCCGCGCGCCAGCCGGTGTTCGTGACCGTCACCTTGACCTCGGATCCGGAGCAGGCGAGGTGGTCGTACGACCAATCGGTGTAGCCCTGACCGGAACCGAACGCGAACAGCGGCTCGGCCTCCGACCGCAACCACCCGCGGTAACCGATGAAGATCCCCTCGTCGTAACCGAGGGTGCCGTCGACGGGTGTCACGTCGAGCACCGGGCAGTCCTGTTCGGTCCGCGGCCAGGTGGTCGGCAGGCGTCCGCCGGGCTCGGCGACCCCGAGCAGCACGTCGGCGAGCGCGGCGCCCGCCTCCTGCCCGGGGAACCAGGTGAGCAGCACCGCCGCCACCTCGTCGGCCCACGGCAACAGCACCGGCGAACCGGCGTTGACCACGACGATCGTCCGCGGGTTGGCGGCGGCGACCCGGGTCACCAGCTCGTCCTGCCGGCCCGGCAGCGCCAGCGAGGTCCGGTCGAAGCCCTCCGACTCGACCTGCTCGGTGGTGCCGACGACGATCACCGCGACGTCCGAGTTCGCGGCCAGCTCGACCGCCTCGGCGATCAGTCCCTCCTCGTCCGGGCCCGGCGCCCGGTGACCGAGCGTGGTGGAGACCGAGTGCGCGGCGCCGGCTTCGAAGGTCTGCCGCAGCACCACCGGCACCGGGACACCGGCCTCCAGGGTCACCGGGAACCGGACCTCGCGCGGGTGCAGCAGCAGGTCGGCGCGGCCGGTGCCGGGCGGGTGCAGCGAGCCCTGGTAGAGCTTCTCGGCGCCGACGGTCAACTCGAACGCGCCGAACCCGGAGACCGCCAGGACGTGCTCGCCACCGGCCGCCGGGGTGATCTCGGTGCGCAGCTCCAGCTCGGTGATCCCTGCCACGTCCAGACCGCCGGGCGGGTCGCCGATCCAGCGGATGCCGGCCGTCGTGACCGGGAACTCGTGCTCGGCGATCGCGAACCGGAACGGCGCCCAGTCCGGGCCGGCCGCGGCGGGCAGGAACGGGCGCGGGTCGGCGCCGATCGCGTACGCCACGTCGACCCCCGGCAGGTCGGCCCGCAGGCCGTCCAGCGGCGAGATCACGTGCGGCGGGGTGACCTGGGCGCTGCCGCCGCCGAGCACCCGCGCGTCGGTGGCCAGCGCGCCGATCACCGCGACCCGGGTCAGCTCCCCGGCTTCCAGCGGCAGCGCCCCGTCGACGTTGCGGGCCAGCACGAACGACCCGGTCGCCACGTCCCGCGCGACGTCGTCGCCGTTCTCGTCCAGCGGCACGCCGGCCAGATCGAACCCTTCCAGCGCGCCGGTACGGGCGGCCAGCAGCAGCACCCGGCGCACCTTGTCGTCGACGACCTCTTCGGGGACGGCGCCGGACCGCACCGCCTCGACCAGGGCCGGCCCCCACGGGTTGTCCATCGCGGGCATCGCCACGTCCAGCCCGCCGAGCGCGGACGCCACCGTGTCCCGGGCGGCCCGCCAGTCGGAGACCACCACCCCGTCGAAGCCCCACTCGCGTTTCAGGATCTCGTCCTGGATCCGCCCGTTCGCCGCCATCGACGTGCCGTTGACCGCGTTGTAGGAGCTCATCACGCCCCAGCCGCCGGCGTCGGCCACCCGCTCGAACGGCGCGAGGTACATCTCCCGCAGCGCGCGCTCCGGGATCCGTACGTCCACGGTCATCCGCTCGGTCTCGAAGTCGTTGCCGACCAGGTGCTTCACCGTGGTGCCGACGTTGTGCTCCTGCACGCCGTGCACGAAGCCGACCGCGATCTCGCCGGTGAGCAGCGGATCCTCCGAGTAGCACTCGAAGTGCCGGCCACCGAGCGGGGTGCGGTGCAGGTTCACCGTGGGGCCGAGCAGCAGGTGCACCCCCTTGCGGCGGGACTCCTGGCCGAGCAGCCGGCCGGCCCGGCGGGCCAGCGCGACGTCCCAGGTGGCGGCGAGCGCGGTGGGGCTGGGCAGGGCGATCGAGGGGTCGTCGGGGGTGTACCCGGTGCCCCGGACACCGACCGGCCCGTCCGACATGACCAGTGCGCCCAGCCCGATCCGGGGGACGGCCGGCAGCGACCAGAAGTCCTGGCCGGTGAGCAGGGACACCTTCTCCTCCAGGCTGAGTTGCCCGAGGAGATCGTCGAGATCGGTCAAGAGAGCGCTCCCACTTGTCGTGTACGAGGATCCGGCGACCATCTTCACCCACCCCGGACCATAAGATCCATGGGGTGGAAACCTCCTGCCTGTTCTGCCGCATCGTGGCCGGCGAGATCCCCGCGACGGTCGTGCACCGCACCGGCACCACCGTCGCCTTCCGGGACATCGACCCGAAAGCCCCCTCGCACGTCCTGGTCGTCCCGGTCGCCCACCACGCGGATGTGACCGAGCTCGCCGGAGACCCGGCCGTGGCCGCCGACGTGCTGGCCACCGCCGCGAAGGTCGCCGAGCTGGAGGGGCTGACCGGTGGTTTCCGGGTCATCTTCAACACCGGCGCGCACGGCGGCCAGGAGGTCTTCCACGTGCACGCGCACGTGGTCGGCGGCGCCCCGCTCGGCCCGATGCTGGCCCGACCATGAGCGAGCTGGCGAGCGAATCATGCAGCTCAGTTGATGAATCATGCCGGCGCTGGAGCGAAGCGGAGGCGCCGGCATGAGCACCCCCGGGCCACAATTTGAACGAGCGGTTCGGAGGGCTCAGGCGGACGGGCGGGTTCCGGCGATCTCGGTCGCGCTGCACCGCGCCGACCGCGAGCCGTGGGTCTGCACCGTCGGCGCCTCCGGCAACCCGGATCACCCGCTCGGGGTACACAGCCGGTTCCGGATCGGCTCGGTCACCAAGACGTTCACCGCGGTGCTCGTCATGCAGGCCCGCGACGACGGGCTGCTCGACCTGGACCAGCCGATCTCGGCGTACCTGGACGTACCAGCGCACGGCGACGCCACGATCCGGCGGCTGCTGTCGCACACCGCCGGGTTCCAGCGCGAACCGCACGGCGACGTCTGGGACACCCTGCTCGCCCCGGACACCGGGCGGCTGCTCGCCGAACTGGACCGGGCCGAGCGGGTGCTGCCCAACGCCCGCCGCTACCACTACTCCAACCTCGGCCCGGCCGTCCTCGGTCACCTGGTCGCCGAGCTGCGCGGCGGCACCTGGGCGGAGATCCTCGCCGACCGGATCCTGGCGCCGCTCGGGCTGACCCGGACCACCGTCCCGGCCCCGCCCGAGGCGGTCGTCGGCTACCTGGTCGACACCTATTCCGACGCGGCCCGCCCGGAACCGCCCGTCGACCTGGCCGGGGTCGGCCCGGCCGCCCAGCTCTGGAGCACCGCCGGGGACATGGCGACGTGGGCCGCCTTCCTGACCAGCCCGGAGATCGTCGACCCGGACGCGAAGGTGCTCGCCGCCGCGACCGTCGACGAGATGCGCTGGCCGCTGACCACCACCGACGAGACCCTGTGGGCGGCCGGGTTCGGGCTCGGCCTGATCCTCGCCCCGGAGGGCAAACGGATCACGCACGTCGGCCACGACGGGGCGATGCCCGGTTTCCTGGCCGGTGTCTACGGCCGGCGCGGCGGCGACGGCAACCCGGGCGCGCTCGGCTGCGCGGTGCTCGGCTCCTCCGGCACCGCCGGTGAGATCAACGACCTGGTCCACGAGCTGCTGCGACTCGCCGTCGACCTGGACCCGGCCGAGATCCGGACGTGGCGGCCCGCCCCACCGGCGCCCGCCGCCTTCCGCTCGGTCCTGGGCCGATGGTGGGGCGAGGGCACCGAGTTCGTCTTCGCCTGGCACGACGGGCAGCTCCAGGCCCGGGCGGTGGACGCGCCGGCGAGCCGCCCACCCGCTGTCTTCGAGCCGCTGGACGGGCAGCCGGACGTGCTCCGGACGGCGTCCGGGCGGGAGGTCGGCGAGTTGCTGCGCCTCACCCGGGACGACACCGGGGCGGTCACCCGGATGCACTGGGCGACGTACCGGTTCACCCGGCGCCAGGAGGCTTTCGACGGCGGGTGGGCGTCCGACGGTCCCGAATAGGGTCCTGGCGATAATGGCATCGGCGTCCGGGCGGCCGAGCGGATAGGATGGCACGATCCTCGAGCGAGCCGCCCGATCCGGGTGGCGCAGAAGAAGAGAGCAGGTGGCGGAGGCCCGCCGGGCCACCCTATGACCGGTACGCCGAACGAATCCAGCACTGGCTCGACCAGCCCGGTGCGGGCGCAGACCAAGATCTCGGTGAACGATCCGAAGATCATGGTGAACCTGCTCGGCGCCAAGGACGAGATCCTCCGGCTCATCGAGCGCAATCTCGACAGCGACGTCCACGTCCGCGGCAACGAGATCACCATCACCGGCGACCCGGCGGAGAACGCGACCGCCGAGCGTCTCTTCTCCGAGCTCATCGAGCTGATCGAGAAGGGCGAGACGCTCACCGTCGACGCCGTGCGCCGCACCCTCCGGATGCTCGAGGAGAACACCTCCGAGCGTCCGGCCGAAGTCCTCACCCTCAACATCCTGTCCCGCCGCGGCAAGACCATCCGGCCCAAGACGCTGGGGCAGAAGCGTTACGTCGACGCCATCGACGAGAACACCATCGTCTTCGGCATCGGCCCCGCCGGTACCGGTAAGACGTATCTCGCGATGGCCAAGGCCGTGCAGGCGCTGCAGGCCAAGCAGATCAGCCGGATCATCCTGACCCGGCCGGCGGTCGAGGCGGGCGAGCGGCTCGGGTTCCTCCCGGGCAGCCTGACCGAGAAGATCGATCCTTATCTGCGCCCGCTCTACGACGCGCTGCACGACATGCTCGACCCGGAGACGATCCCGAGGCTGATGGCCGCCGGGACCATCGAGGTCGCGCCGCTGGCGTACATGCGTGGCCGTACGCTGAACGACGCCTTCATCATCCTGGACGAGGCTCAGAACACCACGCCCGAGCAGATGAAGATGTTCCTGACCCGGCTCGGGTTCGGGGCGAAGATCGTGGTGACCGGTGACGTGACCCAGGTCGACCTGCCCGGCGGGACGACCAGTGGCCTCAAGATCGTGCGGGAGATCCTGCGCGACGTCGAGGACGTGCACTTCTCGGAGCTGTCCAGCTCCGACGTGGTGCGGCACCGACTGGTCGCCGAGATCGTCGACGCCTACGCGCGGTTCGACGCCGCGGTGGAACAACAGGCAGCACAATCCGTCCACGCCGTGCCGGGCCGGGCCGCCAGCGGTGGCCGGGCGCCGAGCCGCCGGCGCTGAGTAACAAGGGGTAATCGCACCACTATGTCCATCGAGATCGCCAACGAGTCGGGAGTCGAGGTCGACACCGACGCGATTCTCGCGGTCGCCCGGCACGCCCTGGACGAGATGGGGGTCAACCCGCTCGCCGAGCTGTCGATCCTTCTCATCGACATCGACTACATGGCCGAGCTGAACCACCGGTGGATGGACGGCGACGGCCCCACCGACGTGCTCGCCTTCCCGATGGACGAGGGGAGTGTCGACCACGGTCCCGGCGAGTCCGGGACGGGTGAGCCGGCGCTGCTCGGCGACATCGTGCTCTCGCCGGAGGTGGCCGCCAAACAGGCCGCGGCCGTCGGGCACTCGACCGCCGACGAGCTGCACCTGCTCACCGTGCACGGCGCTCTTCACCTGCTCGGCTACGACCATGCCGAGCCGGAGGAGGAGCGGGAGATGTTCGCTCTGCAGAACAAGCTGCTGCAGAGCTGGCGGGCCGGCCGCAAAGCCGACTGATCATGGACCCCGCCTCGGCCGGCCTACCGGATCTGCAACTGATCATTATCGCGGTCGTGCTGGTGCTCCTCGCCGGCCTGGCCTCGATGACGGACGCCGCGCTGGCGACCGTCTCCCACGCCCGTGCCAGCGAGCTGGACCGGGAAGGGCGGCGGGGCGCCGGCGCGCTCGCCGCCGTGGCCTCCGACGTCGTCCGCTACGTCAACCTGCTGCTGCTGTTGCGCCTGCTCTGCGAGCTGACCGCGACCACGCTGGTGGCGCTCGTCGCGGTGGACACCTGGGGAGTCGGCTGGCAGGCCGCCCTGGTGTCGGCCGGCGCGATGACGCTGGTCAGCTTCGTGGTGGTGGGGGTCGCGCCACGGACCCTCGGGCGGCAGCACGCGTACGCGGTGGGCCGGGCGACCGCCCCGCTGGTGCGCTGGCTGGGCAAGGTGCTGAACCCGCTCGCCAAGCTGCTGATCCTGATCGGCAACGCGGTGACCCCGGGCAAGGGGTTCCCGGAGGGGCCGTTCGGCAGCCAGGTCGAGCTGCGTGAGCTGGTCGACCTGGCGGAGCAGCGCGGCGTGGTCGAGCACGGCGAACGCGAGATGATCCACTCGGTGTTCGGGCTGGGGGACACCATCGCCCGCGAGGTGATGGTCCCGCGTACCGAAATGGTGTGGATCGAGGCTCCCAAGACGCTCCAACAGGCGCTCTTCCTCTTCCTGCGGTCCGGGTTCTCCCGGATCCCGGTGATCGGGGAGAGTGTCGACGACGTGCTCGGGGTGCTCTACCTCAAGGACGTGATCCGGCGCACGCAGAACGGGGATCCGGCCGCCACCTCGCAGGCGGTCGCCGACGCGATGCGCCCGGCCAACTTCGTGCCGGAGTCGAAACCTGTCGACGACCTGCTCTCCGAGATGCAGGCCGCCCGCAACCACCTGGTCATCGTCGTCGACGAGTACGGCGGCACCGCCGGCCTGGTCACCATCGAGGACATCCTCGAGGAGATCGTCGGCGAGATCACCGACGAGTACGATGTCGAGCGCCCGCCGATCGAGCACCTGGAGGACGGGGCGGTGCGGGTCACCGCACGGCTGCCGATCGAGGACCTCGGCACCGTCTTCGGTGTCGAACTGCCGGCCGACGAGGTCGAGACCGTCGGTGGCCTGCTCGCGCAGACACTGGGCCGGGTGCCCATCCCGGGCGCCCAGGCCGAGGTGGAAGGCCTGCACCTGACCGCCGAAGGCACCACCGGCCGGCGCAACCGGATCGACTCGGTGCTGGTGCGCCGGGTTCGGGCCGAACCCGCCGGGGAATTTGACGAGAACAACGCTGAGAACGAGGAAAGACAACCCGCCGATGCCTGACCAGACCGTTGCCGAAGAACAGTTGAGCGCCGAGGACACCAAGCTGGTGACCCTCGCGCGCCACTCCCGCACCCGGGTGGGCGCGGCCGAGGGGGCGGCGGTCCGGGATCAGGACGGGCGCACCTACGCGGCCGCGTCGGTCACCCTGCCGCACCTGACCCTGAGCGCGTTGCAGGCGGCGGTGGCCCAGGCCGCCTCCGCCGGGGCCACCGCGATCGAGGCGGCCGCGGTCGTCACCGAGGCGCCCGCGCTGGAGGAGTCCGGTCTCGCCGCGGTCCGTGACCTCGGTCCGGCCGCACCGATCCACCTGGCCGGCCCGTCCGGCACGCTGACCGGCACGGTCGCCTGATGGCCGGCCAGTCCCAGGACCGTCGTCCGGCCTCCGGTGACCGTCGTCCCACCTCTGGTGAGCGCCGTCCCACCACCGGTGACCGCCGTCCGGCCGCGGGTGAGCGCCGTCCCGCCGCTGACGAGCGTCGCCTCACCGCCGGTGAGCGGAACGAGATCCGGCGGCAGGAGCGGCGTGCGGCCCGGAAAGAGGCCGAGCAGAACGCCGCCGGTCAGGGTGGGCGCCGGCGTGGCGGGTCCGCGGGTGGTTCCGGTGGTTCCACTTCCCGATCCGGCGGTACGTCCGGAGCCGGGTCCACCGGCGGCCGGGGCACGTCCTCCCGCACCGGTTCCACCTCGGGCGGCGCTGCCCGGACGGGTTCCACCTCGGGTGACCCGGGCCGGACCGGCTCGACCCGGACCGGTTCCATCGAGAGCGGCTCGGCTCGTGGCGCGGCCAAGAGCGATGCGGGCCGGAGCGGCGCGGGCCGGAGCAGTGCCGCGCGGACCGGTTCGGCCAAGGGCGCTCCGGCCAAGGGGGCGCCCGCCAAGATCGAAGTCACCATGACCGGTGACGCCAAGCCGGTGCACGTCCGGCGGGGCGCGGCCAGGTTCGGCGCCGGCCGGGCACAGGCCGCTGCCGCGAAAGCCGCGGAGGCCCCCTACGTCGACCCCCGGTCCGCCGCGGCAGAGCCCACGGCGGACGGCGAGGGCCGTACCGGCGGCAAGGGTTTTGAACGCAAGAAGCACCGGCATCGCGCCGCGCGCCCGATCGCCCCGAAGGACGACGTCTATCGCGCCGGTTTCGCCTGTTTCGTCGGGCGGCCGAATGCCGGCAAGTCGACCCTGACCAACGCCATCATCGGTCAGAAGATCGCGATCACCTCGAACAAGCCGCAGACCACCAGGCACGTGATCCGGGGCATCCTGCACCGCCCGGACTCGCAGCTGGTGCTGGTCGACACGCCGGGTCTGCACCGCCCCCGGACGCTGCTCGGCGAGCGGCTCAACGACCTGGTCCGCGAGGTGTGGAGCGAGACCGACGTGATCGGTGTCTGCTTCCCGGCCGACGAGCCGATCGGGCGCGGCGACCGCTTCATCTCCACCGAGATCAGCGAGCTGAAGGCCAAGGTCGTCGCGGTGGTCACCAAGGTGGACCTGGTCGACCCGGCCACGCTGGCGCAGCGGCTGCTGGCGGTGTCCGAACTCTACGACTTCGCCGAGATCATCCCGGTGAGTGCGGTCTCCGGGCATCAGGTGGACAACCTGATCGATGTGCTGATCCGCCACCTGCCGGAGTCGCCGCAGCTCTACCCGGACGACGTGCTGACCGACGAGCCGGAGCAGGTGCTGATCGGCGAGCTGATCCGGGAGGCCGCGCTGGAGGGGGTTCGCGACGAGCTTCCCCACTCGATCGCGGTGATCGTCGAGGAGATGCTGGTCGAGGGGAAGGTCACCAAGATCTTCGCCGATCTCTACGTCGAGCGGGACAGTCAGAAGTCGATCGTGATCGGCACCAAGGGCGCGCGTCTCAAGGACGTCGGATCGAAGGCTCGCGCTGAGATCGAACAGCTCCTCGGCCGGCGGATCTACCTTGACCTGCACGTTCGCGTCGCCAAGGAGTGGCAGCGGGATCCTAAGCAGCTTCGTAAGCTCGGTTTCTAGATCGAAACGTGGACATTCCCCGACTATGGTGTTCTTCACCATAGTTTGCACAGGTTGGTGTTAGCCGGGTAACACCTTGGGCCATGCGAAACCGGTACCTGGACCTGCTTCGGGCCGTCGCGACCGTCCGGGTGGTCACGTATCACGTGACCGGTTGGGCGGCCTTCACCGTCGTTTTTCCAGCGATGTCGGTGATGTTCGCGCTCGGCGGGTCACTGATGGCGGCTTCGCTGGACCGGTTCGGAGTGTGGGCGGTGGAGCGACGGCTCCGCCGCCTGCTGCCGTCACTGTGGATGATCGCCCTGATCGCGGTCACCACCATGCTCGCCACCGGCACGTCGACGTGGAACCCGGCACTGCTGCTGTGGGGTTTCCCGATCGACACCCCGGTGGCGTCCGGCTGGTGGATCCAGGGGCTCGGGCACGCCTGGTACCTGCGGGACTTCCTGTGGATGGTGCTGCTCACCCCGATCGTGCTGCCGCTCTACCGGCGCTTCCCGATCCCGACACTCCTGGCGCCGTACGTGGCGCTGACCGTCGTCACCCTGGCCGGCCTCACCATCCCGCCCGTCGTGCACGGCCTGGTGCTCTACGGCGGGGCCTGGATGCTCGGTTTCGCGCACCACGACGGGCACCTGGAACGACTCGGGCGCACGCGGCTGCTGGGCCTCGCGGTGGCGCTCGCCGTCCCCGCGGTGCTGTGGACCGTCACCCACCCCAGCCCACGCGGGTACGACCTGAACGACATCCCGCTCGGCAACGCCCTCTGGTCGGCCGCCTTCATCCTGATCGTGCTCGGCTGGGTGCGCCCGCCGGAGGTGCGCGAGAGCCGGGTGCTCACCGTGCTGAACGCGCGGGCCCTCACGATCTACCTGTGGCACGTGCCGGTGGTGATCACGGTGACCCAGTTCGCCGAGCGGCACGCGCTGCCGCTCACCGGCTGGGTGGGGATCACCTGGCGACTCACCGTGGTCTTCCTCGGGGTCGGGGCGATGATCGCGCTGTTCGGCTGGATCGAGGACATCGCGGCCGGGCGCCGGCCGGTGCTGCTGCCCGGCCGCCGGATCCCGGTGCCGGTCTCCCCGGCACCCGCCCTTCCGCCGGCCCCCGCCGTCTCCCCGGCACCCGTCTTTCCGGCACCTGCTGACACCGCATCCTCGGCCACCCCCGTGGCGGCCGTGGCTCCGGGCTCTAAGCGGCGCTGATCCGCACGTCGCCCTGGCGGGTGCGCAGGTCCAGGACGTTGGTGGCCTTCGGGTCGTTCTTGACGTCCTCCACCCTCGCCTCGCCCGACCCGGTGTGGGTGGCCACCCGGTAATCGCCCTCCGGGACGACCAGATCGATGTCGCCGCTGGTCGCCGAGGCGGTCACCGAGGTCGGCCTGGCCAGGGTGAGCCGGATGTCGCCGGAGGTCAGCTTGGTGGTCACCGGCCCGGCGGCATCGGTCACGTTGATCTCGCCGGAGCGGGTCTCCACGTCGACCGCGCCGCCACCGATCACCTCCATGTCGCCCGAGTTGGCCCGCAGCTTGACCGGGCCGGTCGCCTCCTGCACCAGCACGTCGCCGGACTTCACGGTCAGGTCGACCGAGCCCACCGCGGTCAGCTGCACGAAGCCGGAGTTCAGCTCGCCGCGGACGCCGACCCCGGGCGGGGTGGTGATCTCGTAGGTGAGATCACAGGCGTTGCCGCAGTCGGTGGCCAGCGTCAGCACCCCGGCGGACACCTGGTAGGTGACGTCGGGGGAGGTGCCGCCCCGGACGATCCGGCGGATCGTCGTCTCGGTCGCGCCGGGCGCGGCGTCGACCATGACGTTGCCGGTGCGGCCGGACACCACGATCTCAGTGATCTTGGTCTTCTCGACGTCGTTGAAGGTCATCCGGGCACCCACCACGCCGTCACAGCCGGCCACGGCGCCCACCGAGACGGCGGCGAGGATCAGGGCAACTCTTCGGGTCATGCCCCGACGCTATTCCGGGACCTTCCCCGGCAACACCGGACCGGTCCCCGAGACGACCCTGAGATCCGGGTCAGGGTTTGTCGTAGGCACGGGGCAGAATGGCGGGGTGCCCGCCGGATACCGCAGACAGCTCTACCGCGACGACGCGGTGGTCCTGCGCGCCCAGAAACTCGGCGAGAGCGACCGCATCGTCACCCTGCTGACCCGCCGGCACGGCCGGTTGCGCGCCGTCGCCCGGGGCGTCCGCCGCACCGGCTCCCGGTTCGGGGCCCGGCTCGAGCCGTTCGGGCACATCGACCTCCAGCTGGCCGGCTCCCCCGAGGGGGTGGGCAGCTCGCTGCACTCGGTCAGCCAGGTCGAGGCGGTCACCCTGTTCGGGAAGAACCTGCTCACCGACTACCCGCGATACACCGCGGCCAGCGCCATCTGCGAGACCGCCGAGCGGCTCACCCCGGTCGAGCGGGAGCCCTCGCTGCGGCTGTTCCAGCTCACCCTCGGCGCCCTCAAAGCGCTCGCGGTGGGGGAGCACGCCGGCACCCTGGTGCTCGACGCCTACCTGTTGCGGGCGATGGCCGTCGCGGGCTGGGCGCCGGCGATCACCGAGTGCGCCGTGTGCGGCACCACGGGACGGCACGGTGCGTTCTCCGTACCGGCAGGGGGCTCGGTCTGCCCGGACTGCCGCCCACCCGGCGCCGCGCATCCCAGCCCGGACACCCTCGGCCTGATGGTCGCCCTGACCACCGGCGACTGGACCGTCGCGGACTCCTCGGCGCCCTCGACGCGCCGGGAGTGCAGCGGACTGGTCGCCGCCCACCTGCAATGGCACATGGAGCGGGCACTACGCTCGCTTCCGCTAGTCGATCGACGGGAGTTGAACTCGTGAGCCCGCGTCCGCCCACTCCGCACGTCTCCGGTGCCCGGCCGCCCAAGCTGCCGGCCGCCGCGCTGCCGAAGCACATCGCCGTCGTCATGGACGGCAACGGCCGCTGGGCCAAGGAGCGCGGCCTGTCCCGCACCAAGGGGCACGAGCAGGGCGAGTTCTCGCTCTTCGACACCATCGAGGGCGCCATCGAGCTGGGCATCCCCTACCTGTCGGCCTACGCGTTCTCCACCGAGAACTGGAAGCGGTCGCCGGAGGAGGTGCGCTTCCTGATGGGCTTCAACCGGGACGTCATCCGCCGCCGCCGGGACCAGCTCGTCGACCTCGGGGTGCGGGTGGTCTGGTCCGGCCGGGCCGGGCGGCTGTGGAAGAGCGTCATCTCCGAGCTGCAGACCGCCGAGGAGATGAGCCGCGGCAACAAGACGCTCACCCTGCAGTTCTGCGTCAACTACGGCGGCCAGGCGGAGATCGCCGACGCGGCCGCGGCCATCGCCCGGGACGTGGCAGCCGGCAAGCTCAAGGCCGACAAGGTCAACGAGAAGACCATCGCGAAATACCTGTACCACCCGGAGATCCCCGAGGTGGACATGTTCCTGCGGCCCTCCGGCGAGCAGCGCACGTCGAACTTCCTGCTCTGGCAGTCGGCCTACGCCGAGATGGTCTACCTGGACACCCTCTGGCCCGACTTCGACAGGCGTCACCTCTGGTACGCGTGCGAGTTGTACGCCCAGCGGGACCGTCGTTTCGGCGGCGCCCTGCCGAACCCGGTCAGCCCGACCTGACCCGTCCTGCCGAACCCGGTCAGCCCGGCCTGA
>NZ_BOMG01000111.1 GCF_016862075.1 Actinoplanes couchii | reverse complement strand
CCCCGTCCTGTTCAGGAGCCCCGGTATGAGTGGTGTCCGGCACCTCTGGATCGCCCGGCACGCCGAGGCGCTCGCCGACCAGACCGGTCTGAGCCCGGCGGGGGAGCGGCAGGCCGGGCTGCTCGGTGAGCGGCTCGCCGGGGTGCCGTTCGCGGCCGTCCATCACAGTCCGCTCGTGCGGGCGGTCCGGACCGCCGCGCTGGTCGCCGCCCACCTGCCCGGGGTTCCGGTGCAGCCGGCCGACGAGCTGGACGACCGGGTGCCCACCGAGGAGCCCGATGCGTCGGCCGGGATGATCGCCCGGTTCACCGGCCCGGCCGATCAGGAGCGGCACGAGCTGCTGATCACACACGCCTTCCAGGTGGCGTGGTTCGCCCGGGAGGCACTGGAGACGCCCGCCGAGCGGTGGCGTGACCTGATCCCGGCCAACACCGGGCTGACCGTGATCCGGTACTTCCCGGGCGGCCGGACCCGGGTCATCGTCTTCAACGACCTGTCGCACCTGCCGCCCGAGCTGCGGTTCACCGGCTTCCCGCCGGAGCTGAGCCTGCCCTTTTGAGGCGCCTGCCTTTTTGAGACGCCTGCCTTTTTGAGACGCCTGCCTTTTGGAGATGGCCCGGTCTCAGCCGGCCAGCGCCTTGACCGACGCCTCCAAGTCGGACAGATCGGGCAGGACGATGTGCGCGCCGGCCTCGGCCAGCTCCGCCGCCGGGGTCGCGCCGGTCGCCACCGCGATCGCGACCGCCCCGTTCGCCAGGGCCGCCGTCACGTCGTGCACCGTGTCCCCGATCACCACCGGCTGGAACGTCTCGCCGTACTTCGCCTCGGCCCGCTCCCGGCAGCGCCGGACCAGGGTCGCCCGCACGTGATCGTCGGTGCCGTAACCACCCACCTCGGCGTCGAACGAGCCGTCCAGCCCGAACGCCGCCACCTTGAACGCGGCCACCTGGGGGACGTTGCCGGTCACCAGGGTCTGCACCACACGCGGGTCGTCACCCAGCCGGGCCAGCACCTCACGGACCCCCGGCATCAGCGTGCCGTGCACGGTGAACTCGTGCCGGATCTCGGCGACCCGCTCCACGTACCGGGCGAAGAACCGCTCGTGGGTGCAGTCGGTGACACCGTGGCTGGCGAAGACCTCGGTGCAGATGTCGGTGTCGGTCCGCCCGCCGAAGATCGGGGTGTCCCGCCAGGTCACCCCGGTGGTCTCGGTGAACGCCGCCCGCCACGCCTTGGCCGCGACCCCGCCGCCCCGGAGCAGCGTGTAGTCGATGTCCCACATGATCAGGCGTCTCACTCGGCCAGCTTCCTCTCGATGAACTCGACCTTGGCGGTCAGCGCGTCGGTGACACCGGCCCGGATGTCCGCCTTGAGCGACAGACTGACCCGCGACGAGACCGCGGCGACGGCGTCGACGGCCTGCTTGACCACGGCCATCACCTCGTCCCACTCGCCTTCGATCGTGGTGAACATGGAGTCGGTCCGGTTCGGCAGCCCCGAGGCCCGAACCACCCGGACAGCCTCGGCGACGGCGTCCCCCACGGACTCCCCGCCCCCGATGGGCGTGACGGAAAAGGCAACAAGCATGCCCCCATCCTCCCAGGGAGATCCGACTTGAGTCGATCAATGCACGGGACTACCCTGTACGAAGCAAGGTGATACGAGACCAGTTTATGCAAAGCTAGCCATCGGCAAAGAGGGAGGGTGGCGATCGCAGGGGGTTTCTGATGCGTGAGGGCAGCATCGTGGAGATCGACGAGGAGACTTTCACCAGCGCGGCGGTGCGTCTCAAGACATTCGGTGGAGTGACACGATCAACGCCGCGCTGGCTGAAATCTCCGATTTATACCTGAGAATCAAGGCGGCGGAGGAGGCCGGCAGCGGTTTCCAAGCTCTACCTGAAAAGTAGCAAGGTTTGTGGGGCTTCGGTATCGGGCGGGTAGCCGAGTGTGGCTTTGTGGTGCACTGCGTAGCTTTGCCGGATGTCGATTGACGGGGTGGTAGCGGCCGGCACGTGGCGGCTCGGGGATCGGGTGGTGAACCGGATGGGTTTCGGTTCCATGCGGATCACTGTTCGGCGGGATCGGGACGTGGCGATTCGTGTTTTGCGGCGAGCTGTCGAGTTGGGGATCAATCACATTGACACCGCCGCCTTCTACTACTCGCCGGGCGGGATTCTGGACGGGGAGGACGGGCCGGTTCGGTACGCGACCGAACTGATTCGGGAGGCCCTTCATCCGTACCCGCGGGAAATGGTCGTCGCCACCAAGGTCGGGCCTGATCCGCGGGCGGACGGCAGTTGGGGTGAGGCGATCAGCGCGGCTGACCTGCGGCGGCAGGTCGAGGAGAACCTGCGGCGGCTCGGGGTGGAGACGCTCGATCTGGTCAATCTGCGGCTCAACCGGGATCAGGAGTCGTTCGCCGACCGGTTCGGGGCGCTCGCCGACATGCGGCGGGAAGGGCTGATCCGGAATCTGGGACTGTCCAATGTGCGGGTCGAGCATCTCGATCTCGTCCGGGACATCGCGCCGGTCGTATGCGTACAGAACGCCTATGCCATTGACCTTCGGCGTCATGACGATGTGCTGCGGGAATGCGGTGCGCGGGGAATCGCTTTCGTGCCCTACTTCAGCATCGCCGGGCCACAACGGGAAGCCGGGGCACACAGCGATCCGGGGAGGAGGCTGGCGTGGGCGCTCCACCAAGGCCCGCACGTGCTGGTCATTCCGGGCACCGGCGACGTCGCCCATCTGGAGGAGAACGTCGCCGCCGGGGCCCTGGAACTCGCCGAGGATCAGCGGCGGTAACGGAGCAGCCCGGCCACCTCGGCGGCCAGATCGGTGCTGGCTTCGATCTCCGCCTTGCGGATCGAGACGCTCTCGATGTTGAACCCGTACGGCAGGCCCAGATGTTCGCAGAAATCGATCAGGTCCCGGGCGATCGCCACACACTGCCGGTACGACTCGGCCAGCGGGTCCTCGGAGTGCCGGATCGAATTCTCCAGCCAGCGGGGCACGTCGACGCCGAGCCACCTGACGAACTCCAGGGTCCGCAGCGAGCCGCACAACGACAGCGTGAAGATCATCGTCCGCGGCGTGGCGCCCCGCTCCCGGCACTCGTAGAAGTAGCCGCTGAGCAGGTTCTTCATCTCGTTGACGTGGTAGACGACCTGGCTGACGAAGAACGACGCGCCACGCTCCTGCTTGGACAGCATGCGCAGGTGCTCGTCGGCCCGCTCGGGGATCACCACGGCCCCGAGCGGCAGGTCGGGCCGCACCTCGGCGCGCAGCTCCTGGGCCCGGCGCAGCGTGGTGCGGACCTCCTTGCCACCTGACGACGGGCCGACGAACACCGACATCACCTGGTCACCGGCGCCGGCCATCCAGTCGGTGAGCTCGTCCTCCGAGTACTTCCCGACACAGCGGTAGATGATCGTCGGCTGGCGCCACCCGGTCAGGTGCTCGGTGAGATAACGGCCCGGGTCGAGGGTCGGCAGGTACGGGAAGATCCGGTCCGGTCGCCGGTCGGACTCGTCGTCGATGTCGTAGAGGATCAGGCCGTCGATGTCGAGGGCGGTCAGCCGGTCCAGCGTGACCTCGGCGATCTCCTTGACCCGGTCCTCGGCCGTGCTGAGCTTCGGTGGCGTGACACTGAACACGAGCACGCCACTGCGCGCCTCCGCCAGGAGCTGATGCAGGGGGTGACGAGACATGCGAACACGGTAAGGGACGGGTGCTCCGGAGTGGGGCACCGAGCCTGCCCCGTCCCGCGTAGCGAACGTCAATGGTCAGCGCAGCACGGTGTCGGATGACGGGTCTCGAACGGGACCAGTCTCCCACCGGCCGCGGGAGTGGTGACCAGGACCAGTTCCCCGTTGCGGAACTGCGGCCGGACAAAATCGCCGGTGTCGACCACCAGGGCCGGATCGGCGGTGCCACTGCCCAGCACCTCGACCCGCCCGATCGAACTGCGCTGCAGGATCTCGCTGACCGTCAGCGAACCGGTGAGCCGTTCCGAGCCGGGGAACCGGACGGCCCGCCCGAACCGCCCGCCCGCGGCCTCGGTGGCGGCCTGCGCCAGCTCCGGTGCGGTCTCGACCGGCTGCGCGGTGAGCAGGCTGATCGCGACGTGCGGGAACGGCACGGTCACCAGGTGGGTGCAGGCCAGCACCGGGGCCGGCTTCAGCGCCCGGATCCAGTGGTCGGCCTCGGCGAGGGTGGTATGCCCGAGGCTGAGGCCGACGATCCGGGCGGCGCCGGCCGCGGTCACGGCCGGCGCTGCTGGTGGAGAGACCGTCGTCATCGGGGCAGGACCCAGACGGGGTTGGTGTAGAACCACAGGTCACCCCACGGGTCGGCGGCACCGACCACGTCGAGCTGGGGACCGTGCGGGTCGACGGCGGGGCCCATCAGACCGGCCTGGGTGCGGTTGCCGTCGGTGCCCCGGACACGCAGGTAGAAGGGCTTGTCGAGGCGGCCCAGATCGTACGACAGGCTGATCCTGCCGTTGGTCTTGGTGATCTCGAACGACTTGACCACTCTGGTGTTCGGGGTGGTGTAGGCGTCCTTGTCGGAGACCGCGCCGGTGACGGTGCCGACGATCACGTCGACCCGCTTCAGCACCGGGACGAAACCGGCCCAGTTCGGGATGTCCTGCAGGTCGATGTCGAGCACCAGCTCGGTCGAGGTGCCGCGCTTGACCTGGAGAACACCACCGAGCGGGGTGCCGGTCGTGCTCCGGCGATCTCCGGTCACGCGTACCCGCGCATCCAGGTTTTTGATCAACCGGCCGTGGTCGACCCAGACCCGCCCGGCCCGCAGGCCGTCCATGACCGCCTTGTACGAGAACGACGACGCGCCGACACTCGTGCGCCCGTAGTAACCGGGCCAGAAGTCACCGGCCTGCGTGTTGATCGCCCCGGTGTAGACCGGATCGTTGTACTTGCCGTTGGCGTTGAAATCGCTGCCCGGTCCCCGGTCCGTCTGGTCCAGGTAGTTGACGTGGCTGTCCGAGTTGACGGTGATCCACCACGCCTTGCCCTCGGCGAGAAGGCTGTCCCACAGCCCGCCGACGGTCGCGGTCATCCAGTCGAAACCACCCCAGGTGCGGTACGACTCGAGCGGGTAACCGGCGAACGACGCGGCCGACGGGTTGTTGTCGTAGTAGCCGCGCGCGCCACCACGGCCGTTCGGCGCCGGAATGCCGGCCGCCTGGTGACCGGGCGCACCCTCGAAACCGACAGCGACGGTCGGGTCGGCGTCCCGCCAGTTACGGATCTCGTGCGGCGAGTCGATGCCACGGCGGGCCGGGTGGTTCGCGAAGAACAGCGCCCCGTCGATCTTCCGCTTCCGGACCTGCTCACCGAGGAACTTGATGCCGGCGATCGCCATCGCCTCGTTCTGCGCGGTGGTGTTCGTGGTGGGCAGCAGCGATCCGTCGTACGCGTTCTCGAACTGCTGGAGAACCGCGACCTCGTTCTTACCCGGCCGCCGAACACGGTGGCGTGCTCGGCGGCCGGAATGTTCCACTCCAGCCCCTGGAAGGTGAGCAGACCCTTCAGCTCGGCCCGGGTCTTCACGATGTCCGGGTTGACCTTCTCCACCCCGATCTTGGCGTGGGTGGCACTGCCGTGGTCGGTGATGACCAGCCAGTCCAGGCCGTACGCCTGACCCTTCTGCGCCTGGTCCAGAACGCGGTACTGGGCGTCCGAGCTGTACTGGGTGTGAATGTGGTGGTCACCGGAGAGCCAGGTGAAACCACCCTTCGCCGTGCCGCCGCCGGCCGGGCCGTGGGTGTGCGCTTCGGCTGCGCCCGGGCGCACCAGCACCGAGGAGGCGGCACCCGCACCGAGCAGACCGGCACTGAGAAGGAAACGACGGCGCGACCTGTCGCCGGGGGAGAGTTCGGTCTCCGGAACACTCAGGTCGAGTGCCTCCGGGACATCAGCGCCGGTGGCGCCGGAATCGTCATGGTGATGATGATCGTGGCCGTGACCCATGGCCGACACCTTCGTCCGATCAGGACAACACCCGCTGTCGATCCCGTGACCGACCGGCGAACGGTCTTCGTATCATCGGTGGGGTGCGCCTGGTCAGCACCACCCCCGAACCGCTGGCGACGATCCCGTACCGGGCGGCCGGTCCCGGCGGCCGCCCGCGCAACGCCCTGCTCGACGTGTCCCGCCTGCGTGTCGACGAACTCCCGGCCGGCCTGGACGCCCTCCTGGTCACCGGCGACCTGCAGGGCGTGGTGGGATCGGCCCTGCTGGGGGTGGCCCTCGCCGACCACCTGAGCCTGTGGTCCGACGCCGGCCTGCTGCCCCCACCGTCCCGCACCGGCATCCTGCTGACCGGCGACCTGTACTCGGCCCCCGGCGCCGACCTCCGCGGAGCGAGCGGCCCGGTCCAGGACGTGTGGCTGGCCTTCGCCGTGGCCGGTTGCCCGCTGATCACCGGGGTGGCCGGCAACCACGACGAGATCACCGCGGCGCAGGTGGCGGGTTTCGGCACCCTTCTCGACGGTGACACCGTGGAGTTCGGCGGCGTCACGATCGCGGGAGTCTCCGGAATCGTCGGTGATCCCGGGCGGCCGCTACGGCGTACCGAGACGGACTTCGTCGCCCGGCTCGGCGGACTGACCGCGGACGTGCTGCTGTTGCACGAGGGCCCGACCGGGAACCACCCGGACCAGCGGGGACGGGCGGCCCTCCGCACCGCGACGGAGCGCCGCCCGCCGCCCCTGACGTTCTGCGGCCACGTCCACTGGGACACGCCGGTCGCCATCCTGGGCAGCGGCCACCTCGTCAACGTCGACGCCCGGGCGATCGTCCTCACCACCTGACGGGCCCGGGCGGTGGGTGCGGGGCGATCAGCCGACGATCGGGTTGAACCAGCCCAGTAGTACCGAGGCGGTGATGATGGCGGCTGCTGTCAGAGCTGCGGCGAGCAGCAGCAGTGCGTCGGGGGTGGTGAAGTGCTGGCGGCGGGCGTGGGTTCGGGGGATTCCCGAGTCGAAGCCTCGGGCGTCCATGGCCACTGCCAGGCGGACTCCCCGGCGTAAGGCGCCCACCAGCAGGGCGAACGCTGTCGAACTGAACAGGCGCAGTTTTGCCACCGGGTTGCGGCCGGCGTCCACTCCCCGGGCTCGGCGGGCCAGGGACAGCGCTCGCCACTCCTGGCCCAGCAGTGGGATCAGGCGGAAGGCCGCCAAGGCTCCGATCGCGAAGCGGGCGGGGGCCTTCGCGTTCTGGACCAGGGCGTCGGCCAGATCGGTGGGGTCGGTGGTGGCGAAGACCACGATGCCGGGCAGGGCTATCGCGAAGATACGCAGGATCAGGGCGCCGGTGGTGGACAGGACTCCGGTGGTCACCTCGATCGGGCCCAGGGCGAACAGCAGGTCGCCGCTGCGGTCGGCGGCGAATAGGAGCATCGTCACCAGGATGCCGGCGGCGCTCAGCAGCAGGGGCGTGGCGCGGCGCAGCAGCAGGGCGGGGCGGACTCCGAAGAACGGCAGGACCAGCAATTCCACGGCCAGGGCCGCCGCCGGACTGAACGGGTCGACCGTGGAGATCAACGGCAGGGTGAAGAGGAGGGCGGCGCCGGTCTTCGCCACCGGGTTGCGGCGGGCCAGCGGCGCGGTGGGATCCGCGATCGGCGTGAGCGAAAGGGTCACGGCCGGGCCCACCGGAGAAGAAGCCGGGGTAGCCGGGGCAGAGGGTGGGAGGTCATGGGCGGGACCGCCGGGGGAGTGGGGCGGGGGCGGGGACGCCCAGCGGGAACGTGCGGTCGGCCAGGGTTCGGACGAAGGTTTCGTCGTGGGTCACCGCGATGATGCCGTGGCCCTCGTCGCGGAGGGCGGCCAGCAGGTCGGCCAGCTCGCTCCAGGTCCGGCGGTCCTGGCCGAACGTGGGCTCGTCCAGGACCAGCAGGCGGGGCGCCGTCGCCAACGCCGTGGCCACGCTCAAGCGGCGCGCCTCACCACCGGACAGGGTGTACGGGTTGGCCTCCGCCAGACGGTCCAGGCGCAGGCGTTGCAGCAGGTCGTCGACGATGCGGGTGATCTCGGCGGGGGAGCGGCCGATCCGCCGTGGGCCCAGGGCCAGCTCGTCGGCCACCCGGCCGGTGACGAACTGGTGCTCCGGGTTCTGGAAGACCGAACCGATCCGGGCGGCAAGCGTGGCGGCCCGCCACCGGTGCGGTGGCCGTTTGTCGTCGAACGCCGTGATCCGGCCGCTGGTGGGGGCGAGCAGGCCGCCGAGCAGCAGGGCCAGTGTGGACTTGCCGGCGCCGTTCGGGCCGGTCACCGCCACGATCTCACCGGCGGCGGCGTGGATCGAGACGGGTGCCAGGCGGGTGGCCACGGCGGCCTGCTCCGCCCGTACCAGCAAATCGGTGGTTGATCTTGAGGAGGGAACCGTGGGGAAATCGAAACCCGGCACCCAGACGCCCTCGGCGGCCAGCTTGTCGCCGTAGGCGGTGAAGATCATCTCGGGGTCGCCGTCGGCCCGCACACCGCCGCCCGGCTCCAGCACCACCACCCGGTCCACCAGCGACAACACCTCGGCGACCCGGTGTTCCACGATGATCAGCGTGGTCGTCGGATCGAGAGCGCGGGCCACCGCCGACCGGATCAGATCGGCGCCGGGCGGGTCGAGGTTGGCGGTCGGCTCGTCGAGCAGCAGCAGGCCGGGGCGCAGAGCGAGGACGCCGGCGAGGGCCAGGCGCTGCGCCTCGCCGCCGGAGAGCGCGGCGGTCGGCCGATTGATCGGGTACGGGAACCCCACGCGATCCAGCACATCGGACACCCGCGGCCAGATGTCGGCGGCGGGGATCCCCCGGTTCTCCAGGCCGAACGCCACGTCGTCGCCGCTGCGGGCCATCACCAGCTGGGTCTGCGGGTCCTGGAAGACGATGCCGACCCGGTCCCGGGCCTTGCGCGGGTCGAGACCGTCGATCTCGATCGTGCCCTCGGACTCGCCGGAGTCCTCCGGCAGCAGCCCGGCGAGCGCGCCGAGCAGGGTGCTCTTGCCGGCCCCGGAAGGACCCAGCAGGAGCACCCGCTCACCGTGCCGGATGTCGAGGTCCAGCCCGCGGACCGCCCAGGCGCGGCGCCCGGCGTGCCGCCACCCGAAACCGCGAAGCCGAACGTCACTCATGTGTCAGATCGTTGCCCGCTCGCGACCGGCCCCGAACCTGTCCAGCACGCCGGTCGGGGTCAGCGCCCGGACCAGCGCCCAGGAGCCGATCCCGGCCAGGACGGCGCCGCTGACCACGGTGATCGCGGCGTACGGCACCCGGTACGACATCAGTGCGGCCTCCGAGTTCCACACGAAGAAGTCGTAGACCGCCGCGCTCAGCCCGGTCAGCGCGCCCGCCAGCAAGGCCGGGGACAGGGAGTACGAGCGGTAGAGCAGGGCCGCGAACGCCAGCTCGGCGCCCAGTCCCTGGACCAGGCCCTGCGGGATGACCGTGCCACCCCAGGCGTTGCCGAGCAGCGCCGACACGACGGCCGCCACCAGCTCGGTGTAGAGGGCGGCGCCCGGTTTACGGACGATCAGGCCGCCGAGCACGGCCGGGATCAGCCACACGCCGTAGAGCACGGTCTGCGACGGCGGGAAGAACGCGAAAGCGCCCTCGGTGACCGCCCAGACCGTGTTCCAGGCCCAGAAGATCACGCCGAACGCCACGGCGACCACGGACGCGACGACGATGTCTATCGTGCGCCAGCGGTACGGATTGGTTGTCATGAAACGCCTCCCAGCGGGTACCGGGAGGAGACGCACGCCGTGGCCCCCGGGCGACGGTGCCCGGGACACGACGCGGCTGGAGAAGACCGAACTTCCTGCGCTGGCATTACCCAGATCAGGTGCGAGGGTCTGCGGATTTACCCGCACTCTCAGCGCTGTGCGCTCCCCTGTCGGATTACATTTGCTGCGGTGACGGTAACACCTGGTAACGGGCGGGTACAGGAGGGGAATACGTGATCGAGGTCAAAGCTCGCGGGATGACATTCGACGTCCATGAGGGCGGTCCCGAGGACGGCGAGCCCGTTCTGCTGCTTCACGGCTTTCCGCAGGATTCCCGGGAGTTCGACCTGATGGTGCCGCGGCTGCACGCGGCCGGGCTGCGGACGTACGCGCTGGACCAGCGGGGTTGTTCCCCGGGCGCCCGGCCCAGCGAGCCGGCCGCGTACACGATGGGTTCTGTGACCGCCGACGCGGTGGCCGTGCTCGACGCGCTCGGGGTCGACCGGGCGCACGTGGTCGGGCACGACTGGGGCGCCCAGGTCGGCTGGCAGCTGGCCGCCCGCCACCCGGAGCGGGTGCACACCCTGACCGCGGTCTCGGTGCCGCACCCGAGGGCACTGATGCTGGCGTTGCGGGTCCGGCCCAGCCAGAACGCCCGGCTCGCGTACTTCAGCGTCTTCCGGTCCGCGGTCGCCGAGAAACTGCTGCTGGCCCGGCACGGGATGGTGCTGAAGGCGATGCTGCGGCCGATCGGGATGCGCGCCGAGCAGTACGTCGCGGCGATGCGGGAACCGGGCCGGCTGACCGGCGGCCTCAACTGGTACCGGGCGTTCAACGGTGACGACGTCGCCAACCTGGGTGTGGTGACCGTGCCGACCACGTACGTGTGGAGCGACCGGGACGGGGTGGTCGGCCGGACCGCGGCGCTGCGCACCCGGGACTGGGTGCAGGGTGACTATCAGCTGGTGGTGATGCGCGGTGTCAGCCATTGGGTGCCCGAACAGGCGCCGAGAGAGCTGGCCGAGGCGGTACTGGCACGGATCGGCGTTTGACCAAGGTGGCCGGTGGGGAATTCGGCCGGTCATGGCGGTCGATACCCACACCCCCCGAGAGACCGAGAAGCAGCGCTGGGACCGGAACTTCGCGGACCTGCTGCAGGAGCTGCGCGTCGCACAGACCGGCGTGCAGATCCTCTTCGCGTTCCTGTTGACCCTGCCGTTCAGCAGCGGCTTTCCGAACACTACCGATTTCCAGAAGGACACCTACGTGGTGGCGCTGATCAGCGCGGCGTTCGCCACCGCGATGATCATCTCTCCGGTGGCGTTCCACCGCGCGTTGTTCCGGCAGGGCCGCAAACCCGAACTGGTCAAGTACGCCCACAAGATGGCCACCGGCGGTCTGGCCTTCATGCTGATCGCGATGACCACCAGCGTCCTGCTGATCACCGACTACCTGCTGGACTGGAAGTGGGCGATCCCGCTGACCGTGCTGACCGGCGGCTGGTTCCTCACGTACTGGGCGATCCTGCCGTTCGCGCACCGCGAGTGGGGCGACGATGACGCCGACGAGGACTCAGCGGCGGCCGTGTCGTAACCCCAGCCGTTTCAGCTCCAGGTCGGCCAGGGCGGTGACCGCCGCCGGATCACCGGACCGCCAGCTCTGCGCGATGTCCGGCCCCAGCCTGGCCAGTTCGGTCAGCGGCTGCGAGGCCAGCGCCCGCAACGCCAGCAGGTCCTGCCCGGCCGGGGCGTCGCGCACCCGCGCCGCGACCCCGGCCCGGCGGATCCAGCGCAAGCGCAACGGCAACCACACGAAGAGCACCAGGGCCAGCGGTACGGACAATCCGATCGCCGGCAGGATCAGCGCCAGCTGGGCCACGAACTCCTGCTGGTCCTGCCCGGCCTCGGCGATCGACCGGGCCGCGTCGGCGGCGTTGGTGAACGGTTTCGTCAGGTCGTCGCCGACCACCGGCACCCGGCCCACCTTGCCGCCGGCGTCGGCCAGGTTCGCGGCGATGCCGGCGCCGGCGCTCTCCAGCTTCTGCCCGGGGACGGCGAGTTTCTGCACCGTGTCATGGATCCAGATCGCGACCTGGATCCAGCCGTAGATCCATATGACGATGAATATGTCGACGAGGAGCTGGCGCAGGGCGACGGGAACCCGGTCGGCGTAGAGCTTCACCCCCGAAGGGGCGCACTCAGCGCTTCGCGGCGCACTCCGGGCAGGTGCCGAAGATCTCCATGGTGTGCGAGACGTCCACGAACCCGTGCTGCCCGGCCACCTTGTCGGCCCACGACTCCACCGCCGGGCCGGCCACCTCGACGGTCCGCCCGCACGAGCGGCACACCAGATGGTGATGGTGGCCCTGGCTGCAGCGACGGTAGAGGTGCTCGCCGCCCGGCGGGCGCATCACGTCGATCTCGCCGGCGTCGGCCAGCCCCTGCAGCGTCCGGTAGACGGTGGTCAGCCCGACCCGCTCGCCCCGGTCACGCAGCATCGCGTGCAGGTCCTGAGCGCTGTGGAAACCCTCGGTCTCGGCGAGGACGGCGCTGACCGCGCTGCGCTGCTTGGTGTTGCGGATCGTGGTATCGGAGTTCACTGTCGGCTCTCCCTGGCGTGGCTCACGGCGTCGGCGACGATGTGAGCGACGTGTTCGTCCACCAGGGAGTAAGCGATCTCCCGGCCACGGCGGACACCACGCACCACGCCGGCTCCGCGCAGCACCCGCAGATGCTGGGAGACCAGGGGTTGCGGGGCGCCGAGTTTCTCCACGAGATCGTGCACACAACGCTCGCCGACACCCAGCTCGACCACGATGGCCACACGGATCGGCGCCGAGAGTGCGCGCAGCAGCGCTCCCGCCGATTCGTACGCTTCGTAGCCGGTGGTCGTCGTCATCGTTGCGACAACGGTACAACCACCCGGACGTCAGGCATGCAGCACGACATCCGGTGGCTCCGAGGTCACCGGAGAGTCACCGCGTCGTCGCCGTAGGCGTCGCACCGTGGACCCGCCCACCGCGGTGCCGACGAAGATCGCCAGCGCCAGCAGCACCGTGGTCGCGCCCGGAGCGGTGTCCGCCTCGGCCGAGACCAGCACCCCGGCGCCGGCGGCGCCCACCCCGATCAGCATGGCCAGCGTCATCGTGCTGCGGAAACCCCTGGTCACCTGCTGCGCCGCGGCGACCGGAACCACCATCAGGGCGGAGACCAACAGCAATCCGACGGTACGCATGGCGATGGTCACCGTCAGCGCGGTGGTCACCGCCAGAAGGATGTTGAGGGTACGCACCGGCAGGCCGCTGACCTTCGCGTACTCCTCGTCGTTGCAGAGCGCGAAGAGCGCCGGCCGGAACACCAGCATCGCCGCCACCACCGCCGCGCCCAGCCCGCCGATCACCCACAGATCCTCGGCCGAGGTGGTCAGCAGCGAGCCGAAGAGGTACTGCATCAGGCTGGTGCTGCTGTCGTCGGACAGGCCGACCAGCAGCACCCCGCCGGCGATGCCGCCGTAGAAGAGCAGGGCCAGGGCCAGGTCGCCGGAGGTGCGGCCGCGCTCGCGGATCAGCTCCACCCCGACCGCGCCGACGATCGACACCAGCACCGCCGTCAGCACCGGCGACGTGTTGGTCAGCAGGCCCACGCCGACGCCGGTGAGGGCCACGTGCCCGATGCCGTCGCCGATCAGCGACAGCCGGCGCTGCACCAGATAGATACCGAGCGCGGGGGCGGCCAGCCCGATGATCAGCGCGGCGACCAGGGCCCGCTGCATGAACGGGATAGCGAGCAGTTCCATCAGTACGCCTTCGTCTGCTCGGTCGGCGCCCACTCGCAGATCGCGGGCTTGATCTCCTCGGCGTGCGGGTGCAGGTGCTCGTGGTCCGGCTCGGCGTGGTGCCCGGCCGGCTCCGGGGGAGTGCCCTCGTGCGCGATCCGCCCGTCGTGCACCACCACGGCCCGCCCGATCAGCGGCCGCAGCGGGCCCAGCTCGTGCAGGACCAGCAGGATCGTGCCGCCGTCACCGGCGAACCGGGTCAGCGCCCCGGCGAACGCCTCCTGGCTGGCCGCGTCCACCCCGGCGTTCGGCTCGTCCAGCACCAGCAGGTCCGGCTTGCCGGCCAGCGCCCGCGCGATCAGGGTGCGCTGCTGCTGACCACCGGAGAGCGTGGCGACCGGGTCGTCGATGCGGTCCAGCAGGCCGACGGCGGTCAGGGCCTCGCGTACCGCCGCCTTGTCCGCCTTGGCCGGGAAACGGAAAACGCCGCGCCGGGCCAGACGGCCCGACGCGACGACCTCACCGACGGTGGCCGGCACACCGCTTCCGGCGCCGAGCCGCTGTGGCACGTATCCGATCCGTTCCCACTGCCGGAACCGCCGCTGCGGTGTCCCGAACAGCTCGATCCCGCCGCGCAGGGTGGGGACGAGACCGAGGATCGTACGGATGAGGGTGGATTTTCCGGAACCGTTGGCGCCGAGGACCGCGACCACGTCGCCTGCGGTGACCTTCAGTGACACGTCCCGCAGGATCTCGCGGCCGTCATAACCGGCCGCGAGATTCTGCACCTCGACGACAGAGCTCATTTTCTTTACTTACACTCCAGACCCAGCTTCAGTGCGGTCAGGTTGGCACGCATCACCGAGAAATAATCCGCCGACGCGTCGGACAGCCCCTCGATGGGGTCGAGAACCGCGGTCTCGGCACCGACCTCCTTGGCGATGGTCTCCGCGACCTTGGGGCTGACCAGGGTCTCGAAGAAGATCGTGGTGGTGCCGTGCTCCTTGGCCTCGGCGGCCACCGCGGCCAGGCGCTGCGGCGACGGCTCGGTCTCCGGGTCGATGCCGGTGATGCCGATCTGGGTCAGCTCGTACCGGTTCGCCAGGTAACCGAACGCGCTGTGGCTGGTCACCAGCTCCCGGCGGGTGCAGTCGGTGAGCCCGGTCTTGAACTCGCCGTCCAGGGCGGTCAGCTCGGTGCGCAGCGTGGCGGCCCGGGCGGTGAAGTCGGCGGCGTGGTCCGGGTCGGCCTTGCCCAGCCGCTCGGCCAGCTTGTCACCGATCGTGGCGAGCCGCTCCGGGTCCAGCCAGACGTGCGGGTCGTTCGGGCCGTGCGCCTCCTCCTCGTCGGCGTGCGCCTCGCCCTCCTCCTCGGCGTGGTCGTCGGCCTCGGCGCGCGGGATCATCTCGACCACCGAGGTGGCGTCGAAGGCGCGGTCGCCGCCGTTCTGCTTCACCGCGTCGTCCACGGCCGGCTGGAAGCCGTTCAGGTAGACGATCAGGCCCGCGTCGGCGACCTCGCCCACCTGGCTGGCGGTCAGCTCGACGTCGTGCGGCTCGGCGCCCGGCTTGGTCAGGGTGGAGACCTTGACGGCGTCGCCGCCGATCCGCTCGGAGACGAACTGGAGCGGGTAGAACGCGGTGACCACGTTCAGCTTGCCGTCGTCCCCGTTCGCCGAGTCGCTGCAGCCGGCGAGGGCGGAGGTCAGGAGCAGGGCGGCGGCGGGTACGGCGAGGCGGCGCATCATGTCAGCAACTGTGGTCGATAATGAGAATGATTGTCAAAGCCGCATGAGTTCACAGGATCTTCGATACCGCCGCCGCGAGCAGCAGCAGGAGCAGCGCCGACCGGACCACCCGGGTGATCGGCGACTGCACCGGCCAGGTCGTGAACGTGAGTGTGGACAAGGCCGCCACCAGCACGAACAGCATCAGGCCGCCGATGATTCCGGGCAGCAGCAGACCGGCCAGCAACCACCCCAGCGCCACCACGAAGGCAGTGGTGGGGTTCACACGTTGCAGCCGGTGGAGGAAGGCCGGAGGTGTCACAGAAGCTCCTGTCCCGGGTGCGTACCCTCGTCACATGCTGGTGCTCAACCGCTTCGCGGTCCCTGCGGAAACGACCGACGACTTCCGCGAAAAGGCACACACCGCGCTCGCCGCCCTGGCCCGCACCCGGGGATACCGCTCCGGCCGCCTCACCCGGGCCCTGGAGGACCCGGCCGGCTGGATCCTGATCACCGAGTGGGAGTCCGTCGGAGCCTACCGGCGTGCCCTCGGCGCGTTCGACGTGAAGGTGCACGCCACCCCGCTGCTGGCGCTCAGTCTGGACGAGCCGTCCGCCTTCGAGACCCTGGCGTCCGCCGCCCCGGACGCGGACGTGGTGATCACCGGCAGCGACCGGGCGACCGAACCCTGGCGCTGACAATTAGGCTGGGGACATGAGTCTTCCTCCGCCTCCTCCGCCGCCGGGCCCGGGTGTGCACCCGCCGTTCCCGGCGCCGCCGGTCGAGGGGCGCGGCAAGCGCTTCGGCACCACGGCCGCCATCGTCGCGGGCATCCTCGTGCTGGTCTGCGGCGGCGGCGCCATCGCGGGCGGTGGCTTCCTCACCTCGTTCGCCAGCGCGCTCGACGAGCAGGCCGACGTGGTCGTCAGCAGGTACCTGGAGGATCTGAAGGCCCGCGACTTCGACGGCGCCTACGGGCAGCTCTGCGAGCAGGCGAAACTCGACGAGACCCAGTCCGAGTACACGGCTCGCATGCAGGGCTTCGAGCCCTTCGAGTCGTACGAGGTGGGCGACCTCGCCCTCGGGGTGCGGGTCTCGGTGCCGGTGCAGCTCACCTACGCCGACGGGGACCGGGCGCGGGTCGACGCCGAGCTGACCCAGAGCACCTCGACGGGTAAGTTCGAGGTGTGCGGACTCGGAGAGTAATCTCGCTTTTCGTCCTGATAAACCACTGATTTCCCCGCCGACACCCAGCCGGCGCAGGAGGAGATTCACATGCCTGCCGACCGTATCGACAGCGTCGTCAGCCTGGCCAAGCGCCGCGGCTTCGTCTTCCCCTCCAGTGAGATCTACGGAGGCACCCGCTCGGCGTGGGACTACGGTCCGCTCGGCGTGGAGCTGAAGGAGAACGTCCGCCGCCAGTGGTGGAAGACCATGGTCCAGCAGCGCGACGACATCGTCGGCCTGGACTCGGCGGTCATCCTGAACAAGGACGTCTGGGCCGCCTCCGGTCACCTCGACGCGTTCGTCGACCCGCTGACCGAGTGCCAGTCCTGCCACAAGCGCTTCCGGGCCGACCACCTGGAAGAGGCGTGGGAGGCCAAGCACGGCAAGCTCCCCGAGTCGCTGCAGGAGCTGAACTGCCCGAACTGCGGTAACAAGGGCACCTTCACCGAGCCGAAGATGTTCAACGGCCTGATGAAGACCTTCCTCGGCCCCACCGAGAGCGCCGAGGGCCAGCACTACCTGCGCCCGGAGACCGCCCAGGGCATCTTCGTCAACTACAACAACGTGGCCACCGCGGCCCGTAAGAAGCCGCCGTTCGGCATCGCGCAGGTCGGCAAGAGCTTCCGCAACGAGATCACTCCCGGCAACTTCATCTTCCGGACCCGCGAGTTCGAGCAGATGGAGATGGAGTTCTTCGTGCCGCCGGGCAGCGATGAGGAATGGCACGAGTACTGGCTGCAGGAGCGCTGGAACTGGTACCGCGACCTCGGCCTGTCGGAGAGCAACCTGCGCTTCTACGAGCACGCCAAGGAGAAGCTCTCGCACTACTCGAAGCGGACCGTCGACATCGAGTACCGCTTCCAGTTCGGCGGCACCGAGTTCGCCGAGCTCGAGGGCATCGCCAACCGCACCGACTTCGACCTGACGACGCACTCCAAGCACTCCGGCGTCGACCTGTCCTTCTTCGACCAGGAGAAGGGCGAGCGCTGGGTTCCCTATGTGATCGAGCCCGCGGCCGGCCTGACCCGCGCGGTGCTGGCCTTCCTGCTCGAGGCGTACGACGAGGACGAGGCGCCGAACACCAAGGGCGGCGTCGACAAGCGCACCGTCATGCGTTTCGACCCGCGGCTCGCCCCGGTCAAGGTCGCCGTGCTGCCGCTGTCGCGCAACCCGGAGCTGTCGCCGAAGGCCAAGGAGCTGTCGGCGAACCTGCGCAAGCGCTGGGTCGTCGAGTTCGACGACTCGCAGGCCATCGGCCGCCGCTACCGTCGCCAGGACGAGATCGGCACCCCGTTCTGTGTCACCGTCGACTTCGACACCCTCACCGACAACGCGGTGACGGTGCGCGACCGCGACACCATGAAGCAGGAGCGGGTGTCCCTCGACCAGATCGAGGACTACCTGATCAAGCGCCTGCCGGGCTGCTGAGTTCCGCTCAGAACTCGAAGCCGCCCGGACGGCCGTTCCGGTCCGCGATCAACCCGGCCAGGGTCGCCACGGCGATCTCGGCCGGGGTCCGCGAACCGATGTTCAGGCCGACCGGGCGGTGCACCCGCCCGATCCGGTCCTCCGGCACGGCCAGCTCCCGCAGCGCCGCCACGTGCGGCCCCTCGGCCCGCGGATTACCCAGGATGCCGATCCACCGCGACTGGCCGCTCAGGGCCTCTTTGAGCAGCGCCCCGATCTCGGCCTCGGACCGATGATGATCGGTGAGCAGGATGTCGGTGTGCTCGTCCGGCCCCGCCGCCACCAGATCCCCGACGAAGGTGTCCCCGTGCGGCCGCGGAGTCCCTGCCAGCCGCGTCGGATCCGGCTCCACCAGCACGGTGCTGAACCCCAGCTCCACCCCGAACCGAAACAGCATCTCCGCCACCGGCGACTCGAACACGGCGATCAGCCGCCGCGGGCTCCGTTGTTCAGTCACGTCCCCGACTCTGCCAGAAACGGCCCTCCGGCGTGTGGGCGCCGGAGGGCCGTTCGGGATCAGGAGCCGTTGGACACGTAGATGTAGTAGGTGGTCGGGTCGGTGGTGGTGCCGTCCGCCAGGTGACCGGTCACCGTCAGGGTGTGCGTGGCGAAGTTCCCCGTCGGGGTGAAGGTGATCGACGCCTTGCCCTCGCCGTCAGCCGGCACGCCGGCCACCGCGCCGTCGTCGATCTGCCAGGAGAAGGACACGATTCCGGGCGTACCACCGCTGAACGCGAAGGTGCCCTGGACTCCGCTGCCGCCGGACCACGAGCTGTCGGGATATTGCGCGCTGACGACGTACGGCGCGTTGCCGACGATGAATTCGTAGTCCGTCACGGGTGACAGCTCGCCATCCGCCGTCAGGCTCTGCACGTGGATCGTGTTCGTGCCGTTGCGGTCGAACGGCACCGCGACCAGCGTGGAGGTGCCCTCGGTGCTGGCCGGCAGCGTCTGCTCGGGGCCGTCGTTGACCCGGTAGTGGTACTCGGTCACCTCACCGAACAGCTGGGTGTAGAAGTGGAAATACCCGGTCCAGCCGATGCCGGCCCGCGTCCAGTCGTAGGTGCTGTAGACGTCGACCTTGTTGTCCCGGACGTCGAGGGGCGCCATCCGGAGTTCCGACTCGGTGCCGTCCGAACCCACGCTCGTGACGTTCACCGTGTGGTAGCCCCACGAGCTGGGCGTGTACGTGACGGTCGCTGTGCCGTCGGCCCCGGCGGGGATCGTCTCCTCGTCGGCGCCGTTCAGCGAGTACCGGTAGGAGGCGACGCCGGGCAGGCCCGGGTGGAAGGTGAACGTGGTGGGCCGGCCTACGGTCCCGCTGCCCTCCGGAGTCTGGGTCACCACCGGACCGGACCAGATGCCGAACGTGTACGTGGTGGCGGGCGATCGTGTGCCGTCCGACAGCAGCGCCTCGACGACGACGCTGTTGTCACCGGAGTGCTCGGGAGTGACCGTGACGTAGGCGTACGGATTGCCCTCGCTGGACACCGTCCGCTCGGAACCGCCGTCGAAACGGTAGGCGAAGCCGGTCAGGTTCGGCAGCCGGCTCTCGAACTCGATGCGCAGCGGCACGCCGACTCCGTCCCGGCGCGGCCAGACGTTCAGCTCGTTGGCGTATGCGGTCGGGCGGGTGTCGATGATGCTGAACTGATAGTCCGAGTCCATCGACTTGGAGCCGTCCGACGCGACCGACCGGACCGTCATCGCGTGCCAGCCCGGCGTCGCCGTCCAGGTCAGCACCGCGGTGTCGTCGTCCCGCGCCGGGATGGTCCGCCACTCGTCACCGAGGAGGTACTCGTAGGCCACCACGTCGCTGTTGCGGGGCCGGAACGTGAACGAACCGACCTTGCCCGCGACCTGATCGGTGTCCCAGGTGAAGTCCGCCGACTCGACGCCCGGGGCGTCGGTGACATAGACCTGCACGGTGTCCTGCCCGATCAGCTTGGTCCCGGCGTAGCTGCGGACGGCCATCTGCACGCTGCCGGTGGCGGTGAACGTGATCGGGCCGGTCGCCGCACCGTCGACCGCGGGCAGACGGACCTCCGCGCCGTCCCCGAACTGGTAGCCGAACGCGGTGGTCTCCGGCTTCGGCGCGCTGAAGGTGATCGTGCTCGGCAGGCCGACCCCGTTCACGGTGACACCGACGCGCGGCGCCGTCTCGGCGACCCGGAACCGGTAGGTCCGCTCCGGCCCGCGGTTGCCCGCCGCGTCCACCGACGCGACCACGAGATCAGTCTGGAACCGCAGCTTCGGGGTGTACTTCAGGATCGCCTTGCCACCCGGATGCTTGGCCGGGATCGTCCCGTGGTTTCCCGTCGAGTCGCGCCAGACGAAGGCGACCACGTCCCGGTCACCGTCGCCGTCGAAGCGGAACTTCCCCTCGATACCGGTGCCTCCACCAGGGGTGTCACCCTCGGGATAGGTCCGCGACGAGACCTTCGGCGGATTCGCCGGACCGGTCTTGTCCATGACGATGTAGCAGGGCTCGCTCCACGGCCCGGCGTCGTAGTAGTCGCTGGCCCGCGCCTGCCAGGCGAGGATCGTGCCGTCGGCGTACTGATTCAGGTCGGTGCCGTAGTAGTCGCGGAACTCGCGGCGCTGATCGGGCTGATCCGCCGGCCAGATCGCGAACAGCAGGGTCGGGTAGTCGCCCTCGTCCGCGTCCTCGGCGGTGGCCGAGAAATAGGTCGTCCGGGCCGCCGGTGACGGCTCGGTGAGCGTGCCGCACGGCCGGTCCGGAGAGGTCAGGCGCAGGCCGGTCACCGTGGGCGGGTGGTTGACCGTCGCGCTGAGGGTCGGCTTGTCGAAGGTGCGACCGGTACGCGGAGTGGCCTCCTGCGCGGCGGCGACCCGGTACTCCAGGGTGATGCTCTGCTCGCCGCGGCTCAGGGCGGCGTTGAGCACCGGCACCATGTCCAGGCCCAGGTAACCCGGGCAGGACCGGGAGCCCCCGCCACGTTCGGTGGACAGCAGCTTCTCGAGCTCGGCGGGCGGCTGCCGCCAGCTGGCGCCGCCCTCCACCGGAGCGGTCCGCCACACCTCGACGGTCACCGGCACCGAGCAGTCGGTGACGGTCTTCTCGTTGGTGTACAGGTACGAGCTGTGGACCACGGTGTCGGTGATCCCGGTCAGGTCGTACCGGAAATAGGAACGGTAGGTGTGTGCCCGCTGTTCGCCGTCGGCCGACGTCCCGACCGGAGGTGTCGCCTCCGCGTCGACGACCCTGGTGTCCGGATTCAGCGAGTCCAGATAGGCCCAGCTCACCAGCGGCACTCTGGTGGAAGTGGCGGCGGAGGCCGGGGAGCCGGTGGGCACCACGGCGGCCGTGACCGCGAGGACCGTCAGCGCGATCGACGCGCCCCAACGTTTCATATGAACTTTTTTCTCCCCCGAAGCAGCGCCATTGATCGACGCAGGTGAGCGTCATAGTAGCGAGACGGTGGCGCCGGCGGGGCGGCTCATCGATGTCCGCCCACCCTGAATTCGGAGGTAGCGGGGTCTGCGTGTCACGCTAGGGGGCGTGACTGCACCGCTCATGCTCGGCGACCATGTCGTACGACCGCCTGTTGTTCTCGCCCCGATGGCGGGGATCACCAACGTGGCCTTCCGGCGGCTCTGCCGGGAGCAGGGCGGCGGCGTCTACGTCTGCGAGATGATCACCACGCGGGCGCTGGTGGAGCGGATCCCCAAGACGCTGAAGATGATCGCGTTCGCCGACGACGAGGGTTTCCGCAGCCTGCAGCTCTACGGCGTGGATCCGGACGTGACCGCGGCCGCCGTCCGGATGGTCGGGGAGGACAACCTCGCCGATCACATCGACCTGAATTTCGGCTGCCCGGTGCCGAAGGTGACGCGCCGTGGTGGCGGTTCGGCGCTGCCGTGGCGGCGCCGGTTGTTCGGCCGGATCGTGAGTCAGGCGGTCGAGGCGGCGAAACCGTTCGGGATCCCGGTCACGATCAAGATGCGCAAGGGCATCGACGACGACCATCTGACGTACGTGGATGCCGGGCTCGCCGCCCAGGACGCGGGGGTGGCCGCCGTGGCACTGCACGCCCGGACCGCCGAGCAGCGTTACTCGGGCAAGGCCGACTGGGACGCGATCGCCACCCTGAAGCAGGCCCTGGACGTGCCGGTGCTGGGCAACGGCGACATCTGGGAGGGTTCGGACGCCCTGCGGATGGTCGAGCACACCAACTGTGACGGTGTCGTGGTCGGCCGCGGCTGCCTGGGCCGCCCGTGGCTGTTCGCCGACCTGGAGGCCGCGTTCACCCAGGGCGCCGCGTACCAGCCGGTGCTGCCGACCCTCGGTGAGGTCAGCAAGATCCTGGCCCGGCACGCGCAGCTGCTGGTGGAGGCTCTGGAGGACGAGAAGCACGGCTGTGCCGACTTCCGCAAGCACGTCGCGTGGTACCTGAAGGGTTTCCCGGTCGGCGGGGACCTGCGCCGCAGCCTGGCGATGATCTCGTCGCTGGCCGAGCTGGACGATCTGCTCGCCAAACTGGACCCGTCGATCCCGTTCCCGGCGGACGCGCTGGGTCAGCCGCGTGGCCGGGTGAACGCCCCGGGCAAGGTCACGCTGCCGCACGGCTGGCTGGACAGCCGGGACGACGAGACCGTGCCCGAGGGCGCTGAGACGGACGAATCGGGCGGTTAACGAGAAGTCTGGTAGGCCACCACGGCCGCCGCGACGGCCAGCAGCGCGAGAACCACCGCGAAAGCGATCTTCACCGCGCTGTACGGCCGCTCCCCGGCCACCGCACCGGAGCGCCCGTTCACGACCACGTTGAACGTGCGCCCGGCGTGCAGATAGGCCATGATCCAGACCGGCAGCAGCATCAGCTTGAACGTGACCTCGTGGTACGAGGTGGCGACCGAGTGCACCCGCTGCTCGTCACCACCGATGTCGTCCCGGCAGTCCCGTTCGATGACCGGCGCCATCCGCGCCTTGGCGTGCTCCAGCCCGGTCTCCGGCTCCACCTCGTACCGCAGCGTCTCGTGCCCGGCCAGGAACTCCGGCCGGTACGGCTGTGCCTCCGGCAGCGGCCACGGCTCCAGTTTGTGCAGGTGATCGGGCATGACCCGGCCGGTGCCGACGATCAGCACGTCGTCGAAGAACCGGGACACCGTGCCACTCGCCGAGTACCAGCGGGTCTTGCGGACCTGCCGGCTCTTGGTCTCGCCGTTCTCCTGATAGGTCTCGGTGACCCAGTAGTGCTCGCCGCGCTGACCCGTGTAGTGCGAGACGGTGCCCGCGTCGTACGTCCAATGGGGCAGGTAGGAACTGTGTGCCGACTCCGCCTCGGTGACCTTCTTCAGGCTGTTCGGCGCGAACCACCGCGACGACGCCCATTTGCGCAGCGCCTCCCGCAGGGCGGTGCGGTCCAGGGCGAACGGCAGCACCGCCTCCGGCACCACCTGGCCGCCCGAGGTCACGTCGGCGACCAGCGGCGCGGCACAGAACTGGCACCGGTCCGAGATCTTGTCGCTCTGGGTGACCGCCCCGCAGCCCTGGCAGGTGAACGTGTGCGGCGCCAGGGTGGCGATCGGTTTGCGGGGCAGCCGGACGAACGGTTCGTAGGCGTGCTCGCGGACCGCCCGTTCGGGGGCGGCGATCGGTGTCTCGGCCCCGCAGTAGGGGCACTTCAGAACCGTGGTACCGGGGGCGAACTCGACGTTGGCTCCGCACGAGGAGCAGGGGTACTGGGTCACTGCGGCGGCAGGGGCGGCGGAACGGACGCGAAGACGGTGGTCAGCTCGGTGACCTGGCCGGCCGGGGTCCAGGCGCCCATGCCCTCCCGCCAGACCAGGGTGTTGCGGTCCACACTGCCCGACCTGGCGTGCGAGGTCAGCGTGGCGACGTCGAACGGGCCCTGCTGCTGGCCACCGATCGCGGCGAACCAGTTCCCGGCCGGAAGCGGCGGCGGCGTGGCGGCGGCCGGCGGCGTGGGCTGGTTGAGGGACTGCGCGGCCCGCTGGCCGGCGGCCATCCCGATGCCGAGCCCGATCGCGTCGCTGCCACCACCCGAGGCGTTCCCGATGGCCTCGGCGGTCTGGAACTTGGTGTAGGTGTCCAGGTTGCCGATCACCCCCATCGACGTCCGTTTGTCCAGGGCGGCTTCCACCTCGGGCGGCACCGAGATGTTCTCGATGACGAACTTGGGGATCGCGATGCCGCTGGACGCCAGCTCGACGGTCAGCACCTCGGACAGCGTCTTGCCGATCGACAGCTGCTTGGAGGCCAGGTCCAGCATCGGCACGTTCGCGGTGGCGAGCGCGCTGCCCAGATGCCCGACGACCAGCTGACGCAGGAACTCGTGCACCTCGGCGGTCCGGAACTGCGGGTCGGTGCCGACCAGCTCGCTGAGCAGCCGGCCCGGGTCGGACACCTTCATCGCGAAGCTGCCGAACGCGCGCAGCCGCACCGCCCCGAACTCGGGGTCCCGCACGATCACCGGGTTCTGGGTGCCCCACTTCATGTCGGTGAACAGCCGGGTGTTGACGAAGTACACCTCGGCCTTCCACGGCGAGTCGAAGCCGTGCCGCCAGTTCTTCAGCGTCGTCATGATCGGCATGTTCTGCGTGGTCAGCGTGTGGGTGCCGGGCGCGAACCAGTCGGCCACCCGGCCCTCGTTGACGAACACGGCGGTCTGCGACTCGCGGACCACGAGTTTCGCGCCCATCTTGATCTCGTTCTGGTAGCGCGGAAAACGCCAGACGATCGTGTCGCGGCTGTCGTCCAGCCACTCGATGATGTCGACCAGCTCACCCTTGAGTTTGTCCCAGAGGCTCATGCCGGCTCCCTTACGTAGATCACTGGTGCGGGCTCGACCGTATCAATCGGTTCCCAGAGCGCGGTCCACCAGGTAAATGTCCGGCCGCATAGGATCCCACGAATGCTGGATCGTCTCCGTAAGCTCCTTTCGCCCCACACGTCCGGTTCCCAGCCGGACCGGCGCGACCGTTCGCCGCTGCTGATCGAGGCGGAGGAGCAGGGCGAGTCCACCCTCCGCGAGCGGCTGGAGCGGGGCGACACCGAGGCCTGGCCCCTGCTGGCGGCGCTTCTCCACGATCAAGGTCAAGAGACCGAGGCGATTGCGGTACGGGAGAGCCTGGCCACGTCCGCCCCTCGCGACCAGCTGTCCCGCCTCGTCGACCTGGCGATGCAGAGGTTCGACCCGGCGGCCGGCGCCTGCTTCCAGTCCGCCCTGGTCAGCCGCTTCCCCGCGGACGCCCGCGCCCTGGAACGGGCGGCCGCCCTGCTGGCCGAGTCAGGCGCCTACGACGAGGCGATGACCAGGTTCCGGGAGGCCCTGGCCATGGGCAACCCGTGGCCGTACTTCCTGAAATATCCGATGTACACCATCCGGGCTCTGACAGCCGGCGAGCGCTGGGACGACGCCGAGGAGTTGCTCCGGGCCTACCCCGACGAGCTGTACGCGACATCCGCCCTGGCCCTGCTCCTACAGGCCCGCGACCGCACCGCCGAGGCGGAAACCCTGCTCCGCGACCACCCGCAGGCCACCCACCCGGTCCTCCGCCTGACCCTGTGCACCCTGCTGGAACGAGCAGCCCGAGACGACGAGGCCGCCGCGGTACGCCCACCCGAGGGCTGGCCCCACGAACGTTTCGCCCCGTTACCCCGCCCACCCCGAACCACCCCCGACGCCGCAATCTGGGACGTGGTGGACGTCTGGGGCCAGGCCACCGCCGTCTAGCCGGGGGTGCCCGTCATCGGCGGGTGGTCAGCAGGGCGGTCGCCAGCAGGGGTAGCGCCATCGCCGCGAACAGGGTGGGCATCGGGGTCGGCAGGGCGAACGTCGCGTACAGCGTCACCGCGCAGACCTCGGCCCCGAAACCGGCCACCGACAGGGCCGTCGCGCGGGCCGGGCCGGTGATGGCGTCCTGCAGGCGGGTCTCGGCGTGCACCATCGCGAACTGGAGCAGGCCGAACGCCGCCGACACCGGGATCATTCCGGCCGGGTGCGGGATCAGCGCGCCACCGGCCAGCAGGACCGCGGCCAGCGACAGCGCGGTCGCCAGCGGGCGCGACGTGCGCGGCGGGAGACGTCCGGCCAGCGCGCTTCCGGCCGCCATGGCCAGGGCGGTCAGGGCGAACAGCAGCGGTACGACCGGAGTCGCCGCGCCCTTCTCCCGGGCCAGCAGCGGCAGGTACTCGTCCAGGGCACTGAATCCGGGCACCAGCATCGCCACGAGCAGCACCCGGGGGCGATGGGCCGCGGCGCGCAGACCGGATCGCCACATGCTCCCGGTGGGCTCGTCATCCGTACCGGAAAGCGGCTTCTGCTCGGGAAGGCGGAGCGCGAGCAGACCGCCCGCGGTGACCGTCGCCGCGCTGACCGCACCGACCAGGAGATAACCGCCGGTCAGGTAGGCGGGGGTGGCCAGCAGCGTCGCCGCGAGCATGGCCAGCAGGTCGACGGTGCGGGCCCGGCCCATGACCCGGCTGTAGGCGACGCCGTCACCGAGCCGGTCGTAGACCAGCGCCTCCAGGGAACCGGACGCGAACGCGCCACCGAGACCCCAGAGCACGAACCCCAGGACGAAGCCGGGGTACGCCGGCCAGAGCAGCCACAGACCGTACCCACAGGCCGTGACGATCTGCCCGAGCGCGTAGAGCCGCTTACGTGACCAGACGTCGGCGAGCGCGCCACTGGGCACCTCGCAGACGAACGTGACCACCGACCAGATGACGAACAGCGACGAGATCTCGCCGGTGGTGAGCCCGGCATCCGCGAAGAGCAGCGCATAGACCGGGTAGAGGAGCACGCTGCCCTGCAGCGCGTGCACCGCGTAGAGAAGTCAGCGTCAACCGGGATCCATGCCCCCAGTCTGCCGCACCCGTCAACGCAATTGCGCCTCGTCGGCGGCGGCCCGCCCGGACTCCCACCCCTCCAGGCTGTCCACCCGGCTGCCGCGCACCCGGACCGTACGCGGAAAGGCCTTGTCCAGGGCTTTCACCACCTGGGTCTCGCGGCTGCGCAGCACCGGCAGCAGGTCGCCGTGCCCGCTCATCTCCTGATCGACGACCTGCCGCAGCCGCTCGCCGATCCGCACCCCGTAGGAGACCAGGAACGACCGGCGAAAAGCCTTCAACCGCGGCTTTCGTACGTTCTTCTCGTCCCGCACCATCGCCCGGTTCGCCTGCACCAGCAGCGACGTGTAGAGCAGCTCGACCGCGTCGATGTCGGCGTCGAACCCGAAGACCGTGCTGAACCCCAGCTCCTGCGACCAGACCGTGCGGCACGTGTTGGCCTGCGCCACCGCGTCCAGCAGCCCGGCCTTCTCGCCCTCGTAAGGGTGATCCACCCCGATCCGGCGCGCGAACGGGACCACGTCCACGGCCGGCGCGGTGATCTCCTCGATCCGGTACCGGGTGATCAGCTCCTGTGCCTTCGCGCTGTACGTCTCCGCCTCGGCCGGGAACTCGGTGCCCTCCGCCTTCGCCAGCAGCGCCCGCACCCGGTTCAGGATCCGGTCGTCGGAGTGGTGCCGCACCTTCTTCAACGGGGTGCCGGGCGGCGGGATCAGGACCTCGATGGCCGGCAGCAGCCGCATCTCGGCCAGCAGACCCAGCGAGGCGTCCAGGACGGCGATCCGGTCCGGCTTACGGCCTTCCCCAGCGGTACGCAGGGAGTCGGCCTGTGTCCGCCACCTGTCGTCGACCGGGGAGCGCCCGCGCAGGAAGTCCCCGGCGGCGTCGGCGACCGCGCGCGCCTGGATCGGGTTGCCGCGCCGGGCGACCGCCCGGTACAGCTCGACCGGCTGCCAGCCGTTGCTGAACAGCCGCTCGAACTCACGGCTCAGAACCGCGCGCAACGCGGCGTCGACGTCGGCAGAAGCCGTGCCGGTCAGGATGTCCAGTGCGTCCTCGTGGTCGAGGGAACCGGACCGCACCCTTTCGATGATGTCCCGGGCGCTCATGAACAGAGATGGTAGTTGCCCCGCCAGGCGCGGCGGCACGTCCCTCCGGCAACTGACGCGGGAGGCCCCAGGGTGGGGAGGGTGGTGCGACCCTCCCCACCGGGCGGCGACGACCGGGCAATTGACGTCACCGACGTTCCATCGCTAGTTGGGGTTCTCCCGGCCGATCAGCGTCTCCAGCTGCGCGAGGATCAGCTGGACCCCGTTGCCGACGACCTCGACCTTGCCTTCGCTCGGCCGGCCGGCATGGAGCTTCGTCTCGCGTTTCACTATAGGCGCTGAGCAAGGTTGTACCAGTCACCTGTTCGTGTGCTTTTCCGCCGGTGGTGGGGAGGGGATGCCGGCCTCCCCACCAGGGGGATCAGACGTCCAGGTCGTTCTCGATGCGGCGGAGTTGGTGGCGGGCCATCGCCAGGTTGGCGCGGTCGCGGCGCAGTGCCACGTACAGGAACAGGCCTTTGCCGGAGCGGCTCGTGAGCGGCCGGATCATGTGGTACTGCGAGTCCAGCGTGATCAGGATGTCCTCGATCTTCTCGGACAGGTTCAGCATCTCCATCGCCCGCAGCTTGGCCCGGACCACGTCGGTGTTGCCGGCGGCGGCGACGGTCAGGTCGAGTTCCTTGCCGCCGCCGAGGGTGCCGAGGGCCATGCCGCTGGTGTGGTCGACGAGCGCGACACCGATGCAGCCGTCGATCTCCATGATCTCTTTGAGTGCGGTTTCCATGTCAGCCATGGGAATGATTCCTCCGATATCGGGTGGGATGGTGATTCGGCCGGGTCAGCCGGTCGCCTGGCGACGGCGGACCACGTTCGGCAGGGTGGCCATCGGGGTCCGCCGGGCCAGCGGAGTCGCCGGTGCGGCCTGGGTGGGGATCTCGGGACGCAGGTAGGGCGCGGTCTCCAGGGCGAGGACCCGGACCAGCCGGCGTACGCACCGGCGGGCCTCGAGGTGCACCATGGCGAGGTTCGCGTTGCCCGAGGTGACGACGGTGAGCAGGGCGTTGGGCCCCGCGGTGTAGGACGTGATGTAACCCCCGTCGCATTCGACGACGGACTCCCGCAGGTCACCGTGGTTGACCGCGTGAGCGAACCGCCGGGCCAGGGCCAGGTGGGCCGCGGCCAGTGCGGCGAGCGTGTCCGGTTCGATGCCGTGCGAGTCGTGCGCGATGACGAGCCCGTCGGCGGTGGCGAGGACGCTGCCGGACAGCTCCGGCACCCTGGTGCGCAGGCGACCGAGTTCCTCGAGTACCGCCGGATCCACCGTCACTTCTCCTCGCTCCTTCGTCTGCATAGGGGGTGCGCGGGTCACCGCAGTGCCCTCAAAGCGGTGCGGATGCGCTTGAGCAGGACCTCATCGGTGCCCTGGTGTACCTGTGGGCCCTCGTCGGCGAACTCTCTGGGCAGCTTGGCACCGGGTTTTCGGCGGGCCAGCCGGGGCCGGTTCGGCCCGGCGTTCTGTTCCGGAATGTGCGGTTCCGGAATGCGAGGTTCCGGGAGGTGCGGTTCCGGAATATGAATCTCCGGGACACCGAGCTCTGGAATCGGGGCCGGAGCAGGTGTCGGGTCCGGCACGAAAACCACCGGTGGGCTGACGGGCGCCGCCGAGGAACGGCCCGCCGTGGGCCGGTCCAGCGGCGCCGACCCACCGCGCGGGTGCGGGAGCCGGACGAACTCCGGCGTGTCCGGCACCCGCTCCTCGGGGAGCTCGATGAGCCCGGCCGCGGCCATCCGGCGCAGCTCCTGGATGATCGCGTACCCGGCCCGGCCGAGGAGTTGCGCCAGGTCAGCCGGGGTGCGCTGCCCGTCCGCCTGGACCAGCAGCTCCCACTGCGGCGCGGTGACGGTGATGCGTTCGCGGGGCGGCCGGCTCACCGGGATGACCGGCGCCACGTCGATCCGCGGGTTGGGGAAGATGTCGTCGAGCAGCTGGATCCGGCGTCCCACCTCGTGATCGACGGCGGCTGCGTCGATGTGCACGACCTGGCCCAGCCAGTGGGTGGCCCCGGCCCGGAACTCGGCCGGCGCGGACCGGTCGGACAGGACGAAGTACGCCGCGTCGTAGGTCGAGCCGAGCACACACAGCTCCAGCTCGCCCTGGGTGAGGTGACCCTGTTCGACGAGCAGGCGGCCGACCCGGGCGGTCGTGCCACCGATGTCGAGCGCCTGCTGCCAGGTGCGCCCGGCCAGCCGCCCGGACGAGGTGAGCAACTCGCCCACCCCGGGGGCGGCGGGTGATTCGGCGTACATGACCCGGCCCTCGACCAGGTAGACCGCGCCGCCGGGATTCCCGGCGACCACCAGCGCACCGGTCTGCCGCGTGTCGGAGGCCTGCAGGAGCAGGTCTCCGGGCGCGGCCGCGGTCCTCGTCGGGCTCACCGCTCGCTCCTTCCCGGTAGAGCAGGGTTCGGGTCACTGCCTGGCGACCAGTTCGTCGGCCAGGCGCTGCATCTTGCGGCGGGCCACGGCGAGGTTGCCGCGGACCCGGTCCAGCCACACGTAGAGCACCAGGCGGCTGTCGAACTCGGTCGGGACGAGGCGCAGGAGGTGGTAACCCCCGGCGGTCGTGATGATCAGGTCTTCGAGCAGGTCGTGCGGTATCGCCGAGACGAACAGCGAGCGGCTGGTCGCGGCCTGGACCACCTCGGCCGTACCGGCGGCCGCGGCCTCGTGGTCGGAGTTGGGAGCGGCTCCGGTCGTGGCGACCGGAAAGCCCGTGGTGTAGTCGACGATGCTGGCCCCGACAGCGCCAGGAATCGTCATGGCCTCCTGTAGACAGTGGTCGACGCCGGGCACTTCACTCCCTCAGCGCTTCGGTCCCGTTCGGGCACTTACCGCCCGCCACCGTGGGCCATCCTCCGGTGACCGTGCGAGTGGAAGTCGCACGTGGTGTGCGTCATGGTCGTGTAGCCGTCACTCGTTTACGCCGGCCTCGTGGATGAGGTACCGCACGCAGGCGCGCGGCGATCAGATGGCCCAGCGAGACCAGCTCTAGCCCGGCCGTCTCGCCGAGCCAGTGCCGTTCCCCGGGCGCGAACCGGGCCGGCGCGGCGGCCTGCTGCAACAGCACGTGGGTGGTGTCCACGATGACCGTCATCACCCGCAGCGCCAGTTCGTTGCGCCCCAGCCAGCCGTCGCGCAGCAGCACCCGGCCGACCTGATGACTGCCGCGGCCCTCGGCGTGCACGGCCCGCCACGTCCGTGGGGCGAGCCGGCCCGAGGAGATCAGTCGTTCGCCGAGGCCGGGGCTGGCCGGCGACTCGGCGTACGCGATGCGGCCGGCGACGAGGTAGAGCACCCCGCCCGGGGCGCCGCCGACGTGCAGCGCCCCGGTCCGGCCGGTCTCGCCCAGTTCGGTGAGCAGGCGCCGCATCGAAGCGGTCGCCGGGGAACCAGGAATCACGGTCGTCATCCTGGGGGACGTATCGAGTGCGGTCGTCGCACGGTGGGTGCGCTGTCCGAGCCCGTTCCGCCGCCGCGGGCACCTATTCTTGCGATCATGACGGCCGACGCCCAGCGATGGACCACGGAACCCGCCAAGGACAGCGGGTACGGCCGGACCCCGTACCAGCGGGACCGGGCCCGGGTGCTGCATTCGGCCGGGTTCCGGCGGCTGGCGGCCAAGACCCAGGTGCACACCGCCGGGTCGGACGACTTCCTGCGCACCCGGCTCACCCACTCGCTGGAGGTGGCGCAGATCTCCCGGGAGATGGGCGCCCGGCTCGGCTGCGACCCGGACGTGGTGGACGTGGCCGGTCTCGCCCACGATCTCGGGCACCCGCCGTTCGGGCACAACGGCGAGGCCGCGCTGGACGAGGCGGCCCGGTCCTGCGGGGGTTTCGAGGGCAACGCGCAGACCCTGCGGGTGATCACCAGGCTGGAGGCGAAGGTGCCCGGCGCCGGCCTCAACCTGACCCGGGCGACCCTGGACGCCTGCTCCAAGTACCCGTGGTTCCGCAAGCCGGGACAACGCAAATTCGGTGTGTACGCCGACGACCGGCCGGTCTTCGAGTGGCTCCGCGACGGCCGCGACGACGAGCGCAAGTGCCTGGAGGCCCAGGTGATGGACTGGGCCGACGACGTGGCCTACTCGGTGCACGACGTCGAGGACGGGGTGCACGGCGGTTACATCACGTTCGGTGATCTGCTGACCGACGCCGGTGAACGGGCCGAGCTGTGCGCCGACGTGGCCGCCACCTACTCCTCGGAGTCCCGCGACGACCTGGAACACGCCCTGGAACAGCTGCTCGCCGACCCGGCGGTGGCCGCGGTCGCCGGTTACGACGGCGGCTACCACTCGCTGACCGCCCTGAAACGGATGACGAGCGTGCTGACCGGACGGTTCGTCGCCTCCGCGGTCGGCGCCACCCAGAGTCACCACGGTGTCGAACCGTTACGCCGTTACCAGGCCGATCTGGTCGTCCCGCGGACGGTCCGGGACCAGTGCGCGCTCCTCAAGGGCATGGCTTTCCGGTACGTGATGAAGTCCCGCGAGGCCGAGCAGCGCTACGAACGCCAGCGGACGATGCTGGCCGAGCTGGTCGACGTGCTCACCCGTACGCCGCAGCGGTTGGATCCGCTCTTCCATCCGCTGCACACGGCCGCCGCGGACGACGCGGCCGCCCTGCGGGTGGTGATCGACCAGGTCGCGTCGCTGACCGACCACGCCGCCACGGCCTGGCACCGGGACCTGGTGGAGAAACGCCACTGACGCGGGGAGGACCCTGCTGGCGGCCGGCCGCCCGAACGAGGCAGGATGTATGCCGTGGCGGGCAGGGTCAAGGACGAGGACATCGCCGTGGTCCGCGACCGGACCTCGATCGTCGACGTGATCAGCGAGACGGTGACGCTACGGTCGGCGGGCGGCGGCAACATGAAGGGGCTCTGCCCCTTCCACGACGAGAAGACACCATCGTTCAACGTTTCCCCAGATCGCAACGTGTATTTCTGTCACGGGTGCGGGCAGGGCGGCGACGCGATCAAGTTCCTGATGGACGCGGAGCACCTGTCGTTCATCGAGTCGGTGGAGCGGCTCGCCGGCAAGGCCGGCATCCAGCTGCGGTACGACACCGACGACAGCCGGCCGGCCGGGCCGCGTCCGCAGGCGGGGCAGAAGCAGCGGCTGCTCGCCGCGCACGCCACCGCCGTCGAGTTCTACCGGGAGCAGCTGGGCACGCCGGGGGCGCGCAAGGCCCGGGAGTTCCTGGCCGAGCGCGGGTTCGGGCGGGACGCGGCGGAGCGTTACGGCTGCGGGTTCGCCCCGGACAGCTGGGACGCGCTCAGCAAGCACCTGCGGTTGACGGGGTTCACCGCGGAGGAGCTGGTCACCGCCGGGTTGTCCAAGCACGCCCGGTCCGGGTCGCTGATCGACAGGTTCCGGCGGCGGCTGCTCTGGCCGATCCGGGACGTGACCGGTGACGTGATCGGGTTCGGCGCGCGGAAGCTGTTCGACGACGACGACGGCCCGAAGTACCTGAACACGCCCGAGACGCCGATCTACAAGAAGTCGCACGTGCTGTACGGGCTGGACCACGCGAAGCGGGAGATCGCCAAGCGCGGGCGGGCGGTGATCGTCGAGGGGTACACCGACGTGATGGCCTGTCACGAGGCGGGCGAGCCGACCGCGGTGGCGACCTGTGGCACGGCGTTCGGCGTGGATCACATCCAGGTGCTGCGGCGTCTGCTGATGGACAGCGACAGTTTCACCGGCGAGATCATCTACACCTTCGACGGGGACGCGGCCGGGCAGAAGGCGGCGTTGCGGGCGTTCGAGGAGGACCAGCGGTTCGTCGGGCGTACGTTCATCGCGGTCTCGCCCGGCAACATGGACCCGTGTGAGCTGCGGCTGGCCCGCGGTGATCTGGCGGTCCGCGACATGATCGCCGGCCGGGAGCCGCTGGTCGACTTCGCGTTGCGGCACACCATCGGCCGGTTCGACCTGGACACGGTCGAGGGCCGGGTGGAGGCGATGCGCAAGGCCGCGCCGCTGGTCGCCAAGATCAAGGACCGGGAGAAGCGCCCGGAGTACGCCCGGAAACTGGCCGGCGATCTCGGCATGGACCTGGAGCCGGTGCAGCGGGCGGTGAACAACGCGTTGCGCGGTGAGGCGGCGGCCCAGCAGCCGGCGCCCCGGGCGAAGGGCGCCCCGGACTCGCCGCAGCGGCTGGTCGAGCGGGAGGCGCTGAAACTGGCCCTGCAGGAGCCGGTGCTGGCCGGGCCGATGTTCGACGCGGTCGGCGCGGAGAACTACGGCGACGCGGTGCTGCAGGCGGTCCGGGACGCGATCGCCGAGGCCGGCGGTGTCCAGTCGGCGACCGGCGGGGTGGTCTGGATCGAGAAGGTCCGGGACGCCTGCACCGACATGGGCGGGCAGATGCTGGTCGGCGAGCTGGCGGTGGAGCCGCTCTACGTCGACGGGCAGGTCGAACCCCGCTATGTGCAGGTGACCCTGGCGCGGCTGCAGAGCGGGGCGGTGGCCACCCGGATCCGGGATCTCAAGTCCAAGGTGCAGCGGCTCAACCCGATCTCCCATCGGGACGAGTATTTTGCGCTGGCGGGCGAGCTCGTCTCGCTCGAACAGCAGGCGCGGGCACTGCGTAACCAGGCGGCAGGTGAGATGTGAAGCTCTTCCGACGGCGACCCAAGCTTCCCGCCGAGTCCCGGCCCGCGCTGGGGCCCGAGGAGCGGGTGGTGGCGTGGTGCACGGTCGCCGAGTCGGCCGACGTGGTGGTGGCCACCAACCACGGGCTGTGGCTGCCGGGCGCCGGGCGGCTGGGCTGGCACGAGATCCACAAGGTGGCGTGGTCCGGGCGGGAGCTGCGGATCACCCCGGCCGAGGTGGCCGAGGACCGGGAGGGTTACACGGTTCTGGTGGACGGCCCGGTGGTGTCGTTCCTGCTGCTGGAGCCGGGGGAGGTGCCGGACCAGGTGCGGGCCCGGGTGACCCGGTCGGTGGCGTACACGACGCATCACGAGCTGGCCGCGGGCGCGGTCCGGGTGGTCGGCCGCCGGGTCAGTGGGCGGGACGGGCTGAGCTGGGCGGTGCGCTACGACTCGGGCACCCCGGTGGACCGGGCCGAGATCGTCGAGGCGACCGGCGAACTGGTCGGTGCGGCACGCTCCACTCTCGAACCGGCTGACTGAAACTGTCGGACCCGGTCCGTAGGGTCGGTGCGTGACATCTCTCATCCACGCGCGCGGGCTGATCAAGAGGTTCGGTGACTTCACCGCGGTCGACGGTATCGATGTAGACGTACAACCGGGTGAGGCCTTCGGTTTTCTGGGTCCGAATGGCGCGGGCAAGAGCTCGACCATGCGCATGATCGGGTGTGTCTCCCCGCCCACCGACGGGGTGCTGCGCATCCTCGACATGGATCCCCGCCGGGACGGGCCGAGGATCCGGGCCCGGCTCGGTGTCTGCCCGCAGCTGGACAACCTGGATCCCGAGCTGTCGGTGCTGGAGAACCTGACGACGTACGCCCGGTTCTTCGGCATCCCCCGGAAGGTCGCGCGGGAACGGGCCGCTGAACTGCTCGACTTCGTCCAGCTGGGCGAGCGGGCCGGCAGCAAGGTGGAGCCGCTGTCCGGGGGCATGAAGCGGCGGCTCACCATCGCCCGCGCCATGGTCAACGAGCCGGACATCGTGCTGCTCGACGAGCCCACCACCGGCCTGGACCCGCAGGCCCGGCACCTGGTGTGGGAGCGGCTGTTCCGGCTCAAGCAGCAGGGTGTCACGCTGGTGCTGACCACCCACTACATGGACGAGGCCGAGCAGCTCTGCGACCGGCTGGTGGTGATGGACGGCGGGAAGATCGTCGCCGAGGGCTCGCCCCGGGCGCTGATCGAGGCGTACTCCACGCGGGAGGTCGTCGAGCTGCGGTTCCCCGACGACCAGGGGAGTTACGTCGGCAAGCTGGAGGGTGTCGGCGAGCGCCTGGAGGTGCTGCCGGACCGGATCCTGCTCTACGTGACCGACGGCGACGCGGCGCTGGCCGAGGTGCACCGGCGGTCGCTGGACCCGGCCGGCTCGCTGGTGCGCCGCAGCAGCCTGGAGGACGTCTTCCTGCACCTGACCGGCCGGACCCTGGTGGACTGACGATGACCTACGTCCTGGAATACCACCTGGTCAACTATCGGCGCACCTGGCGCTCCAGCGTGCTCTCCTCGCTGGTGCTGCCGTTGCTCACCATGCTCGGGTTCGGTGTCGGGGTCGGCGCGTACGTGACCGGCGGCATCGACGGCCACTCGTACCTGGAGTGGATGGTGCCCGGCCTGATCGCCTCGACCGCCGTGCAGACCGCGGTCGGTGAGGCGACCTGGCCGGTGCGGGCCTGCTTCGAGTGGGTGAAGAGCTACTTCGCGCAGTCGGCGGCCCCGCTGCGGATCGCCGACATCATCGGTGGGCACCTGGCGTTCATGATGGTCCGGGTGCTGCTCAGTGTGATCGCGTTCCTGCTGGTGGCGGCGGTCTTCGGCGCGCTGGGCTCGCTGTGGTCGCTGACGGTGCTGCCGATCTCGGTGCTGCTGGGGCTGTCGGTGGCCGCGCCGGTGATGGCGTACACGGCCAGTGTCGGCTCGGACACCATGCTGACGGTGCTGATCCGGTTCGCCGTACTGCCGATGTCGCTCTTCTCCGGGGTGTTCTTCCCGATCAGCGCGTTGCCGGAGGCGTTGCAGTGGGCCGCCTACGCCCTGCCGCTGGCGCACGGAGTCGATCTGAGCCGGGCCGCGACGCTGGGCCTGGACCTCGGGGTGGGTGCGCTCGGGCACGTGGCCTACCTGGCGCTGTGGTGCGCCGCCGGGTGGGCGCTGGCGGTCTGGCGCTACCGGACCAGGCTGGTGGTGTGACGTGCTGACGACGACCCTGGCCCGGCGGTCCGCCGCCGTCGCGGGCCGCAACGTGGCGGCGCTGAAGAGCGCGTACTGGCTGGCCATGCTCGGTGGCTTCCTGGAGCCGGTGCTCTACCTGTTCTCCATCGGTGTCGGGGTGGGCGCGCTGATCGGCGACATCGCGCTGCCCGGCGGCCGGGTGGTGAGCTATTCCGAGTTCGTGGCGCCGGCGATGCTGGCCGCGTCGGCGATGAGTGGCGCGCTCAACGAGACGACCTTCAACTTCTTCGGCAAGATGAAATTCGCGCGGTTGTACGAGGGGATGCTCGCGACCCCGGTCCGGCCGATCGAGATCGCCCTGGGTGAACTGTCGTGGGCGATGATCCGGGGCAGTCTCTACTCCGCCGCCTTCCTGGTGGTGATGGTGCTGATGGACCTGACCACCGCGGGCCGGGCCCTGCTCGCCTTCCCGGCCACCGTGCTGATCGGCTTCGCGTTCGGCGCGCTGGGGATGGCGATCTCCACGGTGCTGCGCAGCTGGCAGGACTTCGATCTGATCATCGCGGGGCAGTTCGCGCTGTTCCTGTTCTCCGGCACGTTCGTCCCGGCGACCGCCTATCCGGCGGTGCTGCGCTGGCTGGTCGAGGTGACGCCGCTGTACCGGTCGGTGGACCTGATCCGGGGCATCAGCCTGGGGCCGCTCGAGCCGGTCCACGTACTCGATGTGCTCTATCTCCTGATCCTGACCGGTCTGGGGTTGTGGATCGCCGGGCGCCGGATGGAGCGCCTGCTCTGTAAGTGACCCGTCCGAGACGGTTAGCCACGACGGCCTGCGGGAACCCTTTCCGTAGGCCGTTCGCGCAGGTCATCTGTGGTCGGCCCCGGTTGCGGTACGGGAGGACCTTCATGAGACTTCGCCATCACGACGACGCCCGCCGTCAGGGCTCGGACGATTACGACGTGGCGGCGGCGGCCACGTCGCACACGGGTTCCTCGTCCTCGGACTCCTCGTCCCCGCCCGGTCCGGACGCGGGCCCGGACAAGCCCTCCGAGCTGCGCACGAAAGGGTTGCTCGCGGCGGTCAAGCGGACCTTCAAACAGTTCGACGAGGACAACGTCTCGGACTGGGCGGCGGCCCTGACGTACTACGGCGTCCTGTCGATCTTCCCGGCCGCGGTGGTGCTGGTCTCGCTGCTCGGCCTGCTCGGCAGTGACGGCAAGAACACCGTCACCGAGGCGGTCAACGATCTGACCCCGAACGCGCAGCTGCGCAGCCTGGTCGACACGGTGCTGACCCAGGTGGGCGACTCCGGGGCGGCCGGGTTCGCCGCGATCATCGGTCTGGTCGTCGCGTTCTGGTCGGCGTCGGGCTACGTGGCGGCGTTCATGCGCGCCTCGAACGCGGTCTACGACGTGCCGGAGGGCCGGCCGATCTGGAAGACCCTGCCGATCCGGGTCGGGGTCACCGCGGCCATCGGCCTGATGCTGATCCTGTCGGCCACCATCGTGATCTTCACCGGCGAGCTGTCCCGGGTGGTCGGCGAGCGCCTCGGTTTCGGCGGCGCCGCGGTCACGGTCTGGAACATCGCCAAGTGGCCGGTGCTGATCGTGCTGGTCAGCCTGATGTTCGCGCTGCTCTACTGGGCGTCGCCGAACGCCAAGACCGGTGGTTTCCGCTGGATCACGCCGGGCGGGATGTTCGCGGTCGTGCTGTGGGTGGCCGCGTCCGCCGGGTTCGCGATCTACCTGGCCAACTTCGCCAACTACGACAAGACGTACGGCACGCTCGGCGGTGTCATCGCCTTCCTGGTCTGGCTGTGGATCTCGAACATGGCGATCCTGCTCGGGGCCGAGCTGGACGCGGAGCTGGAGCGGGGCCGGGCCATCGCGGCCGGGCACCCGGCGGACGACGAGCCGTTCCTGGAGCTGCGGGACACCCGGAAGCTGAAGAAGGGCAGCGATCACGGCCTGAGCCAGCGCTGACCTTCCGGGACTTTCCAACGTGCTTCGGCACGGAACATACGCACGAGCAGCCGACGATTGCATGTCCGTTTATGCACAATCTGAACAATGCGGGTGACCGAAGTTGGTCTTCCGTGCTGGTTCCGGGGTAGCTACTCGCTGGTCACCCCGGGCTAGTCTATTGACCTGACTCGATAGGTGAGCCCGTTTTCGATCATGTTGTTGCTGGTCGCCGCGTCGCACGCGACGTGCGCCGCTGATCCGTCACACGCCACAGGCTCGTACCCGAGGGCACGGATCAACGGATGGAGACGGCTGTGGCACCCCTGATGCGAGGGTTCGGCCGTTCAGGTCGCGGCCCCGGCATGGTCCATACTGGAAGCGTCAGCGCGTGCGAATGCACGTGCACCTGCACGGGAGACCTCGTCCGGGGAGGATATTGATGCGGCTTCGACATCCCTCCGGCCGAACTGTGCACCTGAGCTGCGGAATCAGCCTAGACCACGCCGAAGACGTGACCACGGCCGTCGAGCGACTCGATGCCGCCAACAGCGTTCTGCGAGGTCACTTCGGCACCGGGGCGCTGACCGTCGCCCTCCGGCTGCCGCTCCGCCTCGCCGCCGCCCTCGCCGAACAGGGCCGCGCCCGCACCCGGCTGCGTAACGAACTCGACGCCCGCGGCCTCGAAGTCGTCACGTTGAGCGGCGCGCCCGAGGGCGGCGGCGAGCACCCGGCCCCCGACTGGAGCGAGCCCGCCCGGCTGCGGCACACCCTCGACCTCGCCCGCATCCTGGTCGACCTGCTCCCCGCCGAGGAGGTCCGCGGCGCTCTCGTCACCGGCGGCCTCGGCCGCGACGGCGAATGGGACGAGGCCCGGCAGCGCGACGGCGCCCGCCACCTGTCCCGCCTCTCCGGCGGCCTCGCCGACCTCGCCTGGCGGGTGGGCCGTGCCGTCCGCGCCGGATTCCAGCCCGGCCCCGGCCGGATCCTGGACAGCCCCGAGCAGACCGTCGCCGCCCTCAGTCGCGTCGACAAGGACCGGCTCGGCATCTGCCTCGATCTGCCCACCGTGCTCCGCGACTGGCCGGCCCCCGAGGCCGGCATCGACCGGCTGACCGACGCGGGGCTGTCGGTGATAACCGCACGAATAACCGACCCGTCGGCCGCCTGGCAGCCCGTGCTGCGGCACCTGCTCGCCGCCGACACCGCCCGCACCGAGTACGTGGACGTGGACGTGCCCGGCAGCGACGAACAGCGGGGCGAGGCCCTGGCGTACGTCCTCGGGGAATTGACCGGTCTCGGCCTGGTGCCGGAACAGGAACCCTGCGTCTTCTGATCTTTGGTCTTTGATCTTCTGATCTTTTTGGTTCGATCCGTCCCGGACGTGCCCTGGCTTTGTGTGATCCGTCCCGGACGTGCCTCGGCTTTGTGTGATCCGTCCCGGACATGCCTCGGCGCCGCTCCCGGGGTCGGGAACGGCGCCGTGAGACGACCGGCGTCAGTAGCTCGTGCCGGTGCTCTTCGTGCCGGTGACGCTCGGGGCGGTCAGCTCGTCCGTGGTGTCGTGCCCGTTGGTGCTCAGCTTCTCGCCGAGCTTGGACGACTGCAGCTTGTCCTTGCCCTCGGTGTAGAGCTTGTTGGCCTGCGCCTGGGCCACACCGGCGGCCTCCTGCACCGTCGGGTGCTGCCAGGCCTTCTGAGCGGTGGACCGGATCTCTTCGTACTTCTCCCGGCCGGCACGGCTGCCCAGGACGAAGCCCGCCGCGAGACCGGTGAGGAACATCAGCTTTCCGCGCATGATGGCGGCTCCTTCCGTAGTTCGACGCGCGTGCGTCTGCCTCAGGTGCATACCCATCCTGCCGGGCCGGTACTCCACACATCCCGGTTTCGGCCCCACTGTCGGCCTCTGACGCTAACGGGGTATCCGGTTGGCGTGCGGTCCGGGCGGTCATGTAGTGTTCTCCTCGTCGCCAGGGAGACCGAAGCGACAAGCAGTGAGAAGCAGACACTGTGACTATCCCCGATAGCTCAATTGGCAGAGCAGCCGGCTGTTAACCGGCAGGTTATTGGTTCGAGTCCAATTCGGGGAGCAGACCTTTCGGCCCCAGGCTTTCAGAGCCTGGGGTTTTCTGTTTCCCGGCTCCCTTTCGGCACCTTCAGCGGGTTGGTCTGGTTTACGCTGAGTTCCGCTTGAGTAGCAGCCTGTGAGGTGGAAATGTCGCAGCCCGTTGAGGTGGACGTCGTCATCGTCGGCGGCGGGCTCGCCGGGCTGGCCGCCGCCCGTCGGCTGGACCGGGCCGGGGTCGAGTGGATCCTCGTCGAGGCGTCCGACCGGGTCGGCGGCCGCGTCGCCACCGACGTGATCGAGGGCTGGCACCTGGACCGCGGCTTCCAGGTGATCAACACCGCCTACCCCCGGCTCTCCGCTCTGGTCGACGTGGACGCGCTCGACATGCGCTACTTCACCTCCGGCGTCCTGGTGCGCCGCGGCGGCGAACTGCACCGCCTGGAGAACCCGATCCGCGAACCACTCGGCACCCCGCAGACCCTGCTCTCCGGTGTCGGCACTCTCTCCGACCGGCTCAAGTTCGCGGCGCTCGCCACCCGCTGCGCCGCCCTGCCGGCGAAACGGCTGCTCGAGATGCCGGAGACCAGCACCCAGGAGATGCTGCGCAACGCCGGGCTGTCCCACCGGATCATCGAAGAGGTGCTGCGGCCGTTCTTCTCCGGCGTGTTCGCCGACCGGTCACTGGACACGTCCAGTCACGTCGCCGCGATGGTGTTGCGCTCGTTCGCCCGCGGCCGCCTCGGGGTGCCCGCCGCCGGCATGGCCGCCCTGCCCGCGGCGGTCGCCGGCCCCCTGCCGTTCCCGCAGCTGCTGGTCGGGGCCCGTACCCTCTCGGTGGATCCCGGGGTCGTCGTCACCGAGGGCGGCGAACTCCACTGCCGCGCGGTGATCGTCGCCACCGACCCGGTCAGCGCCGCCGAGTTGCTCGGCGGCCGGATCCCCAGACCGGACACGCACAGCCTGACCACCTACTACTTCGGCGCCGACCACGCCCCCATCGACGAGCCCATCCTGCTGCTGGACGGCGACCGCCGGGAGATCATCGCCAACACGGTGGTGATGAGCAACGCGGCACCCGAGTACGCCCCCAGCGGGAAAAGCCTCATCGCGGCCACCATCGTCGGCACGTCCGCACCGTCCAGCGCCTCCGACGCGGTCATCCGGGTGGAGATGTCGCGGATCTACGGCACATCGGCCGAGGACTGGGAGTTGCTGGAGGTCATCAGCATCCCGCACGCGCTGCCGTCGGCCCACCCGCCGCAGGCCCGGCTGCGCCGCCCGGTCGACCTGGGCGACGGCCTGTTCGTAGCCGGCGACCACCGCGACAGCCCCTCCATCCAGGGCGCGATGGCCGGCGGATGGCGCACCGCCGGGGCGGTACTGGCCGCTCTGGGCTCGAGAGTCGGGGTTTAACGGGCGGTTTAGGCCGTTTCAATGAGCGATGTCTACCTGGAGAACTACGCTGAGTCCACCGCCTGGGACGATTCCTGTGACGAGGAGCCGCCCCGGGTAGAGGATCTTCAAGTCAGGGATCCCCGGCCGCAGATCGTTCTTCTGTCAAAATCCCTGGTGTAGCGATAGATCGCTAGGCTTGGGAGCGGGGCACGGGATAGTATCGCCGCCGGTACGGGGCGGTAGCTCAGTGGGTTAGAGCAGGGGACTCATAATCCCTCGGTCGCGGGTTCGAGTCCCGCCCGCCCCACTCGTCTGACCTGCTTTTTTGCGGGCGGCCGGACCGCGTCGAAGGCCGGTCCGGCGGGCGCGGTCCGCAAACAGTCCGCACTACGAGCGGTGACCGCCTGGTCGAGACGGTCCGCGACCTGGTCCAAGTCGTCCTCGAACAGGTCCGCGTACACGTCCAGGGTCATCGCCGCCGACGCGTGTCCGAGCATCCGCTGTACGGCCTTGACATTGGCACCCTCCGCTACCGCCAGGCTCGCGGCGGTGTGGCGTAGCTCGTGCGGGGTGAGGCCCTTGAGCCCGACGGTTTCCGCGGCCCGGTCGAAGGCGCGCCGGCGGAAGTTGTTGTTGCGCAGCACGCCGCCCTCCGGAGAGGTGAACACCAGGTCGTCGCGGCTCCGGCCGATGATCTGGTCCGTCAGCGGGTCGACGAGGAAGCGTGGGAACGGGACCGAACGGCGCTGGTGCGTTTTCGGCGTACCGAAGACGGCCTTGCCGTTGACCTCCGTCATCGACTCGGCGACCAGCAGGCGGCGCCGGGTCAGGTCGACTCGCTTGACCTTGAGGGCGGCGAGTTCACCCCAGCGGAGTCCTGTGTAGGCGAGGACTCGCACGATCAGGCTGTGCGGTTCGGCGGCGTCTGCGAGATCGGCGACCTGGGCGTGCGTCAGGAACGACTTCTCGGCCTTGCCGACTCGGGGCAGGCGGACGCCGATGGCCACGTTGCGGGGAAGTCGGCCGTCCCGGACCGCTTCGGCCAGCAGGAGCGAGAAGACGCGATGCGCTTGCCGAACGGTTGAGGCAGCGAGACCGGCGTCGGAGAGTCGGCGGACCCACTCGCCTACGTCCGTGTGGGCGACTGCCGAGAGCGCTACGCGTTCCCACACCGGAAGGACCTGATTGCGGAGTACGGCTTCGTAGCGGAACCGGGTCGACGGCTTTAGCTGGACCTGGTTGGCGATCCAGCGGGCCGCCCAGTCTCCGACCGTCACCTTGGCCAGGGCCGGGTCGATCCACTCGCCGCGGGCGATGCTGGTCTTCACCGAGTTGAGCCAGCGGTCGGCGTCGGCCTTGCGGTCGAAGTGGCGGGAGTGCTCGTGGCCGCCGGGGTCGCGGTAGCGGGCGCGGTATTTGCCGTTGGGGCGCTTGGCGATGCTCATGGTCAGGCCGCCTCGTCCAGCCAGGTCTGCACGTCCGCCGGGTCGTAGCGGAGGTGCCGGCCGACCTTGCGTGCGCGCGGTCCCTGTCCGCGGTGGCGCCACTGGTAGAGGGTTCCGACCGGGATACCGAGGTAGCCGGAGACATCGTCGACCGACCACAGCCGAGGGGCGATGGGCAGTTGCCGAACGGTTCCGCGCCTCACTGGTGGGCCTCCTCTCGGGTGTTCGGGGCGTGGTCGTCTACCGCGCGTCTCGCGGCGTTGAGCTGTGTTCGACGTTGGATGCGTTGAGAGATCGACCGCAAGAGCCGGTGTTCGAGGGCAGGCAGGTCGGGATCGTCGTGCCGAGCCATCTCCCAGGCGACCGCCGGCTTTTCCTCCGCCTCTTCGGTGGTAGTGCCGAGCAGTGCCTTGACCCAGGCGTGAGCGTCCGCGCGGTGGTCGGCGAGGGTTTTGCCGGACCAGTCGCGGGAGACGAGCACGCGGCGTCCGCCGATGCCGAGGGTGGTTTTCTGGTGGACGCGTCCCTTGCAGTGGCCGGGGCGGAGCCGTCCGTGGGCCTTCTTGGGTTGGACGCCGTAGAGCAGCCAGTTCGAGCAGCGCTCGGAGCAGGGGGTGACGCGGAGTTCGTGCCAGAGGCGGTCGAGGTGCTGGCGCTGCGGATCGCTCGTGGTCGCGTGGCAGTCTGCCGCGGACTTGGTCACGTACTTGGTGATGTAACCGATCGTCCGCTCCGCGTCGCGCGTGCTCGGGTCGACGCCCTTGGCCTTGACCTGAGTACCGAAGCGGACCAGGTGGGCGGGTTCGGCGTCCGGGTCGTCGTCGAGGTCGTCCAGCGCCTCATCCCACGTCGCCAGCGGTCGTCCGGTGTCCGGGTCCGCCCACGTCTCTGCCGTCGTGTTCCAGGTCGGTGGTCGGTCGATCGGGTAGCGGAGCCGGTCGGCGGCCGGCCACCACACCTGGTGGTAGGTGGCCTTGGCGACGAGTTCCAGCATCGACCGCGGGATGGTGCCCCGGATCGCGAAGTGCGCGTGTGGTGCGAGACGTCGTTGCGGTTCGACGCAGCCCGCGTATTGGACGTTCCAGCCGACCGCCCGCCGTAGGTTCTGCCAGTACCGGTCGAGCAGCCGGGGAAAGTGCACGGCGTCCCAGGCGGCCCGGCGGTAGTCGTACCGGGCCGGGTCGACCGGCGTGCCGAGCAGCGCGTCATCGGTGGCGTGCCAGCGACGGCAGGCACAGGGCCGCCCTGAGTGGATCGAGTGGACCGGCCCGTAGCTGTCCAGGGTGAGGGTGAGCCACATCGACGGCCGGTGCTCGACCCCATCGCTGCCGACGTAGGTTCGGCCGACCGTGCGCGCCTCTACCTTCTGTCGGGGCAGGTCGGGGACGTCTTGCCGCCGTTTCGTCGACCGGACCCGCCGAGGGCCGCTGTCGTCTTCCGGATCGGTGCGGGACCGGCCGGGTGCGATGCTGCCCCGCAGTCCTTCGGCGGCGATCTCCTGCTCGACAGCGCCGATCGCCGTGTCGATGCGTTCCAGCTCTGCCGTCCGCTGGTCGGGTTCCATGGCGACGAGTTGGAGCGCGGCCCGCTCGAACTCCAAGTGCGCCCGTGCGGTGATCAGGTCTCGCTGGCGCGGCGTGGCCGGCTCCGGGCCGGGTACCGGTTCGTCGGTGCGGTGCCAGCCTTCCCGGATCTGGACCTGCCGCAGCCGTCGCGCCCGCTTGGCACACGGAGGGCATTTGGCTTCCAGGGTGGCGCCGCAGGGCAGGCCGACAAGTTCGGTCTTGCCGGTGGCCAGGTCGGTCCGGCGCAGCGCGATCGGGCGGATACAAACGCCGTGATCGATGGCCAGGTCTTTGAGCGCGTCGACGGCCCGAGGATTCCCCAACCGGGCAGCGCGGGAGCCAGGTCGAGGGGCGACAGTTTGGGTCGGTGTCGTCATCGGGTCACCTGCCCGATGACCGGAACGCCGTTGGGCCGGGCCATCGGCCGGGCAGGTACGACCGGCACCACCGGAGCAGCGACCTGCACAGCCGGAGCAGCCGGGGTGGCTGCTGGCTTCGGAGCCGCAGCAGGGCTGGTGAAGACCAACTTGACCAGCGCCATGAACGCCAGCGCAGGCACCGCCGACAGCAGCCACCCGGACGGACTCGGCTGAGCGACGGCGAGCTGTGCCGACAGCGACAGGGTGCCCGCGGCGACGAGCAGGAACAGCGGGTAGCCGATCGCCGCACCGACCCGACGCCGCCGTTTGATGGTGAGCAGCGCGGCTACCGGCACCAGCTCCGAGATGACGGCATTGACCCAGCCGAAGGCGTCCGGGGTGCCGGCCGGGGCGTGGCGCATGGTCCAGTCGTGGACATGGGAGAACGAGGCCCACCCGGCAGCCAGGGCAACGGTCGTCAGGATGGCGGTCAACGTCAGACCTTCGATGCGGCCAGCGGTGAGCTTCATTCGGCACCGCCGTACAGGTCGGCCATGTCGCGCACGGTCTCGTCGTCGCAGTAGGTCAGCCGGACCCGCATCGGTGTCGTGTCGCCTTCCAAGGTCACGTAGCCGATGCCGGGTTGTGTCTGCGGGATGCGGTCACAGAGCGCGCCCCGGTCGCGCATCCCGTCGCCCAAGACCATGTCGACCTCTGCCGGCTCCGACAGCCGCAACCCGATCCGGGTCGGGAACAGCCCACGGGCGGGCAGCACCTCCTTGCGCGGGTCCTGGATCGCCGCGACCACGTGCACGCCGACGGCGCGGCCCTGGGTCAGGACGATGCCGAGCGCGGCCTTGATCCGATCTTTGAGTTGGCGTTCGGTCAGGTAGGCGGTCAGGTTCGCCAGTTCGTCGATGACCAGGACGATCAGCGGCTCATCCACGGTCGGGGTGTGCTGGCGAGTCTTGCCAGCCAGCCGAGCAGCGCGTTCCTGAGCGGTAGCCGCCGCCTGCTCGATCATGGCCGCCATCTCGGCGAAGTCCCGCGAGGCGAACCGGGCGAACAACGGCCGGCCGATCCCGAGCTCCATCCCGCCCTTGGGATCGAGGCCCCACAGTTCGACCAGTCCGACCGTGACCCCGTTGGCGAGGGACCGGACGATGGACCAGATCACCGAACCCTTCCCCGACCCGGTAGCACCGACGATCAGAACCTGGGTGCCGAACAGGCGCAGCCGGTAGAGGTCGCCGTCTTCCTGGACGCCGATGGGCAGGGCGGTGAAGTCCGGCCGGTACGGCACGGGCAGCGGCGGCACGGTGTCGTGGAGGCTATCGCCGCGCATGAGGACCAGGACCACGGTGGCGTACGTCGGGCCGGGTATGGCCTTGACCTGCCGCACGCCGAAGGTGTGCGCCAGCCGCTCGGACGCCTTGGCGAAGTCGTCCGGGATCTGCCCGGTCACCATCCGGACCAGAACTTCATCGCAGTCCGCACGACACCGGACCCGGCGGATCTCCGGAACGATCGTGCGTTTGTCGTACGAGATCGACAGCCCAGCGGTGACCATCGCCGCCATCCATCGCCGTCGGTACACCAAGCGTCGGATCTTGGCGAAGATCGGCCACCAGCCGAACCGCAACCAGGATGGCCGGTGCCCGAACGCCCAGCCGGTCGCAGCGACGGTAACGCCGCCGACGAGTCCAGCGAGAGCCTGCCAGCCGTGGGCGAGGTGGAGCCAGGTCATGCCGGTGACCGGCAGCGTGACGTACCAGTGGCGAATGTAGCCGTTGACTAGCCAAGCCAGTGCCTTGACGGTCTCCCAGAGGACGACCAGCCAGATCGGAAGTTTGACCACAGGTGTGCGGACGTTGAGGGGAGCGACGGGGATGGTCTCGCCCCGAATGATGTTGATCAGCGGCATGGTCACCGCACCTCCGTCTCGCGGCGATACGGGTTGCGGGTGCTGAGCAGGTGCCGAATCTTTGCGAGCTTCTCGGCGTCGGTGACGTCCGAGAGGTCATCGGCCCATCCCTCGATGGCACCGACGAGCCGGGCGAGCTGGTTGGCGAGGTCCCAGCCGACTTCAGCCGCAGGCCGAGGGGCGATCCCGGCGCAGAGGTCGCACCTGTCGGCACCATCCGTCATCAGTCGGTGGCGATCGCAGCCGGTGCAGTTACGCCATACGAGGTCGATCGGTGTCGTGACGCGGGCAGCGTCGACTACCTTGGGCTCCACAGCCCTCTCCTTCACAGGTGGTGGTTGGAGCGGCCGGGGCGGGGAGAACTTCTTGGCGGTTGTTGGCCCCGCTCCCGGACGCGAGAAGTGAACTAAGCGGCCTTCGGCCTGCTGGTCTGCTCAGGGGTGGTCATGGCGCTCGCTTTGACCGACCACGCCAGCCGCGAGCGGCACTTGGTGGCGGCGCTCTTGCAGCGCTGCGAGTCCACGTACGGCGTGAGCATCACGTCGTTGAACGCCACCATCGGCGGGTAACCCGGCACCGCCGAGGTGGGCGGGACCGGCTGCTGAGCAGCGACGACCTTGACCTTTAGTTCCTTCGACCCGCCGAACTTGCCCGCCTCCGGGTCGAGGTCGAGGACCCGTACGACCCAGACGCGTTCGCCGGTCTCCTTGTCGCGGAGCTGGTCGTCACCCTGTCCGCGCTTGTCGAAGTCGGTCGCGGCCTCGACACCGAGGAACAGGGCTCCAGACGGGAAGACGTAGTCGAACGGGACGGGCACCTTGAGCGCGTTGGGCACAGCCACTGCGGATCTCCTCCAGTTCGTCGCCGAGGGCGACAACTCAGCTCTATCTATGCGTGCATAGATACTATGCACGTGTGCATAGTCAACTGTCCACTAAAGAGGAGAGAAGATTTTCGATCTATCAGTGCTGGCGCTTGTAAGGCCAGGTCAGCAAGCTAGCGATCAGTAGAACGATCGGTGCTGCTACGAGCGGGGCGGTCAAGCCCCAAGTGCTGGCGATGAGTCCGCCGGCCAGTGCGCCGAGTCCGGCGAGGCCGAGTCCGAAGAGGCGGAATGCGGAGACGACCCGGCCGAGCAGGTGGTCCGGGGTGAGGGCTTGACGCGCGGAGCCGACCGCGACGCTCGACAGCGAGGAGCCCGCGCCGAGCAGGGCGAGGAAGAGTCCGGCGGCCCACGGGTTGCCCGTGAAGGCGATGCCGGCCCAAGCGGCGGCCTGAGTCGTGTGCACCAGTGCCATGGTCTGCCGGTAGGACATCCGGCGGGTGAGAGGTCCGGCCTGCCAACCGGCGACGACACCGCCGAGGGCACTCATCGCGAGTAGCACCCCGTATGCGGCGTTGGGCACATCCAGGACGTCGGTGGCGTACAGGACGAAGGGCGCCATGGCGATGTTGAAGGCCCCGTTGTAGGCGCCCATGCTGAACGCCAGCACGCGCAGCTCGCGGGTGTGGAGCAGGTGCCGCAGGCCGGCCTTGACGGCCGAAAGAATCGGCTCGTGATCGCCGTCGGGCCTCGGGGTGTCCGGCAGCCGTCGGACCAGTAAGGCCGAGGCGAGGAAGGAGACGGCGTCCGCCGCGAAGGGCAGAGCGCGGTTGATGCCGAAGGCGGACGAGCCCAGGGGAGGGCCGAGAAGGGAGCGACCGACGGTGTCGAGCGCCCAGTAACGGCCGTTGACCTTGGCGAGAGCGTCCTTGTCGCGTCCGACGATGGTCGGGATCACTGCTTGAGCCGCGGAGTCGAAGAAGCATTGCGCTATACCGACTAGCAGTACTACGACCACCAGCACCGGCAGGGAAGCCCAACCGATCACCAGCAGTGCGACGAGCGCGGCCAGGACGACGGCCCGGAACAGGTCCGCCAGGACCATGACTCGTTTGCGGGACCAGCGGTCAACGAGTGCGCCGGCGGGCAGACCGAACAGCAGCCACGGGATGTAAACGGCGGCCGTCACGAGCGAGACCTGGACCGGATCGCGGGTCAGTGCGGCGGCGAGCAGGGGCGCGGCGGAGATGAAGGCGCCATCGCCGGTGACGGATATACCCGTGGCGGCCAAGAGCGGAATAGTGCGCCGGTCGATCTTCGCGCGTTCGCCCGCGTCCTTGGCCGCCGTCATGCGTTCAGTCCGCGAGGGTGTCGAGGTTGAACTCGCCGCCGCGCGCGCCGCTCAGGAAGGCGGTCCATTCGCGTTCGTTGAACATCAGGATCGGGCCGGTCCCGTTGTCCTTGGTGTCGCGGACCCCGATAGTGCCACCCACGTACGCGATCTCGACGCAGCCACCATCGCCGCTGCCGGTGCTCTTGCGCCACTTCGCCGTACTGAAGTCAGGCTTGTCCACGGTCAGATTCCTCCCAGGTCGGGACCGGTCAGATATCGCTCGATGTCATGTTCAAGCGACTGAAGGTATCGAACCGCATGACTTTGGGGGAGTGCAACGCTTTGTAGCTTTTGGAACAGCGATGAGTAACGATCGGTGTCCTCGCGAGCCGAGAAGTAGACGTCTCCGGTAGGCGTCTCCACCCAGGCCACGGCCGGACTCGTGGGCTCCTTGAACTCGTACAGAGTGAAGCCCACCGTCGTGAAAACCGGCGACACCTTCCCGAACGGGATGATCCGGAAGTCGAGCGACTTCAACGAAGCCACCCGCTCCGCGAGTGACCGGATCTGCGCGCGGATCAGGTCGACGTCGGCGACGCCCAGGAGCAAGGCCCGCGCGTCCAGGACGACCTCATACTTCGGGGCGTTCGGTGCGGTCAGCATCTCCTGACGCTTCATCCGGGCCGCCGCGATGCTGTCCGGGTCGGTAGCGCCCGCGGCTGAGATGACGGCACGGGCGTAGTCGTAGGTCTGGAGCAGGCCAGGCAGGACCACCGGCTGATGGTGCCGGATGCGCTTGGCAGTCGACTCCAGTTGAGAGATGGAGCCCTGCCGTCGCGGGAAGCCGCCCGCGCGGACGATCCAGGCGCCCTCACCGGTGTCTTCAGCCGTCGCCCCCAGCAGCTCGGCGCGGACATCGTCCGGCACGCCGTACAGCGCCAAAAGGCCGGCGACGTCCTTAACTGTGAAGGCGGTCCGACCGGTCTCCATCCTGGACACTTTCGACTGAGCCCAACCGAAGGCGTTCGCCACGAACTCGCCGGAGAGCTGCGCTTGCAGCCGAAGTCGCCGCAGCTCAGCCCCGACACGGAGTCGCTGCGCGGATGCGTCCGTCGGCACCGGCGGCCACCTTTCATGCATGCATAAATTTCCGATCACCATACGCTGACGCGGACTCTGTAGTCACGTGGAGATGGACAACCGCCTCCTGCGCTGGCACGACAAACGCCGGCCCCGATTGCGGAGCCGGCGTTTGTCGGAGGTGCGGTCCTGCGTCTATGGGTTCAAAGGAACGACGCCTGCTTCTCGTACGTACCTTTCCGCCCCGGCGGGGGAGGTCTGGACACCCTTGCTGAGAAGGAAGTCGCGCAGCGAGGCGGCCAGTTCGATGACCGTGCTGCCGTCGATGCAGGCATAGTCGTAATTGGACATCAGATCGGCCAGCCGCTCGGCCATGAAGATGTCACCGGCACTCAACTCCATGCGGCACCACATCCTTCGGTCGGGACGACGCGTCAGGTTCGGCACCGCCGCCCGCGTTGACAGGTAAGCGTCAGATATCGCTGGACTGCTGAAGCGTCGAGGAGCGGTACCGGTCGATCCACTCCTGGACTTCCGACTTGAACCACACTTTGCCGCAGTCGAGAGAAGCCGCTGGACTGGGAAAGTTGTGGCGGCAGGTCAGTTGGTACACGCGTTGCCTACCTACTCCCAGCATCTTCTTGATTTCGGAGGTGCCGACCAGTTCCAGCGGCTTCGCCCCCTGGGACAGGGCATGCTGGACTACGACGCCGATCCGGAGAGTAGTGATGTGGCCGGAGCCGTTGTCCGGGCCGCCGGGGACGAGTTCGCATTCAGCCGATGCGCCGGTGACGTGTAGCTGGATGTCCGGCCCGAAGATGACGGTCATGCGCGACGGCGGCGCTTCCGGCGCCCAGCCGATCCGGCCGGCCGATCCGTGCGAGTCGACTTCGCTCGCGGTATCACGGCGAACTGAAGCGTCCGGGCATTCCAGGACGTGCTCTGTATTTGCTGCCAGCGGGCCTGTGCGGCGGCGATCTCCCGATCGACGCAGGGCCAGAGCAGCCCGCACGTGCAGAACCGTGAGTTGAAGTACCGCCAGAACTTACGCCGTCTGTGCATCGCAGACTCCCAGTCGGTTCGGTAACTGGACGGGGCACCGGCACAGGTCAGGGAGCGGCCAGGTGGACCCCTTGGCTATGCAGCCGTGCATAACCGTACGCTGCGCAAGTGCGCCACGCAATTGCATGAACCGCGCACATGATCCATGCACCCGCGTCAGAAGATCACCGAGAGGAGGCTGAGAGACTGTGCGTCGACGGGAGGTGCGAGACCCCATGGCAGTACAGGGCGGCTCAGTAGCAAGGCGAAAACTAGGCATTGAGCTGCGCAAGCTGCGCCTAGCGAACGGCCTGACCGGCGAGCAAGTGGCCTCACGCTTCGACTGGTCCCCATCGAAGGTCAGCCGCATCGAACGGGGCCAGTCACCTACCACGCCCCGCGACTGCCGCGACCTCCTGACCTTCTACGGCCTCACCGAACAGTCCCAGGTCGACGCCCTCGTCCAACTCGCCTCCGTGTCACGCAGCCAAGACTGGTGGCACCGCTACGACGACGTAGTCCACAAGCAGTTCGCACACATCCTCGGGCTGGAAGCGGCTGCGAGCGCGGTACTCACATTCGAGCCGGTTGTGGTGCCAGGTCTACTGCAAACCGCGCGGTACGCCGAAGGCCTGGTCCTTGCCAACGGCCCCAGCGACAACGAAGACCACGTCCGACGACGAGTCGAAGCGCGGATGCTGAGGCAACAAGTTCTCACTGGTCCCGAGGCGCCCCGCGTCCACGCGGTGATCGACGAAGCGGTCCTACGCCGCCGAGTCGGCGGAGCCGATGTCATGCACGAGCAACTCATGCACATTGCCGAGGCCTCCGGCCGGCCGAACACCACCGTGCAAGTGCTCCCCTTCGGGTCCGGCGCCTACATGCCCGTCCAAGGCGGCTTCATCACTTTGCGCTTCGCCGACGCCGAGGACGGCGACATCGTAAGCGTCGAACTGCTCGCTCGAACGCTTTATGTCGATGACCCTCGTGAAGTCGCGACGTATCGAGACGCATGGGAGTCGGTCCTGTCGACAGCCGCCAGCCCCGCAGACTCCCTTGACCTAATTGCGGCGGCTACAGAGGAGATGAAGCCATGAGCATTGAATCCGCTAGCTTTGATCGCCGCTTAGCGACCTGGAAGAAGAGCAGCCGCTCAGGTGGCTCCGGTGGGAATTGTGTCGAGGTTGCTAGTACCCCCGATGGTGGCTTTGCTATCCGGGATAGTAAGGATCCTGACGGGCCGGTCCTGTTTTTCGCTCTGGCTGAGTGGACTGCCTTCGTCAGCGGCGTCAAAGACGGCGAATTCCGCAAGTAAGCCGCACATGTGACAGCTAAACCCGTCCAGGCCTAGCGAGGTAGCGTCGCGGACTTGTTCAAACTTTCTATACGTTCTCAAGGCGTCCCGAAACGGGCCGCTCACGCCGCCGCCTGGGCGCGTGCCCGTGCCGCCGCTGTCGCTTGGCCCGGACATGCTGGCAGCCCGTCGGCTGGCGTGCAGAAGCGGAGTCGGGTCGCAGCGACGACAGGGTTAGCGGATTGGGGTGACGTCGGAGTTGGCCGGCTGCCGATCGGCACGGCCAGAGCGACGCGGCCGAGCTGCCTCGCCAGGCCGTAGCGCGAGGCGCTACCGTCGGTGCCGGGGCGGCGGCGCGCAGTGTGTCCGGGCCGCTCCTCCATGGTCAAGGGCGCTTCGCGTCGCAAGCGACGGCCGCAAGCGACGGCCCTTGAGCCTCGGAGCCTCTGCGGCCCTAGCGGTCAGGTGTCGAGGGCAGGCCAGGTGGCCTGCCCTCGAAGTGGGCGCACACCGCCGCCCCGGCGCCGACTCATCGCGACGTGCGGGGCGTCAAGTCGCCATTGACGCCGGGATAAGTAGATACGTCCATGATTGGCAACACCTTACAGCTACCCTCCGTGGAAGGAGGTTAGATGCTATGAAGATCAAGGTTGAGACTACGAACGGTAAGATCGCTGAGTTTGAAAGCCCACGGGTGACTTCAAAGGTTGAGGAGAACGGACTGTTGTACATCGCTCTCCAAGATGGTGAGGGCAACGTCAACAGGCGTTTGAGGTTTGCACCTGGAGCGTGGGTGATGACTGGGGATGCACCCTAAGCAGGATCAATTTATTTGGAATCCTGCCCAATTATAGGTTTCCATCAACCTCAGTTTCGGATTTCTCAAGGTCTTGAATCGCGTCACTCAGCGCGTCAAATAGTTCACTAATTGCTAGTTGAAGGTTGCGAACGTATTGGTCTGTTCGATGTAACCATCGACGACCGTTGACGCTGACCGGTACAACGTCGTTTTGGTAGTGGTGCAAGGCTCGTCGCTCTGCTACTTGAAAGCTATTCCACCTATCGAGTACTGCCGGTGGGGCGAGAAGCCTCATCCGTGCGTGTAGTTGATCAAGGTGTAGAAGCTCGTATCCGCCGGTTGGTGCGGGCTCGTCCTCGGTCGTTAGCCAGCCCTCAAGTGAGGAGTCGCGTCGCTGGGCATACTCGGCGACGTCGCTGTACAAGGTGGCACGCCGTTCTCGAAGGCGGTCGGTGCGTTCTCGCCTATATCTTGCCAGGTCAGTTTGCTGTTGACGTTTCCACGATTGATCTTCGCGTTCCCTTGTGCGCTTGGCTGCTAGTGCTGTGCCGCCTAGAGCGCCCACTATGCCAAAGGCTCCAGATAGTAGTGGTGTCACCACGGCGAGCCATGTCGGTGTCTGGGTCACGCCTCATGGTGCGGCAGGAGGCTCTCCGCGTCCAGAGTGGATTGATCCCTGTGCTTATGGAGGCAGGCTATGAAGCGAGAGTGCAAGCCTCGGGGCGCCTGGGTGACTATCTGGGTGACAATCGCCAGTGACCATGTCGTACGACGGTGGACGATGGTTGGCAGTTCAAGAGGCATCTAGCCCAGCTCAGCCAAGATCGAAAAGTACCTGGGGGTCAAGGGGGTCAGTGGGCCTTCAGGCTACTCATGTCAGCGTCAAGCCAAATATTGCGCCTGAGAGTGAGAGACAGGCGGATATCGAATAGGCGAAAGCGAGAAGCGTGGTAAAGCTCACGCCCCGCACTGACCTTAGTTTTTCAATAACGCGGACTGAGTCAAGCTCCAGTGCATCCGCGAGTCGCCCCTGAAGTTCCATTAGTGCCAATGTTGCCACATCTATATGCCTCTTGAATTGCAAATCTTGCACCAGGTTGAACAAGGAGCCAACGCAGCCGATGGTTCCAATAAGGACCAGGATGACGGGGTTTTTGTTGGTCGCAAGCACTCCGGCATAGGAGGTCGTAAGCAATGACATAAAGATGATCTGGAAGTTGACCGCCTGGATCCGATGAGTATGGCGGCCTTCCCAGTAGCCGTACACATGAGGCACGGCGATTGCTAGCGCATCTTTCGATGAAATCTCTTCTATTGAAGTGGCTGGCGAAGGCTGTCGACGCAATCGCATGCCTCAGTATGGCCGACTTGTTCAAGTGTTGTGCTACATGCGTGCCCGAGATGCCGGTTATCGACGGAGGTGGGTGGGACCAGTGGTACGTGGATCTTTGCCGATGCTGTTCATCGCGATGTAGCTCAGCGACCTTGGGTGAGGACCGTCCTGGCACTGTGGGTGTCCAACTCCATGACAACAGGAACGCCTCGCCGCAGACACCCACGTCGGCTGTTTTAGCAGCTCGCCGCTCCAGCGGCAGGTCGAACGTCCATGAAGGTTTCCTTGGCTCGGAAACGGTCGACTACGGTGGATCGATGACTCAGGTTCCGTGGTGGGGCGTACCGCTCGTAACCGGTCTCTTTGCGTTAGGCGGGGTGCTGGTTGCACAGGTAGTAATCGTGAGGCTCGACCGACTTCGGATCCAGCGGGAAGATTCGCGGCGTTGGCTCAGTGAACGACGAAGGATCTACGCGAGTCTTCTTGCCGCAGCCGAAGCGATCTACGCACGTTTGAAGCAGGGCTGGCATGAGGACGGCGGCATCAGCGAGTACAGAGACGACCTGACTTCGCTTCACGTGCTATGCCAGGAGGTGCGGCTCATGTCAGCCGGGGATGTGAACGCGGCGGCGTGGCGAGTTTCCGAGAAACTGGGCGAGGTGGTCTGGTCAGTGGAGGCTAGGCGGGAGAGGCCGCTGGAGAAGTGGAAGACCGAGTACAAGGATGCGGTAGGCCAGTTTGTGGCCATCGCGCGGGCCGACCTCACTGATAGCCCGGACGGCAAGCTCGGTGCACTCGGCCGGCGGTAGGGGCCAGAGCAATCCCCGGCCTGAGTGCTGGGCTCGGTCTGGACGAGGGTTGCTGTACAGCAGAGAAGTACAGCAACCAATCCGACCGCATTGACCCAAGCAAGATCGCTGTAAGCCGTCTGACCTGGTATCCCGCTTGATCTAACCTGATCGCCTTGACTCGATCGGTCACGGGGTCCGAGCCGTGTTGCCATGCCAGATCCGTGCCAGACGGGCCGGTCATCGGCGGGGCGTGGCGGGGAGCTACGGTGATTCGATCCGCGCCGCCGCTGGTCAACGGGTTGCAGCTCATCGATCTTGGATGAGTACCGTCCTGGCAGTGTGGGGGTCTTCCTGGCGGTTGCCGAACGATTGCTTCGCACTGCCGAATTGCTCTGTTCTGGATCAAGGCGCCGCGCAAGCGCAGCGCGGCCGGACGCGCTCGGCCTGCTGGCGGCCTCCGGCCGGCATCGGCCAGCGCGCCGGCTCAGTCCTGCTGCGGAGATGGCTCAGATGGTGCCTCCGGCGGGAGCCTCGGGCTTCGAGGATGGATGCCATCCCGTCCACCGTCGACCCAGGCGAAGCCGAGCAGACTTGGTTCAGGGCGCCAAGGTCGTTCGTCCGGTTGGGCGCTCCACCTTGGCGCCCTGAACCAAGCCCGCTCCACGTGGTGTGGGTCGACGGCGGACGGGATGGTGCGGTAACTATCTGTCGGTGTCGGTGTCGGTGTCGGTGTCGGTGTCGGTGTCGGGTGTTGGTGGCCGTAGATCTTCACCGTCGAGCAACCGCACTGGCTCTGCTCGACCGCTGCGTCGCCAGCGCCGCCCAGAGTTGTCAACAAAGAAGACGTCTATGGGCATCCAGTCGGGAAGTGACGGACAACCCGGACCCACATGCCTCAAGTACCAGTCATCAGGCATGTCATAGACCCCACCGATTTCGGAGTCTCCGGGACCCACGCACTCGATCAATACCGGGGCGTACTCGCGATCTGGGATCGGAACCTTCACGTCCCAGATCGGCGCATCGCTGTGGTTGAACACCCGTACGAAGACCTCGCCAGCTGAAGGCTCGGCCCATCTGCGATCCTCCGGCGGCTCAGTCAGAGTCGCGTAGACGAGTCGCGCCTGACGACGCTCATTGTCCAGCCGCTCGGCTTCACGATCTTTATCACCCTGTATGCGCTGGCGGCGCTCGTTACGCAAGATCAGCAGGGTTCCGCCAAATGCCGCTGCCGTGAAGACTCCGCCCATGGCGGATCCCAGCGCGTCGAGTTCGTCCCATCCAAATCCCACGGTGTCGAGCTCCTTTGTCCTGGGGTGGACGGTCACGGGCTTGTGGTGGCAAGCCGGTAAACGGTACATCCGTCGGCACATCTCTGGTGATGGACGAGGCCGGACAGAGATCAAGAGCGGATTGAAGACGGGGCGGATACTCCAGTGGCTCTCGCAGCTATACATCGGTGAAGTACAGCAACGCCAGCAGCCGGACCCGACCGGGCCGATCTTTGTCAGGCCGTTGACCTCGTACGACGCTTGATCCACCCGTACCGTAGGTAATCCATAGGTTCAGGGTTAGCGCATCCGAGACCAGTTGCTGCCGAACAGCTTCACAGCTCGCCGCCTGATCGAGTGATCGCCGTAGGTAGTCTGCCGTGGAACTGTCAGGCGCTGGCTAGGCGTGAGGAGGCCAGCGCATTTAGAGAGACGCCCTGCTCGGCTGCCCGGATCGCCAGACGGCGGTGGACCTCTTCGGGCACGCGGACCTGGAACTTGCCGGAGTAGTGCCGGTCGGCGATGGCCACAGGGGGAGTCTCGCCGGAGGCCTCCATGTCGGCGACGATCTCTTCGGCGACGCGCTGGATGCCGATGAAGGCTTCCATCCGGTCGGCGGCGAGCCAGGAGACGGAAGGCAGTTCGGCGACGGTGCCGACGTACTCGCCGTCTTCCGCTGACCAATGGACGCGGTAGGTGTAGTGGTCTGCCATGCTCACGATCATTCCTCCAGCTTCTCGATCGCGGTCAGTACTTGCTTGACCTGGTAGGGCTTCGCCTTGCCGCCCTTGTCCTGGATGTTGACCCTGGGGTCGCCAGGCCACGGCGTCTTGAACACGTGGTGCGATGTGCCCGGCGATCGTGGTTCTCCGAAGTACTGCTGACAGACGAACAGCAGGTCCGCGAACCGGATGTTGTTCGGGCTCTGGCGCATCTCCGCCAGGATCTTCGCCAGTCTGTCCGCCACATCACCCATGATACTCCGGCAGTATCACCGGTGATACTACGATCCTGAGGTAGGTGGCGGCACATGGATGGCATGGATGATCCTCTGGCCGGGGTTTGGGGTGAGGTTGGCAGTGCTGTCGTGCCGCTTCGCGGTTTGCGGTGGTGGCCCGGTTGCCGAACGCCGGACGTGCGTTGTTAGCTGGCGGGCGGCGTTCGAGGAGCGCTCCCCAAGATCGAGTAGTCCGCATTCAGTCCGCACGAAGCCCGAAGAGGCAGTGGAACGCTGTCAGGTGATGGCAGGCCTTTTCGCAGCTCAGTGGATATTTATGCAGCTTGATCAACCGCCAGTGTTGATCTCATAATCCCTCGGTCGCGGGTTCGAGTCCCGCCCGCCCCACCTTTGTCTTCCTGGGGGCGACCCCCAGACCCCACGTCACGGTGGGCGCGGCAGGCGGTCCGGTTGCGGTCCGCCCGCCGCGATGCTGCTGATTGCCGTCGTACGGCTGAGCAAGGTGTCCTTTCCCGTAGTGGGCGCGCTGGATCGTTTGCCACCGTGTTGAGGGTGGGTGCCACTGATTTCCTCCCGCATATGTCGGCTCGGTGACCGGTAAGCGACGAATCTCGACCGATTAGGACAAAAGCCTGAAAGGCCGGGCGTGGAGGGGTGCCTTTGGGCGGCGCGACGTCTCCGAGGCGCTCAGCGCGAGCGGCGCTCGATGTGCCATAGGTGCCACCAGAATGTCCGTGGCGTACGAGCGAAGGATGCCATAGTTGATGCCCTTTGGATGCCCGTGCCGGATGCCAGAACACCGATATCGCGGGTGCGGAACAGGTGCCTGACACCGACCTTGGCTGCCGAAAAGATCGCCCCCGTGATCGACGTCGAGATTTTCGGGCAGGTCGGAGACTGCTTCAAGCGGCGATTCGCTACCTGGCCGGCTGCTCGACGGTGGGCGGGGTGGGATCGCCCGGCGAGGATGAGGGGGCCATCGGCGGTTGTCCCGAGCGGATGGCCTTGATCGCTTCCACGCGCTGGGATTTCTCCACGGACACCATCACGGAGATGAATATGACTGCGTCTGCTGCTGGCCGGGCACAGAAGCCCAACAATATGGCGGCTGCTGGCGTGTGCGCAGTCAGGAACTCTAGATCTAACACTCTCTCCCTCTCGACGATGCTGGTCGAGAGGCGCACAGGGCTCCACTCGACCGGCAATGCTTGGCCGTCATGTAGGTCCTGCGCCGACGTGGAGAGGATGCAAAGAGACGAAGAGGTCGGAGCATCGAGACTGCGAGACGCTCCAATGCGGAGCGATTGAAGGTTAGCTCATCTGCACAACGCTTTCCGTCACTCCGCGGGGTGACGACTATGGGACTTGTAGCGGAGGCTTCTACTGTCGGGCGATGAGTGTCGGCGGCCGTCATGAAGATCATCAACGCTGTGCTGCGTTGGCTGAGGCTGGCAAGCGATGGAGGGGTGGGTGTGCGAATGGAAGAGTGGAGGCCGTGCATTTGGAAGACTAGAACGTATGCGATTGGAAGATTAAGCGGTTCGAACTGGTAAGATCTGGTGGTGATCGAGTATCGGCGGCGTGTCCTGGACGGCCCACTGGACGAGCTTCAGCCGCATCTACGTGCTCTGTCGATCCATGGACCCAAAGGGGTCGGGAAGACAGCGACTGCTATGCAACGGGCCGCGTCTGTGGTCGATCTGAGCCTGCCTGCTCAGCGGGAGATCCTTACCGCTGATCCTTCAGTTCTGTCTCGCCTGCCGGGTCCGGTGCTCGTGGACGAATGGCAGCGACTGCCCGAGGTCTGGGACCAGGTCCGGCGTGCGGTTGATGCGGGCTCTCCACCGGGGCATTTCATCATCGCCGGCAGTTCGGCTCCTCGTGGTGCGGTGATCCATTCGGGTGCCGGGCGGATCGTCCCGATGCGGATGCGCCCGCTCAGTGTGGCGGAACGAGATGTCGAGACCCCTACCGTGAGCCTGTCTGCGCTGCTGGCCGGCAACAAGGACATCGAGGGCCGGACTGCACTGCGGCTGGCCGCCTACGTCGAGGAGATCATCGCGTCGGGATTCCCCGCGATTCGGGGACTGCCGCCCCGCGTCCGGCGGGTCGAGCTGGACGCGTATCTGGACAACGTGGTGGAGCGGGAGTTCCCCGAGCAGGGGTACCTGGTCCGTCGTCCGGCTGTGTTGCGCGCCTGGCTTGCCGCCTATGCTGCCGCGACCTCGACGACGGCGACCTACTCGAAGATTCTCGACGCGGCTACCGCTGGGCTGGCGAACAAGCCAGCCAAGGAGACCACCCTCGCCTACCGCGACGCCCTGTCATCGTTGTGGCTACTCGATGACCTGCCGGCATGGATTCCTGGCCACAACCATCTGGATCGCCTCGGTCAGTCATCCCGGCATTACCTTGCCGACCCGGCGCTGGCCGCTCGGCTGTTGGGGCTCGATGCCGTCGCGTTGCTACGCGCCGAGCAAGGCAGTATCAACCTGTCCGAGGGCACGGTCCTCGGTGCTCTTTTCGAGCACCTCGTGGCGCTCAGCGTTCACACGTATGCCGAAACGGCCGAGGCACGGGTGAGTCATCTGCGGACCCGCAACAATGTCCACGAAGTGGATCTGATTGTTCAGCATGCTGATGGCAGGGTGCTGGCCATCGAGGTCAAGCTGGCGGACCGGGTCGAGGACGCCGATACCAGGCACCTGCATTGGCTGCGCGAGCGGATCGGCGGAGATCTCATCGACGCCGTCGTCGTCTATGCCGGTGGGCACGCCTATCGCAGGCGTGACGGTGTTGCTGTCGTTCCGTTGGCGCTTCTCGGACCCTGACGGCCAGGACACCTGCCGATCGTTGTGGATCGGAGGGCCTGGCCGTTCTGGTGTGGGTGGTTATGCCTCGAAGCGGGCTCGGCGGCGGCGGCCGATCACGAAGCCGGCTGCGCCCAGGGCTAGG
>NZ_BOMG01000110.1 GCF_016862075.1 Actinoplanes couchii | reverse complement strand
CCTTAGTTCGTTCCGCTTTCGCGGCCCGCCCTCCGGGGCACTCGCTCTACTTTACCCGAGCTATTCCGTCTCGCCAAATCCGGGGTTTCCCTCGAATTCGCTGAGCGAGGAGTTCGCTCAAGTCCCGCAGAAAATTACACGATGCTTCGTGCTGCTCTTCGTTGGGGTTTGGCAGGACGGCCGCTGCGGGTCTGTGTTGCTCGACCCGCTCGCCTCGCCCGTTTCCCTGCCGGCTCCCAAAACATTACCCGGTGCTCCCCGGGACGCCAAATCGGCCCCCCTCCCTCGCACACGGCCGTTGCCGCTGGTGCCCACCGAGCCGAATGGGGCCAATGACGATACGAAGTGGATCCGACACGAATTGAACACGCCTCACTTCCACCACCCACCACAACAGCCCGAATAGCGACCCCACCCAACAACGCCACGACCGCAGGAAGAGCGGAGGGGAGAGGGCCGATGCCCGCAAGGCGGAAGACGGAAGCCCGCAAGACGCAGGGCGGCAAGGCGCGAGGCGGAAGACGCACGGCGGCAAGGCGCAAGGCGGCAAGGCGGCAAGGCGGCAAGGCGGCAAGGCGGCAAGGCGCAAGGCGCAAGGCGCAAGGCGGCAAGGCGGCAAGGCGGCAAGGCGGCAAGGCGGCAAGGCGCAAGGCGGCAAGGCGGCACGGCGGCACGGCGGCAAGACGGAAGGCGGAAGCCCGCAAGGCGGAAGCCCGCAAGGAGAGGAGGCACGGAGAGGAGGCACGGAGAGCAGGAAGCAAGGGGCGGACACCGAGAGGAGTCGGCGAAGGAAGGGCGGCAAGAGGGAGATCCGCACCAAGCGAGCCGGGTAACGCCAAGAGAGCCGGGTAGAGCCGGGAAAGCCGGGTAGAGCCGGGAAAGCCGGGTAGAGCCGGGAAAGCCGGGTAGAGGCAGAGGAGGAGAAGGCCGGGCGGGAAGCACCAGCCGACAGGCAGGAAGGTCCGGGCAGGCGGAGAAGGCGTCGAGTCGAGCAGAGGAAGCCGATCGGCCAAGGAGAGGGCAGGCTGATCAAGGAGAGGACGGGCCGAAGGAGGGACTGGCCTCCGGGATATGGGAAGGACGGCCAAGCGCTTCAGGAACGCGGGAAGGGCGGCCGAGCGCCTCAGGAATACGGGAAGGTCGGCCGAGCACAGGAGAGCAGGCCAAGGACGACTGCTGCGGAGGACAAAACCCAGGAGGGGAGGGCAGGAGGAAGAGGGAGGAGGGACTGACGCGAGCAACCCCCACCCCTCAGCCCTGATCGGCGAGCTGGCATGGCTGGCTGACGTCGGCTGTCGCTGCCGAGGACGAGTCGGGCACAGCGAGTCGGGCACAGCGAGTCGGGCACAGCGAGTCGGGCATCGCCGGAAGACCATCGGGCGTAGCCGGAAGACCATAGGGACAACCGCCGCGGGCAAGGCCGGCACGGTCAGAGGACAGTGGTCGACCTCCTGGAGGTGGACCGCCGCGGGCAAGGCCGGCACGGTCAGAGGACGGTGGCCGATCTCCCGGAGGTGAAGCAAGCGCGCCGGAGAAGGGCAGGCGGCAGCTGCTGGGGGCGAGGTGGGCGGGCCTATCCCCGTACCAAATCGAATGTTGCCCAGATGTGTTTGGTGTTTGTGGTGCGGTGCCAGCCGAAATTGGTGGCGAACGTCTTGACCAGCCTCAGGCCCAGGCCGCCCAGGCCGACCGGGCGGGTCAGGTCGAAGTGGGGCTCGCCGGTCAGGTCGTGGTCGGCCACGTCGAGGATCAGCAGGCCGGGCTCGCGCAGCAACCGGATGACGGTCGGCGGGCTGCCGTGCCGGAGCGCGTTGGTGGCGAGTTCGGTGCCGACGACCGTCAGGCGGTCCAGGCCGTCCTCGGTGTCGAGGGAGGTGCCGGCGACGGCCGCACGGAGTCCGGCTCGCAGGTGCCGGAGGCCGCCGACGTCGTCGAGGGTCCAGCGGCGGATCTCGATCGCCTCCGGGTACGGAACCGGCGTGGGAGGCGACGTCATGTGCCTATCTTGCCCACTCACGTGGGAAATGCGGATACCCGTAAGAGTCGGCTTCCCCTACCCGAGAGGCCTAGATCACGGCCGCGTGAGCAGGTTTTAGACCGTTTTGTACAGGTTTATGCCTCATACTTTCGGCTAGTGTTCTCTCGACCTGTCGTATAGAGTCTGCATAACCGAACGGCCTAGTGTGCTCATCGGGCGCCCCCGTCGGGGATGCCTGTACGAGCTATGGATACCCACCCGACCCGGGCCCTAACCACAGGGCCGGCTCTCCGGAACGGTGCCAGGGAGGACCACGACATGACCGTCACCGAGACTCAGACCAAGGTGTCGCCCGCGACCAAGGCAAGCGCCGAGGCATCGGCGGACAGCGCTGCGGAGCTGCTCTCCGCGATGGCCGCGATGCCGGCCGGCCACCCGTCGCGTGCCGCGCTGCGTGACCGTGCGATCGAGGCCTGGCTGCCTCTCGCCCGTCACCTCGCCCACCGCTACTCCGGCCGTGGTGAGCCCACCGACGACCTCGTCCAGACCGCCAACGTCGGCCTGATCAAGGCGATCGACAAGTTCGACCCCGAGCGTGGTGTGGACTTCGCGGGTTACGCGATCCCCACCATCATCGGTGAGATCAAGCGTCACTTCCGGGACCGCACCTGGTCGGTGCGGGTGCCGCGCCGACTGCAGGAGCTGCGCCTGGCCATCACCGAGGCCAACGCGACGCTGACCCACTCGCTGGGCCGCTCGCCGCAGGTCTCCGACATCGCCGGCCACCTCGGGATCACCGAGGAAGAGGTGCTGGAGGGCCTGGAGGGCGCCCGCGCCTACAACGCGACGTCCCTCTCCACCCCGATCAGCGCGGACGGCACCACCGAGCTGGGTGACACCCTCGGCGGTGAGGACCACGAGTTCGAGGTCGCCGAGACCCGGGTCGCTCTGGGCCCGGCGCTGGCCACGCTCGACGAGCGTGAGCAGAAGATCCTCACCCTGCGGTTCTACGGCAACCTGACCCAGTCGCAGATCGCCGACCAGATCGGCATCTCGCAGATGCACGTGTCCCGCCTGCTGACCAAGGCGCTGACGAAGCTGCGCGGCCAGCTCGCCGCTGACGTGATCTGACTCTCCGTGTAAAAGTGGTGCCGGCCAGTGGCCGGCACCACTTTTTGTCATGAAGAAATCGCCCGGTCGACACAGGTCTGTGCAGCCGGGGATGCCGGGTACGGCTACCGTGTAGCGGATGCCACCTTCTGCCGAGCTTCCCGGGTTCCTGAACACCGTGGCCCCGATCCTGGACCGATGGGGTTATCTGGCGATCGGCGGCGTGATCGTGGTGGAGAGCTTCGGCGTTCCCGCCCCCGGTCAGACGATCATGGTGGCGGGGTCCATCTATGCCGGCTACGGCCGGATGAACATCTTTCTGGTCGCCCTGATCTCGTTCGTGACAGCGGTGGTCGGCGACAACATCGGGTACTGGATCGGGCTGCGCGGCGGCCGCAAGATCGTGCACCGGTGGGGCAAGTACATCTTCGTGACCCCGGCCCGGCTGGCGAAGGCCGAGGAGTTCTTCGCCCGGCGCGGCAACCGGATCATCGTGGTGGCCCGGTTCATCGACGGGTTACGGCAGCTCAACGGCGTGATCGCGGGTATCACCCGGATGCCGTGGAAGACGTTCCTGCTCTACAACGCGATCGGCGCGGCCCTGTGGGTCGGGTTCTGGTGCACGCTCGCCTACTTCCTCGGCGCCAACCTCGTGACGATCATGGGGCACGTCCACAAGTACCAGTGGCCGGCCATCGGACTGGTGGTCCTGGCCATCGGCACCTACGTGGTGCTGCACGTGCGGCACATCCGCAAACGCAAGGCCCGCACCACCACGGTCGAGGAGACCCAGGCCTGACGAAGACGGTTCCCGCCGCCCACAGCGGGAACCGTCTCCGCTTTCATCCCCCGAGCAAAGTCACGTGCCCTGCGTGGGCTGGGCGTTCGGCGGCTGTCCGTTCGGCGCCTGACCGGGCGCGCCGGCCGGGGCGGTGGCGTTTCCGTTCTCCATGAACGCCACGATCCCGGCGCCCACGCCGCCACCCGCCAGAGCTGCGGCGATCAAGGCTGCGGCCAGGGTCAGCTTGGGGTTGCGGCGGGTTCCGGAGGTCGGCCGGCCGGCGGGTTCGGCGATCGGTTCCGGCGGTCCCACTGCCAAAGATCCGGCTTCGGTACGGGGGACCTGCGCACCCGTGGCCGTCCCGCCAACTCGCGAATCCTCGTTCCAGCCCCGGGCCGGAGCTTCGACGGGGCGATTGCCGGGCGCCGGGCTCCACGAACCGTCCACGACGTCCCGCCCGGTCCGCTCGTCCCGCCCGGTCCGCTCGTCCCGCCCGGTCCGCTCGTCCCGGCTGGCGCTCTCGTCCCGGCCGGCCCGGTGGGCACTTTCGTCACCGCTTTGGTCTCGCCCGCCGGCACGCCACGATCCGGTGCCTCCGGCCGGCGAGTTCCACGACGTGGCCGGTGCCCCCGGGGGTTCGGCACGGGTGAGTGCGGCCGGGCTGTCCCACGTCGTCGTCGGAGACTCGGCGCGGTCCGCGACGGCCGGACTGCCCCAGGCCGCGGTCGGCGGTTCAGCGGGGGACGTGTTGGTCCAGGCCGCGGTCGGCGGTTCAGCGGTGGGCGTGTTGGTCCAGGCCGCGGTTGTGGGCTCGCCGGCGGTGGTGTTCCAGGTCGCGGTCGGCTCGGGGCGGTCGGCTTGCCATGGTTCGGGGTTGCGGGCGGCGGGGTGCCACTGCTCGGTGGCGGTTTCGGAGTTTCCTTCACCCCAGGCTGAGTGACCCTGGTCGGTGCGGCCGTAGTCGGTGTGGGTCCGGCCGGACGGGGTGTTCCAGGGGACGGTCGGGGGTTCGGGGTCGCGGTGGGGGTCGGTGGCCCAGGACGGCGGGATCGAGTCCGGGACCGCGGTGTCGTCCCACTCCGGCGGGATGCGGTCCGGTACCGGGGTCACCATCCACGGGTTCCGGTCCCGGTCCGAGGTGGTTCGCTCGGCGCCCATCGAGGTGTTGCCGTTCCAGGACGAGGCCGGGTCGTAGGCGGCGCTGCGCCCGGAACGGCCCGGAGCGTCCGACCAGCTCTCGTCGGGACGGCTCCGGGAAGCGGGCGCGTCGCCTGGCTCCGTGGGGGCGGGGAGCCAGGCGACGGGCGCACCCCCCGGCTCACCGGACGACCATCCGGCGGAGGAGCGTTCGCCGGAGGCCCGGTTGTCCGGCGAACGCTGGTCGGAGAAGCGGCCGTCGGAATACGGCGAACCCGCATACGGCGAACCGGCGTGCGACGAACCGGGATGTGCCGAACCGGCATACGGCGCATCGGGGTAGCCGGGGGCGGGAGAACGTGGGGTCACGGCGCCGTCGAAACCGGCGGGCGAGTGCCGCGGGGTGACGACGGTGTTGTAGCCGGTGGACTCGACCGAGGTGAATCCGGTCGGGGCGCCGGGGGTGAACGCGGACACCGGGGCGTTCGACGGCGTCGAGTGGTGCGAGCCGGCGTGTGCGGTTCCGGACGGGGACCAGTCGGTCGGCAGCGAGTTGGGGTCGGGCACCTCGGGCAGCCGGGCGCCGGGTTCACCGTGCGGAGTCCGTGGCCGGTACGCCTCCGGGCGTCTCGACATCGGCCCGGTATGGGCGGTCGGATCGTGCTGAGTCATCGGCGCTCCTCGGTCCGCTCGGCTACTGACGCCGAGAAGACTGCCGAGCCCGCCTATGCAAATCCTGTGCGGTCCTTAGGCACCGCATATCAGTCCAGGTCACCAGCGCGAGGCGGGCAGGCGAGGAGAGGGGAGGCCCTGAGCAAGGAAGGCCAGGAAGGCAAAAAGGACGCGGACGCCGCCAAGGTTGCGATGGCTACAAAACGGGCAAGGTTGAAGGGTGGAGGGCCGCGAGCAGGGCGAGTCGAGGAATCCGGGAGATCACCACGCGGGGGCGGGCCGGGTGGTGATCTCCCGGGGCGTGACTGGTCACCACGCGAGGGCGGGCCGGATGGTCGCCGCCCGGCGGCGCGGCTGGTGACCACGCGAGGGCGAGGTGGGTGGCCACCACGCGGGGCGGCGCGGCTGGTGACCACCCGAGGGCGAGGTGGGTGGCCACCCGGGGCGGGGCGGGTGGTCAGAAGCGGGCGAAGCGGGGGCGGATCTGGCCTCCGATGGTGGTGAAGTCGCCGCCGGCGTCCAGGGAACCGGTGGCCGGGTCGGTGGACAGGACGCGGACGCCGATCACGCCGTTGGCGCGCGGGTTCCAGGTGGTCAGGCTGCCGGCGGTGGTGATCGCGGCCAGTTTGACGCGGGGTACCGAACCGTCCAGGCAGCTGCCGTGCGGGCCGTTGCGGGCGGTCCGGCAGACCCGGTCGAAGTGGCCACCGACGTAGGCGATGCCACCGGCCAGGGTGATCGCGGTGGTGTCGCCGTCGAAGACGCGCTGCCAGCGGGGCCGGCCGTCGAGCCGGAACGCGACGGCCCGGCCACCCTGTCCCCCGGTGGCGGCGTAGACCCCGCTGCCGTCGACGGCGATGTCGTTGACCTCGGCGGAGACCGCGGGCCGGAAGGTGCGGTCGAGTGCCCCGGATCCGGCGTCGACGGCGGCCAGGCGGGCCGCGGTCCGGTCGCCGCCGATGCCGCGGAAGGCGCCGCCGACGAAGACCCGGCCTCCGACGGCGGCGAGGGTCTGCACGCGGTCGTCGGCGACCGGCCGCCAGCGCGGGTCGAGACGGCCGGTGGCCAGGTCGAACGCGGCCAGGTTGGACTGCCGCCGACCACTGACGACGCTGAATTTGCCACCGAGGTAGAGGCGGCCGTTGCCGATTGCCAGCGCGTACGGCGTACCGGCAAGGAAATGTCTGAAGGGGGTGAGGGGGTTGCCGTTGGGGTTGAGGCGGGCGAGCGAGTCGCGTCGTTTGCCGGCGATCCGGTGGAAGTCACCGGCGACGTAGACGGCTCCGGGTGCGGCGGCCAGGGCGCGGACCGTGCCGTCGGCGGTGGGTGCCCAGCTCAGCAGGGCGCCGGTGCGGGAGTCGAAGGCGGCGAGGCGTTCGCGGGGCCAGTTGCGCCCGCCCCAGTGCGCCCGGGTGAACGATCCGCCGACGTAGACGGTGGTGCCGAGGTAGGCGACGGCGTGGACGGTCCCGTTGAAGGTGGGCGCGGTCCGGGCGGTGTCGGTGACGGCCCGGTCCGGCACCGCGGCGTGAACAGCGGCGGCGGGTGCCGCGGCGGGGACCGCGGCGGACAGGACGAAGGCGAGGGTCAGGACAAGCAGGCGCACACGTCGTCAACTCTCCCGCACGGGGGAAAGTCGCGCATTTGTCCCGTTTTCCCGGTTTGTCAAGTGTAGTGGCTCAGCCGGGTCGAGCGCCATCCTCTCCGCCTTGCGCAGGCCGAGCATGACCAGCCAGTCGACCAGCTGCCGGTACACCGCGTCCGGGTTCTCCAGCTGATGGGTGACCGGCCAGGACGCCGGATGGACCAGCATCGCGTCGGTCTGCCAGCCGCCGAGACCACCGTGCGACCCGACCAGCTCCTCGAACGCGGACACCTCCTGCGTCTCCGGATCCACCGCACTGATCACCACGAGATCGCCGACGTGCGCGGCGCTCTGATGACGCAGCAGGTCGGCGCGGGCGCGTTCGCCGTACGGCGCCAGCGGGTCGATGCCGACGACCACGCCGGCCCGGAGATCGTGCGAGCCACCGGACCCGTACGCCATCGGCCCCTCCTCGCCCTGAACCACCACCACACCGATGCCGGGGTGGATGGCGAGCCCGCTGATCAGGTGCGGGTGGGCGTGCTCGATCGCGCCCTGCTTGAGCCGGGTCGGGAACCGGGTCAGGTAGATCATCGACAGGTTCCCGGACGAGACCGTGAGCGCGTCGGCGGCGAGCCGGTTCACCACCTCGTCCAGGCCCTCGCCGTGCCGCTGCCGGAACGTCGGCCCCTGACTCTGCCCGTGATCGGAGAGCACCACCAGGTGGTAGTCGCGGGCCGCCTCCGGCGCCAGCCGCTGGAGCACCCCGAGCATCCGGTCCAGGTTCTCCAGCTGGCGCATCGACTCCGGTCGGGCCGGGCCGGCGTGGTGCGCGACCTCGTCGTAGTCGACCAGGTCGCAGTAGATCGCCGGGACACCGCGGGCCATCTGCTCGGCCATCAGCGAGACGTTCACGTCGCGCAGCAGCATCGACGCCGGGCGCAGCGCCAGGAACGCGCCGGAGCGGCTGACCCGGGGCTGCAGGTCGCGGCGGCGCTGCAGACGGGCCTGGTGCAGTTCGGTGACGACCTCGGCGACCCCCAGGACCAGGGCTCGGGTGAACCCGTACGGCGAGGCCATGAACGCCGCCCAGCCGCGCGCCGACCGGCCCGGCAGCGCCGCGTGGCTGACCGTGAGCAGGCTGGTCGTCGCGTCGCCGCTGAACGCGTTGCTGATGCTGACCCCGCCGTCCCGGAGCAGGCCGCGGCCGTCGCTGAGCCGGGTCTCGATCACCGCGGCGTCCCGGGGCCGATTGGCGACCATGATCTTGCCGGTCTCCTTCTCGTACCAGCGGAAACCCGGGATCTGCCGGCTCGCCCCGTGCAGGATCCCGGCCTGCGAGGCGGGTGTGGTCGACGGCAGCCCGGTGTGCCAGCCGCGGGCGGTGTGGCTGCCGGTCCGCAGCCAGTGGCCGAGTGTCGGCAGGTTGCCGGCCCGGATCGCCCAGCGCAGCACCGGCTCGGCCACCCCGTCCAGCTGGATCATCAGCAGGCCCGGTTCGGTGCCGGGCGGGCGGCGGCGGAAGTCCAGCCGGCGGCCGCTTCCCCGGCGGCGGACCGCGCGCATCAGCCGGCGGGCCTCCCGGGCGAACGTGTCATCGGTGCCGCTGTCGGCCAGCCAGTCGATCAGCGCAGCCACGATCACCGCCAGGACCGCGGCGGTCACCAGGCTGGGCAGCCCGTTGATCCGGTTGCCCGGGTCCAGTCGCAGCGCCACCACCATGACCACCACCTGCGCGACCACGCCGAGCAGCATCGCCGCCCAGCCGCCGAGCGCGGTGATGCCGAGCAGCAGCAGCGGCCGCAGCACCGCGCCGGCCACCGCGACCAGCACCACGAGACCGAGGGTGTCGACCAGATCGTTGCTCGCGACACCCGGCATCAGCCACAGGGTCAGGGTCAGCACCACGAAAGTCGTCAATGCGCTGCGCAGCGCGCCCCGAACCCGGGTGAGCAGGGCGTTGATGGGCACCCTCCGACGATAACGGGGCTCAGCGGTCGATCCACACCCAGACGTTGTCGAGGACGCCGTTGAACTGGTCGTTGTCCCGGTAGAAGCCCTTGCCCCCGATGCTCAGCGGCTGATCGTTGGCGACACTCAGCCGGGACGGGATCCGGACCCGCCCGCGGAGCACCTCGTCGACCCAGACCTCCCAGCGGGAGCCGTCCCGCCGGCAGCGCAGCCGGTGCCAGCGGCCGTCGGCCACGGTGACCGCGCTGCGGACCACCCGGATCGCGGGCCGGCGCACGTCGACCAGCACACAGCTGGGGTGCCCGGCGGTGCCGTCGATCTGCAGTTTGTACTGGCTGCTGACCGTCGAGTAGCCCTTCTGCAGCACGTTCTGACCGGCGCTGGTCTGCGCCGGGGCGAGCAGCACGTCCGCGCCGAACGCCAGGTTCCGATCGCCCGGGTTGAGGTCGGCCGAGTCGGCGCTCTGCAACGTCACCTGCGGGCAGAGCAGGGCGGCGCACTTGCCGGGGAAGGCCAGCGCGGTGCCCGGCCCGTGCACGACCGGGCGGACCCTTCCGCCCTGGAACGAGATCACCCGCAGCGTGTGCCCGTCGCCGGACTCGTCGAGGATGTTGCCGGACCGGCCGTTGAAGCCGTAGTGCACGGTCATCGCCGCGACCGGCAGCGCGGGCACCGCACGCCGGGCCGGGGCGCCCGGCGGCACACCGGCCGTGCCGACCGCCCGTGCGGCTCCCGGGTCGGCAGCGGATACCACCACGACGATGACCGAAGTCACAGCACGCAGACGGGGTTTCATGCCCGAATTATGACCTGTTATGTAGTTTTGACGGTTATTTACGGACGGAACTCTTCGGGGCGTACCGGCTTGCTGTCACTCTTGCGCCCGAACAGCCGCCAGCCACGCTTCTTCTTCTCCGGCGCCGGCGCCGCCACCCCGTTCAGAACGTCCAGCCGATGCCGGGCCACCGGGTTCTCCGGTTCCAGCCGCAGCGACGTCATCAGCGCCTGCCGGGCCTGATCGATGTGCCCGAGAGCGGCCAGGGTCACCCCGTGCGTGAAATAGAAGTGCGCCTCGTTCGGGTCCAGCCCCACCGCCGTACGCGCGGCCTGCTCGGCGTCACCCAGCTGCCGGTCCGCGGCCATCAGCGCCCACGCCACCCGGTCGTGCCACAGCGGATTGCGGGGTTCCACGATCACCGCCCGGTACGCCATGCTCATCGCCTCGTCGTGCCGCCCGAGCAGGGTCAGCGCCCGGCTGGCGATAGCAGGCGGCCGGGGATCCTCCGGAGCGAGCTCGACAGCCCGGCTCGCGGCCTCCAGCGCCTGCGGAACCTGATCGAGCGTCAACCGGATCCGGGCCATCAGAATCCACCCCGACGCCGAATCCGGCCGGCTCGCCAACACCGGAGCCAGCATCTCGGCAGCCTTGTCGGGCTGCATGTCCTCGAACAGCTCGGCGGCCCGGGCCACACCGGCCTCACTCGGATCAGCGAACGATCGCCCCCCGACACCGGGCGAGGCGGTCAGATTGAGGTTCAAGCCCGGCGATGCGGCGAGTTCGGTCATCAGGCGACTCCGGGAAGACAGCGAAACTTCACACCAGGCACATCGGCAGGACCACACCATTTCTGAGCTTTCGGTACGCCCGTCAAAAGCCCCGCCCTTTGACGGGCGTACCAGAAAAGGGGTCAGGAAGTTGTCTGGCGTCGGCGCGCTATCAGGATCAGGACCACCGCCGTTGTTGTGGCGGCGGTTATGGCTGCTGGGAGACGCCATGGGGCCGTCAGAGCGTCGGTGACGGCGAAACCCACTGTCAGGGCCGCGCCTACCACCACTATTCGCCACAACGATGCCGTGCTCAGTGTTCTGCCGGAGCCGCCTGGCTCGTCCACGGGGGCCGTCAGCAGGCGTACTGCGAAACCGGCGAACGTTGCGGTGCCCAGTAGGACCGGTAGCCACGTGACGGGGGCCGCAAGGGCCATCAGCAAGGGGATCACCGCTACCGCGGCGGCTGTCAGGGCCAATCTCTGGCGGCTCTGGGTCAGCAGGTCTCGCACGTATCTGCGCAAGCCTGGGTCCAGGCGGTGCAGGAAATAGCCCGCGTACGCGGCGGGGGCCAGGACCGCCACGGCTGCGAAGAGTCGGGCCGTTCCGGGGGACGTGTCCGTGAAACGCCAGCCCAGGTAGGCCAGGAACGCCAGGATGATCGCTGTCCAGACCAGGAACTGGCGTAGTGCCAGGTCCAGCAGGAAGCGGCTCGCCTCCTGTTTCGGGTCGGCTCTCAGAGCCCCCACCAAACCCGAGGCTCCTCTGGCCAGGCGGGTCAGGGCGAACGGGTTGTGGTGCACCACGTCGAAGGCTGCCAACTCGTGCCTTGCCACCGCGTTGTCGGGCTCCAGGGACAGGGCGTCCTTCAGCGCCTGGCGGGCTCGGTCGTGCAGGTTGAGCTGCTTCATCACCATCGCGTACGTGATGCGGAAGTCGGCTTCCTCGGGGTCCAGGCGGATCGCCTCACGGGCCGCGTGTTCGGCCTCCACCGCGTGTCTGCCGTCCTCCAGCAGGGCCCACGCCAGGCGGTTGTGGCGGAACGGGTTCTCCGGCTGTCTGTCGGCCGCGGATCTGGCGGTGGCTATCGCCTGGTCGTGCCGGCCCATCTCGGTGTGCACCCGGCTCAGGGCGGACAGGGCGTCGGGCCAGTCGGGGGCGTGTTCCACGGCTCTGCGGGCCAGCTCGTCGGCCAGTTCGGGTCTCTGCAGGGCCAGCTGTGCGTGGGTCATCAGGACCAGAGCCGGGACGTCGTCGGGGTCGGCGGCCAGGATCGGGCCCAGCAGGTCCGCGGCTGCTGCCGGTTCGCCGCGGCCGAGCTGGATTCTTGCCAGGTCCAGGTTCTGCGTCATGCTCCGGTTCCTAGAGAGCGTCCTCTACGGGGACAGTGCGGTCGTCCTCGGCGGGGACGGTGGCGTAGGCGCGGACCGGGAACGTGCCGAATCCGGCGATCCGGGGTGGGACGGCGGTGAAACGGGCGCCGACGGGTGGGAGTTCGCGCAGGTTGGTGAGGTGTTCGACGACCGGGATACCGGCCGCCAGCAGGAGCGTATGCGCCGGTCGCTCCCCGGAGGCAGCCGGGGAGATGTCGTCGATGTTGACGGCGTCGATGCCGACCAGGACGGCGCCGCGGTCGGCGAGCAGCTCGGCGGCGTCCCGGGTCAGATAGGGGGCGTCGACGCCGTAGCCGTCGGTGGCCCAGTGCCGGTCGCCGCCGGTGTGCAGCAGCACCGCGTGCCCGGTGACCATCACGTGGGCCAGGGTGTCGGCGGTGACACCGCGTTCCCGGCCGACCGCGCGGACCACCACGGCCGGCAGACCGGCCAGCCGGTCCAGGGGCAGCCCGGCCAGGTCGGTGCCGTCGGCGTAGCGGTGGTACGGGCTGTCCAGGTAGGTGCCGGTGTTGCCGACCATGCTGATCCGGTCGATCGCGAACTCGGTGCCGGGCGCGTAGACGGCCCGGGACGCCTCCCTGGTCAGGTGGGCGGTGATCTGCGGTGCGGGCACACCCGGGTGGCTGACCAGCCCGTCGGTGATGACGTGGCTGAGGTCGACGAACCGGACCCGCTCGGCCGGGGAGTCCCCGGCCGGCGGGTGCGGTTCGGCGAAGATCCGGACGTCGCTGACCTCGGCCCGTTTCACCCGTTGCGGGGCGAGGGCGGCGATCAGCAGGTCGGCGATCTCGGCTTCGGTGACGTCGGCGTGCGGGATGACCATCCGGAAGCCGCGCGCGCTCAGCTCGCCCCCGCCGTCGAGGGCAACTTCGGCGTCGAACTCGGCCCGGTACTCCAGCACGGTTGGCTCCCTTTTATCGCACTTCGATCACACCTTCGGTGATCAACCAGATGCCGAAGATAGCGAAGAGTGCGGCGGCTCCGTACTTGATGACCTTTTCGGGTAGATGACGCCCGAGATAGCGGCCCACCACGATGGCGAGCGCGTCGGCCGCCACCATGCCGACCGTGGAGCCGACCCAGACCCCGAACCAGCCGTGCTGGGTGGCCAGCGTGATGGTCGCCAGCATGGTCTTGTCACCCAGCTCGGCCAGGAAGAACGCGCCGGCGACGAACCAGAACGCGGACTTGCCGCCGGCCCGTTCGGCCTTGGTCTTCTCGTCGTCGGTGAGCGAGTCGCCGCGCAGTGTCCAGGCGCCGAAGCCGAGGAAGGCGATACCGGCGATCAGGGAGATCCAGCCGGTCGGGATGGCGGCGCCCAGCCCGTAGCCGATGGCGACCGACACCAGGTGGACCACCGCGGTGGCCACGGTGATGCCGAGCAGCACCGGGACGGTTTTGAAGCGGGTGGCGAACGTCATCGCCATCAGCTGTGACTTGTCGCCCAGCTCGGCGACGAAGATGACCGCGAAGCTGATGCCCAGCGCGGCGAGGAAAGCTTCCACAAGGAACTCCCGGTAGAACACGACCGGGCGTCGGGCGCAGGGCGACCTCGACCCGGCCGTAAACGAATACGGCCTGGTCGAAGGTCTCGCTCGCCCCGGAGACCGAGGCCGCGCGGCCGGAGCCCGGAGAACCGGGATCAGTATGTCGACCGCGACATTGGGAGCTACTCCCCTTCGCGGGACTGAGCATAACTCACGTGCTGGTCAGCGGCCCGGTGACGACCGACACCGGGCCGCCGGGTGTCATCTGCCGACGATCAGGTCCTGCAGCGCCGCGCGCTCGGCGGAGCGGGCCGTCGCCAGCGGGGCCGGTTTGGCGATCGGCTTGCACTGCTTGTCGGAGCGGTCCCCCTTGGCCCGGCCGGGCAGCACCCCGGCGGTCAGGTAGTCGGCGATGGTGTTGTCGACGCAGGCGTTGCCGTAGAGCGATCCGGCGTGGGTGGTGCCGCCGACACCTTCCAGCAGCGCCGAGCGCGGGAAGCGGCGGCGGACCTCCAGGGCGCCGGCGAACGGGGTGGCCGCGTCCAGGGTCTCGCTGATCAGCAGGATCGGCGGGGCCTTCGCGCCGTCGACCCGGACCGGGGTGCCGGCCGGTGCGGGCCAGTGCCGGCAGGGCGCGTTGTACCAGGCGTTGCCCCAGGTCTCGAACGGCGCCTTCTTGTGAATCCGCCAGTTCTCCTCGGACCACGTCTTCCACTCGGCCGGCCACGCCGCGTCGGTGCACTCGACGGCCAGGTAGACGGCGTAGTTGTTGTCGGTGCCGTCGCCGGTCGCGCGGTTCTCGTCCCAGAGCCGCCGGACCGGGGCCGGGTCCTTCTTGTTGACCAGGGCGGAGAAGGCGCGGGCGATCTCGTCCCAGCCGAAGATGTAGTAACCGGCCTGCAGGAAGACGTCGGTCAGCTCGGCCGGGCCGATCCGGCCACCCGCCGGTTTCGCGGTCAGGGCGGTGAGCTGCCGGTAGTACGTCTTCTCCACCGCGTCCGCGGTCCGGCCCAGGTGGTAGACGGAGTCGTGGCGGGCGAGCCACTTGAAGTAGACCCGGATCGCCTTCTCGAAGGCGAGGTCCTGGTCGAGGTTCGCCCGGTACCAGACCCGGGTCGGGTTGACCACGCCGTCCAGGATCATCCGGTGCACCCGGGTCGGGTTCATGGTGGCGTAGACCTGGGCGAGGTAGGTGCCGTACGAGAACCCGTAGAAGCTGATCTTCTCCACGCCGAGGGCCTGCCGGATGCTGTCGATGTCCCGGACGGTGTCCTCGGTGCGCATGTGCCGCAGCAGGTCACCGCCGTTCTTGGCGCAGGCGGCGGCGTACGCCCGGGTGCGGGTGTGCCACTCGTCCTCGATCTTCGGGGTGGCCGGGACGTACGGCGGGCGGAGATCGGTGTTGTATTTGCTGTCGCAGGAGATCTTCGGCTTGCTGGCGCCCACCCCGCGCGGGTCGAAGCCGATCCAGTCATACGCCGCGCCGGCCTTCTTCGGCACACTCTGGCCGACTGTCGCCATCCCGCGCCCGGAGCCGCCGGGACCGCCCGGGTTGACCAGGATGACGCCCTGGCGTTTCGCCGCCGGCGCGGTCGCTCTGATCCGCGACACCGCGATCTGGATCTTCGTCCCGCCGGGCTTCGCCCAGTCCATCGGCACGGTGACGTATCCGCACTCGGCACGGTGCGACTTCAGGGTGCTGTCGGTGCAGGTGCCCCATGCGATCGGAGCCGGCCCTCCGCGCGCCGTCTCGGCTTGGGCGCGGGTGGCCCCGGCGCCGGCCGTGCAGAGCGCGACCGCTGCGGCGGCCGCCCAGATTCTTCTCATTCCCCCATGCTGTGGTTCACACCGGCACACTTCGCCCGCACACGCCGGGTTACCCCCTTTACAGGTGGTTTTTACCGGGGCGTGGTGATCTACTCGGACGCGCCACCCCGGAATCCGCACCTCGGGCTGCCTGATTTGCGACCATTGCGAACCATGGACGAGTTCTGGCTCCGCCCGCGGCTGGGGACAGCGACTCGGGACGGCCGGGCGCCACAGCACTACCTGGTGGCACTGCGACACGCCGTACAGACCTTGGACGCGGACCCCCGCTGGCAGCAGTGGTGGCACGCGTCCGGATTCCGGGACTGCGAACTCGGCATCGTCACCGAGGGCCGGCTCGACCACCTGCGGCCCACCGCCGATCTGCACCGCGTCGACGACCAGTTGCGGGCCAACTTCACCTGCGCGCTGCCGCCGGCCGGCACCGCGCCGGACGAACTCGCCCTGCGTGCCGCCCTGGAGGTACGCACCATGTTCGAGGTGATCCGGGAGGCGATGGCCCTCGCCGACCTGCCGCCCACCCCGGCGCCGTCGCCGCTGCCGGAGGACGCCGACGAGGTCCAGGTCACCGCCAAGAGCCTGCCGTCGATCCCCCGTGAGCTGGAGACCCAGGGCTATCTGACCCTCACTCAGGTCCGGGACTTCTTCGGCTAGGCACTCGTTCCGGACGGTGGGCGCCGGGGTCGCGCTGGCGCGGGATCAAGCGGGGCTCGGCGTGGCCCCCGGCCGGTGGTGTGACCACGACGGCCATCCCGGCCAGGCCGATACCGGCATAGCGCACCGGGGCGAACCGGCGCAGCAGCAGGGCGTGCGCCACGGCCAGCAGCACACAGGCGGCCAGGAAAGCCGGGATCGCCCGGACCAGCGGAAACCCGGACGGCATGTCGAGCAGCGCGGCCAGGTCCCGGAACGCCAGGAAGACCAGGGTGCCCAGGCCGACGGTGGCCAGCACCGGCGCCACGAAGCGTCCCCAGGCCCCCTCCCGCCCGGGGACGCGGTTCAGGTGCAGCAGCGCCGCCACCGAGATCAGCAGCAGCACCACCAGGATGCTCAGGGCGCCGCCGACGATCAGCCAGCGGGCGGTCCGCGGCCCGGGGTCGGCGCCGGCCAGGTAGGCGCCGGTCATCGTGGCGCCGGCGATCAGCGACTGGGTCACCGAGGCGGCCCGGGGCGCGGCGGTCCGGCGGACGGCCGTGCCCAGCACCACCGGCAGCACGTGCTCCCGGCCCAGGGCGAACAGTTGCCGGGCGATCACCTGGTGCAGGGCCAGCAGCGCCGCCAGCACCCCGGCGAGCAGCGCGAACCGGCCCAGCGTCACGGCCCACGGGGAGAGCCGTTCGGCGGCCAGGGAGAAGAGCAGCTCGGAGCCCCGGGCGGCGGCGAGCGGGGCGACCCGGTCCGGGCCGGCCGCCACGATCAGGCTCCAGGAGAAACCGCCGAGCAGCAGGGCGAGCAGCAGGACCGCCCCGTGGGCGCCGTAACCGGCACTGCGGCGGGGCTGGAAACCCTCCTCGGCGTACGCCGCGGTCGACTCGAATCCGGCGAAGGTGAGCACCGCGACGGCGAGCAGCAGGCCGAGCGCCGGCCGGTCCAGCACGGCCGGGTCGGCGATCAGGATCGTGTCGGGGGTGACCCGGTCGCCGGACGGCTGCAGCACGTTCGCGGCGCCGACCCCGGCGAGCACCGCGGCCTGCGCGACGGCGAGCAGCCCGATCACCCCGGCGGCGATCTCGATCCGCATCGGCCCGCAGATCGCGACGAACGCCCAGCAGGCCGCGGCCACCGCCCACCAGGGCAGGGTCAGGCCGAGGAAGCTGCTCAGCAGTGGGGCGGCGGCCAGTCCGGCGAGCGCGTACAGACCGAACTGGATCGCGTGGTAGCCGGCCACCGACAGCCAGGCGACGGCCAGCCCGGCGGGACGGCCGAGACCCCGGGCGACCAGCGAGTACGCCGCGCCGGTGCTGGGGAACCGGCGGGACATCGAGGCCAGGCCGGAGCAGAGCAGCAGCAGGATCACACCGACCGCGGCGAACGCCCAGGGCACGAGTTGACCGGCGCCGTCGGCCAGCACCGCCGGGACCACGGTCACCAGGGTGACGATCGGCGCGGCCGCGGCCACCCCGAGGAAGGCGATCGAGGCGGCACCCACCCGGCCGGCCGCCAGCCCGTGCATCTCCACGGATCTATTCAGTCGGAAACCGGGCGCCTTTGACAACCGTACGTATCGACCCAATGACCGTTCGTGACCAGATTGGCACGAACCTCGAACTGCATGCGGATTTCTCTCAGGTGCCCCGGGCCGAAGCCGACTGCAACCTCGTGCTCGCCACTCAGCAACTGACGGAGTTCCTTGCCGTCGTGGCCGATCGGCCCGACGAATCCGCCGCGCAGCACGCCGCCGTGGAGTGCGCGTTACGCGCCCTCGATGCCGACCTCGCAGTGTTGACGGTCGACGGTGGCGTGGCTGCGGCTGTCGGGGTGCCCGCCGACCAGATCCCGGAGTACGGCCTGATCGCCGGGTATCTGGTCGGCCGGCCGGCGACCCTGCGGGCCGGTGACGTGACCTACATGCTCGCGGTCGCCCCGCTCGGCGGCGCGTCCTCCGGCACCCTGGTGATCGGCCGCGCCTCCCACGACTTCAGTGACGAGGAGGTCTGTCTGCTCCGCGGGATGGCCCGGGTCCTCGAACTGAGCCTGGAGACCCGGCAGCTGACCGACTCGTTGCAGCGCCGGGAGCGCCTGTTCGAGGAGCTGAGCCGGATCCAGCGGGCGATCGCCCGGCGCGAGCCGCTGCCGGAGATCCTGAACCGGGTCACCGCCGGGGTCGCCGACCTGCTCGGTGTCGACGTCGCCGGGCTGACCGTGCTGGAGAACGACGACCCGGGCCGGATGAGCGTGGTCTCCGCATCAGGCGTCCCGGAGGACCTGTCGGCGAAGATGCAGCGGATCCCGGTGGCCGCCCTCGGCGTGGTCGGGTTGTCGATCATGGGGGACGAACTGGTCGCCGTGGACGACTACGTCAACTCGCCGATCGCGGTGCCGGAACTGGTCCAGCACCGGATCAAGAGCGTGATGGCGGTGCCGGTGCACGAGAACGGCCTGGTGGTCGGCTCGATGTTCGCCGGCATGCACACCGCCCGCCGGAACTGGGACGAGGCGTCGCAGGAGATGCTGCGGGCGTTCGCCGAGCACGCCGGCCTGGCGGTCACCGACGCGCGGACGCTGACCGAGATGAACGCGTCGTTCCATGACCCGCTGACCGGGCTGGCCAGCCGGTCGCTGTTCGTCACCCGTACCGAGAACGCTCTGGGCAGTCTGCGCACCGGTGGGGTGGCCGCGCTGCTGGTCGGCCTGGACCGGTTCAAGATGATCAACGACGCGCTCGGCCACGGCACCGGGGACCAGCTGCTGGCCCTGGTCGCCGACCGGCTGCGCGAGTGCCTGCGCACCGACGACACCGCGGCCCGGCTCGGCGGCGACGAGTTCGCGGTGCTGCTGCCGGAGGCCGACACCGTGGAGGCGGCCGTCCCGGTGGCCCGGCGGATCGTCACCGCGATGCGTGAGCCGTTCGACCTGGACGGCCGGGAGACGTTCGTGACCTGCAGCATCGGGGTCGCGTTCGGTGAGGCCGGCAAACACGACGCCCACGAGCTGCTGGTACGCGCCGACCTGGCGCTGTTCGAGGCCAAGAAGGGCAAGGACCGGTACGCGGTCTTCGAGGCGTCGATGCGGGAGTCCTTCCAGAAGCACCTGGAGATGGAGGCCGACCTGCGCCGGGCCGTGCTGCGGCACGAGTTCCAGCTCCGGTTCCAGCCGATCGTGCGGCTGGCCACCGGCGAGATCTCCGGCCTGGAGGCGCTGGTCCGCTGGCAGCATCCGGAGCGCGGGATGATCCCGCCGCTGGACTTCATCCCGCTGGCCGAGGAGACCGGGATGATCGTCCCGATCGGCGAGTGGGTGCTGCGCGAGGCGTGCCGGCAGGCGGCCCGCTGGAACGAGCAGCGCGACCCGGACAAGCCGCTGTCGGTGAGCGTCAACCTGTCCGCGGTGCAGCTGGAGCGGGCCGATCTGCCCGAGCTGGTCGTCTCGGCGCTGACCGACAGCGGGCTGCCGGCCCGGTGCCTGGTGATCGAGCTGACCGAGTCGCTGCTGGTGGATCACCGCCAGGAGACCCTGGACCGGCTTCAGGCGATCAAGGAACTGGGCGTACGCCTGGCCATCGACGACTTCGGCACCGGCTATTCGTCCCTGGCGTACCTGCGCCGCTTCCCGGTCGACATCATCAAGATTGACAAATCGTTCGTGGACGACGTCGGTGACGTGCCCGCCGCGGCGGCGCTGACCCTCGGCATCATCCAGCTCGGCCAGGCCCTGCAACTGTCCACGGTCGCCGAGGGGATCGAGGACGCCGGGCAGCTCAGCGAGCTGGCCGACGGCAACTGCGAGCTGGGGCAGGGCTACTACTTCGCCGAGCCGCTGACCACCGAGGCGATGGACGAGCTGCTGTTCGGCGCGGTCGGGGCGAAACCCGAGTTTGTTGATTAGACCGGTGAAGTTGCCTGTGATGTAGATCCCCGACAACTCCGGTTCCCCTTGACTTCACTCAAGGGGCCGACGGTTGTCGCATGGATGTTCTGCTGACCGTCGTAGTGCCGGTCTACGCGGTCGAGGGCTACCTCTACCAGTGTCTCGAGTCGATCCGCGCCGGACTGACCGCGGAGGAGAACGCCAAGGTCGAGGTCATCGCCGTCGACGACGCCTCACCGGACTCCTGCGGCACGATGCTGGACGACTACGCCACCCGCCACGGTGACCTGCGCGTCATCCACCTGGAGGAGAACGTCGGACTGGGACTGGCCCGCAACGCCGGGCTGGCCCAGGCCCGCGGGTCGTACGTCTGGTTCGTCGACAGCGACGACTGGCTGCCCAGCGGCTCGGTCCGCGCGGTGCTCGAGCGCCTGACCGAGAACGAGCCGGACGTGCTGCTCATCGACCACCTGCGGGTGCACGAGAGCGGCCGGCTGCAGACCGACCCGAGTTCCCCGCTGCTGGCCGGCTCCCCGGATCTGAACCGTCTGATCGGGGTCCAGCACACCGCCTGGAACCGGATCCTGCGCCGCGAGTTCCTGGCCAAGCACGAGCTGAAGTTCCCGGCCGGCTGGTACGAGGACGTCCCGTTCAGCAACCCGGTGCTGATCGCCGCCGAGCGTCTCGACGTGCTGAACCGGGTCTGCTACCACTACCGGGTCGGCCGCTTCGGCGCGATCACCGCGACCCGCAGTGACCGGCACTTCGAGGCCTTCGAGCAGTGGGACCGCTTCTACGCCTGGCTGGACGGGGTGGAGTTCGATCCCGGCCTGCGGGTTCGGGTGTTCACCCTGATGATCAGCCACCTGCTGGTGATCGCCGGCAACGAGAGCCGGGTGCACCCGAGCCGCCGCCGCGCCTTCTTCCGGGAGATCGCCGCGCTCTACCGCCGGCACCGCCCGGCCGGGTATCTGCCGCCGGCTGGCACCCCCGGGCTCAAGCACCGGCTGGTCGCGGCGAACAGCTACGCGATGTACGCGGCACTGCGCACCGGTTACCGGGTGGCGGGCATCCGGCGCCGGTCCACCCAACGGACACCTGTGGTTTCCCGGGACCTCCCCTCTCCGCCACAGCGGGTCAAGACCACATCCCTACGTTGACGGCGTGCTTCGACCCGCCCGTGATTCCGACCGTGACCTGGTGCTCCCCTGGCGCAACCATCCCGATGTCCGCGCCGTCAGCCTGACCAGGCACGAGATCCAGCCCGCCGAGCACGCCGCCTGGTGGGCGAAGCGCAGCGGCAACGTCCTGATCTACGAAGAGGACGGCGTGCCCGCCGGTGTGGTGATCTTCGACGGCACCACCTGGTCGTTCTACCTCGACGTCGCGGGGCTCGGTCAGCGCCTCCTGCCCGCATGGATGCGGCTGGAGAAGGAGGCCGTCGAGTACGCCTTCGGCACGCTCGGCCTCGACACCCTCGGCGGCGAGACGCTCGCCGACAACAAGCAGGTCCTCGCGCTGCACCGGCGATTCGGGTTCCGCGAGACACGCAGATACGAACGGCTGATCGACGGGGTGCCGACGACGGTCGTCTGGACGGAGAGAAACAGATGAGCAGCAAGAAGCCGTACATCGTCGCGGAGATGTCGGGCAACCACAACGGTTCGCTCGACCGGGCGCTGCAGTTGGTGGACGCCGCAGCCGACGCCGGCGCGGACGCCATCAAGATCCAGACGTACACCGCGGACACCATGACCGTGAACGTGGATCATCCGCGCTTCCGGCTGTCCAAGGGCCACGAGCTGTGGGGCGGCGAGCACCTCTACGACCTCTACGAGCGGGCGCACACCCCGTGGGACTGGCACGCGCCGATCTTCGAGCGGGCCCGTGAGCGCGGCATCACCCCGTTCTCCAGCCCGTTCGACCGGACCGCGGTCGAGCTGCTGGAGAAGCTGGACGCGCCGATGTACAAGATCGCGTCCTCGGAGATCACCGACCTGCCGCTGATCCGTCTCGCCGCCGCCACCGGCAAGCCGATCATCATCTCCACCGGCATGGCCACGCTGCACGAGATCACCGCAGCGGTCGAGGCCGCCAAGGGCGCCGGGGCCACCGACATCACCGTGCTGAGCTGCACCGCGTCGTACCCGGCCCCTCCGGAGCAGACCAACCTGCGGCGCATCCCGGTGCTGGCCGAGGCGCTCGGGCTGCCGATCGGGCTCAGCGACCACACGATGGGCATCGGCGTGCCGATCGCCGCGGTGGCGTACGGCGCGGTGCTGATCGAGAAGCACTTCACCCTGGACCGGGCCGACGGTGGCGTGGACTCGGCGTTCTCGCTCGACCAGGCCGAGCTGAAGCTGCTGGTCACCGAGTCGGAGCGGGCCTGGCAGGCGCTCGGCACCACGGCGATCGGGCCGACCGAGGCGGAGCAGGAGAGCCTGCGGTTCCGGCGGTCGCTCTACGTGGTGGCCGACGTCAAGGCGGGCGACCCGGTGACGCCGGAGAACGTGCGCTCGATCCGGCCGACCGGTGGTCTGCAGCCGGACGCGATCGGGACCGTCCTCGGCCGGACCTTCACCGCGGACGCCGCCAAGGGCACCCCGCTGACCTGGGACCTGATCTAACAGTTGAGGGGGGCTTCACGGCCCCCCTCAAAAAGCCTACTTCTTGACCTTCTTGTACGCCCGTTTCGCCAGCATCAGCGACCGGCCGCCCCAGGTCCGCCGCAACAGCTGCAGCTCCCAGTCCATCTTGCTCAGTGCCGAGTCGCGCGAGCGGATGATCTGCTCGTTCCACTCCATCATCGCCAGCAGGTGACTGGCCTGGTAGCGCTGCCGCCACAGGGCCTCGGTCAGCTCGTGGTACCCGGCCACGTCCAGCGGCGCGGTACCCGGCTGCACGGCCAGCAGGGCCAGCCGGTGCGCCTGCCGTTCGGCCGGCCCGAGCCCGAACTCGGCGCTGTCGATCACCACCTGGAGATCGATCGCGGCCCGCAGCTCGTCGTCGGCGAGACTGCGCCCCGCCATCCCGGCCAGGATGGCGGCCAGGTCGGCGGCGCTCGCGGTGTTCGGCCACGGGTGCGGGCGTCCCCAGGTGATCAGCCGGACCGCGAACTGCCACAGGGCGCGGACCAGCACGATCTGGGCGGGCACCGGTTCGGCCGGCGACCAGCGCGCGGACATCACCACCGGGCCGTCCGCGGTGATCCCGAGGTCGGAGAGGTCGGCGAGGGCCCGCGGTCCGCTGACCGGGCCGGCGCCGAGCCACGACTCGTACTGCGCGATCTCCTGCCGCAGGCGCCGCACGTCGGCGGCCGCGCACAGTTCGAGCAGCCGGTCCTCCAGCCGGTCCGCGGCGACCGGGTTCACGATCCGCTCGCGGACCAGGCTGTCCACCCGGCCGGTGACCCCCGGCTCGGCGGCGTCCGGGGTATAGACCCCGTGCACGTCGCTGACCAGCACGTCGTGCCACTCCCGGGCCGGTTCGGTGTCGCCGGGGGCGTGCGCGACGACCAGCCAGCCGCCGGCCACCGTCTCCTCGGCGCCGGCCCGCAGGGCCCGGTTCACCAGCCGGCGGGGGTCGCTGAGGACCGGGCGGCCGCGGAAGGCGACGGTGTAGGCCTGCGCGAGAACGGTCCGCAGCCAGGGCCGCAGCGGCGACGTGACGTCGCCGAGGGTGACACCGCCGATGAGTACGGCCGGGTCGCCGGGCTCCGGGAACGCGGCGTAGGCGGCATCTACGACCAGTCCCGCCCCGGTCAGGTGCGCGGTCAGCTGGGACCGGGCGGCCGGGCCCTCGGTGGTCTCGGACGGGTGCCAGGCGGCGTCGTCGCGGTGCCGGGCGCCCGGGTCGAGCCGGACCGTGTGGTGGGCGCCGAGCTGGTTGTCGTGCATCAGGATCAGGGCGCCGTCCGGGCGGACCGCGGCGGCCAGCCGGTCCAGCAGCTCCCCGGCGGCGAGCTGGTCGCCCTCGGCCGAGTTGAGGCGCTGGATCCCGCCGGCGGCGACCACCAGGTCGTACCCGCCGGTCAGGTCGGCCTTGCCGAAGGCGCCGGACAGCACGGTGATGCCGGGGTGGGCGCGGGCGGCGGTCTCCGCGTCGATCAGCGAGCGCAGCAGCCACGTCACCTCGGCGCCGGCACCGGCCAGCGCGGCGACCAGCCCGTCCGGGTGCGGGCCGGCGACCAGGACGGTCCGTCCCGGCCCGGCGTGTTCCAGGACCAGGCGGGTCAGCAGCTGGTTGTCCCGGCCGTCGGTGTCGGTCCAGTTGAACATCTCGCCGCCGGACCGGATCAGGTTGGTCAGCGGTGGGGCGGCGACGGCCGCGGCCATGTCCGGACGGTCCGGCATCACACGTACCCTTCCTTGGGCCAGCCCAGCAGCTTGCGCAGCTCGGCGGGACCGGCCAGTTCATCGGCGCCCAGTTGTTCCCGGGCGAGCTGGTGACAGGTGGCGAAGTCGGTCTGCTTGCCGTAGACGTCGGGCCACTGGCGGTGCAGGCGCGGTTCGCCGCCGAACGTCATGTCGGCGTTGTCGAGCACCATCGGGTCGCCGTAGACGGCGGCCTCCCGGCCGGCCAGCAGGCCGTACCAGATGGCGCTGCACAGCCGGTTGGAGACGACCCGCCGGTGGCGGCGCAGTTCGGCGAGCTGGCCCACCAGGAAGTCCCGGTTGCTGTCGCGCCACCAGAATCCCCGGTACCCGTGACAGATGACCCGGAACCCGGCTTTCTCGTAGAGCGCGCGCACGTTGCGCATCCGGTACTCGTTCCAGTACAGGCACGCGGTGACCGGTCCGGTCTCGGTCTCCAGGACCTCGTCGATGAGGCGCTGGTGGTCGCCGTGGACCTGCTGGCCCTCCCAGCCGTGGAAGGGGTAGAAGATGGTGCCCTCGCCGGGGCCCTCGACGGGCGGGGCCATCTCCACCAGGTAGGCGAACGGCGCACCGACCACCGTCACGTTGCGGCGGCCCTGCGACCAGGAGCGGCGGCGGGTCTCCTCGGACCAGACGAAGAGCGGGGCACCGGACACGTACGGTGTGCCGGGCGCGAGGCCGTCCCCGATGTTCCAGCCGTGTTGCAGGTACCCCCGGATCCGCGGCGGGTGCATCGCATCCGGGATGTTGCAGTAACGGGCCAGAATGTGCGCGTGCCCGTAGTGGTGATTCGCGTGGTGCATCGTCAGTACCGCTCCGTCCGCGTGCGGAGCCGCACGTTATCAGCCGTTCCTACGCCAATCCTGCCCGCTTTATAAGGCAGATGCCCCTTTTGTCGGCCGAAGCCGCCGACAGACAATCGCGAAGTCACCCCCTCGACAGACAGAATTAAGGTCGGAGACCCGAACAGGGCCGCCCGCGCGTTCTTCAAGATCCTGATCTAAAGTGGACTGACCGGCCGGGGTGGACGCCGCCACGTCCCCCCGGCCGCCCAACTTCTGCTGGGATACCGTGCGGGTTGTGGATCGCACCGCGCTTGCCGTCGTCTCCGCCGGTGGTGTCCTCGGCGCGCTGACCCGGTGGGCCATCTCGGTCACCTGGCCCGGGACGGTCTGGACCACCTGGGCGATCAACGTGTCCGGCTGTTTCCTGATCGGGGTGCTCTACACCCGGGTCGAGCGGCGGATCCCGCGGCTCCTGATCGGCACCGGCTTCCTCGGCGGCTACACCACGTTCTCCACCGCGATGGTCGAGGTCTCCGTCGCCGGGCTGGTCTATCTGGCCGCCACGCTCACCGGATGCCTGCTCGCGGTGCTGGCCGGCAGTCTGCTGGCCCGGCGATGACGGCCCTGTTGGTGGCCCTGGGCGCCGCCGTCGGAGCGCCGCTGCGCTACCTGGTCGGCCAGTGGGTGAAGGATCACCGGGGCACTCTCGTGGTCAACGTGGCCGGGTCGTTCGTCCTCGGGCTGGTGCTCGGCCTGCCGCTCTCCCCCGGCCTGGTGGCGATGCTCGGCACCGGGTTCTGCGGGGCGCTCACCACGTACTCCACCTTCAGCTGGGAGATCCTCACCCTGTCCAAGCGTGGCGAGATCGCCGCCGCGGTGGGGTACGCCCTGCTCAGCATCACCGCGGGAATGGGCGCCGCCGTGATCGGCGGCGCCCTCGCTCACACCCTGGTCAGCTGACGTTCCACATCCGGGTCCGGCAGCGGCCCGGCGGGCGGGGCGGGCAGTTCGTGGGCGACCTCCGGCAGCCAGCCCAGCCACTTCGGCAGCCACCAGTTGGCCCGGCCGAGCAGCGCCATCACCGCGGGCAGCAGCACCGCCCGGATGATCGTGGCGTCCAGCAGAACCGCCGCGGCCAGCCCGACACCCAGCTCCTTGGTGGCGGTCAGCGGCAGCGTGGCGAAGAGCGCGAAGACCGCGACCATCACCACGGCGGCGCTGGTGATCACGCCGGCGGTCCGGCCGATGCCCTCCCGTACCGCGTCCCGGGTCGACAGCCCCCGGTCGTGGCCCTCGCGGATCCGGCTCACCACGAAGACGTGGTAGTCCATCGACAGACCGAAAAGGATCACGAAGAGGAACATCGGGATCCAGTTGGTGATGCCACCGCCGGAGACGAAGCCGAGCTGCTTCTCGAAGTGGCCGTCCTGGAAGACGAAGACCAGCATGCCGTACGCCGCGGCGACCGACAGCAGGTTCAGCAGCAGGCCGGTGATCGCCACGACGACCGACCGGAACGAGACCAGGAGCAGCAGGAACGCCAGCCCGAGGACAAAGCCGAACACCATCGGCATGGTCCGGTCCAGCTGCGCGTTGTAGTCGATCCCGCTCGCCGTCGAGCCGGTGACCAGTGCCCCGTCACCGAACGTGTCCGGAACCACCCGCTCCCGCAGCAGGGTCAGCGCGTCGACGGCGGCGGCGTCACTCTCCTTGCCGGCCAGGCCCACCGACACCACGGCGACGTTCCCGGCCGGGTTGACCTGCACGTCGACCGGTTCGACCAGAGCGCCGTCGCTGGCCCGTACGGCCGCGGTGAAGGTCTTCAGGGTCTTCGCGAACCCGGCGCCCCCGACGTCACCGGAGACCACCACCTGCGCCGGGGTGGTCTTGCTCGGGAAGGCCTCGCCGATGGCGAGGAAGGCCAGCACCACCGGGGCGTCCGCGGACACGTCCTGGATGCCCTGGCCCTTGGTCTTCAGATCGAGGGCGGGCGAGGCGATGGCGGCCAGCGCGGCGACCGCGACGATCGCGGAGATCAACGGCTTGGCGAGTACGACCTTCAGCAGCCCGTTCCAGACCCGGCCCTCGTTGTTCTTCCGGTACAGACCGGGGATCCTGATCGCGTCCACCCGGTCGCCCAGCGCCGAGAGCAGCGCGGGGAGAACCGTCAGCGAACCGAGCACCGCCGTGGCCACCACCAGGATCGTCCCGACGGCGAAACTGACGAACGTGACGTCCTGGGTGAAGAACATGCCGGCCATCGCCACGATCACGGTCAGCCCGGAGACCCAGATCGACCGGCCGGAGGTCTGCGCGGCGATCATCAGCGCCCGGTGCGGATCGGCGCCGGCCCGTCGCTCGTCCCGCTCCCGCCGGATGTAGAACAGGCAGTAGTCGACCCCGACCGCCAGGCCGATCAGCAGCATCACGTGGGTGGTCTCGTCGACCGCCGGCGCCCACCGGCTGGCCAGCGCCATCAGGCCGATCGCAGCGACCACCGACATGATCGCCAGCGCGACCGGGAGCAGTGACGCGACCACCGCGCCGAACGCCACCAGCAGGATGCCCAGCGTCACCGGGATGGAGAGCATCCCCAGCCGGGTCAGCCCGTCCTCCAGCTCGACGCCGACCAGCCGGTCCGCGCTGGCCGAACCGGCCTGCGCGACGTAGAGATCCGGGTGGGCGGCCTGCACTTCCGCCACCGCGTCCAGCGACGGCCCGACCCGCTCCCCGGCGGTGTCCGCGGCACCGGCGACGCTGAACGAGATCAGGGTGGACCGGCCGTCCGGCGACTCGATCGGCGCCTGCACATCGATGACGTCCGAGGTCGTGCCGAGGACCCGGATGATCTCCGCCGCGGCCGCGGTCCGGTCGGTGCCGGCCCGGTTCTGGATCAGCACCATCTCGCCGGCCGGCTGCTCCGGGAAACCGGCCGCCGCGACGATCCGGTCCGCCTCGCCGGAGTCGCCGTGCCCGGTCTGGTCGAAGTCGGCCTGCCTGGTGCCGAGCTGGCCGCTGAGGACCACGGTGGCCGCGACGAACGCCACCCAGCCGAGGATCGCGAGCGCCCGATGGCGGGCGCTCCAGATCGCGACACGAGCCGCGATGCCTTTGACGTTTTCCCTGTTCTCCACGGGGAAAGACGCTATGGAGCGGACGGCGTCACCAGAATCCGGCGAGCACCCCGGTCGGTGGTAGGGCTAGCCCTACGTCTGGAGGTAGGCCAGCACTGCCAGGACCCGCCGGTGCTGCTCCTCGTCCTGGTGCAGACCGAGCTTGGTGAAGATGTTGCGGACGTGCTTCTCCACCGCGCCGTCGGTGACCACCATCTTGCGGGCGATCGCGGTGTTCGACATGCCCTCGGCCATCAGCGTCAGCACCTGCCGCTCCCGCGGGGTCAGGGCGCGCAGCGGGTCGTCCCGGCGGCGGCGGACCAGCAGCTGGGCGACCACCTCGGGGTCGAGCACGGTGCCACCGGCGGCGACCCGGGCCAGCCCGTCCAGGAACTCGGCGACCACCGAGACCCGGTCCTTGAGCAGATAGCCGACCGCGCCACGGCGGTCGGCCAGGAGATCGTCGGCGTACGACACCTCGACGTACTGGGAGAGCACCAGGATCGGGCTGCCCGGCACCGCGGTCCGCGCCTCGACAGCGGCCCGCAGCCCCTCGTCGGTGTGTGACGGCGGCATCCGGACGTCCACGATGGAGACATCCGGACGATGTTCCTTGATCGCTTCGACCAGGGAAGGGCCGTCCCCGACTGCCGAGACGACGGTGTGACCGTTCTCCTCGACGAGCCGGATCAGGCCCTCCCGCAACAGCACCGCATCATCGGCTATGACCACCCGCATGCCGCCATGCTGTCAGATCCTCATGTCTCTAGAGGGGCAGCGGTAGCGCCGCCGTGAGCCGCGTCCCTCCGTCGACGGGGCTGTCCACCGCCAGCACGCCCCCGGCGGCCTGCACCCGGTCGTCCAGGCCGGCCAGGCCGTGGCCCTTCGCCAGGCTGGCGCCGCCCACCCCGTCGTCGCTGACCGTCACGATCAGGCCGGTGGCGATCCGCTGCACGCTGACCTGGACCTCGTTGGCGTGGCTGTGCTTGGCGACGTTGGTGAGCGCCTCGGCGACCACGAAGTAGGCGGTCGACTCGACGGCCGGATCCAGCCGCTCCATCGGCGGCGCGTCCAGGTCCACCGGGACGGTGCAGCGGCCGGCCAGCGCGGTCAGCGCCGCCTGCAGCCCGCGGTCGACCAGGATCGGCGGGGCGATGCCGCGGGACAGGGCACGCAGCTCGTCCAGGGTCTCCCGGGTCTGGGTGAGCGCCTCGGCGACGATGGCGCGGGCCCGCTCCGGGTCGTCGGTGAACTGCTGCTCGGCGCGCCCCAGGTCCATCGCCAGCCGGACCAGCCGCTGCTGCGGGCCGTCGTGGATGTCGCGCTCCAGCCGGCGCAGCGCCACCGCCTCGGCCGAGACGGCCGCCGCCTTCTGCCGCTGAGCCACGTCCCGGGCCTCCTCCGCGGCGGCCACCTGCATCCGCAGGTCGTGGGCCCCGTTCAACAGGCCCTTCGCGAAGTACGCCTCGGCCAGCGCGACCGCACGGACCACCCAGTACAGGGTGCCGCCGAAGAAGATCCCGATGCTGAGGTTGAAGAAGATCCGGACGGACGCGGTGTCCTGGAAGCCGAGCACCTGGTGCAACCCGTAGTTGTCCGGGCTGTGCGGCAGGGCCCAGTCGTAGAACGGGTAGAGCAGGCCGGCGATGGCACCCGACCACCAGACCACGACGAAGCTGAACCCGATGACGTTCGGGATGAAACGCAGCGTCGCGTGCAGCAGGTCGAGCCAGGACTGGGCGTCCAGCAGCGGGGCGAGCGTGCGGCGCACCGCACCCTCACCGTGCACCTTCCGGTACGGCGGGTGCGGCACCCTCTGGCCCAGGACCGGGCTGATCCGGGCCCGCTCGGTGATCGCCATCCCGCGGGCGAACAGCAGGGTGCCGACCATCAGCGGCAGACCGACCCAGATGACCGCGAGACCGAGACCGAGGGCGAAACCGGTCAGGCCGATGATCAGGGTGATCAGGCCGAGGGGGAAACCGAGCAGGACATATTGGGTGTCGATGCCCAACTGGGCCAGCTTGCCCCGGTGGCTCCGGGCGGGCGCCGCGTCGGCGTATGCGGTGGTCATGCCGTAGACGCTATTCATCGGCGCCCACCCGCGCGATCCGGTGGGCCGCCCACCCGAAGGTGGGGTTATCCCTACCTAGCTCAGTGCTCGTGCCCGCTCAGCAGGTGCGCCCGGTTCGGGAACACCAGCGCGTCGGCCGCCGAGGTGGCGGTGGCCGAGGCCTTCAGCACCTTCCAGTTCTTGCCGGGCATGGCCGGGGTCTTCTTGCCGTACAGCCAGTTGGTCAGGAAGGGCTTCAGGTTCTTCCCGGAGACCTTCGAGGCCAGCGCGATGAACTGGGCGGTGGAGGCGGACTTGCCCTTGTACTTCTTCGCCCACTCCCGCTCCAGCTTGGCGAACTTCTTGGCGCCGATCTTCTGCTGCAGGGCGTAAAGGGCGAGCGCCCCGCCGTCGTAGACGTTCGGGTTGAAGACGTTCCAGACCGTCTTCGCGTTCTTCGGCTTCGCCACCGGGCCGTACTGGGCACGGAACCGGTCGCCGAGCTGGTAGACCGCCTTGAAGTACGCCTCCCGGTTCGCGAGCCCGGTGTACTTCTTGAAGGTCTTGGTGTCGCTGGCGTAGAGCATCTCGTACCAGGTGGCGTGGCCCTCGTTCAGCCACACGTCGCTCCAGGCCGCCGGGGCGACGCTGTTGCCGTACCACTGGTGCGCCAGCTCGTGCGCCATGATCGGGTTGAGGACGTAACCGGGCAGACTGAAGACGTTGGTGTCGTACAGCGAGAGGGTCTGGGTCTCCAGGGCGAAGCCCAGATCCGCCTCGATGACGAGCGACCCGTAGTTCTCGAACGGGTAGGCCCCGACCTTCTTGGTCAGCCAGCTCATCTGCGACCGCTCGATCGCGGCCTTGCCGGTCAGCTTGCTCGCCAGCCGCCGCGGGAAGACGTCCCGGATCGGCACGCCGCCGACCGCCTTGCGGTTCTGCACCACGAAGTCGCCGGCCACGATCTGGGCGAGCTCGCTGGCCATCGGCTTGGCCTCGCGGTACGTCGAGGTGACGTACCCGCCGGCGGTGGTGGTCTTGAGCAGTTTGCCGCTGGCCACACCCTTCCAGCCGGACGGGACGGTCACCGCGATGGTGTACGTCGCCTTGTCCCGCGGGTGGTCGTTGCTCGGGAACAGGTTGTGCGCGGTGTTCGGCTGGCCGGCCAGCACTGTGCCGTCCCGGGTCGCGATGAAGCCCTCGGGCTCGCCCTTGGCCGCCGAGACCGGGGTGGCGGTGAAGTCGTTGACGGTGACCCAGAAGCCCTTGCCCTTCGGCAGGTAGCTCGCCGGGGTGACCACCAGTTCCCCGCCGGAGCGGGTGAACCTGGCGGCCTTGCCGTTGACGTAGACCGAGCCGACGCCGTTGCCGGCGAAGTCCAGGTTGAACCGGGACAGGCTCTGGGTGGCGACCGCGGAGATCGTCACGCTGCCGGTGACCTTCTGGGTCGGGGTCTTCGCCGGGTGCTTCAGGCGAAGGTTGTAGTTGGTGACGTCGTAGCCGCCATTGCCGAGCAGCGGATACAACCGGTCACCGAGGCCGGCCGAGCCGGGCTTGGCAGCGGCCGCGGCGCTGGCCGGGACCGCGGTCCCGGCGATACCGACCAACGCCGCCGTGGTCACGGCCAGCGCCCCCGTGAGCCGGTTGTTGATGGTTGTCATGGCCGGGACGGTACGCCCCCGGCGCAACGTCGGCAATCACCTATATGTGCAGCGTGGTAAGCCTGGTGAACTCGGCCGGAAGGTCGTATCCGTCCCAAATGGACCCGAAGGTCAGCGCGGATCCGAAAGGCACGATCCGGTCCACCCCGCGCCCGCCCAGCTCGGTCGCGAAGGCCCGCAACTCGTTCTCGGCGAACCCGAAATGACTCACCGTCTGGTCCTGCCGGTTCATCGCCGGCACCAGGTCGAGCAGCGAGCCGGCCTCGGCGAACGGGAACGCCCCGGCCCCGATCCAGCGCCGGGGCGCCTGATCGGTATCGGCCAGGGTCACCGCGGTCAGCCGGTTGTCCGGGAAGTCCACGGCGGTCGCGGCGCCGGTCGCGGCCAGTTCGTACGCGTTGACCCGCTTCTCCACCGCCATCGCCGCGTCCACCGTCCAGCCGCGCTGGTCGACCACCTGCAGCAACAGGTCCAGGAACTCGGAGCGGACCGCGGCGGTGTCCCCCGCGCCGACCAGGAACACGGTCCGCGGCGACGAGCAGGCGGCCTGGTCGAACCAGTAGGCGTCGTTGGCGAACCCGACCGCGGCGGCCTTGCGCGCGGCCGGGTCGGCGGCCTGCCAGCCGGGCACCGACAGCAGGGCCCAGGACGTCCGGTCCGGGAAGGTCAGGTCCCGGGCCGACGGCCGTAGCGGCTGCTTGCGGATGGTGTCGACGGCCCGGTCGCCGCCCCAGATCACCCGCAGGTCACACCACCTGCTGAGCGCCGCGGTGACGGTGTCGTCATGGCCGTACGTGACCATCTTCTGGGTCCGCCCGATCACCGGGTCGGCCTCGGTCTTGTTCAGCGCGTCCAGGATGACCTCGGCCGCACCCGCCGACCGCGACGAGATCCGGACCACGTTGTGGTTGCCGGCCAGCGCGGACAGCGCCCACGAGTAGACGAAGATGGTGTCCACATTGGCCGGGGGCAGGTGGAAGACGTTCCCCCGGGGGAAGACCATGGCGTCGGTACGCTGCATCGCGGCGACCGCCCGGTGCAGTTCGGCCGGTCGCAGGAAGTAACCGAGCGAGCCCAGCTCCGGGAACTTCCGGGCCACCGCGGGCGCCAGCAGCTTGCGGGCCAGCTTGGCGAGGAAGTCGACGACCCGCGGGTCACCGACGGTCAGCCGATCCTCGGACGGCGCCGTCAGATCGCCCTCGACCCCGAAACGAAACTTCATGCCGCGCTCCTGTACGTGTCCGAACAGCCCCGTGCCTCGGCGCGGGGCAGCCGGCCGAGCACCGAGAACCGCTTCCCGGGCCACTCGCCGTCGTCGATGCCGTGCACCACGCCGAGGTCCTCGGTGAGCAGCACGTGGCCGGGGTAGGAGGTGGGCAGCGTGCTCACGACCTCCAGGAGGCCCGGTTTGCCGGGCGGTAGTTCCGCCCAGGTCTCCGGGTCGCGAACCACGACGTCCGCGAAGTCGGGGCAGTACAGCGAACCACCGTCCGGGCCTTCAAGGAAGATCGTCCCGATCTGCTCGACCATGCCGTAGTAGTTGTGCACCCGGGTGAGCCCGACGCCCGACAGGCGCTTGCGGAACTCCTCCGGTGAGACGGCCTGGTCGATCAGCTTCTTCCAGCCGCCGGAGTGGATCAGGATGCCGTTGCTCAGGTCCAGCCCGTGCTCCAGCGCCACCTCGTAGAGGTGCAGCCAGACCAGGAAGGTGAAGCCGAAGATCAGGAACGGCTGGTCACCGTGCTTCTCCAGGAAACCGCGCAGCGCCGCCAGGTCCACCTGGCCGTCCATGTCGAGCGCCCACACGTGGTCGCGCCCGAAGGTGGACATGCCGAGCACGCCGGCGCCCCGGGCGCTGAACGAGCGGCGGTCCTTCAGCATCGCCCTGGTATCCACCAGGATCATCGGCAGGCGCTTCGGGCCGAGCACGGTCTGCACCGTGGCGGCGAGCCGTCGCTGCTGCTCGGCGGCGGCCGCCTTGTCCAGGTAGATCTTGCTGACGTCACCGGTGGTGCCGCTGGAGGTGAGGACCTTGAAGACCTCGTCGTCCGGGATGCTCTTGAGTTCCAGGGTCTTGAAGAGCCGGACCGGCAGCCACGGCAACTCGGCGACACCGGACGCGCCCTGGTAGCCGGACGCGCGCAGGATGCGGTCGTACGGCTCACAGTTGGCGCGATGAAAATCGGTCAGCGTGGACAGCTCGTCGAGCAGCCGCGCCTCCTTGTCGGCTTGCGACAGGGTGAAGACACTCACAGCGACGCCTCCAGGGCGCGGTAGTCGGTCTTGCCGTTCGGCAGCAGCGGCAACGCCTCGATCGTCCGCACGTCGACACCGGTGAAGTGGGTGCCCAGCCACTCGGAGATCTTGGTGCGCAGCGCCCGGGCGTCGCCGTCCAGGGTGAAGACGTGCAGCTTGTCGTCGCCGGCCACGGCCGCGACCGGGAACTCGCGCTCGACGTCGTCCAGGTTGATCCGGACGCCGAAGACCTTGGCGATCCGCTTGATCCGGCCGGTGATGAACAGATAGCCCTCGTCGTCGAGCCGGCCCAGGTCGCCGGTGCGCAGCTCGCCGCCCTGATCGTCACCGCGGGCCAGATCGGCGGCGGTCTCGGCGTACCCCATCATGACGTTGGGACCGCGATAGACGACCTCGTCGTCCTCGATCGCGAACGTCCCGCCGCGCATCGCCACGCCGGCCGAGCCGAGTTTCTCCCGGAGCCGGGCGGACGGCAGGCAGGCCATCCGGGGCGCGGCCTCGGTCTGGCCGTACATCACGAAGAACCGGCCGCCGACGGTGTCCATCCGGTCGGCGAAATCGGTGACGAGGTCGGTGCGCAGACGGCCACCGGCCTGCGTGAGGGTACCCAGCGACGGGTACCGGGCCGGGTCGAAGCGCAGCCGCCGCAGCATCTCGTACTGCGACGGGACGAACGCCATCGACGTGACCCGGTGGTCGTTCACCGCGGCCCAGAAGTCCTTCTGCATGATCCCGGTGCGTTCCAGGACCACCGTCGCACCCCGGAGCAGGTGCGAGTGCAGGACCGACAGGCCGTACGAGTAGAAGAGCGGCAACGTGGTGATCGCCACGTCGTCAGCGGTGACACCGAGGCTGTCGGCCACCTGCCCGGCGTTGGCCAGCACCGCGTCCCGGGACAGCCGGACGAGTTTCGGGTCGCCGGTCGAGCCGCTGGTGGTGAGCAGCAGAGCCAGGTCCGGGTGCACCCGGTCGGTGGTGAACCGCTCGCGCAGCGAGGTCTGGTCGATCTCCGGGTCGAGCAGCAGAACCGGCTTGCCGGCGCGCAACGCGGCCAGGTAGGTCGCGATCGACGACACCGTGGTGGCCATCGACAGGAAGACCGGCGACTCCGCGGGCAGTTCCCGCTCGGCCGCGTCGATCAGGTCGGGGGTGAGCGTCTCGCCGGTGGCCGCGTCGACGACCTTGGCGGAGGGGTGGAGCAGGTTCACAGCGTCAATCCCCCGTCGACCCCGATCACCTGTCCGGTGACGAATCGGGCCTGGTCGGAGAGGAGGAAGGCGATCACGTCGGCGACCTCCTCGGCGGTGCCGAGCCGGCCCAGGGCGGTGTCGGCGATGCGTTCGGCACGACCGGCCTCGTCCAGGGTGTCCAGCATGTCGGTGGCGATGAAGCCGGGCGCGACCGCGTTGACCCGGATGCCGCGCGGGCCGAGCTCCTTGGCCGCCGACTTCGCCAGCCCGACCACGGCGGCCTTGGAGGCGGCGTAGACGGCCTGACCGGCGGCACCGTGTGTGCCGGTGATCGAGGCGGTCAGCACCACCGCCGGGTTCTGCGCGCGCGCGAGCAGCCGGACCGCGTTCTGCAGGGTGTACGCGGCACCCGCCGCGTTCACCGCGAAGAGCCGCTCGACGGTGGCGTCCGGGGTCATGCCCAGCATCCCGGCCGCGTGCGTGCCGGCGTTGACGACGAGCGCGTCCAGCCGCTTGAACGTCTCGAAGGCCAGCCGGACCAGGGCCTTGCTGGTGGCCGGGTCGGCGATGTCACCGGCGGCGTGCACGACGGTGACGCCGTGCTTGCCGGCCAACTCCGCCGCGGCCGCCGCGACCGCGTCCGGGCCGTGGCCGTGCAGCACCAGGTCGAAGCCCTGCTCGGCGAGGCGGTGCGCGGCGGCTCGGCCGATGCCGCGCGACGCACCCGTCACGAGGGCGACACTCACTTGACGTCCACCCCGTATTTACCGAGGATTCGCACGGCTTCCTTGAAACTGGACATATCGATGACGTCGTCGGTGTCAATCATTACCGAGAATTCATCTTCAATGGTCGCGACAAGTGACATGTGCGCGAGCGAATCCCACTTCTCGTTGTCCTGGTAGCGCAGGTCGTCCACGGGGGCGTCCGCCGGAAGATCGAGGGCGGTACGGAACGCCTCGCGTAGTCTCTGCAGCTCAGTCACGGTGTTACTCCCGGGTGGGGGTGGTTAGAGGAGTCCTACCTTCCCGCAGCTTCCCGGTCTGCCGGACCAATCCCGGCTGAACTGGAAATGAACTGAATTTGGCGTTCTTCCGCACTCGTGGAATTAGCGAATCCGCTGGTTATGCTTCCGGCTCGTACCCGGCCTCATCGCTGAAACCCTGCGGAGAAAACCTTGTCTGAAATCGCCGGCTCCTCGATCCTTGTCACCGGCTCCACCGGTTCCTTCGGCAAGGCCTTCCTGAGGTACGCCCTGACCCACCTCGACCCGGCGCGCATCGTCGTCTTCTCCCGGGACGAGCTGAAGCAGTACGAGGTCCGCCAGATGTTCGGCGACGACCCCCGCCTGCGGATGTTCATCGGCGACATCCGGGACGAGAAGCGTCTCGCCCGGGCCATGCACGGCATCGACCACGTGGTGCACGCGGCCGCCCTCAAGCAGGTCGACACCGCCGAGTACAACCCGTCGGAGTTCGTCGCGACGAACATCAACGGCACCCAGAACGTGATCGACGCGGCCATCAACGCCGGCGTCAAGAAGGTCGTCGCGCTCTCCACCGACAAGGCGTCCAGCCCGATCAACCTGTACGGCGCGACCAAGCTGGCCGCCGACAAGATCGTGATTGCCGGCAACCACTACGCCGCCACCCACCCGACCCGTCTCGCCGTGGTCCGCTACGGCAACGTGATGGGCAGCCGCGGCTCGGTGGTCCCGTTCTTCAAGAAGCTCGCCGAAGAGGGCAAGAGCCTGCCGATCACCGACAAGCGGATGACCCGGTTCTGGATCACCCTGGACCAGGCGGTGAAGTTCGTCGTCGACTCGTTCGACGTGATGCAGGGCGGCGAGCTGTACGTGCCGCGCATCCCCAGCATGCGGATCATGGACCTGGTCGAGGCCGTCGCGCCCGGCGCCGCCACCCACGAGATGGGCATGCGCCCCGGCGAGAAGCTGCACGAGGAGATGATCGCCGCCGACGACAGCCGCCGCACGCTGCGCTTCAAGGACCGTTACGTGGTCCAGCCGGTGGTGGCGAGCTGGGGCTACCAGACGCCGGAGGGTGGCGAGGAGGTCGCCGACGGCTTCAACTACCGCTCGGACAACAACGACCTGTGGCTCTCGGTCGACGAGATGCGCGAACTGCTCGCGGAGTCCTGATGATCTCGTACGGACGGCAGTCGATCGACGCCTCCGACGTGGAGGCGGTCGTCGAGGCCCTGGGCAGCGACTGGCTGACCACCGGGCCCCGGGTCGCCCAGTTCGAGGCCGATCTCGAAGCGGTCGCCGGCGCGCCCTGCGTGACGGTGACCAACGGGACGACAGCCCTGCACGCGGCGTACGCGGCCGCCGGTGTGACAGCCGGCGACGAGGTCGTGACCACGCCGATGACGTTCGTGGCCACCGCCTCGGGCGCGGCTATGCTCGGCGCGAAGGTGGTGTTCGCGGACGTCGAGGAGGACTCCGCGAACATCGACCCGGCCGCCGTCGAAGCGCTGGTCACGTCGCGTACCAAGGTCATCGCGGCGGTGGACTACGCCGGGGTGCCCGCCGACTACGACCGGCTCCGCAAGATCGCGGACGGGGCCGGGGCGTACCTGCTCGGCGACGCCGCGCACTCGATCGGATCGGTGTACCGGGGCCGGCCGGTGGGCACCCTCGCCGACCTGACCACGTTCTCGTTCTTCCCGACCAAGAACCTCACCACCGCGGAGGGCGGGGCGGTCGCCTCGATCCACCCCGAGCTGGTCACCCGGTTGCGGGAGTTCCGGACCGTCGGGCTGGTCCGGGACCGGGCCAGGATGCGGTATCCGGACGAGGGTGGCTGGCACCAGGAGGTGCACGAGTTCGGCCTGAACTACCGGCTGCCGGACGTGCTCTGCGCCCTGGGCAGCTCGCAGCTCAAGCGGCTCGCCGCGTTCAAGGCGCGGCGGCAGCAGCTGGTCGCCCGCTACGACGAGCTGCTGGCCGGCGTGCCCGGACTGCGGCTGCCGGTGCACGGCGACGGCGTCGACGCGATGCGGCACCTGTACCCGGTGCGGATCCTCGACGGGCGCCGTCGTGAGGTGTTCGACCGGATGCGGGCCGGCGGGATCATCGTGCAGGTCAACTATGTCCCGGCGTACTGGCACCCGGTCTTCGAGGACCTCGGCTACCGGCGTGGCCTGTGCCCGAACGCCGAGGCCTTCTACGCCGAACAGCTGTCCCTGCCGCTCTACGCCGACCTCACCGACAGTGACCAGGACCGCGTGGTCGAGGCTCTGCGCGGCATCCTCGGGAGCTGACGGGTGCACCACGGCAACCACTTCTACGGCCACGCGCACGTCCTCGCCGAATACTGCGGGCTGGACCCGGCCGACCCGCCCCGGGTCGAGGGCTACCTGCAGCACGGCTGGAACGTGGTGGACGGGCTGGGCGCGGGCACCCCGTACGCGCCCGGCCTGCCGATCTTCGTGTGGTCGGAACGGACCCGCCGCCGGGCCTGGTCGATGAACCGGCCGCTGGCCACGGTGACCGGCGCCCCGTTCCTCTACCTGCTGCGTTCCCTGGCCGAACCCGAGCCGGAGACGCCGCGGGAGGGGACGATCTGGTACCCGTTCCACGGCTGGGAAGGACAGAAGGTCAGCGGGGACCATCACCGGCTGATCGACGAGATCACCGCCACCGAGGACGGGCCGATCACCTTCTGTCTCTACTGGAACGAGTTCGAGGACAGCCGGATCCGGGCGCTCTACGAGAAGAGCGGCCGGGTCATCTGTCACGGGTACCGGGGTTACATGCGGATGCGCACCGACGCCCGGTTCCTGCACAACCAGCTCGCTGAGCTGCGTAAGCACCGGCGGGTGGCGTCGAACCGGCTGAGCACCGCGATCCTCTACGGCACCGCGGCCGGGTGCGAGCCCGCGGTCTACGGCGACCCGATGTACCTGGACCGCGAGGACACCTCGACACCCGACCGGATCCGGCGCGAATGGCCGGAGCTGCACGGGTCCGCGCCCGAACCGGAGCGGGCCCGGGCCACCGTGCTGGCCGAGCTGGGCGACGGGCATCTGGCGTCCCCGGCGGAACTGCGCGCGATCCTGGGATGGCCGGCATGATCACCATGATCGGCGGCGAGATGCCGGAGTACGCCGAGGAGCACCCGCCGGCCGCCGGGCCCCTCTACCGGCACCTGGCCGACCGGCTGCCCGCCGGCATCCGGGTGCTGGTCGCCGGGCCGCACGACACCGGGCTGGTCCGGGCACTGGCCGACCGGCGCGAGGTGACCTGCCTGCTCCGCTCCCGGCCGGATGCCGAAACGCTGTCCTCGGACGCGGCGGATCCGACCGAATCCGGCCTGACCGTCCTCTGCGGCACCCTGTCGAAGCTGACTGATGCCGACCGGTATGACGTGGTGATCGCGTTCGACGGGGTCGGGCGGCTCTGTTCGCCGGAGGACACCCCGCTGGACTGGGCCGAATCGGTCCGGCTGCTGCAGCGGTCGTTGCGCCCCGGCGGGACGCTGCTGCTCACGGTCGAGAACGAACTGGGCATCCACCGGCTGGTCGATCCGGGCACCCCGTCCGCGAGCCGGTCCGCCGACGCCTGGAACGCGGCCGCCGAGTTCGGCACCGCACCGGGCCGGGCCGATCGGGTGGCTGAGGTTCTCGGCGCCGAAGGCCTTCCGGTGTCCGGGATGGCCGCTCTCTGGCCGCTTCCCGCCAACCCGACACTGCTGATCAACCCCGAGACGCTGCGGTACGGGCCACTGGACGCGCTCGCCGCCCTGGCCGCGAACGTGACCGCGACCGCGTACTCGCAAGGCTCTGTCCTCAGTGATCCCCGGCGGCTTGCCGCCTCCTCCGTGCGTCGCGGGATCGGCGCCGAGCTGGCCCCCGCCTGGCTGGTCATCGCCCAGCGCGCCACCCGCCCGACCCAGGGAATCCAGCTGCCCCCGGCACTCTTCGTGGGCGGATCGGGGGTCGGTGGCTCAGAGACCGGCGGATCGGCGGCCGGCGGGTCAGGGGCGGCTGCGGTCACCGAGATTCTCGGCACGCCGGATGGCTGGCTGCGTCGGACCGGGAACGGGACCGCCGAACCGCTGCCGGATGGTCATCTGCTGGAGGAGCGGCTGCTCAGTGCGGCGCTCGGGCACGATCTGCCGGAGTTGCGGCGGCTGCTCACCGGGTGGATGACCGAACTGCCGCTGACGACCGCCGGGAACGTGCTGGTCGACGGTGCGCGATTCACCGTGCTGGACCCGGGCGAACCGGAGCGGTCGGACGCGCTGGCCCGATTCGCCCATCTGCTGATCGACGGCGGATACCACCACCCGTGGCCGGGTATCACCGATGTGGTCCGGCTGATCGCGGTCCTGGCCGGGGCGGCCGGGCTCGCCAACCCGACCGACATTCCGGAAATGTCCGGCAAGGAAGTGGCACCCGGACAGCGGAGCAAAGAAGTAGCTGCCGGACAGCCGGGCCAGGAAACGGCGTCCGGGCCGCGAGGCCAGGACGCGGTGGCCGGGCACCAGGGCCAGGAAGCGCTGCCTGGGCAGCGGGAACAGCTCCTGCAGGTTGCGGCCCTGCGACGACAGCTGGCCGACGCCGAGGAACGTTCCCGGTTCTTCGAAGTCGAACTGGAGAAACGCGAGGCCGAACTGGGCCGCGCCAAGACACAGATCGCCGCGTTCAGCGGCAACCTCGGCTATCGCGCCGCCAAGGCCGGGCTCGTCCTGGCCCGGGCGGCCCGCAATCGCATCCGAAAAGGACGATGATGACCACCCTCGGGATCATTCAGGCCCGGATGGGCTCCACCCGGCTGCCCGGCAAGGTGCTGCGCGAACTCGGCGGCCGTACCGTCCTCGACCGGGTGGTGCATGCCGCCCGGGAGAGCGGGGTCCTCGACGATCTGGTGGTCGCCACCACGATCGAGCCGGCCGACGACGCGGTCGTCGCCGAGTGCGAGCGGATCGGCGTCGCGTGTTACCGCGGGCCGGTCGACGACGTGCTCACCCGGTTCCTCGGGGTGCTGGAGACCCGGTCGGCCGAGCACGTGATGCGGTTCACCGCGGACTGTCCGCTGCTCGACCCGCGGCTGGTGGCCCGGGCCTACCGGGTGTTCGCGGCGGCCGGCGCCGACTACCTGACCACGTCGATCACCCGGACGCTGCCGCGCGGCCTGGACGTCGAGGTGGTCCGCGGTGCGGTGCTCAAAGAGATCGACACGATGGCGTACGACCATCACCGCACGCACGTGACCTCGTACATCTACTCGCACCCGGCCGATTTCGACGTGATCGGGATGACGGTGCTGCCGGATCTGTCGTACCTGCGGCTGACCCTGGACACCGAGGACGACTGGCGTCTGATCGAGGCGATCGTCGAGCACTTCGGCGACGCGCCGGTGGCCGTCCGGGAACTCGCCGACTGGCTCGCCGACCGCCCTGAGCTCGCCGGCTTGAACGCTCATATCGCGCAGAAGGAACTCGAGCAGGCATGATCGCCTGCACCGAGCGGCACCTACCCGCAGCGGACCGACGACGCCGCAGGCGAGGGCCAGAAGAGCATGCCAAGGCAGGCACAGCGTGACCGTCATCGGTATCCGGTGCGACGCGGGACCGAAGACCGGGGTCGGGCATCTCGTACGGTGCGTGGCCCTGGCCGAGGAGCTCGTCGCGCGGGGTGTGGACGTGCACTTCCTCAGTGACCTCGGCGGGTTGGCCTGGGCCGAGGCGCAACTGCGGCAGCGCGGGCTGCCCTGGCATCCGGCGCCCTACGACGAGGTGGGACTGGTCGCCGCGGTCGAACGGCTCGGGCTGGACGCGCTGGTGGTGGACTCGTACACGCTGCCGCCGGCGCATTCCAAGGCGGTCCGGGCCACCGGGCGGACCGTGCTGGCCATCGTGGACGGTGACACCCGCGGGCAGGACGCCGACATCTACGTCGATCAGAACCTGGACACCGCACTCGACGCGGACGGCACCCTGCTGACCGGAATCGATTACGCCCTGCTGCGTACCTCGGTACGCCGCCTGCGGCCGCCCGCTGCTCCGGTGCACCTCTCCGGGCGTACCGCAAAGGTGGTCGCGTTTTTCGGTGGAACCGACGCCTATCGTGCCGCGCCGCAGGTCGCGCGACTGCTCGCGGACACCGCGGCGCCTTTCGACGCGACGGTGATCGCCGCCGACCCGGGCCTGCGCGCCGACCTGGAGTCGATCCCGGCCGGCGAGGACCAGAATTTCGAGATCATCGACCCGACCGACCGGCTGCCGGAGCTGCTCGCCGAGGCCGACCTGGTGGTCAGCGCCAGCGGCACGTCGACTTGGGAGCTGCTCTGCCTCGGCCGGGCGGCGGCCCTGGTCTGGGTGGTCGACAACCAGATCCTCGGGTACGACCGGACCATCGCCCGTGGGTACGCGGCGGGGCTGGGCCGGCTCGGTGACTTCGACGAGCACGCCGTCACCACGCTGCGCCGGCTGCTGCTGAACCCGGCCGACCGCACCGCGCTGGCCGTGCAGGGCTGGGCCGCGGTCGACGGCCGGGGTGTCGAACGGGTCGCGGACACCCTGCTCAGAGGGCGGTGACCGCGGTTCAGAGGGCGGTGACCTCAATGACGACCTTGCCGACCGCGTGGTTCTCGACCGCCTCGTGCGCCTCGCCGATGCGGTCGAGCGGGAACCGGATGAGCGGCAGCCCGGCCTCCTCGCCGACCCGGAAGGCACCCGCGTTGACCGCTTCGGCGACCGCCTCGACCGCGTTCGCCTTCTCCCGCGGCTTGGTTGAGTAGGTGAGCACGAAGTCCAGGCTGGCGTTCTTCATCATCGCCCGAAAACTGGGCACCCGGACCTTCCCGCCCACGTAGATCGCGATGTTGCCGCCCGGGGCGATCATGTCCAGGTCCAGGTCGAGATTGTCGGTGTTGACCTCGACGATCACGTCCGGTCCGGCCGGGCTGATCTCACGGACCCGGGCGGCGACGTCCTCCTCGCGGTAGTCGATCACCGCGTCGGCGCCGGCCGCGAGCGCCAGCTCCGCCTTCTCCTTGGAACTGACCGTGGTGAGCACCGTTGCGCCGGCCCACTTGCCGAGCTGGATCGCCGCGTTGCCGACCGCGCCCGCCCCACCGGCCACCAGCACGGTCCGGCCGGCCAGCGCGCCCGGCTGCAGACGGTCCGGCCCGTCCGCGGCCAGCGTCAGGCACCGGTGCGCGGTCAGCGCGGGGATGCCCAGACCGGCCCCGACCTCGATCGGGATGTCGTCGTTCATCCGCACCACCTGGTGCCGGGGCAGCACCACATACTCCTGGGCGGTCCCATTCACCCGGCCGAACCCGGCATCCCACACCCACACCCGGTCACCGCACTCCAGGTCCCGCACACCCTCGCCGAGCGCGTCCACCACACCTGCGCCGTCCTGGTTCGGCACCCGTGGTGGCGCCACCCCGTCCGGCACGCCCCGGCCCGCCCGGGTGCCGGTGTCGGTCGGGTTCACCGCCGAGTACACGATCCGGACCCGCACCTCCCCCGCACCGGCCGGCGGCAGGTCACGGTCGACGATCTGGAGGACGGAGGCGGGACCGGGCTCGTGGAAGACGGCAGCGCGCATACCCCCACCCTATTTCGCTCTCAGGCGTTCTTTCGGGTTGCCGAACAGGAGTATGCCGAGTTCTGGGAGGTAGCCCGTGCCCACCGTGTTGATCGCCGATGACGAGATCGACCATCGTGAGCTGCTGACACTCGTCCTGCACCGGCTCGGCTACGACGTGGTCACGGCGGGGGACGGCGGCGCCGCGATGGAGTTGCTGACCGCCGGGGGCGTCGACGCGGTGCTGGCCGACGTGCGCATGCCCGGGGTCTCGGGAATCGAACTGTGCCGGATGATCCGGAACTCACCGGTGCTGGAGAACCTTCCGGTGATCGTGATCAGCGCCGACGTGCACCGTCATCAGATCATGACCGCGTTGCACGCCGGCGCCGACGACTTCCTGCCGAAACCGTTCACCCGGGACCAGCTCGGCAGCCGTCTGGAAGGGCTGCTCGGCACCAGGTCCGGGAAGGCGGCCCGGTCGGCGACGGCGGCCCGGGCGGCACTGCTGGCCGCCCGGCAAGCCCTGGCTTCGGAGGCGAAACCGGAACAACCGCCGTTCCGTCGTACCGCCTGAGTCAGTTGATTTTGATCAGCTGAGCCTCGGTGGCACTGCTGTTGTCCTGGCTGACCACCATCAGGCCCTTGGCCGGGCTCTTCGCGAACTCGGCCTTGTCGAACACGACCTTCGAGGTGGCGGTCCTGTTCGGCGCGACCGCACCGACCGGGCCGGTGGTGACGGCCGGGGTGAACGCGTTGAACGTCGCGGTCCCGGCGATCTCGTCGTTGTTGCCGTCGATCAGGCCGACACTCTCCACGTGGTAGGTCAGGCGCGGGTTCTCCGCCGACAGGCACGGCGAGCCGGCCTCGCAGAGCTGGGAGACCAGCACCGGCAGCACGATGGTGCTGCTGTCGAACGGGGCGTCGGCGAAGAGCTCCAGCGTGCCGCCGCCGGTCCGCAGGTCGAAGACGGCCGTGACCAGCTCGCCGGTCAGGTCGCCGGTGGTGAGCAGGCCGTAGTCGGCGCCCACGACCAGGTAGTCGTCGACCTTGTCGCCGTTGACGTCGACGTAGACGTCGAACTCGTTGCGGGCGGCGTTCGACAGGCGGTTGTGGGTGCTGATCGCGAACGCGACGGCGTTGTCGGCGGGCAGGCTCTGCACCCCGACGGCCTTCAGGTCCGCGGCGCCCGGAGCGTCCTTGCCGTCGGACAGGCCCCACGCGAACACGTCGGCGGTCCCGGCGACGGCGCCCTTGCGGTTGGTCACGGTGGCCGTGGCCGAGCCCTTCTTCTTGAGGGCGTTGACGTCCAGCGCCGTGCTCACCTTCGACACGGCCTGCGGCACCAGGTAGTACGGCACCCGCAGCGCGACACCGTCGTTGCTCTTACCGGTCGGGGTGAGGGTGATCAGCCCGGCGACGTCCCGGAACGCGCTGGAGTCACCCGCGGTCCCGGCGGCCACCTCGAGGGTGACACCGACCTCGGTCTCGCCCTTACCGGCCAGGGTCACCGTCTTCTTCGACAGCTTCACCTTGTGCGGGCTGCCCGCGGGCAGGGTGGCCGCGACGGTGAAGGTCTGCTTGGTCCGGCTCAGGTTCTTGACCTTGACGACCTTGCGCTTGCTGTACGTCTTGTCCAGCTCGGCGAAGCCGTAGTTCAGGGTGGCGGTGCCCTTGTCACCGAGCGCCACGACCTGGGTGTTCACCGCGCCCGGCGCCTGGATCAGGCCGGACCCGTTGATCCGGGTGGAGTAGTCGGCGACACCGGACGGGTCGGCCGTGTTGACCATGGCCGCCTTCCAGTACTCGACCTTGCGCCAGTCCGGGTGCGCCTGCTTGACCAGGGCCGCCTGACCGGCGGTCATCGGGGCGGCCATCGAGGTGCCGGACATGGCGACCGTGCCGGTGCCCGCGCCGACGCCGGCCGAGAAGATGCTCACGCCAGGGGCGGTGACGTCCGGCTTCAGCCAGCTGTCACCGACCCGCGCGCCACCCGAGGAGAAGCTGGCCGTCGCCTTGTAACCCGGGTTCTCCAGGTTCAGGTTGGTCAGCGAGAGGCCGGTACCGTCCGCGGCCTGCAGGGTCGCGCCGGCCGACGACGGCACACCCAGGAACGGGATGGTGACGTTCGCCGACTCACCGGTGTCCGGGTTGCTGGTGATCGGGCCCTCGTACGGCGGCAGGGAGTCCACGTTGTTCACCTGGATCACCGCGACCGCACCGGCGGCCTGGCCGTAGACCGCCTTGGCGACCCGGGCGCAGGTGCCCCGGGCGACCACCGCGATCGAACCGGCCGCACCGGCCGCCGCGAACTCCTCGGTGCTGCAACCCAGCCCGATGCCGCCGGCGCCGTTGCCGATCACCTTGATCGGAGCGGTGAGGCCGTCGGTGAAGGTGGCGCCGTTGGCGTTGACCGCGTCCAGGCCCAGCGACAGCCGCGCACCCGGGAAGGCCGGGGTCGGGTCGCTGGCGGCGACGCTGATCGTGCTGGTCGAGGCCGCCGGGCTGCCGGTGATGTACGGCGCCGGGCCGGAGTTGCCGGCCGACGCGACCACGATCACGCCGTTCTTCGAGGCGTTGTCCGCGGCCACCGACTCGGGCGCGTCAGCGGTGCCGAACGGCGAGCCGAGCGACATGTTGATGACGTCCATGTCGTTGGCGACGGCCCAGTTGATGGCGTCCACCGTCATGTCGGTGGAGCCGTTGCAGCCGAAGACCCGGACCGCGTACAGGTCCGCCTTCGGGGCCACACCCGGGCCGATGATCCACGACTTGGCGTTGATCGTGGAGTTGTCGTAGGCGCCCTGGTACGTGGTGCCGTCGGCCAGCACGCCGTAGCCGCCGATCGTGCCGGCCACGTGGGTGCCGTGCCCGCCGCAGTCCAGCGGGTTGGCGTCCGGCTTCGGCACCGGCTGGTAGGACGCGCTGGCCGGGTCGGCGTCGTAGGTGTCGCCGACCAGGTCGATACCACCCTTGATCTTCGGGGCCTTGGCGCCGAACAGCTTCGGGTCGGGCGCGGCGGTCTCGGTGGCGTGGGCGGCCTCGTACGCCGCCGGGGTGCCCGGTCCGCCGAAGTCGGCGTGGGTGTAGTCGATGCCGCTGTCGATGACCGCGACCTTGATGCCCTCACCACGCACGTTGTCCGGCGCGCTCCACACCGCCGGGGCGCCGATCAATGCCGCACCGCGGGTGTTGTCCGGCTTGACCAACTGGAGCGCGTGCACCTTGACCACGCCGGTCTCGGCGGCGAGCGTCTCCAGCTTGTCCGCGGCGACCCGGACCTTGATGCCGTTGTACGCGTCCTGGTACGCGCCGAGAACCGTGCCGCCGAGCTGACGGGCCTTCTTCTCGACAGGCGTCTGCTCGGTGCGGATCCGCTCCCGGCGCTGCTTCTTCTGGGTCGTGGTCAGCGGTTCCGTGGCGGCCGCGTCGACGACCGCGACCGGCTCCTCGCTCAGCTCGACCATCACCGTGACCTGCCGGTCGCGCATGCCGGCCGGCAGATTGTTGATCTTTGAACCGGCCGGGACCGGCTCGAACCGCTGGTCACCCGGTGCGGCGGACGCTCCGGTGGCGGTACCGACCCCCGCCACCGTCATGAGCACGCCGATGCCTGCTGCGGCGGTGAACCGCCTGATTGACTTTTCTGAGCCCACGCGGGCTGCCTCCTCCGTGCCGCGCGTACGACCCCGGCCGGGCACGGTGGTGCGAGGCTCGGACGTCGCGCGCCTCCCTCAGGACAGAGTTCGACCCGAGACGAAAATCGCCACGGGTCGATCTGATCAAGGAGTTTGCCCCGGATTTGTTACGAACACCAGCCTAGTAGTGAGCGATGATTCGGCGACCCGGTCCATCGACGGTCATTTGGCCGCCGTACGGAAGAATCCACTGCGGTGACGTGTGTCCGAAATCGATTCCAAAGGTGATCATTGCCTCGGGGTGATAGATGGCGAACGCTCTCAGCACCGCTTCACGCTGCTCGTCCCGATATTTCTGCCGTTCCGCCACCGGCCGGGGCTCGAACAGCGCGGTGGCCTTGGCCGTCGCCACCAGCACCGCCGGGAACTGCTCCAGCAGACCGCGCTCGCCGAAGTTGCGCAGCATCCGGAACACCTCCGCACCGGGCGGCATCTCCTCGGAGGTCTCCAGCAACAGGATCGATCCGGCGTACCGCTCGTTCGGCAGGATCCACCGGCCGGCCGCCAGATTCCAGTGCAGGATCTCCAGGTTGCCACCCCAGGTCTTCGCGGTGACCGTCCGGTCCGGCTGGTGCCAGTGCCGTCCCGGGCTCGGCGCCGGCGGTGACGTTTCGGTCAACGCCCGCGGGTCGTCCCAGCCGATCTCCTCCTCGGAGAACTCGGCCACCGGCGTGATCTCCAGGTCGCCACCGTCGAAGAGGGCCGCGCGCAACGAGGCCGCATGAAGGGGATCAGTGGGGTATTCGCGCCCGATGTGAACCATTGTGGACCCGCCATGGAAGGACTTCACGCCCTGATTCCACAGCCAGTTCAGCAGGTTGGTGTTGTCCGAGTAGCCGAAGAACGGCTTGGGATCGGCCCGGAACGGCGCCGGGTCCAGAAACGGCAGCACGGTGAGCTGGTCGTCACCACCGACGACGGCCAGGACCGCCCGGATCGACGGGTCCGCGTAGGCCGCCGTCAGGTCGGCGGCCCGGTCCTGCGGAGAGGCGCCGAACCGCCTGGTGGTCGGGTACTCGACCGGCTCCAGGCCGAACTCCTCGCGCAGCCGCTTCATGGCCAGCTCGTGGACGGCGGGGAAGAGCGCGGGCGCCGCGAACGACGGGGACACGACCGCGACACGGTCACCGGGGCGAAGTCTCATGATCTCCATTCAACCCGCCCCGGCAACCGCTTTCAGGCCATCGATGCCGTCCCGAGCACCTTCCCGTCCCGGTCGGTGATCAATATGGCCGCGACGTCGGACATCTGCGCCGAACTCGCGCCGGTCAGCTTGGCCTCGCCGTCGGCGCTGTCACCCCAGGCCGCGGCCTGCTGGGTGCTGCCGTCCTTCATCCGGACCAGGCACAGGAACGGCCCGTCGCCGGACATCCGGGTGACCGCCAGGGACACCTCGACGCCCCACTTCTTCGGGACCACCGCGGCGGTGCCGGTCAGCCCGTTGCCCGGAGCCGGCTGGAACTGGGCGCTGACCGCGCTGGGCAGCGCCACCACCCCCGGATCCGGAGCGCCCGGGGTCTGGCCGGTGTTGGTCATGATCCCGTAGCCGATGGCCGCGGCGGCGATCAGCGTGACCGAGGCGGCGGCGAGCCAGCGCACCCGGTTGACCCGGGTCTCCTTGTACTTCTCGGCCCGCATCCGGCCGAGCAGACTCTCGATGTTCTGTGGACTGGGCCGGGCCGTCGGGCCGACCGCGAGGGCGGCGCCACCGCCGATGTGCCGTGCGTCCGGCAGGTGCTGGAGCATCTCCGGGACCGGCGCCAGCAGGTCGAGCTCGGCCCGGCAGTCGGCGCAGTCGTGCAGGTGCTCGTCGAGCTTCTCGGTGTCCGCTTCGTCGAGTCCACCGAGGAGGTACCCGCCGAGCAACCTGTGCAGCGCTCCGTGTTCGTCGAGGTCGCTCATCGAAGCATCCCCATCTCTTCAAATACCGTGCGTAACGCTCGTACGGCGTAGTAGGCGCGTGATTTGACCGTGCCCTCCGGCACCGACAGTTTCCGCGCCGCGTCCGCCACGCTCTGCCCCTCGTAGTACATCGCCTGGATGACCGCCCGGTGTTCCGGCGAGAGTCGCTCCAGCGCCTCCGCCACCAGCCAGCCTTCCACCATTTGATCAACATTGTCAGCCGACGGCACCGAGTTGACCGCGTTCTCATCGGCGACCAGGCGTGGTCGGCGCTGTTCGGCGCGCCACGCGTTGGTCACCACGTTGCGGGCGATGGTGAGCAGGTACGACCTGGTTCGTCCCGGTTCCGGGTCGAGGTGGTCGATGTGCTTCCAAGCCCGCAACAACGTCTCCTGAACCACGTCCTCCGCTTTGTGCCGGTCCGACACGTAGCGGGAGACAAAGTTGATCAAGACGGCATAGTGTTCGGTGTAGAGCGCGGTCATCAGTTGCTCGTCGGGGCTCACCCGTCGCTTCATCGGCGCCAGCTCTCCCCTCGGGTTGGGCCCGTCCACCCGGATGTACATCGTGGCATGTGGACCGGTTCAACGAGCGCCCGCGGAAGACGGAAACATCGATGCCCGGCACCCTTTCGGGTACCGGGCATCGATCTTGAAGACGCTGGTCAGCAGACTCCGGGGCCGCCGTAGCGGAAGGCGCGGGTGCTCAGCCGCGACACGGTGTAGACGTCCGTGGTGCTGCTGACGGCCAGCTCCGCCGTCGGCCCGTTCAGGTAGGTGACGCTGCTGAACCGGGAGGCGTTCGTGTCGTCCGGGGTCAGGCCGTTGCCCATCTGGGTGCACGGCTTCGGGCTGGCCGCGGCCACCTCACCGAACATCTGGACGTTGCCGCTCTTGGTGAAGCCGCTGGTGGCCCAGAGCTTGTCCGGGAAGTAGCCGACCCACTCCGACTCGTACGCGACCCACCAGCCGCCGGCGTTGTACTGGATGCCGACCTTCTTCATGGTGTCCTGCGGCAGGGTGGCGCCGGGCTTGATGTTCGCGCTGTACTGCACGAATCCGCAGCCGTTGTAGCAGCCGGGCTTGCCGTCGGCCCAGTGGTAGACGAACAGGTGCGGGTCCTCGTCGCCGTTGACGTTCCGGTTCACCATCCAGCCGACCTCGACGACCTGCAGGTTGTCCGCCGACTGGATGGCGATCTCGGCGAGCGAGTGGTAGTCGGCCTTGCCCAGCGACGGCTTGCTGATGGTCATGTTGGCGTAGGCACCTTCGGTCACCGCCGCCTGCGAGCCCATGTTGTAGAGGTAGTGGACGGTCGCCTCGTCGGCCTTCTTCGCCGCCGTCGTGGTCGCCGTGCGCATCGCCGGCGGCTTGGGCGGCGGCGCCGTGACGCGCTCCGACTTGCGGCCGCCCCGGCGGGTGGCGATCCCCTTCGGGGCGTGCTCCTCACCCGCTTCGGCGCCGGCGGTGTCGGGAGCGGCGTCCAGACCGGCCGCCTTGAGGGATCTGCTGCTCGCGCCGTCGCGCCCGGTCTCCAGGTCCTCCGGCAGCGCGCCCCAGGGCAGCCGCGCCGGCGGGGTCGGTTCGGTTTCCGCCGCGGCGGAGGCGACGGCCGGCGCCGGGATCTGCTCCGCGCCCGCGTTGAGCGTCGACACGACTCCGATGGAGGCGACGACAGCTGCGGAGATGCCAACGGCGAGCAGTCCGCGGCGTGACTTCAGCACGGGTCCGTCCTCGATGTGTCAGGGCCTCATGGCCGGGACATCGGAGGCGGCCACTCGGCGGACTCCGGCAACCGGTTTCCCGGCGGCGCTGGTCACCATATAGCTTCCGCAATGGGGTATGGACCGCCTGAGCAGCGTATTTCGGCGGAACAGCCGACCGGTGTAGGCCGATCCGGTGACCCATCGACCGATTTGCTCGACCCAGAGTGCACATGCGACTGCGCACCGCAGTTTTTCGCACCAGATTTCGAAAGAGGCAAAGTTCGCCAAGCCTCTTTCGAGTTCAACGCAAGATCACGGATTCGCCACATCCGGGTGCGGATCTTGTGGTAAAACCTATCATGTCTATAGGATAACTATCCTAAACCTGGAGGGGCACCGTGGCCGTCACCGGCGTTCGACTCGATCATCTCGCCATCGCTCAGAGCTTCTCGGCCGCTGCCGACGAGTGGGCCGTGGCACCCCGCTTCAACCCGGTCGAGCGGTGGTACCACCGGCTCGCGGCCGCCGACGACCACGAGGTCTGGCTGCTCACCTGGCTGCCCGGGCAGGCCACCGAGATCCACGACCACGGCGGGTCGGCCGGCGCCTTCTTCGTGCACAGCGGCACCCTCGCCGAGGACACCGTCGCGGTCTCCGGCGGCATCCCCCGGGTCGTCTCCCGGGAGCTGGGTGAGGGCGCCGGCCGCCGCTTCGGCAGCCACCACGTCCACCGCATCGAGAACCGCTCCGCCCGCCCGGCGGTCAGCGTGCACGTCTACGGCCCGGCCCTGACCCGGATGACCAAGTACCGGCTGTCCCCGGCCGGCCTGGAGGTCCTCACCGTGGAGCGCGCCGGCGCCGAGTGGTGACCGGCCGGGTGTGACTACTTGGCGATGATCACGCCCGAGCGGCCGCTGTAGAGGTGCCGGGTGCCGTCCAGGTCCCGGCCGGTGTTCGGCGCGTCCAGCCAGACGATGTACGGGGCGCCCGGGGTCAGCCCGGTGATCGTGGTGCTCACCGTGCAACCCGTCCCGGCGCCGACGGCCTTCCATGTCGGTTCTGGCTGAGCACCGGAGACCAACCGCTGCGGTACGGCCGCGACACGGTAGTTGGAGTCGTACTGCCGCGGCCATTCGACCTTGACCGAACCCGTGCCCACGGTGACCTCGACCGGGATGAACACCCGCCAGTCGGTCCGCGGCCAGCGCTTGGTGCAGCTCGGGTCCGGTGACGGCGTGGCGACCGAGGCCGACGGCGAAGCGGTCGCCTTCCCCGCCCCGGTGGCGCTCGGCGACGGTGTGGGCGACCCCTGGTCCACCATGATCCACGGCTTGCCCATCGTGGCGGTCGTCCCCGCACCGCCGGAGTCACCGGTGCCACCGCCCGAGAGCCCCAGCGCGGCGCAGCCGCCGAGAGCCAGGGAAGCCGCCGCCAGGGTGAGACCGATACCGGTGGTGCGCCGCATGTACGTCCTCTCGGTGGGTGGTCCCCTACCGTTCGGCCGCGCTCTCCCGCTCCTTAGGCCGGATCGGGTCGGTGAAATCCCAGCCGTCGGCTAGGAGGCCGTCGACCGCGTCGATCGCGGCGCGCAGCCGGGTGCGGTATCCGCCGGTCAGCGCCCGCCAGGGCGTGTCGCCGGCGGCCAGCTCGTCCCGGAACCGGCCGGTCATCCAGTGCCGCAGGTGTTCCCCGTCACGCAGGCCGTCGTCGTCGAAGGGCACCCCGACACTGTCGGTCAGCAGGTACAGGTCCGGCGCGCGGACCAGGGCGCGCACCTCCGGCGAGGTGCCGCCCAGGTAACGCTCCTCCCACACCGTGGTGGCGAACGCGTCGGTGTCGCCGAACAGCACCGGCGAACCGGCCCCGGCGGCGGCGTCCTCGGCCGCGTTCTGCTCCCGGGCGACGGTCACGAAGTCGGCACGGTCCCAGGTCACGTCGAAGACCGTCGCCGCCGGCCGGACTGCCCGCAGCGCGGTGAGCTTGCGCTCGGTCAGCTCCCGGCCGAACTCGGGCACCCACCGGGTCGGCGCCCAGGGCCCGCCCCGGGACCGGTAGTGCCGGGCCAGCGCCCGGGCCATGGTGGTGGTGCCGGACGACTCGGCGCCGACCACGATCACCCGGCGGGCCAGCCAGCCGCGGGCGCCCGGCCCGAGCCGGTCCCAGTGGGCGACCGGGTCGGCGCGGATCGCGGTCCCGGAGACCGGCACCCGCTCCCGCCCCGGGTCGACGAGCACCGCCTCGGCGCCGAACCGGTCGGCCAGCTCGGTCCCGTACTCCTCGGAGGAGAAGACCGCGTCCACCCGGTCGGTGCCGGCCGCCGCCCGGAAGACGGCCATGTGCAGCTCCCAGACCGCCGGATCGGCGTAGTCCACCGGATGGTCGTCGTGCACCCCCACGAACCGCACCGAGGGCCCGTGCGCGGCTCTCAGCCAGTCCAGCCGGGCCGCCAGCGGGATGCTCTCCCGGGACGACGGCGCCACCACGACGGTGACCCGTTCGCAGGCGGCCGCGGCGGTGTCGATCAGCGCGTGGTGACCCGTGTGCGGTGGATAGAACTTCCCGACGATCAGACCGTGCCGGTACGTCATGGGGTCACCGCCGCTCGTTGCGCGCGCCGGACGGCCCGCCAGGAACGCAGGCCGAGCACGCAGAGGATCAGGAAGGCCACGTAGAGGATCGCGGTGAGCCACAGGTCCTTGTAGCCGTACAGCGGGATGTAGATCACATCGGCGGCGATCCACAGCCACCAGTTCTCCACCAGCTTGCGGGTCTGGCCGTACGTCGCGAGCAGGGAGAGTGCCGTGGTCAGCGCGTCCGCCAGCGGCACCGTGGAGCCGGTCAGCCGGTCCAGGAAGAGCCACAGGCCACCGGTCAGCAGCACCCCGGCGCCGGCCAGGGCGAGCCATTCGCCCCGGGTGGTGGACCGGACCACCAGGCGGGTCCGGTTCTGCCCGCCGTAGAGCCAGGACCACCAGCCGTAGAAGCCCAGGATCACGTAGACGATCTGCAGGCCGGCGTCGGCGTACAGCCCGGCGGTCCAGAAGACCAGCATCAGCAGCAGGACGTTGAGGATGCCGAGCGGCCAGTTGAGGATGTGCCTGCGGACCAGCAGGCCGACGGTGAGCAGGCCGGTGCCGAAGCCCAGCGCCTCCGCCCACGAGGTGGGTGCCCCGAACGCCACCACGGCCGGGCTGTTCAGCCAATCGATCATCGGAACAGCATCCCGCGCGGCACGCTCCCGGGGCTATCCCGCCGGGCGCAGCCGGTGCCCGGCCATCTCCAGTTCGCCGTCGTGGACGTGCACCGGGGTGTGCAGGCCGGAGTCGTCGCGCAGCACGACCGACGCGCCGTCGACGTCGTAGGTGCCCCGGGCCGGACGCCGGCGGCCGGCCACCTCGCCGGCGAACGTGCCGTCGGTGTGCAGCCGGAGCCGTACCACCCCGTCCGGGCTGCGCCAGGTCCCGATCACGGACATGGCGCTCGCCGTCCGGGACCGGGCCGCGGCCGGACCGTGGTGGGCCGTCCCGCCCATCGCGATGGCGAGGAGCGAAGCGGCGTCCAGGACGGTGAAGTCGACGCGCGGGTCGAAGGCAGTCTGCATCAGGCTCGGCTTCCGGCTCGGGGCGTGGTTACGCCCTCTCCGGTCGGCACCGAACGGCCGGGTCGCTGGATTCCGCCGGTTGCGGACCGTAGCGATCCGGTGCTCGAACGGGACCCGTCAGGCCGTGGCGCGCAACGCCGCGGTGACCGCCGCGGTGAACTTCTCCAGGTAGTCCTCCTCGATCGGCTGCCGCGCCACGGCGAGACGCCAGTAGAGCGGGCCGAGGATCATGTCGACGGCGACGTCCGGGTCGGTGCCCCGGGGCAGCTCACCCCGGGTGATCGCCTGGCCGATCAACTTCTCGCCGACGGCTGTCTGGTGGGTGCGCAGGGCCCGCTGGAGGGTCTCGGCTATCTGCGGGTTGCGGGCCGCCTCGGCCATCAGGTCCGGGATGATCTGCGAGGCCATCCGGTGCCGAAGGGCCGTGCTGACGATCAGCAGGAGGAGCTGGAGGTCGCCGGCGAAACTCCCGGTGTCCGGAAGTGGAACTTTTCGTTCCGCGATTTCCGAGACGATCTCCATTACCATTTCGAGTTTGTTGCTCCACCGACGGTAGATCGCGGTCTTGCCGACGCCGGCGCGACGGGCCACGGCTTCGATGGACAACCTGCCGTAACCCACCTCCGCCAGCTCCGTCATGACCGCGTTGCGAATCGCCACGGTGATGTCGCCTCGGAGCACCGCCGCTCCGGCTGGTGCGCGCTTGTTTGTCGCCACCCGGCCACTATAGCGCTACGACGTAACGGTTGCGTTCCGCCGTTTGGTCGGCTACCGTCCACTTCACGTCGATACGAACCCGTTCCATCGACGTCGGCGGGAGCCTGTCATGCTGAATTCCGTGACCTCGCACCAGGCATCGGATTCCGCCGTCCCCAGCGGGCCGACCAGATCGGAGCACGACCCCATGCCAGAGACGGCGGTCGCCCCGGCCGACTCCGGGCTCTCTCTCAAGGAGCTGGCCCGGCGTAACGGCCTGAGTGCCTCCGGACGGCTCCCCAGCCTCCCGGAGTACACCCGGCAGCTTTTGGCCTACCGGCACTTCATCCAGGCGCACGCGAGCGCCAAGATGTCGTCGGCGCTCGGCAACACCAAGCTCGGCGCGGTGTGGCAGGTGCTCACGCCGATCTTCAACGCCGGGGTCTACTACGTGATCTTTGGGCTGGTGCTGCAGACGCACAAGTCGATGGACAACTTCGTCGCGTACCTGTGCATCGGCGTGTTCGTCTTCCAGTTCACCCAGTCGGTGGTGCAGAGCGGGACGAACGCGATCACCAGCAACCTCGGCATGATCCGGGCCCTGCACTTCCCCCGGGCCAGCCTGCCGCTCTCCGCGGCCCTGGTGGAGATCCGCAACTTCCTGGTCGCCACGGTGGTCCTGCTGGGCATCGTGCTGCTGACCGGTGAGCCGATCACCGTCAAGTGGCTCCTGCTCCTGCCGCTCCTGCTGCTCCACTCGTTCTTCAACGTCGGGCTGGGCATGTTCATGGCCCGCTACGGCTCCAAGGTGCGCGACGTCAAGCAGCTGATCCCGTTCATCATGCGGTTCTGGCTGTACGGCTCGGCCGTGCTCTACCCGGTCACCCAGTTCGAGAGCCTGCTCAGCGGCTGGCAGCTGCAGATCGTCGAGGCGAACCCGCTGCTCATCTTCATCGAGCTGGCCCGCAGCGCGCTGCTGGACAACGTGGTGCTCGCCAACCCGCCGGCCGTGCTGTGGATCCAGGCGACAGTCTGGAGCCTGGTCGTCGGCATCGGTGGTTTTGTGTACTTCTGGCGCGGAGAGAAGGGCTACGGCCGTGGTTGAGATCGACAATGACCGCACCCCCACGGTCGTCGCGGACGAGGCCCACATCATCTACCGGGTACAGCAGGGCGGCGGCACGAACTCCAGCCCGCTGGCCAGCTTCAAGCGGATGGTGACCGGCTCCAAGGGCGGCAACATCCGCGAGGTGCACGCGGTCAAGGGTGTGAGCTTCGTCGCCTACAAGGGCGAGGCGATCGGCCTGATCGGCACCAACGGCTCCGGCAAGTCGACCCTGCTGCGCGCGGTGGCCGGTCTGCTGCCGGTCTCCAAGGGCGCGATCTACGCGGCCGGGCAGCCGTCGCTGCTGGGTGTGAACGCGGCCCTGATGAACGAGCTGCCCGGCGACCGCAACGTCGAGCTGGGCTGCCTCGCGATGGGCATGTCGCCGGCCGAGGTGGCGGCGAAGAAGCAGGAGATCATCGACTTCTCCGGCATCAACGACAAGGGCGACTTCTCCTCGCTGCCGATGCGGACCTACTCCTCCGGCATGGGCGCCCGGCTGCGGTTCTCGATCGCCGCCGCCAAGGAGCACGACGTGCTGCTGATCGACGAGGCGCTGGCCACCGGTGACGCCAAGTTCCGCAAGCGCAGCGAGCAGCGGGTCCGGGAGCTGCGCGGCCAGGCCGGCACGGTCTTCCTGGTCAGCCACAGCGAGCAGTCGATCCGGGACACCTGCGACAGGTGCATCTGGCTGGAGGCCGGCACGATCCGCGCCGACGGCCCGACCGCCGACGTGATGAAAGAGTACGAGGCCTACACCCGCAGGTAGTAGGCCTCGCGCTCGTTGCTCTTCTAATTGACCGACAGGTGCACGTGGTTGGTGTGGTCGCTGGACGGGTCTCCGCCCGCCCCGCTGTACGACTTCCAGCCACTGCTCGGTAGCCAGATCCGCCGGTACCAGATCACGTAGAGCACATCCAGCGCGTCCGCGTTGTGGATGAAGTAGTTCGCCAGGTTGTTGCCGTAGGTCTTGTCGCCCCCGGTGGCGTCGCCGCCGAAGGTGCCCTTCTCGGCGGAGAAGTCACAGGCCCGGCCCTTGGGGTGCTCGCCGCTGTTCTGGGTGCGCCAGCACTTGGTGAAACGGGTGAAACCGGCGGCCTTGGCCTGCTTCAGCGCGTGCAGGGTGCGCGGGGTGAGGCAGCCGCCGGTGCCGGTCGGGTCGGTCTCGCTGCAGCCCGAGCCCGAGCCGCTGGGCGCCGGGGTGGCGTCCTCGCTGTCACCGCCGCCGGAGGAACCGCCCGCGTCGCTGCCCTGGTTGGCGGCCTTGAGCGCGGCCTCGGCGTTCTTCTTCTGCTTCTCCATCACGGTGACCTGCTTGGTCTGGTCCTTGATGGTGAGGTCGAGAGCGCTCTTGGCCTTGGTCTGGGTGTCCAGGGTGGACTTGAGTTCCTGGATCGCGGTGTTCTGGTCGGCCGCGACGAGCGCCAGGGTCTCGGCCCGGCCCAGGAAGCCCTCGGCCGATTCGGTGCTCAGCAGGGCGGTCATCGGGCCGGCCCGGCCGGCGGTGTACGCCTGGGTCGCGAGCAGGTCGAGGGTGTCCTGCTTGGGGCCGACCTCGGAGTCCAGTTTCTTGATCTCCGCGGTCAGTTTGACCTGCTGGTCCTTGGAGGTCTTGAGTTGCTTCTTGGCCTTCACGTAACCGCTGGAGGCCTTCTCGAGCTGTTCGATGAGGGTGCCGGAGCCACCCTCGCCGTCGTCCCCGGAGTCACCGGGCGCGGCCAGGAACGCGGGGGCCGCGGAGGCCGCCGTCGGGGCGACGACCAATCCGCACGCGGCAACGAGCAGCGCCAGCGTCGCCGCCCATCGTCGCGCAGTGATCTGCTGCACAGACATTTCCTTCCGTCGGCCGCCGACCGAGTTAGCTGACGGGTTCGGGACGAAGGAAATCCCTACCGCTGGATGCGGATTCACCCCGAGGAAATGTGGATCCCCGGCTCGTCATTGATGACGATTAGGCGGCGGCTCCCGCGCGGGAACCGCACCGACCATACCCACTGGATCCAAGTATCGACAGTTCTCGCACGCGACGCGTTTACGCTGACACAAACGGTGACAGCAATTACGGATAGTCATTGTCCGGTGACAGTTTTGACCCTTACTCGGGCCTGATCCACAGCGATATCTCGGGTAAAGTGGCCTCCGGTCCTGCCAGGACGGCACCGCCCCCGAGTTGCCGGCAGGCCGCCGCCCAATCGTCGACAGACGAACCGGGGAACCAGGTCACTGGGGTGTATCCGCATTTGCGGTAGGGATTGCTTCCGTCCCGAACCCGTCAGCTAACCCGGTCGGCGGAGTCACGGAAGGAACTGTTGATGACAGCAAGTCCCCGCCGGTGGCTGATACTTGCCCTGGCACCGCTGGTGGCTGCCGCGATGCTTCTGGCACCGGCCTCCCCGGCATCCGCCGCGCCCGGCGACGAAGAGAACCCGGCGCCTGCCTCGGAGACGGAGGCGGACGGGCTCATGTCGACTCTGATGGAGTCGACGAACCGCCGATTCGTCTCCGCGAAAGCGGCCGTCGCCGCTTCCACCAAGAACCAGAAGAAGCTCGCCGGCGACATCAAGGCCGCCACGGCCCGCCGCGACGTGTTGATTCCCGAGGTCAACTCGATCGCCCGGCAGCAGTACCTCACGGGCAACCTGAGCACTGTCACCTTCCTGCTCGACAGCAGCTCCTCGGACGACTTCCTGAGCAAGGCGGTCTCGCTCGAGGAGATCAACACGCTGCACGACCGGAAGCTGAGCGAGCTGAACGAGGTGATCGAAGAGATCACCACCAAGAAGACGGCTCTGGACGCCGAGCTCAAGAACGAGCAGCAGCAGCTCAATGTTCTGGCGAAGCAGAAGGAGTCCTCGGACAAGCAGCTCGACCTGGTCGGTGCCAGCACCGGCATCAACCCGACCGTCAACAACGGTCTGGTGGACGCGAAGTCGGACAAGGCGAAATCCGCGCCGCGCAACTCCAGCGGCGGTTTCTCGGCCGAGGGCTGCACCGAGGACGACCCGACCACGGGCGGCTGCATCACCAAGCGCACGCTGAACATGTACAAGGAAGTCAAGAAGGCCGGCTTCGACATGTTCGTCGGCTGTCACCGCACCGGTGGGCCCTTCGAGCACCCCAAGGGCCGGGCCTGTGACTGGTCGTTGCAGAAGAGCGGATTCTCCTCGGCGAGCCTCAGCGACACCAAGAAGATGAAGTACGGCAACAACCTCACGGCCTTCCTGGTCCGGAATGCCGACGAACTCGGGATCTACTACGTGATCTGGTACAAGCAGATCTGGTTCCCGGCTTCGGGCTGGAAGTCGTACCACGGGGTCAGTGATCACACCGACCACGTGCACGTCTCGATGCTTTAGCGGTACGTAGCGAAAAAGTGCCCCCGCCCTTCTCCAGGGCGGGGGCGCTTTTCTTGTGGCTCAGTGCACCGCGCGACGGACCGGAGCCCGCCCGTGCGGCTGGACCGGCGCCGGGCCGGCCGGCACCGCGGCGGGGATCGGCACGGTCACCGGGCGGACCTGGGTGACCTCGATCTCCTTGCCGTGGTGCTGCAGGGTCAGCCGGGCCTGGCCGCCCCCGTTGCGCAGCGAGTAGGTGACGTCGTCCGCGGTCACGCTCACCCGCAGCCGCAGCCCGCGCCAGAGCAGCGCGAACTCCAGGTTGTTGATCCGGCTGGGCAGCCGCGGCGCGAAGCTCAGCTGACCGTTGAAGTCGCGCATGCCGCCGAGCCCGGCGACCAGCGAGATCCAGGTGCCGGCCAGCGACGCCACGTGCACGCCGTCCCGCGCGTTCTGGTGCAGGTCGTGCAGGTCCATCAGGGCGGCCTCGCCCAGATAGTCGTGCGCCAGCTCCAGGTGCCCGGTCTCGGCCGCCAGCACCGCCTGGATGCAGGCGGACAGCGACGAGTCCCGGACGGTCCGCGCGTCGTAGTAGGCGAAGTTGCGCGCCTTCTCCTCCGGCGTGAACGCGTCACCGCGGATGTACATCGCCATCACCAGGTCGGCCTGCTTGATGACCTGCTTGCGGTACAGATCGAAGTACGGGTAGTTCAGCAGCAGCGGGTACCCCTCCGGTGGGGTGTTCTCGAAGTCCCACTCCTGGAGCCGGGTGAAGCCCTCGCTCTGCTGGTGGACACCGAGTTCCTTGTCGTACGGGAGATGCACGGCGGCCGCCGCGTCCCGCCACGACGCCGTCTCCTCGTCGTCCACGCCCAGCTTGCGGGCCAGGTCCGGATGCCGCTGACAGGACTCGACAGCCGTCATCAGGTTCTGCTGCGCCATCAGGTTGGTGTAGATGTTGTCGTCCACGATGGCGGTGTACTCGTCCGGCCCGGTCACGCCGTCGATGTGGAACCGCCCGTGCCGGTCGTGGTGCCCCAGCGAGCGCCACAGCCGCGCGGTCTCCACCAGCAGCTCCAGGCCGACCTCACGCTCGAAGTCGTAGTCGCCGGTGGCCTGCACGTACCGCCGGACCGCGTCGGCGATGTCGGCGCCGATGTGGAAGCCCGCGGTGCCGGCCGGCCAGTAACCGGAGCACTCCTGGCCGCGGATGGTCCGCCACGGGAAGGCGGCGCCCTGCAGCCCGAGGGTCTGCGCCCGCTCCCGGGCCAGATCCAGCGTCGAGTGCCGCCAGCGCAGCACGTCGGCCGCCGCGGACGGCTGGGTGTACGTCAGGGCGGGCAGCACGAAGGTCTCGGCGTCCCAGAAGGTGTGCCCGTCGTACCCCGGCCCGGTCAGGCCCTTGGAGCCGATCGGGCGCTGCTCGGCCCGGGCGCCGGCCTGCAGGGTGTGGAAGAGGCCGAACCGGACCGCCTGCTGGACCTCCGGGTCACCCTCGACCTTGACGTCGGAGTGGTCCCAGAACGCGTCCAGGTAGTCCTTCTGCTGCTGGACCAGACCCTCCCAGCCGTCCAGGCGGGCGCTGGCCAGTGCCGCGCCGACCTGGTCGCGCAGCGCGGGCAGCGAGCGCATGCTGGACCAGCCGTAGGCGGCCAGCTTGACCACCTGCAGCTTCTGGCCCGGCTCCAGCCGGCAGGCGACGGTGGTGCGCAGCCAGTCCGGGTGGCCCTCGGTGGTGATGGCGTGCCGGCCCGGCGTCTCCACCAGGTGCTCCATCGCCGCGGCCATCCGCAGGTCGCTGGCCTTGGTCTTGTGGATCAGGATGCCGCCGGTGCGCTGCTCCAGCATCTCCTCGGCCTGCAACGGGCGGTCCAGGACGGCGGCCACCCGCGGGTCCTTGCTCATCGGCGGCAGCTGCTCGTTGGCCACCAGCTCGGACTGCAGGATCAGCCGGGCCGCGGTGTCCAGCGGCTCCACCTCGTAGAGGAACGCCACCACGGCACGCTGGGTGAACGACACCAGTCGCACGGTCCGGACCCGGATGCCCTGGCCGGACGGGGACACCCACTCGACGACCCGCTCCAGGACACCGCCGCGCAGGTCCAGGCAACGCTCGTGCGAGCGGAGTTCGCCGTACCGCACGTCGAACGGCTCGTCGTTGACGAGCAGCCGCATCAGCTTGGCGTTCGTCACGTTGACCATGGTCTGGCCGGATTCGGGGAAACCGTACCCGCCCTCGGCGTGCGGCAGCGGCCGCAGCTCGTAGAACGAGTTCAGGTAGCTCCCGGGCAGGCCGTGCGGCTCGCCCTCGTCCAGGTTTCCGCGTATCCCGATGTGCCCGTTAGAGAGAGCGAACACCGATTCGGACTGGGCCAGCAGGTCCAGGTCGAGCCGGGTCTCCCGGATGTGCCATGGGTCGACGGGGTAAGCCCGTTCACGGATCACGGTCGTGCCTCTCGTAACTTTTCTGGAGGTCTTTATGAAGAGGGAAACGTAGTCAGCGGGGCAACAGTTCGGACAGGTCGGTGACCACCACGTCGGCGCCGTGTTCGCGCAGCTCGGCGGCCTGGCCGACCCGGTCCACGCCGACCACGATGCCGAACCCGCCGGCCCGCCCGGCGGCCACTCCGGCCTGGGCGTCCTCGAACACGGCACAGTTCGCCGGATCGATGCCGAGCAGTTTCGCACCGAGCAGGAAGGTGTCCGGCGCCGGTTTGCCGGGCAGGCCCTGCTCGCGTGCGACGACCCCGTCCACGCGGGCCTCCAGGAGGTCGGCGATGCCCGCCGCCTCCAGGACGTCTTTGCAGTTGGCGCTCGCCGACACGACCGCACGGCGTAGACCGGCGGCCTTGACGGCCTTCAGGTACTCCACCGATCCGGGGTAGACCTGGACGGCGCCTTCCTTGATCTTCTGTAGCACGAGGATGTTCTTGCGGTTCCCGACGCCGTTGACGGTCTCCCGATCGGGGGCGTCATCGGGGTCACCCTCGGGCAGGGTGATGCCACGGGAGGCGAGGAAGGTCCGCACCCCGTCGGCACGCTGCCGACCATCGACATATCGGTGATAGTCGGCGCCGGAATCGAATGGCACGAATGGCTGATCATGCCGTTCCGACCACGATTCCAAGAACGAATCGAACGTCTGTTTCCATGCGGCCCCGTGGACCAGAGCGGTGTCCGTGAGCACACCGTCGAGATCGAAGAGGCAAGCGGTCACATGTGAAGGAAGTCCGAGCACGCGCCCAATGTAGCCGGAGCCGATCCATGACGAGACCTGAAGGGCAGCTTCACATTTCCACGATGTTTCAGCGGCCGGAATGCCGGACCGTGTCCAGGCTGATCCGCAGGCCTATCGACGTGCCGATCGGGCCGGTGGCCGTGGTGACCTCGTCGCACAGCTGGTGCGCCAGCCACAGACCACGCCCGCCGAGCTCGAACGCCTCCGGAGTGTGCAGGCCGTCCAGATAGGCGCCCGGGATACCCGGGCCGGAGTCGGTCACCACACACCACACCGAACCGTCCTCGATCTTGAGAACGGTCCGCCCCTCGCCACCGGCGTGCAGCACGACGTTGGTGATCACCTCGTTGACCGCGAGAACGAAGCCGTCCAGCCGGTCCCCGCCCAGGCCGGCGGCCGTCATCACCCGGGTCGCCTCGTGCCGCAGAACGGTGATGTCATCGGGCCCGAACGCCCGGTCCAGCAGCACCGGCCACTCCCGTGACGGGGCGGCATCCACCTTCGGCTCCCCGTCGAGAGTCGAGCGCACGCTTTGGCCGATCCTGTCCTCCACCGTCGTGCAGCCTACGCGCTGTGGCCGTTCGGTGGCACTAGGCAGACGGGAACCTGCCCGGAAGTGGTGTGACTCTTTCATCAGCGCCACCCCACGTCGATACGGTCGCCACGTTCGCCGAAGAAGTGCAAGGCATCCATCCGAACCGCCACCGCAAGCGGGTGACCAGGGGAGACTTGTGGATAAGGGGCCAGCCGGACGGAGAGTTCGGCGGGTTTGCGATGGTGCCGGCCGGGATCGTTCAACACGTCGACCTGGCCCTCCGGGGCCGACTCGGTGTGCGAACCCGCACGGGAAAGTCGCTGCAGCGCACGCTTGAACGCTCCGCCGCCCGCCTGCGGCGAGACCGCCGGGGAACCCGCCTCGTCCACCACGATCGCGGTCGCGCCGATGTCGAGGTAGGCCAGCGACTCGTGCCCGTGGTGCTCCAGATAGCGGATCCGGCCCTGGAAGACCGGCCCCCGGGTGTCCGGGGTGACCGGAGTGAGCGCCTCGGCCCGGATGCCGACCACGATCCGCTCGCCGTGGTAGCGGGCCACCGCCCGGGCCCGCGGGTCGTTCCACGGCATGTAGAGCGCCTGCTCGCCGAACTTCAGCGCGATGTACTGGTCCAGGTGCACGTAGACCGCCGCCTCCAGCAGGTTCATCTTCGGCGAACCGAGGAAGGCGGCGACGTAGAGGGTGGCCGGGCGCCGATAGACCTCGGTCGGCGTGCCGAGGTCCTGCAGCACGCCCCGGCGCATGATCGCCACCCGGTCCGCCATGGTCAGCGCCTCGGACTGGTCGTGCGTCACGTACATCGTCGTCACGCCCAGCTCCCGGGTCATCCCGGTGATCTCCGCGCGCAGCTCGGCCCGCAGTCCGCTGTCCAGGTTGGACAGCGGCTCGTCCATCAGGAAGATGCCCGGCCGGCGCACCATCGCCCGGCCCATCGCCACCCGCTGCCGCTGCCCGCCGGAGAGCTGACCGGGACGCCGGGACAGCACCTCGCCGATGCCGAGCGCGCCGGCGATCGTGCCGACCCGGTCCTGCCGGGGCACCGGCTCCACACCGGACAGCTTCAGCGGGAAGCCGATGTTCTCCGCGACGGTCATGTGCGGATAGAGCGCGAAATCCTGAAACACCATGGCGATGCTGCGGTCCCGTGGCGGCAGCTCCAGCACCGGTTCGCCGTTGAGGAGGATGTCCCCCCGCGTGGGATCCTCCAGCCCGGCGATCATCCGCAGCACTGTCGACTTGCCGCACCCCGAGGGGCCCAGCAGGACCATGAACTCGCCGTCCTGCACCTCCAGGCTGACGTTGTCGACGGCATACGTGCCGTCCGGCCAGATCTTGGTGACGTCTTTGAGCGCGACGGTGGACACCGTCAACCTCCCGCATCGAGTGCGATCCCGAGACCCACGACGGTCGGCGATCGGGCCCTAACTGTGCGAGGGGTGTCGATGCTTCACCATCGGGCGAAAGTGCCATTTGCCCATAGTGATCAATCAATTACGCCAGGCTGAACGCCGCAGGTCATCCGTGTGCACGTGCACACCCAAAACCGTATGGATGTACGGTCGGGAACCTGACAAACGCAGTGGCAAATGCCCGCTTCGTCCGCGCGAGGCGGGCGGTCCCTCACGACCGACGACGCGGCCGCCGGGCCGGATGCGACCGTCACCGATCAACGGGCCTTTTCGGTCAGCGGCTTTCCGCGGCCGACTTCTTGGGCAGTCGTCCTCGGGCGGCCTCCTCGGCGACGGCTTCCCCGGGCGGGTTTCCTCGCTCAGCGGCGGCGGGATGCCTTCCAGTCCCGCAGCGCGGTCACCAGGAAGGAACCGGCCACCAGAGCCGCCAGCACCGCCGTGCCGGCCGAAGCCCAGCCGATCAGCCCGGCGAGCACCAGGAGCAGGATCCGCCCGTCCCACCCGAGCAGAGCCCCACCGGCACCGGTCGCCGGCGCGCCCTTCTCCATCCGGGCGGTCAGGTCGTAGTGCCGCAGGGTCAGCGTGAACAGCAGCAGGAAGGTCAGCGCCGGCGGCACCGAGCCGTAGAGCCCGACCGCGACCACCATCAGGTACTCGGCGGCCCGCAGCGCGGCCGGCACCAGCCAGTCCAGGGCGCCGGCGTGCCGGGTCCGCGCCGGGAAGCCGGTGACCAGCACCGGGATCACCACCAGCGCGAGCAGCCAGGGGTACCCGGCGACGTCACCGGTGGCCAGGACCACGACGGTGGCCAGGGCGTAAACCGTGAACAGGGCGGCGAACGGCAACGGCCGACCGGCGTCCACCCGGCTCAGCATGGCCCGCACCAGCGGCCCGTCGTCGCGGTGCCGCAGGGTGTCGACCGTGTTCAGCACCCCGACCCGCATCGACAGCGCCCGCAGCGAGCGCAGCGCCAGCGTGTAGGCCGCCGCCAGCAACCCGAAGCCGACCACCGCGGCCAGCGTGAACCGGCCGTTCGAGACCGCCGCCAGCACCGAGATCAGCGCCCAGCGTTCGCCGATCGGGAAGACCACGATCCGCTTGGCCCAGTAGATCAGCGAACCCCGCTGGCTCTGCGCCTTCACCGAGGCGGCGGTCAGCCGGGCGCCGACCCCACCCGCGGCGGCGGCCGGCGCCACACGGGACGCGGCCTCGTCGTGCAGCGCGCCGTACCAGGTGTCGGTCATGTGCCGGGCGGTCTGCAGCACGATCGCGGTGATCGCCAGCGGCCACGCGTAGGGCAGGCCCATCCGGTCGGCGCCGGCCGCCAGACCGGCGTAGACGGTGTACTCCTTGGCCCGGTCGGCCATGGTGTCCAGCCAGCCGCCGAACGCGTCGAAGTTGCGGGTGTACCGGGCCAGCTGCCCGTCCACACAGTCGAGCACGAACCCGAGGTAGAGCAGGATCCCGCCGAGGATCATCGCGGTCCGGGAGGCCTGCCAGAACAGCAGCGCCGCACCGACCGCGAACAGCACCGACAGCCCGGTGACCCCGGTCGGCGTGAGCCGGAGCCGGGCGGCCAGCTTGGTCACCAGGGGCGACCAGCTGCTCACCGTGTACGTCGTGAAGAAGTCGTCCTGTTCCTTGACCGCGAGCCGGAGCCGCGCGGCGTCCTCGTCCACCGCGGCGATCGCGTCCCGGGCGGCGGCGAGCCGTTCCGGCCCGTTGACCTGCTCGGCGTGCAGCAGCCGCACCCGGGTGGCCACCGGCACGAACCCGTCGGCGAGCATCTGGGCCAGCGGGTCCGGCTGGTCGGCGGCCTTCTCCAGCAGCGGCAGGTCGGCCGGGGCGATGCACATGGCGCCCAGGAACCGCACGGTCCCGCCACCCGGCGGCGCGGGGACCACCCGGCCCCGGTCCTCCTTGAGGTCACCGGCGGCGTCGGCGGCCACCAGCACCGTGCTGCGGCCGGCCGGCTCGGTGGCCAGCGTCCAGAGCAGGCTGCCGTGGGCGACCAGGTTGTCGGCGCAGATCAGCAGCGGCTCACCGGCGTCGCGGGCCCGGCGGGCCAGATCACGCAGGTGACCGCCCTCGTCGGTGCCGGGCACGAACCGGTCGATCGTGGTGATCCCGGCGGCGCGCAGGGCCCCGGTCAGGTCACCGGCGAGCCGGTCGGCCTCGCTGTCCGGTATGTCGCGGCCGGTCCGGGGAGTCAGCACGGCCAGCGTCACCCGATTGCCTCCTTGAACCCCGATCCCCGCACCACGGGTCACCGCTTGAAAAATCAACGAGCCAGCCGTGCCCGGTCCGGCTCGGCGTGACCTAAGCCATAGCCGACCCGGAGTCGATCGGGCTTGCCCCTGACCCGGTCGGGGTATCCCCCAACCGTCATCGGCCGGGCATATCGCCCAGCCGGAGCTGATGGACCCGGACCACTGGGCCCCGAAACCGCCTCAGGTTAACAGTGGGCGTCCAGCGGGTACGGGAGACCCTTACGGGAGCTTGCCCGCCGGCATCCACCCACAGGACGAGGGAAGGCCGGCTTCCCGTGCTTACCGTCGAAGTGGTCCGGGAGAAGACACCGGACCACCGCCGAAGGAGTGGATGAAATGACCAGCCCCCTCAAGAGCCGCTCGTTCTCCCGCCCCCGACACAACCGCAAGATCGCCGGTGTCTGCGCCGGCCTGGCTCAGCGCTTCGGCATGAGCGCCGGCATGGTCCGGGTGCTGTTCGTCGTCTCGTGTCTGCTGCCCGGCCCGCAGTTCCTGATCTACCTGGCGCTCTGGGCGCTGATGCCCAGCGAGTGACCCTGACTCACGCGGGGCCCCGGTGCGGTTCGCACCGGGGCCCCGCGTCGTCTCACCGGCCAGAGCGGCGTCTCACCGGGTCAAAGCGGCGTCTCACCGGCCAGAACAGCGTCTCACCGGGTCAAAGCGGCTCAGCCGGTCAGGGCGCGCTGAACTCGACGGTCACCGTGGTGTAGCCGAGCCGCGTGAACAGGCTCTGCAGCATGCGCTCGGTGTTCTCCCGGGCGCGCTCGTCGAGGCCACTGGACCGGGCCGCCTCGGTGATCCGCTGCTGGGCCAGCTGGTAGACCTGCTGCTCCTTGCCCGGATCCTTGCTGAAGGCGTCGCCGATCCGGTTGAACAGGCCGCGCTCCTCGGCGACCACGTAGCTGCGCTCCATGTCCAGCGCGGCGGTGGACTGCTGCGGTGCGGGCAGGGTCAGCTCGATCGTCTTCTTCTCCTCGTCGATCTTCAGCGCGTCACCGGAGAGGGCGCTGAAGTCGACATAGGTCTCGACGGTGCCGGAGCCGACGAACAGGGTGCGCCGGTTGACCAGGAAGTCGGGGATGTTGTCCTTGTTCTCCTGGAGATCGACGATGACCTGGAAGGTGCCGTCGGCCGCCACGAACCGCTCCAGATCGCGCACCGACTGCAGGAGCACCGGCTGGCTGCGGTCGGTGGTCTGGTTAGCGAACGGGTTGTCGAAGGTGGGCAGCACGTTGAGCGCGCGCAGCCCGAAACAGCTGAGCACCATCAGCGCGAAGACGAAGAAGACGAAGATCAGCAGCCGGGCGAAGGTGCTCGGCCTGTGCTCGACCGGCTCGGCGCCCGGCGTGACCGGCTCGGCGGGCGGAACCGGATCGGGCTCGCGCACGACCGGGAACTCGCTGGTCGGTTCCTGGGGAACGGGCGCCGCGGGGTCAGCGGGGGAAGGCGATTCGGCCATGCCCTAACGGTACGGAGGGGGTGCGACATTCCGCACCCCGAGCGCCGACGTCAGCGTGCGAACGCGTTCAAACCGGTCAATTTCTGCCCGATCGACAGCTGATGAATCTCCGATGTGCCCTCGTAGGTCAGGACACTCTCCAGATTGCTGGCGTGCCGCATCACCGGGTACGACGCGAGGATCCCGTTACCGCCCATGATCGACCGGCACTGCCGCGCGATCTTGAGGGCCTCCCGCACGTTGTTCAGCTTGCCGACGCTGATCTGCTCCGGCCGCAGCGGGCCGCTCATGGTGTCCCGCCGGCGCCCCAGGTGCAGCGCGAGCAGGAAACCCTTCTGCAGCTCGACGGCCATGTCGGCGAGCTTGGCCTGGGTGAGCTGGAAGCCGGCGATCGGCCGCCCGAACTGCTCCCGCGCGGCGGCGTAGTCCAGGGCGGTGTCCAGACAGTCCCGGGCCGCCCCGAGCACCCCGAAGATGATGCTGAGCCGCGCCTCGGTCAGGCAGGAGAGCGGCGCCATCAGACTGCGGGCGCCGGGCAGACGGGCGCTGTCCGGCAGGCGGACCCCGTCGAGGAGGATCTCGCCGGTGCTGGACGCCCGCAGCGACAGCTTGTCGCTGAGGTCCCGGGTGGTGAAGCCGGCCACACCGGTCGGGACCACGAACCCGACCACGCCCTTCTCGGCCTTCGCCCAGATGATCGCCACGTCCGCGATCGGCGCGTTGAAGATCCAGGTCTTCACCCCGTCGAGGATCCAGTCGTCGCCGTCCCGGCTGGCCCGGGTGGACATGCCGGTCGGGTCGGAGCCGTGGTCCGGCTCGGCCAGGCCGAAACAGCCGATCGACCGCCCGGCCGACAGCTCCGGCAGCCACTCGAGTTTCTGCTCCTCCGAGCCGTACCGCCAGATCGCGTACATCACCAGGGAGCCCTGCACCGACACCAGCGAGCGGACCCCGGAGTCGGCGGCCTCCAGCTCCATGCACGCCAGCCCGAGCGAGACGGCCGTCGAACCGCCCAGCCCGTAGCCGCTCAGATGCATCCCGAAGAGCCCGGCCTTGCCGAACTCGAGGGCCAGCTCCCGGATCGGGGCGGCGCCGCTCTCGTACCACCCGGCCACGGCCGGCCGGACGTGATCGTCGGCCACCCGGCGGGCCAGGGCGCGGGTGCCGCGCTCCTGGTCACTCAATAGATCGTCAAGATCAAGCAGGTCAAGAGGCCTCACACCCATGGATTCAAGCTATCGGGTGAGGCCTCAGTCCTCCACAACCAATACACGTGCGTGGATCTGATTCCGCTGTTGCAGGGCCGCGCGCAGCGCCCGGTGCAACCCGTCCTCCAGATAGAGATGCCCCTGGTACTCCACGACGTGCGGGAAGAGATCGCCGTAGAACGTCGAGTCCTCGGCGAGCAGTTTGTCCAGCGCCAGCTCACGCTTGGTGGTGATGAGATCGGCGAGCCGGATCGGGCGTGGCGGAATGTCCGCCCACGCCTTCAGCGTGGTCTGGTGATCGGGGTACGGTGCTCCGTCCCGGACCGCTTTGAAGATCACGGCGGTTGCCCTTTCCGTGAGAACCGTATGTCAGCCTACCCGCGGCCCGGTGAGGCCCATCGGCCATGATGCACCACGTCGGCCACCGGCCGGTGACCGCGCCGGAGTGACGGTGACCTCTTGTCGGTACCCCGATAGCCGATCGTGAGCGCCCCGATCGGGCGGAACTCGGCCGGCACCCCGAACGCTTCCTTGAACGATTCCACCCGGGCGGCGGGCAGACCGAAGAAGCAGGATCCGAGGTCCTCGTTGACCGCGGTCAGGTGCATGAGCAGGGCGGCGAAACCGGTGTCGATGTCCCAGAACGGGGCAGACCACCGGGACTCGTCCCGATCCGTCCAACCCTTGTCCGAATCCGCGTATCGATCAAGATAGGCGGATTTGTTGGCGAGCGCCACGATGATCAGCGGCGCGGTCCGCATCCGGGTCAGCCAGCCGTCGGCCGGGCCGTCGGAGAGCGCGGTGCTCTCCCAGTAGCGGGCCCGGTCGGCCGGTTCGGTCAGGACCAGGAAGCTCCAGCCCTGCGAGAAACCGGCCGACGGCGCGCGCAGCCCGTGCCGAACGATCTTGTCGACCAGCTCGGGCGGGATTGGGCGGTCCGGGTCGTACCCCCGGACCATCCGGCGCCGGCGGACGACCTCGTCGAATTCCATACAGGTCAGTACCGGATGCCCCAGGACGCCGTCCAGGTCTGCCCCGGCGCCAGGACGATCAGGTCCCGGCCGGTCCGGAACGAGTCCGGCGGGCAGGTCATCGGCTCGACCGCGATCGACCGGCGGTGCCGCTCGCCGTGCAGGGTGTCGGCGGTGAAGACCTGCCAGTAGCGGAACTTGTCGTCGGCCCACACGGTGACGGCCCGCTCGCCGCCGGAGAGGGTGAGCGTGCTGACCCCGTCGGCATCGAAGTCGATGTCACCGAAGGCCGCGTCGAGCACCAGGTCACCGATGCGGCGCGGCTCGGAGAAGTCGAACTCGGTGTCGGCGATCTTCTGCGCGCCGATCGGCAGCAGCCGGCTGTCCAGCAGCACCCGGGACTTGGCCGGCACGTGCAGGACGGTGTCGTCCACGGTCACGCCGGGCACCTGTAGGTACGGGTGGGCCGAGTAGCCCCACGGCGCGTTCGACTCGGCCGTGTTGACGACCTCCTGCTCGCACTTCAGCCCCGCCGCGGAGACCGACCAGTGGCTGCGCAGCGTCAGCGACCACGGGTAACCCGGCTGGGCCGGCAGGTCGAACTCCAGCGTCACCGCGTCGGCCGCCTGCGACACCAGCCGCCAGCGGGCCCAGTTGACCAGGCCGTGGATGGCGTTGCTGCGGGCCGCCTCGGTGAGCGCGAGCTGGTAGGCGGTGCCCTCGAACTCGTACTTCCCGTCCCGGATCCGGTTGGGCCACGGCGCGAGGATCTGCCCGGCCGAACCGGGGGAGAACTCGTCCGTGCCGAACCCGTCCACGATGTCGACGCCGTCGACGGAGTACGACCGGAGCGTCCCGCCGACCTCCACCAGGACGGCCCGGTGGCCGTCCGCCTCGATCGACCACTGGACGCCGGACTTGGCGGCTGACTCTGCGCTCATACCCACGACACTATCGGCCATCCGTTTCGCCCTGCTCAGGCCGGTAGCGGATCAGGGCCGGCGAGGCCAGCCCGAGCACCACGGCGAGCCCGGCGGCTACCAGTCCGCCACCCACCCAGGACGTCCCGACGCTGGTCAGGTCGGCTGTCGCCCCGGCTCGAAGATCACCCAGCCGCGGGCCGCCGGCCACCACCACGGTGAACACGCCCTGTAGCCGCCCGCGCAGGTGGTCGGGCGCGAACGTCTGCATGATCGTCTGCCGGTAGACCGCGCTGACCAGGTCGGCCAGCCCGGCCAGGGCCAGCAGCAGCACCATCAGCCACAGGCTGTGCGCCAGCCCGGCCAGGCCGATCGCCAGGCCCCAGCCGACCACCGCGACGATCAGCGCCAGCCCCTGCCGCTTGACCCGGGCGATCCAGCCCGAGGTGAGGCCGCCGACCATCGCGCCGATGGCGATCGCGCTGTACAGCCAGCCGACCGCCGCGCCGCCGCCGAACTGCTCCTCGGCGACCGCCGGGAACAGCGCCCGGGGCATCGCGAACACCATGGCGACCAGGTCGACAGCGAACGAGAGCAGCAGCACCGGCTGGGTGACCAGGAACTTCAGCCCGATCGCGATGCCGCGCAGGCCGACGCTCGGCTTGTCGGCCCCGGGCTCACGCAGCGCGGGCGGGATCGGCGGCAGCCGCCAGGTGGCCCAGAACGTCACGGTGAACAGCAGCGCGTCGAACGCGTAGGCGACGATCACCCCGTCGCTGGTCGACCAGATCCCCATGATCAGACCGGCGGCCAGCGGCCCGAGCACCCCGCCGGCCGTGTTCGCGGTGTAGTTCAGCGTGTTCGCCGACGGCACCAGCGCCTCCGGCACGATCCGCGGGACGATCGCCTGCCGGGCCGGGGAACTCACCGCGAACCCGGCCGCCTGGATCGCGGTCAGCACCAGCAGCAGGTGACCGCTGCGCACCCCGAGCACCGCCTGCACCAGCAGCAGCACGGTGGTCACCCAGGTCACCACCGAGCTGGTCAGTAGCAGTTTGCGGCGGTCGACCACGTCGGCGGCGGCGCCACCCCAGAGCCCGAATACCAGCAGCGGCACCAGCCCGGCCACACCCAGCAGGCCGACCCAGGTGGCCGAGCCGGTGATCGCGAACATCTGCACCGGCACGGCGACCGCGGTGAACTGGAAGCCGAAGAACGACGTGGCGTTCCCGATCCAGGTGCGCCGGAACGTCGGCACACTCAGCGGCCTGGTGTCGATCATCCAGGACCGCGGCTCCCGGGTGCCCTGGCTCAAGGCGCGAGCCGTTCGACGATCCAGCCGTCCCCGGCCGCCCCGGTGTCCCGGAAGCGCAGCCGGTCGTGCAGCCGGCTGCTGCGGCCCTGCCAGAACTCGACCGTCTCCGGGCGTACCCGAAAACCGCCCCAGTGCGGCGGAGCCGCGACCGGCCCGTCGGCGAACCTCGCCACGGCTGCCGCGAGGCCCTGATCCAGCGCCTCCGGCCCGGGCAGCACGGTCGACTGCGGGCTGGCCCACGCGCCCAGCTGCGATCCGCGTGGGCGGGCGGCGAAATACTTCTCGGTCTCGGCCCGGCTGACCCGTTCCACCGCCCCGGCCACGATCACCTGGCGTTGCATCGGAAACCACGGGAAGACCAGGCTGGCGTACGGGTTGAGCGTCGCCTCCCCGCCCTTGCGCGACTCATAATTCGTGAAAAAGACAAAACCCTGGTTGTCGTACGCCTTGAGCAGCACCGTCCGGGCCGACGGCCGCCCGGCCCGATCCGCGGTCGCCACGATCATCGCGTTCGGTTCCGGCAGACCGGCGGCTGTCGCGTCGGCGAACCAGCCGGCGAACTGCCCGGTCCAGTCGGCGGCCAGGGCGTCCTCGGTCAGCGGCGGCCACTCGGTGTAGTCGCGGCGCATGCCAGCAGGTGACGGCGGTTCGGTGACCACATCAGCTCCTTCGCTCACGTGTCGGCTCCGCCCGTGGGGCGAAAACGACGGTAAGTCTCGCGCCTTCAAACGTCAGGTGAATCAGGATGGGTGTCATCCAGAGCACAATCGCGACGGGTCGACCGTGCGGTTACTCGGCGGGCAAGATGAATCACCCACCGCAGTTCGGTTCCACAGGGAGTGCCGTGACCGACTTCAAGCCGGGGCTCGAGGGCGTCATCGCGTTCGAGACCGAGATAGCCGAGCCCGACCGTGACGGTGGCGCGCTGCGTTACCGGGGCGTCGACATCGAGGACCTGATCGGACAGGTCTCGTTCGGCAACGTCTGGGGCCTGCTGGTCGACGGCAAGTTCGGTCCCGGGCTGCCACCGGCCGAGCCGTTCCCGGTCCCGGTGCACTCCGGCGACATCCGGGTCGACGTGCAGTCCGCGGTGGCCATGCTGGCGCCCTACTGGGGGCTGTCCCAGATGTTCGACATCGACGACAAGCAGGCCCGCAAGGACCTGGCCCGGGTGTCGGTGACCGCGCTCTCCTTCGTCGCACAGGCGGCCCGCGGCCTGGGCCTGCCGGCCGTCCCGCAGAAGGACATCGACAAGGCCGAGACCATCGTGGAGCGGTTCATGCGCCGGTGGCGCGGTGAGCCCGACCCGCGGCACGTCAAGGCGGTCGACGCCTACTTCATCTCGGCCTGCGAGCACGGGCTGAACGCGTCCACCTTCACCGCCCGCATCGTCGCCTCCACCGGCGCCGACGCGGCGGCCTGCATCTCCTCCGGGATCGGCGCGCTCTCCGGCCCGCTGCACGGCGGGGCGCCCACCCGGGTGCTGAGCATGATCGAGGCGGTGGAGCGCAGCGGCGACGCCGAGGCGTACGTGAAGGACGTCCTGGACCGCGGCGACCGTCTGATGGGTTTCGGTCACCGGGTCTACCGCGCCGAGGACCCGCGGGCCCGCGTGCTGCGCCGGATCGCGAAGGAGCTGAGCGCCCCCCGTTACGAGGTGGCCGCCGCTCTGGAGACGGCCGCGCTGGCCGAGTTGCGCGAGCGCAAGCCCGGTCACGAGCTGTGGACGAACGTGGAGTTCTGGTCCGCCGTGGTGCTCGACTTCGCCGAGGTCCCGTCGCACATGTTCACGTCGATGTTCACCTGTGCCCGGGTCGCCGGGTGGAGCGCGCACATCCTGGAGCAGAAGCGCCTGGACCGGATCCTGCGCCCCGGCCTCCACTATGTGGGACCGGAACCGCGCAAGCCGCAGGAGGTCGAGGGCTGGGATCAGCTCCCGCATAATGTGTGACCGTGACTGCTGACATCCGGATTCCTGACGCGATCAAGCCCGTCGACGGACGGTTCGGCTCCGGGCCGAGCAAGGTCCGACCCGAAGGCGTCGAGGCGCTCTCCGCGGTGTCCCGCACGTTCATGGGCACGTCGCACCGGCAGAAGGTGGTCAAGGACCAGGTGGCCCGCCTGCGCCGGGGGCTGGCCGAGTTCTTCGCCGCGCCGGACGGCTACGAGGTGGTCCTGGCCAACGGCGGCACCAGCGCGTTCTGGGAGATCGCGACGTTCGGCCTGGTCCGGCAGAAGGCGCAGTTCGCCGAGTTCGGTGAGTTCGGCGCCAAGTTCGTGCAGGCGGTGACGTCCGCCCCGTTCCTGGCCGAGCCGACGGTGCACCGCGCGCCGGGCGGGCAGGCGGCGTTCCTGACCGCCGAGGCCGGTGTCGACGTCTACGCCACCGTGCAGAACGAGACGTCCACCGGTGTGGCCGTGCCGGTCCGCCGGGTCCAGGGCGCCGACCCGGGCGCCCTGCTGCTGACCGACGCCACCTCGGGCGGCGGCAGCCTCGACGTCGACCTGCGCGAGACCGACGTGTACTACCTGGCCCCGCAGAAGGCGCTCGGCTCCGACGGCGGCATCTGGCTGGCCGTGCTGTCGCCGGCCGCGATCGAGCGGGCCTTCGAGATCAAGGCGTCGCAGCGGTACATCCCGCAGTTCCTCGACCTGGTCACCGCGATCGAGCAGTCCCGTCTGGAGCAGACCTACAACACCCCGGCGCTGGCCACCGTCTTCCTCGCCGCCGAGCAGGTGGACTGGATGAACGCGCAGGGCGGTCTGGACTGGGCGGTCAAGCGCAGCGCGGAGAGCGCCGCCGCGATCTACGGCTGGGCCGACCGGTCGTCGTTCGCGACCCCGTTCGTGACCGATCCGGCCCTGCGGTCGGCGGCCGTCGCCACCATCGACTTCGCCGACGGGATCGACGCGGCGGCGATCGCCAGGATCCTGCGGGCCAACGACGTGGTGGACACCGAGCCGTACCGCAAGCTGGGCCGCAACCAGCTCCGGGTGGCGCTCTACCCGACCGTCGACCCGTCCGACGTGACAGCTCTCACCACCTGCATCGACTATGTGGTGGAGCGTCTGTAACCCTCCCGGTTCATTACGGTTGACTTGGGGGTATCCATCCGTCTAGAAGGGTTGGCGAGGAAAGCGGTGAACGACAGCGAAGATCATCTCCGCTGGTCAGCACTTTGACGGCGTGGCTTACCCCCATAGGGTGACCTGGCGGCGTACCGTGTTCCGAAACGCGTTCCCGTGAATGACTCTCGGGAGCACAGGCCAACGCGACGAGACGGAGGCAACGCATGCGGCCGGTACGCTTCGTCGCCCTCTCCGAGGACGGACAGGCTCTCGTGCTCGCCGATGAGGTCGGGCGCCTACTCGCACTCCCCATCGACGACCGGGTCTCCGGAGTCCTGACCGAGGGCCCCGCGGCTCCCGGCACGGCGGTCGCCGTGCTCACCGAGAACGCGACGCCCTCGCTCTCCCCGCGCGACATCCAGGCCCGCATCCGGTCCGGCGACTCCGCCGAGGAGGTCGCCCGGATCGCCGGGGTGCCCGTCGACCGGGTGCTCCGCTACGCCGGCCCGGTGCTGCAGGAGCGCGCCATGCTGGCCCAGCACGCCCGCCGCACCCGGCTGAAGACGTCCGATTCCGGTCAGCCGCTCGCCGAGGTGGTCGACAGCCGCCTCGCGCAGCACGGCATCGACACCGAGAAGATCTCCTGGGACGCCTTCCGCCGCGACGACGGCACCTGGCGCATCGTCGCCACCTGGCCGTCCGGCAAGGCCACCGCGCAGGCCATCTGGGATCTCGACAAGGGTCGTCAGGTGGTCGCGCCGCACGACGACATGGCGCAATATCTGTGCGCCGAGCGTCCCACCCAGATCCTCGGCCAGGAGCCGGCGCCCGAGCGCGGCGGCCACGGCCTGCCCGGCCCGGTCCGCAGCACCGAGCCGAGCCGCGGTGGGCACGGTCTGCCCAGCGCCGACCCGTCCAGCCGGGGCAACACCCGCGACTCGATCCGGGCCAGCCGTGACGCCCTGCTCGCCTCACTGGACCGGCCGCTCGAGGGTTCGTCCGGCCGCAGCCTGGAGAGCCCGTCCCGGCGTCCGGCGCCCGGTGGTGCCGCGGCCCTGCTCGGCGGCGGTTCCGGCTCGGCCTTCGACGACGACAGCGACCTGCCCAAGGAGGTCCCGGCCGTCCCGTCGCTGGCGGTTCTGCGCCCCCGGCGCACGGTCGGCCAGGCCCCCTCGAGCAGCACCGAGTCGGAGGAGAGCAGCAAGCCCCGCAAGCGCCTGCCGAGCTGGGACGACGTGCTCTTCGGCGGTGGCCCCGCGGCCCGCGAGTCCTCCTGAGCGGCCTGTTCGTCGCGGTCTTCCCGTCCGAGGAGGTCCGTGACCACCTGCGCCGCCGGTTGTCCGCGGTGTCCGTGCGCCGGGCCGAGAAGTGGCACGTCACGCTGGTCTTCCTCGGTGACGTGCCGGATCACGCGCCGGTGGCCGATGCTCTGCGCAAGCTGCCGGCGCCCGCGCCGTTCCGTCTGCGGCTGTCCGGTGCCGGGCGCTTCGGGGCGGTTCTCTGGGCCGGGCTGGACGGCGATCTGCCGGCCCTGCACGATTTCCGGGAGTCGGTCCGGTCGGTGCTGCCGCCGTCCGATCCACGGCCGTTCCAGCCCCACCTGACCGTCTCGTACCGGTTCGACCGCCGACTGGCCACCGCCCTCGACGGCTATGCCGGGCCGACCTGGACGGTCGACGAGTTCTGCCTGGTCAGCAGCGTGGACGGGGCATACCATCGGGTGTGGACCCGGGCTTTCGCGTCCTGACTCGTCCCCCTCCCGGGAGGTTCCGATGGCCGCACATCGCATCGGGGTGGCGCTGACCGGTGTCACGGCGGTCCTGGCCGTCGCCACACCCGCCCAGGCCGCGTCCACCGGCACCGCGCGGGTGGTGAGATCCGGCGCCACGCCTGTCATCGCGTTCAAGGCCGGCGCGGGTAAGCAGAACCGGGTGGTCGTCTCCCGCTCCGGGACCACGGTCACCATCGACGACCAGGTCCGGATCAAGGCCGGTGCGGGTTGTGCCGCCGTCAAAGGTGACGTGACGAAGGTCCGTTGCACGGTCGGCGGGTCACCGGTGCTAGACATCGGTCTCGGGGACCGGCACGACGTCTTCCTGAACAAGACCGCCATCACCGCCGTCATCCACGGCGGCACCGGCCCTGACACCCTCTACGGCGGCCTCGGTAAGGACTCGGTCTTCGGCGACGGCGGCACCGATCGGCTCTACGGCGGTGAGGGTGACGACCACCTGCAGGCCGGTCCGGGCGGCACCACCGAGGATTACCTGTCCGGTGGGATCGGCGACGACGTCCTGCTCGGAAGCCCCGGGAAGAACTACCTGAACGCCGGGGACGGCGACGACGTGGTCTATCCCGGGGCCGGTGACGACTGGACGTATGCCGGTTACGGCGACGACATCGTCCGCGACAGCACCGGCAACGACACGGTGGACGCCGGCATGGGCGACGACCGGGTCAGCGGAGGCCCCGGCAACGACAAGCTGTGGGGCGCCGAGGGCAACGACGTGATCTACGGAGGCCCCGGCACCGACCACCTGACCGGCGACGACGGCGACGACCTGCTGAACGCCTCGGCGGACGGCCCCGCGGCCCCCTACGACACCGCCCCCGACACCATCGACGGCGGAGCCCATGTACTCGGCGACCGGGCCTGGACCCGCCCCGAGGACACTCCGGTCAACTGCGAAACCATCACCCCCCTGCCCTGATCGCACCCGGCCTGTCGCCCCGGCACCGGCGGGCATCCTGGCCGGCTCCTGCCTTGGAGACCGCCGGGGTTCGCTTCTGCGGCTCGCGCGGTCGTTCGGCTCCGGGGTGGGGTGGTGAGTCGCGGGACCACCGGATCCGGCCCGGCGGTCGCCGGGCGGTCCGGTGGGAGGAGCGCCTCGCGGGTGGCCACGGGAGGGGTGGATCTGCGGGGAGGTGCTATTCGTACTATATGGGTGTCTTTAAGGGTTTTGCCGGAAGATCAAGCCCGCTGCGGCCAGCTCGTATTCGACTCGGCAGCGTTCTGCGTCTCGGTCCAGGCCGGTCAGCGGGTCCAGGAATTCCGTTATGCCCAGGCAGCGGCAGGCCAGGCTCAGGCGGGCGTCGTAGCTGCGCATGGTTGCCGCGTGCAGCACTTCGGAGTGGAGTGCCAGGTTGCGGCGCTGGCGGTCCAGGCGACGCAGGTCGAAGGCGATCTCCTCGATCGCCGGGAGGCGCAGCGTGGTCAAGCGGCCCTGGTCCCAGGAGCGCATGCCCCGCTCCAGGCGCCGCAGCGATCCGGGCCGGCGACGGCGGGCAGGTACGCGCCGAGGGAAGGGGCTCTCCGCCCGGGAGCGCGGGGCCCGGGAGCGCAGGGCTTGGGCGCGCAGTTCGCGACGGCCGGCTCGGGTGAACAGACGGCGCATGTCGGACGGTTTGCCGCTCAGAAGGATCGTTGCGGCACACGGAAATATCAGCAGCACGGAGAGCGCCGCCGAGAGCACAGCAATGTGCGCGATCGCCACGGGTTCGACGCTAGGCCCTGACCGGCCGGGTCGGAATACCCGTTCGGTGGAGCCGACTGTGCCAACATCACCCGTCCTGACCTCGACATACGCACTTCCCGGCTTTTCCCGGAATTGCTTTCAGACTTTGACGCCGGACCGTTCCCCGACCCGCTCGGCCGGACGCGACTTCGACTCGCCCGGACGCGACTGAGAATCGGCCGGACGCGGCTGAGGGAGATCGGTGGGCTCGGTCGGTGGGAGATCGGTGGGCTCGGTCGGCGGGCTGATCACCGTCAGGCGGGGGCGCCGGCCCATCCGGAGGCTGAGCCGGTCGCCGCTCGACCTCAGCTCCCAGATCAGGGCGCCGACCGCGGCCGCGAAGCTGACCATGCCGGCCGCCCAGATGCTCGACGGCACCCCGAAGTGCTCGCCCCACCAGCCGGACAGCGACGCCCCGATCGGTGTGGTGCCGAGGAAGACCAGCACGTACAGGGCCATCACGCGGCCCCGGTACTCCGGGTCGACACCCATCTGGACCCGGTGGTTGCAGCCCTGCGCGAGGTAGATCGAGAAGAATCCGGTCGGCACCAGCAGCAGTGCGGCGGTGACGAAGTTCGGTGCGAAACCGACGGCGATCTCGAAGACGCCGAAGAGCAGGGCGGCCCCGATGATCAGGTACGCGCTGGGCCGGGCGCTGCGGCGGGAACCGGCCAGCGCGCCACCCAGCGAACCGATGGCCAGAGCCGTGGTCAGCAGTCCGAACGTGGACGCTCCGGCGTTGAACTCGATCTTCGCGAGGGCGGCCAAAGTGACCGGGAAGTTGAAGCCGATCATGCCGATCACGAACATCATGCCGATCGGCAGCATCAGGTCGTGACGTTTGCCGACGTAGCGCAGGCCGTCGATGACCCGGGTGTCGCCGCCGCGCTTGCGTTCGGTCCGGTACAGGTCGGCGGGGCGCATCCGCAGGTAGGTGAAGACCGGCGCGATGGCCAGCACCGTCGAGATCAGGAACACGCCGGGGGTGGAGAGCAGCGCCAGCAGCACACCGGCCAGGGCGGGCCCGGCGATCCGGGCGACGTTGAAGGTGGCCGCGGAGAGCGCGAGCGCGTTCGGCAGCAGGTGCAGCTCGACCAGCTCGGAGACGAACGACTGCCGGACCGGGGTCTCGACCGCGTTCGCGATGCCCAGGAACAGGGCGGAGACGAAGACGTGCCAGAGCTCGACCACGCCGGAGGCGACCAGGATCGCGAAGACGATGGCGAAGAACGCGAAGGCGGCGTTGGCCGCGATCAGCAGCTTGCGCTTGTCGTAGCGGTCGGCGAGACGGCCGGACCAGAGCGTCAGGACCATCACCGGGACGAACTGGAGCGCGGTCACCACGCCCAGTGCGCCCGGGGAGTTGTCGGACAGCTCCAGGACCAGCCAGTCCTGCGCGGTGAACATCATCCACACGCCGAGCAGCTTCACCAGCTGACCGATCGTGAACAGCCGGTAGTTCGGTACCCCTAGGGATCGGAAAGTGGTGCCCAAGACAACCCCTCTTCGTCGTACGCGTCATCGCCACATGTGACGAAGCGGAACGACCGGGGTGTGTCAGCCCCGGGCGACGCGCTGCATGATCTCCGCGGCGCGCGCCAGGGTCTCCCGTTCCTCAGGGGTGAGCCGCTCGAGTTCCACGGCCAGCCACTCGTTGCGGGCCCGCTCGTTGAACGCGTAGACCGCCCGGCCCTCGTCGGTGGCGGCCAGGATCACCTGACGGCCATCGGTGGGGTGGGGGGTCCGCGCGACGAGCCCGCGCTCCTCCAGCTTGCCGACGATCTTCGTCATCGTCGGGGGCTGGACCCGCTCCATGTCGGCGAGCTCACGAGGAGTCAGCGCACCGGCCAGTTGGAGACTGGTCAGCGCGGAGAGCTGACTGAACGTCAGATCGCCGACGGGGCGGGCCTGCCGGACTCGCCGGCTGAACCGGATGATCGCATCCCGCAGCGTTTTGGCCAGCGTCTCGGCCGTGGTGCGCTCCGTCGTCATCACCCGCTCCATCACGGTCCTTAGCTTAGCTAATGAGCATGGCTAACGACATCTGTTGACTCGTATGACAGCCGTCACCGGGCTCGTATGGCCCGGTGACGGCTGGTTCTCTCAGGAAACGAAACTCAGAGGATCCAGGATTCCAGGGGGCCCCGGGCGAAGTACAGGACGAACAGGGCGGCGATGCCGTACATCAGGGGGTGGATCTCCTTGATCCGGCCGGTCGCCATCTTCAGGATCACGTAGGAGATGATCCCGGCGCCGATGCCGTTGGAGATCGAGTACGTGAACGGCATCAGCGTGACGGTCAGGAACGACGGCACCGCGATCGTGTAGTCCGACCAGTCGATCTGCCGGACCGTGGTGATCATCAGGAAGCCGACCACGACCAGCGCGGTCGACGCCGCCTCGAACGGCACCACCTTCACCAGCGGCGCGAAGAACATCGCCACCAGGAACAACGCACCGGTCACCAGGCTGGCGACACCGGTCCGGGCACCCTCGCCGACACCTGAGGCACTCTCCACGTACGACGTGTTGCTGGACACACTGGCCGCCCCACCGGCCACCGCGGCGACCGAGTCGACGAGCAGGATCTCCTTGGTACGCGGCGGCATGCCCTCCTCGTCGAGCATCTCGCCCTCCTGCCCGACCGCGACCATCGTGCCCATCGTGTCGAAGAAGTCCGCCACCAGCAGCGTGAAGACGAACATCAGCACGACCAGCGGACCGGCCGTCGACCAGGAGTCGAGCACGTTGAACTTGCCGATCAGCGACAGGTCCGGGACGTCGATGATCTGGTCCGGGATCGTCGGCGTGTTCAGCGACCAGCCACCGGGCTTCGCGATCGCCTCGACGATCATCGCGATCACCGTGGTGCCGAGGATGCCGATCAGGATCGCGCCCTTGACCTTGCGGACGAACAGCACCAGCGTGAGCAGCAGGCCGATCACGAAGACCAGAATCGGCCAGGTCATCAGCTTGCCACCGGTGCCCAGCTCGACCGGGACGGTGGTGTTGGCGGCGTCCGGGATGCGGTGCACGAAGCCCGCGTCGACCAGACCGATGATCATCAGGAAGAGGCCGATACCGACCCCGATGGCGGTCTTCAGCTGGGTCGGCACCGCCTTGAAGACGGCCGTGCGCAGGCCAGACAGCACCAGGATGGCGATCAGCACACCCTCGATGACGACCAGGCCCATCGCGTCGGCCCACGTCATCTGAGGCGCGATCTCGTAGGCGACCAGGGCGTTCACGCCGAGGCCGGCGGCCAGCGCCAGCGGGAACCGGCCCACCACGCCCATCAGGATCGTCATCAGGCCCGCGACCAGCGCGGTCCCGGCGGCCAGCGCCGCGATCGGCAGCTGCGCGCCGGACTTGTCGGTGCCACCGGCCAGGATCAGCGGGTTCAGCACCACGATGTACGCCATCGTGAAGAACGTGACGACACCGCCACGGATCTCGCGGCTCAGCGTCGAGCCGCGCTCGGTTATCTCGAAAAACCTGTCGAAGGCAGTCATGAGACCCTTTCGGGTAATACGCGAGGGAACGCGCGCATGTTGTCAGACCCGCGTTTCGGCGACAAAAACCGAGCGATGTTACAACTCTCACGTGCCGCTCGGATGCGATGCGTAGTGGCCGTACCCTGGCGGAGTGACTGACCTGTCTCCCGCCACGAAACCCGGCGATTCACTGCCGCCGGTCCTCGCCGTGGTGACCGGGACGAAACCACGGCCCGCGCCCCTCGACCCACCCATGGTCCCGATCGCGCTGACCGGCGTCGCCGCGTTCGCCATAGCCCTGCTGGCCACCTGGCTGGGCGGGGCGCCCGACTCGATCGTGCAGATCTGCCTGGCCGGCCTGCTCTGGGGCATCCCGGGCACGCTGACGATGGTCGTGCACGACCGGAACCGGAAGCGCCGCCGGGCGCTGACCCACCCGGAGTTCCAGACAGGCGACTAAGGCCTAGCTGTGGCCGTACTCTTCGGCCGGGTCGCCGGACTCCACCGAGCCGTGCCCGCGGCTGACCGCCACCGCCTCGACCTCGCTGTCGTCGTAAACCGTCGGCAGCTCGTCGACCGGCTGCTCGGACGTGCTCACCAGAGCCTCCGAGTGCGCGCCGCAGCCGTGGTCGGCGGCGACCGCGCGGCCGTCGTCGGGCGCGTAGAGGTTGCCGCAGACGCCGAACATGCGGCGCATCGAGCCCGCCAGCGGCAGGTAGAAGCCGCACGCGCCGCACCGGGCGTTACGCGGGGCCGCCGTCGAGATCGGGGCCTCCGGGCCGGCGTCGCCGTCGTACCACCGCTGGGCGGTCTCCATCCGGCCTTCCTGGGACATCACCCGGGACCGGCCCAGGCCCAGCTCCCAGGAGACCTCCTCGACCGCGGCGTCGTCACTGAGCACATAGCCCGGGGCGAGGCGATCGTCGTCCGGAGCGGTCGGCATCAGGTCGCCGACGCCCAGGTCGCCGGGCTGGACCCGCTCGTTCCACGGCACCCAGCCGGGGGCGAGCAGCGCGTCCGGACCCGGGAGCAGCACCGTCTCGCAGACCGTGACGTGCCGGCTGCGCGGGACACGGGTCACCGTGACCGCCCACCGCCAGCCCTGGTAACCGTCCAGATGACTTTCAAAGAAATGAGTGACCAGGCGATCACCCTCCGCGACGACTTCCAGATGGTCGCCGATCTCGGTGGGGTCCACTTCGGTGATGGCACCACGCGCCACCCCGACAGCATCGGCACAGACCTGGTCGAGTCGGGCGGCGCGGGAGACGGTCCTGGAGGTCACCCGCCCATTGTTGCCTACCGAACCCCGGAGCCCGCAACGACTCCCCAGATAACCCGGACAGCCAGGGCCTTGCGGATCGCCGGGCCCCGGAACGGGACGCGGGTCGCCCACATCAGTCAGGATGGTTCCATGCCGCTGCTTCCCACGCTCGGACGCACCGTCGGCACCGGCGTCAAGGCCGCCCGGCTGCTGGTGCGCGGATCGGTGCGCGGCGGTGCCTGGGCCACCCGCCGGGTCGGGTCCGCCCGCGCCCGCGGCGCCGCCAACGAGGTCGGCATGATCCGCCTCTTCGACCTGCACGCGGTCTCCTGCGCCGGCGACGCGCTGATCGCCATCGGGCTCGCCGGGACGATCTTCAGCGTTCCGCTCGGCGAGGCGCGCAGCAAGGTCGCGCTCTATCTGCTCATCACGATGGTGCCGTTCGCGCTGCTCGCGCCGGTGGTCGGCCCACTGCTGGACCACTTCCGGCACGGCCGCCGGTACGCGTTGGCCACCACGTTCCTGGGCCGGGCCTTCCTCGCCTACGTGATGGCCGACAACCTGCTCGGCTGGGGGCTCTACCCGGCGGCGTTCGGGGTGCTGGCCCTGTCCCGGGCGTACGGGGTGGCCCGCTCCGCCGCCGTCCCGCGACTGTTGCCCGAGGGTGTCGGACTGTCCCAGGTCGGCGCCCGCGCCAGCGTGTACGGCACCTTCGCCGGCGCGCTCCTCGCCCCGATCGGGTTGCTCGCGTTCAAATTCGGGCCACAGTGGCCGCTCCGTGTCGCCGCGCTGGTCTTCCTGGCCGGTGTGGTCGTCGCGTTGCGCCTGCCGCCGCGTGCCGACTCCGACCCGCCGGAAGCCCTGCCGCTGGCCTGGCGCACCGTGCTCGGCCTCGGCCGCGGCACCGAGCGCCCACTCTCCGGCAAACTCGTCGTCGCCACCCTGATCGGCAGCACCAGCCTGCGGCTTCTCTACGGGTTCCTGCTGCTCTTCCTCACGTTTGCGATCATGGGCGGCCAGCTGGACACCTCGATCGCCGGGTGGGAACTCGGCCGGGGCACCGCGGTCGGCCTGGTCGGCGGCGCCCTCGCCCTCGGCACGTTCCTGTCCACCGCGGCCGGCACCGGGCTGCGCATCCGCCGCCCGCTCGCCCTCCAGTCCAGCGGTCTCGCCGTCACCGCCGGCGCCGCCGTGCTCACCACGATCTTCTACAACCTGGCGATGGTGACGCTGCTCGCCCTGCTCACCGCGATCTTCAGCGGCATCGCCAAGATGGCCGTCGACGCCAGCATCCAGGAACGGGTCGGTGATCAGCAGCGGGCCACCGCGTTCTCCCACTCGGAAACCGCCCTGATGCTGGCGTGGGTGGCCGGCGGCGGGCTGGGCCTGATCCCGGTGACCGGGCGGCTCGGCATCGGCTTCGCGGCCTTGCTGGCGGTTCTCGCGGCCGCCCGGGCCGTCTGGTCCGCCACCCGCCTGCACAACGAGCGCCTGGCCGGCCGCCCCGGCGCGGCCCCCACCGACGACCTCCTCTCCGAGGACACTTCTTCCTTCTCCGGTACGCCTGACGAAGCCTCCCGCCCCTCCCCCACCGACCCGTGGCCCGACTCCGATCAGCCTGCCGACCCGTGGGCCGCCCGCCAGCGACCGTCCGATCCCTGGGCCGATTCTGATCACCCGGACGATCCGGATGGGCCGGACTTCGATCGCACCGCTCGCCGCTCCTCTTCATCCGCTTCATCTGCTTCATCTGCGAACCGCTCCTCGGGGTCCGGCGGGCAGCCCTCGGCGGGGCGGCAGGCTCCCGACCAGCGGGCCGGCGGTGACCGGGCGGGCTCCGGGCCCGAACCCACCACCCGGATGGACCCTGACGACGAGCCGACGAGCCGGCGCTGGTGGCAGAGCAGGCGCAGGAGCACGGCCACCTCGCGCCCGGCGACCGTCCGCCGCCGGCGCGCGGCAGCCGCCGAATCCGAGGAGCCGGCCACCCGCCCGGTCACCACCGACAACCGCGACGATTCCGGTCCACGACGCGGCTCCGGCAGCGGCCATGGCGAATCGGAGACCTGGCGCAGCTCCGGTGGCGGCCGTGACGGTAGCAGCCGCGATGGCGGCGGCGGGGCGGGCTCGGGGGCGCCTCCCGGGTACCACGTCTACCGGCCGTCCTCCGCTGGATCCGAGGACCGTGACTTCGACCGTTCGAATGGTGAGGACCTGTGAGCCCGTACCCGATCCTGGTCGTGACCGCGGTGAACGCCGAGGCCGAAGCCTTCCGGGAGAGCCTGGACCCGGAGAAGATCGTGGTCGAGGCGGTGGGCGTCGGTCCGGCCGCGGCCGCCGCGGGAACCGCGCGCCTGCTCACCTCCCGGCCCTACCGCGCGGTGATCAGCGCCGGGATCGCCGGTGGTTTCCCGGGCCGCGCGGACATCGGCGGTCTGGTGATCGCCACTCGCAGCATCGCCGCCGACCTGGGCGCGGAATCCCCCGGCGGGTTCCTCCCGGTCGAGGAGCTCGGGTTCGGCAGCAGCGTTCTGGAAGCCGACCCGGTCCTGGTCAAGGCCCTCCGCGACGCTCTGCCCACGGCGGTCCCCGGCGACGTCCTCACCCTGGCGACCGTCACCGGAACGGCAGCCACCACCGACCGGCTCGCCACCCGGTTCCCGCAGGCGGTGGCCGAGGCGATGGAGGGTTACGGGGTAGCGGTGGCCGCCGAGGGAGCCGGAGTCCCGTTCGCCGAACTGCGCGCGATCTCCAACCCGGTCGGCCCCCGCGATCGGGCCGCCTGGCGTCTGGCCGACGCCTTCGCCGCCCTGCGCACCGCGGCCCCCGCCCTGAACACCCTTCCCTGACGCCCTTCCCTGACGCCCTTCCCTGACGCCCTTCCCTGGCACTCACCCGAGCTTCCCTGACACTCATTGGCTGCTGGCGAGCCGCGGGCAGTGAGGGCGGGCGTGGTCATGGGGAGCGTCAATCCCTGATTTCCCACGCCGACCCGGCGGCCAGCGGGTGGGGAATCGCGGTTGGGGTGAGCGTTTACGCGGAAGTTATTGCTGTCCGCGATCTCGGGCGTCATGCTGCGCTGAACACGTGTGATCGGGAACACCCTGACACCGTCTACACCGGAGCGAGGCATCGATGAGTGACGTGAGCGCCGGCACCCGGGCCCGGCTGATCGGCGCCGGTTACGCGGCGCAGGGTCTGGGCTATGCGGCCGTGGTCACGGCGTTGCCGGCGTTCAAGGAGCGGCAGGGTATCGACGACACGTTCGTCTCGGTGATCCTGCTGATGGTGGTCGTGGCGGCGGCCGGCGGATCGGTGCTGGCCGATCGGGTGGCGGCCCGGTGGGGCAGCCGCTACGCGCTGGCGTCCGGGCTGTTCCTGGTCGGCGCGGGGCTGGCGGGCACCACGTTCTGGTCACCGAATGCGGTCTTCGCGACGATCTTCCTGGCGTACGGCGTGGGCCTGGGCGCGGTCGACGCCTCGCTGAGCATGCAGGGGGTGCTGGTGCAGGCCCGCCTGGGGCGCAGTGTGATGAGCCGGCTGTTCGCCGCCTACACGGCCGCCGCGATCGCCGCCGCCCTGCTGATGTCGGGTGCGCTGGAGACGGGTGCGGGCGCCGCGGTCGCGGTGGCGGTGGCGGCGGTGTTCGCGGTGCTGGTGGGGTTGGTGGGCTGGCGGTCGTTCGTGCCGGGGCGTACCGAACGGTCGCATGTGGCCCATGACGGCGGTGGTCGTGCCGTACGGCCAATTGTCCTGGTCTGCGGGATGTTGATCTTCACGGCTTTTCTGGTGGACTCGGCGATCAGCACGTGGAGTTCGGTCTACCTGCACGACTCGCTGTCGGCGGCGGCCTCGGTGGCGCCGCTGGGCTACGCCGCGTACCAGGGGGCCGTCCTGGTGAGCCGCCTGGTCGCCGACCATGTGGTGCCGCGGGCCGGCCGGCTGCCGGTCGCGATCGGCTCGCTGCTGGCCTGCGGGATCGGCTGCGCCCTGGTGGTCACGCTGCCGGTGGTGGGCGCCGCGATGGCCGGTTTCGCGATCGCCGGGATCGGGGTGGGTGTGCTGGTGCCGCTGGCGTTCAGTGCGGCCGGTGAGGCGGCGCTGGGCAGCAGCGACGAGGTGATCGCCAAGGTGAACCTGTTCAACTACGGCGGGGCGCTGCTCGGCGCGGTGCTGCTGGGCGCCCTGTCCGAGCCGGTCGGGCTGCGCTGGGCGTTCCTGATCCCGGTGGTGGCGGTGATCGTGACGGTGCCGCTGGCCCGTCGGTTGCGGCACCTGACCGTCCCCCAACCGGCCGTGAGCTGAGCCGCCATCGCAGAGACAGCCGGCCGTGAGCTGAGCCACCGCCTCCGTGAGCTGAGCCACCGTCGCAGGGACAGATCGGGATGGTGCCCGGTGACTAAGCTGTGGCCGTGCCGAAGCTGGTGGACCACGACCTGAGACGGGCGGAGCTGCTGGCGGCGGCCTGGCGGGTGGTCCGGTCCCGGGGTGTCGAGGGCACCACGACCAGGGCGATCGCCGACGAGGCCGGCTGTTCGCTGAGTGTGCTGGCGCACTTCCTGGGCGGCAAGGACGACATCCTGGTGGCCGCGCAGAAGGCGGTCTACGACCGGATCGTGGAGCGGGCCTTCGAGATCGGCGGCGACCTGTTCGGCCTGGACGGCCTGCGGGCGGCCCTGGAGGCGGTGCTCCCGCTGGACGAGGAGCGGGCCGCGGACGCCCATGTGAACGTGGCGTTCGCCGGCGCGGCCCTGTCCCATCCGCGTCTCGCCGAGTCCCGCCGGGATTCCCACCGGGCGATAAGAGTCCACCTGCTGAACTGCCTGCGCGAGGCCCGCGAGCTGGGCGAGCTGCGCCCCGGCGTGGACGACGAGGTGGTGATCGACGATTTCATCATCCTGGTCGAGGGCAGCACCCTGCTGAGCCTGGTCGACGGCTGGGCCGAGGAGGGCCGTTCGGAGCGCCTGTCCCGGCTGGCCGACCAGTTCGTCGACCAGCTCCGCGGCTGACCGGTCAGCCGGCCTGCGCGGCGATCAGGTCGCGGTACCAGAAGTAGGAGTCCTTGGGGGTTCGTTTCTGGGTGTCGAAGTCGACGTGGATCAGGCCGAAGCGTTCGTCGAAGCCGGCCGCCCACTCGAAGTTGTCCAGGGCCGACCACACGTAGTAGCCGTCCACCCGTACCCCGGCGGCAATGGCGTCGGCCACCGCCCGCAGGTGGGCGTCCAGGTAGGCGATCCGCCGCTCGTCGTGGACCCGGCCGTCGGCGCCGGGATCCGCGTCGTGGAAGGAGGCGCCGTTCTCCGTGATGATCACCGGCGGCAGCGCGGGGTATCTGTCGCGCAGCGTCACCAGGATCTCGGTCAGGCCGGCCGGGACGATGGCCCAGCCGAAGTCGGTGCGCTCGGCGCTCTTCACCGGCACCGGCGAGAACGGCATCCCGTCCGGAATGTCCACTTCGAGCACGCCATGGTAATCCTTGCCCACACGAGGCGCCTCGATCATCGTCGGCTCGTAGTAGTTGACCCCGTAGAAGTCCAGGCGTGCCCGGATCAGCTCCAGGTCCCGGTCCAGCTGGGCGCCGGACGTGCCGACCCCGGCCCGGATCATCTCGTTCGGGTAGTCGCCGAGCAGGATCGGATCGGAGAAGGTCCAGTTCGTCAGTTCGGAGAAGAGCGTCGCCGCGGCGACGTCCTCCGGTGCGTCGGTGGCCGGGGAGACCGGGAAGTGCTGGCTGGCGACCCCCACGGTTCTTGCTCCGTGGGTACGCAGGACCTGCACCGCCAACCCGTGGGCCAGCAGCTGGTGATGCCCCGCCGGGAGAGCGCCGAGCCCCAGGCCACGGGCCGGGGCGTGATCGGCGAGCGCGTACCCGTACAGGGTGTGCACGTTCATCTCGTTCATGGTGATCCAGTCCCGCACCCGGTCGCCGAGCCGGAGCACCAGCGTGCTGGTGTAGTCGGCGAGCCGGTGGGCGGTGTCCCGGTTCATCCAGCCGCCGGTGTCCTCCAGCTCCTGGGGCAGGTCCCAGTGGTAGAGGGTCGGCACCGGCCGCAGCCCGTGCGCGACGATGGTGTCGACGAGCCGGTCGTAGAACCCGACGTCCCCGGCGAGCACCCGGGGCCACGAGAAGGAGAACCGGTAGTCCTGCACCCCGGCCTCGGCGATGAGCCGGACGTCCTCGGCGAACCGGTGGTAGTGGTCGATCGCCACCGACCCGTCCTGACCGTTCCTGATCGTGCCGCCGGTGCCCGTGAAGGTGTCCCAGATGCTCGGGCCCTTGAGCGCGGCCGCGCCTTCGATCTGGTAAGCCGAGGTCGACATGCCGAAGCGGAAGCCGGATGGGAACTGGGGGTACACGGTGGTTCCTTTCAGGACAGTGTCTTGAGCCGTGGCAGGAGGGCCAGCGCGATCAGCGCGAAACCCGCCGTGACCAGGTAGAGCGTCCGGTACCCGCCGAGCATGGTGACGATCGGCGCGGCGAGCACGGGGGCGAGCAGCTGGGGCAGGGTGCCGGCGATGTTGGCGACGCCGAGCATGGTGGCCCGGGTCTCGGCGTCCGGCAGCACCTGAGTGATGACGGCCATGTCGACCGCGATGTAGGCGCCCCAGCCCATCCCGATCAGCACCGACGCCACCAGAGCCATCGACACCGTCGGGACCAGGGCCATCAGGGCGGTGCCGAGCGCCAGCACGAGCGCACCGGCCACCACGAAGATCCGGCGGCGTTCCCAGCGGTCCGACAGCATGCCGCCGGCGAAGCCGACGATGCCGGCGCAAAGAACATTCACCACTGTCAGTACGAGGACCCAGGTCGCCGCGTCGTCGACCCGTACCCGATCCGACAGGTAGTAGAGCAGGTAGACCAGGACCAGGGCGTTCACCAGGTTGAGCAGGAACCGGATGATCCAGGCCCAGGCGAACTGCCCGCCCGGCCGGCGCCAGTGGAACGAAGACGACCTGGCGATGACCCCCTCCCGATTGATGATCAGGAGGGTCGCGCCGAGGGCCGGAACCGCGACGGCCACCGCGATGTAGCCGATGGTCTCGTCCCCGGCCGCCACCGCGACCGCGGTGCCGAGGATGACGCCGACGATCTGGGCGACCCCGAACAGCGCCCCGACCGTGCCGCGCTGTTGCTCCGGCACCCGGTCGCCGATCATCGCGGCCAGGGCGGCGAGCGGCCCGTTCAGCCCGGCCTGCACCAGCATCCAGCCGGCCACCATCACCGGTGTGCTGTTCGCCGCGGAGAGGGTGAGCAGGCCGGCGATGCCGACCGCGGTGCCGGCCAGGAAGATCGGCCGGCGTGCGCCCAGACGGTCCGACAGCATGCCCCACAGCGGATTGGCCACCATGGACGCGGCCGCGCCCCACGCGGTGACCAGGGCGAGCAGCGCTTCCTTGCCGCCGTCACCGGCCAGCCGGGCCGCCTGCTCGGGGAGCAGGATCTGAATCGGCCCGAACCAGCCGGCGGCGACGCCGATCATGGCCAGCGCGTAAGCGGTCATCCACTTCCGGCGGACCGGCGCCGGGGCGACGGTTGTCACCCACGCGCCCCTTCCCACATCACGGTGTACGCCTCAGCCCCGCTGAGCAGCTGCTTCTTCAGTGCCGGGCCGTCGGTGCCGGCCTGGTTGACCAGGTCGGTGATCCAGTCGGGGTAGAGCCCGTACTGGGCGACGCCGTCGGTGTTGAGGTCGAAGGTCCGGGTGCCCATCACCTGCTTGGCGACGATGGTCCCGTTGATCGCGGTGAACGGGTAGGTGAGCGGGCTGGACCCGGCGTTCAGGCGGGGGGCTGCCTGCGGGCCCAGCCCGTTCACGTCGGTACCGACCCCGTACCCGGTGATCTTCGAGCCGTTGGCCAGGGCCCGGTGGGTCCGCCACTCGTCCAGGAAGGTCGGCGTGTCCTGGCCGTCGTCACTGGCCGCGAACGCGTAGCTGGCGACAAAACCGCCGACCCCGAGCGTCCGGTTGATCAGCGCCGGGTCGGCCCAGGTGTGCACCGAGGCGATGCCCGGGTAGTTCTTCTGCTCGGCGATGTCGAGGACCGCGGACGCGGTCTTCACCCCCATGTGGTCGATGTGGATGATCATGCCGCGGTCGATCATGCGATTGATCAGGTACGAACCGAGTGAGGTCAGGCCCCGGGTGTTGCAGATCGGCCCGCTCGGGTAGACCGGCAGGATCGTGCCCGCGGGCAGGTTCACACCGAGCTGCAGCAGCCGGGCGATGTCGTCGTTGACCAGCGGCTGCTCGTTGTCGGACGGGCCGGTGCAGCTGGTCGCCCGCCACCAGTGCCCGGTGGAGATCAGGTTGCCGACGTTGATCGCGGCGCCGGTGACGCCCTCGTCGAAGCGGGTGCCGCCGAACGCGTTGTCGAACTTGTGCACCGGGTACATCCCGCTGACCCCGAGGGCCTGCAACTCGTCCAGTCCGGCGTCGATGTCGGCGGTGGTGCACTGCGCCACGTTGTTGATCTCGCGACAGCCGAACAGCTCGGAGTTCTCCACGCCGATGGTGACCGCGAGTTTGCCCTGGGCCGCGATCGAGCGTACGTCCGCGGGGGTCTTGGCCAGGCGGAAGAAGCCCTTGCCCGGACCACCGCTGCGGGCGTCGATGTAGTCCTGCATCTTCTGCAGGTAGACGGCCTGCGCGCGGATCTGGTCCATCTCGTTGCAGGAGGTGTGCTCGGGCGTCAGCTCGCAGATCACCCGGTTGGCGACCAGCAGCACGTTGAGCACTCGCTGCCCGGACTTCCAGGTCCGTTCCAGGCTGCGGAAGTACGACGCCTGGTGCAGCAACGTGTCGTGCTGCGGCCAGTCGGTGAAGGTGGGCCAGCCGTCCTCGGCCGAGTTGATCGGGTCGGTCCCGGCGATGATGGCTTCCAGCAGCGCGCCCCAGCCCAGGGTTCCGTGCGAGGCACAACCCTTCAAGGCAACGGCGACACCACCACTGGCGTACGCGTCACCACAGCTCAGTGCCCCGCCGAAGGCCTCACCCGCGGTCACGTGGGCGTGCGCGTCGATCCAGCCGGCCAGTTTGCCACTGGAGTCCACACCGGGTGCCGGGGTGCCGCTGACACCGGTGGCGACGTCCGGGATCGCGGCACAGCCGGTGGCCGGCGCGAGTTTGAAGGTGGCGCTGCCGGTGCCGAGTCCACCCAGGTAGGAGCCCGCCTGCTGGCCGGTCTCGGTGTTGACGAACTTGTAGGAGGTGCCGTCGGTGCTGACCGTCCAGTCGGCGCGGGCGCCGTACTCGTTGCCGGCCCAGATCCAGTTGACCACGCTCTGGTACGGCGGGGCGCCGTCTCCGTCGCGGAGCAGGTACCGGCCGAGCTGGGTGGCCTCCAGCCGGAACGGCTCGGCGCTGGCGACGGCGCTCTTGAAGCCGTACCCGACCGAGTCCTTCCAGACGTAGCCGAGCGAGGTCGATCCGTGGAAAGCCTGGAGGGTGACGCAAGCGCCCTCCAGGTCGTAGGCGGGCGCCCAGCTCGCGGCGGCACTGGCGGGCGCGGACAGCCCACCGGCGACACCGATCACCAGGACGCCCGCGACCAGCGAACGCGGCACGAGGCACCCCCTTTGGTCGATCACTTGATCCAACAAAACGGAGTGTAAGAAGCGCCACACCTTTTCAGCCAGAGGTGAATGTAAATATTTTTTGAACCAGTTGTGTGCGGCGTGCGCCACGCACCCGGGCGGCCTGGACCGACACGGACTAGCGTGGAGGTCGTGGCGCTCTCCCTGGCGGTCTCCCCCTGCCCCAACGACACGTTCGTCTTCCATGCGCTCGTGCACGGGCTGGTGCCCGGCGCACCGCCTGTCGACCTGACGTTCGCCGACGTCGACGTCACCAACACGGCCGCCCTCGACGGCCGGTTCGACCTGGTCAAAGTGAGTTACGCAGCGCTGCCGTGGCTGCTGGACGACTACGAGCTGCTGCATTGCGGGGGCGCGCTCGGGCGGGGCTGTGGTCCGCTCGTACTGACGAAGGACCGCACCGACCTGAACGGCGCGACCGTGGCCGTGCCCGGCGACCGCACCACCGCATATCTGCTCTTCCGGCTCTGGGCCGCCGATCAGCGACCGGCCAAAATCGAGGTGGTGCCGTTCCACCAGATCATGCCCGGGGTGGCCGACGGCCGCTTCGACGCCGGCCTGGTCATCCACGAGGCCCGGTTCACCTATCCGAGGTATGGGCTGAACGCTCTCGTCGACCTCGGCGAGTGGTGGGAGAGCGACACCGGCCTGCCGATCCCGCTCGGCGCGATCCTCGCCAAGCGCGGCGCCGTCGACCCGGCCGCCGCCACCGAGTGGATCCGCGAGTCACTGCGCCAGGGCTGGCTCGACCCGTCCGCCAGCCAGGACTTCATCCTCGCCAACGCGCAGGAGATGGAGCCCGCCGTGGTCCGGCAGCACATCGAGCTCTACGTCAACGAATTCACCCTGGAGCTGGGCAAAGACGGACTCGCCGCCGCCGACGCCCTTCTGGGGCGAGCAGCGGCGGCGGGTTTGACGCCTGCGGTGCCGTCGTTTCTGTAACTACTCAGATCTAATAACTACTCAGACCTCGAACTCCCTGGCGACCGCGTGCACCAGCTGCGCGATCTTCAGTGAGGTCTTCTTGTCCGGGTAGCGCCCGCGCTGCAGCGACGGCTGCACCGAGCTCTCCAGGACCTTGATCATGTCTTCGATCATGCTGGCCAACTCGTCCGCCGGACGGCGGCGCAACTCGGCCAGGGACGGTGGGGCGTCCAGGAGCTTCACACCCATGGCCTGCGCGCCCTTCCGGCTGTCCACGACGCCGAACTCGACCCGCTGGCCCGTTTTCAGTTCCGTGACCCCCGCCGGCAGCGCACCCTTGGGAAGGAAAACGTCTCCGCCCTCGTCACTGGTGACGAATCCGAACCCCTTCGTAGCGTCGTACCACTTCACTCGACCCGTGGGCACCGCTGACCTCAACTTCACTCAATGGACACAACCGCTTACGCCCAGGCTATCCAGCGGACGGCCCGGACCCAACTGCAATCTCATCGAGTTATGTGGCGGACAGCGGTCCGATCCCGGTGATCAGGTCCGGTTTTCAGGGGTGCCGGCTGGCCGCCCGGTAGCTCAGGCTCTCCACCGGAAGAGGGAACGTCAGGTCGTCTCCGAAGGGGGACGGGGCGGCGGCACGGTCGGACAGGAGCTCCGAGACCTCGAGGTGCCCCTTCATGTCCACTCCGCGCAGCCCGGGTTGCTCATTCGACGGCGTCGAGCTGCCGGCGGTCTTGGGCTTCGCCACTTTCGGTCCTCCTCGTGAAGTGAGGTCCGGCCACGCCCGGACCCGACACCATGGTCCCATGAACGTTAGCGTTGAAGACGATGGCCACCACATTTGCCGATCAACTCCGGTCGCTGCCCGACGAGGCGCTGGGCGCGCTCATACAGTTGCGCCCCGACCTCGTCGTCCCGGTGCCCGCCGACATCTCGGCCCTCGCCGTACGCGCCCAGTCCCGTAACTCCGTCGCCCGCTGTCTCGACGGCCTCGACGAGTTCACTCTCACCGTCCTCGACGCGGCCCGCCTGAGCCGGGCCGCCGACACCGCCCTGACCTCGGTCGACGACATCCTGCAGCTCGCCGGCGAGGACGTCGCCGAGGACGCGCGGGCCGCGATCGACCGCCTGCGGGTCCGGTTCCTGCTGCACGGGCCGCCCGAGGCGCTGCACGTCGTCGGCGCCGTCGACGAGGTCACCTCGCCGTACCCCGCCGGGCTCGGCCGGCCCGCCGACTTCCTGGACCCGCAGGCCGCCGCCCTCTGTGCGGACCGGGCCAAGCTCCGGCGCACCGTGCTGGCCGCGCCACCCGGCGCCCGCGCGGTCCTGGACCGGCTCGCCGCCGGTCCCCCGGTCGGCGCCCTCAACCGGGACAGCGTCGCCGAGCCGGTCCGCTGGCTCGTCGACCAGCACGTCCTCGTCCCGGTCTCGGAAGCCGGGCGGGCCCCGCGCCCCGACGGCGAACTCGTCGAACTCCCCCGCGAGGTCGGCATGCTGCTGCGCCGGGACACCGGCCCGCTCGGGGTGCTGCGCCCGGTCGCGCCGGTCCTCGACGGCCCGGCCCGCGACCCGCGGTCCGCCGACTCCGCCGGGGCCGGGCAGACCATGGAGGCGGTACGCGCCACCGAGGCGCTGCTGGAGGCCCTGGCCACCGAGCCGGCCCCGGTGCTGCGTACCGGCGGACTCGGCGTCCGTGACCTGAAACGGCTGGCCAAAGCGGCGGGCATCGACGAAGCCGGCGCGGCTCTGCTGGTGGAGACGACGTACGCGGCCGGGCTGCTCGGCGAATCCGAGAACGGCACCGGGGCCGACAACTTCCTGCCGACCGGGCAGTACGACCTGTGGCGCTCGACCGGGATCGCCCACCGCTGGGCGGCCCTCGCCCGCGCCTGGCTCGCCATGACCCGCCAGCCCGGCCTGATCGGCAGACGTGACGAACGGGACCGCCCGATCAACGCGCTCGCCCCCGACGCCGAACGGGCCGGAGCGCCCCAGGCCCGCCGGGAGGCCCTGGCCGTCCTCGGTGACCTCGACCCCGGCACCGCGCCACCCGTCGACGCGCTGCTCGGCCTGCTCACCTGGCAGGCGCCCCGCCGATCCCGCGGCCGGGAGGCGGCACACCGGGACGCGTGGGCCGGCGCCGCGATGCTGGGCATCACCGGGCTCGGGGCTCTCACCTCGTACAGCCGCGTGCTCTTGACCGGCCCCGGCGACGACGGCGACGACCCGCTCGGGGTGCTGCACCCGGAGGACAGCCACGCCGACGCGGTCCGCACCCTGGACCAGCTGCTGCCGGAACCCGTCGACCACATCCTGGTGCAGGCCGACCTGACGGTGGTCGTGCCCGGCCCGCCCGAGCCGGAGCTGGCCGGCGAACTGGACGTGCTCGCCGAACCCGAGTCGGCCGGCGGCGCCAGCGTCTTCCGGGTCACCCCCGCCAGCGTCCGGCGCGCCTTCGACGTCGGCTATCAGGCCGCCGACCTGCACGATCTGTTCCGCAGACGGTCCCGCACCCCGGTACCGCAGACCCTCACCTACCTGATCGACGACGCCGCCCGGCGACACGGCGGCCTGCGCAGCGGCTCGGCCGGTTCCTACCTGCGCAGCGACGACGAGGCGCTGCTGGCGGAGGTGGTGGCCGACAAGCGGCTGGGCACCCTGGAGATGCGCCGGATCGCCCCGACCGTGCTGGTCAGCCCCCGCCCGGTGGCCAGGTTGCTGGGCGCGCTGCGGGAGGTGGGGTACGCCCCGGTGGCCGAGGACGCCGGCGGCGCCACCGTCCTGACCAGGCCCAAGACCCGCCGCGCCCCGAGCCGTTCGGCCCGGATCGCCGAGCCCGCGGCCCCGCTGCTGACCGGCCCACGCCTGGCCGGAGTGGTCGAACAGCTACGCCGGGGCGACGTGGCCACCCGGGCGGCCCGGCGCGCCCCGGTGACGGTCCGGGCGGCCCACGGCCAGGCCATCCCCGGTTTGACGGCGGTGCAGCAGCACACCCAGGCGATGGCGGTCCTCCAGCAGGCGGTCCGCGACAAGGCCCGGGTGTGGGTCGGTTACGTCGACTCCCACGGAGCCACCCTGTCCCGCCTGGTACGCCCGGTGTCGATGAGCGCCGGTTACCTGAGAGCAGAAGACGAACGGGGCGAGTCCCTGCACACGTTCGCCCTGCACAGAATCACCGCAGCAGTCACGGAAGAGTAGTCCCGAACCTAGTAGCTTGCGACTACCTGACCCGAATCTATATGTTCGAGTCAGGTAGTCGCATGCTTTCAATGGGGAGGGCAGCACCATCGCACTCGCAACAAATCAATACGACGTCAGCTCCAAACGGATCGCCAACATGGATCCTGTCCGGTTCGGCCAGGTCTTCGGCATCGATGTACCGGCCAGAACCGGGCATGGAGCCACCGAGCTGAACTTGACCGCGATCCATGTCGATCGCCGAAACGCCGACCTGGTCCTGACCGGCGACGATCAGGTCCTTCACTTCGAGTTCCAGCGCCGAGCCGATCCGACGATGGCGGATCGGATGCTGATCTACCGCAGCCTTCTACGGGTTGAACCGGATTACGCGGACAAGAAGATCCACCAACATGTCATCGTTCTGGGCGAGGGGACGTCCCCGTCACGGATCGATGAGCCACCCGACCTGTACTTCGAATTCGAGACCCACTATGCCCGCGACCTCGACCCCGAAGAGGCGCTCAGTGATCCAGTGAAGGCCCCCTGGTCCATGCTCGCCCCCGTCGGCGACGGCGAGTCTCATGGACAGCGCCTGGTGAAAGTCATGCACATCGTGACATCGGTTGAACCGGGATTCCGAGCTCAGGACTTGGTCAACACGACGCTGACCTTTGCCTCCGTGGTGATGAAGCGGGAAGATATCGAGAGAGCCTTGAGGGAGGCCAACATGTCGCAGGACAGCATCAGCGAACTCACGTGGGCAGAGGAGTTCGTCGAGGAAGGCCGCACAAAGGGCCTCGCCGAGTCGGCTCACACCAACACTGTGAAGAATCTCGAACATCGAGGTCTCAACCGGCGCCAAGCGGAGCTGATCGCCAAGGCACTCCTCGAAGCGGATTCTGAGACGTCGGTCCAGCGGGCCGCCTTCGACGATCTGGACCAGCTGAAGGCCCTCGCCGGCCGAGACGCCTGACCAAACGGGGCGGCGGGCGGTGCACCCCCGATAAGTGGCACCGCCCGCACCTCGTCGCCTGATACACGCTCCAGGGGATCTTCAGGTTGCATGAGACCTCGGTCACACAGCGACCTCGCGGTGGCCTGGTCCCCTCCCCCATACCGACACCGGTTGGAGGGGAACGGTTGTCGGCGGGATTCGTGGCACACTTGAGGGTCGACTTTTGGCTTCTCGGAGGGTGTGCGCGTGAGCGGCGGCGGACCACTGATCGTGCAGTCGGACAAGACTCTGCTCCTGGAGGTTGATCACCCGGATTCGCAGGCCTGCCGGATGGCCATTGCGCCGTTCGCGGAGCTGGAGCGGTCTCCGGAGCATGTGCACACCTATCGGCTGACGCCGTTGGGGTTGTGGAATTCACGGGCGGCGGGGCACGACGCGGAGAGCGTCGTCGACTCGCTGATCAAGTTCTCGCGGTACCCGGTGCCGCACGCGTTGCTGGTGGACGTGGCCGAGACGATGGACCGGTACGGGCGGCTGCAGCTGCTGAACGACCCGGTGCACGGCCTGGTCCTGCGTGGTCTGGACCGGATCGTGCTGGTCGAGGTGGCGAAGTCGAAGAAGCTGGCGGGCATGCTCGGCGCCAAGGTCGACGACGACACGATCCTGGTGCACGGTTCGGAGCGGGGGCGTCTCAAGCAGGCGCTGTTGAAGCTGGGCTGGCCGGCCGAGGACCTGGCGGGTTACGTCGACGGGGAGGCCCACCCGATCGAGTTGAGGGAGGACGGCTGGACTCTCCGGTCGTACCAGCAAGAGGCCGTCGATGGTTTCTGGGCCGGCGGGTCCGGGGTCGTGGTGCTGCCATGTGGCGCGGGAAAGACCCTGGTCGGGGCGGCGGCCATGGCGACGGCGAAGGCGACGACGCTGATCCTGGTGACGAACACGGTGGCCGGCCGGCAGTGGAAGCGGGAGCTGCTGGCGCGCACGACGCTGACCGAGGACGAGATCGGCGAGTACAGCGGCGAGCGTAAGGAGATCCGTCCGGTCACGATCGCGACGTACCAGGTGCTGACGTCGCGGCGGGGTGGCGCGTTCACCCATCTGGACCTGTTCGGGGCGCGGGACTGGGGTCTGGTCGTCTACGACGAGGTACACCTGCTGCCGGCGCCGATCTTCCGGTTCACCGCCGATCTGCAGGCGCGGCGGCGGCTGGGGCTGACGGCGACGCTGGTCCGGGAGGACGGCCGGGAGGGTGACGTCTTCTCGCTGATCGGCCCGAAGCGTTACGACGCCCCGTGGAAGGACATCGAGGCGCAGGGCTGGATCGCCCCGGCGGAGTGTGTCGAGGTCCGGGTCACCCTGACCGATACCGAGCGGATGTCGTACGCGGTGACCGAGGCCGAGGAGCGGTACCGGGTGGCGGCCACCGCCCGGACGAAACTGCCTGTGGTGAAGGCGCTGGTGGACAAGCACCCGGACGAGCAGGTGCTGGTGATCGGGGGGTTCCTGGACCAGTTGCACGAGCTGGGCGAGTTCCTGGATGCGCCGATCGTGCAGGGTTCGACGACGAACAAGGAGCGGGAGCGGCTGTTCGACGCGTTCCGGGACGGTTCGTTGCGGACGCTGGTGCTGTCGAAGGTGGGCAACTTCTCGATCGATCTGCCGGAGGCGGCGGTGGCGGTCCAGGTGTCGGGCACGTTCGGTTCCCGGCAGGAGGAGGCGCAGCGGCTGGGCCGGGTGCTGCGGCCGAAGGGTGACGGGCGGCAGGCGCACTTCTACACGGTGGTGTCGCGGGACACGATCGACACCGATTACGCCGCGCACCGGCAGCGGTTCCTGGCCGAGCAGGGCTACGCGTACAAGATCGTCGATGCGGATGACGTGCTCGGCCCGCCCCTGCCCAAGATCGACTAACTGCCCTACTCTTCGTGCGGTGAACATCACGGGGACCTTCCAGCACACCTATTCGACATTCCGCCGGCTCACTATGGCGGCACTCGGTAAGGCCCGCTTCGCGATGTGGGTCAGCGGCAGCGGGATCCTTCTGCTGCTGCTGACCACCGACACGGGCAAGGACAGCCCCTGGATGTACGCCATGCCGCTGGTGATCGTCTTCCCGGAGCTGATCGCGTTCCTGACCTGGCGGCAGCAGCAGCAGATCCTGGCCGAGCCGGTGCACTACGTGCTCAACGAGACGGAGCTGCACACCCGGGCGGCGCAGGCCGAGTCGCGGCTGGCCTGGGCCGGTCTGACCTGGGTGAAGGTCACCAAGCACGGCTGGCTGCTGAAGACCGGCGCGATGCAGGCGGTGCTGCCCCGGGCCGCGTTCAGCCCGGAGGATCAGGCCACCATCGACGCGTTCCTGGCGACGGCCCCGGTGAAGGTCAAATCCTGACCCAGTTGCGGGCAGCGGTGGTGCGGACGTTGCCTGCCCGGTCGTACGCCCGCAACTGGAATTTGATCTTCTTGCCGAACTTCCTGGTGTTGATCGAGAACGAGTAGGCCGCCTTGGTGTCGGTGGCGACCACCTTGCCGTTGATCAGCAGTTCGACCCGGGCGATCCCGTTCTTGTCCGTGGCCGACGCGGTGACCTTGAGCGTGCCCTTGACCTTCGCCTTGTTCTTCGGCGCCTTGGTCACGGTCAGTGCCGGTTTGGTGGTGTCGACGATCACGCTGCGCTTGACCGTGCGCTCGTTGCCCCGGGAGTCCCACACGCCCCAGAGCAGTTCGGCCCGGCCGTCCCGGTCGACTTTCAGGGTGGATCGCAGGGTGCCGTTCCCGGCCTGGACCGGGCTGCCGCCGAACAGGAACCCGTCTGCCCCGGCGGGGTCGGCAACCCGGATCACGCTGGTGATCTGCCGGCTCCTGACCAGCGCACCGGCGGCCGGGCTGACCCCTGTCACGGTCGGCGCGGCGGCATCGACGGTGACGATGAACCGGAGCGTCGTCACGTTGCCCGCCGCGTCCCAGGCCTTGACCTGAACGGTCAGGTTGCGGCTGCGGGTGCCGAAGTCGTAGTAGAACCGGGTTGCGGTCGACCGCACCGCCCCGTCGATGAACCACTCGATCCGGGTGACGGCGGTGTCGTCACTGATCGTGGCGACCAGCTCGTTGCGGCCCGGCCCGAACAGGGTGCTCGAGGTGATGCCGATCTTCGGCGCCTGTTCGTCGGCGGCGGCCGCGGCCGGGATCGCGTTCGCCAGGATCAGCGATGTGGATAGTGCCGCGACGGCAGCAACGTGCTTGAGGCCCATGTGGACACGCTAACGGCCATGATCATTCCGCGGATCCTTCGTTCGGACGATCCCGTACCGTCCCCCACTGCACGGATACCCGGGTCGCCGCCCGTTCGGCACGGATCTCCATCAGGTCGCCGAGGATCACCGCACGGTCGGTGACCACCGGCTCGTCGTCCATGGCGTAGGTGGTCCGCTCACTCACGAAGACCGCACTGCCCGCCGGGCGCCTCAGCCGGGCGGCACTCACCGGGTCGAGCAGCCCCGGAACGATCCGCTCCGAGGCCCGCACGATCGTCACGCCGGTCTCGGCCAGCGCCACGTAGAGCGACATCCGCCGGAAGTCCTCGTCGCTCACCCGGGAGCCGTGTGGTTCCGGCACCCACGAGATCTGGTGGATCACCGGCTGGTCACCGAGGTACCGCACCCGCTCCAGCCGCAGACCGTTCTCGGCGGCCACCGACACCACCTCGGTCGTCACGTCCTGGCCCTGCTCGCGCAGATCCTCGACAAAACTGCGCAACGTGTCGACGCGATAGGTGGCCTGGACCGGCGCGACGAACGTGCCCCGGCCGGCCTGCTGCACGATCAGCCCGTCGTCGCGCAACGACGACAGCGCCTGGCGCAGGGTCATCAGCGTCACGCCGTACTGCGCGCTGAGATCCCGCTGGGCCGGCAGCGCCTCGCCGGGCCGGAACACGCCCGTGCGGATCTTGTCGGTCAGATCAAGAGCGATCTGCCGGTACGCGGGAACCCTGCTCACGGGTCATCACGCTATCGTCCAGCGCCCGCCGGAACGACGCCAGGACGTCCCCGAGCTGTTCCGGTGTCCCGCCGTCCAGGATCCGGCGCATCAGCGCGGCCCCGATCACCACCCCGTCGGCGTGCCCGGCGGCGGTGACCGCGTGCCCGGTGGTGGAGATGCCGAAGGCGAGCAGCACCGGCCGGTCGGTGAGTGCCCGCACCGACGCCGCGATCCGCCCGCCGGACTCGGCGAACTCCGTCCCGGTGGTGCCCATCACCGACACCGTGTAGACGAAGCCGCGGGACACCCGGGCGATCTCGGCGAGCCGGTCCGCGGGCGTGGACGGCGCCGCCAGCAGTGTCAACGCGACACCCGCCGCCTCCGCCGCCGCCACCAGGGGCGCCGCCTCGTCGACCGGCAGGTCCGGCACGATCAGCCCGGTGATCCCGGCCGCGGCCAGGCCCCGGCAGAAGTCCGGGCTCTGCGCGACCAGGTTGTAGTAGGTCATCGCGATCAGCGGCACCCCCACGTCGACCGCGGCCACCTCGGCGAGCAGGTCACGGACCGTGACACCCCGCCGTAACGCACGGTCGGAGGCCTCCTGGATCACCGGCCCGTCCAGGATCGGGTCGGAGAACGGCAGTCCGATCTCGATCGCGTCGGCGCCGGCCCGGGCGTACTCGGTCAGGTACCGGGTCCAGTCCGCGCTGATCCCGCCGGTCAGATAGGGCACCAGCAGCGGCCGCCCCTCGTCCCGGCGCCGGCGCAGGTGTTCCTCGACGTTCACGTTGTCCCCCACCGAGAGAGTCACGCTGCTCCCATCAGAGTCGCCATGTCCTTGTCGCCGCGCCCGGAGACCGTCACCAGCACGGTCGAGCCGGCCGGCAGTTCCCCGGTCCCGGCCGCCCGGATCACCCAGGCGATCGCGTGTGCGGATTCCAGAGCGCAGAGGATTCCTTCGGTACGGGCCAGCCGGTGCACCGCCGGGACGACCTCGTCGTCGGAGACCACCGTGTACCGGGCCCGGCCGATGTCGTTGAGGTGTGCGTGTTCCGGCCCGATCCCCGGGTAGTCGAGCCCGGGCGCGATCGAGTGCGCCTCGCTGACCTGCCCGAACTCGTCCTGCAGCAGGTACGACCGGAACCCGTGCAGCACCCCGGCCCGCCCGAACGCGATCGCCGCGCCACCCTCCGCCTCGACCCCGACCAGCGTCGCCCCGGTGTCGGCGAACCCGGCGAAGGTCCCGGCCGCGTTCGAGCCGCCGCCGACACAGGCGACCACGTAGTCGGGGGTGCCGGCGCACTGCTCCCGGGCCTCGTCCCCGATGACCCGCTGAAATTCCCGGACCATCCACGGGTACGGGTGCGGGCCCATCACCGAGCCCAGGCAGTAGTGGGCATGGTCGACGCAGGTCACCCACTGCCGCATGGCCTCGCTGGTGGCGTCCTTGAGGGTGCGGGTGCCGCCGGTGACCGGGACGACCTCGGCGCCGAGCATCCGCATCCGGAAGACGTTGAGGGCCTGCCGCTCGATGTCGACCTCGCCCATGAAGACGGTGGCGTCCAGCCCGAGCAGGGCGGCGGCGGTGGCGGTGGCGACGCCGTGCTGGCCGGCGCCGGTCTCGGCGAGCAGCCGGGTCTTACCCATCCGCTTGGCGAGCAGCGCCTGCCCCAGCACGTTGTTGATCTTGTGGGAGCCGGTGTGCGCCAAATCCTCCCGCTTGAGCAGCACGGTCACCCCGAGCTCGGCGGAGAGCCGCAGCGCCGGGGTGAGCGCGGTGGGCCGCCCGGCGTACACGGCGAGGAGTCTTTTTAGCTCAGACCGGAACTCCGGGTCGCCCCACGCCTCCCGAAACGCACTCTCGACCGCCGCGCAGGCCGGGATCAGCGACTCGGGCACGAACCGGCCCCCGTAGTCACCGAACCGCCCGTTCTGAGGCTCACGCATGACACCCCCACTGTTCTAGAACTGAGTTCTATAACAGTTATACACATGGGGTGTGGACGGAACAACTACGGGAGGGGCGGGCCGGGCTCCAGCAGGGCGGCGAGCAGATCACCGTGCCGTTCGACCCGGTCCAGGACGGCGGCCGGGGCGAACTGTCTCGCCGGCTGCCGGCCGGTGGCCATTTTCAGAACCTCGTCCCAGGTCAGCGGGGTGGAGGCGGTCGGGGAATCGCCGGCCCGCAGCGAGTACGGGGTGACCGTCGTCTTGGCCGCCGCGTTCTGGCTCCAGTCGATGAAGACCTTGCCGGGGCGGATCTGCTTGGCCATCTTCGCGGTGATCGAGGCGGGCACCATCGTGGCCAGTTCGTCGGCGACCCGGTGGGCGTACTCCGCGACCACCGCCGACGACTGGGTGCCGGAGATCGGGCAGCACAGCTGCATGCCCTTGCGGCCGGAGGTCTTCGGGAACGCGGTGATCCCGTCGGCGGCCAGCCGGTCGCGCATCAGGACCGCCACCGCGCAGCACTCCTTCAGGCCGGCCGGCGCGCCCGGGTCCAAGTCGACGACCAGCAGGTCCGGGTCGGCGCCGATCCGCCACTGCGGGGTGTGCAGCTCGATCGCCGCCAGGTTGGCCAGCCAGACCAGGGTGGCCAGCTCGTCGACGACCACGAAGTCGATGGCCTCCCGGCTCTTCGTGGACCCGGGCACGGGCAGCATCTCCAGGCGTACCCAGGCGGGGGTTCCTCCGGGTTTGTTCTTCTCGAAGAAGTGCGGCTCGCCGACCCCGTTCGGATAGCGGATCCGGGTCACCGGACGCCCGGTGAGGTGCGGCAGCATCACCGGGGCGATCCGGGTGTAGTAGTCGATCACCTCGCCCTTGGTGAAGCCGGCCGCCGGGTACATCAGCTTGTCCAGGTTGGAGAGCTCGACGTCGCGGCCCTCGATGGTCACCGGGATCCGGTCACGAGGCATCGTCGGCGCACTCCTCCGGCGGTTTGTCGTCACGCAGGCGCAGGAAGCGTGGGAAACGCAGCCTCAGATCGGGGGTCTGATTGCCGTACCGGATCTCGGCGACCAGCTCCGGGCGTACCCAATGAACTCCCCGGGCGTCCTCACGGGGCACGGCACCGGGAGCGAACGGCGAATCCGGGGTGGCGAGCGGCGCCAGCCGCGAGAGAAGGTCACGCTCAGCAACCGCCCCGATTCCACCACCGACCCGCCCCCGAAAGGCCAGGCCACCCTTTTCCGGTACGCCCACCAGCAGGCCGCCGAGCTTGCGCGCCCCCGGCCGCCAGCCACCGATCACGTAGTCCCCGGTCCGGTCGAACTTGATCTTCACCCAGTCCGCAGATCGACGTCCGGGCAGGTAGACCGAGTCGGAGCGTTTGGCCATCACGCCTTCGAGGTGGTTCTCCCGGGCGGCCGCCTCGGTGGCCGCCCCGTCCCCGAACGACGGCGGCACCATCCAGTGCGTACCGGCCAGTTCGAGTTCCTCCAGCCGCTCCCGCCGAGCGAGGTACGGTAACCCGGTGTAATCGATCCCGTCGAGGAAGAGCAGGTCGAAGATCAGGTAGGTGACCGGCAGCGCCGCGGCCAGCTGGGCGGCCCGCCGCTTGTCCCGGACGTGCATCCGCTCGGCGAGCGCGGTGAACGACGGCCGCCCCGAGGCGTCCAGCACCACCATCTCCCCGTCCAGCAGCGTGCCCTCGGGCATGTGCAGCCCGGCGATCTCCGGGTAGGCGGCGGTGATCACCGCGCCGGACCGGGCGAACAGGTCGGGCGGCCCGCCGCTGAACAGCGCGAGCGCCCGGACCCCGTCCCACTTGAACTCGAAGCTCCAGTCCGGGCCCACCGGCAACCCGCCCGCGGTCGCGAGCATGGGAGACAGGGGTGATCCCGGCACTCGATCACCATAGGCAAAATCGTTCACCTGACGCAGGCGTCTCAGTAATGCCATTCTGAGGTCATGCGAGCGATCTGGAAGGGCGCGGTCTCGTTCGGCCTGGTGTCGATCGCCGTCAAGCTCTATTCGGCCACCGAGGAAAAGGACATCCGCTTCCACCAGGTGCACCGCACCGACGGCGGGCGCATCAAGTACCAGCGCACCTGCTCGGTCGACGGCGAGGTGGTCAGCTACGACGACATCGCCAAGGGGTACGACATCGGCGGCGGCGAAATGGTGATACTCACCGATGAGGATTTCGCCGAACTTCCGCTCAGTACGTCAAGGGCTATTGACGTACTCGAATTTGTTCCATCTGAACAGATCGACCCTATTCTCTTCGCCAAGTCGTACTATCTGGAACCCGAGGGGCAGGCCGCGAAGCCCTACGTGCTGTTGCGGGACGCTCTGCGCGACGCCGAGCGGGTGGCCATCGTCAAGATCGCGATCCGGCAGCGGGAGCAGCTCGCCACCCTGCGGGTCCGCGACGACGTGCTCGTCCTCAATACCATGCTCTGGCCGGACGAGGTGCGCGCGCCCGAGTTCGGGTTCCTCGACGACGACATCGAGACCCGGCCCGCCGAGTTGGCTATGGCCAGCTCCCTGATCGACTCGATGGCCGGCAGTTTCGAGCCGGCCGACTTCACCGACAACTACCGGACCGCGCTGCAGGAGGTCATCGACGCCAAGGTCGAGGGCCGCGAGGTGGTCCAGGCCGAGGAGCCGGAGGAGGCCGCGCCCGCCGCGATCGACCTGATGGCCGCGTTGAAGGCGTCCGTGGAGCGGGCGCAGAAGGCCCGGAGCGGTTCCTCGTCAGCGCCGCCTAAGAAGAAAGCCGCCCGCGCCCCGGCGAAGAAGGCCACAGGCGCGCCTGCGAAGAAGGCCACACGCGCGAAGAAGTCCGCGTGACTACTCTTCTCCCATGGGCGTGGGACATTCTCCCATGGGCGTGGGATATGGGGTGGCGCGATGGCACTGACGTGGGCGGAGTCGTATCTGGGGAAGGTCCGCGCGAGTGTCGGTGACGGCGACACGATCTTCTTCGTCGGGGCCCGCACGGTGGTGCTCGACGAACAGAACCGGCTGCTGCTGATCCAGCGCTCCGACAACCGGCGGTGGGCGATCCCGGCCGGGGCGATGGAGCTGGGCGAGAGCATGCAGGAGTGTGCGGTCCGGGAGCTGTGGGAGGAGACCGGGCTCAAGGCCACCTCCCTGACGCCGTACGCGTTCTACACCGCGTACACGTACACGAACGAGTATCGGCACACGTACCAGCAGGTCCTGATGACCTTCGTGGTGCACTCCTGGGAGGGCGAGCTGCTGCGCGAGACCGACGAGAGTGTCGACGCCGGTTTCTTCGCACTGGACGCGCTGCCGCAGGAGTCGTTCGTGATCGACGAGGCCCTCGCCGACCTCGCGCAGTTCCGGGAGACGGGAATTCTGGTGATGAAATAGGGGCGAACTGGCAGGATGGCGGTTCGTGATCAAGAACCGTCGATTCGGGCTGGACCTGTCCCCGTTACGCACCTCCCGGGATTTCCGGCTCGTCTTCATCGGCGGCGTGGTCACCGCGTTCGGGTCGTTCATCAGCTACGTCACCATCCCGTACCAGGTGGCGAAGCTGACCGACGACCCGCTGATGGTCGGCCTGATCGGTGTCTGCGAGCTGCTCCCGCTGCTGATCATGTCGTTCGTCGGCGGCGCGCTCGCCGACTACATCGACAGGCGGCTGCTGGTCCGGGGCAGTGAGCTGGCGCTCGCCGCGATCTGCGGGATCCTGCTGGTCAACTCGCTCTCCGACGAGCCGCACCTGTGGCTGTTGTACGTCGCCGCGTTCCTCACCGCCGGTGTCGCCGGTCTGCAGCGCCCCGCCCTGGAGGCGATGATCCCGCGGCTGGTGAAACCGGAACAGGTGCCGGCCACCATGGCGGTCCAGTCGGTCGGCATGCAGTTCGCCCAGTTGCTCGGCATGCCGCTGGCCGGGGTTCTGCTGGCCACCTTCGACCTGCACTGGGTGTACCTGTTCGACCTCGGCACCTTCGTGGTCTCGCTGATCTGCCTGACCCTGGTGAAGGCGATCCCGCCGCCGGTGGCCGCCGACCGGCCGTCGCTGAACAGCGTGGTCACCGGCCTGAAGTACGCCCGGTCCCGCCCCGAACTGCTCGGCACCTACCTGGTCGACATCAACGCGATGTTCTTCGGCATGCCGGCCGCGCTCTACCCGTTCCTCGCCGAGGATCTGGGCGGCCCGAAGGTGCTGGGCCTGCTCTACGCCGCGCCCGCGGTCGGCTCACTGCTGGCCACACTCGGTTCCGGGTGGACCGCGAGGGTGCACCGGCACGGCCTGATGGTCCTGGTGGCGGCCGGACTGTGGGGTGTCGGCATCATCGGCGTGGGCCTGTCCGGCACCCTCTGGCTCACCCTGTTCTGCCTGGCCTTCGCGGGCGCCGCGGACATGATCTCCGGCCTGTTCCGCATGATCATCTGGAATCAGACGATCCCCGACCATCTGCGCGGGCGCCTGGCCGGCATCGAGATGCTGTCCTACACGACCGGCCCGCTGCTCGGCCAGCTCCGTTCCGGCGCGATGGCCCGCACCGGCCTCGGCATCACCGGCGCCATCTGGGCCGGCGGTGTGCTCTGCGTGGTCGGCACCGTGGCGCTGGCCGCCGCCCTGCCGAAGCTGGTCTCCTACAACGGCAAGAACGGCATGGCCCTGAAGAAGGCCGCCGACGACGAGTGGAACGCCACGGCGGCCGACCGCACTACTTCACCTTGACGGCGTCGTACTTCGTCTGCGGCTGCCGGGTGCCACTGCCCGCGTAGACGACCTTCCACGTACCGGACCTGGTGGCCTTGATCTTCTTGCTGTACTTGCCGCCGGTGCCGGTGGTGGTCTGCCCCTTGTACACGTAGGTCTTGGCGCCGTCGGCCTTGAACCAGAACTTCAGAACCGCACCCTTCACACCCTTCTTCGGTCCGTACGACACCGGATCGGCCTTGAGCACCCCGCGATGGGTGAGAGCGCTGTTCTTCTTCACCGGCTCCGGAGTCGCGTCGTAGGTCAGCGAGGTGGGCCGCTTCACCGAGAACCGGTCGACCCGCTCCACGACGTAGTCGTCGTAGTTCTCGTCCCACCACTTCAGCTCGGTGTGCACCCGGTACGTGCCCGGATCGTCGAGACTTCCACAGAGCATGATCCAGTCGGTGTAGTACGCGTAGTCACCACTGCGGGACGCCTGCGACGGGAACACGAAGTCGACGATGTCCCCGTCCGGCCCGGTGATGTCGGCACTCAGCCCGAACAGCTCGTCCTCATCGTTGCGGGGGTCATGAACCTTGAACGTGACCTTGACCCGGTTCGCACATCCGGCGTCCCCGTCCAGCACCACGGTCTGGGTGGACAACGAGACCCCGGCAAGCCGCACGTCGGCCCGGGCAGGCGAGGCCCCCACCACAAGCGTGCGG
>NZ_BOMG01000109.1 GCF_016862075.1 Actinoplanes couchii | reverse complement strand
CCGGAATCCCCGTCCGTTAGGGCGGGGAGAGGTCAATCGCCGCATTCTGCCGTACCGCGACCACGTTCACGGCCACCACCACAGCGATCCCGATCCATTCGTGGACGGCGAGGACCTGACCGAGAAGGATCAGCCCGGCGAGGGCGGCGAAGACCGGGTGCACGCTCGACACCACGCCGAAGTAGCGGGCCGGCACCCGGCGCAGGGCGATCAGGTCGGCGGCGTACGGCACCACCGAGCTGAGCACTCCGGCGCCGATCGCGTACAGCAGCGCCGTGGTCGTCATCCGGCCCTGCGCCAGCAGGGTCACCATCACCGGGACGGCCAGCAGCGCGGAGACGGTGGTGGCCGCGGCCGGCGCCTGCAGTCCTGGCAGCCGGGCGCCGAGCAGCCGGTTCAGCAGGATGTAGGAGGCCCAGCAGCAGGCGGCGAGGAGTCCGCAGCCGATGCCGGTCCAGTCGCTGCTGCCGGACGGCAGGACCAGTACGTACACCCCGATGCCGGCGCCGGCCGCGCAGAGCAGGTCGATCCGGCCGCGGGATCCGGCGAGCGCCACCGCGAGCGGGCCGAGGAACTCCAGGGTGACCGCGAGGCCCAGGCCGATCCGGTCGACGGCGGTGTACAGCGACAGGTTCATGGTGGCGAACACCAGCCCGAGCAGCAGCGTCGGCCACCACTGGGCCCAGGTGAACCGGCGCGGGTCCGGGCGGGCCACCGGCAGCAGCACGGCGGCCGCCACGAACTGGCGCACCGCCACCACCCCGGCCGGGCCGATCGTGTCGAACGCGTGCGCGCCGACGGCCGCGCCGGTCTGGTTGCTGGCCGCGCTGCCCAGCATGATCGCCGTACCCACTCTCATGGGGTGGAGTCTGCGGCCGGGCGGGGCTCGCGGGGAAATACGCCGGGCGGTGGATCTATACGCTGGGCGTATGGAACTGCGGCAGCTGCGGGCCTTCGTCGCCGTCGTCGACGCGGGCACATTCACCGATGCCGCCGCCGAGCTGGGGGTGTCGCAGGCCTCGGTGTCCCGGACGGTGGCGGCCCTGGAGAGCGCGATGGGCGTACGGCTGCTGCAGCGGACCACCCGGCAGGTCACGCTGACCGCCACCGGCCGCCGGGTCCTCGAGGGCGCCCGCCGCATCCTCGACGAGGTCAACCACCTGCAACGGATCACCGAGGACCAGAGGGCCGAACTCCGCGTCGGGTACGCGTGGGCAGCGCTCGGCCGGCACACCCGCCGGGTACAACGGGCGTGGGCCGCCGAGCACCCCGGCACTCCCCTGGTCTTCGTGCACGCCAACACGCACAGCGCGGGCCTCAGCGACGGCACCGCCGACGTGGCCGTGGTGCGCCGCCCGCTCGGTGACCCCCGGTTCGCGACCGCCCTGATCGGCGCGGAGAACCGGATCGCCGCGATCGCCACCGACAACCCCCTGGCCCGGCGCCGGACCGTGCACGTGAGCGACCTGTCCCGCTATCCGGTGGCGATCGACGACCGGACCGGGACCACCACCCTGCAGCTGTGGCATCCGGGGCCCGCCCCGGCAGTGATCCGGGCCACTCACGGCGTCGACGAGTGGCTGACTCTGATCGCCGCGGGCCAGGCCGTCGGCATCTCGTCGGAGGCCACCGCGAACCAGAATCCGCGTCCCGGCGTCGCCTATCGCACGCTGCGCCACGTCCCGCCGATCCCGGTGCGCCTGGCGTGGTGGCGCGACGATCCGCCGGCCCGGCTGGACGATCTGATCCGGTTGAGCCGGGCCGCCTACGACGCCTGAGGGTGTCGTGTAACACTGCACCGGCTCCCCTGATCCGAAAGGCCCGGTCGTGTCCCCGTTCGATGACCTGTTCGCCCAGCATGTCGCCACCGGCATGGCTCGCCAGCTGGCGCTCGCCGACCACCTCGGCGATCGTGGCTGGCAGCTCGACCTGAACGCGGGCATGGTGACGTTCGGTGATGATCTGCGGTACTCGGTTCAGCTGCTCGGCACCGAGAGCCACTCCGACGGCACCTGGCTGTGGGCGTGGGCCAACAACGGCAGCAACCTGGACCCCGAGCTGCTGCAACTGGCCGGCTGGCTGCGCGAGCACGGCCGCCTCGAGGGGGTACGGGAACTGACCGAGCCGACGCTGCGGCTGGACCGGGTGGACGGTCACCGGCTGTGCCTGGTCGCGTCCGGGCTGACCGGGCGGGCCTACTACCGGGGCACCTACCAGGGCGGTGCGATCTTCTTCCACCTGGAGAATCTGCCGTCGCGGGTGCAGGGCGCGGTCCCGCCGGCGAAGACGTTCACCACGCTGGGCCAGGTGCTGCAGGCGTTCGCGGTGGACCACCGGACCGTGGTGGTGGCGTTCCTGCGCCAGCAGGGCTGGCGGGTCGACGACACCCCGCAGGGCGTGACCGCCCGGCACTCCGACGGCTCGCACGTCCGGGTGACCTTCGACCACCTGGGCCGGGTGAGCGATATGACCGGCCAGGTCCAGCCGAGAGGATGACCGGTATGGAGCTACCGTCGATCGGCCGGCCCGCCACCGGCGCTCTGCGGGAAGCCGGCATCACCACCCTGGAACAGGTCGCCGCCTGCCGGGCCGAGGATCTGCTGGTGCTGCACGGGGTCGGCCCGAAAGCCATCCGTATCCTCACCGAGGCCCTGACCGCGAACGGCCTGAGCTGGTCGCAGTGAACCGGGTCTTCGTGTTGATGCACAGTCCGCTGGTGGGCCCGTCCACCTGGGCCGGCGTCGCCGCGCTGCTGCCGCACGCGGTGGTGCCGTCGCTGCGGGATGCCGAACCGTCCTGGCAGGCCGTGGCCGCCACCGTGGCCGCGGCGATCGACCGGGTGCCCGCCGGCGTGCGGGTGGTTCTGGTCGCGCACAGCAACGCCGGCCGGTTCGTCCCGGCCGTGCTCGGGGCCGCCGCCCGTAGCGTCGACGTCTGCCTGTTCGCCGACGCCGCCCTGCCCGGCCCGGCCCGCCTGGATCTGCTGCGGGCCAAGGTAGGGCCGGACGGGTTGCTGCCGCGCTGGACCGACTGGTGGGACGAGGCGGACGTGGCGCCGATGTTCCCGGACGAGGAGACCCGCCGGCTCGTCGAGAGCGAACAGCCGCGGCTGCCGCTGGCCTTCTTCGAGCAGCAGGTCCCGGTACCGGACGGCTGGGACAGCATGCCGTGCGGCTATCTGCTGTTCAGTGAACGGTCCTACGGCGCGCTCGCCGAGCAGGCCGGCGGCCGGGGCTGGCGGGTCGAGCATCTGCCCGGCCGGCACCTGCACCAGGTGGTGGATCCCGGCGCGGTGGCGGCGGCGCTGCAGCGGATGTCAGATCTGTGACCGCAACCGATCACGCCAGGCCCGGGCCCGCAGCAGCAGGACCAGCGCCACCACGGTCAGCAGCAGCCCGGGCACGGCGGCGAGCGGTCCGGCGACCACCGCGCTGAACACGGCCGTCGCGGTGCTGAAGACGATGCCCAGCCACGCGCCGATCACCCGGTCGGCGGCGAACAGCGGGCGCCGGGCGAGGGTCCAGGCCGCCAGTGCGGCCCAGGTCAGTCCGATCACGATCAACCCCGCAAACGCCGCTTGGGTACGGGTGGGCAGGCTCCCCGGTTCGGTGGCCCAGAGCGCGCCGATCGTGGTCGCCCCGGTCAGCCCGGCGATGCCCGCGGCCAGGATCCGCCGCGACACCGGGCGGATCACGTCGTCGGGGGTGAACCCCGGCTGCTCGGTCATGGCTGGTATCCCTTCTCGATCATCCGGTCGCGCAGTAGCCCACGGGCCCGGTTCAGGCGGGACTTGACCGTGCCCGCCGGGACGTCCAGGATCTGCGCGCAGTCGTCCACCGGCAGGTCGTGCAGGTAGAACAGGATCAGCACCTCACGTTCGCGGGGTTCCAGGCCGGCCAGACCGTCGATCACCTGGGTCCGGTCCAGTACCCCGGCCGTCTCGTCGCGGGTGGGCGGTGGTTCGTCCGGGACGTTTCTGTCGTACCCCTCGGCTAGGTTCGCGGTGACCGATCGACGGGCGATCGTCAACAGCCACGGGGCGAAACGGTCCGGTTGCCGCAGCCGGGGCAGCGCGCGCAGGGCGCGGGCCCACACCTCCTGGCTGACGTCGTCCGCCCGTGACCGGTCGCCGAGCATCGCCCGCACGTACCGCCAGACCGGGAGGTGCCAGTGTCCGACGAGGTCGTTCAGCGCTGTCCGATCCCCGAGTTGCGCCCTGATCACCAACCGGGCGTCGCGTTCCGCATCCGTCACATCAGAACAGTGCCCGGCGCGGCGACTTCGGTTCACGCCCGGTTTGAGGAAGGATCTCCAGGTGCTAGCCGAGGAATTCGACACGTCCGTCCTGCCCGAGCGTCTGCGCCGCATCCTGAGGGTGATCCGGGACGCGGCGGTGAAACACGGCTTCGCGCCCTCCACGCGGGAGATCGCCGACGCGCTGGGCATGTCGTCGTCCACGGTCAGCCGGCATATGCGCAGCCTGGAGGAGCACGGTTTCCTGCGGCGCGGTCGGTCGGTGGGCCGGCCGGTGGACATCCGGATGTTCCTGGAGCCGTCCGGTGACGTGTCGTCGCGTCCGGGTGACACGGTGGGTGTCCCGCTGGTCGGCACGATCGCGGCCGGCGCCCCGATCCTGGCCGACGAGTCCACCGAGGAGCTGCTGAACCTGCCGCGTGATCTGGTGGGCCGGGGCACCCTGTTCAGTCTGCGGGTGCAGGGCGACTCGATGGTGGACGCGGCGATCTGCGACGGTGACATCGTGGTGGTGCGCCAGCAGTCCGAGGCGTGGAACGGTGACATCGTGGCCGCCATGATCGACGACGAGGCCACGGTGAAGGTGTTCCAGCGCCGCGGCGGTCACGTCTTCCTGGAGCCCCGGAACCCGGCGTACTCCCCGATCCCCGGCGACGAGGCGGTGATCCTGGGCAAGGTCGTCTCGGTGCTGCGCCGCGTCTGAGGCGGTCGTAGCCGTCACGGCGACCTTTCACGGCCGCACCTGCTCCAGGATCGCGATCGGCACCGTCTCGATCACATAGTCCTCGAGCAGGTCCGGCTGCACGTCCACCATCGCGTCGGAGCCGACGTGACGAACGACGAAGACCATTTCGCGCAGTATCGCCTCGTCATGGTCGGCGAGGTTCTCCGGCAGGTCGCCCGCGATCCGAACGGAGTCTCCCGGCTTGAGCGCGGCGTCTTCCGGAGCCTCGCCGCGCTGGACGGCTGAGATCATGTCGACGAGACCCACCAAGGGTTCGGTGTTCACGCCGTAGTGCACGAGATGCCCGGCCTGGCCGAAGATCACGCCGGCTTCGTCCCTGCTCAACTCGGCGAATACCTCGGCGACCTGCTCAGGAAAGCCCGGTCTCCCGGACTCGCGCTGCTGCGCCGCCAGGGCCAACAGCAGCCGGTCGATGACTCGTTCCGCGGTGTCCTCGTACGTCATCCGGCGAGGATAAGGCGCATCGACCTCGCCGGACGACGTAGGCGTCACGGTCTGATCCGGGGCAGCCGGTACTCCACCTCAGCCACCTATGGCACGCACCACACCCATGCTCTCGTTATTGACTACATAGACAAGAACAGGGTTTATTGTCCGAGCAGTCAATAACTACGAGGGAGCTGACCATGAACGTTCTCCAGGACAAGGTCGCAGTGGTGACCGGCGGGAACTCGGGAATCGGGCGGGCCATCGCCCGGGCCTACCACGCCGAAGGGGCTCGGGTTTTCGTCACCGGGCGGCGGCAGGCGCAGCTGGACGAGGTCGTGGCCGAACTCGGTGACCGGGTCACCGGGATCCGGTGTGACGTGGGGCGGCTCGACGAGCTGGACGGTCTCTACGCGACTGTCACCGAGCAGGCCGGGCGGATCGACGTCCTCGTCGCCAACGCTGGGATCGGGATCGCCGCGTCGCTCGGGGAGATCACCGAGGAGCAGGTCGACGCGATGTTCACCACCAATGTCAAGGGCCCGCTGTTCACCGTGCAGAAGGCGCTGCCGCTGCTGTCGAAGGGGGCGTCGATCATCTTCACCGGGTCGTCGGCGGCCAGCCGGCCGGAGCCGTACCTGCCGGTCTACGGTTCCACCAAGGCCGCGCTGCGCAACCTGGTCCGTGGACTGGCCCACGGTGCGGGCGCGGGTGGGTACCGCATCAACATGTTGTCGCCCGGCGGTACCCGTACGCAGGGACTGCTCGATCTGGTCCCGCCCGACGCACTCGCCGCCGCCGAGGCCACGATCCCCCTCGGGCGGCTGGCCGAACCCGAGGAGATCGCCGCGGCGGCCGTCTTCCTCGCCTCGGACGCCTCCAGCTACATGAACGGCTCCGAGCTGGCCGTCGACGGCGGCAGCGCCCAGATCTGATCGGGCGGGTTCTCCCGCAACGGCCGGACCGCGGCCGGGACCGGGGTGCCGGCCGGGACGTACGACGTGGTGAAACTGCCGTGGTAGCCGAAGAGCGGGCCGAAGCGGCGGTTCGTCACCGACACCCGGATGCGGAAGCACCCGGCGTCGGCGTCCCACGTCTCGTGGACCTCGGCGTCGCCGGTCACGGCGCCGGGGCAGCGGATGCCGCCGCGGAACGTCTGGGTGGTGCTGCGCAGCCGCAGCCCGCCCGCGCCGTCGGTGGACACGTCCAGGTCGACGGCCAGGTGCTGGGTGGTGCCGAGGTAGTCGACGACCACGTTGCGAACCGGGTCGTGGACCATGGTGGCGTCGAACCGGCGGCGGCGGTGCGGCCGGACCTGGAAGGTGCGCACGAACGTCAGCGTCGGCCGGGCGTACGTGTCCCGGTAGGCGTAGTTCTCGATGGTGAACGGGATCGCGGCGCCGGTCTCCGGGAACAGGATGTGCCGCAGCGTCCCGAGCCGCAGGAACGGCACCGTGAACGCCCCGCCGCGCCACACCCGGTCCATCACCCCGGTGCCGATGCAGCCCTGGTCGCGTTCGCCGTCGACGCCGAACCGGCGCTGCAGCCGCGGGTGCAGCCGGTTGAAGCCGTCACCCATGGCCTGCTGGAAGACCGAGGTCATCGGTGCGCCGCCTGCCGCCGGCACCGGCGGGCCGCGGGAGTGCGCGGATGCGGCGGTACGAACACCGCCAGCACCGCGATCAGCAGCACGACCGGCCATCCCGCCCCGGCAGCGGCGGCCCCGGCAACGACGGCCAGGCGCAGGGCCAGTTCGGCGAGGGCGTGCCCCAGCGCCCGTTCCGGGGTGACGCCGTGTTCGAGCCACAGCCGGAGCCGGTCGAACGACCACGCGGTGGCCCACCCGAACAGCGGCCCGAACACCAGGTCCACGGCGCGGCCGGCGAGTCCCCAGCGGGTGCGGTAGGCGTACCCGGTGAGGAATGTGGTCCGCTCGCCGGCCGGAACGTATCGCCAGTAGCCGGTCCCGCTCTCGATCGGCGACCGCCGGTCCGGCGACCCGAACCGCAGCGCGGAGACCGCCGCGCCATCGTGGCCGCCGCGCCTGTCTCCGGTGTGCACGCCGTACCCGGCGATCTCGACCCCGGGCAGGACCGTGGTGGCGTAGGTGAACTCGGCGGGCGTGGTCCCGGGCACCGGATCGATCCGCCCGAACCGCAGATCCCACCGGGGATGCCGCCGATGATCCTGCGTCGCCTCCCACACCCGGTCCAGCGGCGCGTCGATGATCGTCTCGACATAGATCCTGGCCACGGCGCTGCCTCCGCTACAAGTTGAGCAAGTGCTCAAGACTGTAGCTGATGTTGAGCGACCGCTCAAACCCCCCGGCGATCTTGATGGTGGCCTGCATCGCTGAGGGTGAACGCGTCGGCGAGTGGGCCGCCGGAACGGCCGAGGGCCGTGATGGCCCGGCTGGCGCGGCTCTTGACGGTGCCCGCCGAACAGCCCAGCTGGGCGGCGATCTCCTGCTCGGAGAACCCGGCCCAGTAGCGCAGCACCAGCACCACGCGCTGCCCGGCCGGCAGGCTCCGCAGCGCGGCCAGGACCGCGTCGGCGGTGTCGCGGCGGTCGAAGGCGTCGCCCGGCACGGGCCGGTCCGGGATCTGTTCGGCCGGGACCTCTCGGCGCCACAGCCGGCGCCCGGCCCGCCAGGCGGCCCGCACCATGACCTGCCTGGTGTACGCCTCCGGGTCACCGTCCGGATGCAACCGCCGCCAGGCACGATGGGTCTTGACCAGGGCTTCCTGGGTGAGGTCCTCGCCGTGGCCGCGGTCGCCGGTGAGCAGCGTCCCGTACCGCACCAGCGCCGGGTACCGCCCGGTGACGAACTCGGCGAATCCGTTGTCGTTCACCGGTCCCCGATCCCGAAGATCTCCCGCAGCTCGGCCATCGCCCGGTCGCTGATCCGGACCCGCCCGCCCTCGGACGAGAACGATCCCGGGCGGCGCGAGCAGATGCGCATGCACCACCGGGCCGACTCGGCAGTGTGGCGGGCGGCGATGCGTCCGCAATGGTGGCGCGATGCCGGCGCCGAGGACATCGACCGGGTCTGACGGGCCGCGTCGATGTGGCAGCACGTCGATCCCCGGGCGGCCGAGGCCCGCCGGGTCGTCGTCGACCGGCTCGCCGACCGCGGTGTGCACATCGATCCGGGGGCGCCGAGCCAGCCGAGCCCGGACGACATTGCGTGGCTGTCGGACGCCCTGGACCGCGCCGCCGCGGCCCAGGGGCACACGCGGCCGCGGGCGACACCGAACGCGGCCGGGCCCGCCTCGGAGATGACCAGAATGCGGCGCCGGGCGACAGGCCCACGTCATCGACGCGGACGAGGTGCCGGCTCCCGGGCAGCCGCGCCGTTCGGCGCAGGAACGCGAGCGGCGGGCCCCCGAGCATGTGCGGCAGCGTGGTCCCCCGCGCGTGCCGACCGGATGATCGGGTGCAAGGCATGGGGGGTGTTGGTGACCCAGCTCGATCAGTGGGAGGAGCACGGCCACGCAGCTATGCCAAACCCTGCTGGGCAACTCGTCAGGCCCTGCAACTGACCGATCTTGACCGGGTCGACTGGATTGCCGCAGCATTCGCTGCTGCCGAGGCGGGCGATCCGCTAACCGATGAGGTCGCCGCGGAATCCGGGCGAGCCGCCTTCGACCGGCTTCTCGCCGACCCGCCAGGTCAGGGGCGGGGTGTACCGCAGCAGCGACGCCCGCAGCGCAGCGCAGCCGAGCACCACGACGACGGTGTCGATGCCTCGTGGCTGGCCTAACGCATGACTTCATCTGCTGCCCGCACCCTTTTGGCGACCGTCACGCTCGGCCTGGCGCCGCCTGCCCCCACAGGCACCCGCGGCGGCGCTTAAGGTACGCGGCATGCCCGAATTCGTACGACTGTCCGTCAGCCACTGCCAGTACCGGATCTTCGCCGGCGACGGCGCGGACGAGATGGGCATCTACACGATCGGTGACGATCTGCTGCATGTGGGTGGGCCACACAGATGCACGGGGTTCACCGGGTTGCACACCGGAAGCATCCAGATGCGAGTGATCGGGCACTCTTCCGAGCCGTCAATGCTCCCCCGCGGCGACTGGGATGCCGCCGCAGAAACGACGTTGTGGTGTCCGACCGGCAGTGTCACGGTGATCGGGCTGATGGGTGGCAGCCACGATGAGCTCCGCGAAGTGCCGATGCCGGGAAACGGACTTCTACGGCTACGGGTGTACGCCCGCCATCGGCTGGACGAGTCCGTCCGCATCGAGGACGACTCTCCAGAGCAGCATGAACTGCACCTGTGGCCGGTAACCGAGGAGACCGGGTTTCGCACCCTGTACACCGATGACCTCCGTTCTGGGTGGCCGCGGATGACGGCCGATGGGCTCCGTTTCGGGGGGCCGCAGAAAACGGCATCGGCTGCTGAGTGGGCGATGCTGAGCCTGCTGCCGCGACCGAAGCCCAGCCGCCTGCCGTTCCCCTCACCGCGCGAACGGGTCACCGTGCCGCCGGTCGATCCTGGGCCCCGGGTGACGGTGATCCGCAGCCGCGTCATGCCCGCCCATCGGGCCACGGCCGCCCCCGACTGGCTGGCTCCCACCATCCCCGCCGGGGACGTGGAGATCCGCCTGGCAGTGGCTGACGGCGGCTCGGAAGCGCCGGTGCTGACCTGGCGATGGGCTACAGCCGCATCGCCGATCTCTCCTCCACCGGTCACCGCGTTACCGGACGAGCAGGTCACCACTGTAAGGATGCTGATCCGCGCGGGCATCGGGGATGCCGAGGTGACGGTCCGCCATGAGGGTGTGCCGGCCTCGCAATCCGTTGCTCTCGGCCTGATCTGGGATCACCTGCTGGACGCGCTGGCCACCGCGCCCGGCGGCATCTGGCAGAACCCACTGCAGGACCGCGCCGTCTGGCAGAGCGCGCTGCACGACCGCGCCGTGGAGGAGTGGCAACTCGCCGACAAGCGCCGACGACAGAAGGCCGAGTGGGAGGCTAGGGGGTGGGCTGGTACCCCACCGCACCTGCGGTAGCACCTGCTCGAGCCGCTGTCCGGTCCTGTAGTTGTCCACAGGGCGGGTTATCCACAGGTCGACCGCAATTCGGGTAGACGGGTGTTGATCGGGTGTATGAGGCTGCCGGGCATGGAGTACATCGAGGCCGCGGAAACGGTCAGTGATCACCTGGGTGCCGGTGGCGACGAGCTGGCGCCGCCCGGGGCGGTGCATCTGATCCTGACGGCGTGGGAGCAGTTGGCCCCGGCCGATCGTGTGTGGGACCGGGTGAGCTCGGTGCTACTGGACGTGCGGGGGCGGCTCTATGGCGACCAGGAGGTCACGGTGGTGGCGGAGCCGCCACAGGACGGTCCCGGAACCCGGGCGGCGGTGATGGGTCTGCTCGCCGCTCTGGCCCGTCATCATCAGGACCTGGCCGCCGGCGAGGGGCCGTTGGCGTCGCTCTTGGATCATGATGCGGCCGCTCAGCAGCTGCGGGCGGTCGCGGCGGTGCTGCGGTGACGCTCGGGTACTGGCAGCAGGAGGCCGGCAATGGGCTGCGGGCGGCGATGCAGGCGATGCACGGCCGGGTGGCCACCGCAGCGGAGGTCTATGCGGTGATCGACGCCCGGGTCCGGGTGCGCCGGTTCCACATCGGCCACCGCCGCGTCCAGCAACTCGCTGATGCGCTGTGTCATACCCTCGGAAAGACCCCGGCCGGACGATCGGTTCCGTCACGGACCGATCAAACACCGGCCGATCACAGTCAGCCGATGGTACGCCGGATTCCGCGTTTGACCCGGGCCAGCATGCCGGGCTGCCCCACCGGAACCATGCCGCGCAGCTCGTCGGCGTGCCCGATCATGCCGACGATGGTCTCGATGGCGGCGTCCAGGATCTGCCGGTCGTCGAGCTCGTCGGGGCTGCGCGAGTCCTTCATCCGGGTCGGCCGGAGCTCGTCCAGATCGCCGACGATGTGACAGTCGTACTCCCGCAATTGTCTGATCTGCTCTTCGGCCAGGGCCATCACCCAGTCGGCGCGGTCCAGGCCGACCCCGAACCGCACGTCGTTGTCCCGTTTCTGCAGCACCGCCCGGACCAGGTGCTGCTGCACCACCCGCTGGTACGGCATCCGGTGCGGATACCGGTCGCCGAGTGCGGCGTTGACCCGGCGCAGCACCTCGATCTCGGGTGCGCCCAGTGACGGGTTGGAGGTCGGCGCGGCCGGTTCGCACACCCCGTCGGGGATGCCGAGGATCCCGGCGAACCGCTGCCACAGCAGGTCGTGCGACGCGCCCGGCGGCGGGATGGTGATCAGGTGCCGTTGGGCGGGCGGGACCAGGTCGGCCCAGCGGAAGAACATCCGGTTGGCCGTGTAGTGGTCCCAGAACTGCTCGAACTCGCCCTTCTCCACGGCGGCCAGGAAGTCCTCGAACCGCCAGGTGCTGCGGGCCCGGATGCTCTGCTGCCACATCGACGGGAACGTGCGCCACAGGTCGCGGGCGGCGACCACGATGTGCACCTCGGCCGGCTGCAGACTCTCGACGGCCCGTTTCGCCTGCTCGGCGCTGGCCGCGCCGAAACCCTCGCTGGTCAGGATGACGTCACCGCGGAAGGCCGCGGCCTTCTCGACGAGCAGATCCCATGTCCAGTACGCCTGGGGGTCACGCCACGGGACGGCGCGCAGATCGGTCATGGCCTGATCGTGGGCGGCGAACGTGGCCGGGATCAGGATGCCGGACTTCTCCAGCCGTTCGGCATTGTCGAAGAGCACGTTCTGCACATAGGTGCTGCCGGTCTTGGGTGCCCCGATGTGCACGAACACGCGCCTCGGCATACCGCCTCGCTTTCTTCCCCGTACAAAGTCTGATGAATGATCAACAAGGCAAGTGAAATGTTGATGACACAAGTCCGTATCAAGTGTTTACGTCTGGTGACGACCCGGGCCCGGGGGTTTTTGTCGTACCCGTGGTCGATGATGATCGGGTGATCTGTTTCGTCTACCGCTCCCCCTACCAGGGTCTCCTGGGCAAACACGTGCGCCGCCTGCCGGACGCGTCGGTGCTCGACTGGTTCCGCCACGCCTGGGACGAGTCCGGCCCCGATCCCGCCGCGTGGCTGCGGGCCGAGCTGGGCGTCGACGTCTACGGCCTCCACACGATCTTCGACAAACCCCTGCCCAAGCCGGAGTCGATGCGTGAGCTGCGCAAACTGCTGAAAAAGCACCTGTATGTCGAAGGCGAGGTGATCGTCGACGACCACAGCGTCCGGGCGCTGACCGACGACGACGAGGTCCCGCTCGCCTACTTCTTCTTCGACGCGGCGATGATCGACGAGCGGCCCGGCCGGCTCACCTACGCGGTGCACGAGCAGTGGCCGCTCCCGGCCGAAACCATCCTGACGAGTGACGACGCCCCGGTGACCACGGTCGTCACCTCACAGATCGGCGACGCCGACTGGGACACCCAGGGCGTCTCGGTGCGGCTGCACGGCGTGCGTGTCCCCGAGGTGGCCGCCTGGTTACGGCGATCCGGCGTGCACGGCGACTGGCCCTACGAGGTGGTGCTGCTGCGCGCCGCGGTCGGCCCCGACGACGACCTGGCCGCCGCGCTGGAGCGGGTGAACCGGTGGAGCGCCTGGCACGACCAGGTCCTCGACGTCGACGGCCTCGCCGGTGACCAGGCGAAAGCGCACCAGGTGGTGCTGTCGGTGCTGGCCCGCACCGAGGGGCGCAAGGAGATCCCGGGCCCGCTGGGGGTCCGGGTGCCGGCCAAGAGCCGCATCGAGGTGAACGCGCACCTGGCCCAGGCCAGCCTCCACCTCGACGACACCTTCGGCCACCAGCAGCTGTTCCTGTTCGACGACGTCTGGACGGCCACGCACCCGACGATGGCGAAATCGATGCGCCGCTGGTTCGTCAAATCCTGGGACCTGCTGAAGTGAGCCGTCGCCCGCGCCGGTGCGATCCGGCGCGGGCGCCCGTCACCGCAGCTTCCGGAAGAACTCCCGGACGTCACCGACCAGCAGGTCCGGCTCCTCCATGGCCAGGAAGTGACCGCCCTTGCCGAGTTCGGTCCAGTGCACGATGTGGTGGTCCCGTTCGGCCCACCTGCGGATCGCGTTGTCGTGCGCGGAGACCAGGACACCCGTGGGCACCGTTCCACGGGTGAGCTTCTCGGGCACGCTCGCCGAGAACTCCTCGTAGTACGGCTGGGCCGAGGAGACCGCGGTGCCGGTCAGCCAGTAGATCGACACGTCGGTGAGGATCCGGTCCCGGTCGATGCTCTCCTCCGGCAGCGCCTCCTCCGGATCGGTGAGCTCCTTGAACTTCTCCACGATCCACGCGAGCTGCCCGGCCGGCGAGTCGGTCAACCCGTACCCGACAGTCTGTGGTCGTTTGGCATTGCACTGCAGGTAGCCGTCGTTGAAGTTCTGCATCCGCTGCCAGCGCCGCTGGTCGGTCTGGCTGAAACCGTCCATCTCGCCCTCCTCCCCGGCCGGGAGGGTGACCAGCGCGGTCAGGTGCACGCCGGTGACCCGCTCCGGGTCCTGCCGGCCGACCCGCGGGGCGATCCACGCGCCCCCGTCGTAGCCGTGCACGCCGTACCGTTCGTACCCGAGCCGGTTCATCAGCTGCGTGAAGAGCCCGGCCATCCGGTCCGCGCCCATCCCCGGCCCGGCCAGCGGGGTGGAGAAACCGAAACCCGGCAGCGACGGTACGACGAGGTGGAAGGCGTCGGCCGGATCCCCGCCGTGGCTGCGGGGATCCGACAGCGGGCCGAGCACGTCGAGGTAGTCCACCACGGTGCCGGGCCAGCCGTGCAACAGCAGCAGCGGGGTGGCGTCCGGCTCGGGCGAGGGCACGTGCAGGAAGTGCAGGTTCTGCCCGTCGACGGTGGTCACATACTGGTCGTACGCGTTGAGGGCCGCTTCCTGGGCCCGCCAGTCGAAACCGGTGCGCCAGTAGTCGGCGACCTCCCGCAGATAGTCGACGGGCACGCCACGGCTCCAGCCGACGCCGGGCAGCTCCGCCGGCCACCGGGTGTGGGCCAGCCGGGCTGTCAGGTCGTCGAGTTGGGACTGCGGAATATCGATACGGAACGGGCGGAGCCCCGGTCGGCTGTTGTTCATGCGGACCACGCTAGGAAGAGATCAGGACACTTTCTGACCATCGCGTGATCAAAGATCGGTGGCGCGGTCCCACAGTCCGTCCAGGACCGTACCGGCCGGGACCTGACGGCGTTGCGCCTCCGCGACGACGGCCCCGGTCAGGTGTGAGGCGGCCAGGCTGATCAGATGGGCGGGCTCCACCTTCGAGGCGAAACCCTTGGCGATGGCCGCCGCCGTGTCGTACTCCCGGTTGGCGACATCCCCGGCAAGGACATCCAGGGCCGGGTTCTCCCCACCCGCGTCGGTGCGGCCGGTCAAACCGTGGACCAGCCCGAAGTACCAGACCAGCAGGTCGGCCGCATCGCCGGTCCGCACCAGCACGTCGATCCACTGCCGCTGGGCGTCGGTGTCCCCGGCGACCTGCGCCCGGACCAGCCGGAACGGCGCCTCGGACACCACCACCAGCCGGTCGGCGCGGGCACAGGCCAACTTGACAATGTCGGTGTTGTTGTCGAACTGCGTCACCATCGTGGCCAGCGTCAGGATCGCATCCATCGGCGCGTTCAGGGCGAAGTCGCCGGCCGCCTCCACCAGCCGGTTCGCGGCCCGCCGGCTGAGCAGCGCGAAGTTCGGCTCCCCGAACCGGGAGACCGCCTCCACCACCGGCGCCCGCAGCTCCGGGAACGGCACGTTGGTCCGCCCGATCGACGCGATCAGCGCCTCCACCAGGTCCTCACCGGCGGCCTCCCGCACGATCTGGAGCACCTGCCCGGAGGCGACCAGGGCCATCTGGGTCAGGTCGACGGTCCGCTCACCGCCGCTCTGCTCCTGGACCAGACCACCGGCCCGCTCCGGGCGCCCGTCCAGGTACTCCCCGACGGCGGTCCGTACGACCTCGGCGGTCGTGAGTTCGTTTCCGGTGTCGCTCATGATCGGGCATTCTGCCTGATGTCACACACTCGCGGTCTGCCCCGTCTTCCTGGTCATGGACGTCACATACACGATCGTCACCGTCGTAGCCGCCTTCTTCACCGGCAGCGCCGCCGCGTTCTACCTGCTCGGCCACGAATACCCGAAAAAACAGGCGGACATGAAAGGCATCCCCCGCCGGTACGTCCCGGTGCTGGGTCTCCTGCTGGCCGCCGGCTCGGCGGCCCTGCTGACCGGCTTCGCGGTCCGCCCGGTCGGCGCCGCCGCCTCGATCGGCCTGGTCCTGTACTTCACCGGCGCGCTGATCGCCCACCTACGTGTCGGTTCCCGGGACCTGGTCGGCTGGGCGATCTTCGCCGTGACGGTCCTGGCCGCCCTGGCCGTCAACCTGGCCACCCTCTGAGCGGTCACCCGAGCTGCCCGAGGATGATCGAACCCGCGAGGAACACCACGACCAGCGACATCGTGCGCCAGGGTGGCCTACCGGCGCCGCGGAGGAACCTGACGCCGAGGGGTACCAGCGCCACGGTCAGTCCGGTCACCTGCACGACGGATGCCCAGGTGCTTCCCTTGAGGACCCCGATCATCAGGCCGGACATCAGCGCCAGGGCGATCGCGGGCGCCAGGCGCAAAGTGCCGGACAGGAAACAGCCGATCGCGAGGATGCTCCAGCCGAGCATCACGGCGACGCTGAGGCTGGACACCACCCGTTCCGGATAGGTGTAGTAGGCGCTGACGGCCCGGGTGGCGGGGCTCAGCCCGGTGCTCTCGACCAGGGAGAACACGAAGACGTCGACGCCGTGGTGGAAGGTGCGGGCGAACAGTCCGGACAGCACCAGGCCGCCGCCCCAGAGGGCCCACCCGGGCCGGGTGGCGCCGACCCGTACGGCGACGGCGGCGACACCCGGCCACAGCGTGATGGTCCCGGCCAGGAACAGCACGTAGGCGGTGCCGATCAGCCCGGGTTGCCGCTGGTAGGCCGCGAGTTGGTGCGGGAAGAAGAACGGGACGCCGAGTCGCAGGAGCGTGCCGGCGAGCAGGAGCAGTGGCCCGGCGATCAGGGACACGCCGCCCAGCCACGGGCCGGGGAAGGCGAATGCCCGGTCGGTGGTGGGGAGCTTTTCGGCTGCAGTGGACATGGCGGTGACTCTGCCGCCGTGCCGGGCCGCAGCGCATCCGACCACGGCACCAAACCGGAGGACCGACCTGGGTCTGATGGCGACGGCACCGGGGATGGGTAGCGTGGCCGCGTGAGCGCGATGCGGGGGAAGGTCGTCGATGCGGTGGCGGCCGCGGCCGTTCTGCTGGTGTGTGGTTACGCGGCCCAGGAGTCCGGGGATCCGGCCTGGTGGCAGTGGGTCCTGGTGGGCGCGGTCGCCGGTCCGGTCGCTCTGCGCCGCCGGTGGGCGCTGCCCGCCGCCGCGGTGGTGACGGCCGCAGCCGGTGGCGTTCTGATCAGTGGGGTCATCCCCGTCGAGGCCGCACCCGGGCTGTGCGCCGCCGTGGCGCTGACCCAGTACTCGGCGGCGGCGGGTCTGGAGCCGTCGCGGTCGGTTCCGGCGCTGGTGGTGGGGCTGGGCGGCGCCGCCGGGCTCGGGCTGTGGTGGCCGGCGGCGCCGCTGGTGGCCGGGCCGGCGGTCGCGGTCCCGTGGGTGACCGGCCGGCTCGCCCGGCGCCGCCGGCAGCTCGCCGAGCAGGTGTTCGAGGCACGGGCGGCTCGCGCGGTGGCCGACGAGCGGCTGCGCATCGCCCGCGACATGCACGACATCGTGGCCCACAGCCTCGGCATGATCGCGATGAAGGCCAGCGTCGCGCGACACGTGGCCGCGGTACGGCCCGAGGAGAGCACGTCGGCCCTGGAGGTCATCGAGACGGCCAGCCGGGAGGCGCTGGTCGAGATGCGCCGTGCCGTGGGCCTGCTCCGCGCCGAACAGGATCCCGGCACACCGCCGGACGGTGATCAGGATCTGCGGGCGCTCGCCCGCCGTACCGAGCAGGCCGGTGTCCGGGTCGAGACGACGTTCACCGGCACGCTGACGGGCGGGGTCCGCCTCGTGGTGTACCGCACGGTCCAGGAAGCCCTCACCAACGTGGTCCGGCACGCGCGGGCCACCAGGTGCGCGGTCGACGTCGAGGCCGGTGCGGAATCCGTCACGGTGCGGGTGGTCGACGACGGCAGAGCCCCGACGGTCCCGGGCGCCGCCGGGCACGGCCTGCGCGGCATGCGGGAACGGGTCACCGCCTACGGCGGCAGTCTCCAGGCCGGTCCGCGAGCCGGCGGCGGATTCGCGGTGACGGCACACATCCCGTACCCCGCTGCGGGCCGGGGTGGACGGCCGTGACCGATCCGATCCGGGTGCTCATCGCCGAGGACCAGGCATTGCTGCGCGACAGTTTCCGGGTCCTGCTCGACACCACCCCCGGGTTCGCGGTGGTCGGTGAGGCGGGCACCGGCCGGGAAACCGTCCGGCTCGCGCTGGCCCGGCGCCCGCATGTGGTCCTGATGGACATCAGCATGCCCGACATGACAGGCATCGACGCCACCGAGCAGATCTGCCGGCAGATCGGTGACACGCGGGTGCTGATCCTCACCACGTTCGACCTGGACGAGTACGTCTACGGTGCGCTGCGTGCGGGCGCCAGCGGCTTCCTGCTCAAGGACACCACCGCGGCTGATCTCGTCAACGCCATCCGGGTGGTGGCGGCGGGCGAGGCGCTTCTCGCCCCCAGTGTCACCCGGCGGCTGATCGCCGCGTTCGGCGCGCAGCCCCGCCCGTCCCGCACCTTCCACCGACGACTCGACGGGGTGACCGACCGCGAGCGGGAGATCCTCGTACTGATCGCCCGGGGCCTGTCCAACGACGACATCGCCGGCCACCTGACCCTCAGCCCCGCCACCGTCAAATCCCACATCGGCCGCCTGCTCACCAAACTCAACGCCCGCGACCGCGCCCAACTCGTCGTGGCCGCCTACGAAACCGGCCTCGACGCCGCGGCCCCGGCGGGTGATCCGGCCACCTACCGCCGATCCGCTCGACCGGTGCCACCTCCGAAACGTTGAACACCAGGTCGAAGGCTTCGATGGCCGGGGACGCCTCGATGCTTCCGGCCCCGGGGGCACGTCGCTCCGACTAGTCGAAGGAGTCGTAGTAGGCCTCGGCGCGGTCGAAGTGGCATGCCGCCAGGTCCGCTCGCCGGATGACCCAGGTCGCCTTGCCCAGGTCGGAGCCGAACTGTTCGCCGCTGCTGATCGTGGCGAGCAGCACCCAGTCGTCTTGCGGGTCATGGTCGTAGTCGGTCACCGGATCCGCGTTCCACGCCCATGGGTAGCCGCCGATCTGCACGGCCCCGCCGTCGCGCATCTGGTTGTTGGTCTCCCACCAGACCGAGCCCAGCTCGTGGCCGTGCGGGAACGCCGCGCTGTCGGCGCCGCGGTTGGGCAGCGAGGGTTCGACCTTCAGCCGTAGCTCTGTGGGCTCGCCGGACATGGTGACGGCGGTCCCGGCTGGAAGGTGAACGACGTGATGCCAGTCCTCGTCAGGGTCGGTGTCCTCGAGGTCGGCAAAGAACAGCAGGGTGCCGTCCGGCGGGAGCGGGATGTCGGTGGCGTCGGCCGGTATCGCCGCGAGATCGACCAGAGCGAGAAGCGGTTTGCCCGGTACGGTCACGTCGGGTCGCCCGCCGAGGAGCCCGGCCACCGGGCCGCCCGCGCGGTCGTCGGCTGCATCCAGGGCCGCGCACGGGCGGACCGTCTCGAGCCACCGTTCGACCTCGTCTTGAGGGATGCCACGCCTGCGTGCCTCGTCGCGAAATGGATCCATGGCTGCCATGCGGGCGAGTATGCCAAGGTTGATCAAGAAGCTCGATGCGTCATCACGCACCCTTGCCGAGTCCGTGCTTGCGGTGGTCGTCGAAAGCGGCCAGTAGGCGGTGCAACAGCCGTAGGTCACCCTCGGCGTCTGCGGCTTCGCTCCGGATGGCATCGTCGAGTTCGCGCCGGTCGAACACGAGGTCCTGCACGGTGCGCACGGTGGCGGTCAGGACGGCGTCGGCCGGCACGTTGCCGCGGATCGCGTCCAGTTCGCCTCGGCTGACCGTGAGGAGGAACGCGTCGCCGGGAAGCTGGAGCTTGACGGTGCCGCTGACGGATCCCATCGCGGCGGGGCAGAAGGTGGTACGCAAGGCCACGATCAGGGCATCCGGGCTGAGCTCCTCGGCCAAGTCCGACTGCGGCGGCAACGGGCTGCCCCACTGCCCGAGCGCCAGCAGGACCGGTTCGAGGGTTCGACCGCGGTCGGTGAGGTCGTAGATCAGCCCGGCCGCCGGGGGCAGTGCCCGGCGCCGCGCCAGCACGCCGGAGTCCTCGAGCTCGCGTAGTCGCTGGGTCAGCACGTTCTGGCTCAGACCGGGCAGTCCACGATGCAGATCCGCAAACCGCTTGGGGCCGAACAACAGCTCACGCACCACCAGCAGCGCCCAGCGTTCGCCGACCACGTCGAGCGCTCGGGCGATGCCGCACAGATCCCGGTAGCTCCGCATGCGCAGATCCTATCTTGCTTTTTGCCACCAACAACTCCTACTTTAGGAGTTACCTCGTTCAAGGGAGTTCGTGATGCCGCATGTGTCCTCCGCCGACGGCACGTCAATCAGCTACGACCGCCTCAGCGACCGGGGGCCTGCCCTGGTGTTGGTCGGAGGCGGCCTGGACGACGGCACGGAGAACCTCCCATTGGGCGAGCATCTGGCCACACGCTTCGGCGTGGTGAACTACCGGCGTCGTGGTAGAGGCGACAGCGCCGACAATCGGCCGTACGCCGTCGAACGGGAGATCGAGGATCTCGCTGCGGTGATCGACGCCACCGGAGGGCGAGCGCACCTGTTCGGGGCATCGACCGGAGGAGCACTCGCGCTCGAGGCGGCCGCCGCCGGACTTCCGGTCGACCGGATCGCTGTCCACGAGGTGCCGTACCAGGTCGACGACGCGATGATCACCGCTTGGCAGCAGTACCGGCTCGCGCTCGACGCCACCCTCGCCGCCGGCGACCTCGACCAAGCGCTCAGGCTGTTCATGCGGCTCGCCGGATCCTCCGAGCACGACATCACCAACGCAGAAGCCGCCCCGGGATGGCCCGCACTCCGCGCGCTGGCACCGACGCTGCGCTACGACGCGGCATGCCTCGGCGACGGCCCGCCACCCGCGAACCGCCTCACGAGGGTGCGCCGGCCGGTGCTCCTGACGACCGGCATCACGGTCGACCCGCAGATGGCCGGGCTTCCCGTCGACTTCTTCGGCGCCGCGGCCGACGCGGCCGCAGCCGCACTGCCCGACGCCCGGCGAGACACCCTCAAAGTCGAAGGCCACGTGGCCGACCCGGCCGTGCTCGGGCCCATCCTCGAGACGTTCCTCGCCGGCTGACGCGTCAGCCGGCGGGGCACCGAGCACCCAGTGACGTTCGCGGCTCGCCTGGTCGCCGCTTCTCTCGACGAGCACGTAGTACTTGATGCGCTCGCCCTCGGACAGGGAGCGGGCCGAGACTGCACGCCTCGCGGAAGACGGAGTCCACGACGCGCCCTCTCCTGCCGCGCAGCAGTCGCTGGCTTCGGTGGTGAAGGCGGATGGCCCGGCGCGATGGGTGGCCCGGCGGTAGGCTCCGGCGATGGCGGTGTTCGATCTCGAAGTCGATGCGGGTCGGCTCGACTTTCAGCTCGCTCGTACCAGCGCTGTGACGCTCTTCTGGCGGTCGGCGCTCGTCGACGAGGCTGTGGGCTGGCTGCGCCGGCACGGTTATACGGTCGTGGCGTTCGATGCGGGTGCCTGGGTTTCCGACGACGACCTGCACCGCGACGTCGCCGCGGCGCTCGGCTTTCCGGACTACTACGGGAAGAACCTGGACGCGCTCAACGACTGCCTGCGTGACGTCGTGAACTACGAGTACGGCACCACCAGGCAGGCCACCGGTCTGGTGCTCACCTTCGTCGGCTACGACGCTTTCGCGAGCCGGCACCCGCGTACCGCCCAGATCGTGCTGGACATCGTGGCGGAGCAGGCGCGCTGCGCGATGCTCACCGGGCATCGGATGCTGTGCCTGGTGCAGAGCGGAGATCCCGCCATCACCTTCGAGCCGGTCGGCGCCATGCCCGTCGTCTGGAATCATGCGGAATGGCTCGATTCCCAGCGCCGCCCCGGCTCGGTCCCGCACCGGCTCATCAGCGATTGACGTGAGAGACCGGGGTCACCTCCGGGATGTTGATCACCAGGTCGAAGGCGTCGATGATCGGGGACTGCTGGTAACGGTCAATGATCCGGATGCGGTCCGGGCCTTTGGTGACACCCGCGGCCCGCGCTGGACGCAGATCCACCGCGCACAGTTTCACCGGCAGGGCCGCCTCGATGCTGCCTGCCTCGGGCGCCGCGAGATCGGCGCCGATGATCGCCACGCCGCCGGGTGCGCCGGGGTCGGCGCGGTGGGTGACGGTTCGGCCGCCGGTGCAGGTCACGCCGACCGCCACGTACTCCGGGCCCAGTCGGGTGGCCAGGTGGTGGCCGGCGGCGGAGAGCGGGAACACCGGGGTGTGCACCGGGGTGCGCTGGATGTGGTTGTTGTGCGCCGCCACAATGATCTTCGCGTCGGGGCCGAGACGGTCCAGCAGCCAGAAGACCGTTTCGGCGATTCCCCGGTCCCGGGCGGCGACGCGCGGATGCACCGTGGGGATGCCGCCCTCGGCGGACACCTGTGCCGCGTACCCGCGCATCGCCTGGTCCAGCAGCACGGCCAGGCGCAGTTCGTGCCGGGCCACCGCATAGGCCTCGTCGCCCCCGGCCGCCCGGTATTCCGGCTCCAGCGCGTCGAAGCGCGCCGTCAACTCGGCCCACATCGCGGTGAGCCGATCCCTTTCGGTCACTGCCAAGGCGCTGTAAGCCGTGTAGGCCAGCAGCGAGTGCTCACCCGCGTATGCACCGGCCAGCGCCGCCACCCGGTCCAGCACCTGCTCGGCGTCCGGGTCCACCCGGCGCAGGTAACGCCGCAGCCCTTCGATCGCCGGCAACGGCGACGCGGTCGACCCGGGCACGTCCAGTCCGAAGAACCGGGCGGGAGGTGTGGCCGAGCGCATCCACGTCAGATGGTCGCGCATCTCCGCGCATCGGCCCATGGTGTACGTGATGTTCTCGTCGGCGATGCTCCGCAGGTCGTCGGCGGGCCGCTCACCCCGCACCCACGCGTCGACGGTGAACCCTTCGCTGAACCCGGACTCCATCGCGTACACGGTGAAGCCCAGCTTCTGCGCCAGGAACCGGTGCAACCGGTGCCGCAGCTGATAGAACTCGCGCACGAGGTGAGCGTTCTCCCCGATGGCGATCACCCGGGCCGTTTCCAAGCTCGCGGCAAGCGGCTCGAGATCGTCGATGGTGTCCAGCGGAATCACGTGCTCGGCTACGTACCGGGAGAAATCCACCGGGCGAGCATAGAGGGAGGGCCGGACATGGATGATCCGGTGACGGTGACCGGGACGTCAGGGCTGGTCGGTGCGGCGGTGGCCGCGGCTCTGGACGGCGCGGGATGGACGGTTCGTGGTGTGGACCGGGTGCCGGGGCGGTGGACGGACGTCGTCGGGGATCTGCGGGATCCGGCGGTGCGCGACCAGGTGTCCGGGGTCGTGGTGCACGCGGCGGCCCTGCACGCCCCACACGTCGGCCGGGTGGCGGACCGGGAGTTCCGGCGTGTCAACGTCGAGGCGACCGCGGCCCTGCTCCCGGCCGCCTCCCGGTTCGTCTTCATCAGCAGCACCAGCGTGTACGGTCACGCGCTCGTGCCCGCCGACCGGGCGGTCTGGGTCGACGAGCTGCTGACACCCCGGCCCCGCGACGTCTACGACGAGACGAAACTGGCCGCCGAACAGCTCGTAGCCGACAGTGGCACGGACGCGATCACGCTGCGGATCGCCCGCTGTTTCCCGGAGCCGCCGCAGGTGCTCGCCACCCATCTGCTGCACCGGGCGGTCCGGTTACCGGACGTCGCGGACGCCGTCGTACGCGCGATCCGGCTACCGGACGTCACCGGCGTCTTCAACATCGCCGGGCGCTACCCGTTCACCCGCGACGACTGCCCGGCGCTGCACCGGGACGCGGCCGCGCTGATCACCGAGCGGCTGCCCGACGTGGCCCGGCATTTCCGCGAGCGGGGCTGGCCGCTGCCGGGCACCATCGACCGCGTCTACGACTCCAGCGCCGCCGAAGAAGCTCTCGGTTACCGGCCGTCGACCGGCTGGAAGTCCTCCGGGGCCGCCGCGTGACGGGCCGCCAGCGCCGCGTCGAGGCGCTCGTTGTCCGGGAGCACCTCGTACCAGGCGTCGGACAGCCGGTCCTCGGCATCGTCGTCGTCGAGGTCGCTCGCCGCTTCGGGCAGGCGTTCGATCACCGCGGCCACGTCGTCCAGGCCGAAGTAGCGGGCGGCGGCCGCGGCCTCGGCCAACTGATCGGGTTCGCAGCTGTCGGCGGCGTGGTTGGGTCCGCCGTTCTGCACCATGCCGTCGACCAGGATCAGGGCCGCCAGATGCCGGTCGCCGACACCGGTGCCCTCGGCGACGCAGGCCCGGTTCCAGATGTCTCTCAGTAAGTCACGGTCGGTCACCTGATCATTGTGCGCCAGACGGAGGGCGTGCCAGGCCAGGGCGTACAGAAGAAGGCTCGCACCGACGCCGGACATCGCGCCGGTGACGACCTCGCGCAGCGCGTGGGTGCTCAGCCGCAGGCCCGCCCCGGCGGCGCCACCGGCGGCCAGGATCAGCAGCGGCCACCAGCGGGCGGGTGGTGCGGGCGCGGGCCGGGTGTGCCGCCACCAGAGGTAGCCCTGCCCGGCCAGGGCCAGCGCCCCGCCGACGGTGCTCGCCCACCACCAGGCGCCGACCGGGCCGGTGTCGTGCACGAGGGCGTCCCACACCAGGTGGGTGAGTGCGCCGAGCACCACCGACACCACGATCCAGGCGGTACGCGCGGGTCCGCCCCACCGGAACGACGGCCGCCCCAGACGTCCCGCGACCGGCGCGGGCAGCATCGCCACCAGCGGCCGGGCCAGCAGCAGGTGGTACAGCGCGAGCAGGACCAGGCCGACGATCGAGGCCGGGATCAGAGCATGGGTGTACGTCAGGGTGAAGTCGCTGTAGACACCCCAGTCCGCCGACGTGGCCGCCGGCAGGATGTAGGGCAGGTCCGGCGCGACCGCCCCGGCGACCAGCGCCGAGACCACGAACGGTGGGCGGCACAGCGGCAGGATCGCCGCCGGATGACTGAAAGTGAATGGCATGGCCCGCTGATCATGTCAGCCGGCGGCAAGGACAATGCCCGAATGCATCCCGTGCCCCGTGTCCGCGTCGCCGCCTACGTCATCCGGCACGTCGACGGCGAACCACAGCTGCTCGTCTTCGACCAGGCCGCGTTTCCGGACGCCGGAACCCAGATTCCCGCAGGTGGCGTACGCCCGGGCGAGGCGCTGCCGGACGCGGTGGTCCGCGAGATCGCCGAGGAGTGCGGCCTGACCGGTGTGACGGTTGCCGGGGAGATCGCGGTCGAGCACAAGCCCCACCCGGAGACCGGGCAGCCCCGGCGCACCACGTTCTTCCACGTCCTGGCCCCGGACGGCACCGCCGACAGCTGGCAGCACACCGTCACCGGCACGGGGAGCGACAGTGCGATGCGGTTCGACTGCCGGTTCGTGGCGCTGCCGCTGCCGGCGCCGCTGGCCGATCACCAGGACGCCCAGCTGCACCGGATCCCCGGGTATACCTGGCCATACCCCGAAGACGGCAACTGACCGTAGTGCCCCCGGCACCGGCCCGGTGATCTGCTTCTGGTGGCGTACCGCTGATGCTGCTCGGGCAGTTGATCTTCACCGGCCTGGCGTGATTTCGCCCCGCCCCGGCTGCAGGACCGGTTCGGGCCGCTCGCCGGCGCGCTGATCCTGGGGCCGTTGTGGGGGCTGTGGCACGTGCCGCTACGAGTTGATAGCCGTCTATGATTCGTCTCGTGCCCGAACGCGTCGTGCTGCTGCTGCCCGGCGCCGGCTACTCTCCGCAACGGCCGCTGCTGCACTTCGCCGGGGCGGTCTTCGCGAGCCACGGCTGGACCGTCCGGGAGATCCACTGGCCGATGCGGCCACCACAGCGCGACGGCCAGAACCTGACCGACTGGTTCACCCGGCTGCGGGCGTTCACCCTGACCTACGTCGACCAGCTGCTGGAGCAGGAGACGGCGTCCGAGATCGCCCTGGTCGGCAAGTCGATGGGCGCGTTCGCGGCGGCGGCGGCCGCGGACCGCTCGCTGCCCGGCGTCTGGCTGACGCCGATCCTGCGCGACACCGTCCTGCCGGCCGACCTGCGCCGCTGCCGGGCGCCGTTCCTGCTGGCCGGCAGCCTGACCGACCCGTCCTGGGACTCGAAGACCGCCCACCACCTGGGCCATGCGGTGTACGAGACGACCGGCGCCGACCACAGCCTGGAGTTCCCGGCCGACCCGCCGGCCTCGACCCGGGTCCTGCACGAGCTGACCACCGTGATGAACGACTTCGTGAGCCGCCTGTAGACCCTGTGCCAACGATCCTTTGCAAAGGTATCTTTGCAAGATGGATACCGATCCGAGAGAGGTCGTTCTCGACGCGCGGACGTTGCGGGGTGTCGCCCACCCGTTGCGGCTGCGGCTGCTCGGGTCGCTGCGGCACGAGGGGCCGCAGACCGCCACCCAGCTGGCCGCCCGGTTCGGTGAGTCCAGCGCGTCGACCAGCTACCACCTGCGGACCCTGGCTCAGCACGGGTTCGTCGCCGACGCGCCCGAGCTGGGCCGCGGGCGGGAGCGGTTCTGGCGGGCCGTGCACCGGTCGAGCCAGTTCGACGTGCCCGAGCCGGGCGCCCCCGAGCAGGAGCGGGCGCTCGGCGAGGCCTACCTGCGGACGATCGCCCGGCTGTACGCGGACAACATCGAGCAGTCCGTCACCGAGTTGGACGGCTGGCCGCACGAGTGGGTGCGGGCGTCGACCATGAGCGACCTGACGATCCGCATGAGCGCCGACGAGGCCCGCCGGTTGAACGAGGAGATGACGGCGCTGCTGGAGCGTTACCGGGAGCGGGCCGAGGACACCCCCGACGACGGGGTGGAGCGGGTCGCGATGACCACCCAGTTTCAGATCTTCCCGCGCCGCGGCCAGTTGGAGTCGCGGCCGGCGGGCCGATGAGGCGGGGGTCGGCGTGCGGGCTGCTGGCCGCCGAGGCGGTGTCGGTGACCGGCACCCGGATGTCGGTGGTGGCGGTGCCCTGGTTCGTGCTGCAGACCACCGGCGATCCGCTGCTGACCGGGGTCACCGCATTCGTCGAGATGGGGGCCCTGGTGCTGGCCCGGGTCCTCGGCGGCCCACTGGTCGACCGGCTCGGGCCGCGGGTGTCGAGCATCGGCGGGGACGTGATCGCCGGTCTGGTGCTGGGCCTGGTCCCGCTGCTGCACGTCACCGGCCTGCTGGCTTTCCCGGTCCTGCTGGTGCTGGTCGGGGTGGTCGGGTGGTGCCGCGGCCCGTCGGACAACGCGAAGTACGCGCTGGTGCCGGACGTCGCGGCCGCCGCCGGCTGGAGCAACGAACGGGCCGCCGGACTGGCCGACAGTGTGAACCGGCTCGGCTCGATGATCGGCGCACCGCTGGGCGCGGGCCTGATCGCGCTGGTCGGGGCACCCGTCGTGATCGGTGCGAACGCGGCCGGGTTCCTGCTCTCGGCGGTCCTGGTGGCGGCGCTGGTCCGGATCCGCCCGGCCGCCGGCGCCGGGACGACCGGCGGCTATCTGACCGAGCTGATGGCCGGGCTGCGGTTCGTGCGGCGGGATCCGTTCCTGCGAGCGATGGTCACGATGCTCATCTTGACGAATCTGCTCGACCAGGCCCTGTCCGCGGTGCTGATCCCGGTGTGGGCGGCCGAACGCTTCCACGACGCGGCGCCGGTCGGGGTGGTGTTCGGTGCGCTCAGTGCCGGGGCGCTCGCCGGATCGCTGCTGGTGTCGTGGTGGGGTGCGCGCCTGCCGCGGTGGCGGGTGTACTCGGTGGCGTTCCTGTTCGGCGCCGTCCCGAGGTTCTTCGCGCTGGCCCTGCCGGTCGGGCTTCCGGTGGTCGCGGCTGTCGCGTTCACCGGCGGCCTGCTGGTCGGGGCGATCAACCCGCTGCTGTCGGCCGCCGAGTTCGAACGTGTCCCCGCCGAGCTGCGCGCCCGGGTGCTCGGCGCGGTCGGTGGCCTGGCCTGGGCCGGCATCCCGCTCGGCGGTCTGCTGGGCGGTGTCCTGGCGTCGGCGCTCGGCGCGACCGGGGCTCTGCTGGTCGCGGGGTCGGCGTACCTACTGGTCGCCCTCGACCCGTTGATCCGACGGCGCACCTGGCGGCTGATGGACCGTGCCGCCTGACTCGGCGTCGTACCGGGCGATCAGGCGTTCCTGCAGGCGGCGGGCGGCCCGGCCGCGGTACGAGTCGAGGGTGTAGTGCAGCACCTCACGGACCTCGGCGTCCGGATGGTCGACCAGGTAGGCCAGTTCCTCGGCGCCGCCACGGCGGCGACCGGACAGGCCGTACAGCGCCTCGATGATCTCGTCCTGGCCGGTCGCCGCCCGCAGCGCCGCCATCAGCTCGGGTTTCGGCGGGCGGGGCTGGAAGTCGGGCGACCGGCGGCGCAGCCGGGCCACGCCCGGGGTGCCCGGTTGCAAGCAGCCCAGGCACAGGCAGGGTGCGGTGCCGTGCGCGCCGGGCTTGTACCGCCAGCCGATGCCTTGCGGGACCGTGCGCGAACCCCGTACCTCAGCAGCGGTTATCGCCCTGGGGATGAAGATCGCGTAGCCGCGCGGATCGTCCAGCCCGCGCAGCACCCCGGCGGCCTCGGCGGCGGTGAGCCGTCGCGGCTCGCGGCCGTACCGGCCCACGGTGACCGGCGTGCCGTCCGGAATCCGCAGGTCGACCGCGACGAGCACGCCCGGCTGCCAGCGCCGCAGCTCACGAACCCACTGGTGGGTGAGGGTGTAGTCGGGCAGCACGGCCATCGCGTAGACGCCCCGGCCACCGTCCCAGCCCCGGCTGCGCGCCGAGATGCCACTGCGGACGAACCGGGCGGCGTCGCGCTGCCGGCTGATGTGCACGAGACGAGTCATCACCACCGATGTTAGGACACTCTGCCGTAGCGGGCCGCCAGCGTGGCGCAGGCCTCGGCGAGTTCCGGCGGGCCGACGACCTCGATGTCGGCGTCGAACCGGCCCAGCGACGCGGCCAGCGCCACCCACGACCAGGACCCCTGCACCAGGCGGCAGCGGGAGTCGTCGATCTCCTCGACGATGCCGTCCGGGGCCCACGTCACGATCGACTCCGCCGGCCGGTCGACGATCACCTCTCCGACACACGGCCAGTCCCCCGACGTCGAGCCCCGGAAACGGCCGGTCACGAAGGTCGCCACGTCCGCCGCGGGCAGAGAGCGAGGAGCAAACCTGGGCCCATTCGGCGTACGCGGGGACAGGCGGTCCACCCGGAACGTCCGCCAGTCGTCGCGTTCAAGATCCCAGGCCAGCAGATACCAGCGCCCCTTCCAGCTGACCAGATGATGCGGCTCGACCCGCCGAGGGAACGCCGCTTCGGGTCCGTAGTCGAACCGGAACACCTCCCGCGCGTGCACCGCCTGCCCGACAGCGGTCAGCACCGCCGGATCGACCGACGGTGCCGTGCCCGGCGCGACGGCGGTGACCCGCAGGGAGTCGACGCGGTGCCGCAGCCGGGCGGGCAGCACCTGCCGGACGGTGTGCAGCGCCCGCGCCGCGCCCTCCTCGATCCCGGCGCCTGAGGTGGCGGCCAGCTGCAGGGCGACGGTGATGGCGACCGCCTGATCGTCGTCGAACAGCAGCGGCGGCATCTGGCTGCCGGCTTCCAGGCGGTACCCGCCGTCCGGGCCCTTGAACGTGCGGATCGGATAGCCGAGTTCGCGCAGCCGGTCCACGTCGCGGCGCACGGTGCGGGCGCTGACCTCGAGACGGTCGGCGAGCAGCCCGCCCGGCCAGTCACGGCGGGCCTGCAGCAGGGAGAGCAACGACAGCAACCGGGCGGAGGTCTTCGGCATGATCCCAGTCTCCCGGAAGTAGCGGACGCAACCTGTCCTCTACCGCTGACATCGTCGTTCTCGACACCGCAGCACAACCGAGGGACAACACATGAGCATCAAGACCGTCGCCCACATCAACCTTCGCGGCGAGGCCCGGCAGGCCCTGGAGTTCTACCAGCGGGTCTTCGGCGGGCACCTGGTCATCGCGACCCACGCCGACGCCTACGGCACCACCGACCCGGCGGAGAAGGACCTGGTCGGCTGGGGTCAGGTCGTGTCCCCGGAGGGTTTCCAGGTGATGGCGTTCGACGTGCCGGCCGCCCGTCCGTGGGATCAGGGACAGAGTTCCTATTTCGTTTCGGTACGCGGTGAGCACGGTGACGAGATCAGCGGCTACTGGACGAAGCTCGCCGACGGCGCGACCGTGATCGTGGACCTGGCGCCGTCGTCCTGGTCCCCGCTCTACGGCATGCTCACCGACCGTTTCGGCGTCACCTGGATCCTGGACGTGGCCGTGGCGTACTGATCAGCAGGCTCACCTCGTCGGCCGGGTCCTCGTCCTCATCATCGTCGTCGTAGTCCGGCCGCAGGATCCGGGCCGCGATCACCGCCGCGTCGCCGGTCACGCCGACCGTCCGCAACGCTGCGGCCAGCTGATCCTCGGCGTCGGCGGCGATCCGGGTCAGCGCCGGCGCGAGCAGCAGCAGGACGGTGGCCCGCGCCCGCTCCCCTGGCTGCCGCCCGGCGATCCCGGCCACCTCGGTCCAGGTCAGGCCCCGCCCGGAGAACCCTCCCTCGTCGACGCCGACGGTGATCGCCGGGCCGCCGTCCGGGAGCAGCAGGTAGTCGACGCCGTGGTCCTCGTCGAAGTTGCGGTAGACCACGGCCAGACGCGCGCCGTTCCCGGCATCGCAGAAGAACACCGGCCAGGCAGCGGTGTCGGTGAGCCGGTCGTACGTCAGCCGTGTCTGAACGGGGTCGTCCCCGAAGAACGCGGCAGCCTCGTCGAGGTCCAGCATCAGGTGGCCGCCGAGGTGCGCGGGCCAGAAACCGGGCAGGTCCAGCAGGGCGGCGCCGTCGAAGGCGAGACCGGGCCCGTCCAGTGCCGGACCGGAGTCGTCGTACCCAGGGATGATTGTCACTCGGCGACGGTAGCTCCCGACCCGCAACCCGGGGTTTCATGGGGGCCCGCGGCCGGCGGCCGATGGTGACCGGCGACGGGGCGGGACAGCGCCCCCGCACCCGGAGGGGACCGCTGGATGACGATCGCTGGATGGGACTTCGAACAGCCCACCGAGGCCGGTCTGCTGGACGAACTGACCGACGCCATCGGCGACCCGCACGGCGCCCGGATGCTGCTCGACATCACCTGCCGGCAGCTGCGACTGGAACGCCCGCTGACCTCACCGGGCGACATCATCCTGGCCACCGAATGCCTGCTGGAGATGGGTGACCTGCTCCGGGTCGCCGCCCGCAGCACCAAGATCCGCGCGGTGACCTACCGGGCGCTCGCCACCAAGGCGTCGTCGTGAGCCGGGCCGGCACCCGGCTGCGCACGGTGGCCGCGATCGACTTCGACCATCCCGGGCTGCGGGCCGCCCTGGACCAGATCACCCGGCACAGCGCCGACCGGACCGGCCTGCCGATCAGCCTGGCCACCCTGGTCCTGGACACCGCACAGCTGATCGCCGGTTCCAGCGGCATCGGCGGCACGTGGCTGTCCGAGGCGAACGGCACCCCACTGGAATGGTCGTTCTGCAAGACGGTGGTGGCGACCGGCCTGCCCTACGTGGTGGCCGACGCCGCCAACGACCCGGTCCAGTCGACGAACCCGCTGGTCACGATGGGCGGGATCCGCGCGTACGCCGGTGTCCCCCTGAAGGTGGGCGGCGAGATCGTCGGCGCGCACTGCCTCCTCAGCGACAGCATCCACACGTTCACCGACGTCGACCTGAGCGTGCTGTCCGCGGGCGCCCAGAACATCGTCGCCGTCCTCAACAACCACCTCACCCCGACCGGTTGGTGAGGTTCCTCAGGCGGCTCCACCAGCTCCCACCGGCTTCAGCGCGCGGTTCCGGCACCGCCGGCGGTGGCGGGGGCCGGGACTCCCGCCACCGTTGCACCACGGCCTCCACGTCGACCCGGCGCGCGAACAGCCCCCGCTCGGCCGGCCGGCGCCACGACTCGGCGACCCGCCGGTTCAGATCCTCGGCGACCGCACGAACCTGCTGCTCGGTCCCGAGGTCACGCACGTGCTCGTCGATCTCGTCGGCCTCTTTGCGCAGCCAGAGCGGCAACGGCAGCGCCACCTCGGCGCTGACCTCCTGCCGGCGGGCGTAACTGCGCACCCACCAGTCCTCGTGATCGTCCCCGGCGGGCAATGCTTTCCCTGCCCCCGGCAGATCATCGAAGTCGCCCCGCTCGACGGCGGCCCCGATCTGCTGCTCGACCCACGACTCGAAGCCGACCCCGACTGGCTTGCGCTCGGTCATACCTCAAAAATACCCGCCGCGTCCCGGGGCGGGATCAGTCACACGGACGCGCCGGAGACCCCCGTGGTACGAGGGCCTCCGGCGCGGCGGTTCCGTGCGGTGGACCAGGATCCTCTATCCGGCCGGTGTTTCGTTCACATCCAAGCCACGCAGGATGTTGTCGCGGTCCGGGTTTGCGCGCAGGGCGGTCAAGGAGTTCAAGCGGCCCAGCAACGTCGTGGACGACGCGGGGCACTTCAAGTCCTGAATCGCCGACAAGGTCCTCTCAAAACGCTGGATACGACTTTCCAGATCCGTTCCCGTCGGCAGAACCGCATTCTTCAGCGCCACCTGCGCGTTCACCTGGGCCTGAGTGGGCGGGCAACGACCGGGAACATTCACCCCGGTCGGGCCGACACGGTCGGCCGTCGCATTCGGATCGCCCGGGCTGAAACCCAGCGCCGGCACCAAAGCGTCGATGTCATTGTTGCCGGCTCCGGTGTTCCCGGTCGCTCCGCCCGCGGCCGCGTCACCGGATCCTGCGGCGGCCCGGTCCGCCGGTGTTTCGTTCACACCCAGACCACGCAGGATGTTGTCGCGGTCCGCGTTCGCGCGCAGCGCGGTCAACGAATTCAAACGGCCCAGCAACGTCGTGGACGACGCGGGACACTTCAAGTCCTGAATCGCCGACAAGGTCCTCTCAAAACGCTGGATACGACTCTCCAGATCC
>NZ_BOMG01000108.1 GCF_016862075.1 Actinoplanes couchii | reverse complement strand
CCGGGAACATTCACCCCGGTCGGGCCGACACGGTCGGCCGTCGCATTCGGATCGCCCGGGCTGAAACCCAGCGCCGGCACCAAAGCGTTGATGTCACCGGAACTGGCTCCGGTGTTTCCCTGTTCGGCGGCCTGGCTCATCCCCGTGCCGACCGCGAGCGCCGAGCCGAGCAGTGCTGCGGCGGCACCTCCAATCATCATCTTGCGCGCCCGGCTGCTGACTCCGCGTCGATACATGCACGGCTCCTCTTCGTTTCGGTACTGCTTGTGCTTCGTTTCGGTACTGCTTGTGCCGAGAAATACGAGCAGCGATGTGGCAGCAGTTCATGACGCTGAGCACGGGTACCTTAAAGCTTCTTTAAAGAATTTCCCGGGGCGTACCGCCACCGGCATCGTCGCGCCCACGTCCGTGGGCACCCGGCCGCCTGTTGGCGAAACCTGCCCGCCGGACCGCGATTCCTGGTCGATCCCAGCCGGGCCGGTCTCCTCGACCATCCCCCTCGAACAGGCGTGAGGTCACTGGTCTGCGGCTCTACTGGCTGCGCGGCGACACCCGCTCTCTCTGCGCCCGCGCGGAAGGCGAACCGCGGAAGGCGACGGCCCGGAAGGCGACGGCCCGGAAGGCGCTCGTCGAAAGAGGTGCCCGGGGCCGAGTGGCGGGACGGCTCGGTGGTGGGTGATCGGCGTCTCCGGAGCATGGCGGGCGGGGAGCGGCATTAGCATCGGCGGCATGACGGTGATCGCGCAGATCTCACTCGGGGTGGCGGATGCGGAGCGGGCCGGGCGGTTCTGGTGCCGGGCGCTGAACTATGTGCGGCGGGCGCCCCGGTACTCCGGCGACGAATGGATCGTGATCGAGCCCCGGCCCGGTGATCCCGGAGCGCCGATCGCGATGGATCTCAGTGAGAGCCCGATTCAGGAGCAGCCCCGCATCCACTTCGACCTGGATGCCGGCGAGGTGGAGCTGGACGTCGAGGTTCAGCGGCTGGTCTCCCTGGGTGCCAAGCACGTCGACTGGCCGCACTATCCGGAGCCCAGCGACGAACCGCCGTTCGTGGTCCTGGCCGACACCGAAGGCAACCGATTCTGCGTCTCCGGCAGACGCCTGCTGGAGAAGGACGACGAACTCGCCGCCTGACCAGGAGCCGCCGGGCACGGAGCCGCCTGACCAGGAGCCACCGCGCACGAAGCCGCTGGGCACGGAACGTGCGCTGCGACGCCGCTGGACCGCACATGCGGTGAGCGAGACCGGGAGCGCGGTCGGCTACGCGGCCCTGCCGATCGTCGCCGTGCTGGTGCTGGGGGTGCCCGACTTCCAGGTGTCGCTGTTGACGGTGCTGGCCGGGCTGGTCAGCGCGCTCCTGGCACTGCCGCTGGGCCCGTGGATCGAGCATCACCGCAAGCTGCCGGTGATGATCGCGGCCGATCTGGTCCGGGTGGTCGTGGTGCTGTCGGTGGCGGCGGCGGCCTGGTTCGGGCTGCTGACGTACTGGCAGTTGTGCCTGGTAGCGGTCCTGCAGACGGTGGCGCGGATGGCGTTCGACGCGGCCGGGGTGGCCCAGTTGCGGACCCTGGTGCCGGCCGACCGGCGGACGGCGACGAACGGGCGGTTCGAGACGGCCCTGTGGACCGCGAACACCGTGGGCCCACCGGTCGGCGGGCTGCTGATCTCCTGGCTGGGCGCCACCGCGACGATGCTCCTGGACGCGGTCAGCTACGCGATCTCGGCACTGCTGCTGCGCGGCCTGGACGAGCCGGAGCCGCCACCCCGCCCCGCCGAACGCAACCGCCGGCGGGACCTCACCGCCGGGTGGCGGCACATCCTGGCGCATCCGGGGCTGGCCGCCCTCTTCGGCAACTCGATGATCTTCGGTGGGTGTGTGCTGGCCGCTTCGCCGCTGCTGACCGTCCTCGTGCTCAGAGACCTTCGATTCCCGGCTTGGCAGTACGGGTTGATCACCGGCGTGGCAGGGCTCGCCGGAGTCGCGGGGTCGATGCTGGCGGCTCCCCTCGTACAGAAATGGGGCGGTCGAAGGGTCCTGCTCCTGGCCGGGGTGGGACGCAACCTGTGGCTCGGGCTGGTCCCGCCGGCCCCGGCGTCGACGACCGGGCTGGTGCTGATCGCGGCCGCGGATTTCCTGCTGGTGTTCTTCGCGGGTGTGTTCGGTCCGGTGTTCGCCACCTACCGGATGGACGCCACCGGTGACGCGCACCTGTCCCGGGTGGTGATGGCCTGGTCGGTGTCGTCGCGGACGGTGCCGCCGCTGTTCATCGCCGCGGCCGGGGTGCTCGCCACGATGGCCGGGGCCCGGGTCGCCCTCGCGGTGCTGGCCGTGGTCCTGCTCGGCGGGATCGCGCTGCTGCCGTGGCGCGCCGAGCAGGGCGGGGTCGACCGAAAGTCATAGGACGGTTCTGTCCGAGGGCGGATCCGGGCAGGTCAGGACGTCATTACGCTCGACAACCGTGATCGTCAAAGTGGTGGGTGTCGGGTTCGCGCTGGGGTTTCTGGACTTCGTCTGGATCAAGTACGTGCCGTTCCCGTTCGGCGGGTTGGGCAATTCGATCGCGGTGTGGGCGGTGGCGGCGTTCCTGTTCACGTACTGGTCGCGGTGGGGTAAGGGCTGGGCCGCGCTGGCCGCGTCGTTGATGCTGGTGGTGGCGGTGCCCAGTTATTACGTGGCGGCGGCGCTGATCCAGAACGACGACTGGTCGAACGTCTGGGGCTCGTACGCGCAGCTCTGGATGGTGCTCGGCGTGGTCGCCGGGGTGGTGTTCGGGATCGGCGGCGTGCTGGCCCGCACCCCGGGACTGCTGCGGCTGCCCGCGCTCGCCCTGCCCGGCGCGGTCCTGCTCGCCGAAATGATCATCGAGCTGCGGCGCCTCGGAGACCCGAGCTACCAGACCTCGCACATCGTCGAGTACTCGATCCTCCTCGCGGCCCTGGCCGTGCTGATCACGGCCGTCGCCGGGCGGACCTGGCGGGACCGGGCCCTCGCTCTGGCCTGGGCGCTCCCCCTCGCCGGAGCCGGTTACCTATTGATGATCGCCACAGCCTTCGGCGGGTAGAAGCCGTAGAGTCCCCGGCATGCTGACCGGATTGCGGGAGATCCTGGACCGGGCCGCCGCACGCCACCGCGTGCCGGGTGCGGCGGCAGCGGTCGAGCACCACGGCGAACTGTCCGAGGCGGCCACCGGCGTCCTGAACCTGGACACCGGTGTGGAGGCGACCCCGGACAGTCTGTTCCAGATCGGCTCGGTGTCCAAGACGTGGACGGCGCTGCTGGTCATGCAGCTGGTCGACGAGGGCCTGATCGAACTGGACGAGCCGGTCGCCGGCGGCGTGACGGTACGGCATCTGCTGACCCACACCGGCGGTTTCCACGGCGATCTGTTCGACGACACCGGGCGCGGTGACGACGCGCTACCCCGGTACGCCGCCCTGGTCCGGGAGAACTGGACGCAGGTCACCGAGCCGGGGGCGCTCTACTCGTACAACAATGCGGGTTTCTGCCTTGCCGGTGATCTCGTCGCCCGGCGGACCGGTGGCACGTGGGAGGACGCGGTGCGCGACCGGATCGAGGTGAAGGCGGCGCTGTTCCCGGAGGAGGCGCTGCTGTCCCGGGTGTCGGTGGGGCATCTGCAGGGGCGGGTCTCGGCGCAGTGGCAGATGCCCCGGGCGATCGGCCCGGCCGGCGCGGTCATCTGCACCACCCCGCGGGAGCTGATCCGATTCGGCCGGCTGGTGCCCGAGTCGATGATCGCGCCGCAGGTGCCGATCCCGGGTGTCCCCGGGCGCAAGGCGACCCGGTACGGACTGGGCGTCTCGCTGTACGACTGGTCCGGCACCCGCGCCCACGGCCACGACGGCGACGTGATCGGCCAGGCCACCGTCTGGCGGGTGCTGCCGGACCACGACCTGCACCTGGCGATCAGCGCCAACGGCGGCGCGTTCACGGCGTTCTTCGACGAGGTCGTGGACGCGATCGTGGACGAGCTGACCGGGATCACCCCGCCGCCCCGGCCCACTCCCCCGGCCGTCCGCGCCGACGTCGACCTGACGCCGTACACCGGCCGTTACAAATATCCGCTGTACCGCTACGACGTGCTCGCGGTCGACGGTTTCCTGGACCTGACCGCCACCCCGAAAAGCATGGCCGCCACCATCGACGGCGTCGTCGAGACGATCCGTTCAGTCACCTCGACGCGGACACGTTCGTCACCACCGCACCGCGCGAGGGCAGCCACTCGACGATCACGTTCGGCGACGGCGGCGCTTGGCTGCACGACGGCCGGGCCGTGCCGCGGGTGGGTTAGCGTGGAATCCATGATTCTCGTCCTGGGTGGCACCGGCACGGTCGGCGGACGGGTGGCCGGGCAGTTGCGGGCCGCCGGGCGGGACATCCGGGTGGCGACCCGGCACACCACACCGAGCTTCGACTGGGCCGACGACAGCACGTGGGCGGGCGTGCTGTCCGGCGTACCGGAGATGTTCCTGCTCCTGCCCGACCGGACCGCCCTGCCCGAGGCGTTCCTGCCGGCCGCGCGCGACGCCGGGGTCCGCAGGGTGGTGCTGCACTCCGATCGCGGACTCGACGTGATGGGCAACACCGAGATGCAGAACGCCGAGGCTGCGGTACGTGGCAGCGGGCTCGCCTGGACCATCGTGCGACCCGACTGGTTCCACCAGGATTTCGAGACGTTCTTCGGTCCGGCGGTGGCCGGCGGGCGGCTGTGTGTGCCGGTCGGTGACGTCCGGCAGGGTTTTGTCGACGCCGGTGACATCGCCGCGGTCGAGGTGGCGGCGTTCGGGGACGACACGCTGATCGGGCAGGTCGTGGAGGTGACCGGGCCACGGTCGCTGTCGTTCGGCGAGGCTGTCGGGGTGATCTCACGGGCCACCGGGCGGGTGATCGATTTCGACGGTTCGGTGGACGCGTACCGTGCAGCAATGCGCGCCGACTCCATGCCCGACGAGGTGATCGAGGCTCTGGTGTCGGGTTACACCACTCTGCGGGGTCTGGGCGACACCGTGCCGACCGGTGAGGTGGAGCGGATCCTGGGCCGGCCGGGGCGTGACTTCGCCGACTATGCCGCTGACGCCGCCGCTCGCGGGGTGTGGGACGGGACCAGTGGCCCTGTCCGGTCGTGACGAGCGGGACTCAGGCTTTCGACAGGGCTTCAGCAGGGCTTTCGCCGCTCTCCCCCGGCGGCGGATCAGCACGGTAGGGCTTTCGCCGTTTCCCCCGGCGGCAGGATCAGCACGGTAGGGCAAGGAGACACGAATGCGGTGGCAGGACGCCTGGGCGATCGCCCGGGACAGCGCGAAACCCCTGGCCGGGCAGTTGCTGCCGGTCGAGGCGGCCGGTGGGCGGGTGCTCGCCGGGGCGGTGCGCTGCGAGCGGCCGGTGCCGGCGTTCGACAATGCGGCGATGGACGGGTTCGCGGTGGCCGGTCCGGGCCCGTGGACGATCAGCGGGCGGGTGCTGGCCGGGGCCGTGACCGGCGGGACGATGCGGCCGGGCAGCGCCGTCGAGATCGCCACCGGGGCGCTGGTGCCGGAGGGGGTGGAGGCGGTCCTGCCGTACGAGGACTGCGTGGTCGAGGACGACACGGTGACCGGGACCGTCGGGCCGCGCCGGCACATCCGCCGGGCCGGGGACAGTCTCGCCGTCGGGGCGCCTGTGGTGCCCGCCGGGCGGATCGTGACCGCGACCGTGGCGGCGGCGATCGTGCAGGCCGGGGTCGGGAACGTGCTGGTCCATCGTCCACCGGCGGTCACCCTGCTGGTCACCGGCGACGAGGTGATCTCCGAGGGGGTGCCGGGGCCGGGCCAGGTGCGGGACACGTTCACCGGCCTGGTCACCGCGGTGGCCGCCCGTGCCGGCGGGGTGCCGGCCGAACGGCACCGGCTGCCCGACGACCGGGCGCTCATGCGCGACGCGCTGGCCGCGGCGTCCGGTGATGTGATCGTGGTCAGCGGCTCGTCGTCGGCCGGGGCCGCCGACCACCTGCACGAGCTGCTCACCGCCGACGGTGCGACGTGGCTGGTCCGTGGGGTGGCGTGCCGGCCCGGGCATCCGCAGGCCCTGGCGGTGCTGCCGGACGGGCGGTGGGTGGTGAGTCTGCCGGGTAACCCGTACGCCGGCCTGGTCGCCGCCCTGACCCTGCTCGAACCGCTGCTCGCCGCCCTGGCCGGCCGCCCTGCCGCCGCGCTGCCGACACTGCCGGTCACCGGAAACCCGAAACTGATGCCCGGCGGGGTACGCATCGTCCCGGTCACCGCCGACGGCAGCCTGGTCGCGGCCGGCGCGGTCGGCCTGCACGCCGCAGCCGCCGCCGACTACCTGGCGGTGCTCGCCGACGACTGGACACCCGGCGCCCCCGCCCCACTGCTGCGGGTGCCGTGAACAAGCTGACTTCCTGGGCGCCCACCCGTCGCCACGGCCGACCTTCCTGGACACCCGCGTCTTCGCCCGGGCCGGGGTGGGCATGCTGCTGACGCTGACCGGCGGTTCCGGCGCGGGCAAGAGCACCCTCGCGGCGGCGTTCGACGGCGCGGTGGTGCTGCACGGGGACGACTACTACTTCGGCACGCCGGACCACGGCGTGTGGACCGTCGATCGTGGTGGGGTACCGCGTCTGGACGTGGGTGATCCACGGTCGGTGGACCTCGATCGGCTCGGCCGTGATGCCCGGGAGGCCCTGGACCGGTCGCCGCTGGTGATCGTGGAGGGGCTGTTCGCGGCTTCGGTGCGAACCGGTGGCGGGCACGACCGGTTCGACGTGTTCGTGGACCTGGCCGCCGATCTGCGCCTGGCCCGCAAGATCCATCGCAAGTGTGTGGAGGGCGACTTCCCGCTGCACGTGCTGCTGGAGAACTACCTCGGGGCACGGCGGGCGGCCCACGAACGGCACGTGGAACCCGTACGCCATCGTTGTGATCTCGTGGTGGACGGCGCCGAACCCGCCGCGCACAACGTCTCGCGAATTAATGGGTCGCGGCTGAAACGGAGATCCTTCTAGGATCGGCGGTACGGTGGGCGGCTCCCTACGGTGCTTCCTTCTATTTCAACCTGCCAACCACCCGTCCATGAATGAGCGGGTTTGTGGATCTCTTCCTCGCTGGCTGCGAGGTCAGGCCACGTGCGGGCGATTGACTGCGCCCCAGCTCTCAGCACCGCGCTGGGCGATGTTGAGAGCTGCATTGTGATCGGCGTGGGCAACGACCCCGCACGGTTGCTGACCCAGCGCCCCGGCGACCTGTGGCGCCGCCTCGACCACCTGCTCCGCAACGCCGCTCACCCGCTGCGCACCGCCGGCGACGACAACCTGTCGCCCGGCGCCAGCGGTGACAACATCGGCGTCCCCCTCGCGTTGTTGTCGGTGTCACCTCGGCACCGGGCCGGGGCTCGGCGAGTTGCCGCCCGGCGTGGTGTGATGGCGAGGTGACCGCCCAGGACGCGTTCCGCGCGCTGGTGCGGACTCATGTCGCCCCGGTGCTGCGGGCGGCCGGTTTCCGATCGGCGTCACCGACCTGGCGGCTGACCGCCCCGACCGGTGACATGGCCATCGTGAACGTGCAGAAGTCCTGGTACAACGACGGCGACGAGGTCAACTTCTACGTGAACCTGGCGATCCTGCCGGTGGCGCTGTGGGATTTCGACGAGCGGACGTTCCCCCGCAAACGCCCGGCGCTCCCCTTGGAGCGGGACGGCCTGTTGCGTAGACGCCTCATTCCGCCGGCGTCGTCGCGCACCCGGGAGAGCTGGGTGGTCGACGAGTCCGGCGGCTGCGGCGAGATCCTGCACGATCTTCTGGAGCGGACAGCCGTCCCGGAGCTGCGGTCCCTGCTGGACCGTGACCGCCTGGCCACGGTCCTGCAGAGCCGCGGTCACGGCTGGTGGACCCTGACCCGCCGTGACCTGGCGGCGGCGTTCGCCCTGGCCGACGGCGGCCCGACCCCGCGCCTGGCCCGGATCCTCGACGACCTGCAGAACAGTCTGCTGACCCCGGCCGACGAGGAGAAGATCGCCTGGATCCGGCGCAGAGCAGGTTTCGACTGAGGTCTACTCGGCCGCTTCGGTGAGCCAGGCGGTCAGCGCGAGAACACCGCTGATCCGGGCACCCGGAAGGGCCCGCCGATGTCGTGGTGCAGCATCACCAGAACGGTGCCGTCCGCGTCGGTGTCCAGCACGTCGCAGGGGATCTCCAGGGCGACGGGATACACGGCGTCCGGGGCCAGCCGGTCCCCCGGGTCCAGGACGGGCGCCTTCTCCACGAGGGTGACCGGCGGTGTGCCCGGGATCCGCACCTCGACCCAGCCGGGCTGCTCGTCGTCCACCCATCGGGTGGCCTCGACCCGGAGGAACCGGCTCATACCGTGACGCTCGACGCGGCCAGTCGGAAGGCGGGCAGCATGTCCTCGTACTCGTCCTCGCCGAACGGGCTGAGCTGCACGATCACCGCGCCGGCCGTGGTGTTCAGGGCGAACGCCGAGTATTTGCCGCGGTGGTCGAGGCTCTTGTCGTAGCTCTGCCAGGTCACCTCGGCGCCCTGCTGGGCTCCGAGCTTGAGGTCCCGGTAGGTGGTTCCGCTGATCTCCTGGCCGCGGACGCCGGCTTTGAGGAAGGCGGCCAGGTGGTCGCGTGGGGCGCCGCTGAGGCCGTCCGCGACGTACACCCGCAGGTATCCGATGTGACCTGCCGGTTTGGCGTCGATCTCGCAGATCACGCCGAAGTCGCCGACCTTGCCGAGGGCGGCCAGTTCACCGAAGGATGCCAGGTCGACGGCGGACGGTTTCCAGTCGGTCGCCAGGTCGAAGGAGAGCGGCATCTCGCAGGCGCTGCCGGCCGCCCCGACCCGGACCGCCGGTGCGGCGGACGGCGCGGGTGACGAGGCGGCCGACGGCGGAGCGGCTACCGGGGCCTCCGGGGTGGAGGCTCCGGAACAGCCCGCCGCAAAAAGGACAAAAACTAACGCGAAAGGTTTGACGATCTTCACGGGGCCTGACGGTAGTGGACGGCCGAAGTGACGATCCCGACGACCGTCGCCTGTGGCACGTCGAATCCGAGCGTGAGGAATCGTCCCGGTGCGATCTCGGCGCTGGACGGGTTGGCCTGATCGTGGTGTCCGGAGTCGTAGACCGGCACGTCCGGGTACCCGTCCCAGCTGCCGCCCGGGTCGGTGACGATCCGGCCGACGGTGTCCCGGTGCCGGGAGAACCGGGGCGTGAGGTCGCCGTAGGTGACCAGCACACTGCCGTCGGCCAGCGGCAGCGCGTGGTGTGACGACGCCGGCATGTCGGTGCGCTTTGGCCGGCTCCAGGATCGCCCGCCGTCGTGGGAACGCGACAGGTAGGCGTACCCGGAAATGGTCCGGATCAAAGCGACGATCTCGGCACCGATGACCGTGAGCGTCGGCTCCTGGAAGTCGATCTCGTCGTCGGCGGCCATCACGACCGCCTCGTCGGCGAGCCAGCTGTGCCCGCCGTCGGTGCTGCGGACCACCAGCGCCTGCTCACGGTGACCACCGGGCGGCGTGCCGTAGAGCGGCAACAGCACGTCACCGCCGCTGACCTGCACAGCAGCCCCGTGTGACACGGCCCAGTCGAGACCGACGGCCCGCGGTTCGCTCCAGGTCCGCCCGCCATCGCCACTGCGGCTGACGTACGTCCCCAGGCTGGCGTGCCCACCCTCGGCGTCCCAGTCGAGCACGAAGAAGTTGACAAGCACCGTGCCGTCGGCGAGTTCGACGATCTTGGGATCCCGGTCGTCGAACTTCCCGTCGGCCACGGTCCGTGCCTCTGACCAGGTCGTTCCGTCGTCGTCGCTGTCCACCACCCGGATCCGCCCGTCGGACCGGACGTGCCCGACCCCTTCGCGGTAGACCGCGAGCAGGCGCCCGTTCTTCAGTCGTACGAGGTCCGGAAAGTGGGCCAGCAGTCCCGGCTCGGCACGCGCCACGATGATCGTTTCCGTCATCTTCGCCATGCAAGCACCCTTTTTCGGCCGGTAAGTGAATCCCCGGCGAACAGCAGAGGGGTGAGCAGCAGCAGCGCCCCGGCGATCCCGATCGCGGTCCGGGTGCCGACGAGGTCGGCCAGGACTCCCCACAGCGCGGTGGTCAGGGCGATCGCCGCGCTGTTGGCCACCGTCCAGAACGTCAGCACCCGGCTGATCCGGTCGTCCGGCACCCGTTGCAGGCGTTCGGTGGCGAGCAGTGGGTTGAAGACGCCCATGCTGGTGATCACCACGAACTCCACCGCGACGACCAGCAGCAGCCCGCCCGGCCCGGCGACGACCAGGGCCAGGCCCACGGGGGTGAGGATCCGCAGGACACCGGCCATCGTCAGTACGCGGGCCCGCCCGTACCGCTGCTCGAACCGGCCCACGAGCTGCGCCCCGAGGAGTCCGCCGAGGCAGGGCAGCCCGAAGGCGAGCCCGTACCACCAGGCCGGCCAGCCGAGTTCGCCGAGCAGCAGCACGGCCAGCAGTGGTTCGGTGGCCATGATCAGGGCGTTGACGGCGATCGTGTTGCGGAACAGTGCCCGCAGCCGGTGGTCGTCGTGGACGAACCGCCAGCCGTCGGCGAGGGAGCCCGCCGGTCGCGGGGCGGTTCTCCCGGGGCGGGGCCGGATCGCGGCCAGTGCGAGGCCGGAGAGCAAGAATCCGGCGGCGTTGGCGTAGACGGTGATCACCGGCCCGAGCAGCCCGACCGCGGCGCCGCCCAGCATCGGCCCGACCGCGATGACGGTCCAGGTGGTGGATTCGAAGCGGGCGTTGGCCCGTAGCAGCCGTTCCGGTGCCACGATCTGTTTCAGGAAGGCGCCACTGGCCGCCGTGAACGCGACGTTGGCCGCCGCGCCGATCACCGAGACGATCACCAGTTGCGCGTACGTCAGCAGGCCCAGTCCGTGCGCGAGTGGCACGCTGAGCAGGGCGGCGCAGCGCACCACGTCGGCGACGATCATGACGGTTCGTTTGTCGCGGTGTTCCACCCACGGCCCGAGGCGCAGTCCGAGCAGGGCGCCGGCGGCGAGTCCGGCGGCGGCCAGCCCGGAGACCGCGGCCGGTCCGGAGCCGAGGACCCGGATCGCGATCAGTGGGAACGCCCCGAACGCCAGCCACGTCCCGACCACCGACGCCGTGTACGCGATCCACAACCAGTTGAATGCTCTGCCCATGGCCGTGGATCAGATCAGGGCCTCCCACCTGCGGTCCAACAACGCGACGTTCGGCGTGGTACAACCATCGGTTGTGGACATCGAGGCTGTACGCACGTTCGCCGCCGTCGCCGACACCGGCCAGTTCCAGGAGGCGGCCGTCGACCTGCACATCACCCAGCAGGCCGTCTCCAAGCGGATCGCCAAGCTCGAACAGGCGCTCGGCACCACCCTGTTCGCCCGTACCGCCCACGGCGCCCGCCTCACCCTGGACGGGCGGGCGTTCCTGCCCCACGCCCGGGAGCTGCTGCGGGCGGTGGAAAAGGCGGCGGCTTCGGTACGCCCGGGTGAGCGCGCGCTCCGCGTCGACGTCCTGCACCTGCGGATTGCCCCGGGCCAGGCGGTCCGGGCGTTCTACCGGGCGAACCCGGACGTCGACCTGGACGTGGTGACCCTGCCCGGCGCGGTGGTGGAGACGGCGGTCGAGGCGCTGCTGGCGGGCGAGATCGACGCGAGTTTCCGGGCGGTCCCCGGCACCCTGCCCCCGGAGATCACCGCGGTGCCGGTCCTGAACGATCCGCTGCAGGTGATGGTCGGCCCCGCACACCCCCTCGCCGCCGCTGCCGAACTACGCCCGTCCGATCTGGCCGGGCATCGCATCTGGATCCCCGGTATCAAGCCCGGCAGCGAGTGGGAGGCCTTCTACCGTTCGATGACCGCTACGTTCGACCTGAACATCGACCGGATCGGCCCGAACTTCGGTTCCGAGGCCCTGATGGAGGCCATCGCCGAGTCCGACGGCCTGGCCACCCTGGTCGGCAGCGGCGACCGTTACGTCTGGCCGGTGGGCCACGACCTCCGGCGTATCCCGCTGACCGCCCCGACCCCGGTCTACCCCCACGCCCTGCTGTTCCGCACCGGCAACCGCCACCCCACCCTGACCGCCCTGCACGACCACCTGCTCAAGACCCGCCGCCCCGCCCCGACCGGCCTGTGGGCACCCCCGGGCTGGCGAGCACAGCGGTGAGCATGGCGAGGTACGACTCGTGGGCGAGGTCCAGGCGGTCGAGGCCGGAGGTCTCGAACCACTGCACCGTGTCGTGTTCGTCCGGTGCGGCGTTGACGGGTGTTCCGGTCCACCTGTCCACCAGCCAGATCCGCAGGTCGAACGTCGCGGTCCGGATCTCCCGCATCGGCGGGCCGGCCGGCTCCGGCACCGTGATCCCCAGCTCTTCCCGAAGTTCGCGCACCAGGCTTTCCTCCGGTTGCTCCCCCTCGTCGACGTGACCGCCCGGCAGGTCCCAGAGGTCGGGATCCCACCGGCGGCCGGCGCTGCGATGACACAGCAGCACCCGGTCGCCGTCGCGAAGAACGGCCGCGACGATCCGGACCGGGCCCGAGTCGTCAGAGGAGATCATGACGTGAACTCCCAGCCTTCTTTCCAGGCGAAGTCGGCGCCGGCCAACTCCTCCAGTGGCACGCCGTCGAGCTGGTGTTCCAGGGCCCAGCGGGTGGCGACGTGGCCGATGACCAGGATCCGTTTGCCGTCCCAGCGGGACGGCAGGTCGGCCAGGAATCCGCCGGCCCGGGTGATCGCCTGCCGCCAGGACTCGCCGCCGGGGTAGGGCGTGTCGAGGTACTTGTCGCGTTCGCCGTGCACCTCGGTGGCGGGTTTGCCGTTGAGGTCGCCGTAGTCGCACTCGCGCAGCCGCCAGTCGTGCAGGATCGGCACCGGGCTGCCCTGGAACGCGATCTCCGCGGTCTCGGCGGCCCGCCGCTGGTCCGACGTGAACACCGCGGCGATCCCGTCGTCGCGGCGGCGCTGCCCCAGCTCGGCGGCGAGTGCCCGGCCCCGCTCGGAGAGCCGGCCCGGTAGCCAGCCGGTGGCGATCCCCCGGTCGTTGTCCTCACTCCACGAATGTGTCTCGAAAACGATCACCGTCGACATCCCGGCACATTAACAATCAGATCGGGTGCGCGAGGTCCCGGATCATCCGGTCGATTTCGCCCAGCGCGAACCCGGCGAGGCGGCGCTGCGCGGCTTCGGCGGCCGGATCGGTCTCCTCCAGATCGCCGAGGATCACGATGTTCTCGTCGTTGATCGTGTCGGCGGGTTCGGTGAAGTTGAAGCTTCCGGCCACCACCAGCCGCCCGTCGATGACCAGCAGTTTGTGGTGGACTTTGCGGACGCCGTTGCCGAACGCGTTGACGTGCAGCTGCGCCCCGGCCGCCAGCAGTTGTTTGGTGGCCGCCCATTCCTGCGAGCCCTGCCCCCGGTCGAGGATGCCGCGGATCGGGATCCCGGCTTTGAGCAGCCATGCCATCGTGTCGTCCAGTCCCGACGACCGGGCGAAGGTGAACATGGCGAATTCGACGCGTTCCCGCGCTTTGAGCATCTGTTTCATGATCTCCATCTCCGGCCCGTGCCGGGGTGCGAAGATCGGCTTGACCCGGATTCCGCCGAGCCGGAATTCCGCCGGCCGCGAATTGATCCGTTCGCTCAGCGCGCCGAATGTGCCCGAGCGCATCCGCTGGAATTCGGCGAGGAACTGACTGGCGGCGGTCTGCCCGCGCAGGATCACCAGATGGTTGAGGTTGTTCCCGGGAATGTTGGTGCCGGTGTCGGTGCGGGTGAAATTCGTCGATCCGGTGAGGACGGCGGCGGTGGCCCGGCCCGGATCACGGACGATGAACTTCTGGTGGAAGATCTTCGGATTCAGGTCGGTGACCAGGTCGACGCCGGCCCGCAGCAGGGCGGCGTGGATGACCCGGTTGGCCTCGTTGTCGCCGCCGCTGGCCCACGGATCGCCCAGCGGCGGCACCTCGCGCAGATAGTCCCCTTCCAGGATCACCTGCACCCGGACCTTGCGGCCTTTGGCGGTCAGAATCGATTCCGCGACGGTACGGGAATCCAGCTCCTGCACCGCGATGAGCAGACTCTCCGCCGCTCCGTTCATGAAGTCACGAATGATCAGGTCGAGGTCGTCGGGCGCCCCCAGAACAGGCGGCCCGGCATAGAACTCGACACTCCCCAGGTCGACGCTCATACCCGCAGTCTGCGCCCCCGCAAATGGTCAAAACGCGACTCTGTCAGGTGTCGGACCCCGGCCCGCCCCTTTAGACTCCAGCGCGATGACTGACATTGACAAGATCGCGTGGATTCACCTGGTGGACGGGCGGGTGCTCAGCACTCGCAGTAAAGGCAAGGACGCGTACTACTTTCCCGGCGGGAAGCGGGAGGCCGGCGAGAGCGACCTGGAGACGCTGGTCCGGGAGGTTCGCGAAGAGCTGGACGTGGTGATCGATCCGGGCAGCGCCGAGTTGTTCGGGGTGTTCACGGCGCAGGCGCACGGGCATGCGGCGGGGCGGCAGGTGCGGATGACCTGCTACACCGCCGCCTACACCGGAGAACTGCGGGCCAGCAGTGAGATCGAGGAGATCGCCTGGCTGACCTACGCCGACCGGGACCGGGTCTCCCCCGTCGACCAGCTGATCTTCGACCGGCTCTGGCCAGCTGGGGAGCAGCCGGTTTCAGCGTGACGAAAAGGCTCTGAGCTGCTCGGACAGATGCCGATACTCGGCCGCCGACGATGGCGAGATGGTGCTGAGGCCGCTGTTGACGGCGAGTGAGCTGCGCAGGAAGCTGCGCAGCACCGGCACCAGCAGTGGCTCCGGCAGTTTTCGCAGTGGGGCGAAACCACCGGTGGCGGTCAGTTCGCGGCGCATCCCGCGCAGTGCCGTGCGCAGCGCTTCCGGGTCGGCGGCCAACTGCGTCGGGCCGCCGGCCTGGTGGACGGCTTGGCCGAACGGGACCTCGAACGCGGCGTGCGAGCGCAGCCTCGACTCCATGTCGGGTTCGATCCGGTAGTGGAATCCGGCGTCGCGGAACATCCGGACGATGCGCTGCACGCGTGGGGTGGTCCGGCCGTCGGGTTCGCCGATCGGCATCCGGGCCAGGCGGGTGAGGACGCCGGGTGGGCGGTGCCGGATCACGTCGCCGTCGAGGGTGCCGCCGCCGGCCGCGGAGGCGAGCAGCACCCGGCCGGGGCCGAGGGCCTTTTGCAGGGGTGCCGCGCCGCCGGCCCAGTTCAGCATGAACACCACGTCGCCGTCGACGGCGGTGAGCTGGTCGAGGACGCTGTCGACCTGGTGCGGGCGGACCGACACGGCGATCAGGTCGTACTCAGCGGCGGGTTTGTCGACGACCGGGACCGGGACCTGCCGGATCACCGTGCTGTCGCCCTCGGCCAGGCGGACGCCGTGCCGGCGCAGGTCGGTCAGGCGCTGGCCGCGGGCGAGCAGGGTGACGTCGTGGCCGGCCTGGTGCAGGCCGGCGGCGAGCAGGCTTCCGGTGACGCCGGCCCCGATCACGAGAATACGCATGACCACCTCTTTCATACGATCGTTTTAATCAATCGTTTGTTAGAGTACGTCCTCATGGCGACCCCCGACACCCGCACCCAGCTCCTCGACGCGGCCGAGCGGCTTTTCGCCGAGCACGGCTACAGCGGCACGTCGGTGCGGGCGATCACCGACCGGGCCGGGGCGAACGTGGCGGCCGTCGGTTACCACTTCGGGTCGAAGGCGCAGTTGATGGCCGCGGTGGCCCGGCGCGCGATCGAGCCGATCACCGCCGCGCAGAGCGCCGGGCTGGACCGGCTGCTGGCCGAGGGTGCCACGCCGGCGGTCGCCGAGCTGGTCGAGGCGTTCGCCGGGCCGATGTTCGACGCGATGCCGGCCGGTGACCCCAGTGGCGCCCGCCGGTCGCGGCTGATCGTCACCATCCTCACCGACCCGGCCGAGGAGACCCGGGCCTGGTCCGGGCCGGCCGAGCAGTCCGTGCAGGAGCGGTTCGCGGCGGCGTTCCGGCTCACCCTGCCCGATCTGAGCGGCGACGAGTTGTTCTTCCGGATGCGGGGGGTGCTGGCGGTGACGGCGGTGGACCGGGTGTCCCCGGCCGAGGGGCAGGCGGCCCGGCACTTCGCGATGACGTTCCTGTCCGCGGCGATGGGCGCGCCCCCGACCCGAATCTGATCAGACTTGTCGATGTCGGCTAGGCGACAGAATGTGGTACGGAACGGACGAGGCGGACTACTCAGAGACGACACTGAAGGAGTCCGCGATGGAGCCGAACGAGACGGCAGCTCTGGTCCACCGGGCCAGGGCCGGTGACGCGTCCGCCTGGGAGGAACTGGTCCGGGCGTACGCCGATCTCGTCTGGGCGGTGGCGCGCGGGCATCGGCTCGGTGCCGCCGACGCCGAGGACGTCTGCCAGACCACCTGGGAGAAGTTCGCCCGGTCGCTGGGCACGCTGACCGATCCGGACCGGGCCGGGGCCTGGCTGTCGACGACCGCGCGCCGGGAGTCGCTGCGGGTGCTGGCCGCCCGCAACCGCACACCCCCGGCCGGGGACATGGCCTGGATCGGGGCGGCCCGCGAGGACCAGACCCCGGAGGAGATCGTGGTCGCCGCCGACGAGCGGCTGCGCGACGACGACCTGGCGAGCCGCCTGTGGGAGGGCCTGAACCGGCTCGGTGACGGCTGCCAGCGCCTGCTGCGGGTGATGATGGCCCAACCCGCGCCGTCGTACGCCGAGGCGGCCGCCGCCCTGAATGTGCCGATCGGCTATCTGGGCCCGACCCGGCGCCGGTGTCTGGAGAAACTGCGCCGTCTGGTGCGCCCGGCTGTATCAGGGAGTCTGGAGCACGGTCATGACCGGTGACATGCCCCGCGAGGAGGAGACCGGCGACATGGACCTGGACGCCGCACTGCGCGCACTGATCGGCCGGGTGGATCCGATGCCACCGCCGGTCGGCCGGTACGCGATCGCCGCGTTCGCGTTCCGTGACTCCGGCGAGGACTTCGCCGATCTGGAGTGGGACTCGCTCACCGACGCCGGAGTGCTGACCCGGGGTCCGGACGACGGCCGGATGCTGGTCTTCGGACCGGCCGGGCCGGACGGGATCCGGGTCCATCTGGGGGTCACCCGGGTGGCCGGTGGGTTCGAGGTGGACGGGCTGGTCGAACCGGCCGGTCACACCGAGGCCGTGCTGCTCCACGACGGGGGCGCCGTACGCCGGCCGATCGACGTGGAGGGCCGGTTCGCCGCCGACCTGCCCTCGGTGCGATCGGTCCGGCTGCGGTTGCGGGGCGCCGTTTCCCCACCGATCGTCACCGCGTGGGTGGCGGTCGGCTGACGCGAAAGCGAGACCACCATGCCCGAAGAGACCGCGTTCCCGAACCCGTGGGCGCTCGACCCACGGATCCGCCGAACCGGTGACACGTACTACTTCGCCGGCGAGCTTCTGGTGGCGTCCCAGGACGTGCCGCGCGTGGATGCGCTGCTGGGCCCGGTGCGCACCCTGCGGACCGCCGATGACGACCCGCTCACCGGCTTCGTCACCCGGATAGCGGTGCCCGGCGGTGACGACGGCGACGAGACCGACCTGCCGTCGCTGGTGTCGTCGATGCGGAGCCTGCCCCAGGGCCCGCGGGTCGGCCTCAATCACGCGTTCGCGGTGAACACCGCCGGGCCGATCACCGGGCAGCCGAAACTGCACGGTGGCCTGGCCAGTGACCCGCTGCCGGTGCCGGACCAGCCGCGGGCCGGTGAGACGACCCCGTGCCGGCCGGTGCGGGTCGCGGTCATCGACACCGGTTTCGACCCGGCGGCGCTGACCATGCCGGTGTTCGGCAAGCCGTTCAAGCACCACGGTCACGAGTTGGACCGGGTCTACCTGGATCCGGCGGCCCGCCGGATCGGCCTGATGGGCGGGCACGGCACCGCCACGGCCGGGGTGGTGGCCCGGTACGCCCGCAACTGTGAGCTGATGTCAATCCAGGTGCTGTCGGTCGACGGCATCACCGACGAGGTGAACCTGGCGGCCGGGATCCTGCGGGCCCGCGACGCCGGGGCCGAGATCATCACCATGTCGCTCGGCGGTGTGTTCGAGGGGGACACACCGCCGGTCGCCCTGGAGATGGTCCTGGACAGCCTGCCCGCCGAGACGGTGGTCGTCGCGGCGGCCGGCAACGTGGCCAGCGCGACGCCGAACTTCTATCCGGCCAGCCGGCCGGGTGTGATCTCGGTGGCCGCGGTGGACACCACCGGGCCGGTGGCGGCGCCGGCCGGGTTCAGCAACACCGGCAACTGGATCACCGCGTGTGCTCCGGGGGTGCGGGTGCACCTGCCGTACGTCAGCGGCACCTGGGATCACGGCACCCAGCCGCTGACCTTCGCCGGGCAGGTGGCGTGGAGTGGCACGTCGTTCGCGACACCGTACGTGGCGGCCCGGATCGCGGCCGCCACCACGGCCGGGCAGAGCTGCCGGGACGCCGCGGACCTGCTGCTCAAGGCGCTTTCGGACCCGTTCCCCGGGTACGGGCGCTACCTGGCCGCCCCGGACGGGTTCGTTCACCCGGCGCCGTGACAGATGAACGCTGACGCGGCCGGATCGCCGCTGGACGCCCGCTGCGCCGCGGCGAGCGCCACGGACGGGGACGATCCGGCCCGTAGCTCGTCGTGCAGGCACACCATCACGTCGCGGGCGGCGCCGTCACGGACCGGGGCCACCGTGGCGATCACCGACCGGGTGCCCAGGGCCAGCAGCGCGGCGGCGAATCCCATGATCTCGTCGCCGCGGTGCACGGTGGACAGCCCGGAGTCACAGGCCGACAGCACCACCAGGGCCGGTGGGCGGCGCAGCGTCTCCAGGTCGTAGACGGTCAGCGGGCCGTCGGCGAGTCCCAGGGTGGAGAACTGCGGGTTGTCGGCGCGGAACGTCCCGTGCGCGGCGATGTGCGTACAGGCGGATCCGTCCATGGCCTGCAGGACGTCCGCGACGCGCGCCTGATCACCGGCCAGGGCGTGCGCCGCGCCGTACCGTACGCCCAGGGTCCGGATCTCGTCGGCCGCGCCCGGCAGACCGGGACCGGCGACCAGGACCGTGCCCTCGCCGGCCGGGGCCGCCGTCGCCGCGCGCAGCCAGGCCAGAGCGCTGGGCACCACCGACACGGTCCGGCCGGCGCAGGTCGGCAGCATCTGCCAGGGCACCCCGTGCAGCCGCCCGGACACCGCGATGACCAGGCCGTCGTCGCCGAGCACCGGCCGCAGCGGGCCGAGCAGCATCCGATCCAGGCGGTCCGCGCCGGACCGGCCGGCCGGGTGGCCCAGCGACATCCGGTGCAACGCGAACCGCAGCGCCCGGATCTCCGCGTTGACCGCCTCGACCGGCCCCAGCTCGTGCCGGGTCAACCGGTTACCGGTCAGCACCACCGCGTACAGCGTGCCGTCCACCGCGATCAGCTCGACCAGGGACCGGCCGGCCAGATGCTCGGTGAGCCGCCCGGTGCGCAGCGCGCCGCCGCGGGAACCCGGCAGCACCGGCCGGGTGGTGCGGACCCGGTCGCGGATCGAGCGTTCCAGGTGGGCCTGCCGCTGCTGGTGGCGGCGCGCGTCGCGGCCCTCGGCCAGGTCCTGCTCGCGGACCGCGGCGACCGCCCGCAGCTCGGCGAACTCGGCGGCCAGCTCCGGATCCTCCGGCGGCCCGGCCGGGCGCAGCTGCTGAGCGGCGGCCCGGCCCCGCTCGGCCCAGATCAGCAGCGACCGCGCCGACCCGGACGCCACCGCCAGCCGCAGCGCGGTCATCACCAGGTCGAAACCGTGTTCGGCGGCCCGCACCCGCAGCTCGGTGGCGCCCAGGGTGAGCCGGTGCTCGTCCAGGGCCCGCACCCCGGCCCGCAGCGCGGCCTCCGCGCCGCGCCGGTCCCCGCTGGCGATCCGCAGCAGCGCCATCGCGTGCCAGGCGCTGACCCGCAGCGCCGCCGGATTGCCCGGCCGCCGGGCCCGGCCGGTGTGCCGCAGCAGGGCGGTCGCCTGGTCCGGGCGGCCGGCGGCCAGCGCGCTGCGGGCCGCGATCAGGGCGGCGTCGGCGGCCGGGCCCGCCCAGCCGGCCTCCCGCAGCGCGGCGGCCCCGTCCACCGCGGCCCGCAGCAGCGCCGGACCATGCCGTCCGGCCGCCCAGTCGGCGCGCAGCAGCGTGTAGCGGGCCACGGCGGCCCAGCCCGGCCGGACCTGCCGGGCGAACGCGCGCTCGGCCAGGCGGGCGGCGTGCCGGGCCGCGGTCAGGTCACCGCAGGCCAGGGCGGCGGCGGCCAGCAGCAGGCGGGCCTCGGCCAGGTCGGCGGCCATCCGGCGGCGGGCCAGCTCCCGGACGGCGGCGGTGGCCACGTCGCGGGCCTCCTCGTACAGGCCGGCCGACAGCAGCACGTCACAGCGATCCATCATGATCATGGCCGGGGACAGGTGGTTCTTCACGTAGTGGTCCTCGGCAGCGGCCAGGTGGGTCAGGGCGGTCACCACCCGGCCGTCGCGGCCGGCCGCGAAACCCCGGTTCCAGCGCACGTCGGCGACCGCCAGATCCTGGCCCAGCGCCGCGTACAGCTCCTCGGCGCGCCGCAGGTCGGTCTCGGCCGGGCCGGGATTGCCGCGGTAGGCGTACAGCACGCCCCGGTTGTTGCGGACCCGGGCCTCCCAGTGCAGGTCGCCCTCCCGGCGGAAGACCGCCAGGGCGCTGCCGTAACCGCGCAGCGCCTCGGCGAACAGGCCGCGCCGCTGCGCGACCAGCGCCAGCTGGTGGCCGAGACGGGCGGCTTCGACCCCTTCCAGGTACGGCGCGGCGGCCTCACCCAGACCCATCGCCCCGGCGATGTCGCCCTGGTCGGCGCGCACCAGGGACAGGGTCATCCGGGCCCGGGCGGCGGCCACCGGCAGGCCCGCCTCGTCGGCGATCGCCACCGCCCGTCGCAGGTGCCGGGCGGCCGGGCCGACGTCGTTGCTCTCCCGCCCGGCCAGCCCCAGCACCCGCTCGGCCGCCGACTCGGCCCCGGCGTCCCCGGCCCGGCGGGCGGCCGCCCGCACCCGCAGAGCCTCGGCCCGCGCCAGCCGCGGATCGGTCTGCACCATCCGCATGGCGTCGTCGGCCAGTTCCTGCAACGTCGCCATGTCCGTCTCCTATGGATCGGGGAGCAAGAACATAGCCCGTCGTGACTATCGGGTGGTCGCCCGGATGTGGTCGACCACGGCCCGGCGGCCCTGGCGGGCCTCCGGGACCGGGAGCAGAGGGTAGACGTGCACGGCGCCGTCCTGCTCGTGGTAGGTCAGCGGGACCGTCTGGGGGATGCGGTCGCGCAGCAGACGGCAGTCGGGCATGGTGATGTCCCGGGTGCCGACCAGGATCTGGGTCGGCGGCAGGTTCGTCAGATCGCCGTGCAGCGGGCTCAGCCGCGGGTCGGTCAACGGCACGTCACCGGCCCACGCCGCGGCGATCGGGCGCAGGCCGGCCCGGCGCAGCCACGGGTCGTGCGGTTCCAGGGCGTCGACCTCGGGGTTCGCCATCGACAGGTCCAGCCACGGGGCGATCGCGGTCAGCCCGGCCACTCCCCCGGCCGGGCCGCCCACCGCCTGCGCGGCCAGCAGGGCCAGGCCGCCGCCGGCCGAGTCGCCGGCCAGGTAGACGCGGCGGCCCGCCGCCACCTCGGCGGTGATCACCGCGGTGACGAACTCCAGCGCGGCCAGGCCCTGATGCGCCGGCGCCAGGCCGTAGATCGGGACGAGCACCTGGTGGCCGGTCTGTTCGGCCAGGTGGGCCAGGAACGACCAGTGCGGGCCGACGATCTCGTTGGTGTACGCCCCGCCGTGCAGGTAGACGATGGTCGCCGTGGTGCTGGACTGTGCGGTCCGCAGGCGGTGCAGGTCGAAGCCGTGGTCGCGGGAGGTGCTCACGTCGTACCGCCGCAGCAGGCTCTTCGGTGGCATGGACGGACGTTTGGGGCGGGCGAGGATCTGCCGGCCGGCCTCCTCGGTGGCGAATCCGCGCTGGTAGACCAGCCTGGTGAAGGCCGCCACCATGTTCATCTGCCAACTCGCCACGCTGCCTCCTCGGTTCGTGGCGACGATCTTAGGGCCGTAGGCGGCGGAAAATCGATCGCTCGATCATCCGATGGCGGTTAGATTCGGCGGCACGCCGGTTCCGGTCATTCTTTCCCCCGACGTGAGGACTCCGACTAGTGGATCTGGCACGTGAATTCGTCATCCGGGAGCGGCACCACCGCATCCACAACCCGCTCACCCCGGAGAAACTGTCCACCGTCGCCGCCGCGATCCGGCTGCGGCCGGGCTGGTCGATGCTCGACCTGGCCTGCGGCAGCGGGGAGATGCTGTGCACCTGGAGCCGGCACCACGGCATCCGGGGCACCGGCGTCGACATCAGCACGGCCTTCCTGGCCTCGGCCCGGCAGCGGGCCGCCGAGCTGGGCGTGGCCGAGCGGCTGGAGTTCGTGCACGGCGACGCGTCCGGGTTCGTCGCGGCCGAGCCGGTGGACGTGGCGGCCTGCATCGGCGCCACCTGGATCGGCGGCGGCCTCGAGGGCACCGTCGAGCTGCTCGCCCGCAGTCTGCGGCCGGGCGGGATCATGCTGATCGGTGAGCCGTTCTGGCTCCAGGAGCCGCCGGATCAGGCGGCGGTCACGGGCAGCGGCGCCGGTTCGCGCGACGACTTCGAGGATCTGCCCGGCCTGGTCGCGTCGTTCGGCCGGCTCGGCTGGGATCTGGTCGAGATGGTCCTCGCCGACCAGGACAGCTGGGATCGTTATGTGGCCGCGCAATGGCTGTCGGTGCGGACCTGGCTCGACGAGAACCCGGACGACGAGCTGGCCCCGGCGATGCGCGCCGAACTGGACACCGCGCCGCTGGACTACGTCCGGTACCAGCGGCGCCATCTGGGTTGGGGAGTGTTCGCCCTGATGAAACGCTAACTTCTGGGCTCCAGGATCACCACGGCGGTCGGGGTCGAGCGCAGGGCGGCGTACCCGTCCAGCTCGGCCTCGGTCTCCCGCCAGCGGGCCCACAACCGCTCGCGTTCCTCCCCGTCGACGGCAGCGCGGGCACGGACCAGGCGGGGGCCGTCCGGCAGGACGACGTGCGCGTCCGGGTACGCCTGCAGATTGAGCCACCAGGCGGGCTCGGCCTCACCCCAGCCGTTCATCGCCAGGGGGAACAGGTCGGGGCCGTCCTCGAGGTAGGCCAGGATCACCGAACGGTCCCGGCCACTGCGGCGGCCGGGGACGGTCAGTCGCAGGGTGCCCCAGCGGTCGGGTCTCGGTCTGCGCAGACCGGCACGTCCACCGGTGATCCGGTAGATCGCCCGGTACACCGTCCACGCGGTGCGGATGAACCAGCGCGGCGGTACCCGCGCCTCACTGCTCTGCTCCGGCATGACTCAACTGTCGTACCCGTACGCAAGAATCCGGCGGTGTTGAAATTGAAGATCATCAAGGGTGATGCGACCAGTCCACAGGCCAAGGGGCCGAAGATCATCGCGCACGTCTGCAACGACATCGGCGGCTGGGGCAAGGGCTTCGTGGTCGCGGTGTCCCGGCGCTGGCCGGAACCGGAACGGGACTTCCGCAAGTGGCACCGGGAGCGCGCGAGCAACGACTTCGGGCTCGGCGCCACCCAGTTGGTGCAGGTGAAACCGTACGTGTGGGTGGCGAACATGGTCGGCCAGCGGGGCATCCGCACCGGCAGCGGCGGCCCACCGGTACGGTACGAGGCGATCGACAAGTGCCTTTTTGCACTGGCCGGTCACGCCGCTCGGATCGGGGCGTCGGTGCACATGCCCCGGATCGGGTGCGGGCTGGCCGGCGGCAAATGGGAGCGCATCGAACCGCTGATCGTGACGAATCTGTGCGACCGTGACATTCCTACCACCGTTTACGACTTCTAGCGCCTATCTTGACAGCGTGACTATGGAACAGATCGTGCTCGTCGGTGGGCTGTGGACGGATTCGTCGGTGTGGTCTTCGGTTGTCGCCGAACTGGGCCCGCAAGCAGTGCCGGTGGAACTGCCCACACACGCCTCGGCCACCCTGGACGACCAGGTGGCCGCGGTCGTCGCCGCCGTCGACGCGGGGCCCGGGACATCGGTGGTGGTCGGGCATTCCGCGGCGTGCACGCTGGCGTGGCTGGCCGCCGACGCCCGCCCCGACAAGGTGTCGAAGGTGGTGCTGATCGGCGGCTTCCCGACCGCCGAGGGCGAGCAGTACGCGGCGTTCTTCGAGATCGTCAACGGTTTCATGCCGTTCCCCGGCTGGGAGCCGTTCGAGGGCCCGGACGCCGCCGACCTGGACAGCGCCACCCGGGAGGACTTCGCCGCGACGGCGGTCGCGGTTCCCGAAGGGGTGGCCACCGCGGTCGTCCGCTACTCCGACGAGCGCCGTCTCCAGGTGCCGGTCGTGCTGATCTGCCCCGAGTTCACCCCCGAGCAGGCCCGCGAGTGGCTGGCCGAGGGCGAACTCCCGGAACTGGCCAAGGCCACCAACCTGGAGCTGGTGAACATCGACTCGGGCCACTGGCCGATGCTGACCCGCCCGGCCGAACTCGCCGACCTGCTTCAGGAGAGCGCCCGCCGATAGCGGTGGTGCGACGCGGTCACCCGGAACCCGAAGCGCTCGTACAGGGTTCGGGCTCCGGACGGGTCATGGGCCTCGGTCCTCAGCCACGCCGCGCCGCCCAGGCGAGTCAGGGCGCGGCTGAGCAGGACCGATGCCAGGCCGCGGCGCTGGAAGTCCGGATCCACCAAAACGTCGTCGATCTCGTCGCCGACCACGGCGACAAAACCCGCGATCCGGTCACCGGAGGTCACCACCTCGAAGGTGGACAGGTCGGAGCGCCGCAGCCACGCCCGCAGCCGGTCCTCGCTGGGCAGGCTGATGAACTCCCGCCCGGCCCACGCCCGCCCGGCCAGCCGCCACAGCTCCGCCGCATCCTCGACGGTCACGGTGCGTGTTCGAAAACCTTCAGGCAGGGGCTTCTGCGGTACGGGCCCCGCGTCCCGCCGCATGTCGACCATCGTGAAGGCCCGCCGAAATCCCCGGCCGAGCAGCATCGCCTCCCGCTCGTGCTCGCCGTCGTCGGCGTTCGCCCCGAGCACCACCGGGCCGGTGATCCCCTGCTCGGCGACCATCCGGCGGACCGTCTCCTCGGCCTCGTCCAGAGCATCCCCGTCGACCACGAAGACGTGAACGCCGCTGTCCTCCACCCACGACCGCACCATGACAGTCCATAATGCCGTGTGACTCCTGACGAGTTGGTGCGGGCCGCTGTCGATGTCGCCGAGGAAGGCATGGCGGTCGCGTCCCCATCCGGTACGGCTGGCGGTCAACCTGGAACCCTGCCTGATGTGCATCGGGGCGGCGATGGCGCTGAAGGTTACCGAGGTCCACTACGGTCTGGAGTCCCCGGCCGACGGTGGTGCGGCGGTGGCCGCTGCCTGGCCGGCCAACCCCGATCTCCCCTGGTACGTCGCTCCGGTCATCACCGGCGGCCACCACCGGGACCTGGTGCGGGACCAGTTCCGCCGTTACTGTGACCGTGCTCCGGAGTCAGGGTTTCGGCGTTGGGCTCAGACCCTGGTCGGCGATCAGCCGGGTTACCAGGGGACGTAGCGCCACCGAACGCGCTCGGCGCCATGCCGCGATGCCGGGCATGACGGTGTCCGGGATGGTCGCGGCCTTGATGCACCACATGCCGGCCAGCCCGACGACGAACCGGGACGCCTCGGGTGGCAGGGTCCGCAGCAGCCGGTAGGCGCGATCGGTCGCCGTCTGCGGGCCGAGGACGTGGCCGGTGCCGACGATGTCCGCCGCGAGCTGGGCCAGGTCGATCCACGGGGCTCCGACGGAGGCGTACGCCCAGTCCAGGAGCAGCGCCGAACCGGTTTTCGCGTCGACTGTGGTGTTGTCGAGGCGGATGTCCCGGTGCACCAGGAACTCACCGGCCGTCCACTGCTCCCACCCGTCCACGACGGCGGCCGCCGGTTTCGAGTGGGCGATCTCCCACTCGTCGGCCTGGCCGGTGGCGAGCAGTCTGGTCCAGCCGTCGAAGTCGAAAACCCGCTCGACAACCGGAGGGAGAGCACCCAGAGGGAGAACGGCCGAAGGGAGAGCAGCCGGGCTGAGAGCGGCCGGTATTCGGTGTCGGTTGGCGGTTCGGCAGGCTTCGGTGACGGCCTCGATCGAGGCGTCGGTCCAGGTCGCCCCGGTGGTGCCGTCGGCCCAGGTGGTGGCCAGTGCGATCCACGGTCCGTGTTCGACGGTGGCGAGCCGTTCCGGTGCTCGCACCGAGGTGGGCAGTACTGCCAGGACCTCGGACTCCTGCGCGATCATCCGGTGGTTGTGGGCCCGGACCTCGGCGGACACCGCCTTGACGAAGATCCGCCGCCCGTCCGCCAGCCGCAGACTCACGGCCGGCCCTGGCGACATCCCGCCATGCAGATCGGTGTGCTCCACGATCGCGCTGCCCAGCGCTGCGGCGACAGCGTCCCGCACGGCTTCCGGCGTGTCGGCCCACGCGGCCCGAGGGGTGAACGTCATCGGCCGGCAGTGACGGCGGCCTCGATGCGCAGGCCCACCCCGATGAGGACCAGCAGCCCGGCCAGGACCGGTGCGCCCGTGAAGGAGAGGAGCAGGCCGACGGCGATGGTCATGGTTCCGACGATCCGGCTGGTCTGGGTGCGGCGCTCGTTCTTGGACATCGGCTGCATACGGGTCATCTTCCCCTCCCGGGGTCAACTGGGGCGGGACTTCCCGGGGCAGGTGGAGCAGGGCGACGGAACCACGCGGCCATGGCCGGGGCGGAGGCGGTCAAGGCCAGTGCCAGGAGGGTGATCACCGCCTGGCCGATGCGGCCGGCCGTGATGCCGGTGGCCGGGTCCAGGACGTAGTTGGCGTAGGCGTTGGCGGCGGCATCGGTGAGCAGGACCGCGCATCCCAGGTACAGGCCGGACACCCGGCGCATCGCCAGCAGCACCGCGGACAGCGGATCGAACACCACCAGGCTGGTGAAGTACACGGTCAGCCAGGTCGGCCCGGACAGTGCGGGCCGCAGACCCAGCAGGTCCGCGACATGGACGATGGTGCCGTACGCGAAGACCACCACAGCCGTGACCACCACGAACCGGATCCGCCGCTCGCCGGTAGTCATCGCGTCTCACGCAAGACCGACCGGCACCGGTCCCGCAGCTGCTCGTCGTCGGTGACCTGGCTGGACGACCAGGAACCGGGACGGACGTTGAACCGCTGGTGCGCCGCGAGTTCGGCGTGCAACAGCGGTTCCAGAGCGGCGGCCAGCGGTCCGGTGGCCGCCGCGGCGATCGCCGGCCGGGTGAGCGGGTTGCCGTGCCAGCCGCCGGTCAGCACCGGCACGGTCCGGTCGGTGTCTCCGGTGATGTGCCACAGGGCGAGAGCGGCCAGGACCGGCGTCCACCAGTGCCCCTCCGGTGGGGCGCCGAGATGGGTCACCACCAGCGGGGCGACCGCGGCCGCCGCCGGGCCCATCGCGGCCAGCTCCTCGAACGCGGTGCGAGAGCCTGGGCCGTCCAGGTGGGCGGCCAGCAGTCCCGCGGCATCCGGCGCGCGGTCGATGCGCCACAGCGCCCCGGCCGCGGCGGCAGCCAGCCGCGGATCGTCGGCGGACACGGCCCGTCGCAGAGCGGGAACGGCTTCCGCGGCGGCGGGCCCGATCCGGCCGAGTGTCGTCGCGGACCACTCCCGCATCGGGGCGGCGAGCAGCCGGGGAACGGCCGGGGCGGCGTCCGCGCCGAACGCCCGCAGTGCCCCGTGGAACGCGTACCACTCGGTGGGTTCCCGCTCCCCCTCCGCGAGCACCGGGAGATGCGGCAGGATCGCGGCGGTGATCCGGGCCCCGTGCCCGGGATATCGGGCGAGCCGGTACCCGGTGTCCTTCGGCCGCTGCGGCAGTGTCAGCGCGGTCAGCAGCAGGGGAAGGGCCCGCTCGTCACCGAGCCCGGCGAGGATCTCCAGGTAGGGGTGCAGGGTGGAGCGGAGGGCCCAGTCCGGCAGACCGTCACGCCACGGGCGGGCGTCGATGGAGGCCAGCCGGCCGGCGACGGTGTCCGCGGCGGGCGCGGCCACCGGCCCCCAGTGCTTCAGCATGCGGGCCGCCTGCCCGGCCAGTTGCCGGGACCGGTCCAGGAACCCGGCGATGACGGCGACCGTGTCCCGGTAGTCGCCACGCCAGCTGTCGATCATCTTGTTGGCGGCGTAGAGCGCGTCCCCGGCAAGGTCGTCGTGGGCCGAGGCGAGCAGCGGCGTGAGGATCGTGATGCGTTCGGGCACGCGTGAGCCGAGCGGATCGGTCAGGTCTTCGATCCGGCGGGCGCAGTGCGGGGCCCGGCGTCCTTCGTCGCGTTCCTCCGCCAGCACCCGCAGCGACCCGATCAGTGTGTCGGTCTGGAATCCACCCGGTTCGGCGGCCGGCCCTTCCTCGGCGTAGGCACGTTCGATGAGGGCGGTGACGCCGTCGAGGGGAACCCGGTGCGGGCGAGCTCGGGTCACGGCGATCAGCGCGGCGAGCGCCATGGACGCCCGCTCCGACTCGGCCAGTTCGAGGAGCCGCCCGACAGTGCCGTCGTCGAGTGGCAGACCCCCAAGGGCGTCGAGCAAACCCATTTTCGCCGGTACGTCCACCTCGGTCCCGTGAAGACGAAGCAGCAGCTCCGGCAGATCGGGGATCGCCGGACCCAACGCGACGAGGAGTTTCGGCGCAGCCGCACGCACCAGCGGCGAGGGGTCGTCGGCGAGCCGGAGCAGGCGTGGTGCGGCGGCCGTCACCAGCACATGAGCCCGGGAGGCCTGCCGGCACATCTCGGCGTCGTCCTCGTCCCGATCGGGATCGTCAGGCCATTCCCCGATCTCCGCGATGCTGGCGAGCAGCTCCACGATGCCGTCCCGCCCAGGCAGTTCCGGTGTGGTCAGCGCCTCGATCAGGTAGGGCACCGCCGCGACGGTGGAGTCGTAGATGTCGCCCTGGTGGTGCACCGCCCCGTACATGGCGTCCAGTGCCACCTCGCGTACCGCCGGATCCGGATCGGCCAGCCCGCGAACCCAGCCGGGCACGTCTTCCGCCGTCCCGTAGGCGTGGCGCAACGATCCCCAGTCGATGTCGTCGAGCCCCGCGAACATGGGCATCAGCGCAGGCTGTAGAGGGTCAGGGCGGCCAGGGACGGGGCGTCGACGATGTCACCCGAACGGATCAGGCCGGTGATCTCGGCGTCGGTGAACCGGCGGTGGATCATGTCCTGTTCGGTCACCTCCCGGGCCGGGTCGCCGGTGGACAGTTCGGTGGCCAGGTAGACGTCGAACCCCTGGGTGCAGTAGCCGTACGCCTCGTACAGGTGACCGAGATGAGTCATCGAACCGGCGCGCAGGCCGGTCTCCTCGGCCAGCTCCTGACGGGCCAGGGCCAGCTGATCGCCTGTCGTTCCGGTGCCCCAGCTGCCCTGTGGGAACTCCCAGGCGCGCCGGCCGACCGGGTATCGGAACTGCTCGACCAGCCAGAAGCCCTGTTCCCAGCGGGGCAGGACCAGGGCGAAGTCGGGTTTCTCGACGACACCGTAGATCCCGGGGCTGCCGTCGGGGCGGCGGACCTGGTCCTCCCGAACCGTCATCCACGGGTTTTCGTAGACGACCCGGGTGCTCACCTGTTCCACGGTTCTCCCTATCCGAGGGTCAGCGGCCGGAGTCCGGCTTCGGTCATCTGCTGCGACTGTGCGGTGGTCACCGGGGCACGGCCGGTGGCGCGGCGCAGGATCGTCTCCGGTGGCCAGTCCAGGTCGGGGCGGCCGGTGCCGAACAGCAGTTCCAGTACGGCGGACGACGCCTGCGGGGTGAGCCAAGCCGGGCGGCCGAGGGCGTCGGCGACGTCCAGGCCGTGCACGGCCAGTTCGACGACGCGGGTGGTCAGGAAGTCGGTGAGCAGCATGTGGTCGCCGTACCGGGTGGTCACCAGGCGACTCGGGGCGCAGCCGTCGACGGCGTGCAGCATCGCCGTCACGGTCCGGCGGAACGATGCCGGGGAGACCGCGCGGGCCTGCCCCGTGCGTACCCGCAGATCGTTGGCGGCCTGGCTGAAACGCTCGTCCGGGCGGTAGTAGCCGGTCGCCGTGGTGTCCGGTGCCGGAGGCGCCGGTGCGGCGATCATGTCGGGCACCCGGCTCAGGACGGTGATGACGTGCCCGGTCAGACCGCGGACCGTCCACGGTGTGCAGCGGGTCGGCAGGTCCCAGTGGGCGTCGGTCAGCGTGTCCAGGGCGGCGCCGAACGCCGCGGTCTCGGTGTGCAGGGCGTTCATCCGAACCACCGGACCGCCTGGCCGTGGCCCTTCGCCCAGGCCAGTGGGCGGCCGTCGAGGGTGACGACGTTGTGCAGGGTGTCGTCCCAGGCCGGGGGCAGGGTGTCGGCGGGTGCCACCGCGCCGGGCAGGTCGACGGAGATCCAGTGGCCGGGCAGGGTGCCGACGAGGTCGATGAACGCGGCCCGCCGGTCGTCCGGGACCTGGTAGAGCACCGAGGTCAGGAAGACGACGAGGGTGGCGCCGGGTGGGGCTTTCGCGGCCAGGGCGGCGAGGTCGTCGACCAGGTCACCGGCGATCAGTTCGGGTGGGTCGGCGGCGGCGATCGCGGCGGCGGCTCGGAGCCGGTCGCGGCGGTGCTGGTGTTCGGGCCAGATCAGGGCGTCCAGCCAGGCGATGTCGGCCGGGTCGGTGACGCGCAGCGGGTTCAGGTCGATGCCGGCGCGCCACACCACCTCGGGCAGCCGGGTGGGTGGTTCGGTGCCGGTCAGGTCGCAGTCCAGGACCGGGCCGCCGGTGCCCAGGGTGTGGTCGCCGTAGCGGTAGGAGTACCGGTCGGGATAGAGGCCCAGCCCGGCGGACGCGCCGACCTCCAGCAGGGCGAGGGGTTGCGGCAGATCGGCCAGTACGGGTAACAGCACCGCACATCGCCCGGCCTCGTTGGTCTGGGTGGCCCGGACCAGTAGTTCCGCCTCGATCGCCGGCCAGTTCGCGACCGTGAAGTCGTGGAACGCGCCCACGTCGCCGACCGGGCCGCCGAGCAGCCGGACCACCCCGAACAGCAGGTTCGGCTGCCGTTTCGCGACCGGCACCCGCTCCAGCAGCTCATGTATGACGGTGTCCCCGGCGACCGCCGCCGCCAGCCGTTCGTAGGTCGGAGACACCCCTCGGGCCTCACGGGTGGCGAAGTCGGCGTACAGCTCAGCGGTCGTCACCCGGGGATCTTTGCACAAACGGTCAACGTATTCGTACCTGCAAGAAATCAGCCCAGGTCTCGCCTGCGGTGAGGTGGCCGGGGACCAGGTGGGCGCCGGCGCGGAAGGCCCGGAAGGCCGCGCCGGGCAGCCGGACCGCAACCAGCCGTCGTGTGCTGCCGGTGGCGTCGAGGTAGTCGCGGAACAGATCAGGGGCCTGCAGCACCTGCGGACCACCGAGGTCGGGCAGCCGGCCGGATACCGGCGCGGCGAGCGCTGCGGCGATGCGGGCGGCCACGTCCCGGGTGGCGATCGGCTGCACCGCGACATCGGGGGCGGGGACGATCGGCAGGCGCGTGGCGAGCCGGGCCCCGCCGAGGACGAAGTCGTGGAACTGGGTGGCCCGCAGGACACCGCCGCCGTAGTCCCGGACCAGTTGTTCGGCGCGCAGTTTCACGCGGTAGTAGGGGTAGGGGATCGTGTCGACGCCGACGATCGAGACGAACAGGACGTACGGGTGGCCGGCTCGGGTGGCGGCGTTCAGCAGGTTGCGGGTGCCCGTCACGTCGCCGCGGCCCATCCGGCGGGTGTCGCTGGCGCAGTGCACGACCGCGTCCACCCCGCGTAACGCCGTGTCGAGGCCGTTGCCGCTGGTCAGGTCGGCGCGGAAGTCCTGTCCGGGGTTGCGGCTGAGACCGCGGACGTCGTGGCCGTGGGTGCGCAGGAGTGCGGCGACGGGCCGGCCGAGGGTGCCGGTCGCGCCGGTGAGCAGGATGGTCTTCATACGATCGGGGACGACATGGCACGGCCGGATGTGACGGGGCGTTGCCGAGCGTGTTGCTCGCCGCCGTCGCACCGGCTCGAAAGGTCATTCCGTCATGCTTGAAACCCACTATCTCGAGGTCCTGCACGCATTGCGAGCCGCCACGCCGCTGATGATCGCTTGGCTGGCCGTGGTCGGTACCTTCCGGCTGCTGCGGGCGTTCACCGACGCCGCGTTGGGGATCACCACCGGCCTGGTCACGGCGTTCGTGGTCATCAGATTCCTCCGTGGATACTTCGGCCTTCAGGCCGGAGAGGAAACGGACTTCTGCGGAGCAGGTCAGGGGTGGTCGATTCGCCGTCAAGGCGAACTCGGCGTTTATCCTCACACCGCTCACCGGATCAGTTTCGAACAAATGTGCTAATATGTGAAGCATGTCCACGCGCACGGTGAAGCGGGCTTTCAAGTTCCGTTTCCATCCGACTCCGGAGCAGGCTGACCTGCTGAATCGGACGTTCGGGTGTGTGCGCAAGGTTTACAACCTGGCGTTGCAGGCCCGCACCGAGGGCTGGTATCAGCGACAGGAGCGGGTCAACTACAACGCCACTTCGGCGATGCTGACGGTGTGGAAGAAGTCCGAGGAGCTGGCGTTCCTCAACGAGGTCTCCTCGGTTCCGCTCCAACAGTGCCTGCGGCACCTGCAAAACGCGTTCTCCGCGTTCTGGGAGAAGCGGGCCAGGTATCCGCAGTTCAAGTCCAAGCGCAGGTCGCGGGCTTCGGCCGAGTTCACGCCGTCCGCGTTTCGCTGGAAGAACGGCGAGCTGACCCTGGCGAAGATGTCCGCATCCCTGGACATCGTGTGGTCGAGGCTACTGCCCGAGGGGCAGTCGCCGTCCACGGTGACGGTGTCGCGGGATTCGGCAGGCCGCTGGTTCGTGTCCCTACTCTGCCAGGACACCATCGAACCCGGGCCGGCCACCACGGCGGCCGTCGGGATCGACGCCGGACTGAACCACCTGATCACCCTGTCCACCGGCGAGAAGATCGACAACCCCCGCTACGAACGCGCCGACCGCAAGCGGCTGGCCCGTGCGCAGCGGGAACTGGCCCGCAAGGACAAGGGCTCCAAGAATCGGGCCAAGGCCCGGGTCAAGGTCGCCCGCGTCCACGCCCGCATCGCCGACCGCCGCCGTGACACCCTGCACCAACTGACTACTCGACTCGTTCGCGAGAACCAAGTGATCGTGATCGAGGACTTGGCCGTGCGTAACATGGTCAGAAACCACCGCCTGGCCCGCGCCATCAGCGACGCGGCCTGGCGCGACTTCCGCTCCATGCTGACCCACAAGGCCGACTGGTATGGCCGGGACCTGATCGTGATCGACCGCTGGTACCCGTCCTCCAAACTCTGCTCGGCCTGCGGAGCCATCGCTGAGAAGATGCCGCTGAATGTCCGCACGTGGACCTGCCCCTGCGGGGCCGTCCACGACCGCGACGTCAACGCGGCACGCAATATTCTGGCCGCCGGGCTGGCGGTTGCTGCCTGTGGAGCTGGTGTCAGACCTCAACGGGGAAATCTCCGTCCGAGGCGACCGGCCGTGAAGCAGGAAACCCGGCGGGCGACCGCTGGAATCCCCGTCCTTTAGTTATCGCCGGTTTGATCTTTCCGTTCCATCATTCCTGCACTTCAAATTGTTGATGAGATCTAATCAATGAGATGAAGCCGGGGCCTCGCTTAGTCGTCGGACCCTCCTCGGCGCTGGAGTTCACGGCGAAGGGCGAGGTTTTCTCCGTGTGCCTGCTCCAGCGCTTTGCGGAGTTCGGTGACTTCTTGGCGGTGCTGCTTCTTCAGTCTCGTGACCTCCGCGGTGAGGGCCGTGACGATGTTGTTCTCGGTGTTCACTGCGGCCGGGACCGGGCGTGGGGTCGGGCGTTGGGTTTGCCGCTGGTGCTCAATCCTGGCCCGCAGGTCCGGGTTCTTGTAGAGAAAGTTCTGCGAGACTCCCGCCTCGCGCTGGACCGCCTGGAAGGTCACTTGGTCACCGCGCTTGATCAGCCTGCGTATGGCCGCCTCGGCGGCCTTGACCTTCGCCTGCGACTTGCGGCGGGCCGCGTCCGTGAGGTTGTCGATCCTCCGCTGCCGGGTGTCGCTCACGACCGCGCCTGCCGGTGCCGGATCGTGTCGATGGTGATGGGCGTCGGTCCAGAGGTGGGGCTGCCCGCCCCCTGGCAGGGCCGTCCTGGGTTGTCTCGCATCGCGGTCAGCAGTTTGGTCAGGGAGTCACGCTCGGCTGTGCGTTGCAGGAGCCACACGTTGTCAGCGGGCATCGGCCGACCGTGCCGGGCCTGAAAGGCGCTGGTCTGCCTTTCGATCAAAGCCTCGGATTCGTCGAGTTGACGCTGCAGCGTGTCCAGGTGGCTGGAGTCGGTGACGAACACCGAACACGTCAGGCAGGCGTTCCCCTTGTCGCAGGTCTGCAGCGGCGGTAGCAGGCAGTAGCCATGCGGAAGGAAGCGATCCGCCCGGTTGAACAACTGCATGCCGTCGTGGTCCTCGCGGGAGAACGTGACGGCGGTGCCGTCGGCCTTGAACTTCCTGGTGGCCAGGAACGCCTGCTCGGAATGTTCCTCGCGGCGGGCGACGTAGTGCATGGACATGGTGGGATTCGAGTGGCCGGCGTATCGCTGCAGGACGTGGACGGGCAGGCCCAGCTCGGCGAGGCGGGTGATCCGGGTGTGCCGGAACCGGTGGGTCTTGCTGAGCCGGACCGGGCGTCCCTTGCTGTCGGTGATGTTCACCTGCTCACTGAACTCGCGCAGGATGCGCCCATAGTTGGTGGCGCTGGAGTGCTTGGTGCCGTGGGCGTTGGCGTGTTGCTGAGGGAAAAGGTAGGAGGGCCGGGTGCCGGGGAAGCGGTCGCGGACCCACTGTTGTTGCTCCTCGACCACCGCGACGACCTCGGCGTCAACGAGGATCGTGTCCGGAGCCTGGTCGATCTTGCTCTGCGCGTAGCGGAACCGGGCGACCTGTTCCCCCTCGGCTGTCTCAATGGCCTTGCCAGTGGCGGGCGAGAGGCAGTCGAAGTCACACATGCAAATCTCGCTGGCACGGCGTCCGGTGAGGATCTGGAGGAGCAGCATCCTCATGGCCTGCGGGTTGTTCTGTCCCAGCGTCGGCAGCGCCGTCGTGATCTGCCCGAGGGTGTGATCATCGACGTAGTGCTCTTCATTGACCAGCGGTTTCGCTCCGCGGCTGCGGGTGATCTGCTTGCGCCAGACGGCAGGCTGGATCTCCGTCAAGTCGTCCCACGGGGAGGGGCCGAGGATGGTCCGGCACTCATCGCGGTTCTCGACGATGAATGCCATCATGTCGCTGACGGTCCGTATGCCGTCGTTGACCGCTCGCTGGCTGACTGATTGCCCCAAGGTTCGCGGGCGGTTGGCTGGATCGCTCAGCCAGCGCCGAAACGAGGATGCCAGGGCACCGGCCTTGACCGAATCTCTGGTCAGACTCGCGGGTTCCGCGGTGGTGGACAACCAGCGGTCGAACATCAGCAGGAACAGCATCGAGCCCCCGGTGATGGTCGACCAGGTCTTTGTCCCCGACTCCAGCATCGTGCCGGCGAACCACTTGATCGCATCACGGACCCAAGGAATCTCAGCCTTCCCGGGACTGCATCCTTCGGAGCGTCGCGGCTCCCGGTCTCTGACCGGGATGCGAGGGTCGCAACGGGGATGCCAGTTATCCAGCACCCACCACGGTCTGTCATTCAACCGGGCGATCAGCGCCATCTGCGGATAGCCGAACAGCACCCTGCCAAATCGGTCGGCGCTCTCCTGCGAGGGAAGGCGACCCCGGCGAGACTCGAAGGACGTCCGGTAGAGCCGCATGAAGGTGTCCTTGTCGAGCGCAGCCATCGAGGTCGGATGTTCCCTTCCCGACGTGATGGCCCATGCGAGTGCGGTCGCTGCCTGGTTGAAATCCGACACGGAGACTCCGATTCCGTCCCTGAACTGCCAGTGGGCCATCCACGCCAGTTCGGTCCGCAACCGCGGCGGCAGCCCTGCGAGACGGAGCGAGGCCGCTCGGCCTTTCTCAGTCCGGTCGTGCCAGCCGTCGATGCCAGGGCCGATCACCTCGCCTTGCCACTCGACCGGCAGATCCGCCAGCAGCCTGCCCAGCGCGTCGGTGGACGCCGGAGTGGGTGCGACGCGGAGGGCGTCAGATCGCATCGGTGGTCACCTTCCAGCCTTCGGTGTAGTTCTTCCAGTTCGCTGCCGCCCGCAGGGCTTCGTCTTCGGTCACCCAGCCGTAGAGATCCAGCGTGGTTTGGACGTGGGCGTGTCCAAGACGGCGAGACACGACCCAGTCAGCGGTGCCGCCCAACAGCAGAGCGGTGGCGTGGGTGTGCCGGAACCAGTGGGGCGTCCAGTCCGCGGGTCCGATGCCCTTGCGTTTCAGGGCGGCCACCTTGTCGCGGACGGTGCCCTCACGCAGCGCCGCGAGGTAGGGAGGCCGGTCCAGGTTGACGAACAGCGGGTCGCTCGGCTTGACGGGGAGGCCGAGGTCGGCGGCCCGCATGGCGAGCAGGGTGAGGTAGTCGGCGTAGAGGCGTTCGAGGTCGCTGCCGACGTAGACGCGACGGGGACGCAGCATCTTCACGCGGGCGTCGTTGGGGTTGTCCTCGCGCGGGATCACGTCGACCTGTGGCGTGCCGCCGCGGCCCATGACAAACTCGTTGATCCGCATGCCCAGGGCTTCACCGATGCGCATGCCGGTCTCGGCCAGCAAAGCGAAGAAGAATCGGTCCCGAAGGTTGCCGACCCATTCCCCGGTCGCCGCGTCATAGGTAGCGCAGCCATCGAGGATGGCCTGGACCTGCTGCGGCAGTAGAACCGGCGGCCGATCGCGGCGCTTGACGGTGCGGACCCGGACCAGGGACGACGGGCTGGGTTGGGTGCGGTTGTCCAGGTGGGACAGCAGTCCTCGGGCCGGTGCACGCCGCGGGGCCCCACGTAGGAGTTTGGCGGCCACGGGGACCTCGTGGACGGCGGCCTGCCAGCGGTAGAAGGAGATCAGCGCGGCGAGCCGAGTCTCCAACGTCTCCGGCGAAGGTGGGTCTTCCGGTGCGGTGATGGTGCGTTCGACGGTTCGGCCGTTCCGCAACCACGACAAGTACCCCGCGACGACGGGCACGCCGACCGCGTTCCACTTGCCGGTCTCGTCGCGCTGTTCGAGGAAGGTCCACCAGTGGGCCAGGCTCGTCGCGTACGAACGCACCGTGTTCGGTGACCACTCGGCCCGGTGGGACTCCAGCCATTCCTCAACTGGGGCCACGGTCTTGTAGCCCGAGTCGACCACGGTCCAGGTACGACGTCCCCCAGGTGGCCGAAGCGGCACGGTATAGGCCACGTCTCTCTCAACTCTCCTTGTTGATGAAGGACCGAGGATAGTTCTTCATCAACAAGGAGGATCAAGGAGGGTCGCCCACGCTGATTACATAGATTAGAGGTGGCAGGGCACCGTAGATAACTTTAGGGCGGGGAGGATGTCAACGGTTCCCTCAACCGCTGACGATTTGTACGATCGGCGGCGTGCTTGCCTATGTCGCGGGTGTCGTGTTGTTCGTCGTCGGGTTGTGCCTGTCGCTGTCGATCCACGAGGCCGGGCATCTGCTGACCGCCCGGATGTTCGGGTTGCGGGTGCGGCGCTACTTCGTCGGGCGCGGGCCGACCGTGTTCTCGTTCCGGCGCGGGCACACCGAGTACGGGCTGAAGGCACTGCCGATCGGCGGTTTCTGTGAGATCGCCGGGATGACCACCCTGGACGAGCTGACGCCCGAGGAGAACGAGCGGGCCATGTGGCGTCAGCCCTGGTGGAAACGGACCGTGGTGATGGCGGCCGGGCCGGTCACGCACGTGTTCCTGGCCGCGGCGATCCTCTACGGCATGGCGGTCAGCACCGGCCTGCCGAACCTGAACCCGGTCACCGAGCCGGTCGTCGCCTCCACCTCGTGTGTGGGCGCGACCTGCCCGGCCGCTGATGCGGGGCTGCTCGCCGGGGACCGGATCACCGCGGTCGGCGGGGCGGCCACTCCGCTCTGGACCGACGTGCTGGCGGCCGTGCGCGCGGCCGGTGGGCCCACCGCGGTGACCGTGCAGCGGGGTGGGCGGACGCTGACCCTGACGGTGGACGTGGCCCGGGTGACCCGTGAGGGTGCGCAGGTCGGCATGATCGGTGCCACCGCGGCCACTCCCCCGGCGTACCTGCGGCACGGCCCGGTGGCGGCGGTCGGGGCGACCGTCGTGTTCACCGGTGATCTACTGCAGCGTTCCGCGGCCCAGCTGGTCGCGTTCCCGCAGCGGATCCCGGCGGTGATCGCGGCGATCGGTGGCGCCGAGCGGACCGCGGACACCCCGGTCAGCATGGTCGGTGCGAGCCGGCTCGGCGGTGAGGCGGCCGAGCGTGGGCTGTGGGAGGTTTTCCTGCTGCTGATGGCCAGCCTGAACCTGTTCATGGCGGTGTTCAACCTGCTGCCGCTGCTGCCGTTGGACGGCGGCCACATCATGATCGTCTGGTACGAGCGGCTGCGGGACACCGTCCGCCGGTTGCGGGGCCGGCCCGCCCTCGGCCCGGTCGACTTCACCCGGCTCTACCCGGTGACGATGGCGCTGGTCCTGATCGGCGGCGCGGTCATGCTGCTGACCATCACCGCCGACGTGGTGAACCCGCTCCGCCTGTCCTGACCCTCTACTGTGCCCCGCACGCTGCGGAAACGTAAAAATGTCAGGGGGTGGCAGTAGGTTCCGCATCGTGTTGGAGAAGCTTTCCGAAGTTCCCTGGGCCCGGCTGGGGCACGCCTACGGTTCGGCGGCCGACGTCCCCGATCAGATCCGCGCGCTGCGGTCCCCCGACATGGCGGTCCGCGACGCGGCCCGGCGGTCCCTCAACCACAACATCGTTCATTCGGGTACGAGGTATGAGGCCAGCGCCTTCGCCGTCCCGTTCCTGCTCGAACTGCTCGCCGACCCGGCCACCCCGGAGCGGGCCGATCTGCTGGCCCTGCTGACGTCCCTGGCGATCGGTGAGGACGAGTCGTGGCTGCCGGGCCCGTTCCCGGTGGCGTCCTATCGGGAGCAGGCCGCCGGTGGTGAGCCGATCCTGCGGGCGGCGCCCCTGCCGTCGTACGAGGACGACAGTGTTTTTCGTTATGTGGAGGCGCTCGACGATCGCGGGCGGGAGAGCATGTTCGCGTTCATCGAGTTGAGCGCGTACGACGCGGTCCGGGCCGGGGTGCCGCTCTTCCGTGACCTGTTGTCGGCCGCCGACCCGGGTCTGCGGGTCGCCGCCGCCTATGCGCTGGCCTGGTTCCCGGAGGAGGCGGCCGTGGTCGAGCGGGCGCTGACCGCGTCGGCCGCCGATCCGGATCCGGCGGTGGCCGCGACCGCGCTGGTGGCGCTGTTCCTGTCGGGTGGGCCCGGGGCGATCTTCCGGGAGGCGCTGGGTGACGGGCGGGCGCTGGTCCGGTGGGCGGCGGCGGTGACGGTGGCGGGTCTGGACGGGCCGGCGACCGGTCAGGCCGCGGTCGACGAGTTGCTGGGCTGGGCCGGGCGTGGCCGGGCCCGGTTCCCGGCGGTGCCGTTCCTCGGCGGTGACCTGTCCGGGTTGGCCGGGCTGGCGTTGCGGCGGCTCGGTGACACGCACGCGGGCGCGGCGTTCGAGACGTTGCTGGTGCGGATTCCGGCGGTGAGCGGTCCCGAGGCGCTGCCGGTGGTCGGTGAGGCGCTGCGCCGGGCGTTCCCGGCCGGCCCGGTCGGGTCGGCGGTGCGGTTCGCCGACCTGGACCAGTTGCAGCAGAAGCTGTTGCTGAAGCTGGCCGACTCCCCCACCACGTGGCAGTGGGGCGAGTCCGGGATCTTCGCCAACTTCACCCTGATGGTGAACGCGTACGGGCTGCCGCACAGTGTGGAGGACATGCGCAGTTTCGTCAGCCACTCCTGACGTTACGGGCCGTGTCCTGGCGCCCTCTCCCGCCGTTGAAGGTAGGAAAAATGCGGCTGGGAGAGGGTGCGCCATGGCGGATGATTCCGTCGGACTTTCCGCGGGTGCTGCCGGAGCGGGCTCACGGCGGCACCCGGCACAGAGGATCACCGACCACCGCTGGACGGTGATCAGCGGGGTGGCGACGGTGGCCGGTGTGCTGGTGGCCGTGTATTTCGGTTTCCGCCCGGCACCGCCGGCCGCGGTGTTCACCCCGGCGCCGACGGATCACCTGCCCTGTTGGCAGGGTGACGGCAATCCCGCCGGCATCGTCTGCGGCGACCACAACAACCTGGAGATCAACCGGGAGAGCCCGGCCGGCACCACCCGGGTGTTGCCCCGGATCACCGTCCCGGTCGACCGGGACGAGACGGACACCACCACGCGATGGCAGGCCTGGTCGCCGCGAGGGGGCCTTGCGGCCACGACTCGTGCGGCCGGAGACGAGACAACCACGGCGGTACGGGTCGTGACGACCGCCGTGCTCCCCCCGGAGAAGCAGCGGCCGGACCCGGCGCGGGCACCCGCGGGCCGACCGGTGGAGACCGGCGGTGTCACCGGATTCGTGAAGCCGGCGTTCTTCCTGGCCATCGAGCGGGGTGGACGGCTGGTGCGGGCGGCGAGCAAGGACGCCGCCGACCTCCGGCTCAAGTGGTGGTGGCTGACCCCGTTGAACGGGGCCGGAGTCGCCGCACCGGATCCGGTGCTGTCGTGCGCGCGGGCGCAGTTCCGCCCGGAGCAGGTCTCGGTGACGCCCCGTGCCGTCGACGATCTGTGCGTCCGGTCCCGCCGGGGTGAGGTCCACCGCCTGCGGGTGGTCCCCCGCCCGGACCTCGCCCGGACCTACCCGTTCACGGTGAGGCTGGTCGCGGGCTGAGCGTCACCGGCCGGGGTGCGCAGATCAGCGCCGACATCTGATTCCGTGCGTTCGGCATGCAGATCAAAGCCGGTCATTCAGCCGCCGGTCGCCTGACGACGCTGGCCGGCGACGGAACCGTCCCGGTGACCGGGCACCTCAACGTCCAGGGTCGCGACCGCGGCCACGCCATCGGCCTCTCACGCGCGGGTGGAGGACGGCTGTGGGCGGGACGGGTGGGCCGTCGTGGGGAGGACAGCGCTGTTCGACGGGCGTACCGACAAGGGGAGTTTGTTGACACTGACCATGATGAACGGGTTGCGGAACTCGGGTGGGGCGTCCGGGGTCAGGGCGATGTCGTCGTAGCGCTGCATCAGCAGGCGGAGTGCGATCTTCGCCTCCAGGCGGGCCAGCGGGGCGCCGAGGCAGAAGTGGATGCCGTGGCCGAAGGACAGGTGCGGGTTCGGTTTGCGGTGGATGTCGAAACTGTTCGGGTCGGTGAAGATCCGTGGGTCGCGGTTGGCGGCGGTCACCCACAGTTGCAGGATCGCGCCGGCGGGCAGGTCGGTGTCGCCGAGGCGGGCCGGGCGGGTGGTCAGCCGGGCCAGACGCGGGAACGGGGTGCGGAACCGGATGCTCTCCTCGATGGTGGCGGGCAGCAGGCCGGGGTCGGCACGGACCTCGGCGAAGGCGTCCGGGTTCTCGTCGAGGCCGACGATGGTGTTGCCGAGGGTGGCGGTGGTGGTGATGTGCCCGGCCAGCAGCAGCAGGCCGACAAAACCGATGATCTGCTGGTCGTCGAGGCGTTCGCCGTCGACCTCGGCGGTGGTCAGCCGGGTGGTCAGGTCGTCGCCGGGGTGCGCGCGGCGGGACCTGATGTAGTCCAGCAGGTAGCTGTTCATCTCCCGGATCGTGGGCGCGACCCGGGCCATGCTCTTCTGGCCGGCCTCCAGGATCGAGTCCTCGGGGTCGATGGCGGTCTGGTCGAACAGGACGTCGGCCCAGCGCCGGAAGATGCCGCGGTCGGCGGTGGGGATGCCGAGCAGCTCGGCGATCACGATGATCGGCAGCGGGTACGCCAGGGCCTCGATCAGGTCGATGCGGTCGTGGCCGTCGACGGCGTCGAGCAGTTCGGTGGTGACCTCGGCGATGCGGGGTTCGAGACCGGCGACGACGCGCGGGGTGAAGGCCTGGCTGACGATGCCGCGCAGTTTGCGGTGGCGCGGCGGGTCCATCCGTACAAAATTGCCCTGCTGGAAGGTCGTGAAGTCGTCCTGCACCGGCATGATCTCCGACATGTCGGAGGAGTAGGTGCCCGGGTCGGCCAGGATCTCGCTGACCTCGGGGTGGCCGACGACCTGCCAGACGCCCTGTCCGGCGTCGTGGTGGACCGGGCCGTGGGTGCGGGCTTCTTCCAGCCAGTCGAGGAACTCCGCGAGTGTGCTCATGCCGACTCCCGAGATGATCAAATCGGGTGCAACAACCACAATCCACGCTAGCCCCGCCCCCACGGCGGGTCAAACACGTCAGCCGGCGAGCGTCGGATAGTCGGTGTAACCGCGGTGGTCGCCGCCGAAGAACGACGACTTCTCCGGCGTGTTGTAGGGGCCGCCGGCGGCCAGCCGGGCCGGCAGGTCCGGGTTGGCCAGGAACAGCGCGCCGAACGACACCAGGTCGGTGGTGCCGTCGGCGATCAGGGCCAGGGCCTCCGGGCCGGTGATCTGCGGGTGGGTGGCCGGGTTCAGCACGAACGTGCCCGGCCAGGCGGCACGCAGGCTGCGGGTCAGCTCCCGGTCCGGGCTCTCGATCAGGTGCAGGTACGCCAGGTTCAGCGGGGCCAGACTCGCGAGCAGGGCGGCGTACAGCTGCTCGGTGTCTTCTTCGGTGATGTCGTTGTACGGGTTGGCCGGAGAGATCCGGAAACCCGTGCGGTGCCCGCCGATCGCCGCGGCCACCGCGGTCGCGACCTCGACCCCGAACCGGATCCGGCCCTCGATCGTGGCGCCCCAGCCGTCGGTGCGCCGGTTGGCGTTGGCCGACAGGAACTGGTGCACCAGGTAGCCGTTGGCGCCGTGCACCTCCACCCCGTCGAATCCGGCGGCGATCGCGTTGCGGGCAGCGGTGGCGAAGTCGGCGATCGTCGCGGTGATCTGCGCCTCGGTCAGCTCGCGCGGGGTCTCGAACTCCTTGAGCCCGTCGCCGGTCCACAGTTTGCCGGCCGGTTTGACCGCGGACGGCCCGACCGGGTGCAGGCCGTCCGGCAGCACGCTGGGATGCCCGATCCGGCCGGTGTGCATCAGCTGCGCGAAGATCACCCCGCCGGCGCCGTGGACGGCGCCGGTGACCGTGCGCCAGGCGGCGATCTGCTCCTCGGAGTGCAGGCCCGGGGTGTCGGTGTAGCCCTGGCCGGCCACCGACGGCTGGGTGCCCTCGGTGATGATCAGGCCGGCGCCGGCGCGCTGGGCGTAGTAGGTGGCGGTCAGGTCGGTCGGGGTGGCACCCGGACCGTACGCGCGACTGCGGGTCATCGGTGCCATCGCGATGCGGTTGGCCAGTTTGGTGCCGGCCAGATCGTACGATGCGAATGCGTCAGCCATGGGCTCGAACCTAACCGCCGACCTTTACACCTTTGTCACAAGATCATTCCGGGCCCCGGGCTTCGCAGGGCGCGGTGGCGGGGGCGCAGATCGTCAGGTGGCTGGGGACGACGACGCGTTTGCGGTCGCCGTCGTACTCGTAGACGATCTCGACGCTGACCACCGGTTACTCAGGCCCGGATGGAGCCGGAAGATCCAGTGCGGTTCGCAGGAAGTCGACCTCGAACTGCCATTCGGTGTTGTCGAGCATTCCCATGTGGGTGGCTCCGGGCAGCGGCAGGACGGTGTGTGGGCGGCCGGCGGCCAGCAGGGCGGCGGACAGCTTCATCGTGTGCACCGGCAGTACGTTGTCGTCGAGCAGGCCGTGGATCAGCAGCAGGGGGCGGCGCAGGTTCGGGGCGTCGTCGATCAGGGACGCCTGGGCGTACAGGCCGGGGTTCTCGGCCGGCAGGCCCAGGGTTCGTTCCTGCCAGTGGGAGCTGTAGAGCAGCTGGTCGGTGACCGGGGCCCCGGCGATCCCGGCGTGGAAGACGTCGGGGCGGCGCAGCACGGCGAGGGCCGCCAGGTAGCCGCCGGCGGACCAGCCGCGGATGCCGACCCGGCCGAGGTCCAGGTCGTAGTGTCCGGCGGCGGCGTGCAGGGCGTCGACCTGGTCCTGCAGGCGCGGCGCCGGGTGGTCGTCGCCGCGGGCGCGTTCCCAGGCGGGGCCGCGGCCGGGGGTGCCCCGGCCGTCCGCGACGATCACGGCGAAACCCTGGTCGGCGAACCACTGCGAGGCCCAGAACCGGGTCCGGGTGGCGACGACCCGCTGCGCGGCCGATCCGCCGTACGGGTCCATCAGCACCGGCAGCGGACCTGAGGTGTATCCGGTGGGCAGCAGCACCGCGGTACGCAGCTTCCGGGTGCCGAGGGTGTGCAGGTGGACGACGGGTTTCACCGGGGACACCGCGGTCGTCGCGCGCAGTTCCCGGCCGTCGACGGTGACGGTCTCGCCGGTCAGGGTGCGGGCCTCGATGACGGTGGTGCCGCCGGCCAGCCGGCCGTCGTGCACTCCGGCGCCGCTGGTCAGCTGGGTGAGACCGGCCGGCGACCAGGTCCACAGGTGCCGTTCGGTGGGGTCCTGACGGCCGGCGAACAGCACGGTGTCGCCGTCGACCGACAGCACCTGCTCCATCTGCAGGCCGGGCGGGGTCACCGGCACCCCGTCGACGGTGAGCCGCCGGGTCTCGCCCTCGTCGGAGGTCCACAGCAGATTCCCGAACGCGGTGTACGCGGGCACGCCCTCGACGATCGTGGTCCACTGCGGGTCGGTGTCCTCGCGCAGCACCGTGGTCGCCCCGGTCGCCGGGTCCACCGACAGGATCCGCATGACCGTCTGCGGCCGGTTCTGCACCACCACCAGCAGGCCGTGCGACGACCATCCGACACGGGTGACGTATTCGAACCCGGCCCGGTCCCAGTCGACGGCGACCCGGCTGCCGTCCAGGCCGAGCACGTGCAGGGTGACGTCGGCGTTCGGGGTGCCGGCCGCCGGGTACCGCAGCGCGACGGGCGGTTTCTGCGGGTGGGCGGGGTCGCTGATGTGCCACACCTGCACCGGCGCGTCGTCGACCCGGGCGGCGATCAGGGCCCGGCCGTCCGGGGCCCACCAGTACCCCTGGAACCGGTCCATCGACTCGGACGCCTCGTGTTCGGCCCGGCCCCAGCTGACCTCGGGGCCGTCCGGTTCGGCGAGCGGCCGGTCGTCCTTGCCGTCCCGGCCGATCAGCCGCAGCTCGTTCTCCCGCACGTAGGCGACGGTGTGCCCGGTCGGGTCGAGGCGGGCCTCGGACGCCGGCTGCTGCGCGCCCAGCTCGGTGACCTCGCCGCTGCCCAGGTCGGCGAGGTAGAGCCGGGTGCCGACGGTGAACACCGCCGTACGTACCGCCGCATCGGTGTGGAAAGCCCCGATCCCGGCGGACCTGTCCCGGGCCCGCTCACGTCGGGCCTTCTCCTGCTCGGACATCGGCGCGCCGCCGTCGCGCAGCGACGCCGCGGCGACCAGCAGCCGTTCCTCGCCGGAGGCCACGTCGTAGGACCACAGGTCCCCGGACGGATCCTTGCCGGTCGCGGTCCGCAGGAACACCACCCGCGAGCCGTCCGGCGCGATCACGAACTTACGGGCGAGACCCAGGGTGAAGCTCTGGGTGCGGGCGACGAGCCCGGGATACGTCGATGCCATGACTCCACTCTTCCGTAATCGACGCCAACAGGGTTAGTTTCTCGGCGGCGTCCGACCCGGCGTCCGGGTGGTAGATCACCAGCATGATGCCGTCGGTGCCGCTGACCAGTAGTTTCTCCCGGTTCAGGACCAGTTCGCCGACCTGTGGGTGCTGGAACGGAATGGTCGCGCCGGAGCGGGTGCGCACGTCGTGGCGGGCCCACAGTTTCCGGAACAGCGGGCTGGCCAGACTGAGTTCGCCGACCAGTTCGATGCAGCGCTGGTCACTGGTTGCGGTGCCGACCGAGTCCCGGAATCCGGCGACCAGCCCGGCGGCGGCCATCTCCCAGTCCGGGAACATCGCCTGCTCGGCCGGGTCGAGGAAGACGTCACGCAGCCGGTTGCCGCCCGGGACCAGCCGTGGGGACAGGGCCGCCGCGAGGGGGTTGGCGGCCAGGACGTCCAGGTAGCGGCCCTCGACGAAGGCGGGCAGCGGCAGCGTGGCCACCAGTTTGGCGGTGCTCGGCGGGACGGTCTCCCGCCGTGGGCGGCGCGGGCGCTGCTTCGGGGCGACGGCGAGACTCATCAGGTACGCCTTCGTATCGGCGTCCAGCAGCAGCACCCGGGCCAGCGCCTCCAGGACCTGCGTGGACGGGTTGCGGTCGCGGCCGCGTTCCAGGCGCAGGTAGTAGTCGGCGCTGATCCCGGCGAGCATCGCCACCTCCTCGCGGCGCAGCCCCGGCGTACGGCGCACGCCGGTCACCGGCACCCCGGCGTCGGCGGGGGTGACCAGTTCACGGCGGGCGCGCAGGAATTCGCCCAGCGGGTGTGTCATGACCGCAACGGTAGATCGCCGTGGGCCTGGCAGAGGGGGTCCTGACGGAACCCTGGCTACCACAACCGGACGGCTGGACAGTGGTCGTCATGCCACTTGTGCTCGTCACCGGCGGGAACGGTTTCATCGCCCGCCACATCATCATTCAGCTGCTCGAACGGGGATTCCGGGTGCGGTCCACCGTGCGGGGCCGTCCCGAACGCGACGACCAGGTCCGGGCCGACCTGCTCAGCGACGACGGCTGGGCCGAGGCGGCCGCGGGCTGCGACTACGTGCTGCACGTCGCCTCGCCGGTGCGTCCCGGTCACGTCGCGAACGAGGACGACGTGATCGTTCCGGCGGTCGAGGGCACCCGGCGGGTGCTGCGGGCGGCCCGGGACGCGGGCGTCGAGCGGGTGGTGCTCACGTCGGCGTTCCATGCGGCCGGATTCGGGCATCCGCACACCGGTCACACGTTCACCGAGGACGACTGGTCGGTGATGGACGGGCCGGGCATGGACGCGTACGGCCGCAGCAAGGTCCTGGCCGAGAAGGCGGCCTGGGAGTTCGACGGGGTGGATCTGACGACGCTGCTGCCGGTGGCGGTGATGGGCCCGGCGTTCGACGGCAAGGTCTCCGGCGCGAACCACATCGTGCAGCGAATTCTCGGCGGGCAGATGACGGCGTTCCCGGACATGTACGTGCCGATCGTCGACGTGCGCGATGTGGCCGCCGCTCATGTGGCCGCGCTGACCGCCCCGGCCGGGCGTTACCTGCTGGCCAACGGCCGCCCGCTGGCGATGAAGGAGATCGCGGCGGTCCTCGGTGTGCACGGGCGCAGCGTCCCGGACTTCGTGGTGAAGCTGGCCGCGCTGGTCAAGCCCGAGTTCCGGTCGGTGGCCGGGGAACTCGGGCACGTCAAGAAGATCTCCGACGCCAAGGCCCGTGCGGCGCTCGGCTGGAACCCGCGGCCTGCCGAGGAGGCGATCAGCGCCGCCGCGTCGACAATGCGACCAGGAACTGACCGCCACCCGGCTCGACCGTAGCGTCGACCGGCAGGCCCGGTACGAGCCGGGAGAACCGGTCGACCAGCCAGTCCGCGGCGTCCTGCGCGTCGTTCTTGCGCGGGCAGCGGGCCACCAGCTCGCGGCCGCCCTTGCGGTCCAGGCGTTCGGCGACGGTGATCAGCGGCGCCGGTTCGATCACGTTCAGCCGGTCCGGCCAGGCGATGACTACTTTGACCGCGCCCTTGCGGGAGTTGCAGGCGCGGTGCGCGAGCCGCTCGGTGATCTTCGCCTTGCGGTCGGCGGTCCGGGCGTCGACGCTCGGGCCACGATCGTCGTTCACCGAGGCGTCCGGGTCGACCTTCTCGTCGCACACCCAGCAGCGCCAGCCGTCGCGTTCACCCACGTCATCAAGAAGACTCACGGGGTCAACCTTACGGAGTGGAGGATTTGTGCCGACGACGCGTACCGCCATCGTCACCGGTGCCGGCAGCGGCCTGGGCCGGGAGCTGGCGCTGGGCCTCACCGGCCACCGGATCGTGGTGGCCTGAGCGATCAGGAACGGTCAGCGCTGCCGCCGCTGATTCCGCCCGCCGCGGTGGTGGCCGGCCTGATCGGCGGCGGCGCCGGCGGCGCGGTGGTCACGTTGTGAGGTGGAACCGGCTGCACCGGGTGACGTAGGGCATGGTGATCTCGTCGCCGAACCCCTGCCGGTCGAGCAGTTCGGTGACGTCGCCGAGCAGTTCGGCCCGCTCGTGCGGGGCGAGCACGATCACGTAGCTGCGGGACGCCACCATGTCCAGCAGGGCGGCCCGGGTCAGGGTGTGCCGCCAGCGGATCTCGGTGCGTTCGGCCGGCCCGAACGGCGCCCCCACCTCTGGGGTGGTGTCGATCTCCTGGCGGGTGTGCCGGTGCAGCACGTCGTCGAGCAGCGCCACCCAGGGTTCCTCGTGGTCGCGGATGTTCCACACCAGGTTGAGGGTGCCGCCGGGCCGCAGCACCCGGGCCACCTCCGGCACGGCCAGTGCCGGGTCCACCCAGTGCCAGGCCTGCGCGCACACCACGGCGTCGACGTCGCCGTCCGGGAGCGGGATCTGCTCCCCCGTACCGGCAAGGATCTCGGCGGTGACGGTGATCTCGGCCCGCATCTCGGCGGACGGCTCGACCGCGACCACGCTGAGACCGGCCGTGGTCAATAATTCGGTGAACTTCCCGGTTCCCGCCCCGAGATCCAGCACCCGCCGGGCGTGCCGCGGCACCACCCATTCCACAGCCGACAGCGGATAGGTGGGCCGCCCCCGGTGGTAGGTGCCCGCGACGCTGCCGAAGGAGCCGGCGTGCAGCGTCTTCGACCAGCGCCGGGTGGCTCCCTGCCGGGTCATGCCGCAGGCCTGCCCGATCTCGTCCCAGCTGGCAGCCTGGTTCTCCCGCAGCGCCCCGACGATCCGGGTGCGCTCGCTCTCCATCGCTCGGATGTCCCCGGTGAGCCCCCGAAGCCGTTCCAGGCCGTCTTCCCGCACGTCCTTCATGGACGCAACATATGTTGCCTTTCAAAAGATTTCAACCCAGGCTTCGGTACGCCCGGACAAGCCCTTCGCCGAGCCACCCCTCCCGTGGCATCACGCCAGGCAGGCGTCCCCTCCCACCCTCCCCGCGACCGCCGGGCCGGATGCGACCCGCACTGCCAACCCGAAGCCGAACGATGCTCGCCCGGGTCGGCGCAGCTCCCGTAGTCGACACCCACAGTGATCCTGGTCGACTGGGGGTCACCCTACGCAGATCCGGTGCGGGCGCGGCGTTCTTGTCGTACCCCTGCGGCATGATCGCGCCGTGACATGGACGCCGTTGATTCCGGATGTCGTGGGCGAGCCGATCGGCCTCACCGAGGATTCACGCACGACAAGGGCCTGGGCCGGGGAGCTGCCGCCGGCGGATCCGTCGGCCGCCGACCTGGCACAGGTGGTTTCCTTCGCCTCGGCCGCGGTCTACTCCCGGCTCCGCGGGGCGGACCGCGTCGTCCGCGGCTGGCCCGCCGGCTTCCGGCGACTCGCCGCCATGAAGGTGCACCTCGAGGCCGTCGAGAGGTGGCACGCCGACTGTGCTCCTGACGAGGCGCCGGCACGCCTGATGCCGGTGCTGATCGACGACCGGATCCGAGGGTCGCGTTCCGACCTCGCCTGGGCGCTGCGCACGGCGGACGGCTACGGGCTGTACGACGGTGCGGCCCATCTGCTTCCCGGGTTCATCGCGGCGTCGCTCAGCCCGGCCGCGGTCGCGGATTTCGAGCCGGCCCTACGGGCGGTGTTCGCCGATGTCGTCACCCAGCGCAGCACTCCGCGCCCGGTCCGGCGGCTGCTGGGCGAGCGGTACGGCACGGCGATCTGGCGGATCACCGGCCGGTTGCCGCTCGACCTGCTGCCCCGGCACGACCCGTTCGGTGCCTGCGTCCGTGACCTGCTCGGTGAGCGGCTCGACGAGCCCGGGGCCGCCGAGGTTCTCCGGCACGCCGCCTCGCTGACCACGTCGTCCCCCACGCGGGCATGGCTGCGGGCCGGCGGCGCGTTCACGCCGCGCTGGCCGGTGACCGTCGTTCTCGGCCTCTTCGCGGAGTACCGGGGCCACGTCTTCTCCACCGGCGACCAACTGCTGCGGGGCCTCGTCTGGATGCTGTCGCAGGATCCGTCCGGCGAGGCCACCACGCTGCTCGGCCGGGTCGCCGTCGCGGCCGGTCCGGCCGGTGGGCACCGTCCGGTCGCGCCGCAGACCGCGGCCGCCGCCGCCAAGGTCCTGGCGGTGGTTCCCGCCCGGACTGCGTGAAGCAAGCTACCGGGATACGGCCCCCTGCCGTTGCGGGAGCCGCCACGCCCAGTGCCAGGCCAGTTCCAGCGGGCCCCGGTCGAAGCGGCGCAACCACCAACCGGACGCCACGATCAGCAGGGCCGACACCAGGGCCCACGCTACCGGCGGCCACCACGGGCGCAGGTCGGCGAACCGGTCGGCCAGGCCGAGGCCCCAGCCGTAGCAGAGGACGGCGCAGAGCAGGTTCTGCAGGACGTAACACGACAGTGCGGTGCGCCCGACCGCCGCCAGGCGCGGGCTTCCCGTGGACCGCATCAGCAGGGCGGTCAGCGCGGCGAGCAGGCCGACCGCGACCAGCGGGGCGCACACGTACCGGTCGACGAAGAACCAGCGCGGGCCCGCGAACGCGGTGAGCAGGTTCAGCGGCAGGCCCACACCGAGTCCGAGAACGGTCAGGCGGCGGCGCAACCGGGAACCGGCGGACGTGTCGGTGAACAGGCCGGCGCGCATCAGGCGGGAGCCGCCCAGGAACAGCAGGATCGTCAGCGGGATGATCAGGATCGATTCGGAACGGAACTCCCAGAAGTGCTCGATCCGGCCGCTGACCTGATCGGCGTACGCCGCGGGATAGGCGCTCAGGCCGCTGTCGCCGTCGATGCCGGCCAGGGTCAGCAGCGTGATGAGAACCAGATGCAGCACGGCGGCCCCGGCCATCCCGACGCGGACCGCCCGGTCCGTGCGCGCCACCACCCCGGCCACCAAGAGCGAGACCAGCGCGTACGCCATCAGCACGTCCCACTCGAAGATCAGCAGGTAGTGCAGCGCCCCTTCGGCGAGCAGGAGCACGGCCCGCCACAGGTACCAGCCGGGCCAGCGTTCGCCGCGGCGCTTCGCCGACCGGTACTGCAGTTCCAGGCCGATGCCGAACAGCAGGGTGAGCAGGGCCAGGAACTTGCCGTTGCTGAGCGTACGCAGCAGGGTCTCGAAGAAACCCGGACCGTCGCTGATCAGTGACCCGGCCGGCCCACGGGGATCGGTGAAGATCCAGATGTTGGTGCCGAGGGTGCCGAGGATCGCCACCCCGCGCAGCACGTCCAGGACGGGGATCCGAGTGGAGACGGTCATGCCGGTCAGTAGACGCGGCACCGGGCGACAACGGACAGACCGAAAGGTCGGGGCGACCCCTACGAAAGTAGTGGGCACTACCGTGTGGGCATGTACCTGCTCTTCGACGTCTGGCTGGCCGTGACCGTGGCTGCCGCCGACACCGTCGTGGTGATCGGGCACTGGCACCTGGACAACCGGTACAGCACGGTGCTGCTGGTGGTGCAGGCGGTCGCCCAGCTCGGCCTGGTGGCGCGCCGCCGCGCCCCGGAGGCGGTGCTCGGTGTCCTGGCGCTGGTGGCGCTGCTGCAGTGGATCCCGGAGCTGATCGCGCCCGGCTCCATCTGGCCGGCCGACGTGGAGCCGGTGTGGGTGGTGACCCCGGTCGGCAGCGCCTTCGCCATCTACGCGACGATCGTGCACGGACGGCACCCGCGGGCCGGCTGGACGCTGATCGCCCTGGTCACGGTCCTCGCGGTCCGGCCGTGGCAGCCGCACGTCACGGTCGTCACGCTCGGTCTGACGATGACGGTGATGCCGGCGCTGTTCGGGTTGTGGTCGGCCAGCCGCCGCCGCCTGCTGCTGGCCCTCGCCGAACGGGCCGAACGCGCCGAACGCGAACGGCATCTGCTCGCCGAGCAGGCGCGCGCCGAGGAACGGTCCCGGCTGGCCCGCGAGATGCACGACGTGGTGACCCACCGGGTGACGCTGATGGTGCTGCAGGCGGGCGCGCTCGGGGTGACGTCCCCGGACGGGGCGACCCGGGCGGCCGCCGAACAACTGCGCACCGCGGGATGTCAGGCCCTGGACGAACTCCGGGACCTGGTCCGCGTCCTGCAGTCGCCGGAGGTCGTCCACCGGGAACCGGAACCGGTGGCGCTGCCGGATCTCACCGCCCTTATCGAGGAATCACGATCGGTCGGGGTGCCGGTCGACGTGGTGCGCGACGGCGACCCGGTGCAGGTGGCGCCGGTGGTCGGCCGGACCGCGTACCGGGTGGTGCAGGAGGCGCTCACCAACGTGCGCAAACACGCTCCGGGGGCGTCGGTGCTGGTCGAGGTGGGATTCGCGCCGGACCGGATCCGGTTGAGCGTGACCGACACCGGGCCGGTACAGGGCGCCGACCCGGTGCTGGCAGGGTCGGGCTCCGGCAGTGGACTGATCGGTTTACGACAGCGGGTGGAACTGGTGCAGGGTGAACTGGACACCGGGCCGCGGCCCGGCGGCGGCTTCCGGGTGGCGGCGACCCTGCCGGCGGGCCTCCGATGATCCGGGTCGTGGTGGTCGACGACGAACCGATGGTCTGCGCCCACCTCAGGACCATTCTCGGTACGGCCGCCGACATCCGCGTCGTCGGCCAGGCCCACGACGGCGCCGAAGCGGTCGAGGCGGTGATCCGGCACCGGCCCGACGTGGTGCTGCTGGACCTGCGGATGCCCGGCGTGGACGGGCTGACCGCGCTCGGCCGGATCGCCCGGCTCACCCACCGGCCGGCGGTGGTGGTGCTGACCACCTTCGACGCCGACGAGTTCGTGCTGCGAGCCTTACGTGCCGGAGCCGCCGGATTCCTGGTCAAGTCCACCCCGCCGGACGACCTGGTCGGGCTGGTGCGGGTGGCCGCCGACGGGCACACCGTGCTGTCCGCCGAAGCCACCCGGGGCCTGGTCGCCGCCGCCGGGCGCCAGGAAGCCGGCCGTGACCGGGCCCGGCTGCTGCTCGACGACCTGACACAGCGTGAGGTCGAGGTGCTGACCTGCCTCGGCGAGGGCCTGCCGAACGCCGGGATCGGCGCCCGGATCGGTGTCACCGAGGCCACCGTGAAAGGCCACGTGTCACGGCTGCTGGTGAAACTCGACTGCGCCAACCGCACTCAGGCCGGTCTGCTGGCCCGCGAAGCGGGCCTGGTCAGTTAGCCCGGTTCGCGATCATCCAGGCGACGCCGAAGTCGACCAGGGCACGCTGCGGCATCAGACGCGATTCGGCGTTGCCGACCCGGCCGACGCAGACCGGACCGCTTTTCTCGTACGCCCGGCCGATCTCGTCGAAATCGGACTCGTCGTCGACCGGGGCCGTCCACGTCAGCCAGCTGCTCGTACCGTCCGGATTGCGGACCGCCGCGCCGTGCTCCTCCATCAGCGGATCTGGCACCCGGCACTCGGCCAGGTGCAGCGACGTGTTGTTGCCGTGGTCGCAGCCGATCAGCAGCACCTTGCCGTTCGCCCGGTACACCGCACCCAGCGGCGAACCCTCACCCAGGGCCTCGGCCGGCGGATGCCCGGCGGTGACGGCCGCGGCCAGCGGCCCCAGCGCCGCGAACGACGTCTCCGGATGACTGCTGCGCACCGCACCCGGCCAGGTGCGCACGGTCTCCGCCAGGACCCCCATCCACCGGCTCGGTGTCCGCAACGGATCAAACCCGGGCGCCTGCTCCCGGATCACCGGCCACCACGACTCGGGCACCGGCGGATGCTCCCAGGTGGCCGGATCGCTGTTGTCCGGGGTGTGCGTCGGCACCACCAGCGTGCCGTCCGGCCCCAGCACCTGCAGCAGCGCCTCGACCACGGCCTGCGCCTGCCCGACGACGAACCCGACCGCCTTCAGCGCCGAATGCACCAGCACCACGTCCCCGGCGGCCAGCCCGAGCCCCCGCAGATCAGCGGCGAGCGAGGCAGTCGTGTACGGCGTCTCCTGAGTCACCGCGACAGTCTGCCCCGCCGACGGTGTCCGCCGATATCGAATTGTCTGAACACCGAATTCGGGAGAACCCGCACCGACGATCGAGACACGGGCTCCGGGACCGGACGACTGGCCGGTCCGGCGCGAGTTGCGGCCGGCGGTGGTGGAGGGGAACCGGGGCGCCCGGTCACTCTACGTTCGCGCCGGTTTCCGGGACACCGGGGTTCTCGGGGACCTGATGGTCAAGGCCCTGACGCCGCCACCTGTCGACGGCGACCAGGATCAGACCGAAGAGGAACAACAGGATCAACGTCAGTGCGCCGGTACGGTACGCCGCTCCCGCACCGACCACGGCGACGTCGACGATGCCGTACGGGTACCAGTGGGTGATCGCCCCGTAGCCGAACACGAAGATCATCCACGTCGCGGGCCAGATCATCGCCGGCAGCACGTCGGTGTACCGCCACGTGCGCCGCTGGTCCGGCAGCAGCCAGATCAGCACGGCCAGCAGCGGATCGACGTAGTGGTAGAGCACCGTCAGCAGCAGCGGCAGGCCGGTCAGGTCCAGTGACGGCGCGAACAGGATCTGGAACCCGATGCCGATGGCCGCGATACCGATCAGGGCGTCGAGACGAACGACGCGCCAGATCCGGCCGTCCCGGTGCGGCGCGATCACGGCCACCGCCGCGACGACACCGGCGAGCAGATTGCTCTGGGTGGTCAGAAAGCTGAACATCTGGATCAGCCGTGTCCCGAACGGAATCGTGACCGCCGGTGGCTGGAACAGGGCGTCGATCTGGTTGAGCGCCAGGAGCACGATCTCCAGAATCACGGCGGTCAGGACACTGATCACGAGTACCGCGTTGGCCGATCGATACAGGGACGACGTGGTGAACATGCGCGAACCGTAGGAGTTAGAGTCGACTCCAAGTCAAACGCCGGGGGTGGAACCGTGTCGTTCTCGATAGGCCAGGTGAGCGAGATGACCGGTCTCACCACACACACCTTGCGGTTCTACGAGAAGCAGGGCCTGTTCCTCGAACCGATCCCGAGGGACAGCGCGGGCCGGCGGCGCTACAGCGACACGCAGATCGACTGGATCCGTATCGGCGGCAAGCTGAGGACCGCGGGCATGCCCTTACCGGAGATCCGCCGCTACGCTGAGGCGAGCCGAGACCGCTCCACCGCCGCCGAGACCCAGCTGAAGCTCCTGCAGGACCACGAGAAACGTGTCCGCTCCCAGTTGGCCGACGTCCAACACCTGCTGGATCTCATAACCGACAAGATCACCCATCACGAGTCCCGGTAGGTGAGTCGTGTCCCCGCCCTCGAGGGACGGGGATTCCGGTGGCCCACCCGCTGCCGGTGAGTGGTGACGGTCAAGTCGCGAGCAGTCGGCTGGTCCAGGTCGTCAGGGCCGCGGTGGCGGTCCGGGACAGTGCCGCTCGGGGCATCATGCCGGTGAAGCCGTGGAATCCGCCGGGCCAGACGTGCAGTTCGGCATTGATGCCGGCCTGCCAGAGCCGGGTGGCGTAGGCCACCGTCTCGTCGCGGAACACCTCGGCGCTCGCGCAGTCGAGGTAGGTCGGTGGCATGCCGGTAAGGTCGGTGGCCCGGGCCGGCGCGGCGTAGCGGGACACGTCGTCACCGCCGCGCCGGTCGCCGAGGTAGGCGGTCCAGGCGAAGCGGGTCATGGCGCGGTCGGCGACGCCGACGCCGTCGATCTGGCGGGTCGAGAGGGTCGAGTCGCTGTCGTCGAGCATCGGGGAGATCAGGATCTGGCCGAACAGTGACGGTCCCTGCCGGTCGCGGGCCAGAAGCGCGGTGCCCGCGGCGAGTCCACCGCCGGCGCTCTGCCCGGTCAGCACGATGCGCGCGGGGTCGATGCCGAGTTCCTCGGCGTGGGCGGCGGTCCACAGCAGACCGGCGTAGCAGTCCTCGACCGGGTAGGGATCGGGATGCTCGGGCGCCAGGCGGTAGTCGACGCTGACGAGGACCACGTCGTCGTGGGAGAGCAACCATTCGTCGTAGGAGTCGAGGTTGCCCAGGTAGTGGCCGAACATCATGCCGCCGCCGTGCATGGTGTAGAAGCACGTCGCCGGGCCGGTGTGCCCGATGCGGCTGATGACGGCCAGGTTGATCGGGGCGCCCTGGTAGCCGGGAACGGTGACGGTGCGGCGGTGCAGCCCCCGGGCCTGCAGCCGCTCGTCGATAGCCTGCTCGGTGGTGTCCAGCATCCGCATGTGCGGCAGCATCTCGGTGGTCAGGGTGAAGGGGCCGCGTTCCTGCATGGCGCTGAGGAACACGTGGAGTTCGGGGTCGAACGGCGGGTGCGGCAGGACGTCAGACATGGTGGGTCTCCTTGGCGGGCGTGGTGGTGTGCGAGCGGACGAGGCCGTAGGTGACGAGCGCGGCCGCGATGACGGTGAGGGTGAGAGCCGCGATCGTCACCGCCTGCTGGAATTGCCCGGCTTGTGCGGGGCTCCAGTTCGCGGCGGTGAGGGTGCCGGTGAACAGGGCGGCCAGGATGGTGCCGGTGGCGGCGATGCCGACGCCGGTGGCGAGTTCGCTGGAGGTGTCGACGAGTGCCGCGCCGATCGAGGTGCGGTTCTCGGGCAGTCCGCGTAGCACGTTGGTGCCGGCCACCACCCCGACGACGCGCATGCCCGCGGCGACGAGCACGAGCGCGAGGAGCACCCCGGGATAGCCGAACCTGTTCAGTGCGGCGAAGACGGCGAGACCGGTGACGACCGCTGCGGCGCTGAGCCAGGCCGCCCGTTGCAGGCCGGCGCGCCGTACGAAGGGAGCCACCAGGCGGCCGCCGGCGAGCAGCACGACGACCTGCGGCAGCATGCCGGCGGCCGCCATCGCGGGGGACCAGCCCCAGGCGAACTGCAGCAGCAACGTCACCAGGTAGCCGAGGCCGGCGACGGCCAGGCCGGCGGCGGCCTTGTAGGCCAGGCCGCTCGATACCAGTGGCACTGCCAGCAGACGCAGGTCGAGCAGGGGGTGACGGGCGGTCCGCTCACGCCGGACGAAGGCTGCGGCGGCGGCGATCGCCGCGGCTGCGGTGGTCCAGGGCGCCCACGAGCCGGCGCTCTGGTCCACGAAGAGGGTCGGTGTGACCAGGGCCAGGATGATCGTCGCCGTGCCCAGCGCCGCGCCCGGCAGGTCGAGCGGGGCGACGTGCAGGCCGCTCGGCTCATCCGCGGCGACGCCGAAGCGGATCCCGGCGAACGCGAGCGCGGCGATCGGCACGTTGGCCAGCAGGAGAGCCTGCCACGGGGCGACGGCGAGCAGCAGTCCGCCAGCGGTCGGGCCGATCGCCAGGCCCACCAGCCCCGCGGTCGAGATGACGGTGATGGCCCGCACCCGCATGTCGTCGGCCCGGAACAGCCGGAAGGCCAGCGCCATCGAGCCCGGGGTGGTCATCGCCGCCGCGATTCCCATGCCTGCCCTTACCGCGATGAGCTGCCCGGCGGTCGACACGAACGCGGTCGCCAGGCTCGCGGCGCCCAGCAGGACCAGGCCGGCCAGCATGACCCGGCGCCGCCCGAACCGGTCGGCGATCGCCCCGAACAGCAGCATCAGCCCGCCGAAGACGACCGAGTACGCACCTGTCACCCACTGCAGCGCGGTCGTCGTCGCCTGCAGCTCACGGCCGATCGTGGGCAGCGCGACGTTGAGGATGGAGTTGTCGAGCATCTCGAACAGGAACACCGCGGACAGCCCGGTCAGGGCGATCCATCTGTCGCCCAGCGACTCGGATCGAGTCGTCGCGGTGGGGCTCGCCTCAGCAGTGGACATGGGCACTACGTTAACTCATTAAGTTAAGTCACACAACTACTATGCTGACCACAGCCAGAGAGGGGCCACATGCCACGCACCGACGCCCGTGGGGGACCGCAGACGCGCGCACGGATCTCGCAGATCGCCACCCGGCTGTTCCTCGAGCACGGGTTCGGCGCCGTCACCGTGGCCGACGTCGCCCGCGAGGCCGGGGTCTCCACCGTCACCGTGTTCAAGCACTTCCCGCGCAAGGAGGACCTCCTGCTGGACCGGGCCGAGGACGCCGTGCAGATGCTGCGCTCGGCGGTCCGCGACCGTCCCGCGGGAACCGATGTGCTGGACTCCCTGCAGGCCATGCTGCTACGGCTGACCGACGACCGGCACGGGCTGTCGGGCACCGCCGCCGAGTCCGCCCCGTTCTTCCGCACCGTGGCAGGCTCCGCCCCCCTCATCGCGCGGGCCCGGGAAATCGCCGCCGACCTGCAGCACCAACTGGCCGACGAACTCGAACGGGATCCCGGCTTCGACGGCGACAGCACACTGCTCGCCGCGTTCTTCATATCCGGCTACACCACCGTGCTGACCGACAACGCACGCCGCCTCATCGCCGGCGAACCCTCCACCGAGGTGGTCCGGAACCATCGACAGCGCCTGGAACAACTCATCCGCCTGCTGCGGGGTGGAGTCGGTGAAACCGCAGCCGTCTAGGGGGCGGCGGGGAACCAGCGGTCGCCGACGATCCAGGTGAGCAGCTGCAACGCCAGCGGGATCGTCACCGACAGCACCAGTCCGGTCAGCAGGCCCAGAGGCCAGCGGTCACGGGGTGTGCCGGGATCAGGCGGTGGACGGTCGGTCCACGGGCGTTCCCGCAGGGTCCAGAAGATGACGCCCAGGCCGTACGGGGTCAGGAAGTTCAGCCAGAACCAGTACCACCTGGTGCCGAGCGCCGGAGCCGGCCCGGCCACCAGCACGGCCAGGAACAGCAGGTACACGACCGCTCCGATGGTGCCGAGGAGATTGCCGAACACGAAGATGTCGGTGTCCCGCCGCTCCCCCAGCCCGGCGTCCTGGATCTCACGCGACAGCGCGGTCGTCCCCGCACCGGAGTAGAGCTGGACGTCCTCGTCGCTCATCGGTGCCATGTCCGGGTTCGCGCTGTCGGCGTCGACCCAGTGCACCCGCCCGTCCCCGGTACGCCAGCTGAACAGCGGGCCGATCCGGTTCGACGAGTACAGCGTGTCGTTGCCGAACCACCTCCGGGCGTCACTGTCCCAGCGCTCACCCCACCGGAAGGCGACCACGTCACGTGCGGCGATGTCCGCGCGCGCCTGCTCGTAGGTGGCCGGCCGTGGCGCGACCCACCAGTTCACCGCCACCGCCACCAGCCAGCCGCCGATCATCAGGATCCGGAGGCCGGCCCACCACCACCGCTGCCACGACCCGGTCACCCGCAATGATCCCCCCATGCCGCGGACGCTACCGACCGGCCGCCACCACTGTGACCCGGAAACCCGAAACGGCCACTTCCCGCGCGTACGCCGCCGCAGGAAAATGCCTCCATGGTGGATGCCGATGTCGCGCTGTTGCGGAACCCCCGGGCCCATCGGCGGGCCATCGGTGCGGCCGCCGGCGTGCACACGCTGGTTGTCGTCGGGTTGCTGGTGAACGCGTACCTGGTGCCGTGGGAGACCGCGTCGTGTGACGGGGCGCTCGACTTCTGTGTCTCCACCCGGGACGAGATGTGGTTCCTGCTGGTCCTGAGCGTGCCGGTTCTGGTCATCTCGTTCGTCGTGGCGCTGGCGATGGTCCCCCAGTTGGCCCGGCGGTTCTCCTCGCCGTGGACGATCGGCGCGGTGTCGGGACTTGTCGGGTTGGTGGTCGCGGTGGTTGTCATCCTGTTCCTGATCGGAAGCCGTGTGTTCTGACGTGCCGTGTCGAGTCGTGTCCTGTTCAGCCCCGCACGCCCTCTGGAGCATCCTAGGAGGCTAGCCCTATACGGTGGGCGGTGTGAATCGGCGGAGGCGGAAGAAGATTCAGCGGCGGCTCGTGGCCGCGGCCGGGTGGGGAACGCCGCGGGACGTCGCGGCACTGTTGCGGCGCGGCGCCGACCCGGACCTGCCCGATCAGGACGGGACCACTCCCCTGTACCGGGCGAGTGTGCAAGGGCGGTCGTTCAACGTACAAACGCTGCTCGAGGCCGGTGCCGACGCCAACCGGGAGAGCGGCGACTTCGATGAGGGGCTGCCTCTCTGCGCCGCGGTCTGCCATGGGCACGACGAGGTCGCGGCGTTGCTGATCGCGGCGGGCGCCGACCCGGAGTTGCGGGAGGACGGCGGCACCGGCCTCAGCGCGTCCGGCTGGGCCGCGAAACTCCAGACGGAGCGCCACGACGACGATCAGCGCCCCGGTGCCGAACGTCGTCGTGGCGCTGATCACTGACGGACGGATCCGACGTCGGCAACTCGGCGGGCGCCGGGCCGCGATCTTCTCCAGCACCGCCTCCACGCTGCGGGGACGCCCGGCCGGTCATGGACGCCGGACGATGCTGCTCACGGACGTCGCGCGATGCTGATCACGGTGCCGTCCGGGTCGGCGAGAACCCTTGCTGGGCCGCCGAGAACACCACCCGGCTCGGTGGCTCCCAGGGACAGCAGGTGGGCGATTTCTGTCTCGGAGGCGGTCAGTTCGAAGTGGAAACGGCCGTTGTTCGGGTTCAGCGGCGGGCCACCCCAGGTGATCTTCGGGCCACCGGACGGGGACTGGATCGCGGTCTCCTCGTCCTGGTCCCAGACCAGCGGCCAGCCCAGCGCCCGGCTCCAGAAGTAGCCGACCTCCCGGGTTCCGTCACAGCACAGCGCTCCCACGAACCCGCAGCCGGCGAGGAAACGGTTGCCCGGGGCGATGACGTCGAACTCGTTGCCCTCCGGGTCGGCGAGGACCACGTGGTCGGCGTCCGGGCCCTGACCGATGTCCAGGTGCCGGGCTCCCAGGCTCAGCGCCCTGTCCACGGTGGCGCGCTGATCGTCCAGGGAACTGCTGGTCAGATCGAAGTGCGCGACGTTCGGCCCGGTCTTCGGCACCCGGGCGGGCCGGAACCGCACCGCGAACCCGGGATCGGCCCCGGCCAGCATCGCCGCCCAGAACGCCTCCTGGCGCGCGGGATCCTCGGCATCGAAACAGACAGCGGTCAGTACGGCAGCCATCCGCTGAACCTAGACTCAGAACCGGGTGGCGGCGAGCCATTTCGCCAGCAGCGCCGCGTCCCCGTGGACGACGGCGGGTGGTCGGCGACGGTTCAGGATCAACAGAAGGTCCCGAGGCGAAGCCTGCACTTCCACGTCGGCGGGGCCGGTGCCGGGGCGCCAGGACACGCCGTCGGGCGTGAGGGTGACGTGCCAGCCGTGGGCGCCGGTGGTGAACTGCAGGGTCTCACCGGTACCGTGCACGGCGAACCGGGGCTGGGCGTAACACAGCAGGATGTCGGCGACACCGTCGAGTGCCAGATCCTCGTCCAGATCGCCGCCGGGATCGGCGTCGAACCGGTGGACGATCAGGTCGTGCAGCATCCGCCGCAGCCAGAAACCGACGGTCGGATGCTCGGGGATCCACGTCCACACCCGCGTGGCGAAGCCCTGCTCCCGCACCGCACCGATCAGGCCGGCGGCGCCGGAGACCAGCCAGGCGGTCCATTCCCGAGGATCTTCGGGGGCATCGATCAGCTCGTACGGGCCGGGAGCGCCCGCCCGGGCCGACACCACCGCGGCGGACAGGCGATGGCCGGTGCCGACGTGGGTGACCAGGTCACGCACCGTCCAATCGGGGCAGGTGGGCACCGCTTCCCCGGGGTCACGCCCGCTCACGGCGGCGGCGAAACGCGCGGCCTCGGACTCCATGGCGGACAGATAACGGTCAGGTGTGAGCCAGTCCACAAGCCTGACGCTAGACCTCGGCTCGGCCAGGGAACGGATGCCGGATCTGGTCGGACACCGAGGCGGCGACCCGCCGGACCCCGGGCGGCGATCAGGCGGAGCCGGACCGATCGGTCCGTCACCGGGTCGTGAGTGTGAAGGTGACCGTGGCCGCGCCCTGGCTTCCGCTGATGTCGATACCGGACCGCGCGGTGTTTCTCGTGGTGGAGGGACCGCTACCGTGGGCCGATGACCGGTCTCGTCCCCTTTGGAATTCGGCTCGCCCGGCTGCTGGAGCTGCGGGGCCTGCCCTCGCTCGACCCGGAGACGACGGTGGACGACACGCTGCTGCGGCGGCTCGGACCGGAACTGGGGCTGCACACCGCGGATCTGTTCCTGTTCGCAGGACTGGAGGTGCCGGAGGATCTGGCTCCGGCTCAGCTCGAGCACCGGTTACGGGTCAAGAGGCTTCTCTGGAGCGCCGGCCGCCTGGATCCGGCGGCGTTCGCCCGGGTCCGCGGGTTCGTCCGGGAGCTGCCGGCGCGGCCGGTGCGACGGGACCGGCCGTTCCCGGACGACGGTGACGACGCCACACCGGGGGTGGTGCTGCGGCGACTGCTGGCCAACCGCAACATCCGGATGGACAGCCAGGTCCTGATGGTTCTCGGCGGCGGCCCGTACGTGTCGACGTCGACGTACTGGATGGCGACGGCGGGCCGGATACCGCTCGCCGACCGGTTCGTGAACCCGATCGCGCGGCTGATCGGCATCTCGGTCGGCGAGCTGGCGGCGCTGCTCGGCATCGAGGCCGCCGAGATCCCGTGGGGCCAGCCGCACCCGCTGCTGCCCGAGCTGGTCGACCTGGCGTGGGCGCTACGCCGGCTCGACGACGAGCAGGTTCTGGCCACGCGGGAGTTCATTGAGGTATGTTCGGCGCCGTAAGAGCGAGTTGATGTTCCAGTCCGACCTGTCTGGCAGCTCGCGGTGATCACCACCGCTGGGGTTCTGCTTTGTTCACAGGTCGGATTTTGTCGTCTCCGGGGGTCGCCCGGTTCTTTCTGTCCGCCGCGGTCGCCCGGCTCGGGGTGGCGATGAGCGGGCTCGCCGTGATGTGGGCGGTGTATGGGGTGTCCGGGTCGTTCGGGCTCGCTGGGACGGCGGCCGGGATGTTCGCGGCCGCCGAGGCGATCGCCGGGCCGCAGATCGCCCGCCTCGTCGACCGGCACGGCCAGCGGCGGGTCGTCCCGTTCACCGCCGGAGTCTTCGCGGTGGCGGCATCGCTGCTGGTGGTGGCATGTGCCCGGTCGGCGGCGGCCGGCATCCTGCTGCCGCTGGCCGCGCTGGTAGGGACGACGGTGCCGCCGATCGGGGCGCTGTCCGCGGCGCGGTGGCGGCGGGTCGCCGGCCCGGACGAGCGGGTACTGACGGCGGGGATGTCACTGGACGGCGCGGCGAACGATACGGCCTTCCTGGTGGGTCCGGTTCTGGTCACCGGCTTGAGCGCGGTGTTCCTACCGTGGGCCGGTCTGGGGCTGGCCGTCGCCCTTGTCGTTTCCGGTCTGGCGGTGCTGCTGACCGCAACCGGGACAGAACCTGAGGCAGGGCCGGCAACGGCGCCCGGGATCACGTCGGAGGTGGGGACGGCCGGCGTGGCTGGGACCGGACCGGCCGGCCTGGCCGGGCTGATCATGGATCGGCGGCTGATCGAGCGGCGGTTCCTCGGCCTGTTCGCGGCCAACCTGGCGCTCGGGTTGTTCTTCGGCGGGATCGGGGTGGCGATCGCCGGGTTCGCGGTCGCACATGGTTCCGGGGCGCTGACCGGCGCGATCACCGGGGTGGCCGGGGCGGTCAGCCTGGTCGCGGGCCTGGTCTACGGCAATCTCGCCAAGGGCAACCGGCCGGAGAACGGCCCCACGGAAAGCGGCCCCGCGGAAGGAAAGCCGACAAGAAGCGACCTGGTGGAAGGCGGCCCGAGGGAAAGCGGCCTGGCGGAGGGACGCCTCACGAACGGCGACCTCACGAACGGCGACCTTGCGAGAAGTGGGCCGGGAACCGTGATGGCGGTCGCGAGCCTGGTCCTCACGGTTGGTTGCGCGCTGCTGGCGCTGACGCCGTCGGTGCCGGTGATGTTCGCCGGGTATGCGGTGGTCGGTGGAGTGGTCGCGCTGGTGGTGATCCCCGGCGCGGTTCTGGTACAGCAGGTGACCGCCCGTGAGGTCGCTACCCAGGCGTGGACATGGATCAATTCGGCCAGTGCGCTCGGGATCGCGACCGCGGCGCCGCTGATCGGTATCGTCGTGCAGCGGAACGGCTGGTCGTCTGGATTCCTGGTCCTGTCCGGTCTGACCGCCGCGCTGCCGCTGAGCCTGCTGTTCCTGCACAACGTTCGGAAAGGAACAAACCGCGGCGCTCGGAAAGAAGCCGACCACGACAGCCGGAAGGGGGCCGCCGGTGTCCGCCGATGAAGTCCGCGAAGAGAACGCCGAGAGCCGCGAGGGCAACAGGGTTCGCGAAGACAACGGGACTCGCGAGGAGGATGCGGTGCACGGAAGGGAGGAGGTCCGGGAGCGGATCCGGCGGGACGGGTTCTACACCGAGACGGAAGCGGCCTTCCAGAACCCGAACCGGCGGGCCGAGCTGATCTTCGACTACAACAACACCCGGCCCGGCGACACCGAACGTAAGCGTGAGCTGCTGGAACGGATCCTGGGATCGGTCGGGGAACGGACGGTGCTGCTGTCGCCGTTTCATGCCGGATTCGGCAGCAACGTGCACATCGGTGACGACTTCTTCGGCAACGTCAACCTGACGTTCGTCGACGATGTGGAGATCCGGATCGGTCACGGGGTGATGATTGCGCCCGGGGTCACGCTGACCACCACCGGACATCCGATCCATCCGGCGCTGCGGGAGGACTTCCGCCGGTTCTCGAAACCGATCTCCATCGGGGACCGGGTGTGGATCGGCAGCAACGTGGTGGTGCTACCGGGCGTGACCATCGGCCACGGCGCGGTGATCGGCGCGGGCAGCGTGGTCAGCCGGGACATCCCACCGATGACCGTCGCGGTCGGCACACCCTGCCGGGTGGTCCGCCCGATCACCGACGCCGATCTGCCCACCCCGCGGCCGGTGGAAGGCGATCTGCCTACCGCGGAACCGGCGGATGGTGGTCTGCCCAGCCCGGGGCCAGCGGCAGGTGGCCGTTGAGCCGGGCGCGGCGGGCTCCGGTGATCCAGCTGTGCAGGACGAGGGCGGTTTCTTCGATCGTACGACCGGTGGTGTCGATGGTGGGGACCGCCCATCGGGGGTCGGAGCCGGACCAGGCGGACCACCGGGACCAGCGCATGTCCTCGCCACCCGCGGCGGTGATCGCTTCCGGTCGGTGCTGTGGGTCTGCGGCATGTCCTCGGAGCCACTGTGCCCAGCCGAGGAACGCCTCCTTCGTCCGGTCGTCCCATTTTTCCGGGTCGCGTTCCTCGAGCCGGCGCAGCCGCACCGGGTCGGCGACGTCGATCAGACAGGCGGCGATCCCGTCGAGGGCGGTGGCCGACGGGCAGGCCAGCACCTCCCCCAGCGGCGACTGGCCGGTCAGCAGCACGTCGACGCCGGCTGCCTGGTACTCCAGCGCCCGCCGGATCCACGCCTCGGTGGCCCGGTGCCGCCACCCCGCGCCGGCACCGGGCGGCACCCCGATCTCGTCGAAGTCGTGCACCACCAGGCCGTCACCCGTGCCTGCTGCCAGGGCTTCGACGGCTCGGGCCGCGGCTGTCTTGCCGGAGCAGCTGGACCCCACGACGGTAAATAACATCGAGACAGGATAATTTCTGGTACGACTTTGCGGTGCCCACCGTCACCCTGTTCGCCGCCGTGCTGTTGCTCGGTGTCGCCGATGCGATGGTGGGGTCGTACATCATTCTGTTCGGTGCTGACGCGGTCGGATTGACGCCGCTGCAGCTCGGGGTGTGGTCGTCGGTGTATGCGCTCGGCGGGATCACGATCAGCTGGTGGCTGGGGCGCTCGTTCGATCGGAGACCGGCCCGGCTCTACGTGGTTGTCGTGCTGGTCCTGGGGTCGGCGGGGTATCTGCTGCTGCCCCAGGTGTCGAGTTTCGTCGTGCTGCTGCTGATGGCCGCGACGGTTCTCGGGGCGCTGGGTGCGGCGTACCCGCAGATGTTCGCCCTGGGTGCCGGTGTCGCCGGGCCTCGGGCTACACCGGTGCTGCGGTCGGCGTGGTCGCTGGCCTGGGCCGGTGGTCCGCTGCTCGGGGCGCTGGTGTTGTCCCGGGGTGGCTGGTCATGGCTGATGTGGGCGGCCGCCGGGGCGTTCTTCGCCACCGCGCTGGTGGTGCTGGCGGTGCCGCGGCCCGGGCCGGTCGAGGCGGCCGGGTCGACGAAGGGTGACACGCCGGTCCTGGTCACCGTCGGGGTGATGCTGTTCTTCACCGCGATGTTCGCCGGTGGGCTGGCCCTGCCGCTGTTCGTCACCCGGGAGTTGCACCAACCGGCTTCGGCGATCGGGGTGCTGTCCAGCGTGTGTGCCGCCGTCGAGGTGGTGGCGACCCTGGCTCTGGCCGCGGTGCCGGTGCGGTGGAGTCAGCGGGCGGTGATCCTCGGCGGGTTCGGGTCGTTCGCCGGCTATTTCGCATTGACCGTGGTCTCCCCCGGCATGCTGATGCTGGTGCTCGGGCAATTTTTGCGGGCCGCCGGGATCGCGATCGTCGGGACGGCGGGAATCCGCTATTTCCAGGAACGGCTCGCACCGGCTACCGGGCGGGCGACCACGTTGTTCTCCAATGCTTCGACCACCGGCCTGTTGATCTCGGGGATTCTGGCCGGGGCGGCTGTCGAACACCTCGGCTACCGGGCGACCCTGCTGTTGTGCGGGGCGGTGGCCGGGGTGGGTGGGGTCGCGTTCGCGGTGGGCTCGGCCCGTGAAACCCGTGAAACCCATGAAGTCAGTGAAGTCAGTGAAGGGCGTGAAGGGCGTGAAGCCGATGGATAGGCCCCGGCTTGCCGATGCGCCCGTTGACGTGCGGGCCGCGGTGGCGGATCTGCTGGGTGGGCCGATCGTCAGCGAGCGGCCGGCCGACGCCGGTTTCACTCCGGCGATCGCCTCGGTCGTGAACGACACGCTGTTCGTCAAGGCGGGACCGGTCGGTGAGGGTCTCGGCGAGGCGGTGCAGGCGGGTGTGGTCCTGGCTCCGGCGGCCGGTGCGCTGGCCCCGCGGCTGGTCGGTTCCGCCGTGCTCGGTTCGTGGCGGATGGCAGCATACGAGGTGGTCGAGGGCGAGACGGTGACCCGGTGGGAGGCCGCTGACCTGCCCCACGTCCTGCGGGCCGTGGCTCGGCTGCGGGATCGGGCGGCGCCGTGCCGGGTGCCCGGTGTCACCCCGTACACGCAAAGCTTCCTGCCTTTGCTCGGCACCTGGCAGGCGCTGGCCGGGCGGACCGGCGGCATCGCCGTGGATCATCTCCGCGGACTGACGCTGCCGGTGGATCTGCCGCTCGAACTGCTGGCTGATCTGGAAAGCAGATGGATCGACGCCCTTGCGCCCGGAACCGCTCTGCACCACGGTGACCTGCGGCGCGACAACGTCATACGGGAACCCGATGGATCACTGCGGATCGTGGACTGGACACATCTGTGGACGGCGCCGGGCTGGCTGGACCTGGTGCGGCTGGCGCCCGACCTGGCCGCGTGCGGTCACGACCCCGAGCGGGTGCTGCGGAGTTCCTGCTGGTCGGATGCGCCCGCCGACGCGGTGAACGTGGCCCTGGCCGGGCTGGCCGGCCGCGCCTGGCGCGAGTGGCACCTGTCTGGCCTCCCCCGGCTCCGGCAGATGCAGCAGGAGCAGGGCACGCACACGCTGCGGTGGCTGGCGGCGCGGCTCAGGTGAACGGGCCGCGGCCCGGCTCAGGGGAACGTCGCGGGCGGCAGCTGGGCGAGGTTGGTGATCGCCCGCGGCGGGAAGTCCGGCCAGATGTCCCGGCGGGTGTCGTGGCGGCGGTTCAGGTGCTGGTCGAGGAAGTGCTGGGTGCGGCGCAGACCGTCGATCCCGGTCGCGGTGTCGATGGCGCCCTCGGCGATCGCGTCGGCGTATTCGTCCAGGTCGAGAACACGGTACGGATGGTCCGGCGGGCCGACGATCACGTCGATCCAGTGGTCGTCGACGTGCACCACGTCGCCCTCGTCGGTGACCCGGACGAGATCGCAGTACCACCAGCCCCGCTGCTGTTCCGGAAAGGTCACCGCCTGGTTGATCTGGAATCCGGTGTCGAGCAGGACAAAACTGCGTTGTTGCAGGATCACGCCGTTCCACGGAAAGGCCCAGTCATAGACGATCGCCTTCCCGTCGCGATATCCGGGCGCGCGGACGGCGCCGTCCCGGACGACGGTGACGGATACGGGTTGCGGGCCCGGTTCGGGAGTCATAGCGTGTTTCTGTACACGACTGGCGCGGGTGGGCTGACCACCGGGGAGTGCAGCCGGAGCATCGACCGCCTGGGTGCTCCTCATCGAGCACGATGAGGAGAGTGTGATCGTGGTTCATCGACTTCTGCACCTGTCCGACACGCATTTGCGGCATCCGCAGGTTGATGCCGCGGCGGCCGTCGACCGTGTTCTTCTCGACGTGGCTGATCAGGCGGGATTCGACGCGGTGATCGTGTCCGGGGATCTCGCCGACGACGGTTCCGCCGAGGGCTGCGCGATCCTGCTGGAGAAGGTCGGCACGTTCGCCCGGGAGCGTGGGATCCCGCATTTCTACTGCACCGGCAATCACGATTCCCGGGAGGCGTTCCGGGAGGTCTTCGGCAGCGGGCACTTCAACAAGGATGTCCGTACGGGGCCGGACTGCTCCGCCGTCAGCGAGGTCGGCGGGCTGCGGATCGTCACGCTGGACAGCCTGGTGCCCGGCCGGATCCACGGCCATGTCAGCGACGACCAGCTGGAGTGGCTCGGTTCGGAGTTGGCCACTCCCGCCCCGGCCGGCACGGTGGTCGTGTTGCACCACCCGCCGATCGCCCCGGCCGCGCCGGTTCACCTCGGCACGATCAACCTGCGTAACGCGGCGGCGCTCGGGGACGTCATCGCCGGCACCGACGTGCAGGCGGTTGTCACCGGCCATTTCCACCTGCAGTTGTCCGGCTTCCTGCGGGGTGTGCCGGTGTGGGTCGGCCCCGGCGTGGTGTCCCGGATCGACCTGACCGCCGCGGACCACTTGGTCCGTTTCGTTCAGGGCCCGGGCGCGGCCGTCATCGACCTCGGCGGCCCGTACTCCCCGGTCTTCCACACCCTGCACGCCCGTGATCCGCTGGCGGGAACCCTGATCGCCGAGGTCGAGGTGAGCAGCTTCCCGACCGGCGACTGACCTGAGGCTGCCACGGGAGGTCAGGGGCGGGTGGTGGCCGTCCGGGTGTGGGTGCCGTGGAGGGTGGTGTCGGACCGGGTGCCGTCGGTGGTTCGGGTCGTCGTTTGCAGCAGGTCGCCGGTGGACGGGTCGAAGGTCAGGTCGGCGGTTCCCGATTCGTGGGGCACGCGCAGGGTCACCCCGCTGTGGTGCGGGAGCACGGTGGTGCCGGGGATCGTGGCGGCTAGGCGCAGTGCCAGGGCCCGTTCGGGCGGGGTGGATTCGGGGCTGGTGAGGATGCCGGTCAGCGCGGTCCAGCGCAGGGCTGAGCAGTCGGTGGTGGCCGCGTTGACACACAGTTTGCCGATCGCCAAGGTCAGTTTCTTCTCGGTGGCGGGGATGCGGCCGCCGAGGTTGAAGGTGGTGCTGACCGTTCGCGGGCCAGGGTAGGGCAGGCCGGCGGGGAGCGGTAGCTGGGCCCAGCGGGCGGCGGCGTCGGTGGTCTCGCCGTCGAACAGGGTGCGGGCGGCGGTGATCTCTGCTCCGGGACCGCAGCCTGCCTCGGCCGCCGTGGCTGCGGGTGGTTTCGCCAGGGCGACGGTCAGGTGGCCGGTGACCGGGGCCGCGGGTGAACCGGCCGGGGTCCAGGTCCGCACCGACACAGCGGTGATCACGCAGTTCGCCGGGATGCCGGTGACGACCAGGACGGTGTCGTCGCGGTGCAGGTAGCCACCGGTGGCGGTGGTCTGCCGGCCGGCGGCGGTGGCGAGGGAATCGAGCACCTCGGCCGGCGCGGGTGTGCTGGTGGGGGCGGTGACGGGCGGGGGCGACGGTTCCGGCCGGAGGACGAACAGACCCGACAGGCCGACCAGCACCGCCGCGGCGGCGGCCACCGGAACCAGTCGTCGGCGCCGCACCGTGGACGTGCCGTCCGGCGGCTCGGTCTCGGGCCCGAGGGGGCGACGCCGCGCAGTGGACGTGACTTCCGGTGGGCCGGTCTCGGGCCCGAGGGGGCGACGCCGCGCAGTGGACGTGGCCTCCGGTGGGCCGGTTTCGGGGGCGAGAGGGCGGCCGCGTACCGGCAATGGGGTCTGGATGTGTTTGACCAGGGTGTTGAGGGTTTCGCGTTCGTGGGCGGTGAGGTCGTGGGCGTAGTCGTCGTCCCGGTAGGAGGTCATCTCGTTCGGTCCCTTGTCATCGCGGCGAAGAGGCGGTCGCGTACCCGTTTGAGGCGCATCCGGGCGGTGCCCGAGCGGATGCCCAGTTCGCCGGCGGCCTCGGTGACGGTGAGGTCGCGGTTCACCATCAGCTCGATGAGTTCCCGTTCGGCCGGTGGCAGGCCGGGCAACGCGGCCAGGGCCGGTCCGGCCAGGTCGCCGGCGTCCAGGCGGGCGTCGGCGCGGTCGAATTCGTCGACGGCGGGTGGACGGGCCCCGGCGAGCCGGTGCAGGGCCCGGCCCTCGGCTGCCGCCCCGCGCCATCGCATGGCGATCAGGTTGCGGGCGATGCCGAACAGCCAGGCCCGGGGTGGGCCGGCGGCCGGGTCGTAGCGGCCGGCGGATTCGATGGCGGCGATGAAGGTGGCCGCCACCAGGTCGTCGGCGTCGTGCGGGTTGCCCGTCGACCGGGTCAGGTGGCGGGTCAGGGCGCGGACGTGGCGGCGATAGAACTCCTCGATCGCCGCCGGGTCGTGCCCGAGACGTTTCACCAGCCACCGGTCGTCGACCGCCTCGAGATCCTCCGGCATCACACCCTCCCTTTGCGCGACTCCCGCCCGGCGTCACAAGCAACTGCCCGGCGTCACCTGTGACGCGTTCGGGGCCTGGTGCAAAGACCCGGCGAAAACCCACCCCACCACGGAGGTACGCGGGATGTCAGTCGCGTTTGGATATCGACTAGTGTTGATCTCGTTGGGTTCGCTGCTGCTCGCCGGCTGTGCGAACGCCGCCGACACCGGCCCGGAGATCGCCACCGCCCGGTCCGGGCCGCCGGTCACCGGCACGTCCGCGGCCGCCACCGGCGATGCCAAGGCCTTCGTCACCTGCATGCGCGACGCCGGGGTGCAGGTGGACGATGCCAAGCCCGGTCAGGCGTGGCAGATGAAACCGGGCGACAAGACCGACCCGGACTTCCCGGACGCAATGGCCGAGTGCAAGAGCCTGCTCCCGGCCGGTTCCGGCGGTGCGCCCGTGATCAGCGAGGAGCAGCTCACCAGGATGCGGGAATTCGCCCAGTGCATGCGGTCCAACGGCGTGCCCGATTTCGCGGATCCCGGACCGAACGGCTTCGCCAGCGCCCCCAAGGACGCGGCCGCCGCCGAACGCGCCACCAGGACCTGCGGCGCGATCCTGGGCATCGACCCGAACGCGCCGCACCAAGGGTGAGCGGGCGGCGATGGATCACCCGGACGCTGTGGACCCTCGCCGGGCTCGGTGTGGTCGCGGCGACCGCGGTGGTCACCCACGTGGGGTTCGGCGGCAGCGGGCGCCCGGCGGCGGTCGTGGCGTCGCCGGATCCGTTCGGCAGCACGCCGGTGCAACGCGAGACCCTGGTCGAGGAGGCGAGTGTGTCGGCTCAGCTGGGGTTCGGCGCGGCGTCGCCGGTCGCGAGTGTCACCACCGGGGTGCTGACGTGGCTGCCGGGGACCGGTGACGTGGTGCGGCGCGGCGAGGCGGTGCTGCGGGCCGACGAGAAGCCGGTGCTGCTGATGTACGGGCCGCTGCCGATGTACCGGCGCCTGGTCAAGGATCTCAAGGGCGCGGACGTACGGCAGTTCGAGGAGAACCTGTACGGGCTGGGTTATCGCGGCTTCACCGTGGACGAGGAGTTCACCGACCTGACCGTCGCGGCGGTGAAGCGGTGGCAGAAGGATCTGGGGCTGGCGGAGACCGGCGCGGTGGAGACGACGGCGGTGATCTACGCGCCGGGTGCGCTGCGGGTCGCCGGGGGGACGGCCCGGATCGGTGGGACGGCAGCCGGTGATCTGCTGTCCTGCACGGGTGTGACGAAGGTGGTGACGGCGGCGGCCGAGGCCGCGGACCGGGCCTGGGCGGTACGCGGGGCGAAGGTGACCGTGGAGCTGCCGGACGGTGGTGACGTGGCGGCCACGGTGTCGTCGGTGGGCGGCGACGTGACGGTGCCCGCCGACGGTGCGGCGGCGCAGCCGGGGGCGGGGGCCGAGGCGACCGTTCCGGTTCTGCTGCGGATCAAGGACCAGGAGAAACTCGAGGCGTTCGACTCGGCGCCGGTGCAGGTGCGCTATGTCGTGCGGGAGCGTAAGGACGTGCTGACCGTGCCGGTGGCCGCGTTGCTGGCGCTGGCCGAGGGTGGTTACGGGGTGCAGCCGGCCGGTGCGGGTGGTGCCCGGACCCTGGCGGTGGAGGTGGGGCTGGTCGCGGGGGGCCGGGCCGAGGTCACCGGTGCGGGCCTGGCCGAGGGGCTGCCGGTGGTGATTCCGCAGTGAGCGCCGTCCGGTTGGAGCGGGTGTCCAAGACGTACCCGGGTGGGGTGACCGCCGTGCGGGAGGTGGACGTGAGTGTGGAGTACGGGGAGCTGGTGGCGGTGATCGGCCCGTCCGGGTCCGGGAAGTCGACGATGCTGCAGCTGATCGGCACTCTGGATCGGGCGTCGGCGGGGCGGGTGCTGGTGGACGGCAAGGACGTGTCGCGGTTGCGGGACGCGGCGCTGGCTGCTCTGCGGGCGTACCGCATCGGCTTCGTCTTTCAGCAGTTTCACCTGGCCGCGGGGGTGCCGGCGGTGGACAACGTGGCCGATGGGCTGCTGTACACCGGGACGTCGCGGCGGGAGCGGCGTCGCCGGGCCGAGGCGGCGCTGGAGCGGGTGGGGCTGGCCGGGCGGGCCGGGCACCGTCCGCATCAGTTGTCCGGTGGGGAGCGCCAGCGGGTGGCGGTGGCCCGGGCGGTGGTCGGTGATCCGGCGATCCTGCTGGCCGACGAGCCGACCGGGAACCTGGATTCGGCGTCCGGGGCGGCGGTGCTGGGCATTCTGGGCGGGTTGCACGAGGCGGGCACGACGGTGGTGGTGATCACCCATGATCTGGGGGTGGCGGCGTCGGCGCAGCGGCAGATCCGGATGAGTGACGGCCGGGTGGTCGTGTGAGGAGCCGGTTGCGGGCCGCGGACGTGGTGCGGGTCGGTGGGGCCGGGTTGCGGGCGCATCCTCTGCGGGTGGTGTTGTCGGTGCTGGGCATCGCGATCGGGATCGCCGCGATGCTGGCCGTGGTGGGTATCGCGGCGTCCGGGCGGGCCGAGGTGGATCGGGCGTTGCGGGCGATGGGCACCAATCTGCTGACCGTGACGCCGGGGAAGACGATCACCGGGGCGCCGGCGCCGTTGCCTGCCGAGTCGGTGGCGATGGTGCGCCGGATCGGGCCGGTGACGGGGGCGTCGGCGACCGGGACGGTGGCCGCGGCGGTGTATCGCAACGAGTTCATCCCGACCGGGCAGACCGGCAGCATCGAGGTGCTGGCCGCGCAGCCGGATCTGTTGGGCATCGTCGGTGCCCGGGTGGTGCGGGGTTCGTGGTTCACCGAGGCGACGGCCGGGATGCCGGCGGTGGTGCTGGGCAGTACGGCGGCCGACCGGCTCGGGGTTCGGGTGGCCGGTCCGCGGGTGTGGCTGCACGGGATGTGGTTCAGTGTGGTCGGGGTCCTGGAGGCGGTGCCGTTGGCGGCCGAGCTGGACAGTGCGGTGCTGGTCGGCTGGCCGGCCGCCGAGACGTTTCTGGCTTTCGACGGGCATCCGACCAGGATCTACACCCGGTCGGTGGAGACGCGGGTGGCGGCGGTGCGGTCGGTCCTCCCCCGGACCGCCAACCCCGCTGCGCCGTACGAGGTGACGGTGTCGCGTCCGTCGGATGCGCTGGCCGCTCAGCGGGCCACCGGTGAGACCCTCGGCGCGCAGTTGATCGGTCTCGGGGCGGTGGCGCTGCTGGTCGGGGGGATCGGGGTGGCGAACACGATGGTGATCTCGGTGCTGGAGCGGCGTTCCGAGATCGGGTTGCGGCGGGCGCTGGGTGCCACCCGGGGGCACATCCGGTCGCAGTTCCTGATGGAGTCGCTGCTGCTGGCGGTGCTGGGCGGGGTGTCCGGCACGTTGCTGGGGGTGCTGGCCACCGGTGGGTACGCGGCACTGCGGGACTGGCCGGCGGTGGTTCCGGGGTGGGCGATCGGTGGTGGGGTGCTGGCCACGGCGGTGATCGGGACGGTGGCCGGGCTGTATCCGGCGTTGCGGGCCGCCAGGCTGGCGCCGACCGAGGCGCTGGCCAGTCCGTGACGACGCGGGACGGCGGCACGCCCGAGGGTGTGCCGCCGTCATCGGTGCGGGGTGGGATCAGCAGGCGTAGTTGCTGCCGTTGCCGGACAGCAGGTAGTCGTTGATCCAGCCGGAGCGGCCGAGCGCGGGCACGTAGGCCCAGGTCCAGGTCGACCAGCCCTGGTAGGTGTCGCCGGTGGTGTAGCACTGGTACTCGGCGGCGTATCCGCGCAGCGCGTAGTAGACCGGCGTACAGGCGTTGGGGCTGATGTAGTGCGGGCCGGGGCGCACGCCGGCGTCGGTTCCGGTGATGTAGCCGACGGTGCTGTCCTTGTCGGAGTGTGCGTGGCTGCAGCTGGCCAGCGCCGGGGCGGCGGTTGCCGCGACCAGGCCGCCGGTGATCATTCCGGCTGCGCCCAGGAACGCGAAAACGCGTCGTGTTTGCATGAGTCCCCCTCGTGCAGATTCGGATCCTGCGGATGCCGAAATGCTGTGCCGGGGCGCTGAAGATGCACTGAACAGGCGCTGAACAGGCTTCGGGAAGATCTGTCAGGTATTGACATAAATCATTGTTAAAAAAGGGTAAAAATGATCTCACCCGACTGCCATGATGCATGTGCACTGGTCTGCCATGACATCGGGGGATGAATCACGTGACCAGATTATGCATCGAGTTGAAGATTCTCGGGCCATTCATGCTCCGCATCGACGGCCGGGTCGTCCACCCCGGCCAGCCGAAACAGCGCGCCCTGCTGGCCCTGCTCGCCCTCAGCCCCGGCGTGCCGGTGGCGCTGCCGGAGATCATCGACGCGCTCTGGGACCACGCGCCGAGCGCCGGCGCGCGCAATCAGATCCAGGTCTACGTGTCCCGGCTGCGCCAGCAGATCTCCGCGATACCGATCGACACCCACCCGGCCGGATATGTGCTCGACCTGCCGGCCGAATGTGTCGACCTGATCCGTTTCGAACACGCCGTGATCCGGGCCGGGCACCTGATCCGCGACGGTGATCTGGGCGCCGCGGATCAGGTGCTGTGCGAGGCGCTGCGCCAGTGGACCGGCCGGCCGCTCAGCGGCGTGCCCGGCGTCTACTTCGAGCGCCTCGCCGACCAGCTGCAGGAACGCCGGCTGTCCGCCCTGGAGCAGCACGTGCACGTCCGCCTCGGGCTGGTCGAACGCTCCGGCGGCGACTTCGTGGAACTCACCCACAACCTGCGCCCGGCCGTCACCGCCAACCCGCTGCACGAAGGCCTGCGGCACGGCCTGATGCTGGCGCTCTACCACGACGGGCGGCCCGCCGAGGCCCTCGCGGTCTATCGCGAGGGCCGTCAGCGGATCGTCGACGAACTCGGCATCGAACCGGGCCCGCGGTTACGGTCGCTGGAGTTACGCATCCTGCGCGGCGACAGGTGACCACGCGGCCTGCTCTTCTTCGCTGCGCAGGATGCAGAACTCGTTGCCCTCCGGGTCGGCCAGGATCACCCAGCCGCCGCCGTCCGGTTTACGCAGGTCGCCGACCTCGGTGGCGCCCAGGGCCAGCAGCCGGGCCAGCTCCTCGTCGCGGGTGCCCTCGGCCGGGCGCAGGTCGAAGTGGATCCGGTTCTTGCCCTGCTTGACGTCGGGCACCTCGATGAACAGCACCTTGTGCCGGCCGTCCCGGGAGCTGATCAGGCACTCCTCGTGGCCGGGCTCGTTCGGGTCGTCCGGGTCCTCGGCCCAGTCCAGGACGCCCTGCCACCAGCGCGACAGGGTGAACGCGTCGGCACAGTCCACGGTGGTGTGAGAGATGTAGGAGGTCATGACACCATGGTGGGCCGGAACCTCAGGCGCAGTGACGCCGGGGCCCGGGTGAACAGACCGCTCGACTGCACCGGCTCGGCGAACTCGATGTCCTCCATCGCGTCCAGCAGGGCATTCATCACGATCTCCACCTCGGTACGGGCCAGCATCGCCCCGACACAGAAATGCCGGCCCAGGGCGAACCCGGTGTGATTGGCGGCTGCCGTATACGCCTTGCCGAAGTCCAGATCGTCGCGGGTCAGGTCGAAACGGTCCGGGTCGGAGTAATGCCGCGGATCGCGGTTGGCGGCGGCGATCAGGCAGACCACGGTGGCGCCGGCCGGCACCGTGCCACCGGACAGTTCCACGTCCTCAGCGGGCTGCCGCATGATCATCTGTACGGGCGGGGAATGGCGCAACGTCTCGGCGAGCGCCGGGGCGATCAGGGACCTGTCCCGGCGTACCAGAGCCATTTGATCGGGGTTCTGAATCAGATTGACCATCAGATTGGCGATCGCCTTGTCGGTGGTCTCGCCGCCCGCCACCAGAAGCAGACTCACGAATGCCTTGATCTCGTTCTCGGACATCTGCGCGCCGTCGATCTCGGCGGTACACAATGTCGACATCAGATCGTCGCGGGGATCGATGCGGCGCTCGTGGATCCGGGGCAGCAGATATTCCTCCATCTCCACCCGGGTCCGCATTCCCCGCTCGATGATCTCCGGATCCTGGGACAGGTTGGCCAGGAACGCGACGATCGAGGTGTACCAGCGGTGGAACAGGTCGTGGTCGCTCTTCGGCAGGCCCAGCATGTCCACGATCACGTTGATCGGATAGCGGGTGGTGAACTGGTCCACCAGATCCACCTCGCCGGTGTGCCGGAACACGTCCAGCAACTCGGTGGTGTTCTGCCGCATCATCGGCACGAACCGGGTGGTCAGGTCACTGCCCCGGAACGCCGGGGTCACCAGCCGCCGGTGGATCGCATGCTCCCGCCCGTCCATCTGCAGAATCGTGCGCCCGTGCACCGGCTCCAGCTGCCAACTGTAGTTGTCACTGGTGAACACCGGATCCTTGAAAGCCCGCTGGACGTCCTCGAAACGGCTGATCACGTACGCGTTCATCCCCTGGTGGAAGGCGAGTGGCTCGGTCTCACGCAGGGCGGCCCACACGGGCACGGGGTCGGTCAGGCACTCGGGAGACAGGATGTCGGTGACAGTCATCGATTTCCTTCCGTGGAAACACTGACCTCCCCAACGTAGGGCAATTCGCCCGATCTTTCCGTGGTACCGCCTGCCGTCATCGCCCCCACGCCGTGCGGGCCTGTGCTGGGATCTCCCGGAAGGCCGGATTGAATGACCGCGTGATCAAGCTGCAGGCAGTGGTGGAAGTGCCGATGTTCGATGAGGGCCCGGCGCCGTGGCCGGTCGCGGCTGCCGCACCCGGCTCGTGGTTGGTTCTCGATACCGGGTGCACTGCCGATCAGGTGGGTCTGTTCGTGGCGGCCCTCGCCGCGCGGATCGATGTCGCGTCTCCAGGCGGTCGTGATGAGGTTCTGGACGCGCTGCTGGCCGAGGAGGCGCTCATCGTCGCCGGCGGTCTACAGGTGAGTGACACGGAAACCGGAACGGTCGTCGTGCCGGGTTGTTGCAGTGGCCTGGAGGACTGGCGGGAATGGACCGGGGTCCTCACCGGCGATTCGCTGTGGCTGGGGCATGATCCCGGCCCGCACGTCGAGGTCGTCGGCCCGGATCTGCGGGTGTGGCAGGACGGCGGGCCGAACCGTGAGCGGGGCCGGTGGGCCGGGCAGCGAGTCGACCTTCCCTGCCGTGAGCTCCCGCAACTCCTGCTCGACGTCCAGCGGGACCTGGCCGGCTTCCTGAACGCTCTGGCCGACTGGGCTGAGCAGACCGGGATCGGCCCGCGAGGGACAGCGCTGGTGCAGATGATCGACCAGAACTTCGCCGTCACCGCGCCTCTGGAGTTGCCGGCCGGCTGACCGGGCGGTCGTCCCCACCACTGCACCCGCGCATGGGAGATCACCTCGCTGTGGCGCCTGGACGCAGCTCAGCTTGTCGTTTGACCTCCCGGCTCCGCCCAACGTCGCCGCGGACGCACCGCTACGTCATCAAGGGAGACTACAGCGAGTGCTGGCCAGCGCGCTGGGTGTGGACAGCGGCGGGACGAAGCGCGCGTTGCCTGCGGCAGATGAGGA
>NZ_BOMG01000107.1 GCF_016862075.1 Actinoplanes couchii | reverse complement strand
GATCGGTCGAGGGCCGCCCCACTTGGGGTCGGCCCTCGACTGCGTTTGTGGGCAGATGCCCTAGTAACTTTGTGATTCGTGAACAGCGTGTGTCGGAGCAGGGCCACTCGGGCCTCGGTAACCCGCCGCCGTACTGGAAGGAATGATCCGTGACTACAGGACCGCAGGATGGCGGCTCCAGCAACCGCGACGACAACAGTCGTTCCGGAGGCGGTCGCGACGGAAGTGGCGACGGGCACCGTGGTGACCGAGGCGGCTCCCAGGGCGGCGGTGACCGTGGCGGATTCCGTGGCGGCGACCGCGACCGTGGCGGCTCTCGTGGTGGCTACCAGGGCGGTGGTGACCGCGGTGGGTTCCGTGGTGGTGACCGTGACCGTGGTGGCTACCAGGGTGGCGGCGACCGCGGTGGATACCGTGGCGGCGACCGTCAGCAGGGTGGCGACCGCGGTGGTTTCCGCGGGGGCGACCGCGACCGTGGTGGCTACCAGGGTGGTGGCGACCGTGGAGGGTTCCGTGGCGGAGACCGTGACCGGTCCGCCGGCGGCTTCCGCGGTGGCGACCGCAACGTAGAGCGTGGCGGGTACCAGGGCGGTGGTGACCGCGGTGGGTTCCGTGGTGGTGACCGTGACCGTGGTGGTTACCAGGGTGGACGCCCGAGTGGTGACCGGCCGGGCTACCAGGGCGGCGACCGTCGTCCCAGTGGTGACCGTCCCGGATACCAGGGTGGCGGCGACCGCGGTGGTTTCCGCGGGGGCGACCGCGATCGTGGTGGCTACCAGGGTGGCGGCGACCGTCGTCCGAGTGGTGACCGTCCGGGTTACCAGGGTGGTGGCGACCGGGGTGGGTTCCGTGGTGGCGACCGTGACCGTGGTGGTTACCAGGGCGGGCGCCCGAGTGGTGACCGGCCGGGCTACCAGGGCGGCGACCGTCGTCCGAGCGGGGACCGTCCCGGATACCAGGGTGGCGGCGACCGTGGTGGTTACCAGGGTGGACGCCCCAGTGGTGACCGTCCCGGTTACCAGGGCGGTGGCGACCGCGGTGGGTTCCGCGGGGGCGACCGTGACCGTGGTGGCTACCAGGGCGGACGCCCGAGCGGTGACCGTCCCGGTTACCAGGGTGGCGGGGACCGCGGTGGGTTCCGTGGCGGAGACCGTGACCGGTCCGCCGGCGGCGACCGCGGTGGCTTCCGTGGCGGAGACCGTCCGGGTTACCAGGGTGGTGGCGACCGCGGTGGGTTCCGTGGCGGCGACCGTGACCGTGGCGGCTACCAGGGTGGACGCCCCAGCGGCGACCGGCCGGGCTACCAGGGCGGCGACCGTCGTCCCAGTGGTGACCGTCCCGGTTACCAGGGTGGCGGCGACCGCGGTGGGTTCCGCGGGGGCGACCGTGACCGTGGCGGCTACCAGGGCGGACGCCCCAGCGGCGACCGTCCCGGTTACCAGGGCGGTGGCGACCGTGGCGGTGCCCGGGAGAGCTTCCAGGGTGACCGTGGTGGCTTCCGTGGTGGCGACCGTCCGCAGGGCGGGGACCGTCCGGGTTACCAGGGTGGTGGCGACCGCGGTGGGTTCCGTGGTGGCGACCGTGACCGTGGCGGCTACCAGGGCGGACGCCC
>NZ_BOMG01000106.1 GCF_016862075.1 Actinoplanes couchii | reverse complement strand
GGGCTACCAGGGCGGCGGCGACCGTCGTCCGAGCGGGGACCGTCCCGGATACCAGGGCGGCGGCGACCGCGGTGGATACCGTGGCGGGGACCGGGACCGTGGTGGTTACCAGGGTGGCGGTGACCGGGGCGGGTTCCGTAACGACGACCGGGGTGGGTACCGGGGCAACGACCGGGATCGTGGCGGTTTCCGCAACGACGCCGACCGTGGTCCGCGGGACGAGCAGGACAACGGTCAGCCCGGGTTCGTGGCGCCGGAGATCCCCGAGGACATCACCGCCAACGACCTCGACCAGGAGGTCCGTGCCGAGCTGCAGAGCCTGGCGCGGGACGTCGCCGACAAGGTCGCGCGGCACCTGGTAGCGGCCGGCACGATCATCGACGAGGACTCCGAAGAGGCGCTGCAGCACGCGATCGCGGCGCGGCGGCTCGCCTCCCGGATCGCAGTGGTGCGCGAGGCCGTCGGCCTGGCCGCCTACGCCGCCGGGGACTGGACGACCGCCATCGCCGAGCTGCGCACCTACCACCGGATGACCGGGCGGCAGACGCACCTGGCCGAGCTGGCCGACTGCGAGCGGGCGCTGGGCCGGCCCGAGCGGGCGATCGACCTGTACCGTGGCGCCGACCTGGAGAAGCTGGAGAAGGCGACCGCGATCGAGCTGCTCATCGTCGCCGCCGGTGCCCGGGGCGACCTGGGTCAGCACGACGCCGCTGTGGCGATGCTGCAGGTGGGCGAGCTGAGCGCCGAGGGCAACGCGGACTGGGCGGCGCGTCTGCGCTATGCCTTCGCGGACTCGCTGCTGGCCGCCGGCCGGCGGGACGAGGCCCGTGAGTGGTTCTCCCGGGCCGCCGCGGTCGACGAGGACCAGGTCACCGACGCTGCCGAGCGGCTGCTCGAGCTCGACGGGGTCACTATCGAGGGCGACGACCACGACGAGGACGAGGACGACGAGGCCGGCACCGACGGTGCTCCGTCGAACTCTGCCGCGGACTCGGACTCGGACGACGAGGACGACTCGGATGACGACGACGAGGACGACTCGGACGAGTACGACGACGACGATGACGACGACCTCGCCGACGACGAGGACGAGGACGACCTCGACGACGAGGACGAGCAGGACGACGACAAGGTCGCTGCTGTGGCCGCGACGGACGTCAACACCGACGCGCTCGTGAAGGACGCCCCGGAGGGTGCGGTTTCTCCGGAGACGTTCGGCGACGCCGATGAGGTCGAGGCCGAGAAGGTCGAGGCCGAGAAGGTTCAGGCTGACAAGGTCGAGACCGTCAAGGCCGAGGCCGGCACGGTTGAGGCTGACAAGCTCGAGGCTGGCAAGGCTGAGGGTGAGAAGGCTGAGGCCGGTAAGCCGGTTGCGCCTGCCGAGGCCGGTTCCGCGGAGAAGGCCGCCGGGGACGAGGGTGTCGCCGGGGCTGCTGACGAGGAGAAGCCGAAGGCGTGAGTGATCACCTGGCCGGCAGTCACGATCTGGTCATCTTCGATCTGGACGGCGTCGTCTTCCTGATCGACGAGCCGATCCCGGGAGCGGTCGAGGTCGTGCAGCGGTTGCGTGCCGACGGCACCGCGATCGCGTACGCGACCAACAACGCGTCCCGGCGTGCCGCCGATGTGGCGGCGCTGCTGACCGGCATGGGTGTGAGCGCGGAGCCGGCCGAGGTCCTGACCTCGGCCGGCGCCTCCGCCGCACTGCTCGCGGAGCGACTTCCCGCCGGTGCGAACGTGCTGGTGGTGGGTGCCGAGGCGTTGCGTGCCGAGGTGCGCGACGCCGGTCTCACCCCGGTCGACCGGCTGGAGGACGAGCCGGTCGCGGTGGTTCAGGGCTACGGCCCGGAGGTCGGCTGGAAGGTGCTGGCCGAGGCGGTTCTCGCGGTTCGGTCCGGAGCGGTCTGGTACGCCACCAACACCGACCGCACCCTCCCCAGCCCACGCGGCCCGCTGCCGGGTAACGGCTCGCTGGTCGCGGTGCTGCGGACGGCCCTCGACCGGGAACCCGACGTGGTGGTGGGCAAACCACAGCCCGGCCTGTTCCGGACGGCCGCGAAACAGTCGGGTGCCGAACGGCCCCTGGCGGTCGGCGATCGTCTGGACACCGATATCCAGGGCGCGGTCACGGCGGGCATCGACAGTCTGCTGGTGCTGACCGGGGTCAGTGGCCCGGCCGATCTGCTGGCGGCGCCCGCGGACCGGCGGCCCACCTATGTGGCGGCAGATCTGTCGGGGCTGTTCCGGGCGGCGGACGACCTGCGGGTGCCGGTGTCCGGTTCGGAAGCCGGTGGGTGGAGCGTGTCCCGGGAGGGTTCGCGGGTGTCGCTGGACGGTTCCGGCGATCCGGTGGATGCTTTGCGTCTGCTGTGTGCGGCTACCTGGTCCGGGGTTCCGTTGTCCGGGATCGATCCGGTGTCGGCGGAGGCGCGGGATCTGTTGCTCGGCTGGAAGATCTAGGTTTTTTGAGTGCGGCCGGTTCCGGTCACTGTTCCCCGTGTGGGTGACGGTGACCGGAACCGGCCGTTCTGTTCTTGGGCGTCTCCACCGCCATCGGCCCGGCGGTCGCGGGGACACCTCGAGTGGGTGGTATCTCGCGGTTGGCCACGTGCGGGGTAGCTCGGCGAAGTGCTGATCTGGCGTACCGGCAAAAAGGTTTTATCGGTGTAAGCGGGCCAGATCCGCCAAGAGGTGGGAGGCGCTCTGGGCTGCGTCGTCGACCCTGGCCGGCTCGGCGGCCGGGCGGGACGTTCCGCTCACCTGTTTTCCGGGGGTTCCGCCCACACCGCTCACCGTTTTCCGGGGTTTCGCCCACACCTTCGCCGGGCGCTGGGCTTCGGTCGGTTTGAACCGGTGTGGGGTTGGGGCCGTACCTCTGGGCACGGCCGGTGGGGTGCGTCTGTCAGAGGAGCTTGCGGAGCTTGAGCAGGTCGAACGGGTTCGCTCGGATGCTGGTGAGCATGCGGGTGATGTCCAGCTTGCCCGCCACCAGAGCCAGCAGCTCGTCGCTCGTGGTGACCAGGGCGATCTTCGCCTTCGGGTCGTCGCCGTCGGTGATGTCGACCAGGCGGCCCTCGGTGATCCGGCCGTGGAAGGCCGCGCCCAGGTCGGTGAGCCGGCACGCGAGGGTGCGATCCAGGTCCAGCTTGCCCCGTGCCTCGGCGTTGGCCTCGAGGCGGGCGGCTAGGTCGTGCAGTGCTTTGCGGCAGTCGTCCACGGTGGCCATGAGCCCATCCTGCCTCACGACACCAACCTGGTACCTCAGGAGTTTCCAGGAGGTGCCCGGTAGCGTGGCACCCGACGCGCAAGAGGAGGCGGGACATGCCGGACGCATGGCGGGCGTATCTGGACCTGGCACTCGGCTTGACGGAGGCACCCCGGAAGAAAGCACAACAGGTCGCCGGGGACCTGCTCAACCGGGGCGGGGCCACGGCGACACAGGTGCAGGGCATCGTGGAGGACCTGATGTCCGCGGGGCTGGCCAACCGTGAGGCGCTGACCAGCATCGTGCGGTACGAGGTGGACCGGGCCCTCGGGCGGGTGGGCCTGGCCACCGCTGAAGAGGTGTCGGATCTCACCGGGCGGGTCCACGACCTGGAACGGCAGTTGCGTGAGGCCCAGGCTTCCGGCGCTGCGGGGTCGTCTTCTCTGCCGGGGTCGTCTTCTCCGGTGGGGGCGGCGGGATCGGTGGGGCCGGCGGGTTCAGGTAAACCTTCGGGGTCGGTGGGGTCGGCCGGGGGACCGGGTTCGGGTTCTGCTCCGGCGGTGCGGCCCGTCAAGAAGGCGGTGGCCAAGAAGGCGGTCAAGGCCGCTCCGAACGCGATGCCCTCCGCCGGGACCGGCGGGACCGGGGTGTCCGGCAACTCGGCGGCCGCTTCGGCGCCGGTTTCTGCCGCGTCTTCGTCTCCCTCTTCGTCCGCTTCCTCTCCCTCGTCCGCCCCTTCGTCTTCACCCTCGTCTTCCTCGTCCTCGTCCGCGGTTGAGCCTGCGGCCGCTGGATCCGGGCCGTCCGAGTCCGCGCCGGTGAAGCGAGCCCCGGTCAAGCGAGCCCCGGTCAAGCGTGTGCCGCGGAAGGCGACCGGGCCGGCGGCCGAGGCTGCGGGGGCTCCGGCTCCGGCTCCGGCTCCGGCTCCGGCTCCAGCTCCGGCCCCGGTCGCGAAGAAGGCGCCGTTGGCAAAGAAGGCACCGGCAAAAAAGGCACCCGTGAAGAAGGCCGCAACGGCGGCGAGTCCCGCTACGGACGCGGTGACCTCAACGGCTGAGGCTTTACCGGGAGAAAACGCCCCGGCGAAGAAGGCTCCCGCGAAGAAGGTTGTAACGGCGGCGTCTCCCGCGCTGGACGCGGCGTCTCCCGCGCTGGACGCGGCGGGCCCGGCGGCTGAGGTCGCACCTGTGGACGTTGTCCCGGCCAAGGCTGCGCCCGCGCGGAAGAGCGCTGCGGCGCGGTCTGGTGCGAAGGCGGCGGGCTCCGCTGTTGAGGTTGCTCCGGTGACTGAGGGAGCGGTCGCTGCGGAGAAGGCTGCTCGGCCTCGGAAGGTGGCTACGCCGCGGAAGGCGCCTGCGTCGCGCGGCGATGCGCCGGCGAAGGCACCCGCGCCGCGTAGTGAAGCGGTGCCGCGTAAGGCTTCGGTGGCCCGGAAGGACGCGGCCCGGACGGACGACGTGGCCCAGAAGGAATCCGTGGCCCAGAAGGACTCCGCGGCCCGGGCGGATGACGCGGCCCGGGCGGATGATGCGGTCCGGACGGGCGGCGTGCCTCGGAAGGCTCCGGCCAAGCGGGCTCCTCGGGTGCCCGCTCAGGGCAAGCCGGCCAGCGAGACTGTCGAGAGCACGGAGGCCTGAGCCGGTGACCTTTCCCAGCGCAGCACAGCCAGGTCCGCGTCCGGGGCCGCCGGCGGGAGGATTTCGGCCGGGACCGCCGCCGCACGGGCCCCGGCCCGGTGGGCCCGGCGTGGGACGGCCCGGTGGTGGTTTCGGGGCGCGGCCCGGTGAGAGCGACCCGGAGCGACCTGGTGGGGGCGACACCGGGCGGCCCGTGGGTGGCGACGTGGGGCGGCCCGGCGAGAGTGACGCCGGGCGGCCCGCCGGAGGTGACTCCGGGCGGCCTGGTGGGGGTGACGCCGGGCGGTTCGGTGGGGGTGACTCGGGGGTGGTTCTTCGGGACGGTGAGGGCAGCGGGCACCCGGCGGTGGACGCGGTGTTACGGTCGCTCGCCAACGCTGCGCGGTTGGCGCCGGCCGAGCAGATCGCCGAGTACGAGGCCGCGCATCAGGTGCTCCAGGAAACCCTGGCCGGCATCGACCGTTGACCGTCAGCGAACCGTACCGCCGTACCGAAATAAAGGAATTTGATGGCCCGCCGTGCGCGTCTCGACGCCGAGCTCGTCCGTCGTAAGCTCGCCCGCTCCCGGGAACAGGCCGCCTCGCTGGTCGAGGCCGGCCGGGTGCAGGTGCGCGGCACCGTCGCCCACAAGGTGGCGGCGATGGTGGATCCCGCCGACCCGATCCTGGTGACCGGGGAGGATCCGCAGACCGAATACGTGTCCCGGGGCGGCCACAAGCTGTTCGGTGCGCTCAAGGCGTTCGAACTGCCGGTCGAGGGTCGCCGGTGTCTGGACGCGGGCGCGTCGACCGGTGGGTTCACCGACGTGCTGTTGCGTGCCGGCGCCCGCCAGGTGGTGGCGGTGGATGTCGGGTACGGGCAGCTGGCCTGGCCGATCCGTACCGACGAGCGGGTGGTGGTGCAGGAGCGCACCAACGTCCGCACGATCACCCCGGAGTCGATCGGCGGTGTGGTCGATCTGACCGTGGCGGATCTGTCGTTCATCTCGCTGCGGCTGGTGCTGCCCGCGCTGACCGCGTGCACCGGCCCGGACGGCGATCTGGCGCTGATGGTGAAGCCGCAGTTCGAGGTGGGTAGGGAACGGGTCGGCGCGGGTGGGGTGGTCCGGGACTGGCGGCTGCGTGCCGAGGCGGTCCTGGACGTGGCGACGGCCGCCGCCGGGTTGGGGCTGGGGGTGGCCGATGTGACGGCCAGTCCGCTGCCGGGCCCGAGCGGCAACGTGGAGTTCTTCGTGTGGTTCCGGCGGGACGCCCCGCCGGCCGATCCGGCCCGCATCGAAGCGGTGGTCGAGGCCGGACCTCATGCTGTCGAGCTCTTGGAGGAGAAATGAGCCGCTCGGCCCTGCTGGTCACGCACACCGGTCGCCGGCAGAGCACACAGCACGCCCGTGCCGTGGCGCTCGACCTGATCGCCGCCGGTTTCGAGGTGCGGGTGATCGCCGAGGAGGTCGACGATCTGGAGCTGCCCCCGGGGGTGGAGCCGGTGTCCGGCCCGGAGGCCGCCGAGGGTGTGGAGATCGTGCTGGCGCTCGGTGGTGACGGCACCATTCTGCGCGCCGCGGACCTGGCCCGGCCGGCGAAGGCGCCGCTGCTCGGGATCAACCTGGGCAAGGTGGGGTTCCTCGCGGAGACCGAGATCGATCACATCGACGAGGCGGTCGCCGAGGTGGTGGCCGGTAATTACACGGTCGACGAGCGGCTGACGCTCGACGTGCGGGCGGAGTACGACGGCCGCCTGATCGCCGAGTCGTGGGCGCTCAACGAGGTGACCGTGGAGAAGGGGCAGCGGGCGCAGATGCTCGAGCTGCTCGTGGACGTGGACGGGCGGCCGTTGTCCCGCTACGGCTGCGACGGTGTGGTGTGTGCCACACCGACCGGTTCCACGGCGTACGGGTTCTCGGCCGGTGGCCCGGTGGTGTGGCCCGAGGTGGAGGCGCTGCTGCTGGTGCCGATCAGTGCGCACGCGCTGTTCAGCCGGCCGATCGTGACAGCCCCGACGTCGACCTTCGTGCTGACTGTCGACCCGTACACGTCATTTGCGGTGTTGTGCTGTGACGGCCGTCGCACCTGGGATCTTCCGCCGGGCTCGCAGGTGACTGTCGAAAGGGGTCAGCTGCCGGTGCGCCTGGTGCGCCTGGCCCCGCGTCCGTTCACCGACACGCTGGTGGCGAAGTTCGGTCTTCCGGTCGTCGGCTGGCGAGGGAATCGACGCTGATCAGACCGACGCCGTTGGGCAATTGTCGGGGGCTCCCGATACTGTCTGGCTGTGCTGGAGGAACTGCGCATCACCGGGCTGGGTGTCATCGACGACACCACGCTGCGGCTCACGTCGGGAATGAATGTGATCACCGGCGAGACCGGTGCCGGCAAGACCATGGTGGTCACCGGCCTCGGTCTGCTGTTCGGTGGCCGGGCCGATGCCGGCCGGGTCCGGGCTGATCCAGGCCGGGCGGTCGTCGAGGGCCGGCTCAAACTGCGCGGCAACCTGGGCGACGCGGTGCGGACCAGGATCACCGACGCCGGCGGCGCTGCCGACGACGACGGTTCGATCCTGCTGAGCCGCACCGTGACGGCCGAGGGCCGGTCCCGGGCGCACGTGGGTGGCCGGAGCATGCCGGTGTCGACGCTGAGCGAGCTGGGCGACCAGATCCTGGCGGTGCACGGGCAGTCCGACCAGTTGCGGCTGCTGCGCCCGGCCGAGCAGCGTTCGTCGCTGGACAGGTTCGCCGGTCCGGAGCACGAGAAGCTGATCGAGTCGTACCGGGAGGCGTTCGCCCGCTGGCGGGCCGTGGTCGACGACCTCAACGACCGGCGGCGCAACGCGCGGCAGCGCTCGCAGGAGGCCGATCTGCTCAAGCTGGGCCTCGACGAGATCACCCGGGTGGACCCGCAGCCCGGTGAGGACGAGGACCTGCGCAACGAGGTGCAGCGGCTGGAGCACGCCGAGGGGCTGCGGGTCGCGGCCGCCCTGGCGGCGCAGGCGCTGGCCGGTGGGGTGGAGGTCGCCGACGACACCCCCGACGCGACCCAGCTGCTCGGGCTGGCCCGGCGCACCCTGGAGGGGCAGGCCGAGGTTGACTCGTCGCTGGGTGACCTGGCCGCCCGGATCGAGGAGGCGGCCACCCTGGTCGCCGACGTCTCCTCGGAGCTGTCGACCTATCTGGGTTCGCTGGACGCCGATCCGGCCCGGCTGGAGGCGATCTACGAGCGGCGGGCGGCGTTGCGCGCCCTGACCCGGAAATATGCCGACGACATCGACGGCGTGATCACCTGGGCGGAGACCGCGCGCACCAAGCTGGGCGAGCTGGACTCCTCCGACGAGCTGTTGGAGGAGCTGGACTCCGAGCGCAAGCGGCTGGAGGCGACGGTCGGCGAGCTGGCCGGGCGGCTGACCGCGGCCCGGCGCGAGGCGGCCGTCCGGTTCTCCGAGGCGGTCAGCGTGGAGCTGGCCGGGCTGGCGATGCCGCACTCGCGGGTCGAGGTGGCGGTGCTGACCCGGACCCCGTCGAAGGACGAGCCGGCGGTGACCGTCGACGGTGAGACCCTGGCCGCCGGGGCGGACGGCGCCGACGAGGTGGAGCTGCGGCTGCACGCCCACCCGGGCGCGCCGGCCCTGCCCCTGCAGAAGGGCGCCTCCGGTGGTGAGCTGTCCCGGGTGATGCTGGCGATCGAGGTGGTGTTCGCCGGCGCCGGTGGCCCGCCGACGCTGGTCTTCGACGAGGTCGACTCCGGGGTGGGCGGCACCGCGGCGGTGGAGATCGGGCGCCGGCTGGCCCGGCTGGCCCGCACCCATCAGGTGCTCGTGGTGACCCACCTGCCGCAGGTCGCGGCGTTCGCCGACCGGCACCTGGTGGTCGCCAAGGACACCGGCGGGGCGATCACCACCAGTGGGGTCCGGATCGTCGAGGAGACCGAACGGGCCCGGGAATTGTCCAGGATGCTGGCGGGTCTGCCCGATTCGGACCTGGGCATCGCCCATGCCGAGGAGCTGCTCTCGGTGGCTGCTCGGGAGAAACGCGCCTGATCAAGTGAGCTGGCGCATGTCGTGGGGGATCAGTGTGCGACGGCATGTCAGGATGGCCGGGATGCGACTTCCCATTCCCACCCTGCGCCGGACCAGGAGTGCCGACCCTGGCCCGGTCTCCGGCGTGGCCCGGCTGGACCGGCGGACCAAACGCCTGACCGGCCGGCTGCGCCCCGGTGAGATCGCCGTGATCGACCATGTCGACCTGGACCGGGTGGCCGCCGATTCGCTGGTGGCCGCCGGGGTCATGGCGGTGCTCAACGCCAAGCCGTCGATCTCCGGCCGCTATCCGAACCTGGGGCCCGAGGTGCTGATCCAGGGCGGGGTGATCCTCGTCGACGACCTCGGTGAGGACGTCTTCACCGGCCTGCGCGAGGGCAAGGTGGTCGCGATCGAGGGCGACACCGTGCTGCTCGACGGCGAGCCGGTGGCCTCCGGGGCCCGGCAGGACGCGGAGACCGTCGCCAAGTCGATGGCCGACGCCCGTGAGGGCCTGTCGGTGCAGCTCGAGGCGTTCGCGGCGAACACCATGGACTACCTGAAGCAGGAGCGCGATCTCCTGCTGGACGGTGTGGGTGTGCCCGACGTGCAGACCCGGATCGGCGGGCGGCACGTGCTGATCGTTGTCCGGGGCTACGACTACCGGGAGGACCTGGAGGTTCTCCGGTCGTACATCCGGGAGTACAAGCCGGTGCTGATCGGCGTCGACGGCGGGGCCGACGCGCTGGTGGAGAACGGGTACACCCCCGACCTGATCATCGGCGACATGGACTCGGTCACCGACGACGTGTTGCGCTGCGGCGCCGAGATCGTGGTGCACGCCTACCCGGACGGGCGGGCGCCCGGCCTCAAACGGGTGGAGAACCTGGGTGTCGACGCGGTGACGTTCCCGGCCGCGGCGACCAGCGAGGACCTGGCGATGCTGCTCGCCGACGAGAAGGGCGCGTCCCTGATCGTGGCCGTCGGCACGCACGCCAACCTGGTCGAGTTCCTCGACAAGGGCCGGGGTGGCATGGCCTCGACATTCCTCACCCGGTTGAAGGTGGGCGGCAAACTGGTCGACGCCAAGGGTGTCAGCAGGCTCTACCGGCAGAGCATCTCCGGTTCGGCGGTGCTGCTGCTGGTGCTCTCCGCGGTGGCCGCGATGGCTTCGGCGGTGGCGGTGTCCACGGTGGGGAAGGCGTACCTCACCGTCGTGTCCGAGTGGTGGGACAATTTCGTCTTCCAGCTCGGCAATCTCTTCTGAGGGCGTTGTGATCAACTTCCGGTACCACGTGGTGTCGCTCACCGCGGTCTTCCTCGCGCTGGCCATCGGCCTGGTGGTGGGGACCGCCGCGCTCAACGGCCCGGTCTCCGAGAACCTGCGCAACAACCTGGCCGCGCTCAACAAGGACAACAACGTCCGCCGTGAGCAGGTCAACAAGCTGAACGACGAGGTCAACCGCAACCAGGAGTTCGCCACCGAGATCGCGCCGATGCTGCTCGGCGGCAAGCTGGCCGGCCGGAAGCTGGCCGTGGTGTCGCTGCCCGGCGCGGACGACTCGGCCCAGGGTGTCGTCGACATGCTGACGGTGGCCGGCGCGACGATCAGCTCCCGGGTCACGGTCGAGGAGAAGTTCTTCGACCCGAACTTCGTCAACGAGCTGCTGGATCTGGCCGACCAGTCGACCCAGCCGTCCGTGGAGGGGGCCACCCTGCCGCAGAACAGCGACGGGGTGGAGACCGCGAGCGCGCTGCTGGCGCTCACCCTGATGCAGGGCACCGGGGCGCCGACCGCCGACGACGTGACGGCGGTGCTCGCCGCGTTCACCAAGCCCGGCTACGTCACCGTCGAGGACGGCGCGGTCGGTGGGGCCGAGGCGATCGTGCTGGTCGCGGGGGTGCCGGCGACCGACGGCGAGGCGACGAAGAAGAGCGGTTACGCGGTCACCATGGCCGAGCAGCTCGGCAAGGGCCGTGCGCTGGTGGTCGCCGGTGACGACGCGGGCGAGGGGAACCTGGTCTCCGGCATCCGCAACGACCCGGCGCTCAGCGCGACCATCTCCACGGTCGACAACGCCAGCACCGTGCAGGGTCAGGTCGCGACCACCCTGGTGATGTGGGACCGGCTGGTCCAGGGCAAGGTCGGCCACTACGGGCTGGGCACCGGGGTCACCTCCATCGTGCCGTCGACCGCTCCGTAGCCCGGCCCCGATAGACTCCGCTGCCATGGCCTACCTCCGTTCCGCTGGTCTCGGTGCCCTGGTCGCGCGGACCGTCCTCGGCTGGGTGCAGCGCGATCCCCGGGCGGGTGAACTGCGGCGGACCAACTTCCACGGGCGCACCGTCACCCTCGCCGGTGGTCCCGCGCTCGCGGCCGGCGCCACCGTCGGCGCGGCGGCCGGGGCTCCGACGTTCCGGCTCGCCGCCGCGGCGGTGACGGCCGGGGCGGTCAGCGGCGCGGTCGGGTTCTACGACGATGTGGCCGGCAACCGGCCCGAGCAGAAGGCCGCGAAGGGTTTCGCCGGGCACCTGGGCGCGCTGCGCGAGGGTTACGTCACCAGCGGCCTCGTCAAGATCGTCGGGGTGGGTGCGGCCGGGCTCGCCGCGTCCGCGCTGATCGGCAGCACCCGGGGCAGCCGGTTCGGGCGGGCTTCGGACGTGCTGCTGGGCGCCGGTGTGATCGCCGGGACGGCGAACCTGCTCAACCTGCTCGACCTGCGTCCCGGCCGGGCGCTCAAGGCTGGCGCGGTGCTCGGTGCTCCGCTCGCCGTCGGCCGTAACGCGTCGCTGACCGCCGGGGCTCTCGGCGCCGGCGCGGCCCTGCTGCCCGACGACCTCGGCGAGCAGATCATGCTCGGTGACGCCGGGGCCAACTCGCTCGGCGCGTTGCTCGGCGTGGCGCTCACCGCCCGCACCGGCACCACCGGCCGCGCGGTCACCCTGGCAGCCCTGGCCGCTCTCACCGCGGCCAGCGAGAAGGTCAGCTTCACCAAGGTCATCAACGACACGCCGTGGCTGCGCACGCTCGACGAGCTGGGCCGCCAACCCCGGTGACGACCCAGCCAGGCGATTCTTCCGGCGGTCCCTTCTCTCCCGCTTCGCCGGTTTCTTCACCCCGCGGCGATACGGGGACCGACCCGGCTCCCGCCACCCCGGCCACCGGCGTCGCCCCGCTCGTCGCGCCGGTTCCCGCCCCGGACCCGGCTGCCGGCGGTGCTCCGCCTGTCGCGCCGGTTCCCGCCCCGAACCCGGCTGCTGACCAGGCCCCGCCTGTCGCGCCGGTTCCCGCCCCGGACCTGGCTGCTGACGGGGCCCCGGCTGTCGCCTCGGGCCCGGCTGCCGGTGGCGCTCCGGCCGTCGTGCCGGCTTCCGGCCGGTCGGGTGTGGCCAAGCTCGCCGGGGCCGCCGCGCTCATCTCGATCCTGACCGTGCTGGCCCGGCTCGCCGGTTTCGGCCGCACGACGGTCTTCTTCTACACGGTCGGCGAGGACGGGCTGGCGTCGCTCTACCTGGCCGCGAACCTGGTCCCGAACATCGTCTTCGAGCTGGCGGCCGGTGGCGCCCTGGCCAGCCTGGTGGTGCCGCTGCTGGCGGGCGCGGTGGCCGCCGGCGACCGGGAGCGGGTCAGCCGGGTCACCGCCGCGCTGCTGACCTGGGTCCTGGCGCTGAGCGTCCCGCTGGCCCTGCTGGTCCTGCCGGCCGCCGGGTGGATCATCGGGATGTTCGACATCCCGGCGGAGCACCAGGAGATCGCCGTCCGGATGTTGCGGATCTTCGCCCCGCAACTGCCGCTGTACGGCGTCGGCATCGTGCTGACCGGCGTGCTCCAGGCCCATCACCGGTTCGCCTGGCCGGTGATCGCGCCGTTGCTGTCCAGCGTGACCGTGATGGGGACGTACCTCACCTATGCCGTGCTCGACGGCGCGCGCACCGGGTTCGCCGGGTTGAGCCGGGCGGGCGAGCTCACCCTGGCGATCGGGACCACCCTGGGTGTCGTGGTGCTCAGCCTGTGCCTGGTGATCCCGGTGAGCCGGCTGCGGTTGCGGCTGCGGCCGTCGTTCCGGTTCCCCGGCGACGAGGGCCGGCAGGCGGTCCGCCTGGGCTGGGCCGGAGCGGTCACCGTCGGCGCCCAGCAGCTGGTCGCCGGGTTGATCCTGGTGGTGGCCGCGCAGCAGATGGGCCACTACACCGGGGCGCAGACGGTTTTCCTGCTGCCGTGGGCGGTGCTCGCCGTGCCGCTGGCGACCGCTGTCTACCCGCGTCTGTCGGCCGCCGTGGAGAACCGGGACGAGGCCGGGTTCGCCACCGCGCTGGCGGGCACGGCCCGGTCGGTGGTGCTTCTCGCCGGGTTCGGCACCGCGGCCCTGGCCGGTCTGGCCGTTCCGATCACCGCGCTGATCAACGCGCGCGGTGCCGCGGCCGGGGTGGTGGGTTTCGCGCCCGGGCTGATCGGTTACGCGCTGTTCGCTCTGCTCTCCCGGGCCCTCTACGCGCGCGGTGCGACGGTCGCGGCGGCGGTGGCCTCCGCGGTCGGCTGGCTCACCGCCGGGGTCGCGGTGATCGTCGCCACTCTGCTCCCCGGCGCGGGCCGGGAGGTGTTCGGCCTCGGTCTGGCCAACGCGATCGGCATGACGGTGACCGGTGTGCTGCTGGTCCTCGCGGTGCGCCGGCACGCCGGCCCGGACGCGCTGGCCGGGCTGGGCCGGGCCGCGTTCGCGGCGGTCGTCGCGGCGGTGGTCGCGGGGCTCGCCGGGTGGGGCACGGTCGCCTGGTCGGGGTCGGCCGTCCGGCCCACCCCGGGCGTGCTCGGCAGTCTCGTTGAGGGCATGCTGGGCGGTATGGCTGTCGTGGCTGTCTTCGGTGTGGTCGCCTTCGCGCTCGACCGGCACGACCTGGGGCCGCTGGCCGCCACCGTGCGGCGGCGCCTGGGCCGGTGACGCCGGGTGCCGCGGTGACACCCGGCGGCGGCCCGGCCGCTGTCCGGCCAGGCCCGCGGCAGGGACGCCGGCCGGTGGCGGAGATGCCGGCCGGTGGCGGAGATGCCGGCCGGTGGCCTGAGACGTCCCGCCGCGTAAGAGTGACGGCCCGAGAGGGCACTGGCCAGAGCGGCAGGCCACCAGGGCGACAGGCCGCAAGGGCAGTTCAGCGGGCAAGGACCGCCGCGAGGGTGATGGATGACGGCGGGCCACCGCGAGGACGGTTCGCAGCGGGTCACCGCGAAGGCAGTGGGGGAAGGCCCGCCGGACGAGTGGCGGAGAGGTAGACCGCCCAGGCGCGGCGGGGAAGTGGCCCACCGGCGGGTGGGGCAGGCGAGAGCCGATCCCGGCGAGAGCGGGCGAGCGGCGAGCGGTTGGCGAGCGGTGGGCCGGGGATCGGTCGCCGAGGAGAGGGGATTACGGGTCGTGAGCAGCGACGAGGGATGGCGCGGCTCGGTCGTGCTGGTGGTCGCGTCCAGTACCGGCGGGATCGGCCAGCACGTCGCCTCGCTGGCCCGCGGCCTGGTCGCCGCCGGCTGCCGGGTGCTGGTGTGCGGGCCGTCGGCGGTCGACCAGCATTTCGGGTTCTCCGCGTCGGGGCTGGAGTTCTCGGTGGTGGAGATCCCGGCCGACCCGGGCCCGCAGGACTCCGGCGCGATCCGGCAGCTGCGCAAGGCCATCACCGGGCGCGACGCCGAGGTGATCCACGCGCACGGTCTGCGCGCCGCGTTTGTGGCCTCGGTCGCCCGTACCGGCGTGCCGTTGGTGGTGACCTGGCACAACGCCGTCCTCGCGCGGGGCATCAAAGGCCAGGCCGGCGCCCTGCTGGAGCGGATCGTGGCGCGTAACGCCGCGATCACCCTGGGCGCGTCGGACGACCTGGTGCAGCGGGCGGTGACGCTCGGGGCGCGCAACGCGCGGCTCGGCCCGGTGGCGGCACCGCAGCTGGCGCCCCCGAAACGGTCCCGGGCGGCGGTGCGTGCCGAGTTCGGGTTGCGCGGCGGCACCCCGCTGATCGTGTCGGTCGGCCGGCTGCACCCGCAGAAGAACTACGACATGCTCGTGGACGTGGCCGCCCGCTGGCGTGACCTGACGCCGCCGCCGGTGGTGGTGATCGCCGGGTCGGGGCCGAGTTACATGCCGCTGGCCCAGCGCGCCTCCCGGCTGCACGCCCCGGTGCAGCTGCTCGGGCACCGGGCGGACGTGCCGGATCTGCTGGCCGGCGCCGACCTCGCGGTGATCACCAGTGACTGGGAGGCCCGGCAGCTGTTCGCCCAGGAGGCCCTGCACGCCGGGGTGCCGCTGGTCGCGACCGCGGTCGGCGGGCTGCCCGGCCTGGTCGGGGACGCGGCGGTGCAGATCCCGCCGAAGGACCCGGAGGCGCTGGACGAGGCGGTCCGCCGGCTGCTGGGCGACGAGCAGCTGCGTGCCGACTACGCCGCGCGCGGGCCCCGGCAGGCCGCGACCTGGCCGGGTGAGGACGACGTGGTCGCCGACGTGCGGTCGGCTTACGCGGAAGTCGCGGCGGTCCGCCGGTGAGCACGTCACGCCGGCTGGACCGGCTGCGGCGGGTCCGCCCACCGGGGACACCGCCCGGCTCGAGGATCCCGACCTGGGTGCCGTACCTGCTGACCGTGCTGGTCGCGGCGGTGAGCCTGGCCGGGCTGACGTTCCGCCCGGGTGGGCAGACCACCCGTGGTGACGCCGACTACGTGGTGGTGGCGGCCGCGGCCGGGTTGCGCTGGGAGGATCTGGATCCGGTCCGGACCCCGGCGCTGTGGCAGGAGGCCCGGGACGGCTCGGTGGGCTGGCTGTCGGTGCGGTCGGCGCATGCGGTGACCTGCCCGGCCGACGGCTGGCTGACGCTGGGCGCCGGGAACTACGCGGCCTGGGACACCCGGGCGGTGTCCGGGCGCTGCCCCGATGCGGCGCCCGCGCTGACCCAGCCGGACGGGATCGGCGCGAACCTCACCGATCAGCCGAGTGTGGTCCGGGCCAATCAGGACCGGTTGCCGTACGGGACGACGCCGGGTGCCCTGGCCGAGTCGGTCCGTTGTTCGGTGGCGGTCGGCCCGGGTGCCGCGATCGCCGCGGCCCGGCCGTTCGGGCGGGTCGACAGGTACGTCGCCGAGCTGCCCGCCGATCCGGCCCCGCTGCTGGACGACTGTGTGCTCAGCGTCGTCGACCTGGGCACGATCGCCGGTGACGGGGCGGAGCGCGCGGCCGCGGTGGAGGCCGCCGACCGTACCCTGGCCCGGGTCCTGGCCGCCCGCCCGCAGAACTCGATGATGCTGATCGCCGGCCTCGCCGACACCGACACCACCTCCCGCCTGCACGTGGCCATCGCCGAGGGCCCGGGCTGGGAGGGCGGCTGGCTGACCTCGGCGGGCACCGGCCGGGAGGGTTATCTGCAGCTGGTCGACCTGGCGCCGACGGTGTTGTCGGTGCTGGGCCGGGACGCGCCGGAGAAGTTGTTCGCCGGGTACACCGCCACCTCGGCCCCGGGCCGGCCCGCCGATCCGGCCGAGGCGATGCAGGGTGACCGGGACGCCGACCGGCGGGCCATCGCCCAGCGTGGGGTCGCCGAGATCTTCTTCACCGTGCTGGCGATCGTGCAGCTGGTGCTCTTCGTCGCGGTGGTGCCGGTGCTGATCCGGGCCCGCCGGCACGCCGGTCCGCTGGGTCCGCCGTTGCCGCCGCGCCGGGTGGTGGTGCTGGCCGAGCTGGCGCTGATCGCGGCCGGTCTGGCCATCCCGGCGTCGCTGCTGGCGGACGTGGCCCCGTGGTGGAACAGCGATCACCCGGCCTGGCTGTTCGGGGCCGCCACGGCCGCTCTGATGGCCGCGGGCACCCTGCTGGTGCGGCTGGCGCCCCGGTTCGAGCGGACGTTGTGGCCGATGGCCGCGGTCTCCGCGGTGAGCGTGCTGGTGGTGGCGGTGGACCTGGTGACCGGGGCCCGGCTGCAGCTCAACGGGGTGGCCGGTTATTCGGCGATCCACGGCGTCCGGTACGCCGGGCTGGGCAGTGTCGGCCTGGGCGTGTTCGTGGCCGGTCTGCTCCTGCTGGCCGGCTCGCTGGCCCAGTGGGCGACGAAGCGCTGGCGCCCGCTGGTGGTGGTCACCTTCGGCGGCCTGGGCGTGGTCATGGTCGGCAGCCCCTACCTGGGTGCGGACCCGGTCGGGGCGATCGCGGTGACCGCCGGGGTGTGTGTGGCCGCGGCGATCAGCACCGGGGGCTGGCTGACGTTCCCCCGGTTCGCGTGGGCGGCGCTGTCCGGTGTCGCGGTGACTCTGGCGTTCGCCGTGGTGGATCTGCGCCGTCCGCCGCTGGAGCAGGGCACGCTGGGCCGGATCCTGACCGCGCTCGGTGACGGCACGGCCGGCCCGGCGATGCAGCGGGCCACCGCCGCGAACGGGCAGGCGCTGGTGGACAGCCCGCTCACCCTGCTGGCGCTGCTCGGCGCGATCATGATGGTGTTCTGCCAGTTCTCCCCGTGGGGTGGCCTGAACCGGGTCTACGGCCTGCACCCGGCGGTCCGTGCCGGGGTGGCCGGGACGGTGGTGGCGACCCTGATCGCGGGTGTCCTGGGCGGCACCGCGCTGGGTGCTGCCGGGGCCGCCGCGGCCGCCGCGGTGCCGGTGGCGGTGCTGACCGCGCTGCGGGTGCTGCTGCACGCCGCGGACCGGACGCCGCCGCCCGGGGAGACGGACGGCCCCGGCGGCCCTTTACTACGGAAAGCCGACGAGGATCCATTGACTGTGTCGTGACACGCAGGTCAACCGGCCCGACCGTGGAGGCGGCGGCAATGAGTGTTACGGTGAATTCCCGTGGATGGGGCTCGCCCCGGCCGCAAGAACCGTAAGAACGGCGACCACGGGAGCGGGCCTTGGCCTCATCAGTGCGCGACACTCGGCACATCTTCGTCACCGGGGGCGTCGCCTCCTCGCTCGGTAAGGGCCTCACCGCCTCGAGCCTCGGCAATCTGCTCACCGCCCGCGGTCTCCGCGTCGTGATGCAGAAGCTGGACCCCTATCTGAACGTCGACCCCGGAACGATGAACCCGTTCCAGCACGGCGAGGTCTTCGTCACCGAGGACGGGGCCGAGACCGACCTCGACGTCGGCCACTACGAGCGTTTCCTCGACCGGGATCTGTCCGGCAAGGCGAACGTGACCACCGGCCAGGTCTACTCGGCGGTCATCGCCCGGGAGCGGCGCGGTGAGTACCTGGGCGACACCGTGCAGGTCATCCCGCACATCACCAACGAGATCAAGAGCCGCATCTTCGCGATGGCCGACCCGGACGAGAACGGCAACGTTCCGGACGTGGTCATCACCGAGGTCGGCGGCACGGTCGGCGACATGGAGTCGTTGCCGTTCCTGGAGGCGATCCGCCAGGTCCGCCACGAGGTCGGCCGGGATCACGTCTTCTACCTGCACGTCTCGCTGGTGCCCTACCTGGCCCCGTCGGGTGAGCTGAAGACCAAGCCCACCCAGCACTCGGTGGCCGCGCTGCGCAACATCGGTATCCAGCCGGATGCCCTGATCTGCCGCAGTGACCGGGAGATCCCGGAGAAGATGAAGCACAAGCTGGCGCTCTACTGCGACGTCGACGCGGAAGCCGTCATCGCCTGCCCGGACGCGCCGAGCATCTACGACATCCCGAAGGTGCTGCACGACGAGGGGCTCGACGCGTACGTCGTACGCCGCCTGGGTCTGTCCTTCCGTGATGTCAACTGGAAGACCTGGAACGACCTGCTGGAGCGGGTGCACCACCCCAAGCGGACGATCACCATCGCCCTGGTCGGCAAGTACGTCGATCTGCCCGACGCCTACCTGTCGGTCAGTGAGGCGATCCGGGCGGCCGGTTTCGGCAACACGGTGAAGATCAAGCTGCGCTGGGTGCCGAGCGACGACTGCGTGACCCCGGCCGGTGCGGCGGCGGCGCTCAAGGGCGTCGACGGCATCGTGATCCCCGGCGGGTTCGGTGTCCGCGGCATCGAAGGCAAGGTCAATACGTCGCGGTACGCCCGGGAGAACCTGATCCCGATCCTCGGCCTGTGTCTGGGCCTGCAGTGCATGACCATCGACGCGGCCCGCAACCTGGCCGGTCTGGCCGGGGCGAACTCGGTCGAGTTCGACGAGAAGGCCACCTACCCGGTGATCTCGACGATGGCCGATCAGGAGGACATCGTCGCCGGCAAGGGTGACCTGGGTGGCACCATGCGGCTCGGCGCGTACCCGGCCACGCTCAAGGACGGTTCGATCGTCGCCGAGGTCTATGGCGCGACGGAGATCTCCGAGCGGCACCGGCACCGCTACGAGGTGAACAACGACTTCCGCGACAAGCTGTCCCAGGCCGGCCTGGTCTTCTCCGGCACCTCCCCGGACGGCCGTCTGGTCGAGTTCATCGAGCTGGACCGGGAGACCCACCCGTACTTCGTGGCCACCCAGGCCCACCCGGAGCTGAAGAGCCGCCCGACCCGGCCGCACCCGCTCTTCGACGGTCTGGTCCGGGCCGCGGTGGCGTACGCGGCGGCCGACGAACTGCCGGTGTCGCTGGACGCGCCCGAGATCACCGAGGCCTGACATGGGGTTCACCCACGAGACGGTGTCCCGGGAAGAGCGTTTCCACGGTGCGATCTTCTCGGTCTACACCGATCAGGTGACCATGTCCGACGGCAGCACCGCCGCCCGGGACGTGGTGGAGAACCGGGGCGCCGTGGTCGTGGTCGCCCTCGACGACCGGGGCCGGGTCGTGCTGATCCGGCAGTACCGGCACCCGGTCGGGCAGCACCTGTGGGAGCTGCCCGCCGGGCTGCGCGACGTGGTCGGCGAGGACGAGGCGCTGACCGCCGGCCGTGAGCTGGCCGAGGAGGCCGACCTCACGGCCGGGCGGATCGAGCGGCTGATCGACCTGCACACCTCGCCCGGTTTCGCCGACGAGTGGGTGCGGGTGTTCCTGGCCCGGGACCTGGCGCCGGTGCCCGAGGCCGACCGGCACGTCCGGACCGCCGAGGAGGCCGATCTGGAGGTGCGCCTGGTCGATCTGGACGAGGCGGTCGCCATGGTCTTCCGGGGCGAGATCACCAACGCGGCTGCGGTCGGCGGCCTCCTCGCCGCCGCCCGCGCCCGCGACACCGGCTGGACGGTCCTGCCCGGCTAGACGCCTGCTGCCGCGGCGTTCTCGATGAGCGTCGCGGCATCATGGTTCTGCTTCAGCCGGTCACTGATTTCCACACTTCTGCTGCGTACGGCGGGGTCACGCACCAGATCCAGGAGTGCCTGACGGAGTTCCGCGGCGGTGATCGCGGTGTCGATCCGGCGGGCCACTCCCAGCTCGACCAGGATGTCGGCGTTCCCGAACTGGTCGGCTGCCTGCGGGGCGACAAGCATCGGCGTACCGCAATAGAGACCTTCCGCCGATCCGCCCATGCCGCCGTGGGTGAGGAACGCGTCGGCCTGGCCCAGGATCCGCAGCTGCGGCACCCAGGTGTGCACCTCCACACTGTCCGGGATCTCGCCGAGCACCGCCGGGTCGACGAACCTGCCGATCTGCAGCACCGTGTGCCAGCCCGGCAGGTCACCGAATGCCCTGATGCAGTTCCGGTAGAACTCCGGGTGGTCGGTGAACGTCGACCCCAGCGACACCAGCAGCACGTTCTCCGCCGCTGGTGGGCGGGTCCAGTCGCCCTGGTCGTCGCGGTCGCCGAGGATCGGCCCGACGAAAGTGAAGACCGACTCGTCGACCCGGTCGGCGTTCGGCTGCATTTGTTTCGGGATCAGGACCAGGCCCTGCGCCGGGTGGGCCATGAACGCGGTGCTGTCGGTGGTCGACGACTTCTGCTCGGTCAGCCACTGAGTGAACCGGCGGTAGTAGTCGGCGCCCCTCGGGTCGGCGCGCATCTGCTCGACCATCGGGGCCATGTCCTGTTCGTAACCGGTCCAGGCGACGAAGGTGGGGGAGAGCTGCATCGACGGGATGCTCCACTCCTCGGCCAGGAGACGGGCCGGGGCGCCTGCGATGTCGTACAGGAAAATGTCCGGCCTGTCGTTCTGATAGGCCGCGCGGAGCTGGGGCAGCATGGCGATCGCGTCGTCCAGGAAGAGCGTCAGGTGGTCGATGGCGTCGCCGGCCCAGTCGTCTCCTCTGGGTAGCGTCGAACGGTATTCCTTGAGTTCGGCCCCGGCGGCCTCTACCTGATCACGCCAGGTGGGATCGTTCGCGTAGGTGACGCGATGCCCCCGGCCGACCAGGTCCCGGATGATCTCGATGCTGGGATTGACGTGCCCCGGGAACGGGATGCTGACCATCGCGATGTGCATTGTCGGACTCCTTGGTTGGCTTCTCGGCTTCTCGGCTTCTCGGCGAGACGAGACGTAGCGTCTCGTCTTTTGGTCGAGCTGTCAAGACGAGACGTTGCGTCTCGTCCTGGGTTAGGCTCTCTACCGTGCCGAAACCACCCGACGCCACCCGTCGTAGCGAACGATCCCGCACGGCGATCCTGGACGCAGCCCTGGCGTTGATCACCGAATCCGGGTATGCCGCGCTCACCATCGAGGCCATCGCGGCTCGGGCCGGCGTCGGGAAACAGACCATCTACCGCTGGTGGAAGGGCCGGGGCGAGATCGTCCTCGACGCCCTCGCCGAACAGGTCACCGCCGCCGGGCCACCGGCCCTGCCGGACACCGGTGACCTCGAGGCCGACCTTCGTCTCGTGGTCCGCGCCACCGTCGCCGAACTCGCCGACCCGAAGCTGTCCGAGATCACCCGGGCGCTCACCGTGGAGTCGCTGACCAGCGAGAGCTTCGCCGACCAGGTGCGCGACCGGATCCTGCGGCCCCAGCTGGACACGATCAAGGACCGGCTGCGGGGCCACGTGCGCGCCGGCATCGACCCGGACCTGGCTGTCGAACTGTTCGTCGGCCCGATGTACCACCGCTGGATGCTGCGGACCGGCCCGCTCACCGAGGAGTACGCGGACGCCCTCGTCGACCTGGCGCTCGCCGCGCTACGGCCCGGCGCCGACCGGGGTTGATCAGCGGACCGCCTGACGGATGGCCTCGACCAGGTTCTCCGGTGGTGGCATCGCGGCGATCTCGGCGCGCACCGCCCGGGCCACCGACCCCACCACCGGGTCGGTGAGCAGGCGGTTCAGCAGGGCGGGGGAGATGTCCCGCGGGTCGGCGGCCAGCCCGGCGCCACGGGCCGCGACCAGTTCGGCGTTGTGCCGCCGGTCGCCGGCGCCGCGAACGATCAGCTGCGGGACACCGGCCTGCAGCGCCGTCAAGGTCGTCCCGGCGCCGCCGTGATGGATGATCGCGGTCGCCGAGGCCAGCGCCGCGGGGATCGGCACCCAGCCGACACTCCGGACGTTCCGGTACTCTGCGGCCGGCCGGACGGTCAGGTACTTCTCGGGCGGCCGGATCAGTACCACGTCGGCGTCCACCTCGGCGGCCGCCGCGACGATGCGCGGTGTCGTCCGGTCCGGGCCGGGGCGGGCGACGGTGCTGCGGCTCACCAGGATCCGGGGCCGGTGCGAGGGCTCGGCCAGCCAGCCCGGCAGCTCACCGGCACCGGCCCACGGGACGAACCGCATCGGCAGGTGGGTGCCCCGCCCCGCCACACTCGCCGGGGCGATCCGGATCACCGCGGCCGGTGGGGCCAGTTCGGGCCGTCCGCGCATGCGGGTGGCGGCGAGCAGCGCCGGCCCGTCGTACAACGAATTCTCGTGCAGGATCCCGGTGACCCCCAGCCGGGCCGCGACCACCGCACCCGCCGCGGCCGAGGGCTCGAACAGGATCCGGTCCGGCCGCCACTCGCGCGCCGCGTCCAGCACCCCGGCCAGCATCGCGTCGTTCACCGCGCCGAACAGTCCCCCGGTCATCCGGGTGCCCGCCGTCCCGGCCGGCTCGGCGCCGATCAGAAACGGACGCCGCAGCACGGCCCGGACCGCCGCCCGGTGAAAGGTGAACCCCGGAGCCGCGTCCCGCACCGGGAACCCGGCCGCCGCCACCCGCAGCCCGTCACCCGCCGTCACGAACACGATCTCGTGCCCCGCGCCGTGCAGCGCCCGGGCCAGCGGCACCAGCGGAAAGACGTGCCCGACCAGCGGCGCGGCGACGACCAGGACACGCATCAATCCACTTTAGGCGGGTATCCGAACGGCATGACAGTGCCGATCCTCCGCTCGTTCGTGCTCGACACCACCGACGCGCGCCGGCTGGCCGAGTTCTACCGGGAGCTGCTGGCCCTGGAGTACCGGCCGGGCGACGAGCCACCCGCCCCCGGCGAGGACGACCCGAAGGGCCGGGACTGGCTGGTCCTACGCCCACCGGCGGGTTCCTGGCAGCTGGCGTTCCAGCAGACCACCGGGGTACGCCCGACAAGCTGGCCGGCCGACGACGTCCCGCAACAGATGCACCTGGACACCCAGGTCGATTCACTCGAGGAACTGAACCGTCAACACGATCGAGTGCTCGCCTTGGGCGGCACGCTACGTCTCGATCGCAGCAGGGATCCGGAGGAGCCGCTACGCGTCTACACCGACCCCGACGGCCACACCTTCTGCGTCTTCATGGCCGGCTGACCATTGCGCGGGGCCGTCCCTTGTACGGTTGGCCGGGTGGAGAAGAAGACGTGATCGCTATTCGTGGGATCGACAACGTGCTGTTCACCGTCGGGGATCTGGATGCCGCTGTGGAGTTCTACGCGGAGCGGCTCGGTCTGCCGGTGGCGTTCCGGCGGGACGAGTCGGGGATCGCGCTGTTCCGCCTCGGTGACCAGGCCCCGGGGCTGCTGGTGCGCCGCACCGGTGAGGAGCCCCGCAACGTGACGGGGCCCCGCCTGTGGCTGGAGGTGGCGGACGCGCGGGCGACCGCCGAGGAGCTGACCGAGTCCGGGGTGACACTGCTGGCCGAGCCGTTCCCGGTGGCGACCGGCTGGACGGTGGAGATCGCCGACCCGTGGGGCAACGTGGTGGGTTTCACCGATTACACGGAGAGACTCACCGTTTGACGGCCACCGCGCCGGCCATCTGGACGTGGAAGTCCTCGGGGATCGCGCCGTCCGGCCGCCACCGGTTGACCAGGGTGACCCCGGGCTCGACGATCTCCAGACCGCGGAAGAGGCCCCGGACCTCGTCGTCGGTCCGCGGTTTGGCCGGGATGCCCCGGGCGGTGTACGCCTTGGCGCCCTGAACGGCCTGCTCGTTGTGGGCGGTGACGGTGGAGATGGCGAGGGCGCTGCCAGGGGCGAGCCGGTCGATCAGCGTGTCGATGACCCGGTACGCCTCGTCCTCGTCGGTGATGAACTGCAGGATCGCGATGAGGCTGATCGCCATCGGACGGCTGAAGTCGAGCGCTCGCACCTCGGCCGACTCCAGGATCGTCGTGGTGTCGCGCAGATCGGCGTCCAGGTAGGAGGTCGAGCCCTCCGCCGACGACGTCAGCAGGGCGCGGGCGTGCACCAGCACGATCGGGTCGTTGTCCACGTAGACGATCCGCGCCGACGGGTCGACACCCTGGACCACCTGGTGCAGGTTCGGGGTGGTGGGCAGGCCGGTCCCGATGTCCAGGAACTGACGGATGCCCAGATCCGCGGCCATGAAATGACCGACCCGGGCCAGATAGTCCCGGTTGGCACGCATCGACACCGGGATGCTCGGGGAGTGCTTGACGATCTCCGCGGCGGCCTGGCGGTCGGCCTCGAAGTTGTCCTTGCCACCGAGCAGGAAGTCGTAGATCCGCGCCGAGTGCGGGACCGAGGCGTTGAGATCGACCGGCATGGCGGCAACCTACACGGTCCACAGTGCGCCGGACAAAAAGTGGACGGAGTGTGCACGAACAGTCAGCGGAGCTCGACCTCGACGCCGGAGTCGGCGAGATAACCGAGCAGGTCGTCCATGGTCACCGCGGGCGCCCACCATCGCCTGTCGTACCCGCCGATCAGGTGTTGCCGTGCCACCTCGGAGTCGTGCCAGACCAGTGTGAACGCGGGCGCCGCACCCCAGCCGCCGTGGGCGCAGTCGTGCAGGGCGCCCAGGTTCCAGCCGAAGTAACCACCCGGCCCGTTGATCGCCTCGCCGATGGCGCAGAAGAACCCTTCCACGTCGGTGATGTTCACCCCGGCCAGGTGGTACGTGGCGCCGGACGGCCGGTCGGGCCGGTGCTCGTGGTGGGCCAGCGCCACCCCGGCCCACTCGTGGCGCAGGTCGGCGTCGTGTTCGGCCCATTCGCCGAGCACCTCGGGGCGGCTGGCCCGCCACTGCTGCCAGACGACGCGGGCTCCGGCCGGGCGCGGGCCGCCGATCGCGTCGCCGTACGTCGGCTCCACCGTCACGTCGACCAGTCCGTCACCGAGCCGGGACGGGCGTACCGCGGCGACCTCGGCCCCGAGGGCGGCGCCGACCATGCCGACCGCGGTGCCGTCCCGGTCCACACTGAAGATCGAGCCCTGCACCCAGCGCCGCCGTCGTGCCGCGCCGCGGGCCAGGGCGTCCAGGGCACGTTGCAGCGGCGGTTCGGGGCGGCAGCCGATCAGGGTGGCGCCGCGCGGCGCGGGGGCCGGGCGGCTGCGGAAGACCCCGTCGACGTCGCGGCAGGAGCCGAAGTCCTCGTCGCCGTGCCCGGTGACGCCGACCAGGCGGTAGCCGTCGGCGTCCGGGGCCTTGTCGGCGCCGCGGGCGAACCGGGCCATCTCCTCGATCCGCAGCCGGCCTTCCAGGGTGACGTCGAACAGTCCGGGTTCGAGCACCGAGGCCCGGGCGTCGAGCACGGTGATGTCGAGCAGCTCCTCGGCGCAGTGCCAGCAGTGTGCCGGGTGGTCCGAGCCGGGCGGGTGGACGGCGTCCAGGCCGACGTTGCCGAGCAGGGCCGGGCCGAAACCGTTGCAGGCGTCCCGCAGCCGGCCGGTCGGTTCGCAGCCGAGCAGGGTGTACCGCTCGACCGGCGGCGCGGGCGGGTCGACGAAGAGGCCGTCGATGTCGGAGCAGGCGGCGATCACGAGTTCACCGTTGTCGGTGTTCTGGTCCACCAGAAGCCAGGGAAAGCCGCTCATCGGGTGGAACCGTACAGGCCGGACCTGCGCGCGGCGGATACCGGTCCGTGCATCCGGGAAGAGCGGCAGGTCAGACGTAAACTTCGGAAAACGGAGGTGGCACTCTGAGCCTGGACCGGACGATCAGGACCTATCTCGACCACTTGACCGTGGAGCGTGGCCTGTCCCGTAACACCCTCGCCTCCTATCAGCGTGACCTTCATCGATATGCCGAGTGGCTGGCCGCCGCCGGGGTCACCGAGCTGGCCGGGGTGCGGGCCGCCGACGTGGCCGGGCACCTGGCGGCGCTGCGCGAGGAGGGGCTGGCGGCGTCGTCGGCGGCGCGGGCCGTGTCGGCGGTGCGCGGCCTGCACCGGTTCGCGGTCCGCGAGCGGCTCACCCCGAACGACCCGGCCGCTGAGGTACGTCCCCCGGCCCCGCCGAAACGCCTGCCCAAGGCCCTGGACGTGGAGCAGGTCGGCCGGCTGCTGGCGGTGCCGGACGCCGACTCCCCGCTCGGGTTGCGTGACCGGGCGCTGCTGGAGTTCCTCTACGGCACCGGCGCCCGGATCTCCGAGGCGGTCGGCGCCGACATCGACGATCTCGAACTGGACGTGGATCCGGCGGTGGTGTTGCGGGGCAAGGGCGGCAAGGCGCGCCTGGTCCCGGTCGGCGGTTACGCCCGGTCCGCGGTGCAGGCCTATCTGGTGCGGGCGCGGCCCTCGCTGGCCGAGTCCGGCCGGGGCACGCCGGCGGTGTTCCTGAACGCCCGTGGCGGCCGGCTGTCCCGGCAGAGCGCCTGGACGGTGCTGCGCCGGTGCGCGCTCGCGGTGGGCCTGCCGGTGGACGGTCCGTACGCGGTCAGCCCACACACGCTGCGTCACTCCTACGCGACGCATCTGCTCGACGGGGGCGCTGACGTACGGGTGGTGCAAGAACTGCTGGGACACGCCTCGGTGACGACGACGCAGGTGTATACCCTGGTAACCGTCGAACGTCTCCGGGAGGTGTACGCGACCGCTCACCCGCGCGCTCGTTAGACGCTGTGGATGCGTGGATGCGACACGCCGACCGGCTGACCCCGTCAGGGCGGCACGGTTGGCGTACAGTCGGGCATCGGCTCCAGCTGTGAGTCGAAAGGGGGCGAAGGTCATGGCAGGGAACGGCGAGCGTGCGGACGCCTGGACCTCTGCGCTCCGCGAGCAGCAGGCTTCCCTGGATCTCGGTGCCGACCTGGGCCCGGCCGACCCCACGGCGTACACGATGCGCCGCCCCATTCCCGAGCCGATGCCGAAGGACAGGCACGGCCCGGCTCGCATCATCGCGCTGGCGAACCAGAAGGGTGGCGTCGGCAAGACGACGAGCACCATCAACCTCGGTGCCGCCCTCGCGGAGTACGGGCGCAAGGTCCTCCTCGTCGACTTCGACCCGCAGGGCGCCTGCTCGGTCGGCCTCGGAGTGAACCCGCACAACCTCGACCTGAGCATCTACAACCTGCTCATGCAGGACGACGTGGCCACCGAGGACGTCATCATCAAGACCGATGTGGCCGGCCTGCACGTGCTGCCCGCCAACATCGACCTCTCCGCCGCCGAGATCCAGCTGGTCAACGAGGTGGCCCGGGAGATGGCCCTGGCCCGGGCGCTGCGCTCGGTCCGCAAGGAGTACGACTTCATCCTGATCGACTGCCAGCCCTCGCTGGGCCTGCTGGCGATCAACGCGCTGACCATCGCGCACGGTGTGCTGATCCCCCTGGAGTGTGAGTTCTTCTCCCTCCGTGGGGTGGCGCTGCTCCTGGACACCATCGACAAGGTGCGCGAGCGGCTGAATTTCGATCTCGAGCTCGAGGGCATCCTCGCCACCATGTACGACTCCCGCACCACGCACTGCCGCCAGGTGCTGCAGCGGGTGGTCGAGGCGTTCGGCGACAAGGTGTACCAGACGGTCATCACCAAGACGGTGAAGTTCCCGGAGTCGACCGTGGCGGGCGCTCCGATCACTACGCTGGACCCGGCGTCGTCCGGCGCCCGTAACTACCGTCAGCTCGCTCGCGAGGTCATCGCCGCCCAGGCAGAACGAGGCTAGGTTCCGCACCCGTGCTCTTCGCGCTCGGCGAGCCGGTGGCTTTCGTCGCCCTGGTCGTCGCCTTCCTTCTCGCCATCGCACTGCGTTCGCTGGCGATGCGGTTCACCGCGCGTGTCGTCGGTCTCAACGACGGCCGTCCGGCGCCCCGCTTCAGCTTCCGCCAGGATCTGGACCCGTTCGGCGCGGTCTGCGCCTTGATCGGCGGGACCGGCTGGGGCCGGCAGATCACCGTCGACGAGGTGCCGCGGTACCGCGGCCGGGGCCGGGCGGCCGCGGTGTTCGCCGCCGGCCCGGTGGCCTGCATCCTCGCCGGTCTGCTGGTGATCGCCGGTTACGCGCTGGTCTACGGCGGCACGGCGCTGTCCTGGCTGACGCCGGGTGAGCTGCTGCGCGGCGTCTCCGGCGGCGGGTACGACCAGCAGATCCTGCTGTCGCTCGGCGGCGGTCTGCTCGGGTTCGGCCTGCTGGCGCTGATCCCGATCCCGCCGCTGGACGGTTTCGGCATCCTGTGGCACGCGCTGCGCCGTCCGGGCCCGAGCATGGCCTGGATGCGGCTCTGGTTCGAGGACAAGAACGTCGGCGCCCTGATCCTCCTGATCTGCGCCTTCTTCCCGCTCGGTTACCCGCTGCTGTTGTGGGCGATCGATTTCCTGGGCGTGCTCTTCCTGCGTATCTGGGCCTGACCGGAGCCGTTCACCACGGTTATCGTGGTGAACGATGTCGATATCACTGGTAGTCGCCGTGTTGATGCTCGGCGTCGCCGATGCGATGGTCGGCTCGTATTTTGTCCTGTACGTCACCGAGGTGGCCGGGTTCGGCCCGCTGGAGACCGGCGTCTTCGTCTCCATCCACGGCATCGGCGGCATCCTGACCAGCTGGCTGGCCGGCCGGGCCTTCGACCGCCGCCCGTCGCGCCGGTTCGCCGCCGCCGCGATGTTCTCCGGCGCCGCGGCCCTGGCCCTGATGACGGTGGTCACGTCGTTCCCGCTGCTGGTCCTGATCGCGTTCACCCTGCTGGGCGCTCTGGTGGCGGCGTTCCCCCAGCTGTTCGCCCTGGCCCGGGTGATCCTCGGCGACGGTCCGGCCGGCCGCCGTTCCGCCCCGCTGCTGCGTTCGGCCTGGTCCCTGGCGTGGGCGGTGGGCCCGCTGCTGGGCACGGCGGTCCTGGCATCCAGGGGTTTCCAGGCGATCCCGAGAACCGCGGCGGTCCTGATAGCCGTCGCCGCGACATGGCTCCTGCTGATGGTCCCGGCGCCCGCCGACCGCAGCCCACAGCATCCCGGCACCGAGCCGGAGGTCCGCCTGGCCCCACGGGCGACGTTCCTGCTGACCACGGGCGTGACCCTGTTCTTCGCGGCGATGTTCGCCGGTTCGATGGTGCTGCCGCTCTACGTGACCCGCGATCTGCATTTACCGACCACCACGGTGGGAGTCCTGTTCAGCGTCTGCGCGGTGGTGGAGGTACTGACGGCATTGGCGCTGGCGGCGATCCCCGCCGGGGTGAGCCAGCGCCTGATAATCCTGACCGGAATGGTCTGCTTCACCCTGTTCTTCGCGGTGACGATCCTGGCCCGGGACGTCCCGCTGCTGATAGCCGGCCAGATAGCCAGAGGCACCGGCATAGCAGTAGTGGGTGCAGCCGGAATCCGCTGGTTCCAGGACGCCATGGCCCCCGCGACAGGCCGGGCCACCACCCTCTTCGCCAACGCGACAACAGCGGGAATGGTCCTCTCCGGCGTCATGGCAGGAGGCGCCCTGGCCCTACTCGGCTACACCGGAACCCTGCTGTTGTGCACAGCCCTGACAATCGCGGCAGCCGCGGTATTCGCCGCCGGTTCCACCCGAAGCCCACAAAAGATAGAAACAAATCCCCTACGCCGATACGAATAGCACCTCAAGCAGACCCAGAACGTCCCGCCCCGTCCCGCAAGGCGGTCCCACTCGAGGCCCCCCACGCGACCGCCGGGCGAATGCGGTGGTCACCGTGCGGTCTGCATCGAGTGGCAAGTACGTGAAGTACTTGACGTACTCATCTTGCCTGGGAGGATAGGAGCACCCGACTATCCAGGAGCGCCCTGATGAACCAGGCCCGTCACTTCGAGTCGTACACCATCGCCCGGCGAAATCTTCGGGCGGTTCTCGATGCTGCTGAGGCAGGACTCGTCACCACGGTGACTCGCGACAGCGAGAAGTACCTGGTTGTTCCCGCGCGGCAACTACGAGACGAGCTGGCAGCGCTTCGTCCGTCGCGGGCCGAGGTGTTGGCCGAGGGAGGTGGCTGGGCGGTCATCCTGCCGGGCCTTCCGGTGCACGGTGACGGGGAGACCTTCGACGCGGCCCTGGACGACGCCGTCGTCGCGCTGCGGGAGTACGCGGAGGATTGGAACGACCGCCTGCGCACCGCCCCCAACCACGCCCCGCACCGTCCCGTGGTCGAACTCGTGGAGCTCTCCACCGACGAGCAGCTGCGCGACTGGCTGCTGGGCGGCGCCATGACGGCGGCCGCGTGAACGCCGGCACCCGGGTCGACCACAACCAGTTCTGCGTCACCGAGCAGTGGAACACGGTCCGTGACGCGCGCGGCCGCGCGGTCGGCCATCACGTCACCTACGAGCTGCCGCTGCGTGACGGGAGGATCCTGCGAACACGGATCTCGCGCCCGGTGGACAAGACGACCTACGGCCCCGCGCTGTGGAAGACCATCCTGACCGATCAACTGGTGGTGACCGAAGCGGAGTTCTGGACCTGCGTCCGGGACAAGGAACTCCCCGACCGTGGCCAGGACGACGGTGGCACCCCCGCGAAATCCCTGCCCGCCGGCCTGGTCTACCAGCTGATCCACGAGGCCGGTGTGCCCGAGTCCGAGGTCGCGTCGATGACCTTGACCGACGCGATGGCCGTGATGACCGAACACTGGAGCAGGCCACCGGCTGGATGATCGGTGACCGGCGCGGACGGGCCCGGCGAGACCGGGCCCGTCCGGATCGGGGTCAGGAGGCGGAGGCCAGGGAGGCCTGGGTTGGTACGCCGCGGAGGGTGGCGTCGGCGGTGGTGTCGTCGGGCTGGGTCTGGGCGGACAGTTCGGCGATCACGTGGGACTCGTAGGCCGCCGCCTCGCGTTTCGCGTCGGCCGGGGACCAGCCCAGGGCCGGGGCGATCAGTGACGCGGCCGCGTGGGCCGCCGTCACGCCGCGGTCGGGGGTCTCGAAGGCGACCCTGGTGCGGCGGGTCAGGACGTCGTCCAGGTGGCGGGCGCCCTCGTGGGTCACCGCGTACACGATCTCGGCCTTCAGGTGGCCGGGAGCGCCCTCCAGGGGCTCGCCCAGTGACGGGTCGGCCTCGATCAGGCCCAGCACCTCGTCGATCAGGGTGCCGTAGCGGCGCAGCAGGTGCTCGATCCGGGACACCGGCAGGCCGGCGGAGCGGGCCAGGGCGGTGCGCCGGTTCCAGGCGGCCCGGTAGCCGTCGGCGCCGAGCAGCGGGATCTGGTCGGTGCAGGACGGCTGGACCCGGGTGGACATGTCGCGGGCGGCGGCGTCGACGGCGTCCTTCGCCATCACCCGGTAGGTGGTGTACTTGCCGCCGGCGACCACGATCATGCCGGGGACCGGGTTGCCGACCGCGTGCTCGCGGGACAGTTTGGCCGTGCTGGCGGCCTGCGCGGACAGCAGCGGGCGCAGTCCGGCGTACACACCTTGCACGTCGTCCCTGGTCAGCGGGGTGGCGAGAGCCTTGTTGACCTCGTCCAGCAGGTAGTCGACGTCCTTGCCGGAGGCGGCCGGGTCGGCCTTGTCGAGGTCCCACTTGGTGTCGGTGGTGCCGATGATCCAGTGGTCGTCCCACGGGATGACGAACAGCACGCTGGTGGACGTACGCAGAATCATGCCGGTGTGGCCGGCGATCCGGTCGCGCGGGACCACCAGGTGGATCCCCTTGCTCGCGGTGACGGTGAACTCGCCGCGCTCGCCGGCCAGCATGGCCTGGCTGTCGCCGGTCCACACCCCGGTCGCGTTGATCACCGTGCGGGCCTTGATCTCGAACTCGGCGCCGGTGGCCAGGTCGCGGGCGCGGACGCCGACGACCCGGCGGCCGTCGCGCAGGAACCCGATCACCTCGGTGCGGGAGGCGACGTGCGCGCCGTGCGCCATCGCGGTCCGGACCAGGAACATGGTGTGCCGGGCGTCGTCGACCTGGGCGTCGTAGTAGCGGATCGCGCCGACCAGGGTCTCCGGGCGCAGCGACGGGAACGCCTTGAGCGCCTCGACCCGGCTGAGGTGCCGGTGCATCGGCACCCCGGCCCCGTTCCCGGACAGCGCGAGGATGTCGTAGAGGGCCAGGCCGGCGCCCATGTAGAGCCGTTCCCAGGCCCGCTTCTGCAGCGGGTAGAGGAACGGCACCGGCCGGACCAGGTGCGGGGCCAGTTTCTGGATCAGCAGGCCACGCTCGCGCAGCGCCTCCCGGACCAGGCTGAAGTCGAGCATCTCCAGGTAGCGCAGGCCGCCGTGGATGAGTTTGCTGGATCGGCTGGAGGTGCCGCTGGCGAAGTCACGGGCCTCGACGAGGCCGACGGAGAGGCCGCGGGTGGCGGCGTCCAGGGCCGAGCCGGCCCCGACCACGCCCGCGCCGACGATCAGGACGTCCAGCTCCTCGCCGGACGACAGGGCCGCGAGGGCCTTCTCGCGGGCCTGGGGTGAGATCACTCCGGTCTTCATGTCACGTTCCTCTTTTCCAGAGCCCGGTCAGCTGACGCTGACCCAGTCGAGGGTGCGGTCGATGGCCGCCCGCCAGCGGGTGATGCCTTCGGTGCGGCGTTCCGCGGTCCAGGACGGCTGCCAGCGCCGGTCCTCGTGCCGGTTGGCGCGCAGTTCGTCGAGGGACTTCCAGAACCCGATGGACAACCCGGCGGCGTACGCGGCCCCGAGCGCGGTGGTCTCGGCGACGACCGGCCGGCTGACCGGGACGCCGAGGATGTCGGACTGGAGTTGCATGCAGAGCGCGTTCGCGGTGACGCCGCCGTCGACCTGGAGGCAGTCCAGCGAGGTGCCGGTGTCCTGGGCCATCGCCTCGACCACGTCGCGGGTCTGGTAGCTGATCGCCTCCAGCGCGGCCCGGGTGATGTGGGCGGCGGTGTGGAAGCGGGACAGGCCGACGATGGCGCCGCGCGCGTCGGGGCGCCAGTACGGCGCGTACAGGCCGGAGAACGCCGGGACGAAGCAGACGCCGTCGCTGTCGTCGACGGTCTCGGCGAGGCTCTCGCTCTCCTCCGAGGTGTCGAACAGGCCGACCTGGTCGCGCAGCCACTGGATGGCGGAGCCGCACGCGGCGATCGAGCCCTCCAGCGCGAACACCGGTTTCTCGTCGCCGAAGCGGTAGCCGACCGTGGTGATCAGGCCGTGGCTGGACCGGACCGGGGTGGTGCCGGTGTTCATCAGCAGGAAGCCGCCGGTGCCGTACGTGCACTTGGCCTCGCCGGGTTCGAAACAGGTCTGCCCGAACAGGGCGGCCTGCTGGTCACCGAGGGTGGCGGCGATCGGCACGCCGGGCAGGGCGGCGTCGGCGGTGCCGTAGATCTCCCCGGACGAGCGGATCTCCGGCAGCATCGCGCGCGGGATCCCGAACAGGGCGAGCAGCTCGTCGTCCCAGTCGAGGGTGTCGAGGCTCATCAGCATGGTGCGGCTGGCGTTGGTCACGTCGGTCAGGTGCCGGCCGCCGGTGAGGTTCCAGATCAGCCACGAGTCGACGGTGCCGAACAGCACCTCGCCGTTCTCCGCCCGCGCCCGCAAACCGGGGATCTCCTCCAGCAGCCACTGGATCTTGGTGGCGGAGAAGTAGGTGGCCGGCGGCAACCCGGTGCGGTCCTGCACGAACGAGGCGTCCAGCCGCGCCACCAGGTAGTCGGTGCGGGTGTCCTGCCAGACGATCGCGGGCGCCACCGGCTCACCGGTCGCCCGGTCCCACAGCACCGCGGTCTCCCGCTGGTTGGTGATCCCGATCGCGGCCAGGTCCTCCGGCGCCAGGCCGGTGTCGGCGAGTGCCACCGCGATGGTCTTGAGAGTGTTCTCCCAGATCTCCGCGGGATCGTGCTCGACCCAGCCGGGCCGCGGCTGGATCTGCTGGTGTTCCAGCTGGTGCCGGCCGATCTCGTGCCCCGCCCGGTCGAAGATCATGAACCGCGTGCTGGTGGTGCCCTGATCGAGCGCTCCGATGTAGTGCGCCACAAGTGCCTCCCGTCCTCGACGAGCGCGACGTTAGGAACGGTTCGGGCGTGCGGCAACGCGGTGCGTGCGACAATGTCGCACGTGCCCGGCCTGATCCAGTCCATCGAGCGGTCCTCGGCGGTGTTACGCCTGCTCGCGGCGGGGGAGGACCGGCTGCGGGTCAAGGAGATCGCGGACGCCCTCGGCTGGCCGAAATCCACCGCGCACGGCATTCTGCGCACCCTGGAGCACGTCGGGTTCGTCGAACAGGACCCGCGGACCGCCCGTTACCGCCTCGGCCGTGGGCTGCTCGACCTGGCGTCGTCCGGCATCGACGACAACGAGCTGCGCGGCCGGGCCCTGAACTGGGCGGACGCCCTGGCCGCCCGCAGTGGCGAGGAGGCCCGGCTGGGTGTGCTGCGCGACGGACAGGTGCTCGTCGTCCACCACGTGTTCCGTCCCGACGATTCACTGCAGAATCTGGGGATCGGCGTACGTCTACCAGCGCACGCCACGGCCCTCGGCAAGGTGCTCCTCGCGTACCACGCGACCGCTGCCGCCGCGGTCACGGCGGCCGGGCTGGACGCGTACACCAGAAGAACCGTGACCAGCCGCGACGTCCTGCGCGACGACCTCGCCGTGACCCGCGCCCGCGGCTGGGGCCTGTCCGTGGAGGAGTGGCGGCCGGGCCTTGCCGCGGTGGCCGCTCCGGTGCGCACCTCCGGCGGGCTGGTCGTCGGCGCGATCGGCATCGCCGGCCCGGTGGAACGGGTCACCGACACCCGGCGCCACCCCCGCCCGCAACTGGTGGACCAGGTCGTGGCGGCGGCCCGGTCGATCTCCCGCGAGGTGCAGTCGTGAGCGAGCCGGCGAGCGAATCATCGGGCTCAGGTCATGACTCATGGCGTCGCCGGAGCGCAGCGGAGGTGACGTCGTGAGTTACGTGCTGGCGATCGATCAGGGGACGACGTCGACCCGGTGCATCCTGTTCGATCGGCGCGCGACGGTCGTCTCGGTGGTGCGGGCCGAGCATCCGCAGTCCTATCCACGGCCCGGCTGGGTCGAGCACGACGCCGCCCGGATCTGGCGGGACCTGCAGAAACTGATCCGCAGGGCGCTGCGCGAGGCGGGCATCGGGGCGTCCGAGGTGGCGGCGATCGGGATCGCCAACCAGCGCGAGACCACGGTGCTGTGGGACCGGGCGACGGGTGTTCCGGTGGCCCCGGCGATCGTCTGGCAGGACACCCGCACCGACGTGTCACACCTGGACGCCTCGTTCGTGCAGGACCGGACCGGGCTGCCTCCGGCCACCTACTTCTCGGCCACCAAGATCCAGTGGCTGCTGGAGCACACGCCCCTCTTGAAGGAGCGCGCGGAACGCGGTGAGGTGCTGTTCGGCACCATGGACAGCTGGCTGATCTGGAACATGACCGGTGGCCTGCACATCACCGACGTGACCAATGCCAGCCGTACGATGCTGATGGATCTCTCGTCCCTGGACTGGGACGACGAGCTCCTGGCGATCTTCGGGATCCCGCGGGCCATGCTGCCGGAGATCCGGTCGTCGTCCGAGGTGTACGGGACAGCCGACGCGGTGCTGCCCGGCGTGCCGATCGCCGCCGCCATCGGGGACCAGTCGGCGGCCCTGTTCGGGCAGACGTGTTTCGAGCCGGGCGAGGCCAAGTGCACGTACGGCACCGGCGGTTTCCTGCTGTTGAACACCGGCACCACGCCGGTCCGCTCCCGGCACGGGCTGATCACCACTGTCGGTTACCGGATCGGCGACGAGAAGCCGGTGTTCGCGCTGGAGGGTTCGATCGCGATCGCCGGTTCGCTGGTGCAGTGGGTGCGCGACGGCCTGGGCCTGATCGGCACGGCCTCCGAGATCGAAACCCTGGCCGGTACGGTGACCGACAACGGCGGTTGTTACATCGTGCCCGCCTTCTCCGGGCTCTTCGCGCCCTACTGGCACAGCGAGGCGCGTGGGGTGATCGTCGGGCTCACCTCGTACATCACCAAGGGTCATCTGGCTCGTGCCGTCCTGGAAGCGACCGGCTGGCAGACCAGGGACGTCGTCGACGCCATGAACGCCGACTCCGGCCTGGCGCTGACCGCCCTGAACGTCGACGGTGGAATGACAGCCGACAACCTGCTGATGCAGATAGTCGCCGACTTCCTCCAGGTCCCGGTGGTCCGTCCGATGGTCGCCGAGACGGTGTCACTGGGCGCGGCATACGCGGCCGGGCTCGCGGTCGGTTACTGGTCGGACCTACGCGACCTGCGCGCGAACCGGCACCGCGCGGGTAGTTGGCGTCCGGCTCTGGACGCCGGCCGCCGGGAACACGAATACGCCAACTGGCGACGGGCCGTCGAGTGCGCCGTCTTCTTCAGCCGCGGGGATCAGGATGGTTTGCGGTAGACCGAGATGTGATCGGTGCTGTCCGACGTGAACGGATCACGTTGCCAGGTCGCGAACCTGTCCTCCAGGACGAGCCCGGCCGCCGCGGCCATCGTGTCGATCTGCTCCGGCCACTGGTACCGCATGCCGAACGGCTCCAGCTTCACCCCGCCGTCGGTGAACGTGATCGTCTGCCGGACGAAGGTCTGCGCGGCCCGGTCGTACCTGTGCATCCGGACCGTGACCGACTCCTCGGTCACGTCGCGCACTTGGACCTCCCGCTCCTCCTGATCGAACTTCGCGCCGTCGGGCACGAAAGCCTCGACCACGAACCGCCCGCCCGGAGGCAGCACCCGGGCCACATTGCGCAGGCAGTCCTCCTGCCGGCCCGGCGTGGTCAGGTTGAACAGGGTGTTGAAGACCAGGTAGACGAGGGGATAGGTGCCGCCGGCCGGCACGTCGGCCATGTCGGCGATCACCACCGGAAGATCCGCCCCGCCCGGTTTGGCGCGCAACACGTCCACCATTTCGGCTGAGGCCTCCACCCCCTCGACCGGGATGCCTCGGGCGGCCAGCGGCAGGGCCACCCTCCCGGTGCCGATCGCCAGCTCCAGCACCGGGCCACCGTCGGCGAGGGCGGCCAGGAACTCCACGGCGGGGCCGGGATCGGGGTTGCCGGGATCGTCGTATCTCGCCGCCCACTGCCGGCCGAACAGTCCGGGATCGTCCAGAAGCGCCATGCCGTAACGCTACCCTTGATCCACCATGGACAGAACCTTTGACTAGGGATGTCCGCAATGGTGGAGCACTGTGCGGCATCCGCCGGAGAACGTCATGGTGAACGTCTCACTTCGGTCACATGAATGCCAGATTTTGTGGGAGCGTCTACAGTCGCCGTGACCAGGTGCATCCGTTCGGTTGCGCGGGATCACGACGAAGGGAGGCTGACATGGCGAAGACCACGGAAGCCGTCAAGGCCAAGGCGAAGAAGGCCGTGAAGGCCGTAGAGGCTCCGATCAAGGAGAAGAAGGCCAAGAAGGCCGCCGTCGTGGTCGAGGCCCCGAAGGCGAAGAAGGCCGACAAGCCGGCGAAGCCCGTCAAGGCCGTGAAGCCCGCCAAGGCGGAGAAGCCGGCCAAGGCCGCCAAGGCTGTGAAGCCCGTCAAGGTCGAGAAGCCGGCCGCCGTGAAGCCCGTCAAGGTCGAGAAGCCCGCCGCCGTCAAGGCCGTCAAGGTCGAGAAGCCGGCCAAGAAGGTCGCCAAGAAGAAGTGAGACAGCGGGCCGCCGGGTGCCGGGCCCGGCGGCCGGTCACTTCTCGGTGGTGAACAGCTCGCACGTCATGTTGTAGAAGCGGTCCGTCTGTCCGGCATGGCGCATGCCGAGACGCCGGCACACCGCCTGTGACGCCTCGTTCTCCGGCCAGGTCACCGCCAGCACCGGGTCGATGCCGGACCTCGCCGCGTACGCCATCACCGCGTTCGCCGCCTCGGTGGCGTAACCCTTGCCCCACGCGTTGGGGTGCAGGTGCCAGCCGATCTCGGTCTCGTCGGTGGGCGTCAGTTTCTCCCCGGACGCCAACAGTGGCACCAGCAGCGCCGTGCCGAGCAGATGGCCGGTCGCCCGGTCCTGGATCGCCCAGATGGTGTGCACGTCGTCCTGCCGGTCCCGCCAGCGGGTGAGTGTGGCGACCGCGTCGTCCCGGCCGTCCAGCACCCGTGGTGACGAGCCGAGGTAGCGGGCCACCTCCCAGCGCGAGTACATGTCCAGGAGGAAGTCGACATCCTTCTCCTCCCACTCGCGCAGAAGCAGCCGGGGTGAGATCAGTGACCGCATCGCCGCAGCGTAACCGGGATTGCGGGGAAACGTAACCGGCCGGTAACACGGTAGCGGAGCAACCCGGCACCGCCGATGACGTTGAAGAAGCGTGCGCCAGGATCAACTAGTCAACGACATGGTCTACGGTCGGCACGTGCTTGACGAGCCCGACCAGCCACCCCCCGAAGCCACGGACGCCGACGCCGCCTCCGGCTTCACCGTCCGGCTGGACAACTTCACCGGACCGTTCGACCTGTTGCTGCAGCTGATCGGCAAGCACAAGCTGGACGTGACCGAGATCGCGCTGCACCAGGTCACCGACGACTTCATCGCCTACATCCGGGCCATGGGCGACGACTGGGACCTCGGCGAGACCAGTGAGTTCCTGCTGGTCGCGGCCACTCTGCTGGACCTCAAGGCGGCCCGGCTGCTGCCCGCCGCCGAGGTCGAGGACGAGGAGGACCTCGCCCTGCTGGAGGCGCGCGACCTGCTGTTCACCCGGCTCCTGCAGTACAAGGCCTTCAAGGAGGCCGCCGCGCACATCGCCGAACTCGAGGCGGTCGGGGCGCGTCGCTGGCCGCGACAGGTCTCTCTGGAGCCTCGGTACGCCGAAGCCCTCCCCGAATTGGTCCTGGGTGTCGGGCCGGCGCGGATGCTGAAACTGGCGCTCCGGTCGTTCCTGCCCAAACCGGGGCCGCCGCAGGTCTCCATCGCGCACATCCACCAGGTGCGGGTCAGTGTCCGGGAGCACGCCGGGCTGCTGCGGGACCGGCTGCGGCGGGCCGGCACCGCCACGTTCAGCCTGCTCGTCGCGGACTGTGAGAACACCCTCGAGGTGGTGGCCCGGTTCCTGGCGCTGCTGGAGCTGTACCGGGAAGGGCTGATCGACTTCGAACAGCCGGTGTCGCTCGACGAACTGGTCGTCCGTTGGATCGGCGGTGCCGACGCGGCCGACGTCGAACTCGACATCGACGACTACGAGGGCAGCAAACCGGTCGAGGAGACCACCGGTTCGGACGAACCTGCACCGGTGGGCCTTGACTCGGGCGCGCCCGATACCGATCTTGACGAGGAGGCTCCGGCGACCGGGCCGACAGCCGTGGAGGAGAGACAGTGAGCACCGAGGAGCGCCCGGAGAGCCTGGCCGCACAGGCGGCGGCCTGGGTTCCCCCGTGGGAACGCCGCCGAGACCCGGACCCGGAATACCCGTCCTCGGTCGACGACCCGACCCCACCCGAGGCTCCCGACACCCCCGAGCCCGAGGCCACCGCCCCGGCGGAGAAGGCCGGCGATCCGGACGAAGATTCGCAGCCGGACCATGGCTCGTCACCGACCCGGGATTCGACACCGACCCGGGGTTCAACGCTGAGCTGGGGTTCGACCCTGACGTGGGATCCGGACCCGGACGAGGATCCAGAGCCGGACGAGATTCCGGAGCCGACAGCTTCTTCCTTGACCGACATTTCGGAAATGTCCGGCAAGAAGGGGGCGGGCGAGGCCGAACTGGAAGCAGAGGTTGCCGCCGCCGAGCCCGAACCCGAGCCCGAACCAGTTGCGGTAGAACCTGAGCCCGAACCAGTTGCGGCAGAGCCCGAACCCAAGGCTGAACCCGAGGCTGGGGCTGTGGTGGAAGCGCCTGTGGTGGAGGTGGTTGCGGCGGCGGTTCCGGTTCAGCCTCGGCGGCCCCGGGAGAGCGCTGCCGCCGCGGTGCAGAGCGTCGTCCGTACCGAAGAAGCGGTGTTGATCGATGATGCCGACCTCGCCGCCGCGCTCGAATCGATCATGCTGGTGGTCGACGAACCGGTCGGTGAGCTGCAGCTGGCGCAGGTTCTGGAGCAGCCGGTGGAGCGGATCGCCCGGACCCTGGAGGACATCTCGGCGCGGTACACCGCGGCCGGCCACGGCATCGACCTGCGCCGGGTGGCCGGCGGGTGGCGGCTCTACACCAGGCCGGAGTACGCGGCGTACGTCGAACGGTTCGTCCTGGACGGCCAGTCGGTGCGGCTGACCCAGGCCGCCCTGGAGACACTCGCCGTGGTCGCTTACAAGCAGCCGGTGACGCGTTCGCGTATCTCCGCCATCCGCGGTGTGAACTGTGACGGGGTCATGCGTACGCTGGTCACTCGCGGCCTCATCGAGGAATGCGGTACCGAACCGGAAACCGGGGCATACCTGTACCGGACGACGCCGTTGTTCCTCGAGAAGCTGGGCCTCAACTCGGTCGATCAGCTGCCGCCGCTCGCTCCGTTCCTGCCCGACGATGTGGAAGAAGTGCTCGATGCCTCAGGCTGACACCGCCGAACGCCTTCAGAAAGTCCTGGCCCTTGCCGGTGTCGGATCCCGCCGCGCCTGCGAAGACCTGATCTTCCGGCGGCGTGTCACCGTCAACGGCCGGGTCGCCAGGCTCGGCGACAAGGTCGACCCCGCCACCGCGGAGATCCACGTCGACGGGCAGCGGGTGATCACCAACACCAAGCTCGTCTACGTGGCGCTGAACAAGCCGCGCGGTGTGGTCTCCAGCCTCGACGACGAGAAGGGCCGCACCGAGCTGGCCGACTTCCTCGGCGCCAACTTCGAGCAGCGGCTGTTCCACGTGGGCCGGCTGGACGCCGAGTCCGAGGGCCTGCTGCTGTTCACCAACGACGGTGGTCTGGCACACAAGCTGATGCACCCGTCGTACGAGATCAACAAGACGTACCTGGCCGAGGTGGTCGGCCCGTTGCCGCGTACCGTCGGCCGCGCCCTGCAGAAGGGTGTCGAGCTGGAGGACGGCCCGGCGAAGGTGGACTCGTTCCGCCTGGTCGACGCGATCGGCAAGACGGCCCAGGTGGAGATCGTGCTCCACGAGGGCCGTAAGCACATCGTGCGCCGGATGATGGACGCGGTCGGCCACCCGGTCACCCGCCTGATCCGTACCTCGGTGGGCCCGATCCGTCTCGGCGATCTGCGGCCGGGCGGTTTCCGGCACCTTTCCGCCGCCGAGGTGGCAGCCCTTTTCAAGGCTGTCGGGGACTGACAAGGTAATGGGCGGCCGCCTGTTTCAGTATTGACGGTCGCCCAGCACGTCTTTCGCGGAAACGGCGTCGAAGACGTTCTGTTCCGGTGAGATGCGTTTGTCGATCCGCCCGCCGAGATGGATCGCGACGACGACACCCATCAACTGTTCGCCGATCAGCGGACTGCACTCGACGACGTAGTTGAGTTTGCCGGCGACCAGGCTCTCCAGCCCTTTCTTGGTGGCGTCGACGGTGACCAGGCGGACGTCGGTGCCGGGTTTCTTCCCGGCCGCTTCCAGGGCTTTCACCGCGCCGAGGCCCATGTCGTCGTTCTGGGCGAACACCGCGTCGATCCGTTTCACCTTGCGGATCAGTCTGCGCATCGCGGTCTCGCCGCCGTCGACGGTCCAGTTCCCGGTCTCGGCCGCGACGATCCTGAGTTTGCCGCTGCGGCTCGCGGTGGTCGCGAAGCCCTCGGCGCGCAGTTTGGTCGGGGTGGCGCCGGTGCTGCCGAGGATCTCCACCACGTGCACCTGTTCTTCGGTGTCGTTGTAGTCGTTCTCCAGGTAGATCGCGGCCAGGTTGCCCTCGGCGGCGAACTCGGCGCCGATCGAGCTGACGTAGAGCGAGGTGTCGGCGGTCTCGATCAGCCGGTCGGTGAGGATCACCGGGATCTTCGCGGCGCGGGCCTCGCGCAGCACCTCGTCGTAGCCGGTCTCCACCACCGGGGAGAACGCGATCGCGGTGACGTCGGCCCGGATGAACGAGCGGATGTCGGCGAGCTGCCGTTTCTGGTCGCCCTCGGCGTTCTTGAAGAGCAGTTCGACGCGGTTGCGTTCGGCGGCCTTCTTGATCGAGGCGGTGTTCGCCAGCCGCCAGCCGCTCTCCGAGCCGACCTGGGAGAAGCCGAGCACGATCGGGCCGCTGGGTGGTCTGAGCTGGGCGGAGCCGGTTTCCCGGCCGCACCCGGCCAGGGTGAGAGCCAGCGCCGACGTCACCAGGGAACGTCTGTTCATCACAAGTCGACCCCCGTCGACGAAAATGATCACGATCAATTCTCGGAACGGGGGTGAGGGTAGCAATGCGATTGGCAGGGATCCACCCCGCTAAATGAATTGTCGGACTTCCGTCGGCGGCATTTCTCGCCATTTCCCCCGGGCATCGGTGATACCCGGGGGAATGTCGGGAAATATCAGGCGCGCATGACGGTGGCGATCGGAATCCCGGCCGCCCGGATCGCCGGGATCAGACCACCCAGCACACCGGCGATCAGGCCGGCGATCACCCCGGCCACCCCGGCGTCCCAGGGGAACACCACACCCTGCAGGAACGGGGTCGAACTGCCGGCCACCACGACGATCACCTTCAAGGCGCCCGCGCTGGCCGCGATCGCCAGCGCCGCGGTGAGCATCCCGGTGATCAGCGTCTCGGCCAGCACGATGCCGGCCAGCAGCGCCCGCGGGGTGCCGACCGCCCGGCGCAGCGCGAACTCCTCGACCCGCTCGCCGACCGTGGCCAGACCCACGTTCAGGATGCCGGCCACACCGATCAGCAGGACCAGGCCGGCCATCGCCAGGAAGATCATCCGCATCAGGGCCAGCTGCTCCTGCTGGTCCTCCCGGGAGTTGACCACGTTGACGTACGGCTCGACGCCGATCGCCTTGAGCTTCGACGTCAGCACCTGCTCGACCGGGGTCGGCGTGACCATCAGGACCCGTACCTCGGTGTAGTTCGGGTCGACGAGCTTGCTGACCGGCACCCAGTGGGTCAGCTCGTCCATCCGCACGTACGCACGCGGTTGCGGGTCGGCGTCGTCGACCACCCCGACGATCTGCGGTGTCAGGTTCGCCGTGGAACCGGGGATCCGCATCTCGGCCGGCACCCGGTACTGCTCGAAGCCCTTCGCCGCCTCCCGGTTCAGCACCAGTTTCGGCGCCAGCGACGGCATCGAGGAGAAGTCCAGCCACTCGCCGGACTGCGGGCGGTACGGCCGGAACTTGCGGACGTCACCGGTGAGCGCGGTCAGCCGGACCTCGATCGCCTGCCCCTGCGGAGCCAGCTCGGACGCCGGGATCTCGTAACAGCCGGTGTTGTCGCAGTTCATCGGCGGGCCGCCGCCGTACATGCTGTTCCCGTCGAACGGGGAGGCGCCCTCGTTCACCGGCCGGACCCCGGGCTCGCCGATGATCGCCGACATGCCGGTCATGGCCACCGCGTCGTCCCGCCCGGCGACCGTGTCCACCACGGTGGTCCCGATCTTCGGGGAGCTGCCGCCCATCTCCATCACGGTGGTGCCGTCCAGGCCCTCGTACAGCTCCAGGTCGGCGAGCACGGCCCGCTCGGCGATGCTCGCGCCGGCCTGCACCACCACCACCGCGAGTACGCCGAGGAAGAGGCTCACCATCGAGAGCAGGGTGCGGGTCTTCCGGGACCGGATCCCCTGCAACCCGATGATCAGCGCCGACCGGAACCGTCCCGACAGCCGCATCAGACCGCCACCTGCTCGGTCAGCACGCCGGCCTCCAGGTGCACGACCCGGCCCATCCGGGCGGCGTGGTCCCGGTCGTGGGTGACCAGGATCAGCGAGCAACCACGGGCGGTCACCGATTGCAGCGCGTCGATCACCAGCGCGCCGGTCTCGGTGTCCAGGGCGCCGGTCGGCTCGTCGGCCAGCAGGATCTTCGGTTCCCGGACCAGGGCCCGGGCGATCGCCACCCGCTGCTGCTCACCACCGGACATCCGGGACGGGCGGTTCTTCGCCAGATGCGCGATGCCGACCTCCTCGAGGGCCGCCATCACCTTCGCCCTACGCTGCCGCCGGGGCAGCCAGCCCTGGCCGTTGACCAGTGCCATCGCCACGTTCTGGGCCGCGGTCAGGTGCTTGAGCAGGAAGAACCGCTGGAACACGAACCCGTAGTGCGAGCTGCGCAGTTTCGCCGCCCGGCGCTCCGGCAGCCGGCTGATGTCGGTGCCGTCCAGCAGGTAGCTGCCCTGGTCCGGGCGGTCGAACAGGCCCAGGATGCTGAGCAGGGTGCTCTTGCCGGAGCCGGAGCGGCCGACGATGGCCAGGCTCTCCCCGGCGTGCACGTCGAGGCTGACGCCGTCCAGGATCGTACGCGGCTGCTCCTGTCCTTTGAGGATCTTGGTGATGCCGGAGAGCTGGATCAGCGCCGTCACCCGGTCACCTCCGGCGCCGGCGTCGGCAGGTTCGGCCCCGGGACCGCGATGGTCTCGCTGCCGACCAGGCCCTTCTTGATCTCGACGACCTTGCCGTCCGAGATGCCGAGCTCCACGTCGATCGTCTTGCGCTGTTTGTCCGCGCCGATCACCAGGTCGACCTTGCCCTTGCCGGACAGCCCGGCGACCGCCTCGACCGGCAGGACCAGGGCGTTCTCGGCCCGGCCGGTGATCACGTCGAGGGTCACGTCGGAGCCGTTGATCAGCCGGGTCTTCGCCGGGGCGACACAGACCACCTGCAGGCCGGTCGGCTCGGAGCCCTCGCCGCCGGTGGCCGCGCCCGGATCCTCGCCCGATTCCGGCGCCGGCGCTCCGGACGAGCCGGGTGCCGGATTGGTGGTGGCCGACGGCTTCGGCGCGGGCAGTGACCCGGCCGGCAGTGCGGCGATCGTGCCCACCGGCTCACACTCGAACGGGCCGGGACCGTTCTTGATCTGCGCCTTGATCGACTCGACCGATCCGGAGATCCGGTACGCCTGGGCGCTGTCGATGTCCGCCACGATGCCGTAGCCGATGTGCTTGGCCGACACCACCGGCATGCCCTTGGAGACCGGGGCCCGGTCGTCCATCAGACGGCCGGCCATCACCGACCCGATCGGGATCTCCACCCGGCGCGGCGAGCCCTTCACCCAGACCGTCGCCACCCAGGTCCGCCGGTCCACCGGGGTGGTGCTCGGCTTGCGGTCCACGTACCGGATCTCGCCGGCGGCCGGGGCGGCCAGCCCGAACACCGGGTTGATCGTCACCTTTCCGGCCAGGCTGATCTGGTTCGTCAGGTCCTGGCGGGCCGGCTGCACGGTGGTGAGCACGGTTCCCCTGGCCTCGAGGCCCGGTGTCTGCGCCGCCTCGGACTCCGACGTACAGCCACTCAGGACAACGGTCGCGGCCAGCGCCGTCACGCCCACACGTCTTCTCACAAGTACCCCGTTCCGCGTCAACTCGGACAAACCGGCATCGACGATGGTGCCTGCGAACCGGCGCGGCGAAACGGTACCGTATGGACGCAACGGGTGTATCGCGAACCTGTGCCAAAACTGTGGGCCGGACGGGCGGGAAACTCAGTCCGCCGGGTAACCGTGCGCGGCCAGCACGGTCAGCAACTGCTCGTCCCACAGGGCCTCGTCGGCGTCCCGCCAGCGGTGACCGTGCGGGCACTGCCAGTTCGGTGGCTCGGTGGGCATCATGCAGCCGCCGAGCGCCAGCTCCCCGTGCGCGGCGGCCTCCTGGGCCTCCGCCACCGGATAGCCGAAGATCAGCGGGATGCCGGCCGACCCGCACTCGGGACACGAACAGATCATCCCCGCACGGTACCCAGCTCCGCCACGAGCAGTCGACCACCCTCGAAAACGCCGCCGTCGATCGCCAGCACCCGGTCGTCGCTGTACCGGTGCGGCTCCCGGACCGTCTCCCGGGTGTAGCCGAACTGGCTGATCAGCGTGCTGTGCCCGTGCACGATCACGGATCCGCCGAACGCGCCGAGCAGCGCGTCGACCGCGGCCGGCGACGACAACTCGCCACGGCCGCTGAGCCGGCTGACGAAATAGAGCCACTCGCCCGGATCGGTGCCGGTCATCTCCTCGGCCACCACCGCGTTCACCGCGTCCAGGTCGTCGCCGAAGTCCAGGTACCGGGTGCTGTCGCAGTGCATCAGCAGGTGATCGTCGACCACGGCCAGTGCGGGCAGCGACCCCAGCCAGGCCACGTGGTCGGCGGTCAGACCTTCCAGATCACGATCTTGTCCGCCGTACGCCAACCAGGCCCCGTAGTACCCGTCGGTCCGTGACTCCCAGCCCGGAATGGTCGCCGCCCCGAACCTCTTGGCCGCCAGCAGCTGCACCTCGTGATTGCCGAGCAGCGCACCGACCTCGCCCCCGGCGGCCGCCGCCTGCCCGGTCAGCCGCCGGATGTCGTCGATCACCCCGATCCCGTCCGGGCCCCGGTCGAAGTAGTCGCCGAGCAGCCACAGCCGGGCGTCCGCCCCCGACCAGTCCCCGGCGGCGTCGATCAGCCCGGTGTCCCGCAGCACGTCATGGAACTCGGCGCGGTGACCATGGATGTCGCTGACAGCGAAGAGAGCAGGCACGATCGGGCACTCTAATCAGTGATTCCGTCGATCGGAACCACCGTTCAGCGCCTCCTGGGTTCGCTCCCACAGCCGTTCGGCCAGCCCGATGTCCCCGATCTGGGGATTGGTCTTCTTCGGTAGCCGGTCCTTCACGTAGTACCGGCCGGGCTGCCAGTCGACACCGGGAACCCCCTGGACGAACCGGGCGAGGGTACGGCCGCCGGACTCGACGTCGTCCAGGAAGAGACGTCGCCCGATCGTGGTCCGGTAGATGAGCCGGGTCGGGCTGCTGGTGTCGTGACCCATGTTGGTGGCGATCTCACCCGGATGGAAACTGACCGCGTTCAGCCCTCGGTGGCCGTACCGCCGCTGCAGTTCGCTGGTGAAAAGGATGTTGGCGATCTTGCTGTCGCCGTAGGCCTTGTCGGCACTCCATTTCCGGCGGTTGTTCAGGTCGTCCAGGTCGAGCCGCCCGAAGATCCGGGACGCCTCGCTGGCCGTCTGGATCACCGAGGCGCCGGAATCGACCAGCCGGTCCATCAACAGCGTGGTCAGCAGGACCGGCGCCAGGTGGTTGACCTGGAGCGACTTGTCGAAGCCGTCACCGGTGTCGCCCTTGCGGAAGTTCTGCCCGGCGTTGTTGGCCAGCACGTCGATCCGGGGGTAGGCGTCCAGCAGTTCGGCCGCCAGCCGCCGCACCTGGTCGAGGCTGCCGTAGTCGGCCAGGTGGTAGGGCGCTTTCGCGGCCGCGGCGACCGCGGCGGTCTTGTCCGGCGACCGCCCCACGACGACGACACGTTCCCCTCGGGCGGCGAGTTGCCTGGCCGCGGCGGCCCCGATGCCGTCGCTGGCGCCGGTGATGATGATCGTTCGTGGTGTCATGGGGTCACGCTAAAATCTCACATTGATGTGAGATTCAAGCTTCTGTGGCGGACCTCTCGCCTCGTCTTGTCCGGTTCATCAAGATCAATTCTTCGAGCGACGCGAGGGTACGGGTGAGCCCCGCGATGTGGTCGACAAGCTTGTCCCGCTCGGTGACGAGATGCGCGAACGCCGCGTCGGAGGACTCGTCCCCCGGCGATTCGAGGCAGGGCAGGACCTCCAGGATCGCCTGGCTGGAGAGCCCCGCGGAGTAGAGCCGCTGCAGATAGGCGACCCGGTCCACACTCTCCTCCGGATAGTGCCGGTGCCCGCCGGCACTGCGCGCACTGGAGAGCAGCCCCTGCTCCTCGTAGTACCGCAACGACCGGACACTGACCCCCGACCGAGCCGCCAGATCCCCGATCCGCATCCGCCCTCCCCACACCCCTGTCGCGCCCAGAGTATTCCGGCGGCCGCGCCGTCAATCCATCAGCCAGGTCAGACAGCCGTCTTCGACACCGGCATGCCACCGGTCGAACTCGGTGCCGCCGGTCAGCGCGCCGGCAACCTCCGCCAACATGGCCGCCACGTTCGGCCAGTCCGGCCCGTCGTACTGCCAATCGTCATTCCGGTGTATGCCGACACATCCGAAACGCGGCCCCCGGCGCAGATCGAGAAAGAGAAAATCGCCGCCGAAGTCGCGAGCGACCGGCAGCCACTGCGGAAGCCATGTTCCGTAAGTGGGCGACCCGGCCGGTTCCGCCATCCACTCCGGCAGTTCCGGCACCTTCGGCGCGAGATCGACAATCCCACGGTGGAACTTCCGGGCCCGCCCGGTGGAGAGCGGCCGGAACGCCATCGGAACGAGTTCGATCAACCGTTCCTCGTCGGTCCCGTCGGCCAGACGCCACCACGCCCGCTGGTCAGCCGGCAGCCGAACACCCATGGCCTCCTCGACAGCGCGCAGGTCCGGCTCGGTGGCGGGGGCGCGAAAGCCGTCGATCTGGTCCGGTGCATGCCGCGCGAACCAGGCGAGGATCTTTGTCCAGGAGTCGCCGACGAGCTCCGATCGCTTCATGTGATCAGCATTCCGTAGCCGCCCGAGGTCACGCCGTTCCTCCGGTAAACCGGTGGCCGGCGGCGCTGTCCGTGACGAGGATGCGGGGATGCCCGGTAAACCTGAAGGATTCACCTACCGCCTCCGCAAGAACGGGGACGTGGAGCTCCTGCACCACGACCGCCCCGCCGGCGTCCTACGCGGCGCGGCCGCGACCCGCTTCCTGACCGACGTGGAAACCGGCGACCCGCAGGAGCTGGTGGCCCGCGTCACCGGCAACTACCGGCACGGCAACGAGCGGACAGCCCGCAACCACCCCCGCAACCGAAGCCGCTGAGTCATTCCGGTTCCCCGCGTCACCGGCGCACCCGCCGATGGCATGAATCCGCCGGGTCGACCGGTCCAGGCCCGGGGAACGCGAAAGGGCGCCCACTCCATGGTGGGACGCCCTTGTCGCGTTAGCTGGCGGCGAACTCAGAACCAGACTTTTCGACCACCGACCGGGCGGCCGACGGCGCCGAGGATCCAGAGCACCGCACCGATCACCAGGAGAACGATGCCGATCGTGTAGAGGATGGACACCTTCAGGAAGATGCCGAGCAGAAGAAGGATAAGACCAAGAACCAGCATGATTTTGTCTCCATTTCAGGGCGGGTTTTCCCGCCGACCGCTCTGTACCCGACACGTCGGAAAGCTAATCCGGTCGATGGCGGCCTCAGCACTTCGCGGCAGATCCCTCGGGCGCTCCCGCCCGGCTCGGAGGCCGGCGATCGAAGGGATTCAGCAGGTCAAGCGCTTGAACGGCGACCGGTCGGTGCGAGGGCCGGCAGGACGCGCACTCGTCGATGGTGGCGTGGATCATGTCGCGGCATCGGGGGAGAGACGGTCCGTGGTGGTTCGGCACGGGTCCGATTCGGTCAGATGGCCGAGGGCGCCGGCCCCTACCCGGAGCGGCGGCATGCGGACCTCCGAAACCGGCGCCGAGCAGAGCGGTGTCTTCGGCCTTGCGGAACCAGATCAGGATCAGTAAGGCCTGGTAATAGCAGGTCAGGGCTCGTGTATATCCAGCACCGTCCGGTCCGCGGGCATTTGCCCGTGTCGTGCCGAATCAGACGCCTCTCCTTGCTGAGATCACGTCTTGCGAACACGAACACGGGAAGCGAGGAGATTCTGTATGGATGGCGTCCTCGTTGATCGTGGTGCTGTATGGGAGATGGAGGTTGTTTGGCCCTCCGAAGCCGGCTTGCGGAAGCAGGCTTCAAACCACCACGAGGGGCGTTGGCTGAAGACCGTCGTCTTGAGCGTCGTGGAAAAGGCGTGGCTGAGACTGCGTCAGGTATGGACCGGGAAGATGAGCGATGAACGAGAGTTCTCTGTCGTTGACGTGTCGAAACTCAGTCAGATGACATCAAAACCGAGGCCGGATGTGAGTCTCGGGATAAGTCTGGGGGAAATCCGTTTACTGCCCAGGCGGTGTCCGGCATATAGGCAGCATGAGCCCGGTCCAGGCTCTCATATGGAACGTGTGAAGGCGGACCCCGATACTGTCCGCTGGGGGACCGGCGGCGAGAGGAAGAACTCCAAGCGGCGGAAACCGCGAGGAGCAGAGTACCGAAGCGGGGCCGCTGGCGGACTCGCCCGTAGTAGCTGTGAACCGCCTGCGTATCGCAGTGGGCCGGGGAGCCAAGGGGCGGGGTCGTTCAGGCTGGCGCACGTGGTCAACCGCAAGGGAGGAGCCGCGTGAATCAGCCGAGTTTGTCAGGAAAGTCGCATGATATCTCCAAGCATCTGATCTGGGATGCGTGGTTGAAAGTGAAAGGTAACGGGGGAGCGGCCGGGGCCGACGGCGTGACGATCGAGCAGTTCGAGCAGAATCTGAGTAACAACCTGTATCGGCTGTGGAATCGAATGTCGTCGGGTAGCTACTTCCCTGGGCCGGTCCGGGCTGTGGAGATCCCGAAGAAAGGCGGAGTCAGGATCCTGGGAATCCCCAACGTGATTGATCGTGTGGCCCAAACGGCGGCGGTGCTGGTATTGGAGCCGGACGTGGAGAAAGTCTTCCACGACGACTCTTATGGTTATCGTCCCGGCCGGTCACCGATCGACGCGGTAAGGATGTGTCGAGAGCGGTGTTTCCGGCGGGATTGGGTCGTCGATATGGATGTCAAAGCGTTCTTCGACTCGGTGCCGTGGGACTTGATGCTCAAGGCGATAGCGCGACACGTGTCCCAGTCATGGGTCATGCTGTATGTGACGCGCTGGCTGCAAACATCGATGCTGAAGCCCGATGGAACCTTGGCCCGACGGACGAAGGGAACACCGCAAGGCGGCCCGATCTCCCCGTTGATCGCCAACATCTTCCTGCACTACGGCTTCGATACCTGGATGGCCCGGGAGTTCCCTGCCATCTGGTTCGAGCGGTTCGCAGATGATGTGGTGGTCCACTGCGTGACCGAACGCCAGGCGCATCATGTGTGGCAGGCGATCGATCGCCGGTTCGCTGACATCGGGCTGCAACTGCATCCCGACAAGACGCGGATCGTGTACTGCAAGGACGACCGGCGGCGCCAGTCCTACGGCCGGGTGACGTTCACGTTCTGCGGATATACGTTTCGTCCCCGAAAAGCATGGGACAAGATCCGTAGGCGGTCCCGCACGGGATTCCTGCCTGCGGTTGCCCCGGGGAAACTGGCCGACATGAGCCGCAAGGTGGCCTCCTGGCGGCTTCATCGACGCACGACCGAGAATCTGGCCGACCTCGCCGGAGAGATCAATCCAGCTCTACGGGGCTGGCTGAACTACTTCACCGCGTTCTACCCGAGCGCGGTCATCCCGATCGGCAAGCGCACCGACCGCCATCTGATGCGCTGGGCGCGGTGGAAGTACAAGCGGCTCAAACCCAGCGAAGACCGGACGCGGACATGGCTGAAAGCAGTCCGCGAGCGGAAACCCAGGATGTTCGCTCATTGGGCGCTGCGGTACACGACCTGATAAATGAACGGCACGAGCCGGATAAACCGAGAGGTTTACGTCCGGATCTGTGGGGGCCCGGGGGTGAGATTCCCCCGGGCTACCCGGCAGTGCAGTCAGGCGGCCACGATTGCGCATCCCGTATCAGCTCCACGACGCGTCAGGCTGCGTTCGGGTGGGGTGCCGGCTATTCGGCCAGGCTGGGGGACTGGTGGGACCAGCGGTGTGCGGTCAGTTCCTCGACGATGAAGTGGGCTACATCGGCTCGGGTGACACGCCAGCCGCCTTTCGGGGTGCTGTTGTCGGTGGCTCGGCAGGTGCCGGTGGGCTCGCCGTCCCGGAGGTAGGTGGGGCGCACGAACGTCCAGTCCAGGTCGCTGTCGCGGATGGTGTCCTCCATCCGGGCCATGTCGGCGTACAGGTCGGCGCCGATCGGGCGGATCAGGTGGCGGTACCACCAGGCGTGGTGGGGGTCGTCGGACCGGACGCCGACCGAGGTGATCGCCAGCAGCCTGGTGACCCCGGTGGCCCGCATCGCCGGTACGACAGCCCGGGCGCCGTCGGAGTAGAGGTTCCCGGCCTTGCGCCCGGCCGGGCCGATCGCGCAGACGACGGCGTCCTGGCCCCGGAGTGCGGCGCGCAGGCTGTCCGGGTCACGGATGTCGGCTCGTTCCACACGCAACCCGGGAACGGGTTCGATGCTGCCGGGGTCGCGGACGGCTGCGGTGACGTGATGCCCGGCGCGCAGGGCTTCGGCGACGATCAGGCGGCCGGTGCGGCCGGCGGCCCCGAGAACTACGACCTCGATACTCATGCTGCGTTCCTTTCGGTGTGGGGCAGAGCCAGGACGGCCACGGCGCAGAGCACGCAGGAGGCGGCCACGACGAGCGCGCCGGTGGCCAGGGCGCGGGCCGGAACGGCGCCGGCCAGGAAGACGGTGCCCAGCACGGCGACACCGAGAGCGGTGGCGATCTGCTGGACGGCGTTGATGGTTCCGGAGGCGCTGCCCACCTCGCCGGGAGCGGCCACCGAGAGGGTGCGCTGGATCAGCGGGCCGAACAGCAGGCCCAGCCCGAGCCCACTCACCAGACCGGCGGCGCCTAACGCCGGGTCCGACATGCCGGTGGACGCGACGGCGGCGAATCCGAGCACACCGAGCAGTTCGACGCCGAGCCCGGCGTGCAGCAGGTGACGGCCGAGACGCGGGGACAGCACCGGAACGAGCAGGGACGAGACGGCGATCCCGGCGGCCACCGGAGCGAGCGCCAGTCCGGTGTGCAGTGCCGAGTAGTGCAGGCCGAGCTGCAGGTACAGCGACAGGATGAGCATCAGGCCACCGGACCCGGCGAACAGGAGCACGGCCACGGACAGGCCCGCGACGAACGGTCGCTTGCGGAGCAGGGCCGGCGCGAGGATCGGGGAACGGCTCGTCGTCTGTCGCCGGGCGAGAGCGGCGAAGGCGAGCACCGCGGTGGCGAGCATGACGAACGTCCACCATGGCCAGCCGGCTTCCCGGCCCTGGATCAGCGGCAGCACCAGCAGGGCCGACCCGGCGGCGACCAGCACCGCGCCCAGCGGGTCGAGTCGTGCATCGGAGTCGCCGTGATCGGCGGGCATCCAGAGCAGCGCCCCCAGGATCGCGAAGGCGCCGAGCGGCACGTTGATCAGGAAGATCAGGCGCCAGTCGAGGCCGCCGAGGTCCCAGGCGATCAGCATGCCGGCCAGGATCGGCCCGCCGATTCCGGCCAGGGCGCTGACCGGGCCGAACAGGGCGAAGGCGCGTCCTCGTTCCCGGTCGCCGGTGAAGACCGTCGTCAGCACCCCGAAACCCTGGGGGATCATCAACGCGCCGAGCGCGCCCTGGGCCACCCGTGCCGCCACCAGCATCTCCGGTGAGACGGCGGCGGCGCAGGCCACCGACGCGAGTGTGAAGCCGGCCGCGCCGATGACGAACAGCCGCCGGCGTCCCCACCGGTCGCCGAGACGCCCGCCGATCACCAGCAGCACCCCGAACGGGAGCGCGTAGCCCGCGGTCAGCCACTGCAGGGTGGCTTCGGTGCCGCCGAGCCCGGCCAGCACCGAGGGCCCGGCGACGGTCATCACCGTCGCGTCGAGCAGATCCATCACGGCGCCCGTCAACACCACGGCGAGCACCCACCAGCGTTTTTCCATCACATCTCCTGACGAACGTTGTTCGTGACGAACTATGTTCGCTACGAACAGTGTTCGTCAAGCGGTAGAGTGGTCGAGTGACTGACCGCACCGCCCGTCCCCGGGACACGCCACGGACCCGCCCCGCCAAAGCGCCGCTGAGCCGCGAAGCCGTCATCGCGGCGGCACTGCGACTCGTCGACGAGACCGGCACCGGCGCGGTGACCATGCGCCGGGTCGCGCAAGCGCTGGATACCGGGCCGGCGTCGCTCTACGTCTACGTGGCCGACCGCGATGAGCTGATGGCCGAGGTCTACGACCTGGCCCTGGCCGGGGTCCGCCTGCCCGGCCCGGCCGACGGCGACTGGCGGGCCCAGCTGGAGCTGCTCGTCGACCGGGCCATCACCACACTCGGCGGGCACGACGGCATCGCCCTGGTCGCCATCACCCGGGCGCCGACCGGGCCGAACGCCCTACGCCTGCTCGAGGCGTCGATGACCCTGCTGCGCGCCGGCGGCATCGACGACAGCCTGTGCCCATGGGCGGCCGACCTGCTCGATCAGTTCGTGACCTCGTCAGCACTGGAACTCGCTGCCAGGTTGCGTCACCAGCGGGTCCTGGCGGCGACCGGCGACTCGGCCGACGCCACCGAGGCGGCCATGTCCGCCGCCGCCGGAAGCGAACTCGACGCCGCCTACGGCAACCTGTCCCCGGACACCCACCCCACCATCACGGCTCTGCTCCCGGCCATGACCACCGCCGGGCGCGACAGCCACGGTCATGCCACCTGGAAACTCGGCGTCATCATCGACGGCCTGCTCCTTCATCACCGTCGTCGGTGAGGGACGCATCCGGCCCGGCGGTCGCGGGGAGGGCCGGACGGGCCGCCCTCCTCGCGGCGACCGTCACGGGAGTCGTGGGTTCGGCGGGGAGGTGTAGCCCGTACCGGAAAATGGGGGTTGATCTGCCATTCTTCGGTAGTAACCGTCTTCTTGCGACAGAGCGTCGTGGGTGCCGGCGGCGGTGATGCGGCCCTCGTCGACCACCAGGACCCGGTCGGCGGTGCGGATCGTGGAGAAGCGGTGGGCGATGATCAGCAGGGCGCAGCGTGCGGACACCTCGTGCAGGGTCTCGGCCAGGGCGTTCTCGCTGTCCGGGTCCAGGTGGGCGGTGGGCTCGTCGAGCAGGATCACATCGGGTTCGGCCAGCAGGCAGCGGGCGATCGCGATCCGCTGGCGCTGGCCGCCGGAGAAACGGCGGCCGTGGTCGCCGACCGGGGTGTCCAGGCCGTTCGGGAGGGTTTCGATCAGGCGGTGCAGGCCGGTCATCGCCAGCACCCGGCGGATCTCACCGCCGGTGACCGAGGTGGCGCCGTAGAGCAGGTTGTCACGCAGCGTGCCGGCCAGGAGTGGGTTGTCCTGGTCCACCAGGCCCACCACCGAGCGGTGCCGGGAGTACGGGATGAACCGGGATTCGCGGCCGTGCAGCAGGACGGTGCCGTGGTCCGGTTCGTAGAAGCGCTCGGCCAGCGCGAAGATCGTCGACTTGCCCGCTCCGGACGGGCCGACCAGGGCGGTCTGGCCGCGGGCGGGGATGCTGAAACCGACGCCGCGCAGTACCGGCCGGGTCGGGTCGTAGCCGAACCAGACGTCCCGGAACTCCATCACCGGGCCGGACCGCCGGGGGGTGCCGGTCACCCGGGCCACCGCTACCGGGCGATCGGTCTCCACCGGCATGGCCAGCACCTCGCCGATCCGCTGCAGCGCGCCGGAACCCTGCTGCACCGCGCTGACCGCCTGGAAGATCTCGTAGATCGGGGCGGCCAGGTACGTCATCGCCAGCGTGAACGCGATCAGCTCACCGAGGGTGATCGCCCCGGACGAGACCCGGGTGGCGCCGACCAGCAGCACCGCCAGGAACGCCCCGCTGACCGCCAGGTCGTTCGCCGGACCGCTGAGGGCGACCATGCCGGCCATCCGCAGGTTCGCCAGGTACGCCCCGCGCGCCGACGTGTCCAGCCGGACCGCCTCCACCTCCTCGGCCCGGCACGCCCGGACCAGCCGGATGCCGCCGAGAGCCCGCTCCAGATCCGCGAGCAGCACCCCCTCGGCGGTCTGCGCGGTCCGGGACTCGGCGCGCACCCGCCGGACCACCGCCAGCAGCGCCGCGAACGAGCCGCCGAACAGCACCACCACCGCGCCCAGCAGCCACGGGTCCAGCCAGGCCAGCACCCCGATCGACGCGACCAGCCCGATCGCCCCGGCCAGCCCGGTGCCCAGGCTCTGCGCGATCAGCGTCTTGACCGCGGCCGTGTCACCACAGGTCCGGGCGATCAGGTCGCCGATCCGGCCGGTGTCCAGCGCGGACAGCCGGACCCGCAGCAGATGCCCGGTCAGGTGCCGGCGCAGGTCGCGGGTCATCGTCTCGCCGGTGTGCGCCTGCACCCAGCGGGCCAGCGCCAGGGCGGCGGCCTGCGCGGCGAACAGGGCGGTCAGCGCGCCGATCACCGGCCACGGGATCCGGCCAGCCGCCGCCGTGTCGACCGCTTCCCGGGCCAGCAGTGGCTGGACCAGCGCCAGCATCGTGCCGAGGAGACTGAGTGCGGCCGCCGCGACGATCGGCCGCCGGTACCCGCGAGTGAGCCGGCGCAGGTCCAACCAAGCCCCCTTTCGACCCTTCCGACGGTAAGCGCCACTGATGGGCGCCGGGCCGGGACGTGAGCGCGGCAAGGGGCGGCTGATCGTCCTTTCGTAGGATCGGGGTCATGCGTCTGCTGGACTCACTGCACCAGTCCGCCGATCTCGATCGGGTCGTGGTCACTCCGGAGGGGACGCTGTCCCGGCACGAACTGCTCGGGCGTGCTTCCGGGGTGGCGGCCGCCATCGCCGGGGAGCGGATCGTGGCGGTGGAGGCCACACCGGGGTTGTCGACGATCGTCGCGGTCACCGGGGCTCTGCTGGCCGGGGTGCCGATCGTGCCGATTCCCCCGGATGCGGGGTCGTTGGAGCGGGCGCACATCTTGCGGGACTCTGGGGCGAAGCTCATCAAATCCAAAATGTCGGAAATGTCGGGCGAAATCAGCGAGCCTTCGCCGGACGCACCGGCACTGGTTCTGTACACCAGCGGCACCACCGGAGCCCCCAAAGGCGTGGTCATCTCCCGAGCCGCCATCGCCGCCGGATTGGACGGCCTGGCCGAAGCCTGGCAGTGGACACCTGACGACACCCTGGTCCACGGGCTGCCGCTCTACCACGTACACGGCCTGGTCCTAGGTGTTCTGGGTCCACTCAGGCTGGGTTCCCGCCTGGTCCACACCCACAAGCCCACCCCCGCGGCGTACGCCTCGACCCAAGGCACGATGTACTTCGGCGTACCGACGGTATGGTCCCGGATCGCCGCCGACCCCGCCGCCGCCCGCGCCCTGGCCCCGGCCCGCCTCCTGGTGTCCGGCAGTGCCCCGCTGCCGGTCCCGGTCTTCGACGCGCTCGCCGCCCTGACCGGCCAGGCTCCGGTCGAGCGGTACGGCATGACCGAAACCCTGATCACGGTGAGTGCCCGTGCCGACGGCGAACGCCGCCCCGGCCACGTCGGCCTCCCGCTGACCGGTGTCGAGACCCGGCTGGTCGGCGCGGACCGGGACGGGGAGAGCATCGGCCATCTGGAGGTCCGCGGCCCGACCCTGCTCGACGGCTACCTGCACGACGGCGGGGTGCGCCCGCCGGAGCTGACCGACGGCTGGTTCCCGACCGGCGACGTCGCCACGATCGGCCCGGACGGCTGGCACCGGATCGTCGGCCGGGCCTCCACCGACCTGATCAAGACGGGTGGGTACCGGGTCGGTGCGGGCGAGGTCGAGGACACCCTGCTGCTGCATCCGGCGGTCCGGGAGGCGGCGGTGGTCGGGTTGCCGCACGCCGACCTGGGTGAGCAGATCACCGCGTTCGTGGTGGCCGATCCGGTCGCGCCGGACGAACTGATCACGTTCGTCGCCGAACGGCTCGCCGCGCACAAACGTCCCAGAGCCGTGCATCTGGTCGACAGTCTGCCCCGCAACGGCATGGGCAAGGTGCAGAAGAGCGTGTTGATCGCCGGATGACTCAGGTCGCGGCACCCACCTGCCGATCGAAGGTCTCGTGACGAGAGCGACCGCGTATCTCACCGTCGCGGCGGTGTGGGTGCTGGCCGGGATCGGTCTCGGCGCCGCCGGTTTCCGCTGGCCGGCACCGGAGTGGCTGCTCTGGCCGGTGTCCGCCGGCGCCACCGCGATCGCCGTGCTGGCCTGCCGGAACGCGGCGCTGACCGGGAACGGGGCGGTCCGCGACTTCTGGCGGCGGCTGGCCACGGTCAACGCGCTGCTGACCGCCGGCACCGTCGCGCACCTGGTGTTGCAGCTGCTCACCGGCTCGGCGGCGGCGATGAACCCGGTGACCGCGGCCGGGTACGTGGCCGCCGCCGGTCTCGCGATGGCCGCCGTGATCCGGTTGCCGACCGAACGCCGCAGCTGGCGGGGCACGCTCGCCACGGTGCTGGACGTCGCGATCGTCGGGGTCGCCGCGACCCTGGTGCTGACCCACTTCGTGTGGCGTACCAGCCGGTTCACCCACGGCGATCCGCTGGTCACGACCCTGCTGATCGTGGTCATGGTGACGGCGTGCGCCGCGGTCGTCGCGCTGATCAAGGTGGGTGTCACCGGGGCCGGGCCGGCGCTGGCGCCCGCGCTGTGGGCGCTCACCCCGGCCGGGGTGCTCGGCCCGGCGTCGTGGCTGATCGACCCGGCGCTGATCGACGTCCGGCACCTGAACGGGACGGTGGTCACGCTGCCGCTGGCCGGGGTGCTGTTCACCTTCGCCGCCCGGGTGCAGACCCGGATCAACACCGGCCCGCGTACCGAGAAACCGCAGCCGCTGCCCACCGAACGGCGCGGCGGGGTGTGGCGGCACGTCGGCCTGGTCCCGTACGCGGCGGTCGCCGTGGTCGGCACCATGCTCCTGGTGGTGACGCTGCGCAACGGCTTCCTGCCGTCCGGGCTGGCCGCCGGCTCGGTGGCGCTGACCGCGCTGGTGGTGCTCCGGCAGCTGACCGCGCTCGTCGACAACGCCGTCCTGCTGGACCGTCTCGACGACCAGGCGCACCGCGACGACCTGACCGGGCTGCCGAACCGCCGCCTGTTCACCGACACCCTGGCCGCCCGGACCGCGCCGACCACGGTCGCCGTCTGTGACCTGGACGGTTTCGCGACCCTCAACGACCGGCTCGGCGACGACACCGGCGACGCCCTGCTGCGGGCGGCCGGCGAACGGGTCAGCGCGACGGCGGGCGACGACGCGGTGGTGGCGCGGCTGCTCGGCGACGAGTTCGGCGTGCTGCTGCCGTCGGCCGGCACCGGCCTGGCCGAGTCCCTGGTGGCGGCGTTCCGCACCCCGCTGCGGGTGGCCGACCGCGACCTGCTGGTGACGGTGACCGCCGGCGTGGCGACGGGCTCCGGCGCCGACGTGCCGGACCTGCTGCGCCGCGCCGAGGTGGCCCTGCAGGCCGCGAAGTACACCGGCACCGACCGCTCCCGCGAACACAGCCCGTCCCTGGACGCGACCGCCCAACATCACGCCGAGCTGGCCGCGGCCCTGCGCCGGGGCTTGGAGCTGGGCGAGTTCCGTCTGCTCTACCAGCCGATCGTTGAGCTGCCGACCGGCGCCCTGAGCGGCGTGGAGGCGCTGATCCGCTGGCACCCGTCGGACCGCCCGGTGATCTCGCCCGCCGAGTTCATCCCGGTAGCCGAACACAGCGGCCTGATCATCGACCTGGGCGCCTGGATCATCGACCAGGCCTGCACGGACGCGGCCACCTGGCAGGATCGCCACGGCACCGCCCCGAGAGTCAACATCAACGTCTCGGCCCGCCAGCTGCTGGACCCGTCCCTGCCACCGCTGGTAGCCGACACCCTGCACCGCCACGGCCTGACCCCCGAGTCGATAACCATCGAGATCACCGAAACGGCGGTTTTCGCCGGCGGGGCGGCCCTGGAAACGGTACGGGAGCTGCGGGAGCTGGGCGTAGGCCTGGCCCTGGACGATTTCGGCACCGGCCACAGCTCGCTGACGCTGCTACGCACCTGCCCGGTGACGACGCTGAAGGTGGACAAGTCCTTCATCGACGACCTGAACGGCACCGCCGAACAGGAAGCCATCGCGTCGTCCTTGAGCACGATTGCCAGCACGCTGGGCCTACGGGCGGTAGCGGAGGGCGTGGAAACCCGAGACCAGGTCGACCGCCTGCACGCCCTGGGCTACCGCTACGCCCAGGGCTACTACTTCGCCCGCCCGATACCAGCCGAGGAGATCGACGCCCTCTTGAACACCCCGATCCCCACCCCATAACCCCTTCTTCCGATACGCCTACACCGCCCGCCGATCCCACAACTCCCGTGGCGGCCACGCAAGGAGAGCGACCCGCCCGGCTCTCCCCGCGACTGCCGGGCGGATGCGTCCCTCGCCGGGCCGCAGCCCCGCTCTCCCCGCACCTCACTACCCGGGGGCGGACCGGGTAGCCAGGGTGTGGAAGTCGGGGATCAAGGGGTTGGGGTCGGTTGTCCGGGTCATCAGGACGACCTGGGACGGGGCGGCGTCCTCGATGGGGATCGTGGACGGGGTTGTCTCGGTCCGCTCGGACGGCACCTCGCGCACCACCGGGTTCGAGTTGGTCGCGGACGGCGGCGCGACGACGATCTAGGCGGGGAAGGCGGCCAGTTCCTTGACCGCGCTGGCCAGGCGTAGGTCGAGGCCGGAGTGGATCAGTTCGCGGCAGTCGTGGTCGCCGGCTGTGGCCAGGCGGCGGATGTCGTGGATGGCGGCGCTGATCCGGTCGCGGACCTCGCGGATCATGCCGCCGGTGGTGCCGCGCCAGCCGTACGCGTCGAGCAGCAGCCGTAGCCGGCGGGGGCGGTCGGCGAGGTCGGCCCAGTCGTCGTCGGCGTTCAGGGGCACCCAGGCGAACGCGGTGAACGCCAGGTCGGCGTCGCGGGTTACCGGGCCGGCGAAGTCCCAGCCGACAAAACCGGTCAGGCGCAGCCCGTCGCGGGTGGCGTTGTACGGGGCGGCGTCGTTGTGCCCGATGATCAGCCCGGGTTCCCAGTCGCCGCCCTTGCGCCAGACGGCGTCCGCGGGCGGCACGAAACCTTCGACGGCCGTGTGGTACTCGCGCAGCCACTGGGCGACCTGCCACAGCGTGTCGTCGTTGCGCGCCCACTCCGGCCAGGGCATCGCCGGGCCGGTGGGCCGGTCGGCCGGTGGCGCGCCGTCGAAGCCCGCCTGTTCCAGGTGCCGCAGCAGGGCCTGGATGGCGGGCGTCCACGGTTCCCCCACCGGGCCGCTGGGTAACTCCGGTTCGAAGCTCATGATCAACCTCCGGGGTGGACGGTAGCCCGGAGATCATCGATCATGCATCGGCCAGGCGTCCTACCGGCACCTGACGAAAATGGGAATTTATGCAGGCCGGGTCGCGGAGATCACGCTGATCCCCACGACCCGGGCCGTGTTCTTATACGAACGTCTCGTTGGCGTCGGCCTTGGCGAGCAGCAGCGGCGGCGGCAGGAACCGGTCGCCGTACCGCTCGGCGAGCTGCCGGGCCCGCGCCACAAAACCGGGCAGACCGCCCTCGTACTGGTTGATGTACTGCAGCACCCCGCCGGTCCAGCCGGGGTAGCCGATGCCCAGGATGGAGCCGATGTTCGCCTCGGCGACCGAGGTCAGCACCCCCTCGTCGAGGCATTTCACCGTCTCGATGGCCTCGATGAAGAGCATCCGCTCCTTGAGGTCCTCGAACGGGATCGCCACGTCCGGCTTGGCGAACGCGGACAGGCCCGGCCACAGCCCGGTGCGCTTGCCGTCGGTGTACTCGTAGAAGCCCGCGCCACCGGACCGGCCGGGCCGCCCGAACTCGTCGATCATCCGGTCGATGACCTGGTCGGCCGGGTGCGACTCCCAGTCCTGGCCGGTGGCGGTGGCGGCCGCCCGGTACTCGTCACGGATCTTGCGGGGCAGCGTCAGGGTCAGCTCGTCCATCAGCTGCAGCACCGGCGCGGGGTAGCCGGCCTGGCTGCTGGCCTGCTCGATGCTGGCCGGGGCGACACCCTCGGCGAGCAGCGCGATGCCCTCGTTGGTGAACGTGCCGATGACCCGGCTGGTGAAGAAGCCACGGCTGTCGTTGACCACGATCGGTGTCTTGCGCAGGCGGCGGACCACGTCCAGCGACCGGCGTACCGCCAGGTCGCTGGTCTTCTCGCCTTTGATCACCTCGACCAGAGGCATCTTGTCGACGGGGGAGAAGAAGTGCAGCCCGATGAAGTCGGCCTGCCGGCTGACCCCCTCGGCGAGCGCGGTGATCGGCAGTGTCGAGGTGTTGGAGCAGAGCAGCGCGTCCGGCGCGACCACACCCTCGATCTCGGCGAACACCTTGTGCTTGAGCGCCGGGTCCTCGAAGACCGCCTCGATCACCAGGTCGGCCCCGGCCAGGTCGGCGATCTGGTCGGTCGCGGTGATCAGGGCGAGCAGGGCGTCACCCTTCTCCTCGGTGATGCGGCCGCGGCCGACATCCTTCGCGACCAATTTCTCCGAGTACGCCTTCCCTCGCCGCGCGCCGTCGAGGGTCACGTCCCGCAGCACCGTGGGCAGCCCGGCGCGCGCGCTGACATAGGCGATCGCCGCGCCCATCATGCCCGCGCCCAGCACCGCGACCTTGGTAATCGGCGGGACCTCACCGATGTCGCGCTGGCTCACCTCGTTCAGGTCGAAGAAGAACGCCTTGATCATGTTCTTGGCGACCGGGCCGGTGACCAGGTCGACGAAGTAGCGGGTCTCGATGACGAGCGCGGTGTCCACATCGACCTGCGCGCCCTCGACGGCCGCCGACAGGATGTTGCGGGGCGCCGGGTAGGGCGCGTTCTTGAGCTGTTTGCGCAGGTTGGCCGGGAACGCGGGCAGCAGCGCGGCGAGCGACGGCGTGGACGGCGTCCCGCCCGGGATCCGGTAGCCCTTGGTGTCCCACGGCTGGGCGGCCTCCGGATTCTGGATGATCCACTCCCGGGCCGCGGCGATCAGTTGCTCCGGGGTGTCCACCACCTCGTCGATCAGGCCCAGCTGCAGTGCCTTGGCGAGCTTGTGCCGGGTGCCCTTGAGCAGCACCTCCATCAGCGCGGTGGTCAGGCCCAGCAGCCGGACGGTGCGGACCACGCCACCGCCGGCGGGCAGCAGGCCGAGTGTCACCTCGGGCAGCCCGACCTCCAGCCGCGGATCCTTCAGCGCGATCCGCCGGTGGGTGGCCAGCGCCAGCTCCAGTCCGCCGCCCAGAGCCGACCCGTTGAGCGCGGCCACCACCGGCCGGCCCAGCGTCTCCAGCCGCCGCAGCTGGCCCTTCACCCTGGTGGACAGCTCGAACACGTCGCCGCCGCGGTCGGCCGGCACCGAGCCGAGCTGGTCCAGGTCACCGCCGGCGAACCAGGACTTCTTCGCCGACGTGATGATCACGCCGGTGATCTCGTCGCGCTCGGCCTCGAGACGGCTGACCGTCTCCTCCATGCTGCGCACGTACGCGTCGTTCATGGTGTTGGCGCCGCGGCTCGGGTCGTCGAGCGTGAGGGTGACGATGCCGTCGGCGGCGCGGTCGTACCGAATGGTCTCGGACACTTGTCGTTTCCCCTCAGAGTCGTTCGACGATGGTGGCGATGCCCATGCCGCCGCCGATGCAGAGCGTGGCCAGGCCGTACCGGCCGCCGCGTCGCTCCAGCTCGTCGACGAGGGTGCCGAGGATCATGGCGCCGGTGGCGCCCAGCGGGTGGCCCATGGCGATGGCCCCGCCGTTGACGTTGACCTTCTCCGGGTCCAGTTTCAGATCGTCGACGAAGTGCAGCACCACCGCCGCGAACGCCTCGTTGATCTCGACCAGGTCCAGGTCGTCGACGGTCAGCCCGGCCTTGTCCAGGGCTTTGCGGGCGGCCGGCGCCGGGCCGGTGAGCATGATCGTCGGGTCGGCGCCGCTGAGCGCCGCGGACACGATCCGGGCCCGCGGGGTGATGCCGGCCCGCTCGCCGGCCCGGGCCGAGCCGATCAGCGTGAGCGCCGCGCCGTCCACGATGCCCGACGAGTTGGCTGCCGTGTGCACGTGGTCGATCCTCTCCACCCAGTGGTACTTCTGCAGTGCCACCGCGTCGAAGCCGCCCTGGTCGCCGATGGTCGCGAAGGACGCCGGCAGTCTGCCCAGGCTCTCCACCGTGCTGTCCGCGCGGATGTGCTCGTCGCGGTCCAGGATCAGCAGGCCGTTGCGGTCGCGGACCGGGACCACCGAGCGGTCGAACCAGCCGTTCGCCCAGGCGCGGGCGGCTTTCTGCTGCGAGCCGACCGCGTACGCGTCGACGGTCTCGCGGGTGAAGCCGTCCATCGTGGCGATCAGGTCGGCGCTGATGCCCTGCGGGATGAAGTCGGTGTTCAGCGCGGTCTCCGGATCCATCGCCCAGGCGCCGCCGTCGGAGCCCATCGGCACCCGCGACATCGACTCGACCCCGCCGGCCAGGACCAGGTCCTCCCAGCCGGACCGGACCTTCTGCGCGGCGATGTTCACCGCTTCCAGGCCGGAGCCGCAGAACCGGTTGAGCTGCACACCGGCCGTCTCGTAGGGCAGCCCGGCCGCGATCGCCGCGGTCTTGGCGATGTCGGAGCCCTGGTCGCCGATCGGGGACACCACACCGAGCACCACGTCCTCGATGTCGGCCGGGTCGACCGACGGGAACCGCCGCCGCAACTCGTCGATCAGGCCCACCACCAGCGAGATGGGTTTCACCCCGTGCAGGGATCCGGTCTTCTTCCCCCGGCCGCGCGGGGTTCGCACGGCGTCGTACAGATAGGCCTCGGTCGTCATCGACAACTCCCCTGTGTGCGAATTGCGACTAACTTTTCCCGATGTTTCCGCTAGGTGTCAAGGATATGAGACGTGATCGGAGGTGAACCACGGGTCACCGTTAGGCTGTCTGTCATGAGCATCGCCGCGGCCGGCGAGCCGACGTCCCCCGCGGTTCGTAAACGGCCCAAGAACCGCAAGGCCCAGCTGGCACTGGCCGCCGCCGAGATGTTCTGCGACCGGGGTTACCACGGGGTCAGCCTGGACGAGATCGCCACCGCGGTCGGCATCAGCGGCCCGGCGATCTACCGGCACTTCCCGAACAAGTACGCGATGCTCGTGCACGCCACCCGGCAGCTCGTCGAGGCGGTCAGCGTCGCCACCGCGCCGCCCGCCGACGCCGGTGACGATCCGGAGCGGCGGCTGGACGCCCTGCTCGCGGTGCTGGCCCGGCTCGCCGTCGAGCACCGCAAGGTGGCCGGTCTCTACCAGTGGGAGTGGCGTTACCTGGAGGCGGAGCACCGCGAGGAGTTCCTGGCCGAGCTGGGCACTCTCGCGAGCCGGATCGTCGTACCGCTGCGGCAGGCACGCCCGGAGCTGACCGGCCGTGACGCGCACGCCCTGGTCCGGGCCGCCCTCAGCGTCTTCGGCAGCCTCGGCACCCACCGGGCCGCGATCGCCCGGGGCCGCGCCGAGGCCGTCCTGCGCCGGGTGGCCCGGGCGCTGCTGCACGGCGAGCCGGCGACCCCGCTGGTGCCCACCACCGAGTACCCGGAGCCGGAACCGGTCCTGGGTGTGACGGCGCGCCGGGAGATCCTGCTGGCCGAGTCGGTGAAACTGTTCCACCGGCACGGGTACCACGCGGTCGGCGTGGAGGACATCGGCCGGGCCGCGGGGATCAACGCGTCAAGCGTCTATCGTTACTTTCCCGGCAAGGCGGACATCCTCGCGGCCGCGTTCTACCGCGCCTCCGAGCGGGTCGCCGAGTCCACCGCGGAGGCGCTGTCCGGCGCGACCGGCGACGCCGACGCGCTGCGCCGGATGGTCGGGTCGTACGTGGAGCTGACCTTCGAGCGCAGTGCCCTGGTCAGCGTCTACCTGGCGGAGAACAACAATCTGCCCGAGGCCGACCGGCATGAGCTGCGCAAGGTGCAGCGACTGCACGTCGAGGAGTGGGTGCGGCTGCTCGGCCGGCTGCGCCCCGACCTGGCCGTGCCCGAGGCCCGGGTCCTGGTGCACGCCGCCCTCAACCTGGCCACCGACCTGAGCCGGCTGGTCCGCTTCGACCGCCGCTCCGGGATGGACACCCATCTCGGCCGGCTGATGATCACCGTGCTCCAGGCGTAGAAAGTTAAGCCGTATTCGCATCGCGCCTTCCATGGAAGTTAATGCGCGTTTACAGTCGCGCCATGGAACCCGTCCTCGAACAGCGCTGTGCCGACATAGCCCGAGACCTGACGATCCCTGCCCTGCTGCACCGCAACGCCACCGAGTTCCCGGAGCTGCCCGCCCTGAGCCTGCTCGGCTCACCGGACACCCTCACCTGGCGGGAGCTGCGCGACGAGGTCACCGTCCTCGCCCGCGGCCTCGCCGACCTGGGCCTGGCATCCGGCGACCGGTTGCTGATCATGATGTCCAGCCGGCCCGAACACTGGCTGATCGACCTCGCCGCCGTCCACCTCGGCGCGGTCCCGTCCACCGTCTACGCCACCCTCTCCACCGACCAGCTGCGCTACCTGGCCCGGCACAGTCAGGCCGGGATCGTGGTGCTGGAGGACGAGGCGGCGCTGGCCCGCTGGCAGCCGATCCTCGACGACGTCCCGGAGATCCGCCGGGTGGTGGTCGCCGAGCACACCGGCGCCGACACCGGCCGGGTCGTCTCGCTGCGCACCCTCGGCGTGCGCGGGGCGGCCGCGCACCGGGCCGACCCGGCCGCCTTCGAGAAGACCTGGCGGGAGGTACGCCCGGACCAGCCGGTCACCCTGCTCTACACGTCCGGCACCACCGGCGACCCGAAGGGCGTGATGCTCACCCACCACAACGTGATCTACCAGACCGTCGTCATGGAACACACCATCGAGACGCCGGACCACGCCGCGACCCTGGCCTACCTGCCGCTCGCCCACATCGCCGAACGGGTCCTCGGCGTCTACAACCCGATCTACCGGGCCGGGCACGTCACCATCTGCTCCGACCCGACCCAGCTGCTCGCCGGGCTGGTCCGGGTCAGGCCGGTGTCGTTCTTCGGGGTGCCCCGGATCTGGGAGAAGATGGTCGCCGGGGTGCAGGGCCAGCTCGCCACCGCCGAACCGCAGGTCAAAGCGGCCGTCGAGATGGCCCGGGAGGTGGCGCTGCAGGTGCACGGGCTGCGCCAGTCCGGCGCGGAGATCCCGCTCGAGCTGGCCGCCAAACACGCCACCCTGGACGCCCAGGTGCTCAAGCCGCTGCGCGCCAAGCTCGGGATGGACAACCTGCTCTGGCCCGGCAGCGGGTCCGCGCCGATCCCGTACGACGTCCTGCTCTACCTCGCCAGCATCGGGATCGTCGTGCTGGAGGTCTGGGGGATGACCGAGACGACTGGCACGGCGACGATCAACACCCCTGATCATTTTCGTACGGGCACCGTCGGCCGCCCCAACGGTGGCATGGAGATCCGTCTCGCCGAGGACGGGGAGATCCTGGCCCGCGGGCCACTGGTCTGCGCCGGATACCTGCGGGCCGACGGTGGCGTGGACCCGGTCACCGACGGCGACGGATGGCTGGCCACCGGGGACGTCGGAGCGTTCGACGACGACGGTTACCTGACCATCACCGACCGCAAGAAAGAGCTGATCATCAACTCCAGCGGGAAGAACATCTCACCCGCCCAGATCGAGAACCTGCTGCGCGCGCATCCACTGATCGCGCAGGCGGTGGCGGTCGGTGACCGGCAGCCGTACGTCACCGCGCTGATCGTCCTGGACGAGGAGATCGCGCCGCTCTGGGCCCGGTCCAAGGGCCTGCCGTTCACCACGGTCGCCGCCCTCGCCGAGGATCCGGTGCTGCGCGCCGAGATCGACGTGGCGGTGAACGCGGCCAACACGAAACTGGCCCGGCCCGAGCAGGTCAAGACTTACCGGGTGCTGTCGCGCGGGTGGACCCCGGAGAGCGGGGAGTTGACGCCGACGCTGAAGCTGCGGCGGCGGATCATCCAGGAGCGGTACGCGGAGGAGATCGGCGCGCTGTACACCTGAAACGCCGGACACCGGCCGGGCGTGGTGGCCCGGCCGGTGTCCGCGGATCTCACTTCTTGTATCCGCCGGGCCCGTTGCCGTCGCGGTCCCTGTCGTTGCGGCCCCTGTCATCACGGCCCCTGTCGTCGCGGCCCTTGTCATCACGGCCCTTGTCGTCGCGGCCCTTGTCGTAGCGGCAGAACTCCCACCAGCCCTTCTTGTAGCCGTGGTCCCAGCCCTGGTTGTACCCGCGAACCCAGTCACGGTCGGCCCGCCGGTTGCCGTCGCGGTCCCGGCCCGGCCGGCACTGCTCGCGGGCCTGCTCCCAGCCATCCCTGGTACCGGCCCGGTAGCCCCGCTCGTAATCCCGGTCCGATCGCGGTTCCGACGCGCCCGCGACGATCGTGACGGGCGCCGGTGCGGCGACGGCCGGTGCCGCCACGACGACGGTCCCCGCAGTCGCCAGGAACAGCGCTCCGGCGGCCATCGCGCCACTGTTACGAAGATTCATCCTGCTGCCTTCCCCCGTGTCCTCCGGGGCGCCGGCTCGGCGCCCCCGGCACTTCGAAACCTACGCCGCGGGTTCCGGGGTGTTCGCCGAAACCGCAGGTGGTTGGCCCTTCGGGCCATACCGCCGACCGTTCGGACGAACTTGTCGGACATGCCCTCGTATCGCTGTGGCCTGCGTCATCTTCTGCACCGTCAGCCGCTGACGTGACTCCGGAACGTGGTGCATGATGGCCCACGGTTCATGCTGGTGATCACCACACGCGGAGGTGGGGAAGACTTGAAGCGCCGTCAGATGCTGACCCTGATCGCCCTCACCGGAGCAGCCGGTTGCGGCACCACCGCGGCGACCACGTCGTCGGCCGGCACCCCGCCGTCCACTGTGCCTCCCACCACCCCGCCGGTCGCGTCACCGTCGTCGGCGGCCACCGCCCGGCTCGGTTCGGCCACGACCGCCACGTCGTCGGCCGCCGCGGCCGGCACCGCCGGAGCGTCGGCCTCGGCTTCGGCGTCACCGTCCGCGTCGGCCACCACCGAGGCGGCCCGCCCGTCCGGTCGCGGTGGCCCGGTGCAGGCGCCGGCCGGCAAGGTGATGCTCGGGTCGTACCTGGCGCTCGGTGGCAAGAACCTGAAGCAGAGCCTGTCGCTGCGGCGTGGGCAGCTCGACCGGGAACAGCGGATCGTGCACCGGTTCTACCCGTGGAACGGGTACGTGCCCACCTCCGAGCCGCAGGTCGCCAAGAGCAGCACCCTGATGGTGTCGTGGCACGGCGCGCCGTACGCCGGGATCCTCAACGGCAGCTCGGACGCCAACATCCGTTCGGTGGCCCGCAAGCTGAAGAACATGAAACGGCCGGTGCTGCTGCGCTGGGGCTGGGAGATGAACGGCGACTGGTTCGAGTGGGGCGGCCCGCAGAACGGGCAGAACCCGGCGAACTACGTCAAGGTGTGGAAGCGCCTGCACCGCATCTTCGGCGAGCAGGGCGCCGACAACGTGGCCTGGGTGTGGAGCCCGAACTGGAACTCGTCACCGAACACGGCCGCCAACAAGGTGCAGAAGTACTACCCCGGTGACGCGTACGTCGACTGGGTGGGCATCTCGGGCTACAACTTCTTCAACGAGACCCCGTCGACCCTGTTCAACCCGATCACCAAGCTGTACGGCGCCCGCAAGCCGATCATCCTGAGCGAGACGGCCGCGGTGAAGAACAAGGCGACGTGGATCAAACAGCTGCACACCTGGGTCGAGAAGACCCCGGCAGTCGGCGCCGTCGTCTGGTTCGACACCGACATCCAGGAAGGCACCGACCACAACTTCCGCTTCGACACCGACACGTCGTCGCTGGCCGCCTACCGCTCGATGGCCCGCAGCCCCCGCTTCACCGGCTGACCCGACCGGAAAATCACGCGCCAGGAGTCCGCCGGCAGGGCAGACTCGCGGCCATGAGTGTTCGGGACGTAGCCGGGTTGAAGGCCGAGCTGAAAGGTGGGCGGCGCGGAAAGTACCTGTTCTTCTGGGGGCATCAGCCGGAGAAGAGCGGGGCTCCCGGGTCCGGGTGCCTGAGCCAGTGGTTCCCGTCCGCGTTCACTGTGGACGGGGTGCGGTTCGCCACCGCCGAGCACTACATGATGTGGCGCAAGGCGGTGCTGTTCGGGGACGACACGATGGCCGAGCGGATTCTCGCCGCCGGGCACCCGCAGCAGGCCAAGAATCTGGGCGGGCGGGTGGCCCGGTTCGATCAGCGGGTGTGGGACGAGCAGCGGGTGCCGATCGTGGTGGCCGGCAACCTGGCCAAGTTCTCCGCGCACCAGGCGATGCGTGACTACCTGACCGGCAGCGGCGAGCGGATCCTCGTCGAGGCGAGCCCGGTGGACCGGATCTGGGGGATCGGGCTGGCCCGGGACGACGAGCGCGCTGCCGACCCGTACCGCTGGCGGGGCCTGAATCTTCTCGGTTTCGCCCTGATGGAGGTCCGCGACCAGCTCGTCACAGGGTGAGGGTGCGCCGGGTGGGGTGGCCGTCCCGCTTCTGCCAGTGGTCGGTGTAGACGATCCGGGCCGGCGACAGGACGGCCAGCACGCAGCGGGCCGGGTCGGCCAGGAAGCGGTCGCGTTCGGTCTCGTGGATGCGCGGGGTGACGATCCGCCAGCGGGATTCGAATTCCTCGTCGCCGGGGGACAGGATCCGGGCGGTGCCGAAGAGCTGGGCGCCCCGGCTGCTCTCGACGGTGGTCAGCGGGGCGAAGACGCCTGCCGACATCCGCGGGTCGGCGCGCAGGTTACGGATCTTCGGGGAGTCGCCGAGGGACGTGACGATCAGGTCGAAGCCGTCCGCGAAGTAACGCACCGGCGTGGCGTGCGGGGCGCCGCTCGGGTCGGTGGTCGCCAGCACGCACATGTTGTGGGTGGCCAGCAGGTTCAGGATGCTTTCTTCGAGAGACACCTGCAAATGATCACCCCGGGGAGTCCGGGGTGATCATTCGGAGGGGGAATCAGCCGCCCAGAGAGGTGGCCGCGGCCTTGATGGCCGCCGAGAAGTAGCTGACCTGGGTGTAGACGCCCGGCTTGTTCGGGCGGGCGCAGCCGTCGCCCCAGCTGACGATGCCGACCTGGACCAGGCCGGACGCGCCCTGGCGGAACATCGGGCCGCCGGAGTCGCCCTGGCAGGTGTCGACGCCACCGGCGGTGTAGCCGGCGCAGATCTCCCGGGCCGCGTTGACCTGCCCGTTGTACATGCTCGACGAGTTGCAGGTGGTGTCGCTGACGAACGGCACGGTGGCCTTGCGCAGGTAGCGCTGCTGCGCGCCGTTCTCGCTGGCGGCGCCCCAGCCGGCGATGGTGAAGGTGCCGGTGTCGTACGTGGTGGACGTGGTGATCGGCAGGGTGCCGATGTTGGTGCCGCTGACCGCGCTGGCCAGGCGGATGAGCGCCCAGTCGTCACCGGTGCTGTTGTAGCCGGGTGCCCGGTAGACGTAGTTCGACTTGCGGGTCACCCGGCTGGTCGACTGCAGGTCGACGACGCCGAAGGTGGCGGTGATCGACGTGTTGGTGCCGGTGCCGCTGACGCAGTGGCCGGCGGTCAGCACGAGCGTCGGGCTGTAGAGGGCGCCGCCGCAGCCCATCGACAGGCGAACCATGAACGGGAACTCGCCGAGGGTGGCGGTGGTGCCGCCGACGACGGTCGGGGTGATCGGGTCGGCGGAGGCCGCCGCCGGGGACATCGTGGCTGCCGTGACCGCCGCGGCCAGGACGGCCAGAAGGGTTCGCCATCTGCGCATGTCGGTTCTCCTCAGGTCTGGGGGTGCACCGATCATTGCATCGACGTTGATGGATATAAACATCCCGGGTTGCTTATATCGTGGGCGGGTGAGCATCCCTGAACTGCGCCTTCTCCAGGAGTTTCAGACGGGCACCGGTTACGGCGCCTACTCCGAGTGCTTCGGCCTCGACGACTGGAACGACACGTCCGGGCTCGAGGCCGGGTGGTCCAAGGACCCGGAGTTCCTGGCCCGGCTGATCCCGTTCGCCACCGCGACCGGCGGCGGATCGTTCTACGCGATCTGGCGTGCCGACGACCGGGAGGATCTGGCCGCCCTGCCGGTGGTGGTCTTCGGCGACGAGGGCGGCGAGCACGTGATCGCCGGTGATCTGCGGGGCCTGCTACGGCTGCTCACCTACGACACCGAGCCGAGCGTGGACCACGAGGAGGTCTACTTCCACCGGCCCGACGACTCCGGGCACAGCGAGGCGCACGACGAGTTCGTGACCTGGCTGGGCACGCACTTCGGCCTGGCGGCCACCGACGATCCGGACGAGATCGTCAGGGCCGCGCAGGCCGAGTGGGGCGAGCGGTTCGCCGCCTGGAAAGAGCCCTACCTCAACATTTAGCAGTACGTGGCCTGCTTGCCGATCACCTTGTAGGGGCAGTCCGCGGCCTCGGCGATCATCAGTGCCGCCGTCCGGTTGCGGGCCGTCTCCACCGGGATCACGCTGGCCGGCGGGTAGAAGCCGCCGCCCGACGCGCTGCCCGGGTACAGCTCGAAGGTGAAGGCGAAGATCTTGTGTACGCCCCACAGCCAGTCGAGCGAGTCACCGTCGGTGATGTAGAGGTCGCTGGACTGCTGGGGCGTGTACCCGTTGGTCGCCGCCATCTGCTGGCCGAGCGTCGCGAACGTGTTGTACTGGTCGGCGTTCATGCCGGTCGCGGTGTTCGCGGTGGTGTGCCCGTACGGCCAGAGCACCAGCTTCGAGTACGAGTGGAAGTCGATCGCCGCCTTGATCTGCTGGACGCCGCCGACGACCCGGCTGTTCACGAAGTCCCGGATCACCCTGGTCTCCGGTGAGGAGAACGCCGACGGCCCGCGGTACGTGGCCGACGAGGTGGTGCCGGACGAGCCGCCGCAGCAGCCCCAGTTGTAGCCGTAGTTGCGGTTCAGGTCGGTGCCGACGTAGCTGGAGCCGCTGTTGGGCTGCCGGTTCTTGCGCCACGAGCGGTAGCTGCCGGTGGCGATGTCGTACTCGACACCGTCCGGGTTCACCATCGGGATGATCCAGATCTCCCGGGTGTCGACGATGTTCTTGACCCGGCTGTCCGAGGCGTACGTGCCGGTGAACTGGTTGAGCAGGTAGAGCGCCTGCTCGGCGGTCAGGTGCTCGCGGGCGTGGTGGTTGGCGTCGTACAGCACCTCGGGCTCGTTCTCGTCGGTGGCGACGTTGTCCGAGATCTTGACGGCGACGATGTCGCGGCCCTCGTACGACTTGCCCAGCACCTGCTTACGTGCGATCGACGGGTAGGCCGCGACCACGGTGTTGATCTCGGCGATCGTCTCCGCGTAGTCGTGGTAGGCCGCGTCGGCCGGCGGGAACGCCGTCGCGGACAGCGGCGACTCCACCGTGAACCCGAGTTGCCGCAGCCTACTGACCTCGGCGCCGGTGGCGGTGATGCTGGCGACCGAGTGTTCGATGCCGTCGATCGCGGCGCCGGTGCGCTGGATGGTGTTGCGTTGTGCGACCGTGCGGACGTCGAGGACCTGGTATTCGGCGGCCGGGTCGGGGGCGGCCCCGGCTCCGGCGGGGGAGGAGGCGGACACCGCCGCGGTCGCGCTCAACGCGACCGCGGTCAGCACCGCGAGGGAACGTCGTCTCATGAACGACCTCCGACATCGGGGGAAAGGTGCTCACAGCAAACCCCCAGACATCGACGTTCGGCAATGCATCAAGGCATGTCAATATTCCCCTGACCCTGACGTGATGACCGCAGGTGCTCGGCCGGCAGATCCGCCGGTGGTGGGGGAGCGCCCAGGTCGGAGGGCTGATAACCGGCCGGATAACCGGGATAGGTGCGACTGTGCTTCGGCCGCCCGAGGACCGATTCGCGGCGCGGTGGGAAGAATCGCAGAGCCCGTGCTCGCGACTTCAATCCAGCGGTGGCCAGAGCACCGACCCAGGAGGGTGCCGGATCGAAGCCGAACGCCGTCAGCATCCGGTCGTCGAGCATGCCCCGCACGCCGAGGCGCACCGCGGGCCGCAGCGGCGCCGGGAACCAGGCGGCGAACAGTTCCACGGTGTAGGTTCCCACCTCATGATTCGTCGGCGAGAAGACGAAATGTCGCCGTTCGAAGGTGGCCTTGAAATCTGCGAACTCATCGTATGAATCGGGAATGTCTTTGATGCCCATCCGGTGACCGACGGCCCGGTAGTAGTGGAAAGCCGCCGACTTCTCGTGCGGATGCAGCGGTCGCCACCCGAAACGGGAGATCCAGTCGATCGGGTCGTAGACGAACGTGCTCAGCACGTACAACATGTCGTCGTTGCTGATCGCGTACCGTCCGTGCGCCCGGTTGACCACCTTCAGCGCGTCCCGGCCGCGCTCCGAGTCGTAGCCGTGTGCGGCCATCTCGGCCATCAGCAGCGCGGTGTCGTCGTACCGCCGCTGTGGCCTCTCCCGGAATTCGCCGGTCGCCGTGAGCAGTTTCGAGATGCTCGGCACGCAATAGGTGCGGAACAGCGCGAACTCCAGCGCCCGGGTGTAGTCCCAGGGGAATTCCCGCCCGGACGAGAGCTGATAGATCTCCAGATGGTCACGTTCCGGATCGAGTGCCGCGATCCGGTCCCGGATGTCGTAACGACCCATCTCAGCTGATCATCTCCTTCACCTTCGCCAGCGCCGGGCGCGGATCCGGATCCAGCGGGGTGACATTCAAGACCGTCACCCCGCTTTCCCGGTACGCCGCGATCCGGTCCCGCACATACGACTCCGGGCCGATCAGGCTGCCCAACTCGAGCAACTCGTCGGGAACCGCCGCGGCGGCCTCCTTCTTGTGCCCGGCCAGATACAGCTCCTGAATGCGGTCGGCCTCGGCCTCGAATCCGTAGCGGCTGACCACGTCGTGATAGAAGTTGCGGCCCTTGGCGCCCATCCCGCCGACATACAGCGCGATCATCGGGCGGGCCAGATCACGCAGGTGCTCCAGGTTCTCCCCGATGGCCAGCGGCCCACCGGCGACGATCTCCAGCCGTCCCCGTTCGGCGGGGCGCGCGGCCAGCGACTTCCCCCACACGCCGGCCGCCCGCTCCGGGACATAGAGGAACGGGATCCACCCGTCGGCGACCTCCGCGGTCATCCGGACGTTCGCCTCCCCGAGGGCCGCCACGTAGATCGGGATCTCCGGTCGTACCGGATGGGTGAGGATCTTCAGGGGTTTGCCCAGCCCCGTCCCCCGGCCGTCGGGGAGCGGCAGGGGGTAGAGGCCGTCGTTGGTGATCACGTCGCGCTGCCAGACCCGGCGGCAGATGTCGATGATCTCGCGGGTCCGGGTGATCGGCTTGTCGTAGGCGACCCCGTGCCAGCCCTCGATCACCTGCGGCCCGGACGCGCCCAGTCCCAGGATCGCCCGCCCGCCGGAGATCGCGTCCAGCCCGGCCGCGGTCTGCGCGATCAGCGCCGGGGTGCGCGAGTAGATCGGCAGGATCGCCGACCCGATCTGCACCGTCTCGGTCTTCGCGGCCAGATAGCCCATGATCGTCGGCGCGTCGAAGCCGTAGGCCTCGGCCACCCACACCACGTCCAGGCCGGCCCGTTCCCAGCCGGCCACCTGGTCGGCGGCCGCCCGTGGGTCACCGGAGTACATCAGCGTCGTTGCCAAGCGCATCGGTCACACCTCCTCGTTTTTGATATTTGATACGGTGACGGCCGATAAAGCGAGAGGTGGGGGGACATGCTCTCCGAGGAGGTCGCCGGCGCCCTGCGGGCCCGGATCATGTCCGGCGAGCTGCGCCCCGGCGCCCGCATCCGTCTCGAAGAGGTCGCCGCCGGCCTCGGCGTCAGCATCACCCCGGTCCGGGAGGCGCTGCTCACGCTCCGCGGCGAGGACATGGTGGAACTCGAACCCCGCAAGGGTTATGTCGTCGCCCCGCTGTCCCGGCAGGACATCCTGGACGTCTTCCAGTTGCAGGGCGACATCGCCGGCGAGCTGGCCGCCCGGGTCGCCGCCGCCGTCACCGAAGCCCAGCTCGGCGAGCTGACAGTGGCCCACAGCAAGGTGGCGCGGGCGCGGCGGGCCGCCGACGTCGAGACCTTCGAGTTCGAGTTCCATCGCGCCGTCAACCGGCTGGCCCGGTCCCGGAAACTCAGCTGGTTCCTGCACACCGCCACCCGGTACACCCCGGCCCGGGTCTACTCGTCCGATCCGGGCTGGCGGGACGGGATGCGCGCCGATCACGAGGCGGTGCTCGCCGCGTTCGCCGCGGCCGACGGTGACGCCGCCCGGACCGCGATGACCAGGCACTTCACCGACGGGGCGGAGCGCCTGGTCAAGCATCTCGACGACCTGGGAATCTGGGATTCTTAGGTTTTGTCGCGTGGATCGCGTGGGGCTGCGGCGTGGCCCAGCCGGCGCCTGACGGCATCCGGTGGAAGGCCACATACAACACCGGTATGCGACCTCCCACCGGCTGACGCCAGCCACCACCTGGACCTCGCCTCGCTCCCACGCGATCCGCGCGACAAAACCTAACGGCCGTGCCGCATCCGGAACAGTTTGAGCGCCCGGGCCATCGTGTGCGGGTCGCGGTCCAGGCGCACCAGGTCCATCGGCGGGTTGAAGCGCTGGCGGGTCACCGACTGGGCCCGGGAGAACTCTCGCAGGCCGTCGGCTCCGTGGATGCGGCCGAAACCTGAGTCGCCGACGCCGCCGAAGGGTAGGGACGGGACGCTGGCGAAGCCCAGTACCGCGTTGATGCTCGCTGCCCCGGCTCGCAGTTTCCGTGCCGTGTCCATTGCCGCGCCAGCGTTACGGGTGAAGATCGATGCCGCCAAACCGTACTTGGAGTGATTTGTCCGTTTGATTGCCTCGGCCACACTGTCCACCGGGTTGATCACCAGCGTCGGGCCGAAGGTCTCCTCGGTGACGGCGATGCTGTCCTCGGGGACGTCGGTGAGGATCACCGGGGCGACATTTCCGGATTTGATGGACTCGGCGCCGCCGACTACGGCTTTTCCACCCCTTAGCAGGGCGTCCTCGACGTGTGCTCGCACGATCGCCGGCTGTTCCGGGGTGGTCATGGTGAACTCGCCGACGGCCAGGGCGCTGACCTTGTCGACGAAGGTGTTGAAGACCGATTTCTCGACATATACGCGTTCGACTCCGGCGCACGTCTGGCCCGCGTTGCCGAACCCGCCGAATGCCGCCGCCCGTGCCGCGGCGTCGAGATCCGCGTCCGCCGCCACGATCATCGCGTCCTTGCCGCCGCCCTCGACCACCAGCGGCGTCAGGGTCTCCGCGCAGGTGGCCATCACCTTGCGCGCGGTCGCCGCCGACCCGGTGAACGCGATCTTGTCCACGCCGGACCAGACGAGCGCCGCCCCCACGCTCCCGTCCCCGAGGACCGCCTGCAGCACCGGCGCCTCCGGCACCGCCTCGATCCAGGCCGTGGCCAGCCACGCGCCCGTCTCCGGGGTGTGCTCACTCGGCTTGAAGACGACCGCGTTGCCGGCGGCCAGGGCGTACGACACCGAGCCGAGCGGCGTGTAGACCGGATAGTTCCACGGCCCGATCACCCCGACCACGCCGAGCGGCAGGTACTCCAGGGTGGCGGCGTGGTTGGCGGCCAGCATCCCGGACGGGACCTTGCGGCGGCCGAGCACCTTGCCGGCGTTGCGGGCCGCCCAGTCCAGGTGCTCGACGGCGAGCATCACCTCCAGGGCCGCGTCGTCGGGCGACTTCCCGGTCTCGGCGGCGATCAGCGCGGCGAGTTCGTCGATCCGCCGGGCGATGTGCCGCTTCCAGGCCAGCAGGTGGACCCGGCGCTCCTTGTACCCGAGCCCGCCCCACCAGGTGGCGGCCGGCCGGGCTCGGTCGACGGCTGCTCCGACGACATCGATGGATGTGCCCATGACAACTCCCGGGAGCTCTTGATTCGCGGGGCTTAAATTTGATATTTGATATGTTACGTTCGCTGTCAACATAGATCATCACCTGCGGTAACTCCCGGAAGGCGACGACATGAGTATCGATCTGACCCCCGAACAGAAGGCTTTCACCGAGGCGATCGACGACTTCTGCCGCCGGGAGGCCGGCTCTCGTGAACAACGAGGCGACGGCCCACACCACCCCGGGCTGTACCGGAAGATGGCCGACCTCGGCTGGCTCGGCGTCACCGTCCCCGACGAGTTCGGCGGCTCCGGCGCCGGCATGGTCGACACCTGCCTGTTCCTGGAGCATGTCGCCTACGGCCAGGCCCCGGTCGGCGGCTTCACCACCAGCGCCATCGTCGCGGCCGCGGTCGGGCGCTCCGGCAGCGACGAGCAGCGGAAGACCGTCCTCGGCGGCCTGGTCGACGGCCGGGTGTACGCCATCGCGATGAGCGAACCGGAAGCCGGCTCGGACGTCGCCAACCTGTCCTGCCGGGCCGTGCGCACCGACGACGGCTGGATCGTCGACGGCCAGAAGACATGGTGCTCCAACGCCCACATCGCCGACGCGATCCTGCTGGTGGCCCGCACCTCCGGCAGCCCCGGCGACCACCACGGCCTGACCATGCTGCTGGTCCCCACCGACACCCCCGGCCTGCGGATCAACGGCATCGAGACGATGGGCGGAAAAGAGGTCAACGACCTCTACTTCACTGATGTACGCCTGCCCGCCGACGCCGTGATGGGCACCGTCGACAAGGGCTGGCAGCAGCTGATGGCCGGCCTGAACGTGGAGCGCCTGATCCTGGCCGCGCTGATGCTCGGCACCGCCCAGCGCGCCTTCGACGACGCCCTGGACTTCATCAGGCAGCGCAGACAGTTCGGCCGCCCGGTCGGCAGCTTCCAGGCGCTGCGGCACCGGATCGCCGACCTGGCCACCGAGATCGAATGCTGCCGCCTGCTGGTCCACCGGGTGGCGACCCTGACCGACCGTGATCCGGGGAAGGTGCTGCCCCGGGAGAGCTCGATGGTGAAACTGAAGGTGACCGAGGTGGCCCGCGAGGTGGCGCTGGCTGGCATGCAGATGATGGGCGGCTACGGCTACGCCACCGAGTACGACATGGAACGCCACGTCCGGGCCACCCTGGTGTCGACGATCTACGGCGGCACCAGCGAGATCCAGCGCGACATCATCGGCAAGACCTACGGTCTCTGACCATGATCAGGCTGGCGGTACGCTGCCCCTCATGCTGATCATCGGGAACGTCCTGGCCGCGGTCGTGGCTCTCATCCACGTGTACATCGCGGTCCTGGAGATGTTCCTGTGGACCAAGCCGCAGGGGCGCAAGGCGTTCAACCTGACGCCGGAGTTCGCCGAGCAGACCAGGGTGCTGGGCCTGAACCAGGGTCTGTACAACGGTTTCCTGGCCGCCGGCCTGATCTGGGGTCTGCTGGGCGGCGGCTTCGGCGCGATCGTCTTCTTCCTGATCTGCGTGGCGGTGGCCGGCGTCGTCGGAGCCCTGACCGCCAGCCGCCGCATCCTCTACGCCCAGACCGTCCCGGCGGTCCTGGCCCTGATCCCGGTGATCCTGGCCCACTGAGCCGGGCATCCCATCGAAGCCGGTGGGCCGGTAGGCTCGCCGGCGAGGTGGAGGATGTAGCGCAGAGGTCGTCGCGCCTCCCTGCGAAGGAGGAGGACACCGGTTCGATCCCGGTCCCCTCCACCTCCCTGTGGGCCGTAGCGCAGAGGTCGTCGCGCGGCCTTGCTCAGGTCGAGGACACCGGTTCGAATCCGGTCGGCCCACACCCTCCTCCCGGCCGTCCCGCGATGACGCCTGTGAATGTCCTGTCGCGGATCCGACTCGTGACTCACAGTGTTTTGGTGAATACACTGTGCCGAGTCTGCGCTGGTTGACCGGATCAGGATGGGCCGACTTGTCTTCGATCGCCGCGAACAGTCATCGATTGGACCCCGAGGACCTGGTCGCCGGGACGCCGTTACCGAAGAGTCCTTCGAAGCTCGTGGCCGGATCGTTCGCCCTGGCGCCGATCCTGATCGTCAACGTGGCGCTGGCCCATCTCCTCCGGCCGGTCGGGCCGGTGTTCCCGCTCGTCGCCCTCGGCACCTTCGGGCTGTCGATGTATCGGTTCTGGGCTCCGTGGCGGGACTGGGTGCACCATTTCCGGGAAGGGCTGCCGCTGGAGAATCTGCGGCGGGCCAACGCGGAGTGGCGGGGATTCAAACCGACCGACAGCCCGCTGACCCGGTTGAACAGCCCGATCTGGATCTTCAAGAAGCGGCAGAACGAGGAGACCCGTCCCCGGGCGGGCCGGGGTCAGCCCAAGCCCGCGCAGCCGCGGCTACGGTTTCAGCTGTGCATCGCCAAGTATGTCGACGGGGACATCGCGGTCGGCTACAGCGACGGAACGTCGGACGGCTGGCATCTGAAGGCGAACGCCCTGTACCGCAGCTACCGCGCACCCGCCGGGTCGGCCGGGAAAGCGGAGAGTGCGCGGGACATGGTCCGGGAATCGACCGAGATCCTGGAATCCATGGTCAATACCGTGGCGCGTGATCCCGGATCCACTCTGGCCTCGCTGGCCCACAACTATCCGGGCCATTCCGCGGGCGCCGTCATGCACGCGATGCGGGCCTGCTTCTTCTGGGGCATCCTGCAGCCCGTCGGCGACGAGTCGTCGCGGCGTCTGTTCGCGCTGCTCAGCGACTCCGAACTGCCGTCCCCGGAGGCCGCGACGATCGCCGTCCAGGTCTCCGGCGCCGGGCAGCTCTGGCTCGGGTGCGGTCCGCGGGCGCTCGCCAGAGCGGATGCGCAGAAGAGGGAGAACCGGAGCCGGAAGATCTCGCTGACGGTCGGCCGGAACTCGCAGGTCGTGGTGCAGATCGGCGACCACAACCGGCAGACGAACAGCTTCGGCGGCCACCGCGTCGAGGAGTTGGAGGAGGAGGCGCTGACGGCCCTGGAACTGCTCCTGGAGGACGAGGCCTTCTGGCGGCGACCGCAGCCGCAACGGGACAGACGTGTCATCGAGACCGCCGTGGACCGGGAGGACATCGGCAGGCCCGCCGTGCGGTCGGCGGTCCGCCGCCTCCTGCGGGACGGCGACGATCTCGTGTCGGCGCTGGTCGGGAGCAGTCTGCACAAGGCGTTGATCGACTTCGTGCGCCAGGACGGGTGAAGGCCCCGGTCCGCGGGGACCGGGGCCTTCGTCGTCGGTGGGTCAGCGGCTGTACGGGGCCACCGTCACCTTGTCGATCAGGGGGGCGTACTTCGAGCGGAGCAGCACGTCCGGCCAGTCGTCGGAGGCGTACGTGGTGCCGTCGAAGTTGGGGAGTTCCTCGGAGCGGAAGCTGATCGTGTTCGGGCCCCGTTTCAAGGTCACCGGGACGGTCAGGTCCCAGAAGTTGTTGTCGTGGAAGCTGTGCGGGAACAGGACCCGTTTCGCCGTACCACCGTTGACCGTGATGTCGGCGTGCCGGGCCAGCGGGTCCGGGTTGTAGTGGGTGGCCACCGCCTGCTCCGGGTTGGAGTAGCGGATCCGCAGCGCGTAGGTGCCGGCCTTCGTGGCGGGCACGTCGAACGTCAGCGTGTTGGTGTTGCCGGGGGCGCCGCCCACACCGGTGACCGCTGAACCACCGCTGGCCAGGGATTTCGCCGTGACCGTGGCGGTGCCGGCGATCCGGGCGGACTCGGCCTCGTAGGTGACCGACGGCAGCGCGCGGGTGTCCTGCCGTACGACGATCCGGTCGATGAAGGACCGCGAGTTGGTCCCCGATACGACGATCTTGTTGACACCGCCGGACAGCGACACGGCCGGCCCGGACACCTTGATGCCGTTGACCGTCAGCGAGACGTCCTTGCCGACCGTCTTGATGACGTGTGCCGCGTCGGCTTCGGCGTAGACCCAGAACGTCGCGCTGCCCTTACGTCCCAGCGAGACACCACCGGCAGCCGGCGACGCGTGATCCCATGTGGCCAGCTCGGCCTCGTAGAGGTCGGTGGCGACCGGGTTCGGCAGCTCCAGAGTGATCCGGTCGACGATCGCGTCACCCTTGGTGGCTCTGGAGAGGTCCAGGCTGCGGGCGGCCAGCGAGATCGTGTGCCGCCCGGCGGTCAGCGAAACTGTGGTGTCCGCGTGATCCCAGACCGCCCACTTGTACCCGAGCGGCAGGAAGATCTCCTGCTCGGCCGCCCCGTCGACACGCAGGAACACGTTGGTCGGCCCCTGCTCGCGTACCAGGTCGTAGGTGTTGAGCGAGTTCGCGAACACCGAGAGGTCGTAGATCCCGTCCCGTGGCACGTCGACGGTGAAGTCGAGGACCCCGTCACTGCCGGTGCGCAGCCCGCCGACGTCGTACCGCCCGGACGTGTAGAACTTCGACACGTCCGACGGCGACCCCTCCGGCCCGTTCCTGCTGTAGCCGCTGCCGGTGTAGGTGGCGTCCTCGGCTTCGAAGGAGCCCTGCCACAGCGCCGGGCTCGTGCCGTTCACCGCCGGAGAGCCAGGTCCGAGCACGATTTCGTACGCCGAGGCCTCGTCCAGTTTCCCGAACTCGAAGGCCACCGCCCCGTCGACGACACGCACGTTCTTCTCGGCGATCAACCGCGGCTGCGCCGAGTCACCGACCTGCCCGGTCCACGGGATCTCCCGGATCCACGCGTGCACCGACTTCCCCAGATACTTCGGCACGTTCGTGAACCGCACGTACCCCGCGGACGAGGCTCCGCCGAAGATGGCCCGGGCCTGTTTGCGCTGCTTGTCCAGGGTGGCGACACCCTGCAGCGAGTAGTTCTGCCCCGGATAGGGCGGCGACACCCGGACGGTGTTCCCGGTCATCTGCCCGTAGGCGTTGAACAGCCACCACTGCCCGTTGCCCCGGTTCGCCTGCACCGCCGAGTCGGACAGGTTGCCGTCGATGTTCCAGTACGCGATGTCCGCGTCGACCTTGGACTCCTCGATGGCCGAGATCCACTGGATCATCTGCCCGGGAACCGATGTGTGGTAGTTGAACGCGTACTCGTTGATGTTGATCGGCAGTCGCCGCCCGATGATGTCGGCTTCCCAGGCGCGGTATTTCGCGACGCTGGTCCGGACCGCCTCCGGGTGGCTCAGTTCGTGCCAGGTGATCACGTCGGGCAGGGTGCCGGCTTCGACGGTGTGCATGAGGAAGCCTTTGACCTGCTCGTACAGGATGCTGGTGTTGGGTCCGGCGATCCGGGCCGCCGGGAGTTTGCCCTTGATGATCGCGTGCACCTCGTCCCAGGCCCGGAACCAGTCGGTGGGGTCGCTGAGCCAGCTGACCTTGTTGTAACTCCACTCGCCGGTGCCGTACATGTTGCCTTCGGGCTCGTTGAAGGGCACGAAGACGATGCGTTTCTGGTACGCCGGATCGAGGGTCGAGACCTGGTCGACCTGCTTGGCGATCTTCTGCTTGAAGAGGGTGATCTTCTCGTCCGGGGTGCTGCCGGGCCACTGGTAGGGGAACCCGCGGTGGATGTCGGTCATGTAGACGTAGACGTCACCACCTGTCGCGTCGGCGAGCGGCTTCACCACCTCCAGCGCGTCGGCGCCGGGGTGCTGCGGTCCGTCCTGCGCCTTGGTCGAGACGGTGCGCAGGTTCATGCCCTCGATCAGGTTGCTGGTGGGCAGCCCGTCGCCGTAGAGGCCGTAGAGGGTTCCGGACGCGCCGCCGTGGAACGCCCCGGTACTGGTGCCCAGGTCGACGGTGAGTTCGCCGTCGCGGATCACGGTCACGGTGGCGGTCACCGGCCGTCCCGCCGCGGTGCCGGTCACAGTGAACGTGCCGCGCTGCGCGTACTGCGCGGGGTCGATCGCGGCCCAGGTCACCGGCACGTCCCGGTCGTACGCGTCGGAGAAGGTGCCGCGGACCGTGGCCGGCAGGGCGGGCGCGACGCCGATGGTGGTGCGCACGTCGAACGTGGTGGCGGCCAGCCCGGTGACGGCCGGCGGCGGGGTGACGGCGGCGTCCTCGGCGACCTGCGCGGCGGTGAGGGCGGTGCCGTAGATCCGGAACGAGTCGACCGCGCCGTCGAAGAGCGGGTCCTGGTAGAACGAGCGGCCGATGAAACCGGCCGGCGCGGTGGCCGGGCCGAGGATGTCGGCGGCCGTCACGGTGGTCGGTGTCCCGGCGACCTCGACCCCGTCCAGGTACGAGGTCAGCCGCCCGCCGCCGAGGGTGACGGTGATCGTGCGCCACTGGTTCGCCGGCAGCGCCGTGTAGCCGGTGACCTGGGATTCCGCGTTGCCGCCGCTCTTGGTGACGGCGCTGCGCAGCCGGCCGTCACCGTTGTAGGGCGTGCTGAACAGGTAGCGGGTGTTGTCGGTGCCCAGCGCGTAGATCCACTGCCAGGGTGCGGTGACGCCGTCCCACTTCACCCGGGTGCTGACGGTCAGGTCGGTGCGGCCTTCCAGGGCGCGCCGGGGGATGGTGACGTAGGCGCCGTTCGAGGTGGGGCCGCCGCCGGGCAGGGTGAGCGCGCCGTCGGTGAGGCCGGCGGTGGCGCCGTTGACCAGGGTTCCGTTCAGGCCGTTGCCGGAGCTGTCGGTGATGACGTCGCTGCTCGTGCTGTCGCCGTCGAACTCGTACGCGAGGACGGGGGTGGGCAGGTCGGCGGCGAGTGCGGGGATCGCGGGTGTCCCGGCGATCAGCACCGCGGCCACCAAGGGGATCTTCCAGGCTCTCATGCATCGCTCCAAAGCGTGATGTGAGCGTTAACAAAAGAGCGCGCTCAACGAGCCGCGCGCTCTGGTCAACGAGGGATTTCCGGTAGGTTACGAACCCCAGCGATCCTCGTCAATGACTCAGCAGGAAATCGTTTGCCTCGAGAGCGCGGCAAGCCGGGCGGGCGGTGGTGAACAGGGTGGGCGGGTGTGGCCTAGACCGCCGTCGACGCTCGGGGGACCAGGCGGCAGGGGCGGGCGTGCTGCCCGTGCGCCGGAGTTCCGTTGATCGCGGCGAGAAGCTGCTCGGCGGCGGTCCGCCCGATGCCCTCCAGGTCCATGTCGATGCTGGTCAGAGGCGGCTGGCAGCCCTCGACCATGACGTCCCAGTTGTCGAAGCCGACCAGGGCCACGTCCCGCGGGATCTCCCGCCCGGCCTTGGTCAGCGCCTCGGCCAGCCCGCGGGCGATCTGGTCGCTGCCGCAGAACACCGCGTCCACGTCGGCGCCGGTGGACAGCAGGATCCCGGCGGCCTGCCGGCCCCACGCCTCGCTCCACTCGCCGTACAGCGTCGGCACCGCCGGGCGCAGCCCCTCGGCGGCCAGGGTGTCCTCGGCGGCGCGCGCCCGCACGCTCGCCGAATGGTGGTGCTCCGGGCCGGTGACCAGGGCGATCCGGCGGCGGCCGACGGCCAGCAGGTGCCGGATCGCGCGCCGGGAGCCGTCCGCCTCGTCCGGCACCACCGAGCAGTCGGCCGGGTCGGCGGAGCTGATGAACGCGTAGACCACCGGCACCGGCAGGCCGACCCCGATCGGGGCGCGGGCCTGGGTGCGGCGGCCGGTCACGATGATCCCGTCGACCTTGCGGCTGAGCAGCGTACGCAGGTAGTACTGCTCGCGGATCGGGTCGTCCCGGGCGTCGCACAGGAAGATCGACATCTGCCCGGCCCCGAGCGCGTCCTCGGCGCCGATGAGCAGCGGGATGCTGAACCGGCCGATGCTGTCGGTGGTGATCATGCCGACCGTGTAGGTGCGCCCGGTCTGCAGCGACCGGGCCGCCGCGTTGGCGACAAAACCGAGCTGCTCGGCCGCCTGCTGCACCCGTAACCGGGTCTCCGGCCGCAGCGCGCCGCGCCCGTTGAGTGCCTTGGACGCCGTGCCGGTGGAGACCCCCGCGAGCGCGGCCACCTGGCTGATGGTCACCGCGCGATCCATGGTGCTCAGTGTTTCCTCCCCAGTTTCCTAACGCGTCCGAAGAGGCGTTTCACGTGACCGTAACTTGCTCTTGACATGCGAGCAAGTCGCTACTTAGCGTTTAGGCAATCGATTTCCTAAGCGTTTCCTCCATGTGCAAGGGGAACCCGAATATGACCACCTTTCGTGCCGCGGCGGCACTCGCCCTCACGGCTTGTCTACTGACCGGTTGTTCCACCGGAACCGGAGCCGGCACCGGCGACGGCGCTGACGCCGCCGGTGGCGAATACACGATCTGGGATCCGTACCCGCAGTTCGACGGCTCGTCGGACTGGGTGAAGCTGTTGACCGAGTGCGGCACCGGAGCGGGGGTGACGGTCAAGCGGACCGGCTACGACACTACCGATCTGACCAACAAGGCTCTGCTCGCCGCACAACAGGACAACTCGCCGGACGTGCTGATCGTCGACAACCCGGTGGTGTCCACCCTCGCCGACGCCGGGGTGCTGACCAGCACCGACGAGATGAAGATCGACACCGCCGCGGTCTCGCCGAACCTGCTCGCGGCCGGCCAGATCGGCGGCAAGGCGTACGGCATCCCGATCGGCGCCAACACCCTGGCGCTCTACTACAACAAGAAGATCCTGGACGACGCGAAGATCGACCCGGCGACGATCAAGGACTGGGCGTCGTTGACCGCGGCACTCCAAACCGTGAAACAGAAAGGCAAGAAGGGCATCACCTTCTCGGCGATCGGCACCGAGGAGGGCAGCTTCCAGTTCCTGCCGTGGTTCTGGGGCTCCGGGGCGAACCTGACCCAGCTCGACTCCGCGCAGGGTGTCGCCGCGCTCGACCTGTGGACCGGGTGGCTCAAGGACGGGCTGGCCCCGAACTCGGTGCTCAACAACACCCAGACCACCAGCTGGCAGGAGTTCGCCGCCGGTGACTTCGCGTTCAGCGAGAACGGCACCTGGCAGCTGGCCAACGCCAAGAAGACCGGATTCGAGTACGGGATCATCCCCATCCCGTCGCAGTCCGGTGGCACCGCGCCGGCCCCGACCGGCGGCGAGTTCGTGACCGCGCCGGTGCAGTCCGACACCGCCCGGTACGCCGTCACGGAGAAGCTGATCGCCTGCCTGACCAACGCGGACAACGCGCTGACCACGGACACCACCCTCTCCTACATCGCGGCCACCGACGCGGTGCAGCAGAAGCAGGTCGCGGAGAACAAGGAGCTGACGGTCTGGGTGGAGGCGGTCAAGGCGGCCAAGGGCCGGACCAGTGACGACCTCGGCACCAAGTACCCGAAGATCTCGCAGCCGCTGTGGACCGCGTTCCAGGCCGCGCTCAGCGGGTCGGCCACTCCGGCGGACGCGCTGAAGACGGCACAGACCACGGCAGCTTCGGCGACCAAGTAACGATGGCCCAGGACGTGCTGACCCGGGTTCCCGCCTCCGCTTCGGCGGGGGCGGGGGCGCCGCGGCGGAGAAGCAGGGGTCACTGGACCGCCTGGGCGTTCTGCGCGCCGATCGTGATCTACCTGATCGCGTTCTACGCCTACCCGCTCTACCGCAACCTCGACCTGAGCCTGCGTGACTACACGGTCCGGTCGTTCGTGCGCGGGGACGCCCCGTTCTCCGGGCTGGACAACTATCGCGAGGTGTTCGCCGATCCGGCGTTCGGGCCGGCGTTCCTGCACACGGTGGTGTTCACGTTCGTCAGTATCGCGTTCCAGTTCGCCATCGGGCTGGCCCTCGCGGTGTTCTTCGCCCAGAGTTTCCGGTTGTCGGCGACGTTGCGGGCGTTGTTCCTGGTCCCGTGGCTGCTGCCGTTGATCGTCAGCGCCTCGACGTGGGCGTGGATGCTGAACAGCGACTCCGGGATCGTCAACGCGTTCCTCGGGTTCTTCGGTGTCGAGCCGGTCAACTGGCTGACCTCGCCGGACTGGGCGCTGACCAGCGTGATCATCGCGAACGTCTGGATCGGCATCCCGTTCAACCTGGTGGTGCTCTACAGCGGACTGCAGGCGATCCCGGCCGAGGTCTACGAGGCGGCGGCCCTGGACGGGGCGACCGGCTGGCAGCGGTTCTGGCGGATCACGTTCCCGCTGCTGCGGCCGGTCTCGGCGATCACCCTGCTGCTCGGGCTGGTCTACACGCTGAAGGTCTTCGACCTGATCTGGATCATGACGAAGGGCGGGCCGGCCGACGCGTCGACCACGTTCGCGACCTGGTCCTACCGGTTCAGCTTCGGCAGCCTGCTGCCCGAGTTCGGCCCCGGCGCCGCGGTGGGGAACCTGCTGATCATCATGGCGCTCTTCTTCGGCCTGCTCTACATCCGCTTCCAGAGGAGGCTCAACCAGTGAGGATGCGGCAGCACCTCAAAACGGGCCTGGGTCTGATCCTCACGGCGATCATGCTGTTCCCGGTCTACTGGATGCTCAACGTGTCCTTCACCAAGGACACGAACATGCGAGCCGATCCACCCCACCTCTTCCCGTACGACGGGACGCTCGAGGGTTACCGCGCGGTCATCGATCAGCAGCTGCCGTACCTGGGCACCAGCCTGATCGTGGGTCTCGGCACCGTGCTGCTGACCCTGGTGCTCTCCGCGCCGGCCGGGTTCGCCCTGGCCAAGTTGCGCCCGAAAGGCGGCGGCGCGCTCAGCTTCGTGCTGCTGATCGCCCAGATGATCCCGGGAATCATCATGGCGATGGGCTTCTACGCCATCTACCTGCGACTCGGTGTGCTCAACACGGTGCCCGGCCTGATCCTCGCCGACTCGACCATCGCGGTCCCGTTCGGCGTCCTGATCTTCACCGCGTTCATGTCCGGCATCCCCGACGAGCTGATCAACGCGGCCATGATCGACGGCGCGACCACCTGGCGCACCTTCGTGTCGGTGATCCTGCCGGTGTCGCGCAACGCGATCGTCACGGTCAGCCTGTTCGCCTTCCTGTGGGCGTGGTCCGACTTCGTCTTCGCCACCACCCTGGACGGCGGCGGCGACGCCCAGCCGATCACCCTCGGCATCTACCACTACATCGGCAACAACAACCAGCAGTGGAACGCGATCATGGCAACCGCCGTGATCGCCTCCATCCCCGCGACGCTGCTGCTCATCCTGGCCCAGCGGTACGTGGCAGCCGGTGTGACCGCCGGCGCCGTCAAGGACTAGAGGAACACCCATGAGCTCTGAACTCCACGGCCCTGTCGTACCGACCCCGGAGGCCATCAGCAGGCTTCGGCCGCTGCCCGCGAACCGGGTGCGGCTCGACCCGGACGGGCTGCTCGGCGGCTGGCAGGCCCGCAACGCCGACGCGACCCTGCCGCACTGTGTCGCGCGGGTGGAGACCTACGGCAACCTGGACAATCTGCGGCGTGTCACCGGGGACAGCGACGCGGAGTACCGGGGCTTCTGGTTCGCCGACACCGACGTGCACAAGACCCTGGAAGCGGCGTTCTGGTCCGGGACCGCGCAGGCCTTCAGCGAGGAGGCCGCCGCGCTGCTGGAGAAGGCCCAGGACCCGGACGGTTACCTGGTCTCCTTCTACCAGGAGCCGGCCACCCGGGACCGGCAGTGGAACGAGCTGCACTTCAGCCACGAGATGTACACCGCCGGTCACCTGATCCAGGCGGCCGTGGCGGCGGCCCGGTCCGCGCCCGGCGATGCGGTGGCCCAGCAGGTCGTGGCGGTCGCGCGCCGTTTCGCCGATCTTCTGGTACGCCGGTACGGGTCCTCCGACGAGGTCGACGGCCACCCGGAGATCGAGACCGCCCTGGCCGAGTTGTACCGGGTCACCGGCCACCGCCCGTACCTGGACCTGGCCGCCCGGTTCGTGGCGAACCGCGGCCACGGCAAGCTGGGGGAGGGCCGGTTCGGCGCCGCCTACTACCAGGACCATCAGCCGCTGCGGTCGGTGGACGAGGTCGCCGGTCACGTGGTCCGGCAGCTGTACCTGCTGGCCGGGGCGGTCGACGTGGCGGTGGAGACCGGCGACACCGATCTGCTGGCGGTCACCGGGAAACTGTGGGACTCGGCGATCGACAGCCGCACCTACCTGACCGGCGGGCAGGGTTCCCGGCACCGGGACGAGGCCTACGGCGACGCGTACGAGCTGCCGCCGGACCGTGCCTACGCCGAGACGTGCGCCGCCATCGCGAGTTTCCAGCTGGGCTGGCGACTGCTGCTGGCCACCGGGAACGTGAAGTACGCCGACGAGATGGAACGGGTCCTGCACAACGCGGTCGCCGCCAGCACCGCGGTCGCCGGGGACGCGTTCTTCTACTCCACCCCGCTGCAGCGCCGCACCGGACACGACGGCGGTGGCGAGAACGCGCCCGGGCACCGCCTCGACTGGTACGAGTGCGCCTGCTGCCCGCCGAACCTGGCCCGGCTGATGGCGTCGCTGCACACCTACGCCGCGACCGGCGACCAGAGTGGGCTCCAGCTGCACCTGTACGGCAGCGGCCGGTTCGAGAGCGCCGGCCGGGCGGTCGAGGTGACCACCCGGTACCCGTGGGACGAGCAGATCACCGTCACCGTCGCCGCGACCGACGACGAGCCGTGGGCGCTGTCGCTGCGGGTGCCGGCCTGGTGCTCCGACGTGCGGCTGACGATCAACGGCACCGTCGCGCCGGTCCTGGCCCAGGACGGGTACCTGCGCCTGCACCGCATCTGGCACGCCGGTGACCAGGTGATCCTCACGCTCGCGATGCCGGCCCGGCTGGTCGCCGCGCACCCGCGGGTGGACGCGGTGCGGGGCACGGCAGCCCTGGTCCGCGGGCCGCTGGTGTACTGCCTGGAACACGTCGACACGCCTGACGTGCTCTTCGAGGACCTGGAACTCGATCCGTCCGCGCCGATCTCGGTGGCGTACCACAGCGGTGGTCTGTCCCCGGTGACACTGCGCGCCCTGGTCCGCGTACGGCCGCCAGAAGCAGTTGATCTTTATCGCGGTCTGACCCGGACCGTCCCGCCGGCGGCGACCGACACCGTCACCGCCATCCCCTACTTCCTGTGGGCCAACCGCGAGCCGGGCCCGATGCGGGTCTGGATCCCGCTGGCCGCACGGGAGGACTGAATCCCCGTCCCCTCATCCCCACCGAGGTGAACCGTGTTCCGCAGAAAGGCAGCACTCCTCGTCCTGCCGCTGGTCGTCGCCGGGCTGGTCGTCCCCAGCCCGGCGCGGGCCGCCGGCAACACCCTCACCGTCGACGTCGGCACCGTCGTCCGCCCGGTCACGCACGTCGCGGCCGGCGGCCTCTACGCCGTCGATGTCGGCAGCAAGCCGCCGCTGGAGCAGATGTACCCGCTCCGGCTCAACCACCTCACCCAGCCGCCGCCCGGCGTGCAGCAGCTCGGCAACGGCGCGACCGAACCGTGCTGCGACGGCGCCCTCGTCGCCGGCAAGGTGACGAGCGCCGGCGCGCAGCAGTTCTGGCGGCTGCCGGACATCTACAAGGACTTCCCCTACAAGTGGGTCAGCTGGACCGACTGGGAGAACAAGGTCCGCACCATGGTCAACGCCCGGCTGACCGCGACGACCACCACCAACGTCGACGGCTACGAGTTGTGGAACGAACCGGACTGGACCTGGAACACCAGCGCCGCCGGTACGTTCAACGCCGGGTGGACCCGCACCCACCGGCTGATCCGCACGCTCGACACGGTCACCCCGATCGTCGGGCCCAGCCACTCGATCTACAACCACGACTGGATGGTCAGCTTCCTGACCAACGCCCGGGACACCGCCACGCTCCCGGACGTGATCGTCTGGCACGAGCTGGACAACGACTCGTACCTGAACGTGCAGGCGCACGTCGCCGACTACCGGGCCATCGAGTCGTCGCTCGGCATCTCGCCCCGCCCGATCTCGATCAACGAGTACGCGTCGCCGTCACAGGTCGACATTCCCAGCGTCTCGGTGCACTACATGGCGGTCTTCGAGCGGCACGGGATCCGGTCGGCGGAACGCGCCTACTGGTACGAGGCCGGCACGCTCAACGGGCTGCTGCACAACAACGCGCCGACCAGCTCGTACTGGACCTACAAGTGGTACGGCGACCAGGCCGGCAACGTCGTGCGGACCACGCCCGGCTCGTGGCTGGAGGGGGTCGCGGCGTACGACAGCACCCGCAAGATCGTGAACGTGGTCTTCGGTGGGGACAGCGGCGACAACACGGTCCGGGTGACCGGGCTGGGCGCGCTCGGCACCCAGGTCCGGGCCACCGTCGTGCGCAGCGGCATCACCGGGCGCACTACCAACCAGAGCGCCCCGATCGCGGTGTCGTCGGCGACCTACACGGTGTCCGGCGGGGCGATCAGTGTGCCGGTGACCGGGATGCACGCGTGGGACTCCTACCAGCTGCTGGTCACCCCGACCAGTGGTGTGCCGACGTGGCAGCAGCGCTACGAGGCGGAGAACGCGACGGTCGTCAACGCCAACCGGTTCTCCTCCGGGTCGGCGTCCAACGGCGGGTACGTCGGGCAGATCGACGGCTCGGCCAACCCGCGTAACCAGGCGTTTGTCGACTTCCTGGTGAACGTGCCGGCCGCCCGGAGCTACACGATGACGATCGGGTACGCCAACGGCACCGGGGCCACGGCCACGCAGGGGCTGGCGTACAACGGCGGCGCCTGGCAGACCGTGAGTTATCCGGCGACCGCGGCCTGGGGCGTCTTCGGCTCCACGGTCAGCACGTCGGTCACGCTCAAGGCCGGCTGGAACATGATCCGGCTGGCCAAGGGCTCGCCGAACTACGCGGGCGGCACCGGGTACGCCGAACTGGACTACATCAACCTTGCCTGACCACGCCGGGGGTGCCGGGCACGTGCCCGGCACCCCCTTCAGGCGTCCGTCACGCGGCGGGCCACTTGATGTCGAACCAGATCTTCTCGCTGCGCTCGTTGTTGTTGGCCAGGCCCTGGACGTAGCCGACGTCCTTGCCGTGGTCCTCCTGCTCCAGGATCGACCGGACCTGCAGCGTGGTGGTGGCCGACTCGCCGGCCTCCAGGCGGGTGCCCTCGCACAGCCACTGGGACAGGTTCCAGTCGAGCAGCACGCACTGCTGACCCGGGACGAGCCGGGCGGTCTGCGGCAGGTGGAGCACAAAACGCGCCTCGTCCTGGTACCTGCTGGTGACGGTGACCCGCAGGTCGCCGACCGGGTACAGCTTGTCCCCGACCAGCTGGACGTCCTCGGGCACCGCGTTGACCAGGGCGGTGGAGGCCGGCACCGTCGTCGGGATCTCGGCGACCGGAACGGTGGTCGCGTATTGGACCGGAGCGGTGGCCAGGGCGTCCTGGGCGAGCGCTGCCGCGGCCGGTGACGCACCGGCCAGGGTGGCGGCCACTGCCGCGGTGCCGACGCCGAGAGCCAGACGCTTGTTCATGTGTTTCTCCCCGTGGTTCGAGCGGCTGTCTGCCGCCCTGTCATTAAATCCGATGAGATCCACTATGGATTTGTTCTGGCTATCAGGTAACGGGTAGGTAACGACTCCAGGCGGTGTGCCGGGCCCGGAGTTCGGCGGCGGTCAGGTCGGCGCGGCCGAGGGAGGCATAGTTCGGGTGCCACTCCTCGACGGTGCGATCGGCGCTGGTCACGGCCCGGCGGTCCCAGAACGCGACGTCGGGCACCGTCGTCCCGGCCGCTCGCTGGTAGGCGTTCAGGAACATGTCCGCGGTCGGTGCGCCGTGCAGCAGGAACAGGTCGAGACGGGCCCAGCCGACGTCGAAACCGCGCGGCGCCCGGCACGCCCCGGACCAGTCGACGACACCGGTGATCTCCCGGCCGGTCCACAGCACGTTGCCGGCCCAGAAGTCGAAGTGGGTCAGCACCGGATCGCCGTCGAACGGCAGGTCACGCAGCGGGCCGACCCGGTCCAGGGGGACGGCGTGGATCCGGGCCAGGACCCGGCCCAGTTGCTCGGCGGCCACCTCCGGGGGCATCGAGGTGAGGTCGGTGCGGCCGGGCAGACAGGTGATCAGGGTGGCGGGGGTGCCGGTCCGCTGCCCGGTGGGGTCGGCGGCGATCAGCTCGGGCGCGAGGCCGTCCAGACCGTCGAGCGCGGTCAGCACGGCGGCCTGCCGGGTGGCGGCGGTGTCGCCGGCCGGGTAGCGGTGCAGCACCATCCGCCGGGCCGGGCGGGCCGTCCGCACCAGGTGGGTGACGGCGTGTGTGCCGCCGGCGAGCTGCCGGACCACCCGCGCCGGGTCCGCCGAACCGGTCGGCTCGGCGGCCCAGCGCAGGGTGGTGGGTGAGGGTTCGGCAGTGGTCACGTACCGATGTTGGCCTGCGGTCCGGCGTAGGTGCGCAGCAGGGTCGGGACGTCGGCCGCCGCGTCCAGGGTGTACGCGTAGAAGCTGGCCGGGGTGAAGGCGGAACCGCTGGTCACCTGCTTGCCGGTGCAGCTGACCAGGATGCTGCCGCTCTGCCGGAGCTGGGCGGTCGCGTCCGGATAGAACGGGTCCTTCACACTCTGGAAGTAGCTGTTCTCCAGCACCATCTTGGTGGCGCCCCGGGAGTAGTTGCCGTACGAGGACACGTTCTGCAGGTAGTTGTTGTAGAGGTGGGCGTACGCGACGTTGTCGGTACTCGGGTTGCGCTGCCCGGTGTCGTGGATCCAGTTGTGGTGGATCGTCATCCGGGCGGTCACGTTGTCGGTCCAGCCGATTCCGAACGCCTTGTTGCCCTCGGTCAGGACGTTCCACGACACCGTCAGGTACGAGGTGTCCTTGCGCGAGTCGATCAGCCCGTCGTTCATCCGGGTGATCAGGTTGTGGTCGATCCAGATGTGGTCGGCGGTGTCCATCTGGATGCCGTCGTAGTCGTACACGTCGTCATCGGGGTCGTCGTCGGCCATCCGGGTGTCCCGGATCGTCAGGTTCCGGATGATCACGTTGCGGGTGCCGGCGCCCAGGAAGAAGCCACCGCCGACGATCTGGCCGTTCGTGCCCACCCCGACGATCGTCTTGTTCGACGACACCGGGATCTCGGTGCCCTTCGGGCTGATGCTGATTGCGGCGTTCACCCGGATCACGTACGAGCCGGACATCGCCGCGTACCGGGCCAGGTCGGCCTGGGTGGTGACGGTGACCGTGGTGCCGCCCGCCCCGCCGGTGGTGCCGCCGCCGGTCGACGCGAAGCCGTCCGGGGTCGACGGCCAGGTCCGGCCGGCTGTCGACACGAAGCCCCACTGCTTGTTGGTGTTGGCGGTGCAGGTCTCGGTGATGATGGCTCCGCCGGAGGCGGTGGAGGCGTCCTTGTCGGACATGCAGAGGCCGGTGCCGGTGTTGATCACCTGGTAGGTGTTCGAGCCGCTGGCGGTGAGGGTCCACTGCTGGCTGGTCTGGGCGGCGCAGGGGTACTGCTGCAGCTGTCCGCCCGATCGGGCGTCGACGCATTTGCCGCTGTTGACGTTTTTGATCTGGTAACCGGAGCCGGAGGTGACGAGGCTGAACTGCTGCCAGGTGGAGTTGCTGGTGCAGCCCCACTGCTGGAGCAGCGCGCCGTCGGCGGTGGAGGCGCCCGGGACGTCCAGGCACATGCCGGACTTGGTGACCTTCAGCTGATAGTTGACGCCGGTCGACGGCGCCGCGGTGGACGGGGCGGACGGGACCAGGACGGCCACCGCCACGAGCAGTGCTGCCGCGAGGAGTCTGCGCATCGCTCAGCCCACCGGGTTCCAGCCGTCGGAGCCCGCCAGGTACTTCTGCGGCGTGTAGTTGGCCGCGGTCGACGCGCTCATCTGCGGACGGTTGCTGTTCGTGGTCGCCCCCGAGCCGGTGTTGGCGTACTCGAAGAACCGGGCGTTCTTCCAGCTGTTGCTGGACATGTCGGTCCACGGCTGCCCGGTGGCGATGGTGGCGCTCATGCTGGTCTCGCGGTAGAGGACCTGCGCGGCCGGACCCCACGGGCGGCCGAGCTGGGTGGTGTTGTTGGTGGCACCGGTGATGGTGCTCCGGTAGATCAGGAAGCCGTACGGATTGGCCGCGTCGGTCTTGGCCGCGGTGATCGGGCCGCCGGTGCTGCGCTTCTGGTAGATCGCGGTGGCGTTGAAGACCGCGGTGCCGCCGCCGAAGATGAAGTCGACGGTGCCCTCGACGTAGCTGTTCTTCACGTAGTGCCGGTAGTTGTTGATCAGCAGGGTGTCCTGGGCGCCGAGGAACCGCACGTTGTCGAAGACCGACCGGTCGCCGTTGAGGTTCGCGGCCACCGCCTGGCTGCCCTCGCCGTAGTCGTTGGAGATCGACAGGTTGGTGGCGGCGAAGTTCGCGCCGTTGACGAACACGGTGGCGCTGCCCGAGGTGCCCCAGCCGCCGGCCGAACTGTGGTTGTTGACGATCACCGTCTGGCTCGCCGACGACCCGAGACCCTGCAGCGTGATGTACGGCTTGTTCGCCGGGATCGTCACGATCTCCCGGTAGGTGCCGGCCTTGATGGTGATGGTCCGGCGGGTGGTGTTGTTCGCCGGGACGGCGTCGACCGCGGCCTGCACGGTGGTGTACTGGCCGGTGCCGTCCTTGGCCACGGTCGCGGCGGCGGTGCTCTCGGTGGCGAAGGCCCACTGCTTGTTGGTGTTGGCGGTGCAGGTCTCGGTGATGATGGCTCCGCCGGATGCGGTGGAGGCGTCCTTGTCGGACATGCAGAGCCCGGTGCCGGTGTTGATCACCTGGTAGGTGTTCGAGCCGCTGGCCGTGAGCGTCCACTGCTGACTGGTCTGGGCAGCGCAGGTGTACTGCTGCAGCTGCCCGCCCGATCGCGCGTCCACGCACTTGCCGCTGTTGACGTTCCTGATCTGGTAGCCGGAGCCGGACGTGACGAGGCTGAACTGCTGCCAGGTGGAGTTGCTGGTGCAGCCCCACTGCTGGAGCAGCGCGCCGTCGGCGGTCGAGGCGCCCGGGACGTCCAGGCACATGCCGGACTTGGTGACCTTGAGCTGGTAGTTGACGCCGGTGGAGGGAGCGGCCTGGGCGGGTTGGGGGAGCCCGGCCAGCACTGCGGTGGTGAGGAGCAGGAGTGCGAAGAGTCTTCGCATGGGGATTCCTCTCGGGGACGGGGGATCAGCGGAGACCGGTGGTGGCGATGCCTTTCACGAGGTACTTCTGACCGGCGATGAAGAAGCCGATCACCGGGGCCAGGGACAGGAACGACATGGCGAACATCTCGCCCCACATGCTCTGGCCCTCGGAGTCCATGAACTGCCGCAGCGCCAGGGGGACCGTGTAGAGCTCGGGGTCGGTGAGATAGAGCAGCGGGGCGAAGAACTCGTTCCACACCGAGATGAACGTGAAGATCGCGGTGGTGGCGAACGCCGGCAGGCAGAGCGGCATGATCACCTTCCAGAACGTCCGGAAGGGGCCGCACCCGTCGATCCGGGCCGCGTCGTCCAGCTCCTGCGGCAGCGACCGCATGAACTGGACCATCAGGAAGATGTAGAACCCGTTGGTGGCCAGGAAGTGCGGGACGAGCAGCGGATAGTACGTGTTCAGCCACTCCAGCCGGTCGAACATCACGTACTGCGGCACCACCAGCACGTGACCGGGCAGCATCATCGTGCCGAGCATCATCGCGAAGAACAGCTTGCGGCCGGTGAACCGCAGACGGGCGAACGCGTACGCCGCCAGCGAGCAGGACAGCAGGTTGCCGACGATGCTCAGCACCACGATGACCAGCGAGTTCGTCAGGTAGATCTCGAACGGCTCGCTGAGCGACGTCCAGCCGCGGGCGTAGTTGCCGAACTCCCACACCGACGGCCACAGCGACTCGTCGGTGAAGACGCTGTCGCTGCGCTTGAGCGAGCTGGAGATCATCCACAGCAGCGGGTACATCATGACGATGCCGACGCCGCTGAGCAGGACGTGCTTGAGGAAGCGTGGCCGTGTCCGCCTCTTTGGCGGCGTCGTCTCCGGCTCTGTTTTTGTGGGGCGGGTCAGGGTCAGCGACATGTGAGGCCCCGTCAATTGTCGTAGAAGACCCAGTAACGGGCCGCGAGGAAGTTGACCACGGTGAAGCCGGCGATGATCATCAGCAGCAGCCAGGCCATCGCGGACGCGTAGCCCATGTCGAACTCGGCGAAGCCCTTCTGGTACAGGTACAGGTTGTAGAAGAGCGTCGACTGGCCCGGTCCGCCGGTGCCGTTGCTGATCACGTACCCCTGGGTGAAGGTCTGGAAGGACGCGATCAGCGACTGCACCAGGTTGAAGAAGATGATCGGGCTGAGCAGCGGCAGCGTGATCGACCGGAACTGCTTCCAGCCGGACGCACCGTCCATCGAGGCGGCCTCGTAGTACATCGCCGGGATCTGCCGCAGCCCGGCCAGGAAGATCACCATCGGCGAGCCGAACGTCCACACGTGCAGCAGGATCAGCGTGCTCAGCGCGTACCGCGGATCGGACGCCCAGCCCGGCCCCTGAATGCCGAACCAGGCCAGGAAGTCGTTGACGACCCCGCTGTAGCCGAAGATGTAGCGCCACAGCATGACGATGGCGACGCTGCCGGCCAGCAGCGACGGCAGGTAGTAGATGCTGCGGTAGATCGCCAGCCCGCGGACACCCCGGTCCAGGACCATCGCCACGGCCAGCGCCACCATCAGCGACAACGGCACCGAGACCACCGTGTAGATCACGGTGACCTTCAGCGACTGGTGCAGCGTGGCGTCGTCCAGCATCCGCCGGAAGTTCGCCAGCCCGGCCCAGGTCGGCGGGGTGAGCAGGTCGTAGTCGGTGAACGCCAGGTAGAGCGAGGCGAAGAACGGGACGATCATGAAGACCATGCCGCCGAACCAGGGCAGCAGGAACAGGTAACCGGCCCGGTCCTGCCGTCGCCTAGGCCTGCTGATCGCGGTGGTCACCCGGCTATGGCCTTCCGCGCCTCGGTGATGAACTGCTCGCCGGCCGCCGCGGTCTTCAGCCGCCCGAACTCGACCTCGGTGCCGATCGTCTTCAGGATGTTGGTGAGCTTGCTGGCGCCGACCGGGTACGGGTACGACGGCGGCAGCTTCTCGTTCTGCAGCGCGCTGAGGAACTCGGTGGCCCGCTTGTTGTCGGCGTCCAGCCCCGGCGCGATCTGCTCGGCCACCGCCCGGTTCGGCGGCACCCCGCGGGTGGCGCCGGCGGTCCGTGCCGCCTCCACGTCGTTGATCAGGAAGTTCAGCAGTTTCAGTGTCTCCATCGGGTGCTTGGAGTTCGCCGCGACCGACCACAGCGCCGGGGTGTCGATGGACTGCCCGCGCCGGGTGGTCTCACCCGGGATGCGCAGCATGACCAGGTTGCCGCCGCAGGCCTGGTTGTAGCCGAGCAGGTTGTTCGACGGGATGATCTGCGAGGCGATCGACTTCTTCGCCAGGTACGACTGGGCCGGGGACGCGCCGTTGTTCTGGTCGATGAACCCGGCCGGCGGGAACGCCTTCGCCGCGCGCAGCCCCTCGGTCAGGTCGAACCAGGCGGTGATCGTGCCGGCGGTGGCGCCGAGCCGGCCGTCGGCGGTGAAGAAGTCCTCACCCCGCTGACGGGCGAAGACCAGCAGGTTCGCGACCGTCCACGGTTCGAAGTTGGCCCCGTACACCTTGCCGCCGCTGGCCCTGGTCACCTCGGCGGCGAACGTCTTCAGGTCGTCCCAGGACCAGGTGTCGCCGTTCGGGATCGTCACGCCGTACTTGTCGGTGAGGGCCTTGTCGACGACAAAACTGATCGTGTTGAGGCCGGACGGGACGCCGAAGATCTGCGGGCCGACCTCGCCGAGCGCCCGGGCCGGGGCGGTGAGCCCGGACAGGTCCAGGTGCTGCGCGTGTTCGGCCAGGTCGAGCAGGGTGCCGCGGTCGGCGTACTCACGCAGGCTGTCGAACCGCATCGCCATCAGGTCCGGCGGGTCACCGGCGGCGAACCGGGCGGCGAGCTTGTCCTTGTACGGCGAACTGTCCTGGTACTCGGTCTTCACCCGGACGCCGGGGTTCGCGGTCTGGAACAGGTCCAGGGTCTTCTGGGTGAACTCGGCGCGCTGGGCGTCACCCCACCACACCATGTTGATCTCGATCTTGCCGTCGTCGGCGCCCTTGCCGCCGAAACCGCGACCGCAGCCGGGCAGGGTGGCCGCGAGCCCCGCCGTCCCGGCGAGCACCAGCGCCCGACGGCGGCTGAACGCCTGGGTGTCCATCGATGTCCCTCCCGGTGCCGGTGATTTGTTTCAGTGTTTTATCTATCGAGTGGCGTCCATGTCAACAGGGGTCGCGCCATTTGTTTCAGACGTTGACCTAATCGGGCGGCGTCGATAAGTTGCGGCGCATGACGAAGGCCCACGAACTGCGCTGCGCCGGCCGGGTCGTCGCCCGCTACGTCTGGGATCCCGAGCTGCCGGCGACCGTCTCGCCCCGGCCCTACCTGCACCCGGTCACCACACTCGGCGGCACCACGGTCACCGGCTTCATGCCCGGCGACCACGTGCACCACCTGGGCGCCAGCATCGCCGTGCCGATCGTCAACGAGGTCAACTTCTGGGGCGGCAGCACGTACGTGACCGGACGCGGCTCGGTGCGCCTGGACAACCACGGACGGCAGGCACACCGGCGCTGGCTGCACCGGACCGGCGACCGGGTGTCGCACGAGCTGCACTGGACCGGGCGGGACGGGACGCTGCTCGCGGTGGAATCCCGGGACCTCGCGGTCGCGCAGCTGACCGGCGACGCCTGGATGCTGCGGGTCTCGTACACGTTGACCAGCGCCGGCGGGCTGACCATCGACAGCCCGGCCACGCGGGGGCGGGCCGGAGCGGGGTACGGCGGATTCTTCTGGCGGGCACCGGCCGACCTGGACCGGGTGCACGCCTACGGCCGCGACTCCAACGGCGACGTGCACGGCAGCCGTGACCCGTGGGTGGTCCTGAGTGGCGCGGGTGCCACCGGGGATCCGTGGACGCTGATCTTCCAGGCCGCCGGGGAGGCCGCCGTCGACCCGTGGTTCGTGCGGGCCACCGACTACGCCGGGGTGTGCTCGGCCATCGCCTGGGACCGGCCGCTGGTCATCGCCCCCGGCCGGACCTTCACCCGCCGGCTGGCCGTGGTGATCGCCGACGGGCCACCCCGCGACGCGACGATCCGAGCAGCTCAGGAGGCGGTGTGACCGAGTACCGGAACCCCATTCTGTACGCCGATTGGCCCGACCCGGACGTGATCCGATCCGGTCACGACTACTACCTGGTCGCGTCGAGTTTCAACCGGGTGCCCGGACTGCCGCTGCTGCACTCCACCGACCTCGTGCGCTGGCGGATCGTCGGGCACGCGCTGCGGCGGCTGATTCCCGAGGACTCCTACCGCGTACCGAAACCGGGGTGTGGGGTGTGGGCTCCCTCGATCCGGGAACACGCCGGCCGGTTCTGGATCTGCTGGCCCGACCCCGACCACGGCATCTACGTGACCAGTGCCGACCATCCGGCGGGGGAGTGGAGCGAACCGGCGCTGGTGCTGCCCGGCCGGGGCCTGATCGACCCGTGCCCGCTGTGGGACTCCGACGGGCGCGCCTATCTCGTGCACGGCTGGGCCAAGAGCCGGTGCGGATTCAACAACCAGCTTTCCGCGTACGAGACGAGCACCGACCTGTCCCGTCCCCTCGATCAGGGGCGCATGATCGTTGACGGTCACGCGATACCGGGCTGCCGGACGCTCGAAGGCCCGAAGTGGTACCGCCGCGACGGCTGGTACTGGATCTTCGCCCCGGCCGGTGGGGTCGCGCAGGGCTGGCAGTACGCGATGCGTTCCCGGGACGTGTTCGGCCCCTACGAGCCGCGGATCGTGCTGTCCCGGGGCGACACCGACATCAACGGCCCGCACCAGGGCGCCTGGGTCGACACCCCGGACGGCGCGGACTGGTTCGTGCACTTCCAGGACCTGGACGCCTACGGCCGGGTGGTCCACCTCCAGCCGATGACCTGGGACGACGAGGGTTGGCCGGTCATCGGCGCCAACGGTTCCCCGGTCCGCACCCACCCGGTCCCGCAGGTCCGCCCTTCGGCACCGCCAGCAGCCGGTGACATCGCCCTGGGGGACGGCTTCCCGGCGGCGGTCGGCGGCACCTTTCCGGCAGGCGGTCTTCTTTCACCGGCGACGGTCGGCGACACCTTTTCCGGCGGGCGGCCCGGCCCGTGGTGGAGCTGGCCGGCGAACCCGTCGCCGGAGTGGATCATCGGCCACTCCGGCGACGGATTGCGCCTGCGCTGTGTGCCCGGTGGTGACGACCTGCGCGCCGCGCCGAACCTGCTCGGGCAGCCGCTGCCCGGACCGGACGTCGTCGTGGAGACCGAGGTTCGCCTGGACGGGGCGGTCGGATCGCGGGCCGGGCTGGCGGTGCACGGTCGCACATACGCATGGATCGGTCTGGAACGACGACCCGCCGGAACCTTTCTGACCTGCCGTTTCGCCCAGTCCGAGACCGAGACCGGAGCCGAATCCGGAGGCAACTTCGGAGGCGAAGGCAGAGGTGGAGGTGAGGTGGAGAAGGACGCGGCGGCGCCGGTCGCGGTCCCGGAGAACGTCGGGATGCGGCTCCGTCTGACCGTGACGGCCGGGATGGTCACCCGGTTCGCCGCCGAGTACGGCGGTGAACGGTGGGAGTGCGACTCACCGTTCACCGCCACCCCCGGCGGCTGGATCGGCGCCACCCTGGCCCTGTTCGCCACCGGACCGTCCGGCCACGCCGACTTCCCGCACTTCCGGATCACCCGATCGGAGTCCCGATGATCAGCACGCTTCTCCTGGCCGCGATCACCGCGATAGCTCCGCTGCCCGCCGCCCCGGCCACCACTGCCTTTTCCGCCGCGACCGACGCCCGCGCGGCGGCTACCGGATTTGCGGCCGGGACCACCGGTGGGGCGGGCGGCGTCATCGTGTGGGCTGAGACCCTCGATCAGCTGCGGACCTACGCCGCCGCCGGCGAACCCCTGGTCATCCGGGTGCGGGGCAGCATCGACGTGGATCCGTTCGGGGACATGGTCAGGGTCGCCTCGGACAAGACGATCGTGGGGGACGGAGCGGGCGCCGAACTCGTCGGTGGCGGGCTGTTCCTCAACGGCACGCACAACGTGATCATCCGGAACCTGACCATCCGGGACTCGTACATCCCCGGCGACTTCGACGGCAAGAGCGCCGACAACGACAACGACGGCATCCGCCTGGACACCGCCGACCACGTGTGGATCGACCACAACCGGATCGAGCGGGTCGGTGACGGCGGCATCGACATCCGCAAGGACTCCACCGACGTCACCCTGTCCTGGAACGTGATCAGCGACATCAACAAGGCGCTCGGCGTCGGCTGGACCAGCAACGTGCTGACCAGGCTGACCGCCCACCACAACTGGATCCGCAACACGGTCCAGCGCAACTGGAGCATCGACAACACCGCCGCCGCACACCTCTACAACAACTACCTGGAGAACGTCACCCAGTACGGCACGATGAGCCGCAACAACGCCCACGTCCAAGTGGAGAGCAGCGTCTTCGACCAGGTCAACGACCCACTGGTCGTCTACGGATCGACCGCGACGTTGATTCAGGTCAACAACCGATTCCGCGGTACGACCGGACGCCACGACAGTGCCGGCGAGCCCTTCGACATCCCCTACGAGTACCAGCCGGATCCCGTCGACGAGGTGAAGAACCTGGTCACCAGGCACGCCGGGCCGCAGAAGGCCACCGCCCGGGGTTCCCGCACGATCACCGTGGCGCTGGACGGCACCGGCGACTACGGCAGTCTGCTCGCGGCGCTCGGCGCGACCCGCGACGTCCGTGGCCCGGTCACCATCCGGGTGGCGCCGGGCTACTACCGCGAGCAGGTGCGGGTGTGGCCGAGTCAGTCGGACGTGACCATCACCGGCCCACCGGACGCGGTCGTCGCCTACGACCTGTCGTCGAGCGCGGACAAGTTCTACGGCGGCCCGCTCGGCGCCGACGCGGCCACGTTCACCCTGCTCGGCGCGGGGACCACGATCCGCGGCCTGACCATCACCGGCACCGGGGCGCCGGCCGTGCGCTCGATCGGGGACCGCACCACGCTCGCCGGGACGACACTGACCGGGCTGCTGGCCGGAGCCGGGCGCACCTACCTGCGCGACTGCACCCTGCGCGGCGGTGGCGACCTGATCACCGGGCCGGGTGCCGGAGTCCTCGACCGGTGCACGCTGCTGCCGGACACCGGCGCGACGATCGCCGCACCGGACACCGCCCCGCTCCGGCCGTACGGAATCCTGATCGTCCGCTCCTCGGTCTTGGGTCCTGCCGACCAGGGAAGCGTGCGCCTGGGACGATCCGGGCAGGTCGTGGTGCGCGACTCGGAGCTGGGCCCGCAGATCGCCGCCGATCCGTGGAGCGGGCCGCGGGAGCGTTTCGGCGAATGGGCCAACACCGGTCCCGGTGCGATCGGCGCCGACCGGCCGCTGCTCACCGCCGCACAGGCGCGGGCGTTCACGGTCGATACGTACCTCGGCGGCTGGCGTCCCCGGGTCTGAGCGGATCGATGGCTATCCTGCTGGGGAATCGACCGACCCGCCCGGAGGCAGCCGTGACCGGTGACGCCACAGCCACTCTGCGACTCACCGACCGGGTGGTCGCCGAGTACTCGTGGCGTCCCGATCTGCCGGTGGCGCTGGCGCCCCGCCCGTACCTGCATCCGGTCCGCACTCTGGGCGGTGTCACGGTGACCGAGCTGATGCCCGCGTCGCACCGGCACCACCTGGGTGTCAGCGTGGCCGTCGCCGAGGTGGACGGCGCGAACTTCTGGGGCGGGCGCACCTACATGCCCGGTCACGGCCCGGCCTGGCTCGACAACCAGGGCACCCAGGCGCACACCCGGTGGCTGCGGCGCGGCCCGGACCGGCTCGGGCACACGCTGCGCTGGACCGGCATCGACGGTGCCGCGGTGCTGACCGAGCGCCGGGAGCTGTCCTGCCGGCCGGTGTCGGCGGACGCGTGGGCGCTCGACTTCGGGTTCTCGCTGACCAACGTGACGGTCCGGGAGCTGCCGTTCCGTAGTCCGGCGGTGCACGGGCGGGCCGGCGCCGGTTATGGCGGCTTCTTCTGGCGGGCGCCCCAGCCGGGTTCGCCGGTGCGTGTCGACTCGGCGCGGGGGACGGCTGTGCACGGGCGTACGGCCGACTGGTTGTCGGTGAACGGCGGCGACTGGACCCTGGTGTTCCTCGGTGCCACCGCCCGTACCCGGGCCGACCGCTGGTTCGTGCGCACCCGCGACTACCTGGGCATCGGCTCCGCCCTGGCCTGGGACGAGCCGCTGCTGCTGGCCCCCGGCGACACCCTGGAGCGGCGGATCGTCACGGTGATAGCCGACGGCCCGGTCAGCCCCGCGCGGGCCGCCGCCTACGCGGGCGAACTGGCCGCATGACCCGCCCGGTACACCGGGTCGCGCCCGCCACCGACACGCCCGTCCGGCAGGACAGTCTGCGCGCGCACAACCTGATCCTCACGTTCCGGCAGATCGTCGGGGCCCGGCGGGCGCCGCTGTCCCGGATCGAGCTGGCCACCGCCACCGGCCTGACCCGGCCCACGATCAGCCGGATCGTCGACGAGCTGCTGTCCGCGGGGCTGATCGTGGAGGCCGAGCCGGCCCGGTCCGGCAGCAGCGGCCGTCCCCGGGTCGGGTTGAGCCTGGCGCGTACCGGGCCGGCCGGCCTGGGCCTGGACATCCGCGACGACACCGTGTCGGTCTGCGTCGTCGACCTCACCGGAACCGTCCGGCACCTGGCCTTCGCCGCCCACACCGGGAGCGCCTCCGACCCGGCGGCGACGCTGCGGAACCTGGCCGGGCTGGCAGACGGCGCGATCCGGGCGGCGCGGGCCGAGGACCTGACCGTGGTCGGTGCGACACTCGCCGCGCCGGGACCGGTCGACGCCGGGGTCGTGCGGTTCGCTCCGGCGCTCGGCTGGCGCGACGTGGACGCCTCGTCCGCGCTGCGCGCCCTTCTCCAAGCCGATTTTCCGGTACGCGTGGAGAACGACGCCGGTCTGGCGGCGCTCGCGGAACTGTATGCGGGCGGCCCGGAGCTGCGCGATTTCGTGTGCGTGAGCGGCGAGTTCGACATCGGCGCGGGCCTGGTGCTCGGTGGCATGCCGCTGCGCGGGTCCAAGGGGTGGGGCGGAGAGCTGGGCCACGTGATGGTGGACAGCGCCGGCCCGCCGTGTGCCTGTTCCGCCTCCGGTTGCCTGCAGTGTTTCGCGGGCCTACGGCAGATCCTCGGGTCCGCCGATTCCGGGGGTTCCGCCGGTTCTTTCGGGGACATGCCACCCGCCGTAGCCATCGACGCTTTGGCGTCCGCCGGTTCACCCGAGATCCTGGCCGCCCTGGACCAAGCCGCCGTCACCCTCGGCACAGCCCTCTCAACATTGATCAACCTGGTCAACGTTGATGTAGTCCTACTAGGCGGCGGTTACTCCATCTTCCCGTCCTGGCTGACCGACGGCATCCAGCGCGAACTGAACAACCGAGTGCTGACCAGCAGATGGTCACCGATCGAGGTCCGCCCGTCCCTGCTGGGCCCGGATGCCGCTGTGATCGGTGCGGCCCTGAGCTCGGTGGACGAGGTGCGCCGCGACCCCAACAGGTGGCTGGCCGCGGCGCGTCCCGCGGTCAGTACACGTACGGCCAGGCCGAGGAATCCCAGCCCAGCAGGTTGATGCCGAGCTTCGCCGTACCGGAGGAGTTGTAGTAGTGGTAGACCAGCACGTCGGCGTCGGTGTCGGCGAAGACCGACGGATGCCCCGGGCCGTGGATGGCGTCGTGGGAGGCGAGGATCTCGGTGCCTCCGCCCGCGGTGGTGTAGGTGCCGGCCCGGTCCCGGTACGGCCCGGTGATGCTCGTCGACCGGGCGACCATGGTTCGGTACGTGCTGGACGCGCCCTGGCAGCAGAAGTCGAACGACATGAACAGGTAGTAGTAGCCGTTGCGGTAGTGGATGACCGGCGCCTCCACCGACTTGCTGTTCACCGACCGCTCGGCGATGTTGTAGAGGGTGGCGTCGGCGCGCAGCCCGGTGCCCGGGTTCAGCTTGACCATCTTGATGCCGGACCAGAACGAGCCGAACGTCAGCCACCACTCGCCGCCGGAGGTGACGGTCAGGTTCGGGTCGATGGCGTTCCAGTTGCTCGACGTGGTCGACTCGATCACCCGGCCGACGTGGGTCCAGCTGCCGGACGCGCCGGTGGTGCTGGTGGCCAGGAAGATCGCCGACTTGCTGGAGCCGAAGGTGGAGGCCGAGTAGTACATCCAGTACTTGCCGTTGCGGTACGAGATGTCCGGGGCCCACAGGTTGGCGCCGTTGTTGGTGTAGGCGTTGGCCCAGGACGTCCCGTTCGGGAACGCCTTGCCGGCGTCGGCGAACGCGGTCCGGTCGCTGGAGGTCTTCAGCGTGATCCCGTCACCGGTGTGCGCGAGCAGGTAGCCGCCGGTCGGCCGCTTGATCATCGACGGGTCGTGCACGTTGGTGGACCCGGTGACCACGCCGGGCCCGGGGTAGGCGTCGGCCCGGGCGACTCCGGTCCCACCCACGCCGAACGCGAGCAGGCCGGCGAGACCGGCGAGGAACAGTTGACGAATACGCATGAGGTATCGCCTCCGCAGGGGAGCTGGGGATGAGCGGCCCACTCGGGGAAGCGGGACCGCACCCTCCTCGACGGGGAATCGAGGAGGTTCTATTTCATGTATGTTAACGATAACAATCGATCCGTCAACCCGTGAGTCACAGTCGGCTCAGGATGAACGCCAGGTGATGCGACGTACCCCAGGCGATCCACTTCGTCGCGTCGCCGAATCCGCGGTCGCCCCTGGTGCGTTCGGCCAACTCAGCGTCACCCCAGGAGAAGCCGGCACCCTCCGGCGGCCAGTGGTCGTTGCTCATCAGGGTGGCGCAGAGGTCGCCGAAGCTGTCGTAGCCCTTGCCGTGCTTGGCCCAGCGGTAGATCCACCACCCCTCGTCGGCCGTGTAGCGCAAGCTGGGGATCGGGTGCCCGCCGGCCGGTGGCAGTGGCCGGGGATGGCCGATGCCGTAGTCGCCGAACTGGTACCCGAGATCCCTCGTTCTCAGTCGGAGGGTTGCCTCGTGTCGCTGGAGCAGTGTCGGCTGATTCTTCGGCAGCTTCGAGATGCTCGCCGGCATCGAGCCGGCGGCGACGGTCACCGAGTTCCAGGAGTATCGCCGAACCCAGTGGCCGACAGCGCGCACGACCGATTCGGCGTGCCGCAAGCCGTCGGCCGACATGATCTCGCGAAGTTCGATGATCAGGTCGCATCCCTCGATGAACAGGCCGGTGTCGGCGGCCAGCGCTTCCACATCGGAGCCGGCCGGGTCGCCGCCGTCGCGGCCGAGGCGGGCGATCCAATGCCCGCCATTCAGTTCGGCGGCGTGTCTGAGGCCGGGGAGCAGTGTGGGGTCGGCTCGCGGCCGGATGACCGGGCGAACCGGGGTGCAGAAGTTGTCGAGTGCGTCGGAGATCTCGCGGAGGGGGTCCAGTGGGTCTCCGGTCCCGGCTTCGAGTCGATCGAGGTCCACGCCTATCGAAAGGCCTGGAGGCAGGAATTTCCGGGATCTGGTGATGAACTCGCGAACATCCGCGGTGGTTCCCCGGCCTCCGGCCATTACCTCGATGATTGGCAGCACATCTCCGACCTGGGTGCCTCTGAGCTTGCTCAACGCCTCGAACTCGCCCTTGCGGCCGCTCAGGATCGGGACATACGCCATAGGAGCCACCCCTGACTTGCATCGACTGTACTTAAAGTAGTCGATGCGTCACGGAAGGTGAAACGTCTGCCGGGCGCAGAATCGTGAGGTGTCCGGGGTGGGCCGGTGGCAGGGTCGACGGGTGACCGCTTTCGCGCTGCAGGCGCAACCCACCGATGCCGCCTCCTGGCTGGAGCTCGCCCGGCGGGCCGAGGCCGCCGGGTTCGACACCCTGCAGGCCGCCGACCATCCCGGCAGCTGTGCCGCGCCGCATGTCGCGCTCGCCGCCGCGGCCGCCGTGACCAGCCGGATCCGGCTCGGGGCCTACGTCGCCAACGCCGGCATCCGGGAACCGCTGCTGCTCGCCACCGACGTCGCCACGCTCGACGTGGTGTCCGGCGGGCGGGCGTTCCTCGGGCTCGGCGCCGGCCACACCCCGGCCGAGTGGCGGGCCGTCGGTCTGGAGCGTCCCGACGTCGCCGGGCGGGTGGACCGCTGCCTGGGCGTCGCCGACGCGGTCCGGAAGCTGCTCGCCGGCGAGACGGTCACCGCCGACACCCCGCACCTGCGATTGTCCGACGCCCGCCTGGACAAGCCCCGCCCGGTGCAGGACCGGATCCCGCTGCTGCTGGGCACCGCCAACACCCGGATGCTGCGGTGGGCCGGCACCCACGCGGACGTCGTCGGCCTGACCGGTTTCGGTCGCACCCTCGCCGACGGCCACCAGCACGACGCCCGCTGGCGCCTGGACCAGATCGACCGCCAGGTCGAGGCGGTACGGTCCGGGACCGGTTCCCCGGCGCTGGAGTCCCTCGTCCAGGTCGTGGAGATCACCGACGATGCGGAGGCGGTCGCCGCTCCGCACGCCGAAGAGATCGGCATGTCCGTAAGTGATCTCCTGGAGGTGCCGTTCGTGCTGATCGGCGCGGTCGCCGAGATCCGGTCCGCGATCGTGCGCCACGAGAAACGGTGGGGCATCACCCGCTACGCCGTCCGGACGCCCGCCTTCGAGGCGGTCGAGGCGATCAACGCGACGTCCGATCCCCGCTAAAAGTCGAGTCGTATCTGCTCGCTGTGTTCAGCGTGCAGTTTCCTGGTCCTGGCTTTCCCGCTTGGCCGCCGCGCCGTTGGGCGTGACGTCTCATCGGGGGTCGCCGTTCGACCTGTAGTGACGGCTCGTGGGTTTTGCTCGGCAGAGGCTTCCCGTTGCCGGGCAGCTGCCGTACCTGCCGGGCCTGCCGCGTGCACGGCGGGATCGGTGGACACGGTTGACCTCGCGAGGGCCTTTTGCTGCCCTCTTGTTGCGATTCGGGCCGCGAGCGCGGCCCGAAGATCTTCGTGGATGTACGCGCTGGATGGTTGGTCGGGGTCAGTCAGTTGGACGCAGGCGCCCATGGCTGCGGCGACCAGGTCGCGGTCTCCGATCAACCCACACGTCGCGCAGCGGTGGGTGCGCTGGGTCAATGGCTTTCTTTTTCGTAGACCGCACGGGCATTGCTGAGACAGCGCGGTCTGCGATGTTCCTGCACGTAGGAGCCGGCCATCGGCCATTGCGCATTCGAGCTTGAGGCCGGCGATGAACATGCCGGGTGAGAACAGTGCGATGCCTCGGCCCCAGAGCTTCGCCCAGGTACGGATGTCGGTATGTTCCACCACAAGACGAGGGCCGTGGGTGGCGACGATCCTCCGGGCAATGTCACGGGCCCTGGCCCGTTTCGCCTGGGTACTCGACCGGCTGGCGGTGGCGTGCTCAGCCCGGGTTCGGCGGTAGGCGGCCGACAGTGTGTCTTTTGCGTACGCCTGTCTGGGGATTCCACCTGCGTTCGCGACTCGCGGGCCAAGTGGGGTCGGCACCTGTCGGGCGCTCAAGCCGGCACCCGCGCGGCGTGCGGCTCGCTTCGTCTGCCGGGCAGACAACTCGTATTGTTCTGGATTGCTGTTACGCCGGGACCGGTCCAGGGCGCGTTGTCGACGCCGTGCGATCAACCGTTCCTGCTCAGCTGAGGCTCGCTGCTGCGCGGTAACGCTGATCATGCTGGTGGCGAGGTCACCGACGTCGGTGTGACTGGCAGGCATGGACACGACTGCGAGGTTCGAAACGTTGCCGTCCACGCCACCTACGCGATCCTGCGGTGCGGCCGACCGGATCGCGGTAACAGCAGGGCTGGTCCAGCCGCGGTCGAGGATCATCAGATGGGCGTAGTACCGCCAGCCGCCGGGAGCTTTTGGATCCTCGACCCTGACCAGGTCGATCTTGTGCCATCGATCGGGGCTGCCGAGGAAGTGAACAAGGCGCCCCTGCCGTCCCGGCCCCTGCGGCAACCGGACCGGAAATACCAGGTCCGGGCGTGACCCGGCACCGGGAAACACGACTGTCAACGGACCTTCATGATCCCACCAGCCGCGCCGACCCGGTGGACGTTGTGGCACCGTAAGCTTTCCTGGCTGCTGTTGGGGATATATGGTCCAGTGCGCGTCGAGGCTTCCTACCAGCCGGAACGTTTCCCATGTATTCAGTTTTGTATGCGAGCGGGCCCGACCGGGAATCCGTGTCGACGTCCACCATGTGCCGACCCGGGGTCTACCGTTCCGGGTGCCGGCCGAATTGGAAAACAGATGTCGCTCGACGGTCGCCCAGACTTCATCCGCGAGGTGCATCACCAGGGCCTTGGACAGGTGACGACCCAGCCACCCGGACCTGTCTACATGCCGTGCTGCGGCCTGCTCAAGTGCGGCACGTGACAGCCCGAACATCTCCCGCGCGCGTTTCGGCCCGCCTTCGGTTGCCCGGAGCCGTCCCGCGGTCCAGTAGGCATCCACTCGTGACCTGGCTTGAACCTGCAACGTACGGCGTAGCTGCCAGATCGCACCGAATAGATTTTCGGCCCGATGACGGGTGGACGGATCACTGGCATCGAGCTCCAGCCGGATGACCGCGGTAGGGGCATCCTTTGCTCGCCGCCAGTTCTGTTGCTTCGATTTTCCGCGGGTCCGGCGAGCCGGCGCCTGTGCCTCCACCTCGCCCCCCGTTCTGTACACCTGTTCGATTCGGCATCGTAGCCCCTCGGAATCTGCATCGACCACTCCGGACTTATCCGCTAGCGGTCACCCGCGCGGCACGGTTGGATCGGTGGTCGTGACAGACGATTCTTCGGTACGTCCCTCGCGTGCCGCCCTCGCTGCGGCTGCCGTGACGGTGGTGTTGTGGGCGTCCGCGTTTGTGGGGATCCGGGCGGCGGCGCCGCACTTCACGCCCGGTTCGCTGGCGCTCGGGCGGTTGCTCGCCGGCGCGGTCACCCTGCTGATCATGATGGTGGTGAGCCGGCAGGGGCTGCCGCCGCGCGCGGCCTGGCCGGGGATCGCGATCTCCGGGGTCGTCTGGTTCGGCGTCTACAACGTGGCCCTCAACTGGGGTGAGGAGCTCGTCGACGCGGGCACCGCCGCCATGCTCGTCAACATCGGGCCGGCCGTGATGGCGTTGCTGGCCGGCTGGCTGCTGCGCGAGGGTTTTCCGCCACGGCTGCTGGCCGGTATGGCGGTGTCGTTCGCCGGAACGGTTGTTGTCGGGTTCTCCATGTCCGGAAACGGTCAGGCTTCGGTGCTCGGCGTGGTGCTCTGTCTGGTCGCTGCCGTCACCTATGCGGCAGGTGTCGTCGCCCAGAAGCCGGCGCTCAAGCACGCGACGGCGCTGCAGGCCACCACGTTCGGCTGTGTGATCGGGGCGGTCGCGTGCCTGCCGTTCGCCGGTCAGCTGGTACAGGACGTGGCGAAGGCGCCGCTGGCGATCACCTTGAACGTCGTCTACCTGGGTGTCTTCCCGACCGCGATCGCGTTCACCACCTGGGCGTACGCACTGGCGCGGACGACTGCGGGACGGATGGGTTCGACTACGTACGTCGTACCGGCAATCGTGGTCCTGATGTCCTGGATCTTGTTGGGTGAGGTGCCGGGCTGGCTGACTCTGATCGGTGGCGCCCTGTGCCTGGCGGGTGTCGCCGTCTCCCGCAGCCGCCCGGCGGTCAGAACCGCTGCGCCCGCAACGCCTCCAGCACACCCGGATAGAGCCGTGTCTTGATCGTGCCGAGGGTCGGCCCGGCCTTGCCCGCCTGGGCCGTGGCCAGGGCGATCGCGGTGGGCAGCACCTCGTCGGCCGGGACGGCCTGATCGACGATGTGCCGTGCGGCGGCCTCGGCGCCCCCGAAGCGCCGGGCGGTGACCATCGCCTCGTGCGCGACCTGCGGAGTCAGTCGCGCCTGGATCAAAGCACTCATTCCGGGCGTGAACGGCAGGTCGATGTCGACCTCCGGCAGGCACCAGAAACCGCGGTCCGCGCGCATGATCCGCAGGTCGTGGGCCATCGACAGCATGGCGCCGCCGGCGAAGGCGTGCCCGGGGATCGCGGCGACGGTCACCAACGGCAAGGTCAAGAACCTGGCGAGCATCTGCTGTACGGAGGAGACGTAGGTTTCCAGCTGTTCCGCGTTGGCGGCCACCCATTCCAGGTCGAGCCCGAGGCTCCAGTGCTTGCCGGAGGCGGTGGTGACCAGGGCGGCTGGTCGGGTGGCCTTCTCCACCTCGTCCAGCAGCGTGTTGATCTCGGTGAGGGTGTCGGGGTGCAGGCGGTTCTCGCCCGCTCCCAGGTCGAGGACGTAGACGTCGTCGTGGCGGTCCAGGGTCGGCATGCCGGGCCTCCTTAGTTACTTGTCGGTAACATAGCGCACCAGCCCCGGTTCGTCGATGACTCGGTCCACGGGCACAATGGGAGGGTTGGTTTGGCGGCGAGCCCCTCAGGAGGAACGGTGGCCCTTCAGCAACGGCCGGAGAAGTGTGTGGTGGCCGTCGACGGCCCGTCCGGATCGGGCAAGTCCACCGTTTCCCGGCGTCTCGCGACCGCGGTCGACGGGGTGTACCTCGACACCGGGGCGATGTACCGGGCCATCACCTGGGCGGTGATCAACGGCGGCGCCGACCTCAACGACCCGGATGCCATCGCCAAGATCGCCCTGGAGACCGAACTGTCGATCGGCACCGACCCGGCCGCCCCGCACTTCGCGGCCAACGGCACCAACGTCGACGAAGCGATCCGCGGCCCGGAGGTCACCGGCGCGGTCTCCGCCGTCGCCGCCGTGCCGTCGGTCCGCAAGCACCTGGTGGCGCTGCAGAAGGCCATCATCGCCGGGCACCCGCGCATCATCGTCGAGGGCCGCGACATCGCGTCGGTCGTCGCCCCCGACGCCGACCTGAAGGTCTACCTGACCGCCTCGGCAGCCGCCCGCGCCGCCCGCCGCAGCGCCGAGAACTCCGCCGACGTCGCCGCGACCGAGGCCGACCTGGCCCGCCGCGACAAGCTCGACTCCAGCCGGGCTGTCGACCCCCTCAAGCAGGCGTCCGACGCCCTCGAGGTCGACACCACCGGCATGGGCATCGACGAGGTCGTCGCCCACCTCCTGCATCTGCTGAACAGCAAGGTAAGTAAGTGACTGAGCTTCCCGCCGGCCTCGATCTCAACGACTTCGAGGGTGGATTCGATTTCGGCTCTGCTGATCCGTCGTCGACTTCCGAGGAATTCACCGGCCCTGTCCCTGTCGTCGCCGTCGTCGGCCGCCCCAACGTGGGCAAGTCGACGCTGGTCAACCGCATCATCGGCCGTCGTCAGGCGGTCGTCGAGGACAAGCCCGGGGTGACCCGGGACCGTGTCCCGTACGACGCCCAATGGACCGGCCGCCGTTTCACCGTCGTCGACACCGGCGGCTGGGAACCGGACGCTAAAGACCGGGCAGCGGCCATCGCGGCACAGGCCGAGATCGCCGTGCAGACCGCCGACGTGGTCATCTTCGTCGTCGACGTGTCCGTCGGCGCCACGGACGTCGACGAGGCCGCCGTCAAGATGCTGCGCCGCAGCCACAAGCCGGTGATCCTGGTCGCCAACAAGGCCGACAACCAGAACCTGGAGCTGGAAGCCGTCTCGCTGTGGTCCCTGGGCCTGGGCGAGCCGTTCCCGATCTCGGCCCTGCACGGCCGCGGCTCCGGCGACCTGCTCGACAGCATCCTCGCCGCGCTGCCGGAGACCCCGCCCGTGCTGGAGGGTGCCCCGCGCGGCCCCCGCCGGGTGGCGCTGGTCGGCCGCCCGAACGTGGGCAAGTCGAGCCTGCTCAACCGCCTCGCGAAAGAAGAACGCGCGGTAGTCGACTCGGTCGCCGGAACCACGGTCGACCCAGTCGACAGCCTGGTCGAGATGGACGGCGAGGTCTGGCAGTTCGTCGACACCGCCGGCCTGCGCAAGCGCGTCCACCAGGCCTCCGGCACCGAGTACTACGCCTCGCTGCGCACCGCCGGCGCGGTCGAGGCCGCCGAGGTGGCCGTGGTCCTGCTGGACTCCGGCGACGTCATCAGCGAACAGGACCAGCGCGTCATCAGCCAGGCCATCGAGGCCGGGCGGGCGCTGGTGATCGCCTTCAACAAGTGGGACCTGGTCGACCCCGACCGCCGGTTCTACCTGGACAAGGAGATCGACCGCGACCTCAAACGGGTGACATGGGCGGTCCGGGTCAACATCTCGGCCAAGACCGGCCGCGCGGTGGACAAGTTGGCTCCCGCCATCCGCCGGGCCCTGGTGTCGTGGGAGACCCGCGTGCCGACCGGCGCCCTGAACCAGTGGCTGACAGCGCTGACCCAGGCCACCCCGCACCCGGTCCGCGGCGGCCGCGCCCCGCGCGTCCTGTTCGCGACCCAGGCAGGCGTGGCCCCGCCCCGCTTCGTCCTGTTCACGACCGGCCCGTTCGACGCCGGCTACATCAGGTTCATCGAACGCAAGCTCCGCGAGGAGTACGGCTTCGAGGGCAGCCCCATCGAGGTGACCGTCAAGCCCCGCAAGAAGCTGGGGCCGGGGGGTCGAGGAAAAGCCCATGGGTGAGGTTGGTAGTCTTTAGGAGATGTCGCGCGGGACTGATGTTCCGGGCGGGATCGGGCTGTAGCGCAGCTTGGTAGCGCACTTGACTGGGGGTCAAGGGGTCGCAGGTTCAAATCCTGTCAGCCCGACAGTAAGAGGGTTTTCGCAGGCCACAGGCCACGCGAAAACCCTCTTTTATCTTTGCCCATCGATTTCTGGGTGGTCTGGAGCCCTTGACCCGTGCGGGTGACATCGGCGAGCAGACGGAGATGGCCGGCGATGCCGGGGCAGCCGCGGCGTACCGGGCGGAGGCCGAGCGCGCCCGCCGCGCGGCATCGGTGTTGCGCGAGCAGGTGAGCCGGCCGGCCGGTGGCCGCAGCACTCCGGCTCCGGGTAGCGGTCAGCGGGCCCGCCGGCTGTAGCTGTGTTCCCGCGCGAGTGGGCCGACACTTGCAGCCGCGGACCGTCGGTGGAACGCGGGGTATGTGAGTGCGTCGCCTGCTTCGCTGATCGATCACTGGCCAACATGCATATACCGCTGTGTGGTGGTCAGCGATCCGTGTCCGGCGAGCCAGGTGAGGCGGTGTGTCGTAGTTCGTGGCGTCGCAGGTTCTCATATCCCAGCTCCGTTGCGACCTCATCCCCATGGGTGCCGTCGCGCAGCACTGCCGTATCGGTCCGCCCCTCGCGCGGACCCCCCGATGAGG
>NZ_BOMG01000105.1 GCF_016862075.1 Actinoplanes couchii | reverse complement strand
CCCATCCCAACCCGCCGGCCCCGTACACCGACAGAGTGGATGGTCGCGAACGGCACCTACTTTCGTCGCATGCGCCCATCAGTTCGTCGCGTCAGCGCGCGCTCGGCGAGCCGGTTCCCCCTCGCTCGGCTAGCCTGCCGACATGGGTCGCGGCAGAGGGCGGCAGGTCATCGTCGACGTGGTTCTGGCCGTGGTGGCGGCAACAGCCGGCATCACTCTCGAGCTCACCGGCCCGGTCGCCGGCAAACACCTCACGGCACCGGTGTGGATATACGTCGCCGCGCAGCTGGCCGCGGCGTCACTGTTGCTGATCCGGCGCCGGGCGCCGTACCGGATGGGGCTGGCGATCGCGGCGATCAGTGTCCTGGTGCCGGCCTGGGCCGCGGTGCTCGCCCCGTTCGCGATCACCGCCTACGGCAGCGGCCGCCGATGGCGCCAGTGGGCGGTGATCGCGACGTTGACCACGCTGTTCCTGGTCGGCGCGCAGGCCTGGGCGATCCAGGATCCGGTGACCGCCCCCGTGGTGTTCCTGTGTTCAGCGCTGCTGGGCATGTACGCCCGGGCCCGGCGCAGCCTGCTGGTGTCGATCGCCGACCGGGCACGTGCCGACGAGAGGAGCCGCCTCGCCGGTGAGATGCACGACGTGGTCACCCACCGGATCAACCTGATGGTGCTGCAAGCGGGCGCGTTGCGGGTCAGCAGCACCGATCCGCAGGTCCGGGCGGCAGCCGAGCAACTGCGGGTGGCCGGCTGTGAGGCCCTCGCCGAGCTGCGGGACCTCGTCGGCATGCTGCGCGGCGGCGACCGCGGTACCGCGGGCCCGGCCGAGGCCACACTCGCCTCCCTGATCGAGCAGTCCCGCGCGGTCGGGCTGCCGGTGCGCCTCGACGAGCAGGGCGATCCGCAGCCGGTGGCGCCGGCCGTGCTCCGCACGGTGTTCCGGGTAGTCCAGGAGTCACTGACGAACGTGCACAAACACGCGCCCGGCGCCGAGACGACCGTGGCGGTACGGTACGGCGGGCAGCGGGTGTCGCTGGACATCAGCAACACCCGGCCCCCACACTGGCCCGACCTGCTGGTCACCGCGGCGGGCGGCGGCAGCGGACTCGACGGTCTACGGCACCGGATCGAGGTGCTCGGCGGAACACTGTCCGCCGGGAACGAGCCCGGCGGAGGGTTCGCGGTACGCGTGACGCTACCCGCGTACGTGCCGACGGCGGTGTCACGATGATCCGGGTGCTCCTCGTCGACGACGAGCGCATGGTGTGCGCGCACCTACGGACGATCCTGTCCGCGACCGGAGAACTCGACGTCGTCGGTGAGGCCTACGACGGCGCCGAGGCGGTAGCGGCCGCGGTACGGCTACGGCCCGACGTGATCCTGATGGACCTGCGGATGCCCGGCGTCGACGGGCTGACCGCGATCGAACAGCTGACCGCGTTGCCGTCCCCGCCGAAGGTGGTCGCCCTCACCACCTTCGACCTCGACGAATACGTGCTGAGGGCCCTGCGCGCCGGTGCGGCCGGATTCCTGCTGAAATCGACCGCGCCGGAGGACCTCGTCGATCTGGTCCGGGTCGCCGCCGCCGGGCACATGGTCCTGTCCCCCGCGGCATCACAGCGGCTGATCGGCAGCACCACCGGCCGCCGCTACACCCACGACGTGATCGTCGCCCTCACTGACCGGGAACGCCAGGTGCTGGCCGGCCTCGGAGCCGGCTGGTCCAACCTGCAGATAGCCCGCCACCTGCACCTGTCCGAGGCAACGGTCAAGGGCTACGTCTCCCGCCTGCTGGTCAAACTGGACTGCGACAACCGCACCGAGGCCGCCCTGCTCGGCCACCAGGCCGGCCTACGGCTCGACCACCGCACCTGACCGGCAACCAACGGTGTGCGCCGAAGTGGTCGCGGTGGGGCTGCTCCCACCCTCCCCGGCACCACCCGGATCAGGCTGCCCTCAGCTCCACCGCCCTGCTGCGACAGGGACAGCGATGAAGGTCTTGCACCTCCACTCGAATCAACAGCGCCTCACGGCGCAAACTGCTCATCGGTCAGGTCCGACGGATATCGACGCTCACGCTCCACCCGAACAGCTTCGGACCACCTCCGCCAAAGCCAGGGACACGCCGTGCGACAGCACTCTCAAACACCCACTGAGGTCTACCGTGCTGAGCACGACTGCCCCGCCGGGCGGGTCCAAATACAGCCCGACGATGTCGGCGACCTTGTCGGCGAGCGCGGGGCCCTTGGACAGCTTGAACGTGCTTTGCTTCTGCGGTCTGAGGCCATGTTCACGCCACAGGTTCGCCACCCAGTGATGCGAGACGCTCGTGCCGGTAGCGCGGGTGACGTAGTCAGCCATGGTTCGGGTCGACCAGTGCGATAACCCGGTCTCCGGTGGCGGCGTCGTCCCAGTCAGTGCAAGCACGCGTAACCGGACATCCGCGCTGACCTGCTCGCGAGGCCCACCAGGCTTGGCCGCCAGCAAACCCGCCGCGCCGTCAGCGGCATAGCGCCTCAGCCACAGATCCACCGTCGGCCGGACACCCCGGCCAAGCCGGCGAAGTCCTTCTTCATCCGGCCCTCGGCATGCCACAACACAATCCGTGCCCGCGTTCCGACCGCCGCCGATACCTCGGTGCTGGTCGTCAACGTACGCAGCTCAGCGCTCTGGTCAGCCGTCAACTCCACCCCGCCAGCCAATCGCACCAACGTCACGTAAAGACAACAGAATCACGATGCACTAGCGTTGACTGCGACCGATTTAGCTGTCATCTCATCACCTCCAATTCCCGGGCTTTCCCTGTCAGTGGGCGGCACGTTCCCTGGTGAGCCGCTTCTTCGCTCTATCAATTATCTTGTTGGCCCACAATGCTCCTTCGGTTTCATCTCGCGGGAACACGGCAACAGAAGCTGGCTCACCCAGGGCTCTGGCCAACGCCTCGACAGCAAATTTTCCGATCAGATCATCCCTGTACGATTCCGCATGGCCCACCAGACGCTCCAACAACGACCGATCAGATGACACCATCAGGTACTCACCTGTCGCAGATATCGCCGACCTCTTGAGGTCGTCCATGAAGTCCCAGGGAACTCCAGCCAGCGCCTCGACCACTCGATCCCGATACCGATCAAATCGGCCCCATTGCGTGCACAGCGAACCCAGAACCAGAGCAGCACTCTGGGAATCGGCAGAGTAATCGATGTACGAGGCTAATAAATCTTCGTACTCCTTGGCGCCCGTACGAAGAAGGATGTAAAGAAGGCGATACAAATCGCCGCCTTCCGGAGCCTTCAAGGCTTCTGCAACCCGAGCCAATTCCGCCTTAGAGACAGTTCCTTCTTTCGACCGATGGACGACTTCATCCAGATTTAGTTGGTTAGCCATTTAAGTCACCTCATCACCTTGGAACAAACTTCTCGGTGTAGTCGAGCATTCTACTGGCTCGGGACAGGTCGACGTTCAACGAGGCCCGCTCCGCATCCGGAAGTGTCGGATGCCTCAACCGGCCTTTAATTCGTTTGATTACATCAATCAACCCCTGCTGGGCATCCCTAACTTCATGCACGTGATCCCACGGCGTTCCGTCGGCCTTTCTTTTGACAACCTCGCCAGCGAGTTCCCGCTTTGCAGCGTCGAGATCGCGAGCCGTGATATGGGTCGCGATATTGTCGAGTCGACCACTGAATATTCCACAAGGTCCCGTGTTGTGAACAAGGACGGAGGTGTCACCAGCGCGCACGTAGTAGGTATTGAGGTCAGCCACCGTCAAGTTGTACGCGGCACCGTACCGGCGGATTTTCCCTTCGAAGCCGTCGACCACCGCCGTACCGACGGAAGTCCTTAACAGGTCACCCCGGTCGAGCCGCTGAGCGGGCTGCCATTGCTGGTCCGTTTCATTCCAGAACGGATGGTCTTCGGTTGTTACGAGACGTTCGCCGCCAATTGTGAGCACATATAGGTCATCGTTGTGCACCCATACAGCTTCGATTCCTCGAGGACCCTGTTCTCCGGTCTCCGGGTCGGTTGCGAGCACTTCGTCTCCGACCTCTACTTCGCTGAGTGGTTTAGTGCTTCCGTCCGCGAGCAGGACTTCTGTATCACCGGAGAAGCTACAGGCCACTGTGGCCACTCGACCTGATGCTTTCGTAAGGCTGAACATTAAGCTGACCCCGCTCGCAGATACGAGCGCGCCTGATGATGCAAGGGCTACCTCGCCGGCCACGGCATCCGCGGCAAGGGCGGCGCAACCATACGGGAAGGCTGCGCAAGCTAGCGGGGCGATGACTGCGACAAGGATTCCCGCAGCCTGCATAGCTTGTTCTTTTTTGGATTTAGGTGCCGCGAATGGATTGGGTCCATTGCACTCGGCGCCAGTACCGGTGGTCAGCAGTTGGACACAGACGATGTACCAGTTGTCATTGCTCTTACCTGCAAATTCGGCAATGGTTTCGAGCGTGTATACATCACCCTCGAATTGCCGGACCTTAAACTGTTCCTTCTGGGTTTCCGTGACGTTGACGGGAGTGTCACCGAGGTCGTCGCTATTGTCGGAACCACCACCTCCGGGGTTGTCACCACCGTCATCTTTGGGGCCCTTACTACCGTCGTTGTTCCTGGTTTTGTTGGGGTGCAGGATCGCCTCATCCGTGCATGGAACGTCATCGCCGCCGCACGGCGATCCCATTCCGGACGGATCTCTACGGGTGACGGGATTGTTGTTGGCGTAGTTATAGCCGTTCCACTGTTGGGGGTCGGCGTAGTCCATGAGCGGGTCGACGGAAATAAACCGGCCGAGAACGGTGTCGTAGCGGCGGGCGCCGATGTTGATCAGGCCGGTGGTGTCCTGGTCGCCGCCGACGAAGGACTTCTTGTTGGGCCATAGTGCGTTGGTTCCGCGTTCACCGCCGTAGGGGGTTTGGCGGCGGGAGGTGACAGCTTGGGTGTGGGCGTTGATGGCGAGTAGCTGGGTGCCTTGGTGGTCGTTGAAGAGCCAGGTCAGGCTGGTGAGGTCGGAGGAACCGGTGCGGGAGGCGAAGGTGGTGCTGGCGAAGCTGTAGTAGCGGGTTCCGCTGTTGGTGGCGCCTTCGCGGCGGATCTCCTGGCCTGGCAGGTAGAGGGTGGTGCCGTTGGCATCGCGGCGGATGAGGCGTTCGCCGTTGGCATCGTAGACGCTGGCTTCGATGGTGTTCGTGCCGTCGGCAACGGTGGCGAGTTTGCCTTCGGCGTCCCAGTTGAGGGTTTGGCTACCGGTGCCGGTGGCGCAGGTGTTGGTGGTGCTACCGACGGTGGGGCGGCAGATCATGTTGCCGCTGTTGTCGTAGCGGTACTCGGTGATGCTGGTGGTTTCGCCGATGGTGGTGGCCATGACGGTGGCCGCATGCGGCCGGACGACGTTCTTTCCCCCCTCCGGGATCGTGTAGTCGCGGACGGTGTTACCGGTCGTGGTGTGGGTGGTCTCGGTTTTGCGGGATCCAGTGGCGGTGAAGGTCCAGTCCTGCCAGTAGGGGGCGGGACCGGCTAGAGCGTCCAGTGCCGGGTCGGTGGTGCATGCCGTCGTGGTCTTCGGGGTCCATGCGGTGGTTAGCCGAACGAGGGCGTCCGTACGGAAGCATTGTTTGTCGGCGGATCCGACGGCGGGCTTTTCCTCGATGGAAAGGATGTTGCCGGCCTTGTCGTATTCGTAGTTGCGGTCCGAGACGGTGCCAACGACGGATTTACGTTCGACGGTGGTGCGGGTGATCCGCCGGGTTCCTTCGTCGCGGTAGACGTTGTCGCCGACGAAGGCAGCGCCCGGTAGCTGGTAGACGGAGCCGGAGCGTTCGCCGTAAGCGGTGTAGTAGGCATTCGCCATAGTGCCGGCCCACCCGGTGAGGCTGGTGTTCAGGCGTTCGGGCATGCCGGTATCGGCGTTGTAGGTGGTGGTCAGCTGTTCGGTGACCAGGCCGCCGCCAGCGGGAAGCGAGACGGTGGTCGGTTCGCCGGTGGCGGCGGCGTAGCCGTATCCGTAGGAATAAGTGCTGTTCAAGCCGGTTTCGACGAGGGGGATGACGTAGTTGACCGCGGTGGGCTGGTAGCGGGAGCTGAAGTTGCTGACCTGCCAGCGGTAGGCGTTCGCGGATCCGGCTGGCTCGTACCGGATGCTCTGGGTGAGTTGCCCACGGAAGCCGGTGGATCCGTCGGTGAGGGCGTCGTAGGTCCAGGTCGCGCGCAACGGGCCGATTTTACTGTCGTCGCGGAGTTGCGTCTTGCGGCCGATGGTGTCATAGACATACCAGAGGGTCTCCCCACGGGCGTCTTTGGTGCTTTCCAGCTCGCCGAATTCGTTGTACGCGTGGTTGGTGGTGCCTTTGTCTGGGTCGGAGGTGCTCGTCAGCTGACCTTTGAGGTCGTAGGTGTTGACCCATTCGTTGTCGTCCGAGTCGGTGACCGTGGTCTGCTGACCTTTGCGGTTGAAGGCGTAACTGGTCTGTGTGTAGGCCCCGTTGACGCCGGCAGTGGTGGTGTGTTGCCGCAGTGCGACGGTCCGGCCCTGGATGTCGGTCAGTGTGGTGGTGGGGGTAGCACCATCCGGCGGGGTGATCTTGGTGAGGTCGCCTTCGTGGGCGGTGGTGGTGCGCCACTTCTCGACCAGGTTGGTGATGCCGTCGCCGCTGTAGAAGATGGACGCCGTGGCCCGAGACGCGCGGTCGTACACGGTCCTGGTGATAGAAGGTACCGACCACTCCGGTTCCCACCAGAGAATGCCGGACGGCGCACCTGGTTCGGCATGCGCGCCGTACGTGGTGGCGGTACGGCCGAATTCGTCATAGATGATGTCGGTGATCACCCGGTCGCCGCTACCGCCGAGTGACAGCGCCTGGGTCTGCCGCGGCCGGAGCATGCCGTCCGAGATCTGAAAGAACGTGACGTAGTTGGCGGTTGCGTTCAGCGTCTGCGTCTTGACGTAGGGGTAGGCGTCCCGGTTCGCAGCGAGTTTGTACTCGTACTGGACGGTGGGTTTGGTGGGGTTGGCAGCTCTGGTCCAGCCCAGTTTCCAGACGCGTGCCACGCGGCCAAGCGCGTCGTAGTCCACGTCGGCGGTAATCCTGCCGTTGGCGTCGGTGGTCTTAGTGACCGATCCCCAGTACGGGTTGGTCTCGACGGCGGACGTCCAGGCGAGCGCATTTTTGGCGGTGGTCTTCGAGAGCGGGCCACCCACTGCAGGGGTATAGGTGGATGTGGTGATGTTCTTCTTGATGTCGGTGCTGGTCTTCACCCGGCCGGCAGAGTCGTAAGTGCCTTCCGCGGTCGTCTGCCACTGGGTGCCGGTGCTCGGTGCCCACTCCTTGAGCTGTTCGGCCTTGGTCACCGAACCGTACTTGGGTGCAGCGGCGACGGACGTAGCGCCGTCGTAGTAGAGCCGATCATCGGAAATGACGTGATCGCCGCTGGTGGGAGCCTGACCACACGCCAGCGCAGTGGTGAGGGTCCGAGCAACGATCTGAGTCAGGTTCTTGTCCGCGTTACGGGTGTAGGTGGGCGTCGCACACGTCTCGTCACCGGTCTTGGCGATGTCACCGTCGTCCTGCGTCCACTCGACGGTTCCGTAGGTGTGGTCGAACGCTGCACGGGTGGCGGAGACACGCCAGCCACGGCTGCCGTCTACCCCGAGAGCGGTCGCCGAGTAGGTGACCTGATTGTCGGTGTAGCGTGCTTCGGCGGTGTCGGAATAGCCGTTGTCGTCGGTGATGATGCGGCTGGCGAGCGGGTTGGATCGCCAGGGGACGTTCACGGTCTTGGACACCGGTTTGGTGTCGACGCCGTTGAAGGTGGCTTGTTCGCGAATCATGCCGGCGAACTGATCGTGGTCGTTGACGGTCTCGGAACCCACCGACGCAGGAACGGTGACGGAACGGGTGCCCCCGGCCGGGGTGGCCCGGTCACCGTGCATACCACGCAGGAACTTGGTGACCGTGAGGGTACGAGTGTCGGCTTCGTCGCCGGTTGTGGTCCGGACCTCGGCGTATCCGCGCCATTGGCTCCAGGTCTTGCGGTTGGCGGGTACCAGACCATCATCTTCGGCGTATCGCCATGCCGGGGCATCAACATATTCGTAGCGGGTGTGCTTGGACGGAGCCGGGTGATCGTTGGAAGTCTGAAGGTCGTCTTCGGCGACGTGGGTGACGACGTACTTGTGCCACCACTCCTCGACCATGACGTCACCGCCGGGATCGGCGTTGCTGGGCACCTTGACCGGGTAGCAGCGGCGGGTGTTGGTGTGTGCTTTCAGGGTCGCGATGATCGCCTCGGTGCAGTCCACCGGCGAGTAGTCGACCTTGATCCGGGCACCGGTCTCGGTGACGATGCTGGAGATCCGCAGCCAGCTATAGGTAGAGGTGTTGTCGGTCAGCACCCGGTTGGGTAGCGACTCGGCCTCGAATGTCACCGGCGGCAGGTTGACCGTCCCGCCGACGTGACCAGCGTGGTCGATCTTCTCGAGCCAGAGGCCGGTATGGGTGCTGTCCGCGGTCGCCGAGAAGGTGTGAGTCAGCGTCCAGGAGTCGACGTTCTGCCAGCCCGCCGGTGTCACAGTCGTGTCCCACACGCGGGTGGTGACCGTCTTGAGGCGCTTGGTGGTCCAGAACGTCGGGGAGAACTGGTCCGGGCAGCTGGTCGCGGAGGCTTTGCACTCCTGGTCCCAGGGGGTGTCCTTCCAGTTCTTCGTGGTCGGTTCGGACGCGGTTCCGCAGCTGGTGAAGCAGCGGATATCGGGGGTGAACTCCACCTGGGCATAGGGTGTCGTGTTGCGTTCGGTGACGCCGTGGTCGGCGGCGGTCCGGTCGTAGGTGCCGTAGTCGATCCGCTTCAGGTAGCCGGCCCGGTCGTACGTGACGACCGAGGATTCCTTAGCGTTCTGCGCGTACTTGTTGGTCTCCTTGTCGTACCAGTACGACAAAGAGTTACCGCGCACACTGACTACATAGTCCAGGTTCCACCGGTAAGCCTGCACACAGTCCGACGACATGAACTCGTCCTGATGGCAGGGCTCGCCCTTGTGGTTGCCGAACACCGGAACGGTCAGCGTCGAGTTCGTGGGCGCCGTCTGGCCAGGCAGGTCATCCAGGCCGAAGTAGTACTGGGTGCCATCGGTCGTGGTGATCCGCCAGTGTTCCCCCACCCCGTCGATACCGGCGGTACCGGTGTCGCCGTTCGCGGCTCCGGTCAGTTTCTCGACCTTGGAGCCGTTTTCCTCCCGGTAGTGCCAGCCTTTGCCGGCCTGGTAGATCAGTTCGCTGCTGCTGCCCCCGAGGCTGACGACGGCATTGTCCGATCGCCAGCACAGGTCACCGCTGGACTTCGTGCTGTTGGGCTTGGTCTTCTCTTCAGAGTCCTGGTAGCAGGGAACGTAGCGGCGTTCGATGTAACCGGGTGTGTAGTCGAAGCCCTCACCGATCCAGGACGGCTGATTGTTGGTCACCTCCGAGCGTCCGTCGACGGAGGCTGACGAGTAGGCCAGAGCAACGTTCGGGGTCAGGCCGGTAGCCGGCGGGACGCGCATTGGATAGTTCCAGGAGAACTCACCGGAGTTGCCGCCGGCCGACCACGATGCCGACGGTGCCAGGCTGGTGGCGCTGAAGTCGCCGCTATCACCTGACGGGCTCGCAGCCAACGCCACGAACGACCCGGAGGCCGCGGCGGCGGAGGACGTTGCGTCTCCCGCCGAGTCGACGGCGACTGTGGCCGAGACGGTGCCCGCGTTCGCATCGACGGTGGAAGCCAGGGGCATCGAGCGGCAGGAAGCCGACTCCGGGTTGCGCAGCGCACACGACGGCATCTGCCACAGTTTGAGCCGAGAGGCCCAGTCCGCGCCGTAGGCGTCCTGGAATCCGCGGTAATCGACGGAAAGTCGTGCCTTACCGGTCGCGGCGCCTTGCGGTGCGGTGACCTGCAGCAGCATCCCGTCACGGATAGCCGCCGGGACCGTCGCGCGATCGACAACTCGCACGTTCAGTCGTGACAGCTGGGAGCCACCGGAGGCTTCTGGTGCGTCGGCAACCCAGACAGGCAGGTCGCCGGCCTTGGCACGCCTACCGGCGTCCGCCGATCGAAGACCGGCCTGGCCGGCAACAGTCAGATCGACGGTAGCGGTGGAGGCTTTCGGCCAGACCGGTGTGGCCGTTGGTGTGTCGCGGACCTTCTTCTGAGTCCAGGCCCGGGTGGTGACCGGCCCGCCGTCCTTGTCGAGTTTCTCGACCGGAGGCTTCGGCGGCTGTACCACCGGCGCCGACGGCACCGCTGCGGACGCGGGCACCGCCAGCCCGGACAGGACTACCGCGCTGACCAATGATCCGACGAACAGTCGACTCCAGCGGAGCGACAGCACACTACGCGAGCGTGTGAACATCTTCCGATCCCCTTGAATCGACATGCTTACGGACGACGCCAGACGACTTGACCGGCCGGATTCTGTAGTTCGAGGCGGCCGTCATCGAAGAGCACCAACCGGTCTGCGCCCTTGCCAGCTGTGGCAGTGCTCCAGGCCACGGATTTGTCCTGGCGATTGATCACCAGGTTGCCGTCGGCCTGCAGGACCGTCTCGGCACCCGGATTGCCCCAGGTGTTGGGTGACCAGACGGCGGTGCCCTGCCGGTAGAGCACCAGGTTCCCGTCGGTTTGCATCCGCAACTGGTAGACGTCGTTGCTGGATCGCTTCACCGCGCCCGCGATCATCGTCCCGTTCAGCTTCAGCACGTTGGTGGCGCTGGTGTCGGCACTCTGGCGCTCGTACATGAGCGAGACTGCCGCGTCGTTCATCGCACCTTGGAAGACGGCGATGTCGTCGATGCCGCCATGCCACTGGCCGGTCAGTTCCCCGCGGGAGACGGATTTGCCGACCAGCAGCGTTCCCGTAGCGTCGAACGGCGTGCCGGAGATGCTTGCGGCGGCTTCACGGTTTCCGTTGACGTAGATACGGGTCTGTTTGGCGCCCGCGTCGTAGACGGCGGTCAGATGGGTCCAGGCCCCGGTATCGACGATCGAGGTCGAAGTCAGGCTGTTCACCGTCGAGGCGCCGGCATCCGGCACATCCTGAGATGCGACCGTGAAGACCCACTTGCCGCTGTCCGCGGCGTACTGGAGCCGGAACGCGCTCTCGTGCGCCCCGCGTTGCGCGAGGATGGTCCGGTTACCGGTCAGATCGGCCTTCGGCGCGGCCCACGCCGCGATGGTGAACGACTGGTCGGTGCGTAGAACCTGCTGGTCCTGCCACAGCGTGAACTCGTTGCCGTTCTCATCCGGTGCGGTGGTGCCGGTTTTGACCGCGGACCGGCCGTATTCGGAGGTGGCTTCCGGTGTTTCGCCGTCGTCGGACGGGAAGTACTGCTCGTCGAGCCAGAGCGCGGACCCGTTGTTGACGTCACGGCCGGATCCGATGTCGGCGCCCCGGCTCAGAGCCAGCCAGCGGCTCCAGGCAGTTCCCGGGTCTGGTGCCTCGCAGTAGCCACTGAGATCGGTGCGGCGGCACCGGGACGCTGCATCGAAGTCCCATCCGCCGACCTGGATCGGGGTCAGCACGCCCGGTTCGTCGAACCCGTTGCCGTCCGGATCAGTGGCGAGGCGGCCGGTGAAGTCCTCCGCCACCAGTACCCGGTCGAAGGCCTGAACGTCGGCAATCGAACCGTTCCAGTAGTTGCTGCCATACCCGCGACCCACAGCAAACCGGCCGGTCGCTGCCCACGGGGTGGCGGTGCGGTCGACCTCGGCCACCTTCGTGCCGTCCAGATAGAGACGCAGCTTCTTCTCCGGCGCGTCGAACACGCCTGCCACGTGCACCCATCGCCCGGTGTCAGCAGCGGTGATCGGAGTCGGCGCCAGGACCGCGACCGTCGCGCTCGTCTGAACGCTGGTGTCCTTCATCAGAAACGACCAGTACGGCGTCAGCGCGGTCCCGGTTCGGCGGACACCGATCTCGAAACCGGCCGCGTCGCTGCCGTACTGGGTAGCGAACTTCATGTCGCTGGTCGGCACCGCGCCGAGCCGAACCCAGCCGGCGACGCTGAACGAAGCAGTAGTGCTCACCACCGACGAGGTGGTCATGGCCGCAGAGGAGGTTCCGTTGAACGTCGACGTTGCGGCCCGCTTCAGCCGTACGTCATCGGTCCAGGTCACGTTCTCGGCGGTAAGCGGCGTATCCGCTGGTATCGCGACACGGTCAGCAAGTGCACTAGCCGGGGATGACATCCCGGGAAGGGTTTCCAGACCCCAACGCGCAATGGGGGCAACCGGCTGGCCGGCGACGTCGAAAATCACTGTCCCGATGCCTTCGTTGAGAGTTGCATCGATGGCCTTGAGGTTCAGGACGTTGGTGCCGAGTCGTTGAGCGGTCACTTCGATCTCTGCGGTCTTCGGCGGTGTGGTCGAGGTTGACGCGGTGACCACCTTCGTGGCGGCATCCCAGCCGTACTGGAACTTGGTCACGTCCGTGGCGGTCGACTCGATCCGGATCCGGACCTTCTTCCCGGGAGCTGAAGCGTTGGACAGCACCGTGCCGGTCACTGTCGGAACCGTGGTGTCCACCGTGAACTGGCACCATGCCGACCACGGACCGACCTGCGAGTACGGCGCTTTGTCCGTGGTCTGGGCCCGGAATGCGTACTTCTTGTCCTTCGGCGCGTTGACCGCCGCGCTGGTCGCTCTCGTATTGTTGGACACGTTGGTCTTGTTCGGCGGCGCCGTTTTTCGGCCCGGCACCGTGGCGGTGACTGAGCCCATTCCCGCCGCCGGTACTTCGATCCACTCGAACGCACCGGTCAGCGAGTCGCTGGTGTCCGCGTCGTTGAACTGCGCGGAGAACGTCGGGGTGAGCGTTCCGATGGTCACCGCGGCACTGGTGCTACACGCGATTCCCGCTACCTGCAGGCCGGTCGGTGCGGTCGGCTTGGTGTCGTAGTCGGCAAAAAGTTTGGCGTTGTTCGGCAGGAACTTCTTCCACCGCGCCTGCGTCGACTCCCCTTCTCCGGAGGAGTCACGGGCAGTAAAGCCCACGGTGACGTTGGGCCAGCTCTTGTTTGCTGCTTCCTGCACGAACGAGGTGACCTTAGCGCTCTGGAAGATCATGTCCTCGTCGCCCTGGATGACACCGCAGCCGCCGGCTTGATTGGCGCGCCCGGTGGCGCTGTCCAGGTAGCGCAGCAGGTCCATGGCAGACCAGGTCGCTTTCATCGTCGCGTTGATCGCCGACGACCAGTGCATCGACGCGACCGTCCGGTCGCAGGACCAGGAGTGATCGAGCTTCATCTCCACCCGTGCGGACTCGATGTGCTTGCCCTTCAGCGCGACACCGCCCGCTGTGGTGTTGAACTGGAAGAACGACCGGTACAGCGCGCCGGTCTCCGGGTTGTGCCCGACGCGGGCCACGGAGTAGTCGGTGTTGTTGGAGCCGTTGTTCGTCGAGTACGCCCGCTTCGCCTTGGCCACCGACCACGCCGGGTCCACGTACAGCGGAAAGGCCGCCTGTGCGAGCAGGGTCGCATCGGGGCGCAGGACGAGGTCACCGTCCGACAAATGCACCGACACCGGTGCGGTCCGTGCCGCGTCACCCGCGGCCTCGGTGGTCGATGGCGTGGCCGTCAGAGTTTGAAGGGTGGATCGCGATGCCTGGGGCGCGGCGGTGACGGCAGCTGATCGCGAATCCCACATCACCGCCGGTTCGGTCGACGCCAGTACCGATCCACTGCTGACCGCCCGCAACGCCCCGTCGATCTCTTCGACCTCGGCGTCACCGCCGAGTTCGAACCTGACCTCACGCACCGCGGACTGCGCAGCCGCCGCCGCTGACTTGATCACCAGCACGTGGGTGAACCCGGTTTCGGTCGCCCGTACCACCAGGTCGACCCCGGGCAGGACCTCGGAGTACTTGGCCGAGTTCTCCACGATCACCGGAGGCGGCAGCGTCCCGGGCCATGACATGGTCATCGCCCGGCCCCCGCGCGTCAGGGTCACCAGCGGAGCAGCACCGCCGTTGGAGAACGCCACGTCGGCCACCGACGCCGCCGGGCGCAGGAGACCGTCAACGCCGGCCGCCAGGTCCAGATCGACATCGACCCAACCCTCACCGCGTTGCACCCGTTCCGGCAACACCGAGGACTCGAACGTCATCCGCCCGTCAGGCTGAGCTGTCACCTGCGAGTATTCGTTGCGCAGCGCGTCCACCACCACCGGCTTCCCGCAACTGGCGGCCAACGCTGCGGCGGCAGCCTCGGTGGCCGCGGCCTCACTGCAGGCGGCCAGGACGGGACTCGTCAGGGCTGGAACAGACAAGACGGTGGCAGTCAGGCCCACCGTGAGACAGGCAGGCAGAATCCGGCGCCACATGGCGTCCCCCGATCAATGCGTAGCGGCACCGGAACTCTAAGCATCCAATCGATGGATAACCAGACCTCGATGTCACCAAGATCGAGAATTTTCCCGTAACAACGAGTTGCATTGATCACACCCAGCGCAACCACCGAATGGCGACGGCTCGAGTCGGAGCCTTGCCGTCGCAACTGGACTTCGAAGATCTACGATGTGCAACACATCGATCTACGGGGGATATGTGCGACGAACACCGCGCTCCGCAACGGCATTGCTGGTGTTGGTCACGGCTCTTGCTGCCGGGACCGCTGCTACACCCGCCCATGCGGCCGAACCACCGGTCATCGATCTGGGGCTGGCCGCCGGGCAGCAAGTGAACAAAACCATGGTGATCACCCCCGCTGTGCCAGCCGGGACCGACGTCACCGAAATCAGGCTCTTCGTCAACGGTGGGCTTGTCGCCTGGGACTGGACTGCACCGTGGTCGCTGACCTGGAACACGGCCCGGCACGCCGACGCCGACGCGGTGCTTCAGCTGGAACTGCTCGATTCACACGGTGCCTGGACTCGCACCGATCCGCTGACCGTGCGGGTCCGCAACCGCGCCGCGACGGCCTTCTTCCCGTGGCCGAACGACGGGCAGCGCACCATCCCGAACACCTTCTACCAGGGAAAGTCCTTCGACTTCGGCGTATCGGCACCGGCCGGCATCGACACGGTCACCCGCGTGGACCTGCTCCTCGGTGACAAGGTGATCGACTCCGCCACCGCAGCCCCGTGGACCGTCACCTGGGACGGCACCGGCCCCGACGGCCGGGTACTACTGCAGTCCCGGACCTACGACGACCTCGGCAACGTCGGAACCAGCCAGGTGTACGCGTTCGTCGACCGGACCCCGCCGTCGCTGGAGATCGGCTTCGACGAGGTCGACGGTTTCGTCCGGCATGGCGGCCGGATCAACGTCGCCTCCGAGGACGCCTCTCAGATCGACCGGGTCGAACTGTGGATCAACGGCCGGCTGATCCGCACCGACCGCACCATCCAGAGCAACGGCGTCGGAGCCGTCAACCTGCTCTGGGATCCCGCAGCGGCCAACGGCCCGGCGACCATGACGGTCCGCTCCTACGACACCGTCGGTCACGTCGCCGAACACACCCGCACGGTGATCGTCGACAACAACCCACCGGCGGTCACGTTCACCCCAGCAGCCAACGCCTACGTCCGCGGCACCATCACCACCACCGCCACCGGAATCAAGGACGCCACCGGCCTGTCCTACCTGAGCGGCTACCTCAACAACCTCGCCTACACCCACAAGGCACCCTGGTCCGTCCGCCTCGACAGCCGCCTGGTAGCCGACGGCCGCCGCACCCTGCAGGTCATGGCCATGGACAAGGCCGGCAACGTCACCACCCTGAACCGCACGATCACCGTCGACAACACCGCGCCCGGCATCAGCTACCGGCAGGCCCCGAAGAACAACTCCAGAGTCACCAAGAAGTTCGCCGTCACCGCGGCGGCCACCGACCGCTTCGGCATCGCCCGTGTCCAACTCCTCGTCAACGGCAAGGTCGTGGCCACCGACACCAAAGCCGCCTACACCTTCACCATCAACCCGAAGAAGTACGGCAAGAAGTTCACCGTCCAACTCCGCACCTACGACCGGGCCGGCAACGTGAAGAACACGGCAAAACGCACCTACCGCCGCTGACACCCGCCCGGCCGGCCCGTGACATCAGCGGCTCACCGAGATCCTCCTGCTGACGGCGGCCATCGGCGTGGCCTTCATCTCGGCGAGCGCCTCCTCGCCCCGGTCACGGTCCGGGCCGCCGGTGAGGACCAGAGTGCGGGCCCACTGGTAGCGGCAGCCGGCCGAGCGCAACCGCTCCGCGGCGGCGAGCATCGCGTCGCGGTCGTCGGCGGCGAACGCGGCCGAGCGCTCGACGATGGCCCGGGCGATCGGATTGCCCGCGGTCGACCGGCGAGCCCGGTCCAGCCGGCCGGTCGCTTCGGGATGCCCGGCGAGCACGGCCGACTCGGCCCACAGTGCCGCGTACCACGGTCGCCAGAGCACGTTGTACCAGGAGCGGAAGTCGTCCGGCCGGCCGGTGAACAGCGCCGTAGCCTCGCCGGGGCGCCCACGGTGCAGTAGCAGCAGCGCGTCGAAGAACTCGTCGTGGTGGATGTCGCACGGGGAGAACGAGTTCAGCGAGTGGCTCATGTCCAGCCAGGTGGCGCGGCCGGCGTCGTCGCCCCGCAGTCCGTGCACCGTGGCGGCGGCGTACGTGCCCCGGCTGAGGTTGCCCGCGCGTGGCTGTCCGGCCCGTTCCCAGTCGTCGCGGAACCGTTCGGCGAGCTCGAGGGTCTCGTCCCAGGCCCCGGCGAGGGCGGTGACGACCATCAACCGGGAGTTGGCCAGATGGCGCTCCTCCCGGTGCATCGGCAGGTCCCGGAGCCGCTCGGCGAGCCGGCGGGCCGCCGTGAGATCACCGGCGGCGATCGCGGTGTCGGTCGCCATGATGTACGCGTCCAGCACCTCGTAGGCGCCGGTGTCCGCCCGCACCGGCCGCGACACGAGAAACTCGATGCGGTGCAGTGCCTGGGCCGCCGCCGCGCCGAGCCGGTGGTTCACCAGTTCCACGGACGTGAGCTGGTCGAGCGCGGCGCTCTCGCTCAGCGGATCGCCGGCCTCGCGGGCACGGGCCAGGGCGCGATCGATCAGGTCGCTGTTCGCGGGGTCGAACGGCGATCCGGCGTGCGCCCGGGCGGCCAGCACCCGGGCGGTCGCAACCGGGTCGTCGCTGGCGAGGGTGGTGGCCTCGGCGATCAGCCACTCGGTCTCGTCCAGCGGCGGTGGGCCGTCGAGCAGGCCGGGGCTGCGATGCAGCATTTCGATGATCAGGGCCAGGTCGTATGCGGCACGCGGCCGGTCACCGGCACGCCGGGCGGCATCGGCGGCCGCCCGGTGCAACCGGATCGCCTCGTTGCCGACGTGCGCGACCTTGGCCGCCTCGGCCGCGCTGCGCAACGCGACCGCCGCCTGCAGTTCGCCCGGCGCGAGCTGCGCGGCCTGCTCGTACCGTCGCTGGGCCTCGCCCGGCAGCCCACGGGCGAAACACAACTCGGCCAAGCGAACCGCCAGCCGATACCGTTCCTATGCAGTGTCCAGGAGTGACATCTGATGCCAGGTCCCGGAACTGCGCACATCCCGAACGGTTTTGGATGCGCTGGTCTCCCGCGTTCCAGTTGTCCCCGGTCGGCGGCGTGCATCGTGTGCACGTTCCGTGGCGGGAGGGCGGGTTTCCTCGCGCTCCTGTGCGCCCGGTCCGGCCTGTACGGTCCGATGCCCAGCACCATCACTCCGGTGATGCTGGGGCGGTGCCGTCCGTCGCCGGATCGGGTGCCCGAGGGCGCGTCGCCCGATCGCGATGCCGGCGGCGTCGTGTCGGGACATCTTGCGTCGTGGGGTGACCAGCGGCTTTTGCCAGTGCTGGCCTCCCCATTGAGAGGTGTAGGCCGGATCTACAGCAACGATCGACAGTTGCGCCTCGGATGCCATGGAGATCAGTCGGGCCTTGAGTCTACCGGTGGGGATACCGGCGATGAGCTGCCGGAATCGCTTCCTACGGCCGTGTTTCTCGCGGGTCTTCTCGGCGGTGAAGTCGAGGTTCTCGATACCGATGGCGTTGACGCCGCAGCGTTTGGCCCAGTGCAGCAGGCGGCTGATGGCGTGCCTGATCTGCGCGTCCCGGTGATCAGCCGAACCGGTGAGTTCGTAGTGGAAACGGCGCGGGTCGCCGACAGGGTTGCCGTCCCGATCAAGGTGGTAGGCGGCGAAGTGGCCGGCGTTCGTGTCGACGCCGATCATGCCCTCAGCGCGGGCGGTGGCGAGCGGGATCGTCTTGACGATCGGTTTGGTCCACGAGGCGGTCAGGTACCAGCGGCCACGGGACACGTCGAGGTGGATACGGTAGGCGACTGCCTTGTTCCCGCTGATGCGGCCGGCCCACTCGGCGCCACGGTGAGCGAACGCGACCTCGGCCGTCAGGATGTACCGGCCGTGATCGGTGTTTGCCATCTGCGCCAGTGGCGCGGGCAGCTTGATGCTGACCTGGCCGTCCGCAGTGACACGGATCGTCTCGTTACCGAAGCGTTTGCCGGACTCGCCGTCAGCAGCGAGGAACCATCGCTGCGCTTGCCAGCGCTCCCGCCACTCGGACTCGGTGAGGTCCGCGGCCTGGAGGTGGTGACGACTGCCGAGCAGCTTCCGGCCGCCGCGCACCACATGAACAACACCGGTCTCATGATCGGCTCGGGCCACGTCGAGGCGGTGCTCCAGGATCGCCAGGCGGCGACTCTTCTGGAACCACTCGCCTTTCGAACGGTATCCGCCAGGCGCCCGCTTGGTGCCCTTCTCCCCGATCGGCTGAGAGAGACGGCGCTTCATCGTGCGGACGCCGGACTCCAGGCTCTGGATATGCGCGAGCCGACAGCGGCGCGAGAGCGCCCACTGGTCATGGGTGGCCCTGGTGATCGACCCAGCCCAGCGGGACGACGAGGCCGCCGTCAGAGCCTGCTTCCGGGCCGCCCACGTATCACTGTCGTGGTCATGGCCGTCCTCGCACCGACGTTTGAGGTCGAGCGACGCCAGGTGCCCAAGGTGTTCACCGACCAGGCGTAACACCTTGTCGTCGTCGGACGTGAGGTGCTTGAGGCGGGCGCGTATCGCCACCCCGGACGGTCCGGGGGCAACGAACGGATCGTCGATGGCACGTAGGCCCTTGTTCGAATCACTCACCGGCAGCCGCCGCCTCAAGAGCCTTCTGGGCACGGTTCTTCGCGGAGCGGCGGCCATAGAGGCGGGCGCAGAACGATGTCAGCACCTCCACCATGTCACGCACGAGGTCGTCTTCGACTTCGCCGTCATCCAGCACGACCAGACGGCGGCCTGTCGCGGACAGGGCGGCTTCGACAAGTTCGACGTTCATGCGCCCGAGTCGATCCTTGTGCTCGACCACCACGCAGGTCACCTTCGGGTCGGCCAGCAGCCGCCGTGCCTTCATGCGGCAGCCGTTCATCCCGGAACCGATCTCAGACTCGACGCGCACGACCTGGTGACCCGCCTTCGCGGCCCACGCCGACAACCGGGCGGTCTGCCGCTCCAGGTCGGCCTTCTGATCTCGCGAGGAAACCCGGGCATACAAGCCGACGCCCTCGCTCACCAAGAGTGAGGTGTTCGCATCGATGTTCACCAGGATGGTGCGCGGCCCCACCCGCTCCGCCGGGACCGGCAGCGAGCCCTCACGGAACCATCGATACGCCGTGCGGGGCGCAACACCCTGCGCGCGTGCCCATTCCGTCAGGTTCACCACGAAACAATACAACACCTATGACGTCTAAAAGACACTTATAGACACTTACCCAAAAGACAGTTGCCACCCCGCCTCGCTGGGCTCCGCACCGGCGACAACCTGCGACAGCGCCGCGCGAAGCTCATCGGCGGCCCGGTCGAACCGGGCCGGCCAGTCGGCGGTGTCCAGCAACTCGCTGAACGTGCCGGCCAGCACCAGGCACCACCGCAGGTGCCGGGCGTGCGCCTCGGCCAACTCACCCGCCTCGGCCAGGCGGTCGGCGCCGTACTGGCGGATCGTCTCCAGCGCCCGGTACCGGGTTCCGGCCGGATCGGGGGTGACCGTCAGCAGGCTCTGCTCGGTGAGTGTGGCCAGCACCGCGGCGATCCCGTCCGGTCCGGCCGGTGGCCAGCCGTCCAGCAGCCCCGCGGCGTCCGGCGCGGTGAACGGTGTGGCGAACACCGAGACGCGGCGCAACACCATCCGCTGGGCCCCTGACAGCAGGGCGTAGCTCCAGTCCACGGCCGAGGCCAGCGACCGGTGCCGGTGCTCGGCGGGCCGGCCACCGGCCAGCAGCCGCATCCGGTCGGCCAGCCCGGCCTCGAGCCCGTCCAGTCCCAGCGCGGGAAGCCGCGCCGCCGCCAACTCGATCGCCAGTGGCATCCCGTCGAGCCGGCGGCAGATCGCGGTGACCCGCTGCACATCGGTGACCAGGCCGGCCGCGCCGCTCGCCTCGGCCCGGGCCCGGAAGAGCTCGGCCGCGTCACCGTCCGACATCCCGGACACCGGGAAGACCCACTCGTACGGGGTCAGCAGGCGTGCCCGGCCGACGGTCAGCACGCGCACCCCCGGGCAGTTCGTCAGCAGCCGCTCGACCAGCGCCACCACGCCGTCGCTCAGATGCTCGCAGTTGTCCAGTACGAGCAGCGCCGCGCGCCCGCCCAACCGGGCCACGACCGTATCCGTGGCCGAGCGGCCGGCGTGCTCGCGTCCACCCAGTGCTTCGGCCACGGCCGACGCGACCATCTCGGTGTCGGTGACCGGCACCAGATCGACGTAGGTGACGTCTTCGGCGGGCCGGCCGAGCAGTTCGGCCGCGGCTGCCAGCGCCAGCCGGGTCTTGCCGATGCCGCCCGGCCCGACCACGGTGACCTGCCGGTGCTCGTCGAGTGCGGCGATCAGTGCGGCCCGCTCGGCGGTCCGGCCGATCAGCGGGGTCAGCGCCGACGGCAGGACGGTGGCCGGTGGCGGGGCCGTGATGCCGGTGGCGGCCATGGCGGCCAGTGCGCGCCGGTCGACGGCGCCGGCCTTGCGCAGCAGTGCGGAGACGTGACTCTCCACGGTGCGGATCGAGATGCCCAGCCGGGCGGCGATCTCCGCGTTGGTCAGGTGTGCGCCGACACCGGCTAGGACCTCCGACTCTCGGGCGGAAACACCCGCAACCCCCGTCACACCGTCTATTGTGCTCCATCGGGCGGGAACCCGTGGAGAGGCAGGGTCGTGGCTTCTGCCGCGACCCTGCCCGCCGAGGCCCGATCAGGGGGTGAGAACGCAGGTGGCGCAGTTGTTGTTGACGGCCGGGCTGGTGCCCGGCAGCATCGTGACGCCGGTGTCACGGCCGACGTTGTCGGCGTCGACGGTCCACAGGTCGTTGGTGGCCGCCGCGTTGAACGCGATCCCGAACCGCCCGTCGGTCAGTCCGGTGACGACCGGGCTGGTGTTCGCAGCCACGCCCAGACCGGCGGCGACGTACCGGGAGTCGTATCCCGGATCCATCCGCCAGAGCATGCCGTCGCTGTTGCGCTTGTAGACGATCACGTAGCGCGAGCCGCCGGACTTGGCCGCGACACTCGGGCTGGTCCCCGGCGCCATCTTGATCCCGGTGTCGTGGCCGATGTTGTTCTCGTCGACGTACCAGAGGTTCCCGGTGCCGTACGCCTGGAACGCGATCTCGACGTTGCCGCCGCCATCCGGTGCGGCCGCGACCGCCGGGCTGGTGCCGGATGCCACGCCCAAGCCGTTGGCGACGGTGGTCGGGGTGGAGCCCGGCTTCAGGCGGTAGAGCGTGTTGTCCGAGCCCGTGTAGACGATCTGGATGCCGTTCGGCGTCGTGACGATCGACGGGCTGGAGCCCGTGGCCATCTTGATCCCGGTGTCGTGGCCGGTGGTCTGGTTGCTGGAGACGTACCAGAGGTTCCCGGTGCCGTAGGCCTGGAAAGCGGTGACGACGGTGCCGCCGTCGAGCGCCACGGCAGGGTTGGTGCCGACCGCCATGCCCAGTCCGTTACCGAGCAGCTTCGGCCCGGCTGTGGTGTTCCACGCCCACAGGGCGCCGTCGGTGTCCCGCTTGAACACGACGGTGCTGCCGGTGTAGTACCTCACACTCGCCGGGCTGCTGCCGGCCGCGACGTTCATGCCGGTGTCGTAGGGCACCTTGTCCGGCCCGAGGCGCCACAGGCGGCGGGTCGCGTTCTGGACGTAGTAGGAGTCGAAGGCCGCGTCCGAGGCCGCGCGGGCCGGGCTCGTCACGACAGGTGCCAGAAGGACCCCAGTCCCGACCGTTGCTGCCATCGCGAGACGCGCGAATGTTTTTCCCATGACCGAAGCCTCGGACAGGCGTGCCCACCGGCACATCCGTGCCCGCCACGGAAGCCCGCGACTCAGTGGTGACCACGGAGGCGACACAGCGAAGGTTGGTGGAGAGTTCGGCGCTGCGACGCCTCGACAGGTCCCGCGGGGTGCTAAGGATTTACAGATGCGAATTCTGGTGCTGGGCGCGACCGGCAACGTCGGCCGGGCGCTCGTGGAAGCGGCGCTTGCCGGCGGCCACGCGGTGCGCGCGGTCTCCCGCAGCGGTCAGGGACTCCCCGTGGGAGCGGACGTACGTCTGGGGGATCTCGACGATTCGTCCACCCTCACATCGGCTCTCGACGGTGTTGACGCCGTGTTCACCTTGGCGGGTCATGCCGGAATGGCCAGGACCCTGGCCGACGCGAAGGACAGGGGTGTGGAACGGGTCGTCCTGCTCTCGTCGTCATCCGCGCCGTCCGGAAACCGCAACAACGCTGTTGCCAGGTATCACATCGAGTCGGAAGACACGGTGCGTGCATCCGGCCTGGGTTGGACGATGCTGCAACCGAACGCCTTCATGTCCAACGCTCTGCGCTGGCGGCCGCAGATCATCGCCGGCGACATGATCCGAGAGCCGTTCGGAGATGTCGCGTTGTCAGTCGTCGATCCGGCTGACATCGCGGCTGTAGCGCTGCTCTCGCTGATCACACGCGATCACCAAGGGCGGTCCTACCGCCTCAGCGGTCCCGAGGCCCTCACCGCAGCCGACCGGGCGGAGATTCTGGGCAGGGAGCTCGGACGGAAACTGAGCGTGACCGTTCTGCCGGACGAAGAGGCTCGCGATGGGCTCGCACCCGAGTACGCGGATGCCTTCCACGAGTTCTACCGGGACGGTCTGATCGACGAGACCACCGTGCATCCGACGGTCACGCACCTGCTCGGGCGCCCACCGGCTGCGTTCGCCGACTGGGTGAGAACGAACCGTCATCTGTTCACCCGGTAAGGATGGGCCGTTCTCAGGCTTGGCGGGATGCCAGTTGCACGATGGTGACGTCGGAGGGAGCGCCTACCCGGGTGGGCGGACCCCACGCGCCGGCACCGCGGCTGACGTACAGCTGAGTGTCTCCGTAGCGTTCCAGCCCGGCCACGGTCGGATTCACCGCCTCGGCCGCATAGGTGAAGGGCCACAGCTGACCGCCGTGGGTGTGGCCCGATAGTTGCAGGTCAAACCCGTAGCGGACCGCTTCGTGGACGGCGACGGGCTGATGCGCCAGTAGCACCGTGGCCAGCGCGGGGTCACGGTCGTCGAGTGCTTTGGCGAAGTCCGGGCCCCGGCCGGTGGCGTCGCCCTCGAAGTCGTTGACGCGGGCCAGCGTGAACCCCGGCAACTGGGCTCGCGCGTTCTCCAGCGGTAGCCAGCCCATCCGGCGTACGTGTTCGATCCACTGGTCGGCGCCGGAGATGTATTCGTGGTTTCCGGTGACGAAGTAGGTGCCGTGACGTGCCCGCAGCCGGGCCAAGGGCTCGACGGCGTCGCGGAGGTCGTCGACGTCGCCGTCGACCACGTCACGCTGGCTCGCGGCGGTGCTGGGTGAGCCGGCGGGTCATCAGTGGTCTGATGAGTTCTCCCGCGAGCACGCCGAGCAGCAGGTACAGGAACACGGCCAGCCACAGGTAGCCGGGCCAGGCCAGGACGCGTTGCACCGCCATCGGCATCGAGGTGAACCCGCCGACCAGCGCCGCGCCGGCAACCACGGGCGCCGCGATGAACAGGGCGGAACCGGCGCGACGCACCCTCGTACCCCGCGAGGTGGTCTGTGAGATCAGGCGTCGCCACAGGTACCAGTGCAACGTGCCGAAGACGATCGGTACGACGATCGCGGCGAGAACGGAAACGAGATCCACGGGGTGGCGCTGCCTTTCAGGGGCGTACCGCCGGCAGGAGGACGCCGTCGATGATGGCGACGAGGAAGTCCCGGTCGAACGGCTTGCGCTGGATGAGCGCGCGGTAGGCGGCGATGGACGGGATGATCTGGGCGAGGGTTTCGATGTCGGCGGTGGCGTTGATCTCGCCGCGGCTCATCGCCCGGGACAACAGGACGCGGTTGGCGGCGGCCCACGGCTCCACGATCGCGTCGTTGGCCGCCTCGGCGAACCCGCGGTCCTGGCTGAGCATCGACGCCAACCCGGCCATGATCGTGAGCTGGTATTCGCCGTCCTCGGCGGAGGTGGGTTTGAACAGCGCGAGGATGTCGCCGCGCAGGGTGCCGGTGTCGGGTAGCCGGTCCAGGTCCACCTGGCTGCGTTTCATGTGCCCGATGGCGTCGAGGACCAGTTCGGCTTTCGACGGCCAGCGCCGGTAGAAGGTGCCTTTGCCGGCTTTGGCCCGTGCCGCCACCGCGTTCATGGTCATCCCGGTGTAGCCGACTTCGGCGAGTACCTGCAGCGCTGCTTCCATGATCTCGGCGTCGCGGCGGGGGTCGGGCTTGCGTCCGGGGCGGCGGTGGACGGTGCCGCCGCCGTCGCCGTCGTCGTCCGGGACGGTGTGCCCCGCCGTGGGGTCGTCCTGGGTCATCAGGTGATCTCCTCGCTGCCGGAAGGGGCGCCTGGCCCCGTCCATTGTCGTGTCGCCGGGTCGGCGGGCAGCGCACGGGTTCCTACTCGTGGACGTTGATCAGCCAGGTGACGCCGAACTGGTCGGTGACGATGCCGAAGCCGGGTGACCAGGTCGACGAGGCGAACTCTTCGACGACGACCGCGTTCACGGTGAGCCGCTTCCAGAGTGTTTCGGCCTCGGTCAGGTCGGTGATGTGCAGGGTGACGAACATCGGTTGCTCGGTGACCGTCGTGCCGTTCACGCGGCGGGTGGATCGCGGCTTGGCGAAGTCCGGCTCCTGGGCGCCGGGGATGTCGTAGCCCATCAGGAGGACGCCGTCGGCGGTGGTGATCTGGCCGAAGACGATCCGGTCGCTGTCGGGCGAACCGGCGGGCATGCCGAAGTCCTGGTAGGTGTGTGACAGCAGGTCGCCGTCGAAGACGCCCTGGTAGAACTCCAGCGCCTGGCGGGCTTTTCCGTCGGCGAAGTTGATGTGCGGGATGGCGGTCGTGGACATGGTGAGTTTCCGTTCGTAGGTGGGAGAGGGGCTCAGCGCCGGCGCAGGGTCGCGTCGGTGAGCGCGGGCGGGAAGTATCCGGCGTCGCCGGCGGTCATGTTGCGGCCCGGCGCCACGATCTGGTCGATGCGATCGAGGACGTCCCGGTCGAGGACGAGGTCGGCGGCGCCCAGCTGGCTGTCGAGTTGGTCGACGTTCATCGGGCCGATGATCGGTGCGGTCACCGCCCGGTGGGCGAGGACGAAGCCGAGGGCGAGGTGGATCAGGGACATGCCCGCCTCCTCGGCGAGCAGGGCGAGGGCCTCGACGGCGTCGAGCTTGGCGGCGTTGCGCGGAGCGTCGATGTCGAAGATGCCGGGCATGAGCTGTGTGCGGCTGCTCACCTGGCCGGTGGCGCCCTTGCGGAACGTGCCGGAGAGCCAGCCGCCGCCGAGCGGGCTCCAGGTCAGCACGCCGATGCGATGCGCTTCGGCGGCGGGCAGGACGTCTGCTTCGATGCCGCGGGCGAGGATCGAGTACGGGGGCTGCTCGGTCACGAACCGGCTCAGTCCCCGGCGGTCGGCTGCCCACTGCGCCTCGACGAGCTGGTGGGCGGGGAACGTCGAGGTGCCGAAGTACCGGATCTTTCCGGCCCGTTGCAGATCGGTCAGTGCCCCCAGGGTCTCCTCGATCCCGGTCGCCGGGTCGGGGCGGTGTACCTGATAGAGGTCCAGGTGGTCGGTGCCGAGCCGTTTCAGGCTGGCTTCCACGGCTCGCATGATCCAGCGGCGGGAGTTGCCGCGGTCGTTGACGTTGTCGCTCATCGGGTTGTGGAACTTGCTGGCCAGGATCACCGAGTCGCGGCGGGTTCCGGCCAGTGCCTTGCCGACGATCTCCTCGGCCTCGCCGCGGCCGTAGAGGTCGGCGGTGTCGACCAGGTTGATGCCGGCGTCGAGCGCGTGGTGGATCGTACGGATCGCGTCGTCGTGGTCCTTGTTTCCCCACGACCCGAACATCATGGTGCCCAGTCCCAGGGAGCTGACGCTCAGGCCGGTGTCGCCGAGAGTGCGGTACTGCATGTGATCACCCGTTCTTGAGGGCGGCTCCTTGCGATGCAGCGAAGCTCGCCTCCAGAACGGTACCTGCCGTTACCGATACCCACAAGTATCGGTAACGAGTGGTATCGGCTTCGGGAACCAGCTCCCGGATTGCTCCCGACTCACGCGGTTCTGCACCACAGAAACCCGGGTTCCGGAGTGCCGCGATGCCGATACGTGATGCGACCGGTGCACGCATCAACCGCCGTCTGACGGTGACGCGGGCCCTCCCGAAGAGGGGAAGGCCGGCACGATCGCGTCCGGCACAGTGGCAGCGAGGAGATGCTGTGGAGCGCTCACGGTGGTGGCTTCGGCCCGGCACGGCGGCATCAGCCGGGATTCTCGTCGTGCTGCTGAGCACGGCCTGGACAGTGGTCGGGCTGTGGCACCAGTGGGCACACCCCGTCGTCGGGTGGCTGCCTCTGCCCGTCGGCATCACCCTGGCGGCGTACGCCTGCCGGCAGGCTTCGAAAGCACCGAACATCGACGCCGGCACGCGGCGATTCTGGCGGCACCTCGCGGTGGCGTGCGGCTTCTACCTCGGCGGCATCGTCGCGAACACCGTCGACGCGGTCGGCGGGCCCACGCCCTCGCAGCGCATCACCGCCACCACCCTCGTCTGGTACCTCGCCGTGCTCGGCATCGTCCTCTGGGCGCTGCTGCGCCTGCCGTCCTGGCAGCGCACCCGCAGCGACTGGCTGCGTTTCAGTCTCGACGCCTGCGTCGTCCTGGTCACCAGCAGCGCTCTGGTCTGGTACTTCTCGCTGCATGCCCACCCGCAGTGGGCGGCGCGGACCGGTTCCGGCGGTGCGATGCTGGTCATCGTCGCCGTCGGCTTCATCTCGGTGGCGACCTTCGTCAAGGTCGCCTTCGCCGGCGCCGGCCGGCTCAACCGGCGTGCGGTGCACATCCTCGCGGTGGGCAGCGCGGCCAGCACCGTGGCCGGAAGCCTGACCCCCTTCCTCAACGACTATCCGTACCTGTCGTCCACCCTCGTCGCGGTGCCGATCGGCGCCCTCGGGATCCAGCTGGCCGCCATCGCGCAGGTCCGCGACAGCGGCCGGCCGCCGCGGGCCCGGCGCCGTTCCCGGTGGGTCGCCGGGCTACCGTACCTCGCGGTCGTCGCCATGAACGTGCTCCTGCTGGCCACCAACTCGGCATACCCGGGTGAGAACGACATCATCAAGATCGGCGCGGTCGCCATCACCGTGCTGGTGATGGTCCGCCAGATCCTCGTGCTGCGCGACAACCGGCGACTACTGGAGACCGTCGACAGCAACCTGACGGCACTGCGCGGCTTCCAGGCCGAGCTGACCCATCAGGCCTCCCACGACCCTCTCACCGGTGTCGCGAACCGGACCTCGCTGGACACCCACCTCGACCGGCTGCTGTCCAGCGGCACACCGATGCACGTGGCTCTGCTCGACCTGGACAACTTCAAGATCGTCAACGACCGGCTGGGGCACCGCACCGGCGACCGCCTGCTGAAGACGATCAGCGCCCGGCTGACCGAGACCGTCGGCGGCAACGGTCTGGTGGCCCGGCTCGGTGGCGACGAGTTCGCCGTCGTGCTCCCCGGCGCCGAGGCGATGCAGGTGACCGTGCTGCTCGACCGGGTGACGACCGTACTGCGGCAGCCGATCGAGGGAATCGGGTCGCTGACCGGATGCGCCGCCAGCATCGGCGTCACCACCTCCTGGGCCGGTGACACCCCCGAGGAACTGCTGCGGCGCGCCGACGTGGCGATGTACGCCGCGAAGGAACAGGGCGGCAACCGCCTGCACTGGTTCGACGCGGCGATGGACCACCGGGCCGCCGAGAGCGCCCGGCTCGGCGCCGACCTGGAACACGCCCTTGCGCGCGGTGAGATGTTCCTGCTCTACCAGCCGATCGTCGAGCTGCCCAGCCACCGCCACGCCGGTGTCGAGGTTCTGCTGCGCTGGAAGCACCCGCTGCGGGGCCTGATCCCGCCGGACGTCTTCATCCCGATGAGCGAACAGAGCGGGCTGATCATCGACATCGGCCGGTGGGTGCTGGAGAACGCCTGCCGGCAGGCCACCACATGGCAGCGGGAGTACGGCGACGACGCGCCCGAGAAGGTCAGCATCAACGTGTCGGCACGGCAACTCGCCGAGCCGAGTTTCGTCTCCGACGTCGAGGACATCCTGACCCGGACCGGGGTCGACCGCTCCCGCCTGATGCTGGAGATCACCGAGACCGCCGTCCTGGACTCCGGCCCCGCACTCGCCGCCGTGCGGGAACTACGCCGTCGTGGTCTGCGTGTCGCCCTGGACGACTTCGGCACCGGCCAGTCCTCGCTCAGCCTGCTGCTCGACTGCCCGGTCGACGTGCTGAAGGTGGACAAGTCGTTCGTCAGCGGCAGCGCCGTCGGCAACGCCGGCGCGGCCATCGTCGAGGGCCTGATCGGGTTCACCAGCCGCCTGCACCTGGACGCGGTCGCCGAAGGCGTGGAAACCTTCGACCAGGCCGAACACCTGCACTCGGCCGGCTACCGATTCGCCCAGGGCTACCTGTTCGGCCGCCCGATGCCCGCCGAAGCCATCGAGGCCACCCTCGCCCGCAACCGGCGGGAGGACGCCGCCCCCTCGTACACCGTGACCATCGTCGGGTAGCCAAACGGTTGCAGTTTCGGTGCGCGGCGAGATCCGCGTACTTCCTGCCGAAGTGACCTTGGTGAGGATGCGGATCACCGGACTGCCCAGGACGGCACAGGCGCTGATACTCGTGGTGCTGGCGGGGCAGGTGCTCGCGTTCGCCGACGCCCGGGCCCGGGATTCGGTTCTCGGGCTGTCTCTGCTGGTGCTGGACCTGCTCGGCACCGTCTTCTGCCTGCGCGCCGCCCGGCGGAGTCCCAATCCGCTGCCGTGGCGGCTGGGCGCGGCGAGCCGGGCGCTGTCCCTGGCGGCCACGATCTGTTTCACCGTCGACGCGCTCACCGGGCAGACCGCCTGGAAATGGGCCGCCGTCATCTGCGGTCTGGCCATGTTCGGCTGTCTGACGGCCACCGCGCTGTCGGTGTCCGCTCTGCGGCTGCGCCAGGCGGAACGCTGGGCCTTCGTCATCGAGGTCCTGATCATTCTGTGCAGCGCGTTCATGTTCGTCTGGTACTTCGCGATCGACCGGGTGCTGAGCACCAGCGACGGGCTGGACCTGATCTACGAACTCGGCTATCCGCTCGGGAATCTGGTCGCGCTCGCGGCGGTCACGGCGGTGGTGCTGCGCGGGGCGGTCGCCACGCTGACCCCGCCGCTCACCACCCTCGTCGCGGGCATCCTGCTCTACACGATCGCGGACGTCGCCTTCACCGCCATCCGGCTGCGCGGCGAGACCACCACCGGCTCGCCGGCCGCGAACGCCGCCCTGATCATCGCCTCGCTGCTGATGGCGGTCGCCGGGATGTCGGTCGGTACCGGGCAGAGCGCCGCCCGGGACGCCGGCGGCCGGGCGCGGATGCCGGCCTGGTCGGCACATCTGCCGTACGTCGCCGTCGGGATCGGCAACAGCATGCTGCTGCTGGTCACGTTCGGCGGGTATCCGGTGCGGCACTGGAGCGGGCTGATCCTCGCCGAGGCCACGATGACCGCGGCCCTCGCGGTACGGCAGATCATCTCGTTGCGGGAGAGCCGCCGGCTCAACCTCACCGACCCGCTCACCGGCCTGGCGAACCTGACCGGCCTGCAGCATGCCGTGGACCGGGCGCTGCAACGCCGTACCCAGCCGGCTCTGATGTTGCTCGATCTTGACGGGTTCAAGCAGGTCAACGACCGGTACGGGCACGAGGCCGGCGACCGGGTCCTGATCGAGTTCGCCCGGCTGGTCCGGCAGGCGACCCGGTCCGGTGACATCGCCGCCCGGGTCGGCGGGGACGAGTTCATCGTCGTGCTGGACGACATGGCCGACGACGCGAAGGCGGTGGCCGTGGCCGAACGTGTCCTCGCCGTCCTGGCCGCCCACCCGGTCACCCTGGCCGGCGACGTCATCACCATCCGGGCCAGCATCGGCCTGGCCACAGCCCGCCCCGACGACACCGCCAAGGATCTGAAACGGCGCGCCGACCTGGCCATGTACGAGTCGAAACGCTCGGGCAGCCACGGCTGGCGGCTCCATGACGACTCGATGACCGATCGGCGCACCCGGGATGCCACGGTCACCGACGCTCTGTTGCAGGCCTTGGACACCGACCAGCTCCGGGTGGTCTATCAGCCATTGGTCGTGCTGGACACGCACCGGCCGGTGGCGGTGGAGGCTCTGCTGCGCTGGCAGCACCCGCAGCTGGGTTCGATCCCGCCCACCGAGTTCATCCCGATCGCCGAGAACGCCGGGCTGATCCACCGGATCGGCATGACCGTGCTGCGCGAGAGCTGTGCCCAGGTGCAGCGGTGGCGTACCGAGATCCCCGACCTGCGGCAGTTCCACGCGAGCGTGAACGTGTCCGCGTTGCAGCTGCGCGAGCCGACGTTCCTGGCGGACGTCGAGGGCGTACTGGCGGAGACCGGTCTGCCGGCCGACCGGCTGGTACTGGAGATCACCGAGTCGGCCATCGTCGACGAGGACGTCGCCGTCCCCGTACTGGAGGAGCTACGGGCGAAGGGTGTCAAGGTGGCCGTGGACGACTTCGGCACCGGCTACTCGTCGTTGCACAAACTGACCCGGCTGCCCGTCGACGTCCTCAAGATCGATCGCAGTTTCGTCGCGGAACTCGACGGCACCAGCCGTGGCGCCGCGGTCGCCGAGGCGGTGATCCGGCTCAGCCAGGTTCTGGGCCTGCGCACCGTCGCGGAAGGTGTGGAAACCGCTGTTCAGGCCACCGAGCTGCAGATGCTGGGCTGCTCGGTGGCCCAGGGCTACCTGTTCGCGAAACCGATGCCCGCCGAGGAGTTCACCGCGTTCGCTGCGGCGAGCCGGGTGGTGTCTCCCTGAGGGCTGTGTTGGAGTGGGCCGCTGCGGAAGGTCAGAGCCGCGATGACGGCGCAGGCGGCGAAGATGCCCGCAGCGGTCCAGAAGACGACGGCCAGGGCTTCCGTCGGATCGGTGGGATCAGTGGTGGCGGCGATCGAGGTGAGCAGGGCGATGCCGAGTGCGCCGCCGATCTGCTGGGCGGTGTTGACCATGGCCGAGGCCACACCGGCATCGGCGGGGGCGACCGCTGAGGTGGCGGCGTTCTGGGTCGGGGAGAAGATCAGGCCCATGCCGAGACCGGCGACGAACAGGCCGGGCAGGACGCCCGTCGCGTAGTCCGACTGCAGGTCGAGACGGGTCAGCCAGGCCAGACCGGCGGCGGCGACGAGCGCTCCGGCCGGAACCAGCGGGCGGGGGCCGACCCGGGGCACAAGGGCCCGGCCCGCGCCGATCGCCGAGATCATGATCCCGGCGAGCAGGGGCAGGAAGGCCAGGCCGGAGCGGATCGCGCTGAAGCCGAGCACGCCGGTCAGGTAGTAGGTGAGGAACAGGAACACCGCGAACATGCCGGCGCCGGTGAAGGCGACCGCCAGGTAGGCGCCGCCCCGGGTCCGGTCGAGGACCACCCGTAGCGGCAGCAGCGGATGCGGCACGCGGGTCTGCACTGCCACGAAGAGGACCAGCAGCAGCATGCCGGCGCCGATCGGGAGGTAGGTGTGCGGGGCCGCCCAACTCTGGTCGGCGGCGTTGCCGAGCCCGTAGACGAGCGCGACCAGACCCGTCACGGCGGTGATCGCGCCCGGCCAGTCCATCCGGGCGGTCCGGTCGGCGGGGGTCGCGGGCAGCCGGAGAAGCGTGCCCGCGATGCCGGCGGCGGCGAAGAGCAGGTTCACCAGCAGGCACCAGCGCCAGGACGCGTACTCGGTGAGGGATCCGCCGAGCAGCAGTCCGATCGCGCTTCCGGAGCCGGTGACCGAGCCGTAGATGGCGAACGCCTTGGCGCGTTCGGTGGGTGTGGTGAAGGTGGTCGACAGCAGGGAGAGTGCCGCCGGGGCGAGTGCTGCCGCGAACACTCCCTGACCGACCCGGGCGGCGATGAGCACGCCGGTGGCACCGGAGAAGCCGCCGACGGTGGAGGCGACCGCGAAGCCGGTGAAGCCGGTGAGCAGCATGGTCCGGCGGCCCAGCAGGTCGGAGAGCCGGCCGCCGATCAGCAGCAGACTGCCGAAGGCCAGCGCGTAGCCGGTGACGATCCACTGCCGGCCGGTGTCGGTGAAGCCCAGTTCCTGCTGGGCGGCGGGCAGGGCGATGTTCACGATGGTCGCGTCGAGCACGACCATCAGCTGGGCGAGGGCGAGCACGGCGAGTGCCCATCGATGTTCGGTCTTCATGGGGTCAGGACCGTAGCCCCGAAGTTGAGGAGTGTCCTCCACTTGTGAACAGGCTCACGAAAGTGGAGGATGCTCCTCAACTTGTTATGATCGGCGCATGCCCGAGGAGATCGACCGGCCGTTACGGCGCGACGCGCAACTCAACCGCGAGCGCATCGTCGAGGCCGCCCGTGAGGTGTTCGCGACCCGCGGGCTCGCGGCGACCCTCGACGACGTCGCCACCCATGCCGGAGTCGGCATCGGCACCGTCTACCGGCGGTTCCCCACCAAGGAGCAGCTTCTCGAAGTGGCCTTCGAGGAACGGCTCGAACAGCACGCCCGGGAGATCGAGGCGGCGCTGCGGAAGCCGACCGGATGGGACGGCCTGGTCAGTTTCCTGACCCGCGCCGCCGAACTGCACGCCACCGACCGTGGCGTCCGCGACATCGCGCTCGGCGCCGACCTGGACGCCCGCTACTTCGAGATCATCCGGCAGCGGATCTACCCGCTCGTCGAGGCGATCATCGACCGGGCCCACGCCGAGGGGTCACTGCGTGCCGACGTGACCGCCGGTGACGTGCCGCTGCTGCTCATGATGGTCAGCGAGGTCGCCCACCACAGCCAGGCGGTGCGCCCCGAGATCTTCCACCGCTACCTGCGGCTGCTCATCGACGGACTCCGCGGCGACAGCGACCTCGGCCCGCCGCTGACCCGTCCCGAGGTCGACGCCCTGACCCGCGACTGGCTGCCGAGCGGCAAGCCACAACGCTGATCCGGCCGCCACGCTCATCGGCGGCCGCGCAGCGTGTCGCGGAGGTCTCGGGCGACGCGGCCCATCAGCGCCTCGGCGGCTGTCTGCACCGCTGCGGGGGTCTGGGACTCGGTCATCGCCACGACCGCGAACGTCCGGCCGTCGGCATGTTCGACGACGCCTGCCTCGTGGCGCAGGTTCAGCAGCGTCCCGGTCTTGGACGACCACTGTGCGGCGTCGGAGCTGAAATCGGGCGCCAGCCGGTGACGTATCACGTTGGCCGCCAGCAGTTCGCGCAGGCGTGCCGCCGTTTGCGGGGTGATGGCGGATGGTCGCCAGAGGGCGGTCAGTAGATCGGCGTACGCCCGGGCGGTCCCGGTGTTGGCCCGGCTGGGGTCGAGCTGGGCCACGGCGTGGCCACCCCCGCTGGTGCCGCCGCCGATGGCCAGGGCCTGGGCGAGGTGCGGCTCGGCCCCGCCGAAACGTTCCACGGGCGTGTCGGTGAGATCACCCAGCCGATGGCGTACGGCGATACCGGCGAGTCCGAGGCCGCGCACCGCGACGTCGACCGCGGCCGGCGGCGTGAGGTCGAACAGGGCGTCCGCGGCGGCGTTGTCGCTGATCGCCACGGCCAGGTAGAGCAGGTCGTCGATCGCGACGACGGCCGGGTGACGGAACCGGCTCAGCCCGGTCGGGCCCGGGGTCCGGATCCGGCCCGGCGCCACCTCGATGCGGGTGGCCGCGTCCAGTTCACCGCGGGCGACACGTTCGAGGGTGACGACGGCCAGGGGGATCTTGACCAGCGAGGCGACCGGGAGCTCGATGTCCGCGTCGATCTCGATCTCATCGCCGGTGTCCACGTCACGCACCAGGAACGAGCCACGCAACCCGGCCGCCTGCAGGGCGTCGTGCGCCGTGCGGACGACTGCGGTCGCGTTCACTGCTGGTTCTCCTCGTCCTCGGCGCCGACGCAGGCGGCGATGGCGGCCGACAGGATCGTACGTAATCGGCGCCCGTCGTCCTTGGAGGTGCAGACGACGTCGTATCCGCGGGCGAACGCCTCCTCCCCGATCGGCCACCAGGACAGTCCGAACGAGTCGGCCTCGGCCCGCGAGCACAGGACGAGATCGTGACCGCCGAGGCCGCGCGCGACGGCGCCGGGCACCGAGCGTGCCGTCGCGATCTGGTGGCGGTGCAGGCCGACCGCGCCGGCCAGCCGGACGATGCGGTCCAGCACGTGCGGGACGTCGTCCTCGGGCTGCACCCACACCCGGCGATCCGCCTCGCCACCGCGGTCCGGCCGCAGCTGCTCCAGGTAGAGCGTCGGGCCGGTCCGGGGCAGGTCGCCGGCCACGCCGAGCGGCACTTGCCAGGTGCCGTCGGCGGCGGGCACGGCGGTGATCGAGGCGTGCACCTCCCCCGCTCGCATCAGGTCGGTTCGAACACCGGGATCTGCTGGTACGACATCGAAGAACAGATCGTGGCGTTCCGCTTCGGCGATGAGCCGGGCCAGAGCGAGCGGAGTGCTGCAGGCCGGAACGGCGAGGTCGAACGCCTTGCGCCGGCTCCGGTCGGCGGCGTCGCTCAGCACGTCGGCGAAATCGACGAGACGCTGAGCCGACGCCAGCATGTCCCGGCCGAACGGGGTGAGCGTCACCGTCCGTGAGGTGCGGTCGAGCACGGGAGCGCCGAGGTGCTGCTCCAGGGCGGCGATGCGGCGACTCGCCACCGGCTGGGGGATGCCGGCGGCCGCGGCGCCGTGCGTGAAGCTTGCGTGCCGGCTGACGGCGATGAAGGCCACGCAGCTCGCGATCAGGTCCATGAACCGAATCTATGTCGATACTGCATGGAAAACCATGAAACTGTCTTGGACAGCATGAATGGCGTCGTGTCAGCCTCAGGCCATGATCAGCACCTTGAGCAGAGCCGCCGCCCTGACGGCCGCCGTCCTTCTGAGCGCATGCGCGGCTCCCGCAGCCGACACCCCGGTGGCGGCGCCGTCGATCAGCACGCCGGCTTCCCCGGCGACGGCCGGTCCCGCGTTCGCGGCCCTGGAGAAGGAATTCGATTCCCGGCTCGGCGTGTACGGCCTCGATGTGGCGTCCGGGCGCAGCATCGAATACCAGGCGGACGAGCGGTTCGCGTACTGTTCCACGTTCAAGGCGCTCGCCGCCGGGGCCCTGCTGTCCCGCGATGCCGAACTGGACAAGACCGTCGCGGTCGACCGGGCCGACATCCTGCCGCACTCCCCCGTCACCGAGAAACACGTCGGCCGCCGGATCAGTCTCCGGGACGCCACCGAGGCCGCCGTCCGGTACAGCGACAACGCCGCGGCCAACATCATGCTGCAGGAACTGGGCGGCCCGGCCGGCCTCGAATCCGCCCTGCGTGACCTCGGGGACACCGTGACCACCGCCGACCGCACCGAACCGGACCTCAACACGGCGACGCCCGGCGACGAACGCGACACCAGCACGCCGCGGGCCCTGGCCCGGGACCTGCAGGCGTACGTCATCGGTGATGCTCTTGCGGCCGAAGACCGCACCCAGCTCACCGACTGGATGACCGGCAACGCCACCGGCGACGAGCTGATCCGTGCGGGCGTACCGCACAGTTGGAAGGTCATCGACAAGAGCGGTGCCGGCGGGTACGGCACCCGCAACGACATCGCCGTGCTCTGGCCCGAACCGGACCGGCCGATCGTCCTCGCGGTGATGTCCCAGCGCCCGGCCGCCGACGCGGAGTTCGACAACGCCCTGATAGCCCGGGCGGCCACCGTGGCCACCGGCGCCCTGCGATGACACTCCCGCGGGACCACATGCGGCCGGCGACTGGTGATCACCATGGGTATTCTGCGCTGGCATACTGGCGGCCGTGAGTCTGGATGTTCATCCGCAACTGCTGCGGGCGCTACGGGCGGTGCTGGAGACCGGATCGCTGACCGCGGCATCCGAACGTCTGGGCTTCACGCAGTCGGCGTTGTCCAAACAGATGGCCGCGCTCGAAACGGCTGCGGGCACACGGCTGTTCCACCGCGGGCCGCGTGGAGTCGATCCGACCCCGGCCGGCACCCGGCTGGCCCTGCGTGCGGCGGCGATCCTCGACCAGTACGACGCCGCGCAGCGGGAACTCGAGGATCTGCCGATGCCGCTGGGCGGCCGGGTGGCGCTCGGCGGATTCCCGGCCACCGCGCTACGGCTGGCGCCCCGGACCATCGCCCGGGTCCGCACCGATCATCCGTCGGTCGAGGTCGACTTCCTGGAATCCTCGACACCGGTGCAGATCCGCCGGCTGCGCGCCGGCCGTCTGGATCTGGCGATCCTCGCCTCCGGAGCGGGCCTGCCCGGCTGGGACCTGACCGGGATCGAGGTCGAGCCCCTGCCCTCCGGTTCGCTGCTGCTCGCGGTCGGCGCTCGGCACCGGCTGGCCGGCACCGAGCGGGTGCCGGTCGCCGAACTCACCGAGGAGGCCTGGATCGCCGGCCGAGGGGCGCGGGGCGAGCCGCAGTTCGGGGCGTGGCCGACGCTGCCGCAACCGCGGGTGGTCGCCGAGCTGGGCGACTGGTCCGCACGGTTCGGGTTCGTGGCCGCCGGGATCGGCATCACGACCGTCCCCCGCCTCGCGGCTTTCGCCCTGCCCGACGGTGTGGTCCGGGTCGAGGTGGACGATCCGGGATGGACGGGCCGCTCGATGGGGCTCGCCCGGATCGGGGATCTCACCGGCCCGGCCGCAGCCGTCCGCTCGGCACTGATCGCCGAGGCGCGCCTGATCGCCGGGCTCTGACGCGATATTCCGCGCCGGAATGCCAGACATGATCAACATTCGCTGGTGGCATGCCGCCGTCGACGGCAGGCTGGGTCCATGAGCAAAGTCTGGATCATCACCGGCACGTCCACCGGCTTCGGCCGCCTCTGGGCCGAAGCCGCACTGGAACGCGGCGACCGCGTCGTCGCCACCGCCCGCAACCTCGGCACCGTCAAGGACCTCACCGGGCGCTTCGGCGAGAACGTCCTGACACGGGAACTCGACGTCACCGACCGCGAAGGCGTCTTCACCGCCTTCGACCACGCGGTGCACCGCTTCGGGCGCATCGACGTCGTCGTCAACAACGCCGGCTACGGCCACTTCGGCATGGTCGAGGAACTCACCGAACGCGAACTGCGCCAGCAGATGGAGACCAACTTCTTCGGCGCCACCTGGGTCACCCAGGCCGCCCTGCCCGTGCTGCGCCGCCAGCGCAGCGGACACCTCCTCCAGGTCACCAGCGAAGGCGGCGTCCGGGCCTACCCCGGCATCGGCGCCTACCACGCCTCGAAATGGGCCCTCGAAGGCCTGTCGGAATCCCTCGCCCAGGAGGTCGCCGGTTTCGGCATCCACGTCACCTGCGTCGAACCGGGCGCGTACGCGACCGACTGGCTCGACCGTGGATCACGCCACAGCACTGCGTCACCGGACTACGCACAGACCCGCGCCGAGACCGCGGCCGAGTTCACCATCGGCACCGCCGCCGCCACCAAGCCGGCCATCCTCGCCCTCGTCGACGCCGAGAACCCGCCGCGGCGCCTGCTCCTCGGCCGCGACTTCCCCGAGATCGAAGCGATCTACCAGGACCGCCTGCAGACCTGGCGCGACTGGCAGCCGGTGTCGGTCGCGGCCTTCGGCACCCAGGTCAACTGAGAGCGGTTCATCTCGCTGATGGCCCGGCGGCTTCCTCCTGGTCACAGCAGAGCCACGGCGCCTGCTCCCAGCGCGCCCACCGCGACCACCGCGCAGGCCACCAACCCCGCCAGGGACAGCCGGTGGTTGAGTTCGCGGTCGCGGGCGACCGACTGGTTCATGACGTTCCATGCCGTTCCGCCGAGCAGTGCCATAGCGACCATCACCAGTGCGATCATGCCGAAGCCCGCCTTCTCGATACCGTCACATCGAGACATTGCCGATAGGCGCGGTTGAATGCGCGAAGTCCGCTGAACAGTGCACGAACGAACGGTTATCCCTTGTGGGGTTTCATCGGAAGAGGCCGTCGGGGTCGACAGCGGCACGCAGTTCGGCAAGGCGGGTACCGGTGGCGCCGGGGTAGACGTCGTCGTCGGGGTGTTCGGTGGCGAGGTTGAGATAGGAGCCGGACACCAGCGGCCGTACGTTCGCCCACGCCGACTTCAACACACTGGAGGTGTACGGCGCGCGCACTTCAGAATCGCGGTGGGCGAAGGCCGTGGCCCCAGCGGGCACGTCGTGCACGGCGCCACCGCGGCCCCGCACTGAACCCGTCTGTCAGGTCACCGGTCGTACGCTGGCGTCAGGTCGCACGTCGACCGGCTGTCTGTCAGCCAGTGACCGGGAGCGGTGACGCGGTGCGGGGCCGATGTGCCCGAACGTCCACCGGGCGTCCATCGGGATCATGAACTGTCATCGTCCACTGCGTGGGCAGCGTCTCGATCGGTCCGGCCGGCCACCCGGCATCCAGGACTCGTTCACGAACCTCACCCAGCTGCGCGTAGGACCCCACGCGCAGCCCCCAGCCCGCCCGGCCCAGGGGGTCGACGTCGGTGGCGGGGACGGTGGCCGTTTCGACGATCATCAAGTGGTCGTCCCCTCCGACGTCGACGACTGCGATGCGCGGATCGGCGGCGGTGGCAGCGCGCTCGAAGGCGAGGGCCGCTCCGAGCAACTCCGTGTAGTACCTCACGAGCCGGTCGAGGTCGCCTGTGGAGAGTGTCAGATGGTTGATTCCGAGGAGATCAGGCATGGTGAGCCCACTTTAGTGCTCCCGTTCGACGGCACTCGAAAGGTCATCGCGATGTACCGCGGGCCTTTTCTTCCTCGACGATCGCGGCCATCCGCCCCAGTGCCGCCTGCATGTAGCGCTGCCACAGTGGGCGGAACGGACCGGCGATGATCGCCTTGCGGCCGGGCCGCGGTTTGAACTCGTACGTCCAGCGGATCATGGTGCCGTCACCGTCGGGCAGGAACGAGAACTCGCCGCGTACACCGAGCGCCAGAGCGCCCAGGGCGTTGGTGAATTCGGTGAGCTCGTACGCGAATCCGTGTCCTTCGACGTATTCGGTGAGCGACTCGGTGGCGTGCGAGCCGTCGGTGAACCGTGGCTGCCGGGAAACCCCGGCGTGGTCCCAGGAATCGGTCTGTTCCGCCACGCCGGCGATCCCCGGGAACAGACGGTCGGCGATGAAGACCCGGCTCAGATCGATCGGCGCGATGATCCGGAAACTGACGTCGGGGCTGGTGGACGTACGGGCGAAGACGGTGATCTTGACGGTCTTGTCGGTGCTGGTGATGAGCATGGGATCAGCGTGCGGCCAAGACCATGCGACAGCCAGCAACCTGACCAGCCCTGGTACCACCGGTACCTAGGCTGCGATCATGCTTGGATGAGCGCGGCGACCTTCGGTGCCCTGGTACGGCAATGGCGTGATCGGCTGGATCCGGCCGACGCCGGACTCACCCGGACGGCCAAGAGCCGCGCCCCCGGCCTGCGGCGCGAGGACCTGGCCGCCCTGGCCGGGCTGTCGGTGGAGTACGTGCTGCGCCTCGAGCAGGGCCGCGCCACGAACCCGTCGGCGCAGGTGGTGACCGCGATCACCCGGGCTCTTCAGCTACGGCGCCCGGAACGCGACCAGCTCTTCCGCGCTGCCGGCCTGCTTCCGCCGCAGGACGGCATGGTCGACGATCACGTACCGCCGGGTGTCGCACGACTCGCCGCCCGGCTCGGTGACGTACCGATCGGAATCTTCGCGGCCGACTGGCGACTGCTGTGGTGGAACCGGATGTGGACAGCCCTGCACGGCGACCCGGCCGACATCCCCGAGCAGGAGCGCACCATCGCGCACATGCTGTTCGGCAGCGGCCCGGCCGCGGACTACCTGCGCCCGCTGCGATCGACGTCCGGGCCCGACGCGTTCGCGGCCACCATCGTCGCCGATCTGAAAGAGGCCTCGGACCGGTACCCGGCCGATCCACGACTGGCCGCTCTGGTAAACGGCTTCCGGCAGACGTCGGCAGAATTCGAACGGCTGTGGGCGACGGTCGGAGCGTCGACGCTGACCAGCGACGAGAAGACGATCAGCCACCCGGAGGTCGGCGACGTGACCCTCGACTGCGACGTGCTCACGGTTCCCGGCGCCGACCTGCGCATCGTGACGTACACCGCGGCAGCGGGCTCACCCGACGCCGACAAGCTGGACTGGCTACGGGTGACGACCGGCGCTCCACCGGCAGCACCGCACCACCCTGCCGAGACCCCCACAACGCCTGACACCACAAAATACGTGAATCAGACGCCCTCCTGAACGTGCTCCTGCGCCGGGGCCTCTACCCGGTGCTGCCGGGGCATCGCTCATCGCGCTGTCTCGGCGGTTGTGCGGTGGGCGCTCGGCGTCACGCCCAGTTCGCGGCGGAAGACGGCGCGCAGGTTGGCCGCGGTGCCGAAACCGCTCGCGCCGGCCACTCGCTCGACGGGCCAATCCGAGGTCTCCAGCAGACGCCGAGCGGCGTACAGGCGCTGAAGGATCACCCAGCGCATCGGGGGCATGCCACTCTCCTGCGTGAAACGCCTGATGAACGTGCGCCGGGACAGATGACTGGCCCGGGCCATGGCATCGACGGTGATCGGCTCGGCAAGACGGTCGATCACCCACTCCCGGGTAGCGCGCAGCGAGGCGCGGTCGCCGGCGGGCGCGTCGGTGAACTGGGGCTCGTCCGGCCCACGCACCAGGGTGAAGACGACCTCCTTGGCTGCCGCGTCGGCGGCATGGGCGCCGAAGTCGTCCCGGATCATCGCCAGGCACACGTCGATGCCGCCGGTCGCGCCCGCCGAGGTCAGAATGGTGCCGTCGGTGTGCAGCAGACGGTTCTCCAGCACGGTGACGCGCGGGTGCAACTCGCGCAGCTGCGACGCGTACCGCCAATGGGTGGTCGCCTGTCGCCCGTCGAGCAGGCCGGCGTCGGCCACGGCGAAGACACCGGTGCAGACGGCCACGATCCGGGCGCCGCGCCGGTACGCGTGCCGCAGTCCGTCCAGCAGCTCACCCGGGACCGGCCGGTGCGGTTCGTCGTAACCGGGCACGATGACCGTGTCCGCCGTCTCCAGCCCGGCCGCGTCGCGGCAGACCGTCACCCGGTACGCCGGGTGACGGGTCAGCACGTGCTCGGGGATCGCGACGTCCAGCGGGTAGTGCCGCGGCACCGCGAGGATCGTGACGGCGTGACTCACCGGCACGATCCTTGCGGCATCTGACACCGCGGCCACTGTCCGGGCCCGCCGGCGCTCCCTAACGTTCTGCACATGAGCAAAGCAGATCAGATCGAACGTTTCGGCGTCTCCTGGGAGGCCGACTACGGCTACGTGCAGGCGCTCCGGCACGGCGGCACCATCTACCTCTCCGGGCAGGTCGCGCACGACGGACCGGCACTGGTCGCGCCCGCCCCGGTCGAGGCCGGCCGTCCGGCCGACACGGCGAACACGGCAGCCCAGATGCGGCAGTGCTACGCGAACGCCGCGACGCTGCTCGCCCGGTTCGGCGCGTCCCTCGACGACGTGGTCGACGAGGTTCTCTACGTCGTCGACGCCGACGAGGGAGACCGGGCGGCCAAGGTGGTACGCAAGGAGGCCTACGGCCGGCCGGACCCCCAGGTCGCCAGCACGATGATCGGCATCTCCCGGCTCGCCTTCCCGGAACTGCTGGTCGAGATCAAGCTGATCGCCCGCATCTGAGAGTGGTGGCGACACCCTGATCGCCTTCCTGAGCACGCGACTCGGCCGGCCGGAACCCCTCAGCTGACCCGCGGCCACCCCGTACATCTACCGTGCGCAATCTGCGGCGCTGACGTCGCAAGATCGGCGCCGCCTACGCCTGCGGCCGCGGGTAACCGACTGCGTGGCGGTACATCAGCAATCGGCCGCCGGTCACTGATCTCTCAGTTTCTGAAGGGCACAACGTGTCAGACAACGAACGCATCGTTCTCGTCACCGGTGGTTCCGGAGGTATCGGCCGACGGGTGGCCGCCCGGCTCGCCGCCGACGGCATGACCGTGGTGGTGCACTACGCCGGCAACCCGGCGCCCGCGGAGGAGGTAGCCAAGCAGATCATCGCGGACGGTGGTACGGCCGGGACCGCCCAGGCCGACGTCACCGACCCGCAGCAGGTGCAGGACCTGTTCGACACGGTGGAGCGGCAGTTCGGCGGCGTCGACGTCGTGGTCAACACGGCCGGCGTCATGATCCTCAGCCCGCTGACCGAGATGAGCGTGGACGACTTCGACACCATGCACCGGATCAACGTGCGGGGCGCGTTCCTGCTCAGCCAGCAGGCGGCCAGGCGGCTGCGTACCGGCGGCGCCCTGATCAATTTCGCGTCCACGGTCCGGAAGCTGGCGCTGCCGACCTACACCGCCTACGCGGCGAGTAAAGCGGCCGTCGAGGCGCTGACCCCGATTCTGGCCAAGGAGCTGCGTGGCCGGGACATCACGGTCAACGCGGTCGCGCCCGGGCCGACCGCCACACCGTTCTTCCTGGACGGCAAGCCGCAGGAGGTGATCGACAACCTGGCCGAGGCCGCGCCACTGGAACGGCTCGGGGAGCCGGACGACACCGCCGAGGTCGTCGCGTTCCTGGCCGGTCCGGCCCGCTGGGTCAACGGCCAGACCATCTTCGTCAACGGGGGTGTCATCTGATGGGCAGCATCGTGCTGGTGACCGGCGCGTCGAGCGGGTTCGGCGCGATGATCACGCGTTCCCTGGCCGGCAGCGGCCATGTCGTCTACGCCGGCATGCGTAACACCGCCGACCGCAACGCCCGGGCCGCGGCCGACCTCGGCGCCTACGCCGCAGAGCACGGCGTCCAGGCGCACCCGATCGAACTGGATGTCGCGGACCAGTCCTCCGTTGACGCCGCGGTCGCGCAGATCGTCGACGCGCACGGACGCATCGACGTGGTGGTGCACAACGCCGGGCACATGACGCTCGGCCCGGTCGAGGCGTTCTCCGTGGAGCAGATCGCCGCCGTCTACGACACGAACGTCCTGTCGACGCAGCGAGTCAACCGCGCGGTCCTGCCGCACATGCGCCGGCAGCGCGACGGCCTGCTGGTCTGGATCGGCTCGACGAGCGCCCGCGGCGGCACACCGCCGTGGCTGGGCCCGTACTTCGCGGCCAAGGCGGCCGAGGACGCGCTCGCGGTCAGCATCGCGGCCGAGGTCTCCCGGTTCGGCATCGAGTCGACGATCGTCGTACCGGGCTCGTTCACCACCGGCACCAACCACTACGCGCACGCCGGTCACCCGGACGACGAGACGACCGCGAAGCAGTACGACGACCTGTACGCGGCCGCCATCGACGACCTGCTCGCCAAGCAGGCCGCGCTGTCGCCGGCGGACGCCGACCCGGGCGAGGTGGCCCGCCAGGTCGCCACACTGGTCGGCCTGCCGAAGGGGCAGCGGCCGTTCCGCGTCTACATCGACCCGGCGCAGGACGGCGCGGAGGAGGTCTTCCGGATCGGCGACCGGATCCACCGCGACTTCTACCGCACAGTCGGATACGAAGACCTGCTGCACCCCGCACCCTGACCGTTGCGGCCGCTGAGCCCGGGCGCCGGTGTCCGGGCTCAGCGGCGGTAGGCGGCCGGCGAGATGCCGTACTCCCGCCGGAACGCGGCCGCGAAGCGGCTGGCGCTGGCATACCCGCACAGCACCGCGATCTGCCGGACGCTCAGATCGGTCCGGCGCAGCAGGCCCGCGCCGTGCCGCATGCGCTCCCGGGTCAGGTAGCGGTGCGGCGTGAGGCCGGTGGACTGCGTGAACATACGCAGGAAATGGAACTTACTGACGTTCGCCAGCGCGGCCAGTTCGTCCAGCTGCACGTTCCCGCCGAGATGGGCGCGCATGTACTCGACCACCCGCGCCAACTCCCGCCTGCCCAGCGGACCGGAGTCCGCGCTCGTCCCGGCCCGGATGGGCAGGCCGGTGTGGACCAGATGGGTCAGCAGCGCCCCGGCCACCGCGTCCGCGTAGAGGCCGGCCGTGCCGGATTCGAGCGCCCGCTGCAGGGCGAACAGCGACGCCGACACGTACGCATCGTCGAGCGACAGCGCGTCGAGCCCGTCCAGATCGTGGTCGGCCACGGCGAGACCGTCCAGCGCCTGGTGCACCACCGCGGACCGGAACCGCAGGTGGAACGAGCGCAACGCGGGCTGCCCGGCCGAACGCCACCGGAACACGCTCTCCCGGCCCGGTGCGTTCACCGCCACCGATCCGGGGCGGTAGCCGGCCGACCGCCAGCCGAGGCCGGCCCGGCTCTCGATCGTGTAATGCCCGGCGACGACGAGCACCATCGTCAGGTCGGGCACGGCCGGCGCAGTGCACTCGTCCAGCTGCGCCGGATCCGCCCACAGGCCGGCGTCGGCCGTACGCCAGCCGAGGCCGGCGCTGGAGGCCAGGAACGTGCCGGGTCCGGTCACCGCGTTCCGGCACCGAGGACGCGGAGCAGTAAGACTGAGTACGGGCGTTCGCTCACGGTCGGTCTTTGCCCCATTCAGATTCCGGCATCACGGAGATTCACTGCCATCGCATCATGGTGGCTCACGCCGGCGACCGGACGGCGGGGAGCGTCACGAACCGGGCCAGTGCCGCGGCGGCCAGCAGGGCGAGAGCGCAGGCGAACAGTGCGGCCGACGTCGCCCGGACGACGTCGTGCCGGGCGAGCTCGGTGAAGTACAGCAGGCCGAACAGCGTGATCCCCAGCGCGGCCCCGAGCTGCTGGGAGGTGGCGAGCACGCCCGAGGCGGTCGCGCTGGACTCTGCCGGAACCAGGCGGAGCACGTCCGCGGTGACGGAGGGCCCGAGAACCCCGGCGCCGACACCGATCAGAGCGAGCGGGACGGCGAAGGACGCGGGGGCCACGCCCGTGCCGTACACCTCGGCGATCGTCGCGGCGACGAAGGATCCCGGCCGCGACGAGCAGGATGGCGGCGATTCTGGCTCGCCGCCCGTAACGCGCGGCCAGGTCGCGACCCCACAACGACGACGCGACGTAGGCGATGCCGAGCGGGGCGAAGATCAGCCCGGTGCCGAGCGGGCTCTTGCCGAGTCCCACCTGCAGGTGCAGCGTCAGCAGGTAGAGGCACGCGGACTGCACGCCCGCGAACGTGGTGCTGATGCCCAGCAGGGCGAGCATCGGGCGGCCTCCAACAGCGTCACCGACCCGGCACGGCTGACCGGGTCCGGCGCTTCCACGACCACCCGAACCTGCTCCACGTCTCCGCACCTCCGACATCCACGGATCGAGACGATCCACCCCGGTTCCGACACCACCCCCGTGTCGATTCCAGCCTCGGAGGCGGTCTTCAGGCACCTCTCGACGTCCTTCAGAAACGCAAGACGTTCGTGAAGACCGGCCACGGCGCATTGACTCGATGTATCTGGGGAACTCAGGCCAGCGCCTACTCGGGTGCCAACGCCGAGTTCGGCGGGCACGTCAAACGCTACAGAGCCATGCGGGCCGAGAATTGGACGCCAGCGCCGCTTTCACCGGCTCGTTGTCGTCGGCATGATGGTCACGCCCGGAGGTCCCGGATCGGGCAACAGGTCACCTGACAACGATTAGCGTCAGCGCCATGGCCTCCTCCACCGCCGTCGCTGTCCGGTCGGACCTGGTCCGTACGGTGGCCGATGCCTTGGTCGGTTTCGCCGCCGCCCACGGTGTCCGCGCCCGGGTGCTTTCGTCCGTGCCGTCGGGTGCGAAGCTCACGGCTTTCGTGGGGAAGCCGTCGGGCGAGGCCGCCCTGGTCCGGCAGGCCCGGGCCGGCGACCCGGAAGCGGTCGCAGCAGCGTTCGGGGCCGACCCGCGGATGGTCGCCCGCTACTACGTCAGCCCCGGCTGGTTGGCCCGGCGCAGTCTTCTGGCCCGGCTCCCGGGGTCGTCCTTCCTACCCCGGGCGTTCCCCGACGACAAGGTAGACCTCCTGGACGGATGGGTCGGCGTGGACCTGTGGCGGCGGCTCGGCATCACCTACGACCCACCGGACTGGGCCCACGCCGGCGGCTTCGACACCGTGGAGACCCCGCCGTTCCCCCGGGACTGAACGCCGGCGACGTCATCCGCCGATGGGCAGAGGATCGGCACGGCGACCGGGTTCGCCGAACTCCACGTCCCCGGATCGTACGAGAACGCAGGCGCGATGTCCGAGGCCTGGCCCCGGATGATGGAATCACGCTACCGATGGACGGTGGGCGAGGTTCGGGGGCGAGTGTATGGACAGGCCGGTGAGCGCGCGGACGGCGCTGCTCGACGCTGCGGAGCGGTTGTTCGCCGAGGGCGGGATCGCTCAGGTCTCCGACCGGCGGGTGGGTGAGGCGGCCGGGAACTCCAACCATTCCGCGGTGCGCTATCACTTCGGTGGCCGGGACGGGTTGTTGCGGGCGCTGATCAGCCGGCATCTGGACGCGGTGCTGGAGTTCCGACAGGCCGCGAACGATGCCGGCGAATCGGTGCTGGAGGATGTGCGGAACTTCGTCATGCCGTCGATGCAGGTTCTCGCCGGGTTACCGCAGCCGAGTTGGCGGGCCCGTTTCCTCAGCCAGGCCCTGAACGATCCGGCGACGTTGGCGCTGGTCCTGGACATCGTCGACCAGCAGGCGGACCAGCTGCGGATCCGCCGTTCGCTGATCACCCGGCTCAGGCACCTCGATCAGGGGGTGGTCGCCGGGCGGGCCCTGTTGATCAACCGGATCGTGACCGGGGCGACCGCCGACATCGAGGGCCGCGCGGAACGTGACGGCCGGGATCCGCAGTGGCTGGCCGTCGGTGATTTCCTCGCCGACGCCATCGCCGGGATGCTCACCGCCCCGGTCACACCGAACAGCCGGGGTGCGGCCGCAAGTCTCGGCTGAGGCTCGCGGCCGGCCTCGTCAGGCGGCTGCGACGACGGCGACGCCCTGGGGGTCCAGGCGTAGCCCGCCGGCCGGGTGCCCGGTCAGCAGGTCGACACCCGGCAGGTCGAGGTCGACGGGAGCGGTGCCGTGGTTGATGACGAAGGTGAGATCGCCGCGGCGTACGGTCTCCACCCAGCCGTGGGCCTCCCCCCGGTGCACCGGGGATGTCACCAGCCCGGCTTCCTCGATCAGGGCGCCGGCCAGGACGGCCAGATCGTCGGCACCGAGACGGGTCGCCAGATACCAGGCCGCGCCCGGTCCGGTGGCACGCCGGGTCAGGGCGGGCAGGCCGTCCAGCGGTCCGCCGGTGAACCGGGCCCGGACCTCCGCGTCGTGCGGGCGGACGACCTCACTCCACTCGATGCCCGTCGCACCGTCCGGGAACACCGGGCCGGTGAGTGCGACCGTACGGGGACGGGTCGTCTCGTCCCGTACCGGAATCGCGCCCGGTCGCTGCCAGGCTCCGCCCAGCGGCGCGAACTCCTCGATCCACACGCCGAGGGTCTGCTGCAACCCGCCCAGGTAGCCGCCGAGGCGTACCGCGAGGGTCTCGTCGAGGATCGCGGACTGGGCGGTCACCACGACGGTGGCCCCGGACCGGGCGGCCGTGTCGAGGGCGTCGATCTGGGCATCGGTGGCCACGAAGAGGCTGGGGGCGACGACCAGGGAATAGCCGGTCAGGTCCTCGTCGCCGTGTACCAGGTCGACCAGGACGCCGGCTTCGGTGAGTGCGGCGTGCCAGGGTGCGACCAGGGCCAGGTAGTTGGACTGCACCGGCAGGGCGCGCTGTTCGACGGCCCACCAGCTGTCCCAGTCGAAGACCAGGGCTGCCCGGGCGGTGCTCGTGGTGCCGACGACCCGGCCGAGGCCGCGTAGTTCCCGGCCCAGTTCCTCGATCTCGCGGAAGATCCGGGTGTCGGTGCCGGAGTGCGGGAGCATCGCCGAGTGGAACGCCTCGGCGCCCTTGCGGGACTGGCGCCATTGGAAGAACAGGATGCCGTCGGCGCCACGGGCCATGGCCTGGTAGGACAGGGCGCGCATCTGCCCGGGGGCTTTCGGTGCGTTGCTGGGGCGCCAGTTGACGGCGCCCGCCGACTGTTCCATCAGCAGCCAGGGGCGGCCGCGTCCGAGCGAGCGCATCAGGTCACGGGCCAGGGCGGCGGTGCGGGCGGCGTCCGGGTCGGCCGGGTCGGGGTAGAGGTCGTCGGAGATGACGTCCAGGTGTGGCGCCCATTTCCAGTAGTCGGCGCCGCGGAACGTACCCATGAAGTTGGTCGTGACCGGGATGTCGGGGGTGATCTCGCGCAGGATCCGCTTCTCGGCGAGGTAGCAGGCGAGCAGTTCGTCGGAGCTGAACCGGTCGAAGTCGAGGTGCTGGGTCGGATTCGGGGCGGCCGGGGTGGCCCGGGGCGGCAGGATCTCGTCGAAACTGTCGTAGCGCTGGGACCAGAAGGCGGTGCCCCACGCCTCGTTCAGGGTGTCGATGTCCTGGTAGCGGTCCCGGAGCCACTGCCGGAAAGCGTCCGCGGAGGCGTCGCACCAGCAGCGTGCGACGTGGCAGCCGTATTCGTTGTTGACGTGCCACAGCACCAGGGCAGGATGCCGGCCGTAGCGTTCGGCGAGGGCCCGGACCAGGCGGGCGGCGGCGGTGCGGTAGGCCACCGAGCTGGGGCAGTAGGCCTGCCGGGATCCGGGGTGCAGGCGGGTGCCGTCGGCGGTGACCGGCAGCGATTCGGGATACGTGCGGGAGAACCACGGTGGTGGGGACGCGGTGGCGGTGGCCAGGTCGACCCGGATCTCTCCGGCGTGCAGGGTGTCCAGGACGTGGTCGAGCCAGGCGAAGTCGTATTCGCCTTCGCGGGGTTCCAGGCGTGACCAGGAGAACACGCCGACGGTGGCGAGGTTGACCCCGGCGCGGTTCATCAGGCGGACGTCGTCGTCCCAGACCTGTTCGGGCCACTGTTCGGGGTTGTAGTCGCCGCCGTACCAGGGGGTGGACGAGAACACGTCACGCATGGTTCTGCCTTTCCGGGCGTACCAGAAACAGGTTGTCGGTGTTGATCTGCCATCCCGGTGGGAGTGCGGCTCCGGCCTCGGCGGCGGCGATGTGGGCGACCGCGGCGAGCAGGCCACCGTTGGCGGGCAGGTAGAGGGTGAGGAATCCGGGGATCTGCGGGTTGTGGCCGTTGGGCAGGAACTCGTTCTTCGGTGACGGCAGCAGCAGCGCGTCCAGAGCCCGGCGCAGGTCACCGAGCCGGGCGGCGGTCATGGCCATCACCGGATAGTCCCAGCCCCAGGAGGATTGCAGGTCCCAGTCGCGCCAGACGCCGTCGAGGGTGGCCGCCATGACGGCTGGGTCGATGATCGCGGTGTCCGGTAGCCAGCCCAGGGCCATCAGCATCGACGGGTGGTCCTTGCGGATCAGCATCGGCGGGGTGGCGAGGGCGGCGTAGGTGCCGTCCGGCATCAGCGCGGGGGTGCGCATGCCGGTGCCGACCCGGGCCCAGTCGGAGCGTTCGGGCAGCCCGAGCCGGACCCGCCATTCGTTGGCGACACGCAGCGCCCAGGCCCAGTAGGCCAGCTCGAACGTGGGGTCGGCGTTGGTCTCGCGGTCACCCAGATAACTCTCCTGGGCGGGGATCAGCGGCGGGCGCAGGCCGTAGGAGCCGTCGTCGCCGAGGGTGGCGACATCGGCCATGAAGTCGGCGGTGGCCTCGATCAGCGGGTAGTGCTCGGCCTCGAACTCCGGTGACCGGCCCTCATGGCGCAGCAGTTCCAGCAGGTGGATGAGGTGCGGCTGTTGCCAGAGCAGGAACACGCCGATGGAACTCGGGGATTCCCGGGCCGACGGTTCGGTGTGTTTCGGCCAGCGGGCGCCGCGGAACCCCTGATCGCGGGCGGTCTGCCGGGCGGCCGGCAGAGCGGAGTGGTACCAGGCGAGGCTGCGTTCGAGCAGTGCCCCACGGCCCCACATCGGGAAGTGGGCGGCGTGCCACCAGTGCATCTCCAGGTGGAACTTGCCGGTCCACGTGTTGTAGGTGAGCCCGGTCTCGGCCGGGGGTGTGACTCCGGCACAGTTGACGGCGGTCAGGTACTGGGACAGCACGACCCGGCGTTCCAGTTCGGCCGCCGCCGGGTCGGTGCTGCCGTCGAAGCTGATCGCGGCGCCGCTGGTCCAGTAGCCGGCCCACCACCGTTCGGCGGCGGTGCGCACGTCACCGAACGACGGTGCCGGCTCGGCGCCGGGCCGCAGGGTCACCACGACCTCGATCGTGTCGGAGGTGGTCCCGGCGACGATCCGATCCCCGTCCTCGGTGAGGGTGCCGGTGGTGGTGACCTGCACCTCGTAGCGGGACGCCGCCACCCGGCGGGCCGCGACGGCATGCCCGGGCGCGGGGTGCCGCCATCCGGTGCCGGACTCCACCGGCTGCTCGAACCAGGCGAGATCGTCGGCCTGCGGATCGAAGACCCAGGCCACCGCCAGGGTGCCGGAGGCCAGCAGCGGGGAGGTCACCCGTACGGCGAATCGGTGGGCTTCCGGGTCGGCGACGGTGGTCACCTCGACCGGTTCGCCGTCGATGCGGTGCCGGGAGCCGACCGTGCCGGACCACAGGTCGCACTCGGCCCGCGGTTCGTGCAGGCGGGCCGGGTCCAGCGGCTCGCCGTCGCCGGTGACCAGCGCGAGGCGGCCCAGGTGCATGCGCCGGGGGTTGTAGGCCAGCCAGGCGGCGGGCTCCAGGTCCTCGGGCATCGGGTCCTTGGCGCGCTGGATGCCCATCCGGTCCAGGTACGGCACCGGCCCGCGCCCGGTGTCGTAGGTGGTGGCCGCCTCGTCCGGCCGGTAGGTGCGCCGGCCCCGGGTCTCGTACCAGCCCCAGGTCGACTGGATCCGCAGCGGGATCTGGAAGTCGTCGCGGTCGAAGTCCCGCCGGACCTGCTCGGGCAGTTCGCGGATGCCGTCCCCGACCACGCGGCGGGGGTCCGGCCGCAGCTCGTGCAGGGCGGGGAAGGACTGCAGGCCGGTGACGTCGACGGTCATCGCGATGTCGCCGTTGCCGACCGTCAGCGTGTTGACCGGATGCGCCTCGGTCAGCACCGGATTGTGGCGGCGGACCAGGGCCCGCCGGGCTGACTCAGTCACGTCGGATTCTCCTCATGTCTCGGCCGGCTCGCGGAAGCATGTCTCGGCCCGCTGGTGGAAGCTCGGATGATCAGTTCGGTCGCCAGGGTCTCGGGCACTACCGGCACCGCCCCGTTCACCGCGGCCAGCAGGCTGCGGATCGCGACGGCGCCCATCTCGGTGAGCGGGCTGCGGACGGTCGTCAGCGACGGTGTGGTCAGGTCGGCGCCGAAAATGTCGTCGAAACCCACCACGCTCAGGTGGCCCGGCACCGCGATCCCGGCGGCGTGACAGGCCCGCAGCAACCCGATCGCCATCAGGTCGTTGAACGCCAGCACCGCGGTCGCGCCCGAGGCCCGGACCCGCAGCAGTGCCGCGGCGCCGCCCTCCATCGTCGGTGTGCCGGGCCCGATCTCCACGATGTTCATGTCCCGGTCCACCGCCATGTCGAGCAGCAGCTCCCACCGGGCCCGGCTCATCCACGAGTTCGACGGGCCGGACAGGTAGACCAGGCTGCGGTGCCCGAGTGTCCGCAGGTGGTCGAGCGCGCCGCCGATTCCGGGACGCAGATCCGGGATCAGCCCCGCCACCCCGTCCACCTCCCGGTTCACCACCACCAGTGGTGTGGCGTCGGCCAGGTCACGGATCGCCTGGTCGTCCAGACGCGACGCCACCAGCACCAGCCCGTCGGCGGCCGCCTGGAACCGGTGCGCCGCGTGCAGTTCCGACGCGGCCGACTCCCGTGACTCGGCGATGAACAGCGACGAACCGGTCGCCGACGACACCCGCTCGGCGCCCCGGATGAAGGGGAAGTACACCGGGTTGGTGATGTCCGACAGCAGCAGCGCGAGCGCCCCGGAGCGGCCGGTGGGCAGGGCCCGCGCCATCGGGTTGATGCGGTAGCCCAGGGCGGTCGCGGCCGTGCGGATGCGTTCCTCCATGTCGGTGCTGACCCGGCCGGGTTTGTGCAGGGCCCGGGACACCGTCGACGCGCTGACGCCGACCTGCCGGGCGATGTCGTAGATCGTGGCCCGGGACCTGCGTTCGGCGAGTGTCACCGTCGGTGCGCATCCCCGGCGGCCGGTACTGTCACCGTCGCCGAACAGGGCAGATCGTCGCTGCTGAACCCGGCCATCAGGGTCACCTCACCGGCTTCCAGGCCGCGGCTGCCGTCCGGGAAGGTGTAGAACAGCCGCTCCAGTGGGGCCTCCAGCAGCACCTCCCGGCTCTCGCCGGCGGCGAGCGCGATCCGGGTGAAGGCCAGCAGGCGGCGGACCGGGCGGACCACCGTCGCGACCTCGTCGCGGGCGTAGAGCTGGACGACCGTCTCGCCGTCGACGGTGCTGGTGTTGGTCACCGTCAGGCGTGCCCGCAGGACGCCGTCGGCGGTGAACTCCGGTTCCCCGGCGGTGAACGTCGAGTAGGACAGGCCGTGCCCGAAGGCGTACAGCGGCCGCTGGTCGTCCAGGTCGACGTAGTCGGAGGTGACGCCGGTGGGGTGGGCGTAGCCGCTGCCGTACTGGTGGCCGTGGTAGATCGGGATCTGTCCGAGGTGACGCGGGAACGTCGACGGCAGGCGGCCGCTCGGGTTCACCGCGCCGAGCAGGGCGCGGGCGACGGCTGTCCCGGCATATTCGCTGAGCAGCGGCGCGAGCAGCACCGCAGCCGAGTCACGGGCGATGTCCGGCATGACCAGCGGGCGCCCGGACACCACCACGGTCACCACCGGTTTTCCGGTGGCCGCCGCCCGGCGGATCAGGTCCTGCTGGTTTCCGGGCACCGACGGCGAGACCGCGGTGATGCCCTCCCCGGCGGTGTGGTTGCCCAGCCAGCCGGTGCGCTCCCCCACCACGGCGACGATGACGTCGGCGTCCTGGACCGCGGTGGTCACCGCATCGGCGTCGACCGGCGTCGGGTCGGCGACGTTGCCGAGCGGCGTGTGGGTCACGTCGGCGCCGAGTTCACGCAGGGCCTCGACCACCGACCGGCCGTTCGGATGCAGTCTGCGGGCCACCTCTTCGAAGAGCGGTTCCACACCGGGCGTACGGGTGGCGAAGAGGTTGTGCATGACGATGTCGTCCTGGGTGACGCCGGGGATCTCCTGGTTGAGGATCGCCCGGATGCCGACGGCGAGTTCCGCGTCGGCGACGCCGGTGTAGGCGCCGAAGTGGATGCGCAGCTCGTCGGCGACCGGGCCGATCACCGCGATCCGCGCGTTCGGGCGCAGCGGCAGGGTGCCGTCGTTGGCGAGCAGGGTGAGGCCACGTTCGGCCAGCTCCCGGCCGGCCCGGGCGGCCTCGGCGGGCAGATCCCGGTCTGCGGCGGTGCGGGCCGGGACGGTCGAGGACGGGATGAGCCCGAGCCGGTCCTTCAGAGTCAGGACGCGCAGGACCGCCCGGTCGATCACCTGCTCGCTCAGGCGGCCCTGCTCGACCTCGGTGACCAGGGCGGAGAAACAGTCGTTGCGGGGCAGTTCCACGTCCAGCCCGGCGGTGATCGCCTGACGCCCGGCCTCCCCGGCTGTCGCCGCGGTGTGGTGGACGGACCTGAGCATGTCGATCGAGCCGTAGTCGCTGACCGTCAGACCGTCGAAACCGAGCCGGTCGCGCAGCACCTCGGTGAGCAGCCACCGGTTCGCGGCGGCGGGCACCCCGTCGACGGTGTTGTAGGAGTTCATCACCACCGGTAGGCCGGCCTCGGCGACGGCCCGCCGGAACGGTTCGGCGTAGTCGTCCAGCAGCGCCCGCGGGCCCAGGTGGGTGGCGGCCTTGTTCAGTCCGCCCTCGGAGTGGCCGTACCCGAGGAAGTGTTTGCCGGTCGCGACGACGTTGCTGCCGGTCTCCTGCACGCCGCGCACGAAACCGACGGCGAACTGTGCCACCAGCTCGGGATCCTCACCGTAGGTCTCGTGGACCCGGCCCCAGCGCGGGTCGCGGGCCAGGTCCAGCACCGGGGAGAACATCAGGGGGATGCCGATCCGGTCCATCTGGGCCGCGGTGACCGACGAGGCCCGGCCGGTGAGCTGCGGATCCCAGGTGGCGGCCTGACCCCACGGGGTGGGGAACTGCAGGCCGGCGGGGAACACCAGGCCGTTCGCGCCCTCGCCGTGAAAGAGCACCCCGATGCCGTACGGGGTCAGGTCGCGGGCCCGTTCCTGGATGTCGGCCAGGGCCTGGCGCAGGCTGTCGTCGGTGTCGCCGAGACGCCAGATCATCGACAGGTGCCCGAGACCGTGCGGCGCCTGCCGCAGCAGTTCGTCCAGGGGCGAGCCGCCGGAGCCGGCGCTCGACTGCAGCAGTCCGCGCACACTCAGGCCGGTCAGCTGGGCGACCTTCTGGTCCAGGGTCATCCGGCCGAGCAGGGTGGTCAGGTCCATGATCAGATTTCCTCGATGACGGTGATCTCGACGGTCTGTTCGGGCAGGCCGGCGGCACGTACGGTGACGAGCGCGGTGCCGGGGCCGGTGGGCCGCACCACGGCGAGGGCGCGGCCGTCGAAGGTCAGGTGTTCCCGGCCCGGTTGCGGGTCGGGCCGGGCGCTGCCGAGGCCCTGCAGCACCGCCGTGCCGTCCACGGTCACCGTGACGTCCCGGTCGTCGTCCGGCACCGGGACACCGTGCCGGTCGACCAGCTCGATGGTGAGGAACGCCAGGTCGGTGTGGCCGGCCGTCAGGGTGGTGCGGTCGGCGTGCACCGCCGCGCGGGCGGCCGGCCCGGCGGTGCGGAGCGTGAACCGCCCCGCGGTACCGGCCGCGGTCAGTTCGCCGGGCTGGTAGGGCACGTCGAAGACGGCCCGGAACTCCTCGGTCGCCCGGCGCCCCAGCGAGGTGCCGTTCAAGAACAGTTCCACGTCGGCGTCCGGGCTGTAGACCTCGACGGTCATCACCGTTCCGGGCGGCACGTCCCAGGTCCAGCTCGCGATTGCGTCGAGCCACGACCACTGGCCCTGGGTGGCGCCGCGTTCCCGGCTGGACGGGCGTTCCACCACGAGGTACGGGGTGGGACGCAGGCCGAAGACTATTTCCCGGTAGTAGGACTGGGGACGGCGGTGACCGGTCAGGTCGAGGTCCCCACACCAGGCGCTGATCCACGGGAAGGGGCCCTGGAAACCGGTGTCGTCGCTGTCCGGGAACCGGACCCGGCCGATGCCGACCTCGCCGAGGTAGTCGTAGCCGGTCCAGGTGAAGTCGCCGATGATCCGCGGATCGCCGAGCACGAGGCGCCAGTTGTGGGCGATCCGCCGGGGCGCGGTCTCGGTACCGACGATGATCCGGTCCGGATGCAGGTCGTTCTCCATGACGTAGCGGGCCTCGGCGTAGTTCAGTCCGGCGACGTCCAGGGCGGCGAGGGCCTCCCGGGTCCGGCGGGTGGCCTCGTCCGAGGTGACCATCGCGTCCAGCCCGTCCGCGGCGTCGAGCAGTTCGTTGACGCCCCCGGTGGGCAGGTCGGCAGCGCGTCGCAGCCGTTCGCCGTTCTGCCGGATCAGGGTCACCAGCGGGTTGACGCCGTTGGTGACGAAGCGGGTGCCGTCCAGCTCCCGGATCTTCTCGGTGAGCCTGTGGCTCAGCGCGGCGCCGAGCGGGGTTCCGGTCTCCACGTTCTCGTTGCCGATGGAGTACATGACGACGCTGGGGTGGTTGATGTCGCGCAGGACCATCGCCTCGAGGTTGCGTTCCCACCATTCGGGGAAGTCGGTGGCGCCGTCGAACGACGTCTTGCCCTCGGTCCACACGTCGAAGGCCTCGTCCACGACCAGCATGCCGAGCCGATCGCAGGCGTCCAGCATGGCGGGGCTGATCGGGTTGTGGGCGCTGCGGATCGCGTTGAACCCGGCGGCCTTGAGCAGCTCGGCCCGGCGTTCGTCGGCCCGGCCGATGGTGGCCGCGCCGATCAGCCCGTTGTCGTGGTGCACGCAGGCGCCGCGGAGTTTGACGGACTCGTCGTTGACACGCAGGCCGTGGACCGGGTCGAGCCGCAGGGTGCGCACGCCGAGGGGCACGCTCACCGCGTCGAGGTCGCCGTCCTGGTCGTGGACGCGCACCACGGCGCGGTACAGGTACGGGTCGTCCACACTCCACCGGCGAGGCCGCGGCAGGTAGAGACGGTGCCGGGAGTTCCGCCCCTCTCCCGGTGTGATCGTCACCGGTGCCGCGTCACGGGCCAGGACCGTGCCGGTGTGGTCGTGCAGTTCCACCTCGACCTGGACGGTCCGGGTGGTGCGGGCGGTGCTGACCAGAGGAGCCTGCACCTCGACGACCGCGCGTTCGGCGTCCACGTCGGGGGTGGTGACGATCGGCCCGGTGCGGCGCAGGTGCACCGCACCGGTGACGATCAGGAAGACGTCGCGGATGATGCCGGCGCCGCTGTACCAGCGGGAGTCGGCGTTGACCCGCGCCTCGACCCGGATGACGTTGTCCTGTCCGTACCGCAGGTGCGGGCCGAGCTCGACGGTGAAGGGGGTGTATCCGCCCTTGTTCTGGGCCACGAACTGGTCGTCGACGAAGACCATGGCGTTGCGGTAGACGCCGTCGAAGCGCAGGGCCACGGTCCCGCCGGCCCAGTCCGGCGCAGCGTGCAGCGTCCTGGTGTACTCCACGGCCAGCGCGCCCGGGAAATATCCGGTCCGGCCGTCCGCACCCGGATCGCGGTCCATTCCGATCATCGCGTCGTGCGGCAGGGTCACCGGGACGTGGACGGCGGGATCACGGACCTGTTCGAAGACGTTGACGCGGGGCGCGACGGTCCAGCCGCCGGTGAGCTCGGCCCGGATCACGGGTGTGCTCACTTGATGGCTCCCGCGCTGATCCCCTTGACGACCTGTTTCTGTGCGAGCAGGTAGAACGCGACCACCGGCAGGATCGACAGGGCGGTCGCGGCGAGCAGGATCTGCTGCTGCGGGGTGTCGGCGGAGATGAAGCTGGTCAGGCCGCGCTGGACCGGCATCAGATCGTTGTCGTCGAACAGGACCAGGGCCATCAGGTATTCGTTCCAGGCGGCGAGGCCCTGGATGACCGCGACGGCGGCCATGCCGGGCCGGGCCAGCGGCAGGATCACGCTGAGGAAGATCCGCAGCGGTGAGGCGCCGTCCAGGGCGGCGGCCTCCTCCAGGTCCCGGGGCTGGTTGGCGAAGAAGCTGCGCATGATCAGCGTCGCCATCGGGATGCCGGAGGTGATCAGCACCAGGATGTAGCCGAGCCGGCTGTTGGTCAGGCCCAGGTCGATGAGCAGCCGGTACTGGGCCAGGAACATCGCCGGCGCCGGAATGATCATGACGGCGAGGATGACGAACTGGAAGATTCCCTTACCGGCGAAGTCCAGCCGGGCCAGGGCGTACCCGGCCAGGCTGGAGACGGCCAGGATGCCCAGGACGGCGGTGCCGGTGTAGACGACGCTGTTGAGCAAGTACATGCCCAGTTCGCCCTCGACCCAGGCGGTGACGTAGTTGCCCCACTGCGGGCTGGCCGGCAGCAGGCTGTCCTGGGACAGCAGCTCGTCGAGGGTCTGCAGCGATCCGGACAGCATCCACAGCAGCGGGAACAGGGCGATGAGCGCCGCGACGGTGAGCAGTCCGTAGACGCCGACCTGGTCCGGGCGGATCCGGCGGCGGGGCGGGGAACCCGGGTCCGTGATGGTGGTCATGCGCGGGACCTCCGTTGTGAGATGCCGAGCTGGAGCAGTGACAGCAGCACCAGTGCACCGCCGAAGAGCACCGACATGGCCGCGGCGCTGCCGTACCGGTGGTTGGTGAACGCCTCGCCGTAGATCAGCAGGGTCGGGACCATGGTGTGGTAGCCCGGACCGCCGTTGGTGAGCACCTGGACGGTGCCGAAGATCTGCATGGCGGCGAGCAGCGTCAGCAGGCTGACGATGGTGGTCACCGGCGCCAGGTGCGGCCAGGTGATGTAGCGGAACTTCACCCAGGCGCCGGCGCCGTCGAGGTCGGCCGCCTCGTAGGGCTCGGCCGGGATGTCCTGCAGGCCGGCCAGGAACAGCAGGAACCCGAAGCCCCAGTGGAACCAGACGAAGACCGCGGCGACCGCGGGCAGGGCGATGTCGGGGTCGCCAAGCCAGTTCTGCTGCAGCGACTCCAGGCCGAGGCTGCCGAGCAGGTTGTTGATCAGACCGGACTGCGGGGCCAGCATGGACGAGAAGAGCAACCCCACGACCACCACCGACAGTACGCCGGGCAGGTAGAAGACGGTCCGGAAGAACGTTCGTCCCCGGGTGATCCGGTGGACCGCCACCGCCATCGCCAGGGCTATGCCGTTACCGGCGAAGAATCCGATGATCGCGAAGAAGGCGACGTTGCGCATCGACGCCCAGAACGCGTCGTACGCGAAGACGAACCGGTAGTTGTCCAGCCCCACCCAGGGAGTGTCCGGGCTGACGCCGTCCCAGTTCTGGAAGCTGAGTTCGATGGCCTGCAGGAACGGGGTGATGGTGAACAGGCCGATCAGGCCGACGGCCGGCGCCAGGAACAGCCAGCCGATGATGTTGCGCCGGAGCCCTCCGGCCCTGCGCGAGGCAGGACCGGAGGTGTTGGTCACCGTCGTCACTTGCTGCGGTCCTGGGCCGCCTGGATCTCGTCCAGGACCTGGTCCACGGTCGCCTCACCGAGCACGAGGCGCTGGGTGTTGCGGATGATGGTGGTGTTGACGTCGCTGCTGATCGTGTTCGGCAGCACCTGCATCGACTGGATGGCCTCGGCGAACCCGGTGAGCTGGCCGGGGATGGTGCCGCTCTTGAGCAGTTCGGGGTTGCTCGGCAGGATCCGGGCCTTCTCGGCGAAGAACTTCTGCTGGTCGGGTTCGGTCAGCCACTTGACGAACGCCACCGCCTTGTCGACGTTGGCGCCCTTCGGGTTGATCACCGCGCCCTTGCCGTTGAGGCCGATCACGCGGGGTTTCTGGGTGGCGTCCGGGGCCGCCGGCAGGGCCAGGGAGATGTAGTCGTTGAAGTCGGGGGCGGTGCGCAGCCCGACCGACACGCCGGCGGTGGCGTCGAAGATCGAGCCGACCTCCTTCTTGTTGAAGAACGAAGACTCGACGTTGGGGTTGTCGTCCTGGCCACCGGGCAGCGCGTTGTTGGCCAGGATCCCGGCCTGCTTCATGTCGATCAGGAGCTGGAAGGCTTTGCGCCAGCCGTCGGACTTCCAGGGCAGCTTGCCGTCGAGGGTCTGCGAGATCTGCTCGTCGGTGAGGTAGTTGGAGGCGTAGGACTGGACCAGCTGCGGGGTCAGCGACGCGGCGACGGTGAACTTCCCCGGCCCCTTGGTGGCGAGGCCGGCGATGAACTTGTCCATGGTCTGCGGCGGGGCGGCCTTGTCGATGCCGGTGGCGGCGGGGTCGGCCAGGAAGCCGTAGGTCTGGATCTCCCAGTGCACGGTGTAGATGCCCGCGGGCACCTTCAGGTTGTTGCCGTCGGCGAAGGCCGACAGTTTCACCACGGCCGGGTCGAAGTTCTTGCTCCAGTCGCCCTGCAGTTCGGCGCTCAGGTCCTTGGCCCAGCCGGCCCGGTAGAACGGCGCCATGTCGGTGGCGTTGAACGACGAATAGATGTCCGGCATCGACTTGGACTGTGCCTTGGACTGCAGTTTCGGCAGATAGTCGGCGGGACCGGGCGATTCGATGGTGATTTTGACACCGGTGGTCTCGGTGTATTTCTTGGCCAGTTCGTTCAGGGCGGCTTCCTGGCCCCGGGACTGGTTCATGAAGACCAGGCCGTCGGTGGACCCGGATTTGTCGTCGGAGCCGCAGGCCGCCAGTAGCGACGAGGCGAGGGCTAGGACGCCGACCGCAGCCACCGACCGCCTGCGAAGCCGGCGGAGGGCAGGGTGAGAACCGTGGACTATGCGCATGGGATCACCTTTTTAAGACACAGGACTTAACAAGTGGCACGACGCTACGACCGAGCCGCCGCGAATGTCAACGGGCAATCGAATGCCAAGCGTCCCGGACCGGACCTGAGGGTTTTCTCCCGGCAACTTCTGGCCACCGGTTGCCACCACGCCCGGCCGGCCGGTAGACGTGCATAGCCGACCCACCCGGAACAGGGGACCGAATGCACATCGAACACCGGTGCAATCCGCTGGATCTGCCCTACCGTTTCCAGGACATTCGTGTGTCCGGAACGCGCAGCGTGCACCGCGAGGCAGCCGATCCATCGATCGTACTGTATCGAAATCGTTTTTATCTCTTCGCTTCCATGTCGCGGGGGTTCTGGCACTCCGGCGACATGCGCGAGTGGATTTACCGGCCGACCACGAAACTACCTCCGCTGGACTACGCCCCCGATGTGCGGGAGGTAAACGGCGCGCTTCTCATTTCGGCGTCCCGCAAAGGCGAGTCGTCACCGTTCTTCCGTAGCGTGGATCCGCTCGCCGACGATTTCACCCGGGTCTCGCCGGGCGATTTCCCGTTCTGGGATCCGAGCCTTTTCCAGGACGACGACGGCCGCCTCTACCTGTACTGGGGATGCGACGACCGGGAGCCGATCCGCGGGGTCGAGCTGGACGCCGGCCTGCATCCGATCGGTGAGCCGGCCGACCTGCTCGGCGCCGACGTCGAGAGCCGCGGCTGGGAGCGGGCCGGCGAGAACTACCGCCGGTCGGAGCCGAAGACGGAGGCCGAACGGCTGCTGCCGGCGTTCCGGGCCGGGCCGTTCATCGAAGGCGCCTGGATGACCCGGGTGAACGACCGCTACTACCTGCAGTACGCGGGACCGGGCACCCAGTGGAACTCCTACGCCGACGGGTACGCCACCTCGGACAGCCCTCTCGGCCCGTTCACCTACGACCGGCACAGCCCGTTCTCGTCGGTGCCCGGCGGGTTCATCACCGGCGCCGGGCACGGCAGCACCTTCCAGGACCGGCACGGCAACTGGTGGCACGCCGCGACCATGCGGATCAGCGTCAACCACCCCTTCGAACGCCGGATCGGCATCTTCCCGGCCGGTTTCGACGACGACGGCGTGCTGTTCTGCAACCAGAACTTCGCCGACTACCCGGCCCGCTGGCCGGACGGCCCGTTCGACCCGTGGGCCCGGCAGGAACCGGAATGGATGCTGCTGTCCTACCGGACGACGGTGACCTGCTCGTCGTACGCCTCCGGGCATCCCGCCACGGACGCGGTCAACGAGGACGTACGCACCTGGTGGGCGGCCTCCGGCCCCGGCGCCGGCGAATGGCTCCAGCTCGACCTCGGCGCCGCCCGGGACGTCAGCGCGATCCAGGTCAACCTCGCCGACCACCAGCTCGCCGGGCAGGCCCCGCCGGTCACCGAGGGGCAGCAGTTCGGCCTGACCTGGCGCGGCCTCTACGCCGACCACGACCCCGCCGGGTACCGCCTGCAGGGATCGGCCGACGGGGACACCTGGACGACCCTGCACGACGGGAGCGGCGATCGTCCGCACGGCTTCTTCGTCCTGGACGGCCCGGCGCCGATCCGGTACGTGCGGGTGACCGCGCTGCGGATGCCGTTCGGCGGCACGTTCGCGGTCAGCGGCCTGCGGGTCTTCGGCCGCGGCAACGGCACGCCCCCGGCGGCGGTGATGCCGCGTGCGGTACGGGCCGAACCCCGCACCGCACGGCTGACCTGGCCGGCCGCACCGACCGCCCAGGGTTACAACGTCCGGTACGGCAGCACGCCGGGCAAGCTGTACCGCAGCTGGCTGGTCTACGACCGGACCGAGTTGGAGGTGCCGACGCTGAACGCCGGCGAGGACACCTGGTTTGCTGTCGACACCTTCAACGAGAACGGCGTGACCCCCGGAGAACCGGTGCGGGCTACCGAACCGACTTGATCCTGGTGAAGACGATCAGGCCACCGGCCAGGGCGAGGACCGCGCCGGTGAGATACAGCAGGGTGTAGTTCTTCTCCCCGCCGCTCGCCCCGATCGCGATGATGAACGGCGCGATCAACGGGGCGAGCGCGCTGGGCAGCTTGTGCGCGAACTGGACCACCGCGATGTAGCGGCCCGCCTCCTCCCGGCTGGGCAGCACCGCGAGGACGATCGCCTGGTCGACGGCGCTGAAGAAGGCGATGGCCAGCTGCATCAGCACCGAGCCGATCAGCAGCGGCACGAACGCGTGGGCGAACGCCTCGACGACCGCGCCGACGACGAAGAACAGCGACCCGATCAGGGCGAACATCCGCCTGCGTTGCAGCCGGTCGGAGAGGTAGCCGCCGCCGAGCGCGCCGGCCGCCGCGGCGAAGACGCCGACCACGCCGATCAGTGCCACGGTTGCGGCCACCTCACGTACCGGCAGGCCGAGTCGTTGGGCGTAGAAGAAGGTGCTGAAGGTGGTGTTGAAGTAGAGGCCCATGAAGAACGCGAGCCGGCCCAGCCAGTTCCACCCGAAGTCGGGGTGTTCGCGCGGGTTGAACACGTAGCTGGACAGCAGGCCGCGGGCCGACACCGGGGCGGCGGGCGGCAGGTTCCGGCTGTCCGGCTCCTTCCCGGCGATCAGGAAGCCGGTGAGCAGGGCGGCCCCGATCAGGCCGGGCAGCACGAACACCAGGAAGGTGCTGCCGCTGACCAGCGAGGTGATCCCGACGCCCATGATCGGGGCGATCTGCCCGGTGAGGCCGGTGAAGCCGGAGATCCGGCCGCGTTGTTCCTCGGGCACCCGGTCGGCCTGCGCGCTGAGGATCAGCTGCGACACGGTCGCCCAGCCGAGCATCGCCAGCATCCAGCCGGCCGCCACGAGCAGCAGGTTCGGCGCGACCGCGATCGCGAACAGGGCGGCCAGGCCGAGCACGGCTCCGGCGAGCATCAACGGCCGGCGCCTGCCGAACCGGTTGCGGGTCCGGTCGCTCCACACGCCGATCAGCGGGCTGAGGACGAGGAAGACGGCCTGGGCGGTGCCGGTGACGTAACCGAGCACCTCCTCCCGGCCGGGCGCCAGTTCGTCGATGCGGACCGCGAGGGAGAAGGCGATCGGGACGATGAACGCCATCGAGACGCCGAAGTTGGCGGCCATCATCCAGAAGATGTAACGCCCGCTGACCTTGGCCACGGGCTCGGCTATTGCCATACGTTTCCCTTCACAGTTTGAAGACGTGCCGGGGCTGGGTGCTGGTGAGGCCGGTGAGGATGTCGGCGGCCTCGTCCTCGTCGAGGCGGTGCGCGGCGACGAGTTCGGCGAGGTGGCCCGCGTCCAGGCGGCGGGCCATGTCGTGCCGGGCCGGAATGGAGCAGAAGGCCCGGGTGTCGTCGATGAAGCCGGACAGCCGGGCGAACCCGGCGATCTCGGTGACGGCCCGCTGGAAGTCGCGGATGGCCGACGGGTTGTCCAGGAACCACCACGGCACCCCGGCGTAGACCGACGGGTAGAAACCGGCCAGCGGCGCGATCTCCCGGCGGTAGGTGGTGGCGTCGGTGGTGAACAGGACCAGGTGCAGGTTCGGGTGGGTGCCGTAGCGGGCCAGCAGCGGTTGCAGGGCGCGGGTGAACTCGACGGTGGTGGGGATGTCGTGGCCGGTGTCCGGGCCGTACGCGGCATGGGTGGCCGGGTGGTGGTTGCGGTGGATGGCCGGATGCAGAGTCATGACCAGACCGTCGTCGCAGGACATCCGGGCCATCTCGCAGATCATGTGGCGGCGGAAGGCGGTCGTCTCGGTCTCGGTGGCCCGCCCGGTCCGGGCGCGGTCGAAGATGCGGGCGGCGTCGGCGGCGTCGAGGGGTTCGGCGATCGCGTCGGCGTGGCTGTGGTCGGTGGAGACCGCGCCGTGGGCGGCGAAGTGGCGGCGCCGGTCCTCGAGGGCGGCGAGGTATTCGTGGTAGGTGCCGGCGCCCAGTTTCTCCACCGCGGCGGCCCAGTCCGGGCGCGCCGGTTCCAGGTAGCGGTCGGGCCGGAAGGTGGGCACGATCCGCGCCGTCACGGCCGGGTCGGCGGCCAGTGCGGCGTGGGCGTCCAGGGTGTCGGCGGGGTCGTCGGTGGTGGCCAGGAATGCGATCCGGAACCGGTCGAGCAGTGCCCGGGGCCGATGGGTGGGTGCGGCCAGCTGGGCGGCGACCTGGTCGTAGACGTCGTCGGCGGTGGCCGCCGACGGCCGCGCGGTGACACCGAAGACGTCGGCCAGTTCGGTCTCCAGCCAGTACCGCACCGGGGTTCCGGCCAGCAGCCGCCAGTTGGCGAACAGCAGCCGCCAGACGTCGCGGGCCCGGTCCTCCGGCAGCGGCCCCTGACCCACCCCGAGCCGGTCCAGGGAGATCCCGCCGGCGTGCAGCAGCCGGGTCACGTAGTGGTCGGGCTGCACGAACAGGGCGGTCGGGTCGGTGAACGGGGTGTCGTCGGCCAGGATGTGGGGGTCGACATGGCCGTGCGGTGAGATGATCGGCAGGTCACGGACCGCCTGGTAGAGCCGTCGGGCGATCGGCCGCACCGATGCGGCGGCGGGCAGCAGCCGGTCCGGATGCGGGTTCAGGGTGGGGTCCGTAGCCATGCCGCTGAGCGTGCGGATCGTTGCTCATCGCTGGCAAAGAGTTGCCATCAGTTGCACCGTGTTGTTGCGGCCGGGGTGGCGGGAAGCGCACGGTGCGCTCATGGAGAACATCATCGGCGGTCCCGGGCAGGTCCTCACCGACGCGGACGTCCGCGCCTTCGTGACGTCCCGGCTCGCCGCGGAGGACCTCGACGGCAAGCGGATCTGCGTGATCGTCCCGGACGCCACCCGCAGCTGTCCCCTGCCGCTGCTGCTCAGCGCCGTGCACGAAGCCCTGCACGGGCGGGCCGCGGCGGTCACCGTGCTGATCGCGCTCGGCACCCACGCCCCGATGTCGCCGGAGCAACTCGACCGGCACCTGGGCGGGCCGTATCCCGGCTTCGACGTGCGTAACCACGAGTGGTGGGTGCCGGAGACGCTGGTGTCGCTGGGCGGCATCAGCGGTGACCGGGTGGCCGAACTGTCCGAGGGCCGGATGCGGCAGCCGGTCGACGTCACCCTGAACCGGGCGGTGGTGGAACACGACGTGTGCCTGGTGATCGGGCCGGTGTTCCCGCACGAGGTGGTCGGCTTCTCCGGCGGCAACAAGTACTTCTTCCCCGGCGTCGCCGGGCCGGAGATCATCGACTTCTCGCACTGGCTGGGCGCGCTGATCAGCAGCGCCGAGATCATCGGCACCCGTGGCATCACCCCGGTCCGGGCGCTGATCGACGAGGCCGCCGCCCTGATCCCGGCCCGCCGGCTGGCGCTGTGCCTGGTGGTGCAGTCCGGGTCGGGAGCGCTGCACGCGGCGTCGTTCGGCGCTCCGGAACAGGCGTGGGCGGCGTGCGCGGACGTGTCCGCGCAGACTCACGTGCGGTATCTGGACGCGCCGGTCGCGCGGGTGCTGTCGATCGTGCCGGAGAAGTACGAGGACATGTGGACCGGGGCGAAGGGCTTCTACAAGGTGGAGCCGATCGTCGCCGACGGCGGGCAGGTGATCATCTACGCGCCGCACATCACCCGGATCTCCGAGATGCATCCGGAGATCGAGCAGCTGGGCTATCACTGCCGGGACTACTTCGTGAAGCAGTGGGACCGGTTCGCCGGCCATCACTGGGGCGTGCTGGCCCATTCCACACATCTGCGCGGGTCAGGCACCTGGGATCCGGTGGACGGCGAACGGCCCCGGGTCACCGTGACCCTGGCGACCGGTATCCCGGAGGCGGTGGTCCGGGGCGCGAACCTCGACTACCTGGACCCGGCGACGGTCGACGTGGCGGCCATCAGCGCCGGCCCGGAGACCTTCGTGGTGCCGGAGGCCGGTGAGGTCCTGTTCCGTCTGCGGTGACCGGTCGAGCCCCGCACCACCAGCTGCGAGGGCAGCACCACCGGCGCCTGGGTGGTGGGCCGGGCCCCCCGGGTCAGCGCCAGCAGGTTGCGCACCGCGGCCTGGCCCATCGCGTGCAGCGGCGCCGCGACCGTGGTCAGCGCCGGAGTCACCAGTTCGGCGGCGAAGATGTTGTCGAAACCGACCACGCTGACGTCGTCGGGCACCCGCACCCCGGCCGCGGTCAGCGCCCGGATCAGGCCGATCGCCATCAGGTCGTTGTAGGCCAGGACCGCCGAGGTGGGATGCCGCATCAGGTCGGCGGCGGCCGCCGCGCCACCGGCCACGGTCGGCTCGTACGGACCGAGCCGGTGGGCGTGCAGCTCCAGTTCGTGGGTGGCCTCGCGCAGCGCCCGCCAGCGGGTGCCATCGGCCCAGGACGCCTCCGGACCGGCCAGGTAGGTGATCCGGTCGTGACCGAGTTCGCCCAGGTGCTCCACGGCCCGGCGCACCCCGCGCGGGTTGTCGGTGACCACGCTCGGCACGTCGGTGACCGCCCGGTTCATCACCACCACCGGCCGCTGCTTGGCGATCATCCGGATCGCCGAGTCGGACATCCGCGAGGTGGCCAGCACGATCCCGTCCACCATCGTCAGTGCCCGTTCCAGTGCCTCACGTTCGCGGGCACCGGACTCCTGCGCGTCGGTGAGCAGTGTGGTGTAGCCGGCTTCCAGGGCGGCGGCCTGCGCGCCGCGGACGATCTCGTTGTAGAACGGGTTGGTCACGTCCGCGATGACCAGGCTGATCATCGACGTACGACCGGTCGGCAGCGCCCGGGCCAGGGGGTTGGCCCGGTAGCCGAGTTCGGCGGCGACCTTGCGGATGTGCTCGGCGGTCTCGGCGTTGACCCGCCCCGGCCGGGCGAACGCCCGCGACACCGTGGACGAGGCGACCCCCGCGGCCCGGGCCACGTCGTAGATGGTCGGGGACTTCGCCGCCCGCTCCGCCATTTGTTTCCCCCTTGTTTCCGGGAGGGCGACGCTATCCGCCCGCACAACAATTGGCAACCGCTTGCCACCGACCCGGAATCTGCGATCTCGTGGAGGCAGCCGACACGAGGGGGAACACGATGGACGGCACGGAGGTCGATGTCACGGTCGACCGGATCGGCGCGGCACTGACCGGGATCGACCGGCTCGCGGTGGCCTTCTCCGGCGGTGTCGACTCGTCGCTGCTGCTGGACCTCACCGCCCGCGCCCTGGGCCGCGACCGGGTCCTGGCGGTGCTGGGGATCTCGCCGAGCCTGCCGGAGCACGAGCGCCGCGCCGCCCACGACGTGGCCCGGCACGTCGGGGTACCGGTCGTCGAGGTGACCACCCACGAGGGCGACCGGGAGGCGTACCGGCGCAACGGCCCGGACCGGTGTTTCCACTGCAAGGACGAGCTGTTCACCCGGATCGGCGCGGACGTGCTGGCCGAGTACCGGGTGGACGCGGTCGCCTACGGGGAGAACGCCGACGACGCGCGCCGCCCGGACCGGCCCGGGTCACGGGCGGCCACCGAGCACCGGGTGCTGCGGCCGTTGGCCGATCTGGGGCTGACCAAGGCCGACGTGCGCCGGCTGGCCGCCGCCTGCGGGCTGCCCAGCGCGACAAAACCGGCCGCACCGTGCCTGGCCTCGCGGATCCCGCATTTCAGCGACGTCACCCCGGCGAAGCTGGCCCAGGTCGAGGCGGCCGAGGCCGGGTTGCGGCGGCTGGGTTTCACCGATCTGCGGGTACGTCACCACGATGACGTCGCCCGGATCGAACTGCTCCCGGAGGACCTGCCGCGCGCCGTCACCGCACCGATGCGCGACGCGGTGCACGCCGCGGTGACGGCCGCCGGTTTCCGGTTCGCCGCCGTCGACATCGCCGGGATCCAGTCCGGCGCGTTCACCCTGCCCCTGGTCCAGGTGTCCGGTGTCTGACCACCTCGGTTACGCCGACCTGGACCTGGACCGCACCGCCCGGCGCGGCTACCCGGAGGCCGTCTACTGCGCGGGTAAGACCCCGGCCCAGGTCGCCGGGATCGCCGCCGCGGTCCGGGACCGCCCGGACGTCGTCACGCTGTTCACCCGGGCCGGGGCGGACCACGCCGCGGCGGTGCTGGCCGAGTTGCCGGACGCCCGCCACGAACCGGATGCCGGGCTGCTCGCCTGGCCGCCCGCACCCCCACCGCCGACCGGGGGCCTGGTCGTGGTGGTCGCCGCCGGCACCTCCGACCTTCCCGCCGCCCGGGAGGCCGAACTGACCGCCCGCTACCTGGGCCGGCCCACCGAGTCGGTGGTGGACGTCGGCGTCGCCGGGCTGCACCGGATCCTGGCCCGGGTGGATCTGCTGCGCCGGGCCCGGGCCGTGGTGGTGGCGGCCGGCATGGACGGGGCGCTGCCCAGTGTGGTCGCCGGGCTGATCGCGGCGCCGGTGGTGGGCCTGCCGACGTCGGTCGGCTACGGCGCCGCGTTCGGCGGTGTCGCCCCGCTGCTGACCATGCTGAACGCGTGCGCGCCGGGGGTCGCGGTGGTCAACATCGACAACGGGTACGGCGCCGGTCACCTGGCCGCGCAGATCGCCGCGGATCCGGCGTGACCGGCCGGCACGCGTGGATCGACGCGTCCGCCGGGGTGGCCGGGGACATGATGCTGGGCGCCCTGCTGGATGCGGGCGCCCGTCTGGACCGGGTGCAGGCCGCCGTGGAGGCGGTGGCGCCCGGCTCGGTGCGGATCACCGTCACCGAGGTCACCCGCGCCGGACTGCGCGCCGCCAAGGCCGACGTCGAGGCGCTCACCGACAGCCCCCCGCACCGCACCTGGACCTCGATCCGCGCCCAGCTGGATGCCGCCGGCCTGCCCGAACAGGTCCGCGACCGGGCCGTCGCGGTGTTCGCCCGGCTGGCCGGGGCCGAGGCCCGGGTGCACGGCGTCCCGGCCGGCGACGTGCACTTCCACGAAGTCGGCGCGCTCGACTCGATCGCCGACGTCGTCGGTGTCTGCGCGGCGCTGCACGATCTCGGGATCGGCACGGTCTCCGCGAGTCCGGTCGCCGTCGGGTCCGGGCACGTGCGGGGCGCCCACGGCCGGTTGCCGGTGCCGGTTCCCGCCGTCGCCGAGCTGTCGCGGGGGTGGCGGGTGGCCGCCGACGGGCCGGGTGAGCTGGCCACCCCGACCGGGATGGCCCTGATCCGGGCGCTGGCCGGGGTCTGTGAGGATCTGCCCGCGATGACCCTGGACACGGTCGGGGTGGGCGCAGGTGGCCGGGACCGCCCGGACCGGGCCAACGTGGTGCGGGTCCTGATCAGCGCGGAGAAGGCCGCCGGGCCCGAACAGGCGGTGCTGCTGGAGGCCAACGTCGACGACCTCGATCCGCGGCTGTGGCCGGGCGTGCTGACCGGGCTGCTGGACCGCGGTGCCGCGGACGCGTGGCTGACCCCGATCGTGATGAAGAAGGGCCGCCCCGCCCACACCCTCAGCGTCCTGTGCACCCCGGAACGGGCGGCGGCCCTGCGCGAGCACGTCTTCGCGCACACCAGCACACTCGGGGTCCGCGAATCGCCGCGGATCAAGACGCCCCTGGACCGGCTGTTCGTGACGGTCCGGGTCCGGGGCGCCGAGATCCCGGTCAAGGTGGGTCACCGGGACGGTGTGATCGTGCAGGTGATGCCCGAGTTCGACGACGTCGCCGCCCACGCCCGCGCGCTGGACCTGCCGGAGCGGGTGGTGCTCCAGGAGGCCCAGTCGGCGGCCGGGGCGGCCGGTTACACGCCGGGTGTCACGCTGCCGCGCTGAGCACCTGCCGGACGATCTGCCCGGGGGTGCCGGCCACGTCGGCGACCATGCCGTACTCGCCGAGTTCGAGGTCTTCGAGGGTCTCCAGCTGGGACGCCAGCAGCCCGGCCGGCATGAAGTGCCCCTGCCGGGCGTGCAACCGCCCGGCGATCAGTGCGGGGGCGGCCCGCAGGTGGACGAAGAACAGCGGCCCGGCCCCGGCGACGAGCAGGTCCCGGTAGCTGCGGCGCAGTGCCGAGCAGGCCAGCACCACCGGACGGCCGGCGGACCGCTCGGCGGCGACCGCGGCCGCGCACGCGCGCAGCCACGGTTCCCGGTCCTGATCGGTGAGCGGGATCCCGGCGGTCATCCGCGCCCGGTTGGCCGCCGGGTGCAGGTCGTCGGCGTCCAGGAAGACGGCGCTGGGAAGCGCCGCGGCCAGCAGGGCGCCGACGGTCGACTTCCCGCAGCCGGACACTCCCATCACCACGATGGCCCGGGTCAAGGGGTGGCCTTCGACCAGCGGCGGCGCAGTTCGTGGGCAGCGGCCTTGGGACGGCGGTCGCGGGTGAAGACGCCCTTCTTGTTGCCGTCGACGCGGTGGATGCCGTGCGAGGTCTGGAAGTCGGCGAAGTTCCACACGTGCTCGCCGACGAAACCCTCGATCCGGTCGAAGACCCGGTGGTGCATGGCCAGGAAGGCGGACTGGTACTCCTCGGTCCACGGGGTGTCCCAGACCGAGTGCAGGCCGGCCTGAGTGTCGGCGCCGTACTCGGACATCATGATCGGCTTGCCGAAGCGCTGCAGCCAGCCGCGCAGGTCGGCTTCCAGGTACTGCTCGGCGGTGGCCAGGTCACCGGTGGCGACGTACCAGCCGTAGTAGCGGTTGATCGACAGCACGTCGAACAGGTCGGCGATCCGGTCGTTGGCGGCGGTGGCGAACATGACCGCGGAGTAGGTCAGCGGCCGGGTCGGGTCCAGGTCGCGGGCCAGTTCCACCAGCGGTTCGAAGTATTCGCGGGCGCCGTCCTCGTTGGAGGCGGGCTCGTTGGTCAGCGACCACATGACGACGCTGGGGTGGTTCTTGTCCCGGGCGATCAGTTCGGTGATGGCCTGCGCGTGCGCGGCCCGGGTCTCGTCGCCGAACGTCTCCGGGGAGAACGTCGGCCGGGGCGGGGCGCCGGTCAGGCCGGACACCACGGCCAGGTTGAGACCGACGGCGGCCGTCTCGTCGATGACCACGATGCCGTGCCGGTCGGCGAAATCCATCACCTCCTCGGCGTACGGATAGTGCGAGGTCCGGAAGGAATTGGCCCCGATCCAGTCGAGCAGCTGGAAGTCGTGCACCAGATACGCGTCGTCGTGGCCCTTGCCGCGCACGGCGGTGTCCTCGTGCTTGCCGAAGCCGGTGAACCGGAACGGCTCCCCGTTGATCAGGAATTCCAGACCACGGACCGCCACCGTGCGTACGCCGAACGGCTGCTCGTAGACGTCGTGGCCGTCGATCGAGGCCCGCAGCGTGTACAGGTAGCCCGCGCCGGGCCGCCACAGCGTCGGATCCTCGATCGTGGCGACCCCGTCGGCGCCGGTGGCCACCACCGTGCCCGAGGCGTCCAGGATCGCGACCGCGACCGCGGCGGGTTCGCTGGTGGCCACGTCGTAGGTGACGGTCCCGTCCAGGGCGGTCACCACGGTCACGTCGGTGACGTGCAGCGACGGCACGCTGTGCAGCCACACCGAGCGGTGCAGGCCGGCGTAGTTGTAGAAGTCGTGCTGGTACTGCTGGCGTTTGCGCCCGGCCTGGTCGACGGTGATCGTGCCGGGCGGAATGGTCGTCCCGGTCAGCTGGTTGTTGACGCCGATGGTCAGCGTGAACTCGCCGCCGGCCCGAACCAGATCGGTCACGTCCACGTCGAAGGGCGTGTAGCCGCCGACGTGCGAGCCGGCCAGGGTGTCCCCGACGTAGACACGGCCCTCGTGGGTGGCGGCTTCCACCCGTACCAGAATCCGGTCCCGATCCCAGCCCCGGGGAACCCGGACCGCGCGCTGGTACCAGACCCAGCCGACGTGGTCGCGGATCGCCGGGTCGGTGAACAGGTCGTTGTAGCTGGCCGGGACCGCCGCTTCCAGGGTGGTGCCGGCGTCGAAGGCGTCGCCGGCGCTGAACCGCCACAGCCCGTCGAGGCGGACCTGCTCACGGGTCGCGGTGGGGCGGGGTTTGAGCATGTCAGAGTCCGTTCCGCTGGGCGACGGCACCGAGCCAGGCCAGGCTCGGCTTGGGGGTGCGCACGAAGGTCTCCCGGTCCACGGCGATCAGCCCGAACGTGGGCGCCCAGTGGCCCCACTCGTAGTTGTCGAGCAGGCTCCAGTGCAGGTAGCCGCGCACGTCGACACCCTCGGTCACGGTGTCGGCGAGGCCCTGCAACGCCTCCGCGGTGTACGCGATCCGCCGGGCGTCGTCGCCGGTGGCCATGCCGTTCTCGGTGATCAGAATCGGCACCCCACCGGTGCGTTCCCACGTGTGCCGGACCGCCATCGCGAGGGCGTCCGGCCGGTACGCGGTGCCGATCATGGTGTTGTCCGGGTGCACCGGATGCGGCACGATGCCGTCCTCGGTCACCCACATGCTGGAGTACGACTGCACCCCGACGAAGTCGTCACCCTTCGCACCGTCCAGATAGAGGTCCTCCCGGGCGTACCGGACCTCGCGCAGTTTCTCCTCCCCGCCGGGCCGGGCGACCAGGGCCTGGTTGGCGATGGTCCAGCCGACCTTGGCGCCGGTCCGCTCACGCACGATGTCGCGGACCGCATGGTGGGCTTCGACCAGGCGGTGCCCGATGGCCGGGTCGGGGCTGGGCAGCACCGGGCGTTCGCCGTTGTCGACGGTGGGGCTCTGCCACTCGCCGGAGGCGGCCAGCCGGGCCATCATCGTCATGACCGCGAGCATGTTGGGTTCGTTCATCGTGCACACCCACGGCACGCCGTCGAGGATGCCGGCGGCGGTCTCGGCGAAGAACCGGAACCGTTCGATCGCCCGCTCCCCCATCCAGCCGCCCTCGGCGGCGAACCAGCGCGGGTTGGTGAAGTGGTGCAGCGTCACGATCGGGGTCAGGCCCAGGTCCAGCGCGGTGTCGATCATCCGGCGGTAGTGCGCGAGTTCGGCGCGCGAGACCAGGCCGGGTTCGGGTTCGATACGGGCCCACTCGATGCCGAACCGGTAGGAGTTCAGCCCGGCGCCGGCGAGCAGGCGCATGTCCTCGGCGTACCGGTGGTAGCTGTCGCAGGCGTCGCCACTGCGTTCCATGCCGGGCGCCTGGCCCTCGGCGGCCCAGAAGTCGCTGTTGACGTTGTTGCCCTCGATCTGGTGCGGCGCGGTGGCCGCGCCCCAGAGGAAACCGTCGGGGAAGGTCGGCATCACGGGGTCCTCATCTGTCGCACGGTGGTGTGGAAGGTGTCGTCCGCGGCGAGCCGCGGGTCGATCTCGGCCAGGTCCAGGCCGGAGGCGGCCAAGGCGGTCGCGCATCCGGTGGCGGGGCGGCCGGCGGCGCGTTCCCGGCGGGCCACCGGGACGATGCGCAGGCGCAGCTTGGTGAGGGTGTCCTCGGCGATCTGCGCGAGCCGGTGCTCGATGCGGGGGTTGGTGAAGCGGGCGGCCAGTGCGGTGCGGTAGGCGCGGATCTCCAGGTCCGGGAGGTGCCGGGTGGCCTCGTCCCACAGCGCCTCCACCTCGGCCCGGCCGGCCGGGTCGGTGAACGCCCGCGCGACGGTGGTGTGGCCGCGGCGGCGGCCGGTGGCGGCGAGCAGGGTGTGCGCGCCGTTGAGCAGCCAGAGTTTGCGGTTCTCCCACGGTTCGATGTCGTCGGTGAAACGGGCCGTCGACCAGGCGGGGTGGCCCGCCGGGAAGTCACCGGAGAGGACCCAGTCGGTGAACGGCTCGGTCACCACCGGGGCCTCGTCGCGGTAGCCGGTGGCCGCCTCCACCAGGCCGGTCTCCTCGGGGGTGACGCGCGGGGTGATCCGGTCGACCGAGGTGGAGACGACGCTGATGCCGGTGGGCAGCCAGTCGCGCAGCTCCGGGGACACCTGCTCGGCGAGGGTCTCCAGGGACCGCCGGACGGTTTCGCCGTTGGCGGCCAGGTTGTCGCAGGGCACGATGGCCAGGGCGGGTGCGCCGTTGCTACGGCGCAGTTCCAGGCCCAGCAGGATACGGCCGAGCACGGTCGCCGGGGTCGCGGCGGGGCTCTCCCCCCGTACTCGAAAAGCGGTCTGGAGAAGTGGAATCTCCTCCGGATCGACCTGGTAGGCCGCCTCGGTCACGGTCAGGGTGAGAATCGCCGTCCGCGGGTGCGCCAGCATCCGGGTGAACTCCGCGACGTCGCCGCCGGGGACGGCCCGCACGATGCTGCCGACCGTGCTGAACCGGTCCCCGTCCGGGGCCCGCTCGACCAGGGTGTAGACACCCTGTTGCGCGGTCAGCCGATCGGCGAGCCCGGTGCTGCGGCCGGTGAAAGCCACGATGCCCCAGTCGGCGGCGTCGGCAGCGCGATCGGTGTACCAGGCCTGGTGGGCGCGGTGGAAGGCGCCGAGGCCGAGGTGCACGATCCGCTCCGGCCGGTCACCTTCGGTGGTGCGGGAGAGGAGGGGACGCATGGCGTTCATCTGAGCGGTGTGCTCCCGCGCTGGTCAATCGGTTGCCGCTTATTGTCTTTGCCATCGCGGCAATCTTGCAAATTTGGCAACAAACGGCGATGGTGGTCGGCATGACACAGCCGGGACTGCGGGAACGCAAGAAGGCGGCGACCCGCGCGGCGCTGAGCCGGGCCGCCTGGACGATGCTGCTGGCCGATGGATTGGAATCGGTCACACCGGAATCCGTCTCGGCGGCCGCCGACATGGCGCCGCGCACGTTCCGCTACCACTTCCGCAACCGCGAGGAGGCGATCCTCGACGAGCTGGCCCAGCAGCATCTGGCGCTCGCCGACCGGATCCGGGAGCGCCCGCCCGCCGAGCCGATCTGGGACAGCCTGCTGGCCGTCCTGCCGCCGGAGGTGGTACGGATCTGCGGCGACCGCGCCGTCTTCGCCACCCTGCTCCGGGTCATCGGCGACGACCCGGCGATGCTCGCGCAGAACCTGACCGTGCTGGAACACAGCCGGATCTCCCTGGCCCGGGTCATCGCCGAACGCGCCGGCGGGCAACACCCCGGCACCTATCCGAACCTGCTCGCCGGGGTCGCCGTCACCGCGATCAGCACCGCCGTCACCCACTGGGCACTCGACACCACCGGCACCGACCTGGCCGCCGTGCTGCACGACTGCCTGCAGAAGATCCGGGAGGGCCTGTCTTGACCCACGAACTGCCCGACGAGGACTGGACCGCGTCGTGGATCTCCCCCGCCGAGCCGGCCGTGCCGCCGCCGGGGCAGCGCCCCGCCTACATGCTGCGCGGCACCTTCGAGGTCACCGGCGAGGTGACCCGGGCCCGGCTGTACGCCACCGCACTCGGTGTCTACGAAGCATTCCTGAACGGTGACCGTGTCGGATACATCGAACTCGCACCCGGCGCCACCTCCTACGCCGACACCCTGTACGCCCAGCTCTACGACGTGACCGCCGACCTGCGCCCCGGCACCAACACCGTGGAGATCCTGCTCTCCGACGGCTGGTTCCGCGGCATGAACGGCACCTGGCGCAAACCCGGAGCCTGGGGCGACCGCACCGCCGCCCGCGCCGAACTGCACCTGCACCACGCCGACGGCAGCACCCGGATCGTCCGCACCGGCCCCGACTGGACCTCACAACCCAGCACCATCACCGCCGCGGACCTGATGAACGGCCAGACCACCGACTTCACCTTCGTCCCGCCCGCACCACAGCCGGTGCTCACCGACGCCGTCACTGCGCCACCGATCGACTGGTCCCCCGCTCCCCCGGTCCGCAGGATCCAAGACCTTCACCCGGTTTCGGTACGCCTACACGCGAGCGGCTCGTGGATCGTCGATTTCGGTCAGAACGCCTCCGGCTGGCTCCGCCTCGACGACCTGGGACCGGCCGGCACCCGCACCGTCATCGACCACGGCGAACACCTCGGCCCGTCCGGCGACCTGGACACCACCCACCTGGACAGCGCCCGGCCCGGCCAGGCGCCGCTCCCGTTCGTACAGCGCGATCAGGTGGTCTCGTCCGGAACCCCCGGCGAGGTGTTCGAACCACGGCACACCGTGCACGGCTTCCGGTACGCCCGCATCGAACGTGGCGACATCCCTCTCGACCCGGCGAGTGTCGTCATGCGTGTCGTCCACACCGACCTGACCCCCACCGCCACGTTCACCTGCGGCAACGACGACGTCAACCGGCTCGCCGAGATCGCCGCCCGGAGCTTCCGCAGCAACGCCGTCGACATCCCCACCGACTGCCCGACCAGGGAACGACTCGGCTGGACCGGCGACTACCAGGTGTTCGCCCCCACCGCCGCCCGCCTGTTCGACGTCGACGGCTTCAGCCGCAAATGGTTGCGGTCGGTACGCGACGACCAGCTCCCCGACGGCCGCATCGTCAACGCCTCCCCCGATCACGCCCGCCTGAAGACGATCGAGAACCCGGAAGCCGACATCATCACCGGCTCGGCAGGCTGGGGTGACGCCATCGTCCTGGTGCCGTGGACGCTGTACGAGACGTACGGCGACGACGGGGTCCTGGCCGAGAGCTTCGACGCCATGGTCCGATGGGTGGAATGGGCCTTGAGCAAGGCCCGCGACCACCACCACCCGTCCCGCTCCGAACGGCTGCCGCACCACGAGTTCCTCTGGGACGGCACCTTCCACTGGGGCGAGTGGTGCGAGCCGAAACAGCGGGCCGCCGACGGCACCCTGATCGACCCGGTGGCCGGCGACCCGATGGCCTGGTTCATGGCCGACAAGGGCGAGGTCGGCACCGCCTACCTCCACCGCTCCACCAGCACCCTGGCAGCGACCGCCCGGGTGCTGGGCCGCACGGCCGAAGCCGACCGGTACACCTGTCTGGCCGAGAAGATCCGCGACGCCTGGCAGACCGAGTTCCTCGACAGCCGCGACCGGCCGCAGGCCTTCTACGTGCGGGCCCTCGCCTTCGACCTGGTACCGGACCACCGGCGGGCCCAATTCGCCGACGATCTCGTCGCGCTGATCCGCGACGCCGGCTTCCACCTCGGCACCGGGTTCCTGTCCACGGCGGACCTGTTGCCGGTGCTGGCCGACACCGGGCACGGCGACATCGCGTACGAACTGCTGTTCCAGCGATCGTCACCGTCCTGGCTGGGCATGCTGGAGCGGGGTGCCACCACGATCTGGGAGGACTGGGACGGCATCGGCGCCGACGGGACCGCCACCGCCTCCCTGAACCACTACAGCAAGGGTGCCGTCGTCCGGTTCCTGCACACCCACACCCTGGGCCTGCGGCAGGCGCCCGGCTCGACCGCCTGGGAACGGTTCATCGTCGCCCCCGTGCCCGACGAACGGATCGGCTGGGCACGCGGCACCTTCGACAGCCCGCACGGCACCATCACGGTCGGCTGGCACTACCAGGACGGCGAAGTACTCATCGACGTCGACGCCCCACCCGGCTGCACCGCCGAGATCATCCACCCGGACGGCCACGGCACCTGACCGTCCCCTCAGTCCGGTGTGATGCGGCGGGTACCGGCGACCAGGATCGGAACGCAGGGTCAGCTGGCAGGGCCCTGCGCCCCAGCGTCCCCGCAACCTGATCCGCGGCGGACAGCCCTGCAGAGCATCACCAACTACATCGAGTCATGGTGATGTCGTGCCGAGTCGGGTGACGTACCGTCGAACCGGCGGACGTTGTCAAAGCCGGCCGCCGCGCCCTGCCCTCTACCGGGGAGCCACCGAGATGAACCAGAACCAGGAGCCCTCCGCCACCCTCGGGGATCGCATTGGCCGTCTCCGGCGGCCCAGAGGCCTGACGCAGGAGCAGTTGGCCGAGGCCAGCGGCGTGAGCGTTGAGCTCATCCGAAAGCTGGAACGCAACGAGCGTGAGACCGCCCGCATGGAAACCCAGAACAAGCTGGCGCGGGCACTAGGTGTTCCCACCAGCGCTCTGATCGGTGACAGTGCCAACGCGACCGTGCACCGCGAGGCGGGTGACGACGGTGAGATCGGCTTGATCGAGCTTCGCCGCGTCCTGACGCCCGCTCGTGGCCTCGGCGGATTGGTGATCGGCGACGATCTCGAGGGTTCGATCACTGTGGACGGCGTTACCCGTTCGGTCCGATACACCGACGAGCTCTATCACCACGATCAGTACGCCGATGTCCTACGGGCTCTGCCGCAACTGGTGACTGATGCTCGGCAGCTCATCCGGGACGTCGAGGGCGACGACCAGGCGACTGCGTATGGTCTGCTGTCCGCGGCATACCGGACGGCTGGCAAGACCTTGCTTCAACTGCGTCGACTCGACTTGGCCCACATAGCATTGTCGGCAAGCCTGGATGCCGCAGAACGGTCCTCCGACCCGAATCGTGTAGGTGCGATGGCGGTCCGCAGCATGCTCTGGCTGCTCACCCGCCAGGCAAGATTCTCCGATGCGGAGCGGCTCGCCTTGGTTACCGCTGACACCATCGAGCCCAAGTTCAGCCGGGCGACACCGATCCAACTGGCGAACTGGGGATGGCTGCTCCTGTATAGCTCGGCCGCAGCAGCTCGGGACGCCCGGCCGGACGACGCCCGAGCGCAACTCGATGCTGCGGAGGCCGGCGCAGTCCGGCTCAGTCAGCTGATGCCGGTGCAGTGGGATGACGTCGAGATGGGCGGATTCAGCCTGGCGAAGGTGGGCTACATGCGCACGGAGGCGGCGGTTATGGCGGGTGAACCGGGCAAGGCGCTGGAAATTGCGGCTGGAATCGAACCGAGTACCGCGCCGACTCCGTCTTGCCGCAACCGACACCAACTCGATCTGGCGTCGGCCAATCTGCAACTGGGCACCAGCGCAGGTCATGCCGCTGCGAATGATGTCCTGCTGGGGTTGGGCCGGAAAGCGCCGACATGGCTACGGAACCAACGACTGGCTGGTGATTTGGTCGGTCAACTCGCAGCGACAAGACGGCGTGCGATGGGCGAGGATCTCGCCCGGTTGACGGCATTGGTAGGCGTTGATCAACAGTAACTGGTACATCCTGGGTTAGTTACCGACGATCTTCGGTGCAACTAACCCAAGACGTACCTTCATCTGCCGTAGCTATTCGGACACGATCGGGTCGGCTACGGCGGGCTACCTCACATCAGGAACGGCCGCCGTCGCCGCCGACACGGCGGGCCGTCGTTGCACTGAAATGCCTGCTCAGCCACTACCCAGGGGTTGGCCCGCCGCTTGTCGTCCGTGAAGGCGAGATGTGGGAGGTCCAATGGGTGGATTCGGCAGGGTCATGCGGCGGCTGACCAGGTACGAGGGTCGGGTTGCTGCGGCCCATCGATGGCGTGATGAGGAGAGAGCAGCACAGTCAGTTCAGTATGGCGAGTACGAGGCGGCGGTCGCCCGGATCGTAGGTCAGGGCACTGCCGAGCCTGACCCTGCTGGACTACGGCGTCTGGCATGACTGCATTCAGCGCAGCCGAGTCTGCTGTTGCGATGCAGGCGAGCGGTCCGCCGACTTTCAACGCCAACGTTCCACATTTCGCCCGGGTTTATGACTACTGGAGCGGCGGTAAGGACAACTTCGCCGTTGACCGGGAGTTGGGCGAGGTCATGCTCAAGGCAGTTCCCGGTCTGGGGTCGATGGCCGCCGAGAACCGCAGGTTCGTTCACCGATCGACCCGTGATCTGGTCGTGCACGAGGGTATCCGTCAATTCATCGACTTCGGCTGTGGGCTCCCCTTCGCGCCGAATCTGCACGAAGTCGCCCAGCACCACGTCCCGGAAACCCGGGTCGTCTATGTGGACAATGATCCCCTCGTACTGGCTCACGCCCGTGCCCTCCTGCACAGCCATCCCGCTGGCCGTATCGAGGTTGTCGGCGCTGATCTGCGGGATCCTGCCGCGATCTTGTCCCACCCGGTGCTGCTGGCCACTGTCGATCGGGGCCGGCCGGTAGGTCTCACGGTGATCGGCACGCTCATGCTGCTCGCAGATGACGACAATCCGTGGTCTCTCGTCGAACAGCTGCGCAACGCGGTGCCGTCCGGCAGCTGCTTGGTGGTCAGCCACCTCACCGTCGACTTCCAGCCAGCCGAGGTCAGCGCCGCGGTCACGGCTGCCGGTGATGCCGGTATGACCTTGGTCGCCCGTACGCGGGAGGAGGTGCGCCGATTCTTCGGTAGCTGGGAGCTGCTCGGGCCAGGGCTGGTTCCGGTGTCGGTATGGCGCCCGGACCTCCCGACAGCGAACCCGGTGGAGGCCTCCTGGTGGGCCGGTGTCGCGCGTAAACCGTGAAACGACCGGTCCCCCTGCCGTCAGTGAACTAGTTCGTCGAAGATTGGTGGTCACCCGCGATGTCCGAAAGTCCGATGCGCCTGATGGGAACCGGAGAGATCGCCCTCTGCTTCGGCGGTATCAGCCGCCAACGCGTCTCTCAGCTGACCAGACGGGCTACCTTCCCGGCCCCGATCGCGTGCCTGAACCAGGGAAAAGTCTGGCACGCCGAGGAGGTGGAAGCCTGGGCGAGCGTCTACCGCCGTCATCAGGAAGGCAGCGTCCCGGCGCCCACTGCACAGAGAGGAACACCACCGTGACTTCCGAGGAGCCCGCCCGGTGCGGACGTGCATGACGCCCCCGGGTTCCCGGACGCCGGCAAGGACTTCTCGCTCTGGCACTCCCCCGCGATGCGACCCGCGTCCACCGGCCCTCCACCTGCGGGATGTGGACACAGGGCGCAGTCTTTCCCGCGTCGATCTGCATGCTTGAACAGCGGCGGTCCGCGAGAGATCTCTCGCGGACCGCCGCACTGATCTTCTTGGCGCCCGATTGTTCGAACCAAACCGGGCCGATGGCCGGTCGGCCAGGTCGACGCGGGTCCGTGGGCGCTGCCTGTCTGTCGGTTGACGTTCGTGGCGGCTCTGCTCGGTGGCCCGTACGTCATCGGGCTCGGCGACTTCGGTGGCCGCCCGCCAGCCGGTTCGGCCGGCCATCGGGAGGTCAGCTCGGCCGGTTTGAGGCTTCGCTGGGACCGCTCGGGGTGGTGTCGACGCGAGGTGCGCGACGGTTGCGGATGCCGAACGCGATCGCGGCGATTACTCCGGATGCCGCGGCCAATCCGGCGAACAGCACGATCGTACCGACCGCGAACAGGCCACTGTCGTCGTTGCGGGCCGCATCGGCGGTCCAGACGATGGTGAACCCGACGGTCAGAGCTGCCGCCGCCAGCACCTCGCGCGTCCCGGCCCACAGGGCACCCACCAGCAGGAGAATCAGTGATGCACCGCAGCCGACGATCTGCCATACCTGGTAAGGGCCGGTGTACTCGCCGCTGGTCGGATTGAGCTGACGCTCGGTGTCCCAGCCCAGCCATGCGTACCAGATCAGGGCGGACAGCACCATGATCGTCACGGCGGCACCTGTCTGGAACAGCAAGCCGCGTCTGTTTGAACTCGCCCCTGACTCTCGGAGGCCGCTGTCAACAGTGGTGCTGCGGTGGTCGGCGGGAGTATTCATTGTCGTCGTTCTCTCAATTCTGGTGTGTGACTGCGCCTTGTTCTCGGACATGACGCTACGGACGGCGAACAGCCGGAACATCCACCCTCGGTGCCCTTCGGGCGTGGTACCGCGGTACCACTGCAGACGGAAGATGCCCCGGCCCGGTTGCCGGGCGCGGCTCATGTCGTCGTGGGCCGGCGGCCGTACTGCAGGACGTGGTTGACAAGGGCGGCGATCGGCCCCGGCACCGGACCCAAGGACACCGAAGGCATCCACGCCGAACTGAAACGACTGGTCAAGCGAGGAGTCCTGACCGAAATCGGCGCCGCGCGTGTCGTGTCGAACGTGACATCTCGCCGGGGACGATGCCGGGGCCCTGTGCCGTTTTGGCATCATTGGTGACCGATGGAACAGCGATTGATCTCTCCGGGCGCGGTGCGTCTCCAGGCCATGGGGCCGTTGCGGGTGTGGCACGGCAACGTCGAGGTCGAGGCCGGCCGCGGCGGTGACACCCGGTGAATGAGCAACCGCAGGTTCCGATCGCGGGCGACATCGTCGGGCGGGCCGCTCCGGCCCGCATCATCGAGGCGTTGCTCGACGATGCGATCACCGGGCAGGGTGCGGCTCTGGTGCTGCGCGGCGAGGCCGGGATCGGCAAGTCGGTGCTTCTCGACCGGGCGATCGAGAAAGCGCGCGGCCGGGACATGCGGGTGCTGCGGGTCACCGGGGTCCAGGCGGAGGGGCAGATTCCGTACGCCGGCCTGGATCACCTGCTGCGGCCGCTGCGCCCGGTCGTTGCGGCCGCAAGTTCGCCGTACCGCAGGGCGGTCGACGTTCTTGATCTGTTGAGCAACCGCGACGAGCCGGTACTGCTGGCGATCGAGGACGCCCACTGGCTGGACGACGCGACGTGGGAGACGCTTGCCCTGCTGTGCCGGCGGATCGAGTCGGACCGGGTCGCGGTGGTGATGGCCGTCCGTGACGGCGAGGACATCGACCGGCGGCTGGCCATCGCGGCGTTGCGGGAGCTGCGACTCGAGCCACTCTCCGCGGATGATGCCGGCGCGCTGCTCGACCGGACGGCGCCGAACCTGCTGGCAGCCCTGCGGGCCCGCGTGCTGGACGAGGCAGCCGGGAACCCGCTCGGCCTGGTGGAGCTCGGATCGGCGGCCGCGCGGTCCGGGTCCTCCGCGCTGCTCCCGTCGTCGCTGCCACTGAGCACCCGGGTGGAGCAGACCTTCGGCGGGCTGGTCGCGGACCTGCCGCCACTCACTCGGGACCTGCTGCTGATCGCGGCTCTGAACGACGGGGCCAACCTGGACGAGACCCTAGCGGCGGCACGTGTCATGACCGGCGCCGAGGTGCCGACCGAGGCGATCCAGCCCGCTGTCACCGCCCGTCTGGTGAGCGTCGACGAGCAGTACGACCTGAGGTTCCGGCATCCGCTGCTGCGGTCGGCGCTGCGCCAGCAGGCCCCGCCCGGCCGGCGCCGCCAGGTCCACACGGCCCTGGCCGAGACGCTGGCCGGCAGCCCTCAGCGGGAAGTCTGGCACCGGGCCTCTGCTGCCTCCGGCCCGGACGAGACACTGGCCCACGAACTCACCAAGGCCGCTCACCGGGCAGCCGACGGCCAGGCTGTCTCGATGGCGCTGGCCGCTGTCGACCGGGCGGTGCAGCTGAGCCAGGATCCGGCCGAGCGGGCCCGGCGTCAGCTGTGGGCGCTGCACCTGACGCACGAACAGGGAGACATCGCCGGCATCCGGCAGCGCATGGGCGACATCGACGAGATCGCTCTGCGTCCGGCCGAGCGGGCCCGGCTGGCCTGGATCCGTGACTCCTACGCCAGCGGCGCCTGGACCGGTCCGGAACGCACCCTGGGGTACGCCGACCTGGTCGAGTCCATGCTCCGGGCCGGCGACCCGGAGTTGGCGACACAGTCGATGATGGATATCGCCCTGCGGGTCTGGTTCTCCAACGTGCCGCCGTCCATCCGTGACCGTTTCGTCGATGTCACGCTGCGGCTACCGGCCGACGATCCGCGCCGGATCGGCATCCTGACACTGGTCGCGCCGGTGGAGTTCGGCGGCGCCGGGCTGGACGAGATGCGGCGGCTCGTGGACCGGACCGACCTGCCACCGACGTGGCGCAACGAGCTGGCGAACTCGGCCCGGGCGATCGGCGCGTTCGACCTGGCTGCCACGTTCGCCATGTCGGCCGCGACCGAGCTCCGCGCGCAGGGCCGGATCGGGACTCTGTCCCAGGCGCTGGTCGCGGCCGCGGCGGCGTACGCCGGAATGGGGGATGCCCGGACCGCTCTGCCGTTGGCCCTGGAATGCATTGCCCTCGCCGAGGAGGTCGGGCAGCCGATGTGGGCGGTCGGCGCCGAGCTGATGGCAGCCCTGGCCGACGCGCTGCGCGGTGACACGGTGTCGGCCCGGCGGCGCGCCGACGTCGCTGAGCGGGTGTTCTCCGCGGCCCGCAGATTCCCGATGCTCTCCGGTGTGCAGCGTGCCCGGGGCGTCGCGGCGCTCGCCGAGGGCCACTCCGAGGATGCGTTCCGGCAGCTGATGAGGGCGTTCGACCCACAGGACCCGGCATATCACGGGCATCAGCGGGCGCTGCTGCTCGGTCATTTGGCCGAGGCGGCGGTGCTCGGTGGTTTCCTGGACGAACTGGCCCCGGTGGTGGCGGAACTGGAGCCGATCGCCGTGCAGAGCCGGTCACCCGCGCTGCGTGTCGGGCTCGGATTCGCGCGGGCCGTGCTGACCGGCGACTATGCGGCGGCGCTGGCCGACGACCTGACCGCCTGGCCGTTCGACCGGGCGCGTCTGCAGCTGTTCCACGGGGCATCGCTGCGCCGCTCGTACCATGCGGCCGAGAGCCGGCCGCTGCTGCGGGCGGCCGCCGACACCTTCGACTCGCTCGGCGCCACCCCGTGGGCCGACCGGGCCCGGGCCGAACTACGCGCCACCGGGGAGACCCGGCGCCGGCCGGCGGACGCGATCGACCAGCTCACCCCACAGCAACAGCAGATCGCCCGGCTGGCAGCCGACGGCCTGAGCAACCGGGAGATCGGCGAGCGGCTCTTCCTGTCGCCCCGGACGGTCAGCACCCACCTGTACCGCATCTACCCGAAGCTGAACGTCCGGTCCCGGGCCGAGCTGGCTCGAATCCTCGGCTCGTCCGCCCCGGGGCCCGGCTGAGGCGATCAGATCGGCGACGGTCCGGGTAGCCGCAGGACTTCGGCCGCCCGTACGTCCAGAATCTGATGTTTCTCCGCCTCCGACAGGTAGGGCGAGTCGCTGATGTAGTCGACGGCCGCGGTCAGCGAGGCGAAGATCGCGTCGCTGCCCAGCAGCAGCCGGTCGGTGCCGAAGCTGTTCTGCACCAGGAACATCACCTCCGGGACGTCCTGGAACGCGGTGTCGTACCAGAAGTTCCTGAGCAGGCTCATCGGGTCGGCACGGTCGATGGGCAGGTCGTCGATCCAGGCGAAGTAGCCACGGCCCACCGCGGCGGTGGCGCTCTGGGTGATGCCGCGCCGCAGGTTGACCTCGTGGCGTTTCCAGAGCAGTGGCAGGGTGCCACCGCACATCGCGAAGATGAATCGCAGCTGCGGATAGCGGGTGGAGATCCCGGAGAACGCGATCCGTACCGCGGCCGCGGCGATCTGGGTCGGGCTGCCGTACGCGGTGTGCAGGCCCCAGTCGGCCAGTCCCGGGTGGCAGGCGCTGTGACTGCCGACCGGATGGACGTAGACGGCCGCGTTCCGTTCGGCGAGGGCGGCCCAGAACGGCTCGAACGCCGGGTCGTCGATGGGACGGCCGTCGAACGAGCAGGGCAGCGCGATCCCGGCCAGGCGCAGGTCGTCGAGTGCGCGGGCCGCCTCGGTCACGGCTTCGCCGACCCAGGGCAGCGGAACGCTGGCGAACGCCGTGAACCGGCCCCGGTAGCGCTCGGTGACCGAGGCGTACACATCGTTGATGTGCCGGCAGGCGTCGGCGTCACCGTCCGGGTAGCCGACATAGGTGTCGAGCCCGATGGCGGAGAGGATCTGGACGTCGACCTGGTTGGTGTCCATCTCGGCGAGGCGTTCGTCGAGGTCGTCGCGCTGCCGTCCGGCACGGGCCAGATCGGTGCGTCCGAGGTCGACGAGCCGGTCGAGGTAGGAGGCGGCCCAGTAGTGGGCGTGCACGTCGATACGCATGGGGAACTCCCGGGTCAGATCGGGGCGCGGTGATGGGTGGCGAACGCGAGCACCTGGCCGGTCAGTTCGGACAGGCGGTCGCTGATGTCGGTGCCTTTCGCGCTGGTGTTGATCGCGACGCCGAGTGGGGTGGGCCAGCCGCGCAGGGCGTGGACCACGGAGCGCATCGCGGTCAGGGTGGTGCCGCAGGCCTGCCAGCCGGCTGCGGTGACGATGCACCCGACGGCCCGGTCTGCAGGTAGGGAACGGTGTCGTCGCGTAGGTCCTCGAGCAGGTCGAGGGCGTTCTTGACCAGTGCGGAGATCCCGCCGTGGTAGCCGGGGCTGGCGATGATCAGCCCGTCGGCGCGGCGGACCGTGTCGACCAGTTCCCGCTGTTCGGGTGTCCTGGCCGGGTCCTCGGGGGCGAAGTGCGGCAGGCCGGCCAGGAACATGCCACCGAAGTGCACGGTGCCGGCGCCCTGCTGACCGGCCGTGCGCAGCGCGGCGGCGACGGCGAGGTCGCTGCTGGATCCGGGCCGGGTGGTGCCGCCGATCCCGACGATGAGCGGACGGCCGGTCACCGCTGGTACTCCGGGCGGATCTGGGCGGCGGTGGGTCCGGGGATCAGCGACGCGCCGGCCTTGGGCATCACCTCGGTGGCGAACAGTTCCAGGGAGCGCCGGTAGATGTCCGGGTCGGCGGTCGAACCGAACGCGAACCGCAGGTGCATGTGCGGCAGACCGGCGTCACCGTAGGCGCCGACCTGCTCCGCGACGGTTTCCGGGCTGCCGACGACGAACATCCGGTGCAGGTACGCCGACAGGCTCTCCGGGCGTCCCATCGCCGGGGCGAGCGGCCCGGCCGGCAGCCGCCACACCTCGCGCAGTGGCAGGCCCTGTTCCTCGGCGGTCGGCCGGATCCACGGCGGCAGGGTCAGGGCGCCGCCGAGCGCCGCTTCGAGGTGGTCCCACGCCTGCGTGTCGGTGTCGGCGACCATGACGATCTTCGTGTGCAGCAGCCAGGACATCGCGTGGTCGATCGGGGTGCCGCTCTCGGCGAGCGCGGCGCGGTAGACGCCGGCCAACTGCGCGGCCGTCTCCAGGTGGAACGGTCCCAGGTGCACCAGGCGGCCACGGCGGCCCGCCTCGGCGATCTTGTCCGCGGTGTTGGTACCGATCGCGAACAGCGGACGGCCCGCCCGGTAGGAGTACGGCATGATCCGCTGCCCGCGTTCGCCCATCGAGCCGGATTCCCGGCCGGTGTCGAACGTGAGGATCTCACCGGGCCGGTGTGCCCAGGCACGTTCCACCACGTCGAGCTTGGCGTCGAACAGGGCGGCCCGCTCCGCCGGGTTCAGTGTCGCGACGTGGAAGGTGGCGCCCTCGAACGGCCGGCCGGCGGAGATCCCGACGATGCTGCGGCCTTTGGTGAGCTGGTCGAGCAGGTTGACCCGTTGCACGAACAGCAACGGGTGGTGCAGGACCAACGGCACGACACTCAGGCCGACGTACGCGTTGCGCAGTTGCCCGGCGAAGTAGGCGGACATGCCGAGGCCGTCGCCGTACGGCTCGTAGTTGTTGAAGTGCTGTTCGCCGGAGTAGACCGCGGTGAAACCGTGGGCGTCGGCGTAGTGGGCCTGCTCGATGCCGAGGTCGATGGCGGCGGTGTCGTCCTGCCATCCGCCGACGCTCTGGCCGAGGAAGAGCGAGAAATGCATCAGGATCCTTCTTTCGTACGGGTGGAGAAGGTCAGCGGACGCCACGGATCGGCAGGATCGTGGCCGCGGCGACGATCGCGAAGAGCACACCGGCCAGGTACAGGGCGGTGTAGTTCTGCCCGGCCAGCCCGGTCGCCGACAGCACCGGAACGGTCAGGAACGCCGGTGCGACGGCGGGTGCCACGGACTGCGGGATCAGGTTCGCCATCCCGATCACCCCGAGGTCCTTGCCCGCGTCCCGGTCCTTGTCCGGCAGCACGTCGAGCACCAGTGCCGTGTCGACGGCGAAGTAGGCGCCCTGGCCGAGGCCGACCAGCGCCATCGCGACCAGGAACAGCCCGGTCGACGACGCGGACGGCGGCGCCAGTGCCAGGATCGTCAGGCCGCCGGTGGCGATCAGCGCGGCCACGATCACGAACACCTTGCGGCGGCGTACCCGGTCGGACATCGGCCCGAGCGTGATGCTGGCGATCACCACCATCACGGTCTGCACGGCGGTGGCCGCCGGTATCAGGGCGGTGGCGTCGGCCTCGGTCAGGCCCAGATGGGAGGTCAGGTAGAACACCTGGTAGTTGAGCACCAGCGAGATCGCCATGAAGATCGCGAACCGGCTGATCCACGCCCACCCGAAGTCGGGGAACCGGCGTGGGCTCACCCAGAAGCTGCGCGCGAACGCGGCCGGGTCGAACGGTGGCCGGTCGGCCCGGTCCAGGCGCCGGTCCCGCAGGACGCCAGCGGCGACGGTGACCAGCACCAGCGCCACCACACACGGCACCACCAGGGCAGCCGCCAGCGACACCTGCGACAGCCCGGCGACCAGGCCGACTCCGGCCATCGCGGCGAGCGCCTGGGTGAGGCCGGTGACCCCGGACATCACGCCGCGGCGTTCCGGGGCGACCTGGTCGGGAATCAGGGTCAGCAGCACCGACATGGTGGCGTTGAGGCCGATCTGGTTGAGTGACCAGCCGGCCGTCACCCCCGCCAGGCTGTCCGACACCGCGATGATCACCGCCCCGGCGGCCGAGAGCAGCGCGCCGATGAGCAGCCACGGCCGGCGCATCCCGGCCCGCCAGGTCGTCCGGTCGGAGATCCGCCCGACGATCGGGTTGGCGAGGATCCCGAACACCGCGCCGACACCGAGCACGATCGACAGGCTGGAGCCCTGACTCTGCGCGTCCGGGTCGACGGCCGAGATCTTCAAGGGCAGCGAGACGATCATCGGTGGCAGCATCGCCATCCACAGACCGAAACTGGCCAGCGCGTACGTCACCAGAAAGGTCCGCGGAATGCGGGGCGGTGGCACCACGGCGTTCATCCGCCCATGGCGCTGGACGCCATGACCTGAGCACCGCGCGCCAGAACGCCGGCCACCTCGGCGGGCGACAGGTGGTCGCGCATCGCGGCGAGGGTGCGGGTGGCGCTGCCCCACGGGGCGTCGGAGCCGAGGACGAGGCGGTCGACGACACCGGCCTGCCGTGCGGCGAGCGTGAGGACCGCGTCGATGGCCGAGGTGTCGTACCAGACCCGGTCACGCAGCAACGCCAGAATCGTGTCCGGGTCGTGCGACTCGGCGTGCCGCCGGCCCCGCTCCAGGCTGTCGGCCAGTTTGGACCGGGACACCAGCAGCGATCCGCCCATGCCGCAGACGACCCAGCGCACGTTCGGGAACCGGGCGAGGGTGCCTTTGAGTGCCAGCCGCGCCACGGCGACGGCCTGCTCGGCCGGGGAGCCGAAGACCGGGCCCAGCAGGAACGGGTACTCCTCGACGCCGACCAGGCCGGTGTTGGCCACGCCCGGGTGCAGATACGCGATCGCGCCGCGGGCGTCCAGTTCTGCCCAGAGCGGGTCGAACCGCGGATCGTCCAGGGGCAGCCCGGCCGCGGAGCAGCCCAGGCCGATCCCGTCGAAGCCGAGTTCGTCCAGGCAGCGCACCGCCTCGGCGGCGGCCTCGTCCGGGTGAGGCAGAGGGACGGCGCCGAACGCCCGCAACCGGCCGGCACTGGCAGCGGCCGTCTCGGCGTACAGATCGTTGGCGAATCCCGCCCCGGCGACCGCGGCGGCACGGTCCGGCCAGTACGGCTGCACCGCTCCGAGACCGAGGACCTGCACGTCGACACCGGCCGTGTCGAGGTCGGCGATCCGGCGGGACTGGTCGTCGGAGTGCCGCAGTGGGAAACGGGCACCGGACAGCTCGGTGAACCGGTCACCGAGCCGGGCCGGGAGATGGTGGGCATGAAGATCTACGACGGTCATGGTGGCTTGACCTCGCCTTCCTTCAGGAGAGAAACTGGATCGTACGGGTCCAGTACAGTTCGTCAAGGCCCAGTCCAATCCACCCCGGGAGCACCGAAATGGCCGGCAACACCATCCGCACACCGCAGCAGGACCGCAGCCGGGAGAAACTGGAACGCATCTACGCGGTCGCCTTCGAACTGCTCGTCGAGGGCGGGTGGGACGCGGTCACCGTCGGCGAGGTCGAACGCCGGTCCAAGGTCAGCCGCAGCACGTTCTACCTGCGCTTCCCCACCAGGGAGGCGCTCACCGACTACGTCCGGCAACGCCTGCTGCAGGAGGTCGCCACCGCCCAGGACGCCGCTTTCGAACAGGCCCGCGCCACCCCGCCCACAAGCCTCGCCGAGGCGGTCCACGCGGCGACCGAAGCCCTCGCCGGCATCTGCCGGGTCTACGGACCGGCGCTGGGCCGACTGGATTTCGGCGACGACCCCGGCGTCAGCGCCGAAGCGATGGACACCCTCAGCAACCAGTTCCAGGCCGTCATCGACCCGGTCCTACCCCCCGGAACCAGCCGGGAGCAGATCGAATTCACCATCGAACTCGTCTTCAACGCCCTCGTCGGCCGGATGCGCCACCAACAACCGTTCCCGTCCCACACCCGACAGCCCTGGGACCACTTCCTGAACCGCCTGTGCGCGGCAGCAGTCCGTTACCTGGAGTCCTGACCAGCCCGGCTCGTCGCAGGAGCTGAGTGCATGCCCGCATCCCCCGCGGCCGCGGTGAAGGCGATGACCCGGATGTCAGACCCCGGGACGGTCAGGACGTCACCATCGACCACGATCTCGCCCGCCAGCGGATGCGCGATCGTCTTACGGTCGTGGCGGCCGCCGCCGGGAACACGCTGATCTCCCCGCCTGCTCCCCTCCTCCTCGTCTGTAGGCGCAAATCCTGGAGGAACTACATGAATTACCCAGGTAATCTGGGTTCATGACGGACGATGAAATCGCGGCGTCGCTGCTGTCTCAGGTGACGGCCATCGCCGGTCAGATCACCGGCAGGATGCAGGAGGGCCTGGAGCGGCTGGACCTCACCGGGCCGACGGCGAACCTGCTGTGGGTGCTGGATCCCGAGGGCGAACCACAGTCGTTACGGAAACTCGCCACCCTGCTGCACTGCGACCCCTCCAACATCACCCAGCTCAGCGCCCAACTGGAGGAGCGCGGACTCGCCGAGCGGCGCCCGCATCCCCGCGACGGACGCGTGCGGACACTGGTGCTGACCGCCGAGGGCCGGCAGATCCGCCAGCGCCTGCTCGTCACCGTGGCCAGGCGCTCGCCTTTCGCGGACCACTCCGACAACGAACGACGGCTGCTGCAGACCCTGCTGGCCAAGGCACTGGAGGGCCCGTAATGCTTGAAAAACTCATGTATATTTTCAGGCATGAAGAGTGACGCACGCTCAAGACACGTACGGCTGACCGCACCCGGGGGCCCGGAAGTGCTCCGGGTGGAGCCCATGACGGTTCCCGAGCCCGGCCCGGGTCAGATCCTCATCAAAGTCGAAGCCGCGGGAGTGGCCTTCAACGACATCTCCACCCGTGAAGGGCTCAACCCCGGAACCCTGCCGGACGTGCTGGGCTTCGACGTCGTCGGCCACATCGAGAAGGTGGGGTCCGGTGTCGAGGACGTCACCGTCGGCCAGCGGGTCGGGGCACTCGTCGGCACCGGCGGATACGCGACCTACGTCCTGGCGGCGTCACACCGGGCCGCTCCGCTGCCCGATGACCATCCCGCCGAGGAACTCGACGCGCTCGTCCTCAACTACCTCACCGCCTGGCAGATGTTCCATCGCACCGCCAAACCGGCTCCGGGGCAGGCGGTGCTGGTGATCGGCGCGGCCGGTGGTGTCGGATCCGCGCTGTGCCAGATCGCCCGCGCGGCAGGGGCCGAGGTCTACGGCACCTCCAGCCGAGCCCGGCGAGCCCGGGTCGAGGCCAACGGCGCCACCTGGGTGCCGGACGCGGCAGCCGTGCCGGTGCTCGTCGCGGCCACCTTCGACCCGATCGGCGGGCCGTCGCTGGCACGTTCGCGACGCGCCACGCAACGGTCGGGCGTGGTCGTGTCGTACGGCTTCAGTTTCGCCGTCGGCGCCGGATACTCCAAGGCCGGAGCGTTGACGCGCACCATCGGCGCCCTCGTACGGGCAAAGCTCTCGCCCGGCGCCCGGGTGGCGATGCACGTCGTGGAACGCGCCGTCGACCGGGACACCGCCGGTTTCCGCGCCGACATGACCGCGCTGGTCGAGCAACTCCGGGCCGGCGCCCTCAAACCCGAGGTCACCACCCTGCCGCTCGACCGGGCCGCCGAGGCCCACCGCCGCCTCGAGAACCGCGAAGTCGACGGCAAACTCGTCCTCATCCCGTGACCACGCCGGGCGATATGCGGGATTCCTGCCCGGTCGGTGGTGGCTGGTAATGTCGCCCGATCACCACGTCGGCCACCACCGGCCACCGGCATATCTACCGTCTAGGAGTGCAGCAGTGCGGATCCTGCCCGAGACCTCCCGCACCTTCGGTGAGTACCTTCTCCTGCCGAATCTCACCGACGAAACCTGCACACCGGACCAGGTCGACCTGTCCGCTCCCCTGGTCCGCCACCCGGTCGGGCAGCAGTCCCCGATCCGGATCGCCACCCCGATGGTCAGCGCGATCATGGGCGCGGTGTCCTCACCCCGGCTGGCGATCGCGCTCGCCCAGGTCGGCGGCCTGTCCTTCCTGCACCAGAACCAGCCGATCGACGAGCAGGCCGCCATGGTGGCGACCGTCAAGCGCCACAAGGCCGGTTTCCGGCACAACGACGTCAACATCAAACCGTCGGCGACGCTGCACGAGGCCGATCTGCTGATCAACGAGAGCCGCCAGGACGTCATCGTGGTCACCGACGACGGCACCCCGTCCGGGCGTTTCCTCGGCCTGATCACCAGCCGCGACTACAACTTCCACCGCCACCAGCCGAACGACAGCGTCCAGTCGCGGATGCTGCCGCTCGCCGACCTCGTCACCGCACCGCGGGGCACGTCGCTGGAACAGGCCAACTCCCTGCTCTGGGACTCCCGCCAGGACGTGCTGCCCGTCCTGGACACCACCGGGCAGCTGACCGCCCTGGTCCAACGCCGCGACTACGAACTGCACGAACAGTTCCGCACCGAATCGGTCGACGACGACAAACGGTTCCGGGTCGGCGCCGGCATCAACACCCGCGACTACCAGGACCGCATCCCCGCACTGGTCGAAGCCGGCGCCGACGTGCTCTGCCTGGACTCCTCCGACGGCTTCTCGGTATGGCAGCAACGCGCCGTCACCTTCGTCCGCGAACGGTACGGCGACACCGTCCGTATCGGCGCCGGCAACGTCGTCGACGCCCGCGGCTTCCGCTACCTCGCCGACGCCGGCGCCGACTTCGTCAAGGTCGGCATCGGCGGCGGATCCATCTGCATCACCCGCGACCAGAAAGGCATCGGCCGCGGCCAGGCCACGGCTCTCGCCGAGATCGTCCCGGCCCGCGACGCCTACGCGGAGAAGACCGACATGTACGTTCCGGTGTGTTCCGACGGCGGCATCATCCACGACTCACACATGGCCGTCGCCCTCGCGTTCGGCGCGGACTTCCTGATGCTCGGCCGCTACTTCGCCCGGTTCGACGAGAGCCCGTCCCCGAAGGTCCGCGGAGCCGGCGGCCAGATCCTCAAGGAGTACTGGGGAGAGGGCAGCGCCCGCGCACGCAACGCCGCCCGCTACGGCCAGGGCGACATGGTCTTCGAGGAGGGCGTCGACGGCTACGTCAACTACTCCGGAGCCCTCGCCGACAGCGTCAAGGTGACCCTGACCAAGCTCCGCTCCACGATGATCAGCTGCGGTTCGACAAGCCTGCGCCAGTTCCACGAGACAGCGGTCCTGGAGGCGGTCTCCCAGCAGACCTTCGTACAGAACTCCGAAGAGGTCGACCGCAACGACCGCCCCACCGTCGTCTGACCGGCGGGCCTTCGACCTACATCGTGCCGGGGCCGGTCATCCGCCAGGACGCATGAACGGCCTCATACAAGGGCACGCCGAGGCGATCGCGTCCACGGTGGGAACAGAGCTGAAGAACCCGTCGGTGTACGCGAGCGGCTGCCGGGGCCGGCTCGGGGAGTACTCCGACTCGATCTTCAGCGTCCCGGCCCAGGGCGCGACCCGTCTGAACACGCTGGCCAAGGTCCGGGCCGATTGCAAACCAAGGGCTACACCATCACCGACGATCGGGAGACCGGCCGGGACGCCGGGGTCCTGGCAGCCAAGACTTCGGACGGGTTCGCGCTGGATCTGGAATCGACAAGTGGCCAGGGCTTCGCGGTAATCATTCATTCGGCCTGTTTCGAGCGCCCTTGACCGCCGCCCCGGCGATCGGCTGACCGCCGGAGAACGCATCTGATTTCCGGCAGGTCAGGCGGCAGGGGCCAGGCCACGCAGCTGTTGCTCCCAGCGGCGGGTGATCGGTGAGGTGAACCGATCAGCGGCGCGCATTCCGGAATCGTGCCTGACTCTGATCGGGGGTTACCGGCCGTTTCCCTGAGCGTGCCATCGGGGCCCACGCTGTAGCGAGGTCCTGCTGTCAATGCTGGGGTTGGAGACCTTGGAACAGGTAGACCGCCGCGAGGGTGGTAGCGAGGGCTCCGAGGAGCAGTCGCAGCGCTCGTTCGGGCAGGTGGGGCTGGAGCCGTGCGCCGAGGTAGCCGCCGACGAGTCCGCCGGCTCCGCAGAGCAGTCCGAGGGTCCAGTGCGGGGCGATGTCGCCGGTGGTGGTCAGGGCCAGAATGCCGTAGGTGCCGGCTCCGGCCAGAGAGGTCACGAAGGTGGCGGCGAGGGCTGCGGGCGCGATCTGGGTCATCGGTGTGCCGCGTCCGGCGAGGATGGGGCCGAGGATGGATCCGCCGCCGATGCCGTAGATGCCGCCGACGGCGCCGGTGATGACGCTGAGGCCCAGGATGGTGCGCCGTGCCAGTGGCGGCCGGTCGGCGATCCCAGGGCGTAGAGCACGTCGGAGAAGCCAGAGGCCGAGCGGGAGCAGTACGGCGGCCGCTACGAGGCGGAACACGTGCGGGCCGGGGATGGCGAAGACCCGGATGATCGCGCCGAGGATGACGCCGGGGACGGTGCCGACGATCAGAAGGCGGGCGAGTGGGCTGGTGAGCTGGCCGTTGCGGCGGTAGCGGGCCAGGGCGCCGGGTCCGGCGACGATGTTGTAGAGCATGTTGGTGGGGGTGACGGCCGGGTTCGGGACGTGCAGGATGCTGAGCTGGACCGGGAGCAGGAACACGGCCCCGGAGACCCGGACGGGCGAGGTGACGACGGAGATCAACAGACCGGCGAGGAAGCCGGTGAGCCCGGTCTGCCAGGTCATCGGTCACCGACGGATGTCGCATTGATCATGGCCGCGACGGTAGCGAGCAAATGTTGCGTGGCCCGCGGCCCCCACGGGATGGGATCCGAAGTCACGCACATTGATCATGGCGGGGATGCTCGGCCCGGATCCCGAGAAGACGCCCAGCCGGTCCGAAATTCACGCTCCGAGCCGGTCCTGGGCGCGGACACCAGATGGTCAGGGTCAAAGACGCAGACCTTGCCGTGTGTACGCCCGGCAAAATCGTTCAGTGCCCTATTGGCCGGGTGCAGCAGGTCGTTCAGTGCCGACCACCGCATCAACGGCGTCGTGCCGGTGTCCAACCTGATCCACACCGCCGCCGCCTCGTCATGGCGCGAACACCAGCCCATCAGCCGCAGACACAGGATCTGCGCCGTGACAGCCCCCGCCCGGCCGCTGTCACCGATCGCGAGCAGCGCCATGACCGCGTCGTCGCAGCGGCCTTGACGGTGCAGACACCACGCCCAGAACAGCCGAGCCCGATCAGCTCGCACCCACTCCCGCCGCGACTCCGCGCCGAGCATCACGTTCTCCCACAAGGCAGCGGCCTCACAGGCGTCGTCAGCCTGCGGGTCGACCTCGTCCAGCTCGATACCCATCACAAGAGCCGGGCCCACCGCATCCTGAATAGTCATCACTGACCTGCCAGAAGGCCGCGAACACCGACACGGACCGCACCGACCAACTCGGGACACGTCGCACCTGGACACCGAACCGGCAACCGCAGCGTGCGAGAGAAGACCACCACCGCGTTCTCCCGCCGCCAGCACGGCCCGTACGAGTCACAGGCCAGGCACCGTCCTGTCGCGCTCGACGTCACATGCTCGTCAAGGACCGCCTGAGCATCCCTCAACAGCTCCCCTGCCGTACCCGCGTAATACGTGGTTCCCGTCATCGCACCTCCCCTATCAGGCCCATTCCTGTGCTTCCTCCTTGAGCCTGGCCCAGCAGGACACCCTGGAGCGGCGTCGAGTTCGGTGTTCTTGGTGCGTACCGATCAGCTGGTGGTGCGGTTGGTGCGGATCGCCACGGGACAGCGCAGGAAGCGCTACCGTCCGCTCTGGACATGCCGAATCAGAACGGTCGACCGGAGAGGGACAGCTTGTGGCCGAGGAGAGTCCACCACCGGCGAACGGTCGCCTCAGCGAGCTGCTCCACCGAGCAGGATGGCGACCCGAAACCCTGGCCCGGCGGCTCAACACGGTGCTGGCGAGCAACGGCTCGGACCGGCGCATCCACGACAAGACCCCGTACCGCTGGATCCGCGGCGAAGTGCCTCACGGCGAGGTCCCCGACCTGGTGGTTCAGATACTGGCCGGAACCCAGGGCACCGAACTCACCTACGAGCAGGTGTGGAACCGGGCCCGGACCCGTGGCCCCGCACCGCTACGCGCCGATCACGGATGCGGCCTACCCTGGGACTCAGCCGGTCTACTCAGTCTCCTGGGGGAACCTGTGCCCACTCGCCGCATCGTCCTCGCGGTGACCGGTGCCGCGATCACCGGACCGGCCTGGGCCTGCCTCGACCACCCGGCCCCCACCCTCGCATCAGCCGCCGACGCCGCCGGACGTGTCACTCCACCCCTGCTGACCATGATCAACGGCATCGTCACGCACGCACAACAGCTCGACGACCAGCAAGGCGGCGCCGCCCGCGCCTTCGTGGCCGACCAGTACAGCTCCCTCGCCCGGCTCATGAAGCGAGCCTCCTACGACGCCGCAACCGGCCGCCGACTCGCTGCCGCCCTGGCACAGCTCGCCCAGACCAACGGCTTCATGGCGTTCGACGCCGCCGAGGACGGACACGCCCAACGCTGGTATCTACTCGCTCTCCGCGCCGCTCACGCCGCCGGCGACCGGGCACTGGCCGCCAGCATCCTGGCCCTGATGTCCAACCAGGCCGCCGACCGCGGCCACCCCCTGGACGCGCTGCAACTTGCCAACGCGGCCCAACACGCCGCCCGCCACGCCCCGGGTGCCGTGCGCTCACTGATCGCGACCCGCAACACTCTCGCCTACGCCGCAGCCGGCGACCTCACCGGCTTCAACCACATGCACGACCAAGCCGCCACCATCCGCAACGAACCCACCGCCGAACCCGGGCCGTCGTGGGCCGGATACATCGATCACGTCGAACTCGACGCGATCACCGGACGGGGTCTGGTCGTACTCGCCGAACACCTGCCCCGGCAACAAACCAGACTCCTACGCCAGGCAGCCCACCTGCTCCACGCACGCGCCTACACGCCGCACGACGCCACACCGCAACGCTCAGCATTGCGACACGGCGCATGGCTCAGTCTCGCTCACCTCGCCGCCCTGCGACAGAACCAGCCGACAAGCACCACCGACGACCTCGACCACTCGATCACCGCCGCACGCTCCGCCATCACGCGTCTTCCGACCGTCAGTTCGGTCCGCAGTGTCAGGCTGCTGCATCGGGTCGCCACAGAGGTCACACCAGTCGCACGCCGTTCTCCAGCCGCGCGCGCCCTGCTGCACGACCTGCGCACAGCTCTCGCCCCGACAGCGTGATGCCCACTGATCGCACCCTACCGACGTCTCGCCCCGGTTGGCTGCTTTGTCCCGGTACATCAGGTGTAGCGCTGAGATGTCGGTATCAATATGATCCTCGGCGATGCGTATCGCCTATCTCCTCGATGGTTCGGACAACTCTCTCTACGACGGCAAGCATGCGATGGACGGCCGGTTTCACACGTACGGCCAGCAGACGTACATCCTGGATCTGATCACCGCTTTCTCCCGCCGTGGCCACTCGGTTCAGGTGACGGCCCGCGGCGCGGATCGGCTACCCGTACTGACAACCCTGCAGCGTCTTCCCGGTGTGACCGTCGGCGCTGGACCGGCGGGCGGCGTCGACCTGCTGCTCGTCGACGAGGCGCCCGACGAGATGGTTGCGGCGTTCGGTCCGGCGATTCCGGCGCTGAAGATCATCCATGATCCGAAGACCGTGGTCAGCGCCTATCTCACGGACCGGTGCAGCCACTTCGTCTGCATGACCGAGAACGCGGTTCGTACGCAACGCAAACGCGTGCCGTCCAGCAAGTGCGTGCTGGTTCCGCAAGGCGTGGACCTGACCCGTTTCCAGCCGGCCGACCGGTTCGGAGGCGTCCCGGACCGGCCCCGGGTGCTGATGTACTGCCGGCTGGATTCCGGGCGCGAACGGGTGCTCACCGCGTTGATCGAGAACCTGGACCGTTTGGCGACCGACGTCCGGGTGGTCGGCGACGGGCCCGGGTTCTGGGAGCTGGAGCGACGCTTCGGCGACGAGATCCTGCTGATGAACCACGTGCCGAACCGGTCGGTGCCGCGCCTGCTGCGGGACGCCGACGTGGTCGTCTCGCTCGGCCGTGGCGTGATGGAGGCGATGGCGAGCGGGTTGCCGGTGTTGTGCGCCGGGTACGGCTACGCCGGTCCGGTCACCGAGACGAACCTGCCGGAACTGATGGAACGCAACCTCACCGGGTACGGCCACAACCGGGATCCGGGGCTGGTCATGGCCGATGTGAAACAGGCGCTGGCCACGCCACCCGGGGTCATGCGGGCCCTGGCCGAGCAGCACTTCTGTGTGGACACGTCGGTGGACCGGCTGATCGCCGGTCGACGCACGACGGAAATGGGGAGGGTATGACGACGGCGGCCTTCATCGCCGAGATCCGGGACCGGCACTTCCCGGTCAAGAACGAGAGCTCCGGGCTGATCGGCGAGGCGTGCGACGACCCGGTCCGGTTCAACGAGGCCACCGCCGCGCTGTACCGGCGGGTCTTCAACCACGAGCCGGCGTACGCCGTCCCCGAACAACGGCGGGCCGCCGCCGGGCGCCTGCGCGAGGTCCACGAGGGCATCCACCACGAGCGGTTCCTGATCAGTGACGCCGACGGCGCGGTGGTGGGCTGGATGTGCGGTGAGATGGAGGACCGGTCCACCTTCTATCTGCGCAGCACCGGGTTCCTGCCCGAGCACCGGATCCGCGGCGCCGCCCGGTTCTACCCGCTGTTCCTCGACTACCTGCGCGAACTCGGTTATGAGCGGATCACGTCGCACCATCATCCGCACAACTCGCCGGCCATCATCATGCAGCTCAAGATGGGCTTCGTGATCGACGGGATGACCTTCGACGAGCGGTACGGCCCGATGGTGAAACTCGTCCTGCACATCCACGAGGACCGCAAGCAGGAGTATCTGCGCCGGTTCCGGCTCGCATGATCGTCACGCACGGTTCCCGGGCACGGCGTCGGGTGGCGCTCACCTTCGACGCGGACCTGACCTCCGCGATGCGGGCCCGGCTGGTCGCCGGCACCGTCGACTCGTACGCCGACATGCGTATCGTCGACCACCTGGTCGCCACCCGTACGCCGGCGACCTTCTTCTTCACCGGCCTGTGGATGGCGACCTATCCCGCCGAGACGAGGCGCATCGGCGACCACGACCTCTTCGAGCTGGCGACACACTCCGAGACGCACCGCGGCTTCCGGCCCCAGTGCTACACCCTCGGGCTGGCGCCGCCGGAGGAATGGCACGACGAGGTGGTCCGGCCGGTCGCGACGCTGGAAACGCTGACCGGCCGGGCCACCCGCTACTTCCGATTCCCGGGCGGCTGCCACACCGACGAGGCCCTGCGGGCGGTGCTCGATACCGGGGCCACCGTGGTGCACTGGGACGTGGAATCGGGCGACGCCTTCTGCGACTCGGCCGACCACATCGTCGACACCGTGGTCCCGGCGGTGCGGCCCGGCTCGATCGTGCTGTTCCACATCGGCGGCCCGAACGCGCCCCGGACCGCGGACGCCCTGCCCCGCATCCTCGCCGCGCTCGCCGAGCAGGACCTCACCCCGGTGACGGTGTCCGAACTCCTCGCCGGATGACGGCCCGCGCCCTGCCACTGCTGTTCACCAGCCGGGCCCTGTCCCAGACCGGCACCAGCCTGCAGGGGATCGCCCAGTCCCTGATCATCCTCGCGATCCCCGGCGGGGACCGGCTCGTCGGGCTGGTCGCCGTCCTGCCCACGGTCTCGGTGCTGCTGCTCGGCGGGGTGGGCGGCCGGCTCGCCGACCGGTTCTCGCCCCGCGCGGTGCTGCTCGGCACCCAGCCGGCGCTCGCGATGATCGCCCTCGGCATGGGCCTCGGCAAGCCCGGTGACGCCGGAATCCTGGCCGGGGTCGTGCTGCTCAACCTGGTCGCCGCACTCGGCACCGCCGCCTGGCAGGTCCTGATTTCGGGGGTGACAGGCGACGGGCGGATCCGGCCCGGCACCATCGTCAACACCGTCGCTCTGGACACCGGCCTGATCGCCGGCTCGCTGATCGCGGCGCCCACCATCACCACGCTCGGAACCGGCGGGGCGTTCGTCCTCAACGCGGTCTCCTACGCCGTACCGACAATTGTCCTTCTGCTCCTTCCCGATGCCCGCCGCACCGTGACCCCGCGAGCCTTCACCGCACGGCAGCTGCTGGCCGGCCTGATCCGGGACCGGGAAGTCGTCACCGTGACCGTCGCGGCCACCGCCGCCGCGCTGGTCGGCACCAGCCTGCCCACCCTGCTGCTGCTCCTGGTCCATCACGAGCGGGCCACCGACGTCGCCGTCTACGGCCTGTTCCTCGGCGCGATGTCGGCGGGATCGCTGATCGGCGGGATCCTGACGTGGCGGTGGCGTTCCTCGGTGCGAACCGTGCGGATCGAGGCGGCCGCGCTCGGCGTCCTCGTCCTGGCCGTCGCGGTCGCCTCCGGCACGATCGTGACCGCTGCCCTGCTGCTCCCGGTCGGTTTTCTCTTCCTCACCCTGCGGGCCGGGGTGACGACCTTCATCCAGCAGCGGGCGCCCGCCGGCGGGCAGGCCACCGCGGTGGCGCTGCTCTCGCTCGTTCTCGCCGGTGCGCAGATCGTGGGCACCACCGGCTTCACGTTCCTCGCGGCCGTTCTCGGCGTACGCCACACCATCGCGGTGGCCGGGGCGCTCCTGCTCCTGGCCGTCCTCGCCGTCCTCACTGTCGTCGCTGTCCTCGGGAGAAGACATGGAAATCGTGACCGCCCGGCTCCTGCTGCGCGAGTTCCGGCTGGACGACGAGGCGGAGGTCCACGCGTTCGCGGCTGATCCTCAAGTGACCCGGCACACGGCATGGGGACCCTTAACCCCATCAGAGACCGCGGCTGAGGTACGGGCGTCGGTAGCGGCCGCCTCGGTGCGACCCCGGATCCGGTACGGCCTGGCGGTGACCGACCGTGCCACCGGGGCCGTGGCCGGCTCGATCGAGCTGCGGGTGGTCAGTGACCGGCACCGCCGGGCGACCCTGGACTTCGCGTTCGGCCGCCCGGCCTGGGGTCGTGGATATGCCACCGAGGCCGCCCACGCTCTGGTCGGCTACGGTTTCGCCACCCTGGACCTCCGCAAGGTCACCGCGACGTGCAGCCCGGACAACCTCGGCTCCCACCGGGTGCTGACGAAGATCGGCATGCGCCAGGAGGGTTACCTGCACGACCACATCCTGGTCCGCGACACCTGGCAGGACCGGTTGCTGTTCGGCCTGGTGTCCCCTGATGCTGCAACGGCGCTCGATCAGGCCGGATAAATAGATGACCTCGTGCCCGCATGCACGGGCACGGGCGAACAGGCAGCGCGGTCACCGCCTCCGATCGTAATGCCCGATCTCCAGGGAGACGGCCCAGAAAGCCCTCTCCACCCACACCTCCAAAAGCCCGTCCGATACGGATTTCAGCGTTTCCGCGGCCGACCGAAACTGCCGAGACCATCTTGCCCCCATCGACCGGTCGATGTGACTTTTGCCAATCAGGTCGTGCCCAGAGCGGATCCACTCCAGACCCCGTGATGATTTCATAGGAGCTAAACTCTCGCCATGGCGCGACGAGAATGGTGGCTGGTAATTGCCGCAGCCAGCGGGTTGGCTCTGGTTTCACTCGCCTCGAATGTGACGACCGTGAGTCAACTGGAAGGTCAGGCGAACACGTTGCTGGCCGGGCGGTTGACGGTCAGCCAGCTGGTCAACGCCGGGTCGGTGTGGGCCGGGCTCGCGGTGCTGTCCGGATGGCTCGTCCGCCAGCCGCTGGCGGCCGTGGCCGCCGGGGCTGCCTCCCTGCTCATCGCGTGTGTCGTGCACTATGGCGTCGGCATGGTCTTCGGAATCTTCGACGCGGATGTCTGGTCGGCCAACCGGCATTGGCTCCTGGGCGCGATGATCGTGGGTGGGCCTCTCGGCCTGGTCGGCGCGATCGCCCGGCGCCCGGGCCCGATCGGCCTGGTGAGCAGGCTCGTGGTGCCCGCCGGAGCCATGCTCGAACCATGGGTCCTCGGCCTGTTCTTCACGTCCGCAGTGCTCCCCTGGCCGAACCGGGTGGCTGATTTCGTCAGCGGTGCGGTGCTGTCGGCAGCCGGCATGGCAGGTGCCGTCCGGGTCCTCGCCGTCAGTTGGAAACGGCGGCAGGCGTCGCCGGGCCGGCTCGTTCCCGGCGAGAAGTGATCCTCCCGGGCGATTCACCAAAATAGCAACACCGACCGGCGGATCACTTGCTGTGCGTTTCTATGCCCATATCGGCGTTCCCGGCATCCGATGTGCCGGTGGGCTCGTCCGCGCTTTCGAGAACAATTTTACGATCAGAAATCGCCGATTGATGCGCGCGCCCTCCTCCGGTTGATCGCAATATTCAGGTTGAAATCGACGTCGGCGTTCTCGATCAGGGCGTAGTTCTGGCCGCATTAATGTCCTGAATTCGGTAGCGGTGCGTTCTGGCCAGAGGCCCTGCCCGGTCTCATGAGTCCGGCTCGTAACTGGTTCGCCAGATCGATGGTTTTTGGATCCGGTTCGGCGTCGAGGTCGGTGAGGGCTTTCGTCAGGGCTCGCAGGACGGTGCGGATGCCGTCGCTGTCGCCGAGGGCGTGGTGGGCTCGCATGGCCGCTTGGTAGAGGTCTTCGCGATATGGGTCGAGGGTGATGGCTTTGGCCAGGATGTCGACCGCTTTCTGCGGGGTGGCGGCGAGAAGGTCTTCGGCGAGCAGGAGGTGGGCCTCGCTCGCCCAGCGGCGTACAGCTTCGCGGTGCGGGTCGATCCACTCGTAGTCGTGGCCGTCGGCCAGTGGGGCCGTGTACAGGTCGCAGGCCTGCTGGAGCAGGTCGGTGCGGTCCGGGGCCGGGGTGAGGCGGGCGCGTTGCAGCAGGTCGCGTAGTTGCCACAGGTCGACGGTGACGGTGGCCGTGTCGAAACGATACCGGCTGGTGGTGCCGCGTTTGAGCAGGTAGCCGCCGGGGTTGAGGCCGCCGGCGCGGGCCAGGACGTGGCGCAGGTTGGAGGCGTTGGTGTGGACCTGTTGTTTGGCCTGGCGTAAGCGGACGTCGCCGAGCAGGTGTTCGCCGATGGTGTCGGTGTCGGCGCCGTCGGGGTGACAGGCCAGGAAGACGGCGAGTTCGGCGGCCTTGGCGCGCAGGTTGTTGCCGGGCCGGGTGATGCCGTCGATGCGCGGGGCTCCGAGGACGCGGATCCGAACGGGAGCAACGGTGCCGGGCTCGGCTGTGGGTTCGCCGGTGTTCTGTTCGACCGGCTGGGTGACCGGTTCGAGCTGGGACGGGTCGGGCCATTCGGGCTGGGAAGGTTCGGTGGTGGCGGTTTGTCCGGTGTGGGCTTCGCGGATGGTGGCCAGCAGGGCGAGGGCGTCGCCGCGGTCGAGGACGTCGACCTGCTCGGGCAGCAGGGGCGAGTGGCCGTCCTGGGCTGTGGTGTGACCGTCGGCGGTGATCTGGTGGGTGGTGCCGTCGCGCCACGGGCCGATGAGTGCGGCGGTGATGTCCAGTTCGGTGCCCAGGCGGAGGGTGATGCGGGCGTGCTCGGCGCTGGCGTCGGTGGCCGTGGCGATGAGCAGGATCGGCGGGAGAGCCTCTTCGGCAGGGGCGGTGTCGCGTACGGCGGCAAGGGTGTCGAGGTTGTGCTCTTCGAGGATCCGGGCGCGGTGCAGGATGCGGGCGTCGACGGTGTTGATCGTGTCGGTGAAGTCGGCGGTGATGTGCAAGCGGGGCCAGCCGGTGAGGCCGGGGCCGAACAGGTCGGTGCAGGTGGCGCGGTCGATGACGACTTCGGCGCGGTGGTCGGGGTCGTCCGGTGCGCCGGTGGTGAGGGCGGCAAGGATCAGCCCGCGGACGGCGCCGGGCGTGCCGGGGCCGTCGAAGCCGATCGGTCGTGCCGGCAGGACCGTGGTGGTGGGGGTGCCGGGCCGGTGCCGGGCGTGGCGGTGGATGGTGTCGACCGGTTCGGGTAGCCGGGGCGCCGGCAACTCGATGCTGCTACCGGTAGCGATCCGTCGGCGGCTGCGCTGGCGCCAGAGCAGCGCCACCACAGTGCTGATCGCGGCAGCCAGTGTCCAGGTGACGACGGTACCGCTGGGCAGGTGGATCCCGTCGTCACTGGTGGAGGGCTGGGGTGAGGCAGTGGCGGACGGCGTCGCCGAGGTCGAGGGTGGTGGCGACGACGGTGGCGGGCTCGGTGCGGTGACGGGAGGATCGGCGGGCGCCGCTACCGGAGGTCGGGGCGCGGGAACCCGGCGTTCCGGTTCGGTGCCCGCGCCCGGTTGCCGGGCATCGTCGGGGAGGCGCAGTTGCCAGCCGGGGCGGATGAGGTCGCAGTCGGTGAGCCGGGCCCCGCCGGCCTGGTGCTGATGCCGGTTGAGGCGGCAGATCTCCGGCCACCGGTCGGCATCCCCCAGCCACTTCCGGGCGATCTTGGACAGGCTGTCACCGCGTTTGACGCGGTAGGAGAACCGCTCTTCCCCCACCAGAACGGTGACGGTTCCCTGCTGCAGATCCGTGGTCCCGGCGGAAGCAACGGCCGGAGCCGGAGCGCTGCCGCCACCGTGCGGGGTGGTGACGACGGCGACGACCGCGGTTCCGGCGAGCCCGAACAGCATCCGGTGCACCGGCGCCGGCAACCGCCACCGAGGCAGGCGCCACCCACCGGCCAGCGACAGCAGGCTGCCGACCAGCAGCACCGCCGTGGCGAGCCAGCACAGCCAGAGCACGGCGGCCACCGTGTGGACGACCAGGTCCGGGATGTGCCAGGCCAGGTTGGCGGCCCGGAACTCGGTGAACTGCTCCCCCGACGGGATCAGCCCGGCCGGATTGCCGAAGACCAGGGTGAGCACCACCGGCGGCACGATCGCCAGCACCAGCACACCGGTGGCGATGCGGATCAGATCCAGGGTTCGCCGTACGGCTCCAGGTCCGCGTTCCGGTTGCGGCGCCGCGGCCCAGACGGTCGGTTGCCTGGCGTACGCCGCCGCTTTGCGCTGTACCTCGTCGTCGGTGGTGCTGCCCTCGGCCAACGTGATCCTCTCCCCCTGCGGTTCCCGGGTTCCGACCTTTACCGGCAAGTCACCCCCGATCGCCACCACATTCATGCCGGTCTATCACCATAAGAAGATCACTCCAATCCGGACGTGCACGGACAGTACTGTTTGCCACACTGCCCGGCATGCCCGCGAAGGATCTTCACCTCTCGATCGAGGTAGGCCCCTGGTGGACCACCGCCGTCTACGAACGCGCCGGCGTCGTGCACCCCGTCTACTTCGACGGCCAGCCGCGCCTGCCCAGCGGCGTCCATCAGCAACCCGGCACCCTGCTGACCGGAACCGCCGCGCTCACCGCCGGCATGGACAACCCCGGCGCCTACCACCCCGACCCCCTCGCGCTGCTGCACTCCCCCGCCGCCGCGAGTGAGACCGCCGCGGGTGACACCGCCGCGGGTGGCACCGTCGACCCGGTCGACGCCACCGCGGCCGTCCTCACCCACGTCGCCCGCACCGCGACCACCACGACCGGCGGCCGGATCACCGAGCTGACCCTTGTCACCGCGCACGCCTGGGGACCACAGATCCGGCAGCGCCTGCAGCAGGCCGCGACCACCGCCGGGCTGCCCGACCCCAACATCGCCACCGTCGCCGCCGCGCTCGCCACCACTGCGACCGGCCGCTACGTCGTCACCGCCACCAGCGACCTCGACCTCACGGTGCTGGACCGTGAAGAAGGCTTCCAGCAGGTGGCCTACCTCCGGGCCGGTGATCCGCACGCCGACGGCATCGACCGGGCCCTGTTCACCCGAGCCACCGGCGGCACCCCACCGGCGTACGGCTGGCAATGGGCCCGGGAGATCAACCAGGCCCGCGCCGCCCTCGCCACCCAGGCACGCGTCGCGTTGCTCCTGCCCCCACCGCACCGCGCCGCCGCCCTGGACCGCGAGGACGTCAGCGTGGCCGCGGCCGCCCACCTCGACCGCCTCCCCGAGAACGTCAAGACCCTGATCACCGACGCCGGGCTGACCACCGCCGACGTCAGCACCGTGGTCCTGCGCGGCGGCGACGCCGTCACCGCCGAGTTCGCCGCCGGGCTGCAGGTCGCCGGGCTGCCCGTACCCACCGTGCTGGACGATCCGCACGCCGTCGCCCGCGGCGGTCTCCAGCTCACCAAACCCCTGGCCCTCGCACCGACCGGCACCGCCGCCTCGGTGCGGCTGCCGCGCGCCCGGTTGACCGTGGCCAACCTGGTGCGGGTAGTCGTCCTGGCCGGTCTCTCCGCCGCCCTGCTGCACCTGACCATCGACAGCGCCTACATCATGAAGATCGGGATCACGGTACGCGGCGTCATGCTGCCGACTCCGACACTCAGCCTCGCCGCCGCCCTGGCCGCCCTCACCGCCTGGTCCGCCGCCCAGCTCGCCCCCACCACCTGGATCCTGGCGCCGCCACCGGACGACCGCACCACCGCCGGGATCCTGCTGCGGCAGGGCTTCCTCGGCGCCGCCGCCCTCAGCCTCGCCGCCGCCGGACTGTGGGCCCTGGCCACCATGGTCTCCGTCGGCCTGGACACCACCGACTACCTGCGCGCCACCTTCATCGCCGCCACCCCGATCGCGGCGAGCGCCGCCGTCATCGCCCTGTTCGCCGCCCGCATCCCGGCCACCGCGCTCCTGCCCTGGCTGCACCGGATCAGCCCACCCCTGATCCCGATCGCCCTCGGATCGACCGGCATCTACCTGCACAATCTGCAGCACTACCAGGTGACCGGCTGGTGGAAGACCCTGGTCTGGCACGCCGAGGCGCTCGGAGCCCTCGCCGAGTACGGCGGCGCGATCCTGCTCGGCATCGCCACCGCGATGATCGTCGCCCGCGGGCTGTTCCTGCGTGTCGCCGCGGGCGCCCTGCTCACCATCGGCTACGCCGCGATGGCCGGCTACACCACCGCCGGGTACACCCACATCGCCTATGTCATCGCCGTCGTCTGGTGGGCCGTCGCCGCGGCCTTCGCCACCGTCACGACAACCTCGATACCGGCCGTCGCGGCCCTGACCCGCTGGTTCAACCCACCGTCGTAACCCGCTCCTGCCCGGCGGCCGGACGTTTGACGGCGAAATTCTGGATAGGTAATGTCCAGGATATGAAGCTGAACGCCGGCGTCGAGTGGGTGCTACACACCTGCCTGAACCTGGGCTGGATCGAGGAGGACACCCGGGAGGGCGCCTCCACCGCCCGGCTGGCCGCCTTCTACCACCTCCCGCCGGCCTACCTGGGCAAGCAACTCCAGGCACTGGTCCGGGCGGGCATCCTCACCTCCACGTCGGGCCCGCGCGGCGGCTTCCGGCTGGCCCGGCGCCTCGAGGACATCTCCGTGCTCGACGTGGTGACCGCCATCGAGGGCCGGACGAACGCGTTCGAGTGCACCCAGATCCTGCACGACGGCCCCGGCGCGAACCCCGCCACCGACTACCGCACCGTCTGCGCGGTCTCCCAGACCATGAGCCGAGCCGACCTCGCCTGGCGCCGCGAGCTGGCCAGTGAGACCCTCGCCGACATCCGCGACCGGGTCCTCACGTTCTCCCCCGGAGCGCCCCGGCAGACCCGCGCATGGTTCGAGAACACCCGCGCCTGACAAAAACCCCTTCTTCGCCCGTACGCCATCAGCAGTTGATTCTGGATGTCAAGTATCCAGAATATCGAGAACCAGAAGAACCGCCATGCCCGAGAACCTCGCCACCACCGGTGTCTGGATCGCCCGCGCCGCCACCGCCGAACACGTCCAGGACGGGCCGACCAGCGAACTGCACCTGCTCGCCGACGCCGACCACACCGGCGGAGCCCTCACCATCAACCGCGCCGTCCTCGACACCGGCTCACCCGGAGCACCCGCGCACTCACACACCCGAACCACCGAGGCCATCCTGGTCCTGAACGGTTCCCTCGACGTGCTCACCGGCGACCGGGTGGCCACCCTCACCACCGGCGACCTGGTCGTGATCCAGCCCGGAGTCGTGCACGCCTTCGCACCGACCGCCGGCAGCGCCGCCGACATGCTGGCGATCTACACACCGGGCCAGCAACGATTCGAGTACTACCGCCTCCTGGAACGCCTCTACCGCGGCGAAGCCACCCTCGACAACCTCACCGCCGGAGCCGACCGCTACGACAACCGGTACGCCACCAGCGAGGTGTGGCAAGAGCACCGCAACGGATAGGAGGGCCCTGAATCCGCAGGTCGGTGGGCCACGCCGTACGGTCGGCACGGTCCCACCGAACCTGCACCTGGAGCCCCACCCGTGAGCTTTCCGATCCCGAACCCGGCGACGATCCGCCGGAACATGCTCGACCCGGACAGCCCGGACGTCGCCTCCATCTGGCAGTTCCCCCGCACCGTCTGGTGGTACGTGACCCGCCGCTCGGTCGCCGAGTTCTTCGCCGACGCGTGCCCGCACCACGCCGCCGCCCTCGGATTCCACGCCACCCTTTCACTGTTCCCGGCCCTGACCGTGATCGTCTCGATCCTCGGCCTGGCCGGGCAGTCCCCGGAGACGATCACCGCCCTGATCTCGATCCTCGACCGGGTCGGCGCCGCGAACTTCACCGCACCCGTCGTCATCTGGGTCGGCGAGCTGTCCCGGTCACCGGCGCCGGGCTGGGGTCTGGCCGCCGGTCTGATCGGCGCGATCTGGACCGCGTCCCGGTACGTGGTCGCGTTCAGTCACGCCGCCAACCACATCCACGGTGTGCCCGAGGGCCGGTCCGTGGCCCGGCTCCGCGCCGGGATGCTGGGGGTCACCCTGCTCCTGCTCGTGCTGATCGCCCTGATCACTCTCACCCTGGTCGTGTCCGAACCGGTCACCGAAGCACTGCGCGACCGGCTCGGCGACGGCACCGTCGACGCGTGGGCCTGGCTGAAGGTCCCCGCCCTGCTCGCCGTGGCCGCCCTGGTCGTCGCCCTGCTCCTGCAGGCGGTCCCGAATGTGCGCCTGTCCAAGGTCCGGTGGCTGTCCCCCGGCGCGGTCGTCGCGATCACCGGGACGGTGGCGGTGTCGGCGGGACTGTCACTGTTCTCCCACCTCGCCGGGACCTTCTCCCGTACGTACGGATCGCTCGCCGGTCTCGCCCTGCTCTGGCTCTGGTTGTGGCTGATCAACGCCTGCCTGCTGCTCGGCGCGGAGGTCGACACCGAGGTCGAACGGGCCCGCCGCCTCATGGCCGGCGAACGCGTCGAGTCCGGGCCGCCCGCACCACCCCGCGCGACCGCCCGGGCCGAGAAGTCCCAGGACCGGACCCGGCGCCTCGTCGCCGAAGCCACCCTGATCCGCCGCCGCCACGAACAAACCCCACCGACCGCCGACGAACCGGCCCGGTAAACCGACACGAACCACCCGGGCGCCGGGTCAGACCGGCGCCGGCCCGGCGGTTCCGGCGCTGATCGCCGCAAGGATGTCGGCCCACAACCGTTCCGGGTCGATCGCCGGGACGGTGACCACCTCCCGCAGCAGCCGCAACGCGTACACCGAGCCGGACGTCCCGGTCCGGGTGGCCTCCTGGTAGAGGTGGGCGCCGGTGACCGCGTCCACGGGCACCTGCAGCACCCGGGCGCCCGGCTGATCCCGCACCACCGTGTCGATGAGCACCTGCCGCCGCCCAGCGGCGGTGAGCCACTGCCGGACGGTCATCCCGCCGGCCTCGGCCGCGCGGCTGAACTGGTCGTGGACGTCGGCGGAGAGCTTCACCTTGGGCATGGCGGCCATTCAACAGCCCGGCCCGGCCGACACGCGAGAGCCACCGTGTGCCACCACCGACCTACCGGCGTGTCAGCCCCGCTCACCAGCGAACAGCCCAGAAGTGACCATCAGAACAGCGCCACACCTCTTCTGTGTACGCCGCCCGTGCTCATCCCGGAAGCGGGAATGTCCGGCAGCTGCCCGTCCGAGGCTCGGGGAGCACGAGACTCACCCTTGTGGCCAGCCCAGCACCTCACAGGCGATGGGAAACCAGTGGCGTTCCGCCAGTGGGGAAGGATCGCCGATCCACGTTCCGGCGTCCTCAGGCGGGACGGCTGTCGCATCGCGGGGCGTGAAGACGGGCACGTGCGCGAGCGGTGCCGGCAGTCGATACGTCTCATCCGGGGCCGGCACGATGTTCCGAACGAAACCGACACATCGGGTAGCCGTGCCGTCGGTCAGAAACTGCGATGTCAGCTCGGCGATCCCTTCCGAGGCGGGACGCCAGCCGTCCTCAGTGCCGAGAAACACCGTGGGGATGTCCAAGCCCTTGGGCGTCCGGATGCAGAACAACTCCCGCCCGGTACCGGCCTGGCGCTGTACGAGAAGACGCACGATCACCGCGGGCTCGGGGACCTCGATGTCGGCACCGGACCAGACCTCGGCGGTGCTCTCCTCGGGAAGCCACGGCGCTCCCGGCACGGACCTGATCAGTCTCAAGGAGTCGATCATGCGGCCCATGCTGCCGGACCGGATGGCGGCGCCGATCGACGGCTGTGCGCTCCGGTTACGGTGAATTGGTAGCCTTCGCGCCATGCCGATCGAGCCGTTGCGTTCTGCTGATCCCACCGAGCTTGGTGGTTATCGCCTGCTCGGGCGGCTCGGTGAGGGTGGCATGGGTGCCGTCTACCTGGGGGAAGGACCGAACGGGCGGGTCGCGGTCAAGGCGATCCGGGCCGAGATGGCCAGCCAGCCCGAGTTCCGGGGCCGGTTCCGCAGCGAGGTCAACCGGGCCCGGCAGGTTCCGTCCTTCTGTACGGCGGCGGTGCTCGACGCGGATCCGGAAAGCGAGACGCCCTACCTGGTCGTCGAGTACGTCGACGGCCCGAACCTGGCCGAGGTGGTCGCGGCGCGGGGGCCGCTGAGCGGCGGTGAGCTCTACAGTGTCGCGATCGGGGTGGCGACGGCGCTGACCGCGATCCACGGGGCCGGTGTCATCCACCGGGATCTCAAACCCCGCAACGTGCTGTTCTCGCTGGGCACCCCGAAGGTGATCGATTTCGGTATCGCGCGGGCCTTCGACGCCACGAGCAACCACACCCGTACGGATCAGATGGTGGGCACGCTGGCCTACATGGCGCCGGAGCGGTTCGAGACCGACGCTCGCGGCGTCGGCCCGGCGGCTGACGTGTTCGCCTGGGGCATCGTGGTGGCGTACGCGGGAACGGGTCGAACGCCTTTTCAGGCCGACTCGCAGCCGGCGACCGCGGCGCGGATCCTGACCCAGCCGCCGGACCTGCGCGGGCTCAGCTCGCCACTGCGGGAGATCGTCGACCGTACCCTGGCCAAGGACCCGGCGAAGCGGCCGTCCGCGGTGGAGCTGCTGGAGTTGCTGCTGGACACCGGCTCGCACAGCATGCAGGACCTGGGCGGCGGCCCGGAATTGCGACGGGCGGCGCTGGCGGCCCGGGCCGGCGGGCACCGCAAACGCCGTCGCCGCCGGACCCTGACCGTGGTCGCCGCGGGTGTCGCCGTTCTCGGTCTGCTCGGGCTGATCGGTGGCCGGAAGCTGGCGACCGGCTCGCAGGAGGCGGGCACGGCTGCCCCGCCCACTCCGTCGGCCGCGGCGTCGGCACCGTTGTACTCCCCGATCGGTGCGGGTCTGCTGATCAGCGATCCGCTGACCCGGGACGGTCAGTGGCACCGGTCCAGTGACGGTGGTGTCTGCGAGTTCAGCGGTGGCCGGATGGTCGCGTACAACGACGACTCGGAGTTCCCGGCCGAGGAGATCTACTGCGACGGCCCGGCCGACAAGATCACCGGAGACCATGCGGTGGCTGTCACGGTCGCCCTGCTGACGCCGACCAGCTGCGCGAACGTCTGGTTCTGGGGTGCCGACCGGATCACCGAGGACGGTTCGTTCGCGGTGGTCCTCTGCGGCGGCAAGGTGGAGCTGTGGGACCAGAAGGAGGACTCTCGGGACACGCTCGCCAAGGAGGCGACGAAGGTTCTCGCCGACCGGGCCGAACACCGGGTCCAGGTGCTGGTCGAGGACAAGACGGTGGCCGTGACCGTCGACGGCGCCCCGGTGCTGACCGCGGACCTGCCGGCACGCAGCCGCAAGAGCGGCCAGGTGTGGCTCAGCATGCGCAACGAACCGTTCACCGAGACCGCCAAGGGCCGGGTGTCCTTCCAGAACGTGGAGATCAGGGAATTATGAGGATCCGAACTCTGCTCCTGGTCGTGTTCGCGCTGCTGGGGCCGGCTGCCTGTGACGCGGGCGCGGCGGTGCCGCAGGCCTCCACGCCGCAGTCCGCGGTGCCGAGTGCGAAAGACGTCAAACCGACCTTCACCGACGTACGCGTCGGCGACACCGTCTCGGTCGTCCGGGTCGCGGCGTTCAAGGCCGGTAGGAACCGCTCGGTCGTCGTGGAGCCGGTCATCTACATGAAGAATCCGGACTTCTGCCGCGCCTTCAAGATCCCGCTGGACGACAAGCAGTGTTCGTATCCGTACGCCATCGAACACAGCACCGCCAAGATCACGCTGCCGCGCGCCGACGACGCCACCTACGCCCTGATCGACTCGGACCGGTGGCGCGAGTGCACCGACAAGGACCTGGTGGCCGCGGTCTGCAAGGTCACCGCGGCACAGTTCCAGAAGTGGGCGGCCCAGGGCGACGGCACGGTTGTCATGACCACCCGCAACGGCACGGCGACCGGTTTCGCGGAGCTCTACTTCCCCGAGTCGTACGAGGACTGACCGGCAGCGTGCCAACCGGCTGTCGGGAGCGCGACGGAGAACGCTGTCGATATCCGGCGGGCGTGAGGATGGCTGGGCTGGGCGGCCCGAGCGCGGCCGTCCGCCGGGAGGAAGTGAACGAGATGGCGTTGGAAGCGTGGCCGCTGGTCAGCAGGGGCGACGACGTTCACCCGGTGACCAGTCTGCAGTACCACCTGCGGCAGCGCGGTCACACCGTGGACGTGGACGGTGAGTTCGGATCGGAGACGGACGCGGCGGTACGCGCGTTCCAGAAGGACCGGCAGCTGACCGTCGACGGCATCGTGGGGCCGCTGACCTGGCAGGCCCTGGTGACCACGGTCCGGCGTGACGACCGCGGTGACGCCGTGCGGTCGGTGCAGGAGGAGTTCCAGTTCCGCAACGGGTCCGGCGACCCGAACAAAGCGCCGCTGGTGGACGGCGTCTTCGGACCGAAAACCGAGGCGGCGGTACGCAACTGGCAGCACTTCGTCCGCGACCACGACGAGCCCTCGATGGCCGTCGACGGCATCGTCGGAAAGATGACCTGGCAGTCCCTGATCAGCGGCATGCACGGCAACTGAGCCGACACAAACGGGCCTCCGGTGCGCGGTCCTACCCGGTGTAGTTCGGGGAGGTAGGAACGCGCATGGAGTGCCGCGTCGGGTGCTGTTGTCTCAGGCAGCATGGGTGGGGTCGTCGGTTCCCCATACCAGGCCGTTGCCCCGGTCCATGGTCGTGATAGCGGCCAGGTCGGTAGCGTCGATGGTGAAGGCGAACAGGTCGGCGTTTTCCCGCATCCGGGCGGGGTTGGTGCTCTTGGGCAGCACGGGGAAGCCGTTCTCGATGCCCCAGCGCAGCAGGAGCTGGGCCTCGGTCACGCCGTACTTGGCGGCCATGGCCTTGAACGGGGAGTCCTCGCGCCGGCCTTCGGCGCGCTGAGCATCGGTTTTGCCGCTGCCGTGGCCGGGGGCGGTGCGCCAGGTCGACAGCGGGGCGAGGCTGCTGTAGGCGATCGGGGTGATGTCGTTGTCGTTGAGGTAGGCGACGATGCCGGGATTCTGCGACCACGGGTGCAGTTCGATCTGGTTGGCGTGCGGCAGCGGCAGGCCGGCGGCGACGAGTTCCTGGATGTGGCCGGTGTTGAAGTTCGAGACGCCGATGGCGCGTGCCTTGCCGTTCTTGTGCAGCTCGACCAGGGCGCGCCACTGGTCGAGGCGCTGGGCGGGCTCGAACGGCGCGTGGATCAGGTACAGGTCGACGTAGTCCAGACCGAGCTTGTCCAGGCTCTCGTCGAACGCCCGCGGGGTGGTTTCGGTGTTCTTGAACGCGCCGGGGTTGCCGGGCCACAGCTTGGTGGTGACGAAGACGTCGGCGCGGGTCAAGCCGGTGGCTGCCAGGCCGCGGCGCAGGCCCTCGCCGACGCCGCGTTCGTTGTCGTACACCTCGGCGGTGTCGATGTGCCGGTAGCCGGCGATGATCGCGGCTTCGACGGCATCGGCGGTCTCGGCGTCCGGGATGAGGTAGGTGCCGAACCCGAGGTACGGGATCTCGACGCCGGTGGTGAGGGTGCGGGTGAGCTGCTCACTCATGGGTTTCTCCGGTTTCGCGTGGTGCGGGTGTGTTCGAGGCGTGCGTCATCTGCCCAGCGCCCGTGATCGGGCGCTCGGCCTGGTGGTGCAGCCTGTGGGTTAGGTCAGTGGTGTTTCGGTGTCCGCGGGGAGGCGGTCCGGGGCACTGGGCGCCGACCAGCTGGCCAGCAGCTGGAGTTTCTCCTCGGAGGCCGAGCCGGGCTCGGCGGTGTAGGCGTTGATGGTCAGCCCGGGGTCGAGGGGTAGTTGCATCGCGGTGAACGTGAGGGTCATCTCGCCGGCGATGGGGTGCCGCAGCACCTTGGTGCCGGAGTGTTGCAGCTGCACGTCGTGGGTGCCCCACCAGGTACGGAAGTCGTCGCTGCGGGTGACGAGTTCGCCGACCAGGTCGGTGAGGTCCTTGTCGTACGGGGTGCGGCCGGCCTAGGTACGCAGCAGCGCCACCGCGTCGCGGCCGACGGCGGCCCAGTCGCCGTAGAAGTCCGGGCCGTGCGGGTCGAGGAACGCGAACCGGGCCATGTTGGGTCGGCCGACGACGGTGTCGATCGCCGGCGCCCACAGGGCCCGGCCGAGGGGGTTGGTGGCCAGGATGTCCAGGCGGCCGTTGCGGACCAGCACGGCGGAGCCGGTGATCGTGTCGAGGAAGTGCTGCACCGAGGGGCGGATCGCCGGGGACTGCAGGCGCCGGCAGCGAGGGCTGCCCGCCCGGGAGGCCTGGGCGAGGGCGAACAGGTGAGCGCGTTCGGCGTCGTCGAGGTGCAGCGCGTTCGCGATGGCGGTCAGCACACTGTCGGAGGCGGTGTTGAGGTTGCCCTTCTCCAGGCGCACGTAGTAGTCGACGGACACGCCGGCCAGCCGGGCGACCTCGTCGCGGCGCAGCCCCGGCACGCGGCGCTGGCCGTACGAGGCGATGCCCGCCTGCTCGGGGGTGATCTTGGCGCGTCGTGTCCTGAGGAAGTCACGCACTTCGGCCCGGGTGTCCATGACTCCACGGTAAGCGCTGTTCAGAGCGGCTGGGGGGTCACGTTGTGACCCGTCAGAGCCGGGCCTGTCAGGCGGGCGGGCGAAGCGGTTTCCTCGTAAGCGGATCACCTCACCGGCGGCGCCCGCCGCCTTCTTTCAGGAGTTTTGTCATGAAGATCGCTGTCATCGGTACGGGCATGGTCGGCCGGGCGTTCGCGAGCCGGTTCACCGGCCTCGGGCACGAGGTCGTCGTCGGCACCCGCGACGTCGAGCAGACCCTGGCGTGTACCGAGCCGGACTGGCTGGGCAACCCGCCCTACGCGATCTGGCAGCAGAGCAACCCCGGCGTGCGCCTGGCCACCTTCGCCGACGCCGCAGCGAGCGCCGACGTGGTCATCAACGCCACCTCGGGTGCCTTCTCGCTGGAGGCGCTGCACGCCGCCGGTGCGGGCAACCTGGCCGGCAAGCCGCTGATCGACGTGGCGCTGCCGCTGGACATGTCCGAAGGCATGCCGCCGCTGTTGTCGGTGGCCAACACCGACAGCCTGGGCGAGCAGATCCAGCGCATCTTCGGCGAGGCTCAGGTCGTGAAGACCCTGACCCCGATGCTGGCCGACACCATGGTCGACCCGTCCCGCCTGGGCAGCGCGCACAACGTCTTCCTCGCCGGCGCCGACGCTGCCGCCAAGGAGACCGTTCTCGGGCTGCTGCGCGAGCTCGGCTGGCCGCAGGACGCGGCGATCGACCTCGGCGGCATCAAGGGCGCCCGTGGCATCGAGATGTACTCGCGGTTGTTCTTCACGCTCTCGGAGACCTTCGGCGACTTCGACTTCAGCATCGCCGTCGTCCGCCAGAAGTAACCCTCCCACCGTTGTGGGCGCGGGACGGCTGATTCGTCCTGCGCCCCGGCCGGAAAGCACAGGTCATGTCCCTGACATCCACGACCCGGCTGACGCCGGCCCGCACGATGGTGTTCGCCATCGCCGCCGGGCTCGCCGTCGGCAACCTCTACTGGGCCCAGCCGCTCATCGAGATCATCTCCGACGCGTTCGGTGTCTCCTCCACGGCCGCCGCCGTCCTGGTCACCGTCACCCAGATCGGCTACGCGGCCGGGATCTTCCTGCTCGTCCCACTCGGTGACGTCCTCAACCGGCGGCGCTTCATCCCGCTGATGCTGACGCTGTCGGCCGTCATGCTGGCCGGTGCCGCGCTGGCGCCGGCATACGGGGTGCTGCTCGCCGCCCTCGGCGGCCTCGGCCTGACCACCGTCGGCGCCCAACTACTCACGCCGCTCGCCAGCGAACTCGCCGAACCGGAACGCCGGGGCAGCGTCGTCGGCACGGTCGCCTCCGGCGCGCTGATCGGCATCATGGGCTCGCGCACCATCAGCGGCGTCGTCGCCGACCTGTTCGGCTGGCGCGCCATCTTCGCGCTAGCCGCCGTCGCGACGGTGATCGTGGCCGTCGTGCTGCACCGCATCATCCCCGAACTGGGACCGCGCGAGCCGATCCCGTACCCGCGGCTGCTGCGCTCGGTGTTCACCACCATCGCGCAGCACCGGGCCGTACCCCCGACGCTGGTGATCTCCGCGGCCACCTTCGCGGTGCTCTCGCTGTTCTGGACCTCGCTGACCTACCTGCTCACCGCCGACCCGTTCGGCTACACCGTCACCCAGATCGGCCTGGTCGGGCTCGCCGGGCTGGCCGGCGCGATCGCCGCCCGCAACGCCGGTGCCCTGCACGACCGGGGCTGGTCCGTACCGGCCAACGGTGCCGCCACCACCCTCCTCGCACTGTCCCTGCTGCTGGCCTGGGCCGGACGCACCTCGATCATCGCGCTGATCATCGCCGTCATCCTGCTCGACGTGGCCGTCCAGGCCACCCTGGTCCTCGGCCAGACCCGCCTGTTCGCCCTCGACCCGGCCGCCCGCAGCCGCCTCAACACCGCGGTCGTGGTCGCCAACTTCCTCGGCGGCGCCATCGGCTCCGCCCTGGCCGGCCCCTTGTGGGCCACCGGCGGCTGGACAGCGATCATGCTCGCCGCCCTCGCCCTGACCCTCACCGCCCTGACCGTCTGGACCCTCACCCGAGCCCGCCTCGCCACACCGCCCGTGCGGACACCCACCTCCGACCGAAACGGACCGGCGTGAAACCGACCTCACCGGCCATCGTGCTCGCCGTACCCGGCATCGAGGCCTCACGCGACTTCGCCACCGACCACTAGGAGGACGTCATTCTCACCGTCAACGCCATCGCTGCGACCTCAGCCACCGACCCGCTGGTACGCACCACCATCGATCGCCGCGACCTCGGCCCCACGATGTCCTCATCGAGGTCCGCTACAGCGGTGTCTGCCACACCGACATCCACGTCACCCGCAGCGAATGGTTCGACGCCACCTACCCGCTGACCCCGGGCCACGAGATCGTCGGCGTGATCACTGCGGTCGGCGCCGAGGTCACCAGACACGCGGTCGGCCAGCGGGCCGGGGTGGGCTGCCTGGTCAACTCGTGCCGCGAGTGCAAGAAATGCCGCGCCGGCATGGAGCAGTACTGCACCACCGGCAACACCCTCACCTACGCCGGCGTCGACCGCGACGGCACTATCACCCAGGGCGGCTACGCCACCCACATCGTCGTCGACCAGGACTTCGTCCTGCGCGTTCCCCAGGCCATCGCGTACGAGGCCGTGGCGCCGCTGCTGTGCGCGGGCATCACCACCTACAGCCCCCTCAAACACTGGAACGCCGGCCCCGGCACGCGGGTCGCCGTGATCGGCATGGGCGGCCTCGGCCACCTCGCACCCGGTCGGATTCACCCCCGTCGACAACTCGAAGCTCAACGCCCGGATCGACCAGGCATACCGGGATAAATATGGCCCGACCGTATGGAACACCCTGGCCATGATCCGGCCCCCGGCCAGCAACAGCACCCTGCGCCTTGACCCAGCATGAAGTCTTCGAACACCGCGATAAGCTGCCGGTCGACGGCCTGTTGCTGGTGCTCTACTACCCGGACGAGACCGGCGACAACGCCGAGAAGCTGCGCCTGCTGGTCTCGCTCGCCGCGTCCTGACGATGCCCCTCGCCGACTACCTTCCCGCCGCGAGGAGGGCGCGCAGCCGGGACGCCACGTCGGCGGTGGTGTGCCCGTCCCACACCGGGGCCGTCTCGACCTCGGGCACATGATCGAACAAGGACCAGCTCGCGGACCGGTAGTGGTTGCTGACCTGGCCGGTGGGCAGTTGCGCCACCACGATGAACCAGCCGCCGCCGAAGCAGGGCTCTCCGTCGTGGTGCCGCCACGAGCGGATCACCGGATACCCGTCGGAGAGCCAGGCCCGGGCGGCGTACGCGTGGTAGAGCCGCCGGAACTCGTACAACTCGTCGAAGGTGTGAAACCCGTCGGAGATACTGCCGCTGTCGGTCATCGTCGGCTCCTGATCGTGGGCGGTCGCGGGGTTCGCCGCTTGTGCCCCGGGCTGACGGAGGTTACGTTTTCGGGCTGCCCACCACAACAGCTCAAAGGATGTACCGGTGACGAACAGCAGCAAACCACGCCACCCGGACACCACGACGGTCGAGATCGTCGGAGGTCCGGAGCCGCTCGAGGTCGGCCTGTGCGACCACGACCCCCGGTGGGCGCGGGCCTACGACCAGCACCGGCAGCGCATCCTCGGCGCGGTGACAGCGGTGGACGTCGAGGTGGAGCACATCGGTTCCACGTCGGTGCCGGGCCTGGCCGCAAAGCCGATCGTCGACATCGTCGTCGCGGTCCCCGACATCACCGCCGAGGAGGACTACCTCGACGGCTTGCTGGCTGCCGGCTACGAGTTGCGGGTCCGCGAGCCGGGGCACCGGCTCGTACGCACCCCGGCCCGTGACGTCCACGTGCACATCTACGAGCGCGGGGCCACAGCGATCCACGACTACCTGCTGCTGCGCGACCACCTGCGTACCGACGCCGCCGACCGCGCCTTGTACGAGGACGTGAAAAGGAATCTGATGACCCGCCGGTGGACCGACATGAACGACTACGCCGACGCCAAGAACGACGTCATCCACGCGATCAAGACCCGGGCCGGAGCGGCTCGGCCCGGGCTCCGATGAGACTTCGGGTTGGTCGGCACCGCGAAGCTGGGGAGTTTCCGTGGGGTCATCCCGGAGGAGCTGTCGAATATTGCCTACGGTCGGGTCCGGGGGCGGTCTGAGCCAGCAGGGTGCGGACCTGTTCGTGGGAGTACCGGGACGCTTCGGCGATGCGGCGCAGTCCCCAGCCGCCCCGGCGGGCGTCGGCGCGGCGACGTCCATCAGTGCCTCCGGGTGGGCGAGAGATCAAGCCGTGGGTGTGTCGACGTGCAGGAGCATCAGGGCGGTGTCGTCGGCGGCGTAGGGCCCGGAATGCATGCGGACCTGGTCGCGCAGGTGGGCAAGGGTGTCGGAGGCGCCGAGGCCCCGCGTCACGGCCAGCTCGACGGCGAGACGATCTTCGCCGAACAGTGGGCCCCTGCCGTCACGTGCCTCGGTGATGCCGTCGGTGTAGAGCAGCACGGCGTCTCCACGGTGCAGACGGAAACGGGTCTCGCCGAGCCTGGTGGTCCCGGGTTTCAGCAGTGGGCTGAGCATGGTGCCGGGGGCATGGATCTCCTCCACGGAGCCGTCGGCACGGCGGATCAGCGCCGGCGGGTGGCCGGCGCTGGCGTACCAGCCGCTGACACCGCCCTTGACCGGTCGGAACACGGCCAGGGCAACGGTCAGGAACCGATCGCTGACCCGCTGCTCCACCATCGCCTCGTGGAGCCGGTGCAGGATGGCGGCCGGCCGCGCATGCTGTGTCGCTTCGGTCCGCACGGTGTAGCGGGCCAGGGCGGTGACCTTCGCCGCCTCGATGCCCTTGCCGCAGACATCGCCCTTGACCTCTCCCCGCCCTAACGGACGGGGATTCCAG
>NZ_BOMG01000104.1 GCF_016862075.1 Actinoplanes couchii | reverse complement strand
GCCCGGTGTCGGCAAAACCGCCCTGATCAACCAGCTGCGCGCACCGGGCCGCCGGTTCGTCAGCGGCAAGTTCGACCAGTACCGCCGTGACCTCGGCGCCGACGCCGTACGCCAGGCGTTCTGTGCCATCGGCAGCCAACTCCTCGCCGAACCCGAGCACGAGGTCACCCGGCTCCGGGCCACCCTGATCGAACGACTCGACAGCAACACCGCCCTGGCCGCGGCGGTGCTGCCGCCGTTCGCGACCCTGCTCGATGTCGAACCGGAAAGCGCCGACGACCCGTGGCACGCGGTCCACCGGATCCAGCGGATGGGCCGCGACCTGCTCCGCGGTGTCGCCGACGCCGACCACCCACTGATCATCTTCATCGACGACCTGCAGTGGGCCGGCCCGACCGCCCTGGGTTTCCTCGACGACGTGCTCGCCCACCCGGACCTGACCGGCGTGTTCGTGGTCGGCGCCTACCGCGAGGCAGACGTCGACGAGACCCATCCGCTGAGCAGCGTGGCCGCCCGGCTGCGCCGCACCGGCGGCAACACCGCGGAACTGCGGTTGGAGAACCTGCCATCGGACGACCTCGGTGTGCTGCTCGCCGAGATCCTGCGCATCGACCGGGACCGGGCTGCCCCGCTGGCCGGGATCCTGGCCGAGAAGACCGGCGGGAACCCGTTCGACACCATCGAGCTGCTCAACGCGCTGCGCCGCGACGGCGCCCTGGTCCAGTGGGACGACGGGTGGCGCTGGGATCCGGGCACGGTGCGCCGGTTCGTCAGCCGGGGCGACGTGGTCAGCCTGCTCGCCGAACGGATCACGGCACTGCCCACAGCCACCCGGGAACTGGTCGAGGCGATGGCCGGACTCGGCGCCGAGGTGTCCCTGGACCTGCTGGGAACCGCCACCGGTCATCCGCCGGACACCCTCGGCACCCTGCTCCGGCCCGCGGTCGAGGACGGCCTGATCACCGTCGGTATGGAGGCGGCGTTCCGGCACGACCGGGTGCAGCAGGCCGCGTACGGCGACGATCGGGAAGGGCTCGCCCTGGGTCTCGCGCGGCGGCTCGCCGCCGACGGCACCCACCCGATGGCCGCCGCCCAGCAGTATCTGGCCGCATTGCACCTGGTCACCGACCCGGCCGAACGCCAGACCGCCGCCGTACTGCTGCGCCGAGCCGCGGAGGGCGCACGCTCGGGCAGCGACAACACCTCAGCCGAGGTGTTCCTGAGTGCTGCCCTGACCGCTTTCGATCGCGAGAGTGCCGACTATCGGGAGGCCCGGGCCGCGTGGCACGGCACGCTCTGCGCGCTCGGCCGGTTCGACGAGGCCGACGCGGTGTTCGCGGACCTGGCGGCGACCGGCGGCGTCAACCCGGTCACCGACCAGCTGACCAGCCTGATCAGCCGGGGACGCCTCGAGGACGCCTTCGCCCTGGGCACGACGGCGCTGGCCGGGCTGGGTGTCGAGGTGCCGCGGGATCCGGACGCGAGCGCCGGCATGGCGATCTTCCGGGACTGGCTGGCCCGGGACAGCGACGAGCGCGAGCGGCTGACCGACCCGACGGCGCTGGCCGCGGCCCGGGTCCTCGACCGGATGGTCGCCGTGGCGCTGTTCCGCGGCGATCACCGGATGATGGTCTGGCTGATCACGACGGCGTTCGCCATGTGGGCGCGGCGGGGCCCGGCCCGGGAGCTGATCGGCGCGGTCAGCCACATCGGGTTCGTCACCGCGCAGTCCGGCGACTACCGGGCCGGTTACCAGGCGATCCGCCGGATCCTGGCCGTCGGGCAGGCGCACGGCTGGGAGCCGGGCACGTCGCAGGCGCGGATGCTGCACGCGTTTGTCGGCATCTTCTGGTTCGAGCCCCTGGAACACGCGATCCGGGCCGCGCACGACGCCCGGGACGGACTGATCCGCGGCGGCGACCTGGCCAACGCGGCGAACACGTTCTTCTCCTCGGTGACGCTGGGCCTCGACGCCGGCGAACTGGGCCTGTTCGACGCCGAGGCCGAGGCGGCGGTCGCCTTCTTCGAACGGATCGGGTACCACCACGGGACGCCGTACTTCGTCGCCTGCCGGCGGCTCGTCGCGGCGATGCGGGACGGGGACGATCTGCACTTCGACGAGGTGGCTGCGACGCTGACCGGCAACGCGCCGGCCAGGGCCGGGGTCGAGATCATGCGGGGTCTGCACGCGGCCGTCCACCGCGACGGCGAGGAGCTGGCCCGGACCGGTGCGGCGGTCCTCGGCCTGCTTCCCCCGGCCCGGGGCAACTATCTGGAGGCGCAGGCCCATCTGCTGGCCGTTCTGGGTGCGGCGGTCCGGGTCAAAACCGCTACCGACTATTTCGTACGCCGGGAAGCGCTCGCCGACGCCACCCGCAGCCGTGACTTCCTGGCGGCGCGGGCGCTGGACTGCCCGGCCAACTTCCGGCACCTGCACCGTTTCGCCGACGCCGTCTGCGCGTGGGCGGCCGGCGACCGGCCGTCCGCGCTCCGGCACTTCGACCAGGCTCTGTCGGACGTGTCACCGGTGAACCGGCCCTGGCACGCGGCGCTGATCGCCGAGTACGCCGGGCTGTTCCACCTCGCCTACGGTCTGGAGCACGCCGGGCGCCGTATGCTCGCCGAGGCTCTGCGGGCCTATCAGCGGTGGGGTGCCCACGGCAAGGTCCGGCTGCTGCTGCGGGAGCATCCGTTCCTGGTCGAGGACGCTCCGGGCCGGGCCGGCGTGACGTCGAGTGTCAAGCTGTCCGCGGACGCCATCGATCTGGTCGGGGTGCTGGAGGCGGCACGCGCGTTCAGCTCGGAGACCGATCTGGATCAGCTGCGCGCCACCGTGGAACAGGTCCTCGGCGCGATGACCGGCGCCACCGCCGTACACCTGCTGCTCGCGGATCCCACCACCGGAACCTGGCTGCCCACCGGGCACCCACTGCCCGAATCGGCGGTGCGCTACGCCGAACGCACCCGCGAACCCATGATCGTCGACGACGCCCGCACCGACGACCGCGTCAACCGCGACCCCTACCTCACCGACGCCGAACACTGCTCCCTGCTCGTCGCACCGATCCTCAACCAGGGCACCCTCCGCGCGATGCTGGTGCTGGAGAACCGGCTCACCCGCCGCAGCTTCACCACCGCCCGCCTGAACGCGGTGATGATGCTCGCCGGACAGCTCACGGTGTCCCTGGACAACGCCCAGCTCTACGCCAACCTGGAACACCAGGTGGCCAAACGCACCGAGGAACTGGCCGAGGCCAACCGCCGGCTGGAGTTCCTGACCGTGACCGATCCGCTGACCGGCCTGCCGAACCGCCGCCGCCTGGACGAGACCCTCGACCACGAGTGGGCGCGGGCGTCCCGGTCCGGCGAGCCGATCGGCCTGGCGATGATCGACATCGACAGCTTCAAGGCCTACAACGACCATTACGGGCATCAGGGCGGTGACACCTGCCTGACGTCGGTGGCCCGGATCCTGTACGAGAACGTGCGCTCCACCGACCTGGTCGCCCGGTACGGCGGTGAGGAGTTCTGCATCGTCATGCCCGGCACCGACATCGTCAACGCCCGCGGGGTCGCCGAACGGGTGTGCCGGGCCGTCGCCGACGCGGCCGAACCACACGCCGGTTCCGCGCTGGGCACCGTCACCATCAGTGCCGGGGTCGCCTCGGCCGTTCCGGTCCCGGGCGCCCTGCCGGAACGCCTCCTGAAGCTGGCCGACGACGCGCTCTACGAGGCGAAACAGTCCGGCCGCAACCGGGTGGCCGTCTCCGACCTGTGACCGGGCGGGCATACTGCGCACCCATGAGCTTCGAAGAACAGTGGCGCTCGCTCGTGGACGCCGACCGGATTCCCGCCATCGGGGTCGCGGTCGCCGGGCCGGACGGCGAGGTGTGGACGGACGGCGACGACCTGCTGTTCCCGGCCTGCTCGATCAGCAAGCACGTGGCCGCGTTCGGCACGTTGCGGCTGGTCGCCGACGGGACCCTCGACCTGGACACCGACGTCGACACCTATCTGTCGTCGTGGACGCTGCCGCCCGGTGCGGGCACGGTGACACTGCGGCAGCTGCTGGCCCACACGGCAGGGCTGACCGAGAACTGGTATCCCGGGTATGCCGCTGGGGTACCCGTACCGGCGCTGGGTCAGGTTTTGCGGGGTCTTCCTCCGGCCACGACGCCTGAGGTGCGACCGGAGCTGGCGCCGGGGGCCGGGTTCCGCTATTCGGGGGCCCACTACTCCGTGCTCGAACAGCTGCTCACCGATGTGACGGGCACGCCGTTCGGTGCGCTGATGGCCGGGCTGGTGCTGGAGCCGGTGGGCATGGCGGACAGCAGTTTTGATCAGCGGTTCCCGCACCAGCACCGGGAGCGGGCCGCCCTCGGTCATCAGAAGGGTGTTCCGGTGCCGGGTGGCTGGCACACGCAGCCGGAACTGGCCGCCGCCGGGTTGTGGAGCACCCCGGCCGACCTGGTGCGGCTGGAGCGGGAGATCCTGCGCGCGGTCGCCGGTGAGTCCGCGCTGCTGCCGGCGGACCTGGCCGCGCAGATGGTGACGGCGCAGGTGCCCGGCGGATTCGGCCTGGGCACCGAACTCCGCGACGGCTGTTTCGGGCACAGCGGGCAGAACACCGGGTACAACTGCTTCTCGTACGTGTGGCCGGAGACCGGCCGGGCGGTCGCGGTGATGACCGGCGACGAGAAATGGCGGGAGACGCTGCTCGCCCTCATCGACCTGGCCGGGGCTCCTCCGGCGGATCGTCGCCGGTGACCAGTTCCAGCTGGGTGACGGCCACGTCCCGCCAGGCCCCGTGTTTCCAGCCGATCCGCCGGTGCACGCCGACCGGCTGGAAACCGAACGCCGCGTGCAGGGCCTGACTCGCGTCGTTGGGCATCGTCGTCTTCGCCACCGCCGTGCGATAGCCGAGGCCGGCCAGCAGCGGGAGCAGTGCTCCGTACAGCGCCCGTCCCGCTCCGGTCCGCCGCAGCTCCGAGTCGACGTAGACGCTGACCTCGCAGGACCAGCGGTAGGCGGGCCGGGCCGCGAACGGGCCGCCGTAGGCGTAGCCGACGATCGCCCCGCCGGCCTCGGCCACCAGCCAGGCGTGTGCCCGGCCGGCCGTCTCGATGCGGCGGGCCATCTCCGCGTCGTCCGGCGGTTCGCTCTCGAAAGTGATGGCGGTGTCCAGCACATACGGCCGGTAGATGGCGGCGCAGGCCGCGGCATCGTCGAGTCCCGCGGCCCGGATCTTCAGTTCCATGTCACTACAGTAGCCTCAGATGCCACTATAGTGACAGGGTGACCGATCGTTTCAGTGCCGACCTCGCCACCACGCTGCGTGCCGTCCGGGACGACCGGGGCCTCTCGGTCAACCGGCTCGCCGAGCTGTCCGGGGTCTCCCGGGCGATGATCACCAAGATCGAGGGTGGGCAGGCACAGCCCACCGCCGCGCTGCTGGGACGGCTCTGCGCGGCACTCGGCCTGACCCTGTCCGAGCTGTTCGCCCGCACCGAGGGTCAGGCCCCGCGCCTGACCCGGGCCGCCGACCAGCTGGTCTGGGTCGATCCGGCGACCGGGTACCGGCGTCGCTCGGTGTCACCGGCCGGCGGCCCGGTCGAGCTGGTCGAGGTGGAGCTGCCCGCCGGAGCGGAGGTGTCCTACCCGGCCGAGTCGTACGCTCTGGCCGGTCACCAGATCTGGGTGCTGCGGGGCCGCCTGGAGTTCCGGGAGGGCGACGTCGAGCACGATCTGCGAGCTGGCGACTGTCTCGAGCTGGGCGCCCCGGCTCCGGGGACCTACCGCAACACCTCCGACGAGCCGTGCCGCTATCTGGTGGTGCTGAGCCGACCCGTTCGTTGACGGTCGTCGTGCAGGAATGGGGATGACACCATGATCGGTATGACGCCCGACGAACACGCCGCCCGCGCCGACGAACTCCTCGCCGAGGCCGAGCGCCTCTACCAGGTCTGCCTGGTCGACTACGACACCAACATCAACGAGGACGACCACTCGGAGGAGCCGTACGTGTCCGGCGCCGACTTGGCGATGCTGACCGCGACCACCCAGTTGGCCCAGGTGCACGCCACTCTCGCGCTGCGGGACCTCAGCCGCCGCTCCGATTGCTGATCGCGCCGGCGATCAGGTTGGCGACCATGCCCTCCAGGGTGGGCGCGAAGGGCAGGCGGTACGCGGCCAGTTCGGGGTCCGCCTCGTAGGCGGCGACCATGCCCGCGGACGGCCGGGAGTGGGTCCAGACCGCGCCGATGGCCATGACGATCTGGCCGCAGACCGGGCCGGCCGTGTCGCCGAGCTCGGGTAACCGGCCCCGGACCAGCTCGGCCAGGGCCGTGACGCTGGCCAAAGCGGCCTTCTTGTAACGGCCGGCGACCTCGGCGGAGACATTGTGCTCCAGCACGCCGGCCTGGGCGCTGAGCAGGTCGCAGAGCTGCGGGTGCCCGGCGATCGACCGGGTCAGGACGGCCGCGACCTCAGCGCCCCGCTCCTGGGCCGGCGCGGACAGGTCGGCGCCGTCGACGAACAGCGTTTCCACCTCGGCGGTCCATTGCTGCCAGGCCCGGTCGAGCAGCTCCAGCAGGACGGCCTCTCGGGATTCGAAATACTTCAGGAACCCGGACTTGGCCAGCCGGCTGCGTCGGCTCAGTTCGTTGAGGGTGATCGCGCCGGCCGGCATCTCGGTGAGCATGCCCGCCGCGGTGTCCAGGATCGCCTGCCTGCGGATCTCCCGGGCTTCGTCGCTGCGGGCGCGCTGGAAGGTGGCCATGAACCACATCATAGGGGACTGCCGGTACGTTGACACGGGACCGGCGGTCCCTTACCGTTCAGCTCATTAGGGACCAGTGGTACCCAATTTGGGGACCGGTGGTCCGCCAACGAGAAAGGGGACGAGAATGTCGAAAACCTGGTTCGTCACCGGCAGCTCCCGCGGTCTGGGCCGCGCCATCGTCGAGCACGCCCTGCGGGCCGGTGACCGGGTCGTCGCCACCGCCCGCAGACCCGAACAGATCAACGACCTGGTTGCGCGGTACGGCGACCGGGTCCTGCCGGTGGCCCTGGACGTCACCAGCGCCGCCGACGTCGACAGCGCCGTGCGGGCGGGGCTGGCCGCGTTCGGCCGCTACGACGTGGTGGTCAACAACGCCGGCTACGGTGACCTGGCCGCGGTCGAGGACGTCACGCTGGAGTCCTTCCGGGCGCAGATCGACACCAACTTCTACGGCGTGGTGTACGTCAGCAAAGCGGTCACGCCGATCCTGCGCGCACAGGGTTCCGGCCACATCTTCCAGGTGTCCTCACTCGGCGGCCGGATCACGTCGCCCGGCCTGACCGCCTATCAGAGCGCCAAGTGGGCGGTCGGCGGCTTCTCCTCCGGCCTGGCCCAGGAGGTGGCCCCGTTCGGTGTCAAGGTCACCGTCCTGGAGCCGGGCGGCATGCGCACCGACTGGGCCGGCGCGTCGATGACGGTCCCGCCGGTCAGCGAGCCCTACCACCAGACCGTCGGCCGGTTCGCCGACATGCTCCGCACCCCCGCCGACCCGGCCACCGCCGCGGCGAACTCCGCCGACCCGGCCCGGGTCGCCGAGATCGTGGCAGACCTGGCCAACCGCGACGACCCACCCCTGCGAATCCTGCTCGGCCAGGACGCCCTGCAGTACTGGGACGCCGCCGCAGCAGCCCAGGCCGACTCCGACGCTACATGGCGCGCCCTTTCCGCCTCCGCCTGGAACTGATCCCGGGGGCTACCACGGCGGCAGTAGGTGGAGTTACCACATCCAGCCGATTCCGGGGCGGTTGCGGCGGGGCACGCTTGACCCCAGCGATCGACAGGGGGAATCACCGTGACCATTCGGGTGCTGCTCGCCGACGACCAGCCGCTGATCCGGCAGGCGCTGCGTGTGCTGATCGACGGCGATCCCGGCATGGACGTCGTCGGGGAGGCGTCCACCGGGATCGAGGCGATCGCGGGCTGCCGGGCCGCCTCCGCCGACGTCGTGCTGATGGACAATCACATGCCGGGCCTGAGCGGGGTCGAGGCCAGCCGCCGGATCACCGGCAATCCGCAGTTGAGCGAGGTGCGGATCCTGATGCACACCGCGTTCCTGACCGAGGACCTGGTCGCGGCGGGTGTCCCGGCCGGCATCAGCGGTTTCCTGACCAAGGGCGGCGACCCGGCCGTACTGCTCCAGGCGATCCGGGACCTGGCCGAACGCTGATCCCCACCGGTCACGGGATCTCGGGCAGGGTGGTGCCGGCCCGGTACTCCTCGGTGTACCGGGGTTCGCCCAGGGCGGCCAGGGCGGCGTCCCGGGAGCGGGCCAGGTCGGCGGCGTCGTCCGGGTCGGGGACCTGGCCGAGCGCGGCGTAGGCGTGATCGGTGAAACCGATCATCCGGGCCGCCCGTGGATGGTCGCGGTCGGCGGTGGCCAGCGCGGCCGCGGCCACCCCCAGATACGGTACGAACGACGTCCAGCCGAGCCGGTGGACCCGCTCGCGACCCTCGGCGAACAGCTGGCGGGCCCGGTCCAGGTTGCCCAGGTGCAGCTCGGTGAAGGCCAGGTTGTGGTACTCGGCGTTGACCTGCTCGGTGTTACCCAGCGACTCGTTGAGGGCGATACTCGCCAGATAGCGGTCCCGGGCCAGCGGGTGGTCGCCGGACAGCCGGGCCACCGCGGCCAGCACGTGCCGGGGGCGCTCCTCCAGGCTCCGCTCCCCCGTGCCCACCGCGATCTCCAGGGCCTGACCGGCCACCTCCTCGGCCCGGGCCAGGTCGCCGTCGCGCAGGGCGACCCGCGACAGCGCGTACAGGGCCTCGACCTCGAACGACGGGCCCCGGTCGCGTTCGGCGGCGGCCATCCGGGTGACGGCGGCGGTGTCGCCGCGGCGGAAGGCGGCGCGGATCCGGTCGGGGAAACTGGTGTCCGACAGCAGGGACACGACGGCGTCCAGGAACGCCGCGGGCTCCTCGATCTGGCCGAAGTGGCCGCTGTTCTCCAGGGTCACCAGCCGGGAACCGGCGATGCCCTGGTGCAGCATGTCCGCCCAGGCCGGGCCGCAGATGAAGTCGTGGCGGCCGCTGATCACCACGGTCGGCGCGGTGATCAGCGGCAGTTCCGGCCGGAGGTCGACGGTCCGGTCGCTGAACTCCACCGGCCAGGTCCGCAGCGTGTCGCGCAAGCTCTGGAACTCATGCCGCCGGCCCCAGTAGTCGGCGAAGTAGACCGGCAGCAGGGCCCGCAGATCGGAACCGGACAACGCGGCGGCGGCCTCGACGGCTTCGGGGACGTCCGGGTGACGCTCGGGATGACGGGCGGCCTCGTCGGCGGCGGCCGTCCAGAACTCCTGGCCGGTGACGGGGGTGGAGCTGTAGAGGGCCAGCCCGGCGATCCGGCCGGGATGCTGGACCGCGAACCGCTGGGCGACGACACCGCCGTGCGAGTGCCCGAGCAGGAACACCCGCGGCACGGCCAGGTGCTCGACCACGGCGTACAGGAAATCGGTGTAGGTCTGCAGGTAGGTCGCCCCGGCCGGCAGTGGCTGGGAGTCACCGGTGCCGACCGGCTCGAGGTAGACCACGGTGAAGTGCTCTTCCAGGGCAGCCGAGCGCAGGTAGGCGTGGTCGACGCCGGGGCCGCCGGAGTGCGCGATCAGGACCGGTCCCCGGCCGGCGACGTGGTAGACCTGCCGGGTGCCGTCGACGGTGCAGCCGTGGGTGCCGGCAACGATGGTGTCCATGGCCGTCACGGTAGGACAGTGCTGTTGACGTCGACTGGATCGACGGTCATGAACCGGGCGCCGGTCAGCTCGGGCAGCGGGTGCGGGCTGGTCACCAGGACCAGGCTGGCGGTGGAGACGGGCAGCAGCGGTGGCACCAGCGTGTGGTCGTGCACGTGGTCGAGCACCAGCAGGATCCGGCGGGTGGCGGTGACGTCGCGGTAGGCGTCGGCCCGGGCCTCCCGGGTGCCGGGCAGTCCGAGGTCGGTGAGCAGGACGGTCAGTGATTCGTCCCGGTCGTGGCGGCGCAGGTCCAGGTAGAGCCGGCCGTCGGGGAAGTCGGCGGCGGCCAGGTGGGCGAAGTGCACGGCGAGTGCCGAGGTGCCGGCCGGGTCCTCGCCGTCCATGGCCACCACCAGCGGCCCGGTGCGCCGGCCGGGTGCCGGGTCGCCGACGAGGCCGCGCAGGGTGTCGAGTTCGGTGTCGCGGCCGGCCAGGTCCGGCGGGTCGGGCGGCAGCCGGGTGGGGCGGACGACGGGTACCGCGGTGGGCAGTGGCAGGACGGTGCGGGTGAGCACCCGGCGGTGGGCCTGCCGTAGTTCCGGTCCGGGGTCGAGGCCGGTGTCGCGGATCCCACGGTAGAGGTCCAGGGCGCGGGCCCGGTTGCCGGTGGCGGCGAGCACGAGCATCAGGGCGGCGTACACCGCTTCGTGGCAACCGCCGATCGACGCGGCCAGCCGCAGGGCGCCGAGGATCCGGGCCGGGCGGCGCAGTTCGACGGCGACCGCGGCGGCGGTCACCACCGCGTCGAAGAACTCGCTGTGCAGGGCGAGGAACGCCCGGCGGGCGGCGGCGGTACGGGCCAGCCGGTCCCCGGCCGGGCCGCGCCACTGGGCGAACGCGTCCAGGTAGCGGTCCAGTCCGGTCTCCGGCCGGCCGGCGGCGATGTCGCCGCGGGCCCGGGTCACCCGGTCGCGGAAGGCCAGCAGGTCCAGGCTGCCGGGCCCGGCGGTCAGGCGGTAGCCGCCGCCGTCGCGGAGCAGGAACGATCCACCGTCCCGGTGGGCCAGCCGCGGCTCCAGGACCCGGCGCAGCGCCCCGATGTACTTGTGGATGACGTTGACCGCCGACGCCGGCGGGTCGTCGCCCCACAACGCGGCGGTCAGTTCGAGCATGTCGAGCGGGCGGCCGGGTGACGCCATCAGGACGGCGAGCAGGGCCCGCTGCTGGCGCGGGCCGGCGTCGACCTCGATGCCGTCGCGCAGGATCCGCACCGGCCCCAGCACCGCGAGCCGTACCTTGCCGGCGGATTCGAGCATGACCACTCTCCGTTCGGTGACGGGACTGTATCGGTGATGCTAGGCAGCCGCTCTGGAAAGTTAGTGAAACCTCATCCGGCGCCGGCCAGCTCGTGGGCCAGCTGTTCCAGCTGTTCGCGCATGTGCCGGGGGCCGCCGCCCTGGAACGAGCCGAGCACCTCGCTGGCCCGGTCGAACGCCTGCCGGGCCCCGGCGTCGTCGCCGAGGGTGAGCAGCAGCGCGGACAGGCTGCGGAACGCCTGGAAGTGGTAGGGGCCCTGGCCGACCGAGCGGGCCGCGTCGGCGGCACGCCGCAGTTCGGCGACGGCGTCGTTGGTACGTTTCAGGCCGACCAGGTTGTCCGCGATGGACACCCGGATCATGGCTTCCTCGTGGCGGCGGCCGATCCGCTGGTTTATCGCCAGCGCCTGCGCCAGGACGGGGGCCGCGTCGTCGTGCCGGCCGAGGCGGGCCAGCGACCGGCCCTTGCAGTCCAGGCTGCGCATCAGCGACGTCTCGTTGCCCGCCGCCCGGCACAGCGCGACCGCCGTCTCGGCGCTGGCCAGGGCTTTCTCGTGGGCGCCGAGCGAGGTGTGCACGGCGTGCACGTTGATGTGGGTCAGGGCCTGTTCGCGCAGCATGCAGTGATCGACGAAGACGTCCAGGGCGGCGGCCAGCAACTCCAGGGACTCCTCGTTGGCGCCGAGGAACCAGCGGGCGCCGGCCAGGCTGCGCAGCACGTGCGCCTCGCCGACGATGTCGCCGCCGGTTCGGGCCGCGTGCAGGGCGGAGCGCATCACGTCGTCCCAGTCCTGGAAGTAGCCGTACCACTCGAAGTACTGCTGCATGGTGATGGCCATCTGCCACGGGACGATGCCGTGGCCGAGGTCGGCGGCCAGGCCGACGGCCTCCTTGAGGACCGGGCGGTGCCGGGCGAACCAGGCGATGGCCTGCTGGTACGTCAGCGGCTCCTCGGGCGCCACGCCGGGCAGCGCCCGGGCCGGCGGGATCGGGGTGCGGTTGGGTGCCAGCACCACCTGGGCGTTGTAGCTGCTGTGCAGGTAGTACTGCAGCAGCCGGGCCACACCCGCCCGCTGATCGGCCGGTGTGTCGATCGTTCGGAACAACTCTTCGGCGTACGCCCGGACCAGCACGTGTGCGGTGAAGCAGCCGCTGTCCTGTTCGGTGACCAGGGCGGCCTCGGCCAGCTCCTCCAACTCGGACCGGGTGCGGGTGAGGTCGGCGCCGGACAGGCTGGCGGCGGCCTCGGCGGTGATCCCGGCGACCGGTGCCTGCGACAGCAGCCGGAACAACCGGGCCGCGTCCGGGCTGAGCTGCCGGTACGACCAGGAGAACGCGGTCCGCGGGTCGGTGACGCCGCGGCCTTCTCCGAACGCGGCCAGCCGGCGGGCGCCGTCGCGCAGTTCGGCGACGACGGTGGCCATCGACAGTTTCGGGCGCACGCTCAGCCGGGCGGCCAGCACCGCCAGGGCCAGCGGGAGCCGTCCGCACAGCTCGATGATCTCGTCGAGGAAGGCGGGATCGTGCGGGCAGGTGAGCCGGGTGGTGAGGATCCGGCGGGCGTCCGGCAGGTCCGGCAGGTGGGCCCGGTGCAGGCGGGCCCCGTCCGAGACGGCCAGTCCGACCAGCGGGCGGCGGCTGGTGATCAGCACCAGGCTGTCGGCCGAGTTCGGCAGCAGCGGCCGGACCTGGCCGGCGTCGTGGGCGTCGTCGAGCATGACCAGGAAACGTTTGCCGGCGGTCAGCGTGCGGTACGCGCCGACCAGGGCGTCCAGGCTGTCCGGCACGTCGGCGCCGCGCAGCCCGAGCGCGTAGAGCAGCGATCGCAGGGCGTCCAGGGCCGGGACGCTGCCGCTCTCGCCCTCGTGACCGCGCAGGTCCAGGTGGAGCTGTCCGTCGGTGAAATCGGCGGCGACCCGGTGGGCGAAATGCGCGACGACGGTGGACTTGCCGACACCGCCCATGCCGTCGACGGCCACCACCATCGGGCTGGTGCGCCGGCTGTCGCGCATCGCGGTCATGTGGTCATGCAGCATCGCCATCTCGTGCCGCCGCCCGACGAACAACGGCTGGTCCGGGGGCAGTTGCGCCGGGCGTACCAGCGTGCTCCCGGCGGGCGCGGCCCCGCTCTGGGTGAGGACCCGCTGCTGGGCCTGCTGTAGCTCCCGGCCGGGGTCGATGCCCAGCTCGTCGGCGAGGCGTTCCCGCACGCTGCGGTAGGCGTCCAGGGCCTCGGCCTGGTGCCCGGCCGCGGCCAGCGTCTCGACCAGGGCGGCGTGCACCGGCTCGTGCAGCCGGCCCGTCCGGGCGGCCGTCCGCAGCGGGGCGAGCACCCGGTTCGGGTCACCGACCCGCTGGGCGACACTCGCGGCGGCGACCACCGCGTCGTGGAACTCGCCGTCGATCCCGGCGAAGGTGGCCGACGCGGCGGCGCTGTCGGCCAGGTTCCCGCCGGCCGCGCCCTGGCACAGGTGCAGTGCGCGGGTGTAGTCGTCCAGGGCGGCGCTGAGCCGGCTGGTGTCCTCGGCCTCACGGGCGCGGGCGGTCAGCCGCCGGAACGCGACCAGGTCCAGCACGTCCGGGCCGGCGCTGAACCGGTAGCCGTTGTCGTGCCGGGCCAGGAACGATCCCGGCACCCGGGTGGCTAGCTCCGGTTCCAGCAGGCGGCGGAGGGCGCCGATGTACTTGTGGATGACGTTGACCGCGCTGACCGGCGGGCTCGACCCCCAGAGCAGGTCGATCAGGTCGCCCATGCCGACGGGCCGGCCCTCGTTCGCGAGGAGCACCGCCAGCAGGCAACGCTGCTGGCGGGGGCCGGTGTCGAGCTCGGCGTCACCCCGCCAGACCCGTAGAGGGCCCATGATCTGCAGGCGCAACACGTCCGGGTCGGTCAATCGAAGATCCTTAACAGAGTACGGATGACGTGCCGAAGCACGCGGAGAGCGGCCCGGGCCGGTTCATGCCGCGGCGGCCAGGATCGCGTCGGTGACGGCCTGCGGCTGCGACACCAGCGAAACGTGCGACGCCGCCACCTCGGCGATCTTCGAACCGGCCCGCTCGGCCATCGACCGCTGGGTGGCCGCCGGGATCACCAGGTCGTCCGTGCCGACCACCGCCCAGCTGGGAATCGTCCGCCACGCCGCGGAGACCGTCGGCCCGGCGTTCGCGCTCAGGGTGATCGGCCGCTGCCCGGCGGCGATCAGCCACTGCTGCTCCTCGGACAGGTCCTGGGCGAAGTAGCGGCCCACCGTCTCCGGCTTCAGGAACGCCTCGGCGTCACCGTCCGGCGCGCCCGGATAGCCGGCCACGTCGAGCACCGTCGTCGGGTCGGGCACGTCCAGCGCCGACCCCGATCCACCGAGGATGGCGAAGATGCTCTCGCCCTCGGCCGGGATGAACGCGTTCACGTAGACCAGCGCCCGCACGTCACCCGCGTTGCCGGCGGCGTTGCTGATCACCACCCCGCCGTACGAGTGACCGGCCAGCACCACCGGCCCGCTGACCCGCTGCGCCACGAACGACGACAGGTACGCCGCGTCGGACTCCACACCCCGCAGCGGGTTCGGCGGGGCCAGCACGGTGAAGTCGTGGGCGCGCAGCCGGGTCGCGACGGCGTCCCAGCTGGAGGCGTCGGCCCAGGCACCGTGCACGATCGTCGGCTTGGTCATGTCGGGTCTCCGATCATCGGGAAAACAGGCGTAACCGCGTCACCGACACTGGCAAGACCCAGTGGAGATCTACTGAACGGCCCTCTGGCGACGAGAGCCGACATTAGGCGTACGAGCCGGGACTCAGATTGCGTCAGATGACGTAATCACCCGGGCCGTGTCCAGCGACGAGATCAGCCAGGCCGCGGCGCCACCGAGCGTCCACGCACCAAAATCGACACCTGTCTCCGCGCTTCCTCGCGTACGAAAGCCAGGATTCTAAGACCGCCTTGTCAATATTTCATTGATTCGCATTCATTGATCTTCCGGTCGTCGAGTAAAGAGATTGTCCAGTGCTCCTCTCTACCGTTCGGGACCACCGCAGACGACGCAGGGAGATTTTGGTGGCCCGCCCGAAGAATGCCCCGGACGACACTCAGGAACGACTCCGGGTGATCGTTCAGGAACAGGGGCCGACATTGACGCGATACGCACTCGGTCTCACCGCCGGCAATCGTGCGATGGCCGAGGATCTGGTCCAGGAAGCCCTGGTCCGCGCGTGGCGCAGCATCCGGACCGTGCCCGACGACGAGAACGGTTCGCGCCGCTGGATGTTCACCGTGCTGCGCCGGCTGGTCATCGACGACTTCCGCCGCCGGCGGCACCGTCCCGCCGTGTATGGCCGGGCCGACGTGGCCACCACCGCCGAAGCCGACGGCTCGGTCCTGGTGATCGCCGAGGACTCGCTGCGCGGGGCGGCCCGGCGTCTCAGCGACGGCCAGCGGGCCGTGCTGTTCCAGGTGTTCTACGAGGACCGCCCGGTCGACGAGGTCGCCGGACGGCTCGGCATTCCGGTCGGCACCGTCCGCTCCCGCCTGCACTACGGACTGCGGACGCTGCGCCGGGCGGTCCTGGATCAGCAGTGAACAAATCCTGGGGTTCGGCAGGCTCACCACAGTCGGTCGCGGCGCCCGTCCGGAGAGGGGTACGGGCTCTTACTCCACATCTGCGCGCGGATACAACCGGCGGTCGATATCTTCGTGCCGTGACAGGCGTACCAGATGCGGCACTCGCGGCCGACAGCTATCTGAAACTGACCGGGCGGCCTCTTCTTCCGGAGGACAAGACCGCCACCTGGCTGTACGACGCGCCGTTCGGCCTGCTGGTGCACGACGCGTCGGCGGATCCACTGTTCGTCTACGCCAACCGGACGGCGCAGCAGATGTTCGGGTACCGCTGGGACGAGTTCGTCGGGCTGCCGTCCCGGCTGTCGGCGGGCGCCCAGGACCGGGAGGAACGCCGGGTGTTCATGGAGTCGGTGCTGCGCGACGGCTACGCCGACGACTACCGGGGCACCCGCATCCGCAAGGACGGCCACCAGTTCCAGCTGCTGGAAGCCACGGTCTGGAACGTACTCGCCGACGACGCCACCGTGATCGGCCAGGCCGCCGCGATCTGGCGATGGGGCGACTCCTGAGCCGATCCACCGGCGAGCAGACCCGCGGCCGTACAGTGACGTCCGTGAACGTTGTCGACCGGCCGGTGCCGATTCGGGCCTGTTGGCTGTCGTGGCTGGCGGTGAACACCGCGGATCAGGCGGCGGTGGTGCGGCAGCTCGGGCTGACCGATGTGCGGGCCTGCACCTGGGCGACCGGGGCGGACCTGGTGGACAAGGTCGCGCACAGCGGGGAGGATCGCTTCTCCACCGTCGTCGTGACTCCGGACCTGAGCGGCTGGACGCTGGTGTTCGGTGCGTGGCTCGGTCTGCCGTACCTGGCCGCCACCGACCGGGTCACCCGGCACTGCGAGCAGCTCAGCGCGCGATTCGGCCAGGCTCAGGCCTACTTCCACAGCGACTATGACGGCGAGGCGTGGCTGATCGCCGAGCACGGCACGGTGCTCCGGCGGTGGGTCGCGGAATATCCGGAGCTGGCGCTGGGCGAGCCGTTCGGTGTCGAGCGTCGCCTGCTCGACACCTTCGGCATTCCCGGGCGGCCGGAGGATCTCGACCCGGACGACGATCCGGCCTTGTCGTGGGCGGCGACGTGGGGTGGCTGCTGGGCGACGACCGTCGCGGCTGAACACAGTCTCGACCCGACCGTGATCGGCCCGTCCACGCCGTCCACCGGAACCGTCCTGATCGCCGGCACCCCCTGACCGCCTGTCCGGCGGACGCGGGCGCCGGGGTGACGGGCTCGTCGTCGCAGACTGCGCCTCGGCCTGGTCCCAGCAGGTGATCGGGGCGCTCTCGACGCCGCCGCACGGGTCGAACCCGATACCGGGCTCGGCCGTGTCCTGGGTGAAACACGTTTACCAGGAGCGATGTCACTGCCCAGGCTGAAGTCTGAGTCGATACCGAGGTTCAGGTCCGCGGCGGAGAAGTCCTGAGCGCTGTCGCTGGTGACCCGATAGGCGAATTCGGACTTCCCGCTACCGGTCAGGTCGCCGCGAATGCTGGCCGCGGCCACTGGAAACCCACTTCCGGCAGCCCGTCGCGCGTCCACAAATCGTTCAGTGAGCCGGACCAACTTCGACGCCTTCCTGACCACGCACGTCAATTGAAGCCCCGATAGGCCCCGGTTGCGTCGACGGCATCAGCGAACTCGGCGAAGTCCATGTTGCCGATGGACAGGTTGGCCGAGACGTCGGCGAAGAACGCCACCGGAACCCGGAAGGTACGGCCGGGCTCACCGTCCAGGTCGACGGCAAGAAGCGGAAACTCGTCATCCCCCAGCGTCGTCGAGTCGGCGACGAACAGGTAGAACACCCGGTCGTCGAGGTCGGCGCCCGTATCCAGTTCGACAAGGCGCTGAGTTGTCACACCGTCGAATCCGATGTCGCTGACAAACGTGGCCATCCGATCATCCCCGGAACCGCTCAACGTCTCCTGACAAGCTTCCCAGCGAACCTCGTCCCCGAAGTCCACACGAAGCACCAACGAGGTCAGGTCCTCAGGCCCAGGCAACAGCAGCACAGAAGAATCATCCCAGGCCCGGAGACCGATGAACCTGGCAGACCGATCAACGTGGCAGGTCCTCGACAGCCGGCAGGCCCAGAACACCGACGAAGCGAGCCGTCTTCATTTCAGCGAAAAGATCAGCATCGTCGAGGTAGGCAATCAGCTCGGCCGGATGGTAGACGACCTCGGTGAAGTCGCTGTCATGGATGTCCAGCCGTATCCAGGATCCCGGCAGATCAGACAGTGGCGGCGAGCAGGGGTAGCAGGCGGTCCCAGTGGTGTTGCAGGCCGGCGGGGCTGAAGGCTTCGGTGTCGGGCATGGTGAAACCGTGAACGGTGCCGGGATAGATCTCTGACGTGTGGATGACACCGGCGGCGCTCAGCGTCTCGTTCAGGCGGGCCAGGTCGGCTGGGGTTATGTCGCTCTCGGCGTGACCGAAATGGATCGGGGCGGTCAGCTTTGCCAGGGTGTCGGGGCCGTCGGCGGCCACCGGGGCGTGGAAAGCCGCTACCGCGGCCACCCGGGCGGGGTAGGCCGCGGCGGTGCGGACCGCCAGGAGGCCGCCGATGCAGTAGCCGGTCACCGCGATCGGGCCGCTGTCGGTCTCCGGCTGGGTGGTGAGGAAGTCCAGGTAGGCGTCGGCGTCGCTCACGGTCCGTTCGGCGGTGTGTGCCCTGATCATGGGCATCAGCTCGGTGAAGATCGCGTCCCGGGCGTCGTCGCCGATGAACTCGGGAAGCTCTACCACCGGAGTCGGGCCGTGGCGGTAGAACACGTTGGGTACGAGCACGTAGTAACCGTGTCCGGCCAGTTCGGCAGCCATCTGGCGTAACACGGGACGGATGCCGAAACCGTCCGGGTACATCAGCACCGCCGGATACCGTCGGCCGTCGTCAGGGACGGCCACGAACGCGTCTGCCCGGCCGTACGCGGTAATCATGTGCACTGTCCTGGTCTGCAAGATCTTCTCCCGTCAGAACAACCGCCAGAACAGTATCCGGCCTGCTCGATGGCTGCACGGACCCGGCGGTCGTGCACGCGGTCCGGGCCGGATGGCGGTGGTCAGTGGAACTCGGGTGCGGGCGTCCATCGGCATGCAGTGATGGTTCAGCCGGGGCGGTCAGTGTGCAGGCAGGCAACACCCGTACCGGAAAATTGGGGGCGAAGTGGTGTCTGTCGACGATCTGCGCATCCAGCTGCACGAGTCGGTACAGGCGTGTCTCGTCACGGTGCTGGCGGCGGCCGGTCAGCAGGCCGAGGCCCTGGCCACGTTCCGGGCGGTGCGCGGGCTGCTGGTCGAAGAGCTGGGCATCGACCCCGGGCCGGCGTTGCGGGAGGCGCACCGGCGGATCCTGTCTCCCTGGTCAGATGCGGTCGATCGTGTAGTGCAGGGTGAGGAACGGGAGGCCGTACAAAGCGAAGGCGTGCTCCGCGCGTAACCGGCCGGTGTCGGTGTGGACGTCGAGCCGCTCGGTGAAACCGTGCACTGCCAGGGTGGTCAGGTCGCGGGTCTCCGGGTCGATGGCGGTCAGGTAGTGGCCGGGGTGGGCCAGGTCGCTGGTGCTGGTGAGCACGAGGCCACCACCGGGGCGGGGCAGCGGCAGCAGGGTGGCGGTGAAACTGCCCCGCGGCACCGGGAAGCCGACACTGACATAACCACGGTCGTCGTGCCGGTACGTGGTGTAGATGCCGACGTAGATCGGTTCGTCGTTGTCGGCGAACGAGCGGATCCATCCCCGTACGCCAACCAGCTCTTGATCTTCAAGGGTGATGGTGTCGATGCGGCTGCGGACACCGCGCAGGGTCTCACGCTGGTTCATCGGCACGTTGGCCTGGCCGAGCGGGCGCGCCACCAGGTTGCGGTAGAGCAGGTAGCCGGGGCGGACCCAGAGCCGCCACTCGGGGACGATGGTCAGCTTGAAACGGCTGGTGTGCTCGTAGAACTCGCGCACCAGGGGGTCGACGCCGGCCGGGTCGAACTGCGGGCCGGCCAGCTCGTCGAGGGACGCGACGATGCCCTCGTCCTCGGCGTCGGCCTGGTATCTGCCGCCCAGGACGTCGGCGAGTTCGCGGACGAAGCCGGTGCCCACCCGGTTGGTGCGTGCCTCCAGCGGGACCACGAAGGGCAGATCGTCGGCCTGGGCGCGTTCGGCCAGCAGGCTCACCTGGGGGTCTCGGAAGAGCAGGGCGGACACCACCCGGAATCCGACCACTGCGGTGGCGGCTACCACGGCGGGGTTCGCGTTTCTCGGGGCGAGCAATCCGGCGGCGGCTCCTACCACCGGGCCCAGCAGCACCTTCTGTGGGCGTAGGCCGAGGGCGCCGGCCAGTGCGCCGGCGGCGATTCCTACCGGCAGCGGTGGGCTGTTCCTCACCAGGCCGCCGCCGATCGCCGCGGCGGCACCGCTCATCGCCACCCGCGACCACCAGGCCGGGATCTCGCCGGGGCGCTGCCTGGCGCGGGCCACTGCCTCGGTGCCGGCCAGGACAGCTGCGCCCACTGCGGCGCCCCGTGCGCTTCTGGACAGGGCGGCTCCGGCCAGTGCACCGATCGCCGCGGAGAGGGCGATTCCTCCAACTCGGATGTTCACCCCGTACTTTCTACACTGTGGTGTGGGTCAGCCAGGCCCAGCGGATCTCGGGAACCAGGAACGGCGGGCCGTCGGGCCGGTGGTTCCAGACGTCGCCGGACCAGCCCGAGGGTTCGAGCGCCTTCAACTGGTCGACGGCCGCCGGGAGGCTGGTGAGATCGGCGTTGAACTCCAGGTATGCGGGGATCTTCCAGTAGACGCCTGACTCCCTGACGTGGACCGCGCCGTAACCGGCGAGGCTGCGGACAAGGGCCGCGGCGAGGTCGGCGCTCCGATCCACCGAGCTTTCGGCGAACAGGCGCAGATGCATCAGTTCCGGCGTATCCACCACAGCAGGATGCCGCAATGATCATCCGCCGTGCGAGCATTCCGCCGTGAACACCGATCAGTGCTGGGAGATCATCGAGGCCGCAAGAGCCGACGTGAACCTCGACGGAGACACCGGCTCCTTGGACGATCTTCTGGGTGACGCGCTCATCGCGCGGCTGACCCGGTTGAGCCTTCCCGAGATCGTCGCGTTCGAGGTTCGTTTCGCACGCCTACGGGGCCGCGTCGCCGACCTGGACGGTATCCATCGGGTGTGCCGTCTGCTGACGACCGGAGTGGGCGACGATGGTTTCACCGACTTCTGCGCGGGCCTGGTGGGGCTGGGCCGGCACTGGTACGACCTGGTCGTCGCCGACCCCGACAACCTGGCAGACCATCCCGCGGTACGACGGATGGCTGCCGGAGCACTCCACGAGTACGCCCTGCTGGCCGAGGACTTCCAGTACGCCGCTTACCGGGCCTACGAGCAACTGACCGGATCAGAGGACGAACTGTGGCAGGAGACCGACCGCATGTGGGAGCTGCTGCCCGACGACCGCGACCCGGCCCCGGCATCGGCGGACGTGCGGTTACCACGCCTGGAGACCTTGTTCACGGAGGGGAACGCGGCACCATCTTGATTACATGATTACACCGTCTATGGTGGAGGTATGACGGTCGAGTACATCCGGTATCGGATCCCTGGCGACACGACGGCCTTCGAGGACGCCTATCGGCGGGCGGCACGGTTCCTGGCCGAGGCGCCGCAGTGTGCCGACTTCGAGTTGAGCCGGTGCACCGAGGAACCCTCCGCCTACATTCTGCGCATCACCTGGACCTCACCGGAAGACCACCTGAAGGGGTTCCGGACCGGCGACCTCTTCCCCGGCTTCCTCGCCGAGATCCGCCCGTACATCGAGGCGATCGAGGAGATGCGCCACTACGAGCCGACAACCGTCCGCGGCACTGGAAGAGCCACTCCTTCGCTGTACGAGTGGGCCGGCGGCGCGGAAGCGTTCGAGAATCTGACCAGCCGTTTCTACGAGAAGGTTCTCGTCGACGACGTGATCGGCCCGCTGTTCGCCCACATGGATCCCGGGCACCCCCGCTATGTCGCGATGTGGCTGTCCGAGGTGTTCGGCGGACCGTCGCGTTACACCGACGAACGCGGCGGCTACCCCCACATGCTGGGCCAGCACCTGGGCAGGTCCATCACCGAGCCGCAACGCCGCCGCTGGGTGAGCCTGCTGATGGACGCCGCCGACGAGGTGGGACTGCCGGACGACCCGGAGTTCCGGGCCGCGTTCGCCGGTTACATCGAGTGGGGAACCCGCCTGGCCCTGGCCAACTCCCAGCCCGGAGCCACCCCACCCCACCAGGCGCCGGTCCCCCACTGGGGCTGGGGTGTGGCACCGCCGTACCAGGGCTGAGCCATCATTCCTCAGCGGGACCGTCCAGGGCGACCCCGTACAACCGGGTGACCTGCAGTGTGATGACGACGCGGCCCTCCTTGGCCATCTGGTCCAGGTAGAGGGTCGCCTCGGGCTGGTCGCCGGCCATCTCCAGCAGCTCCCGGCCGGTTGCGTCGCCGGAGCGTCGGCTCGGTTCGGACACCGTCGCCCTGCCCTCGGCGACCATGTACGAGAGGACGTCGTCGCCCTGGACGTGCAGCGTGGCCCGCGGATCGCGGCGCAGGTGCACCACCTTGATCCGGCCGTCCACCGAGGAGAACCGAAGGCGGCGCCGGCCGGCGTCCCACTGGTAGACCATCGACGCCAGGTGCGGATGCCCGTCACGTTTGACGGTGGCCAGCACCCCGAACTGCTGCCGCTCCAGGATCCGCAGCGCCTCCGCCTCGTCGAGCGGCCGTGCGCTGGGCCCCTGCCCCGGCCCGTACGCACTGTCAGCCATGGAATTCCCGCCTCTCCCGGTTAACGTCCGGTTGAGGATAATCTACAAACTTACTATTTGTGTGCCCGCAGGACGCTGAGGCTGTCCTCGTAGATGTGGAAACGGGTGATCAGGCCGGCCTCGACCGTCAGGTGCAGGGCGAACGCCGAGGTGTACGCCCTGCCGCCCCGGGTGGTCTGTGCGATCGTCCCGAGCACCACGGCGTCGGGGCCGTCGACCAGGATGCGGGTCACCTCGGTCGCGTTCAGCTCTGGGACGTGAAACTGCTCCAGGGTCCCGAAGTGGTCGGCCACGTCGGCCCGGCTGGATCGCGCCCGGATCCAGGGCACCGCCGGATGCCCCTCCGCGGGCCAGTCCAGCTGCCAGTCGATCGGTTCAGCGAACAGCTCCGCCGTCCGGTCGTGATCCCCCGCCGCCATGCGGCCCAGCAACTCACCAACGGTTTCCCGAGTCCCGACATCCATGCCGATGATCGTTCGGGACCACGCTCCGGAGGTCAACCCATATTCGGTCAACGGGAGAGGGTCCAGGTCACCTGGCCGTTGTCGTCCTGGACTGTTATGCCGGCGGCGGACAGGGCGGTGCGGAGTGCGTCGGCGGTGGCGTAGTCGTGGCGGCTGCGCAGGCCGGATCGTAGGTCCAGGAGGGGCTGCACCAGCGGGGCCAGCAACGCCGCCGGGTCGGTCAGGCCGGTGGTGGCAGTGCGGGACAGGCGGAGAATCAGGGTGCGCAGGACGGCTCGGGCCTGGTCGGCGCCGTCGTCCAGCTCGGTGTCGGTGCTCCAGGCGTGGACCGCCGACTCCAGGTCCAGGACCGCCCGGGCCATGCCGTCGGCGTCCCGGGCCGCCAGGGCCTCGTCGAAACGGCGCTCGCACGTCGCGGCCGTCTCCGAGACGGTGGGCGGGGTCTCCGGCGTCCCGGCCACGGGAGGGGGCGTTGATCGTACGGCCGCGCCTCGGTGTGCCAGGGCCCGCAACTCGGTGAGCGACAAAGCGGACCCGGACGGGAAGACGGTGTCGGCGCCGTGGCGGCGGACGGTGAGGGCGCCGCGGCCGGTGACCCGCACCTGCCCGGCGCCGGGGTCGATGTGGACGGCGGTGTGCTCGTCGACGCCGAGGACCGCCGCGTCGTCGGGCAGGTGCTGTTCCAGCAGGCGCAGGCGGCGTTCGCCGAGGTAGCAGAAGCGGGTGTCGTGGGTGCCGCCCTCGCGGTTGTCGTAGTGCGGGACGACGGCGACGGTCAGGTCCAGGTGGCGCAGCAGGTCGAGGCCGTCGGCCCAGTACGGGTCCGCGCCGGACTTGTAGATCTCGTAGACCGGCACGGTCCAGCGCCCGAGGGTGGCGGCGGCCGCCGAGGCGAACACGGTGTGACCGCGGCGCCGCCGGAACCGGTCGTGCAGCGCCTGGGCGACGGGGCTGCCGGTCCAGCGGCGTAGCGCGTAGGTAGGGCTGCCCGGGCCGCAGAACAACCAGTCGGCGGTACGCGTCATCGCCAGCGCCTGATCATTGTCGGTCTCCGGGGCCACGGTCACGTGCAGGCCGACGCTGCGGTCGAAGTATTGGCAGGCCTTCGCGGAGATGTCGGCGACGTTCTCCTGGAACGCGTACGGGGTTTCGATGAGCACCGCGGCGGGACGGCCCGGCAGTCCCGCGGCGACCGCCCGGTGGACGCTCACCATGGTGGGACTCGTCTCACCCGATCCCATGATTGTCAGCACGGAGCCGTCACCTCCAGGGGAGCATTTGTTGCCATGATCTGGCAATTGCAGCAGTATGGCGTTGTGGATCTCACTACCGATGGCTCGACAGTCGTCGAGGTGTTCCGTCTCGGAATGCGCGGCGCGCGCCTGACCTACCGGGTCAGTGAACACCGCCTGGACGGTGACGTCCATCCCGACGAGGTCGCCCGGCGACTGGCCGGTTCCGGTCAGGTGGACGTGCTGCATTCGACGTCGTGGCGGTTCGAGGCGGGCCGGATCGTGCTGACCTATGTGGCGCTGCCCGACCCGGATCCGCACGACGCCACCGACCTGGACCCGGCGACGGGGATCGTATCCGGTGACGATCCGTTGTCGCCCTCCCCCGCGCACGTGGAGCGGACGGCGGTGGCCGCGCACGCCTGCCGGCACCTGGCGTTCCTACGGCACACCGATCCGCTGGTGGCCGGGGCCGCGCTACGGCAGCCCCGGCTCTGGGCCCTGCTGGACGGCTTCCGGCCGACGGTCGCCGGCGCGCTGCGTTAGGGACGGCGGGGCCGGCGGTCGCAAGCGCTGACTACGTGAGGCGCTCGCCGGCCGTCACCGCCGCCTGCAGGCCGGCGACCAGCTCACGCAGGCTGGCGTCGAGGTCGGCCTGGTCGGCGGTCTCGGCGATGATCTGGTCGCGGACCTCGTCGACGTACGGCTGCCAGATCTCCCGGGCGAGCCGCGTGCACTCCGCGGCGACCTGCTGCCGCTGGTCGGCGGCGGCCCGGTCGTGGTTCAGGCGGGCGCCGTCGGCCCGCCGGTCGTCAACGACCTTCGCCAGGTAGACGGCGAGCGGCAGCACGGCCTCGGCGGTGCCGAGGTGTTCACCGAGGGCGGCGAGACGCTTCGCCGCGGCCGATTTTCCCCGGGTCACGTCGCCGGCGGCTTTCAGGACGCTGAGCATCATGGTGCCGACCGACTCGACATGCCCGGCGACGGCCGCGGGAGCGGTCTGTTCCCGGTTCTCCAGGGTGGTGACCAGGGCGGCGAACCCGGGCCAGGACGGCTGCGCCCGTTCCCGGTCACGGGTCTTGCGGATCGACTGCCGCAGCCGCTGCAGACGGGCCTCGTGCCTGCTGAACCAGGTGTCGAGCGTCTGCTGGATCTCGGCGCCGGGCTCCCGGGGACGGCGCATCACCTCGTCGACCAGTCCGTCCAGCGCGGCGTGCGCGGCCCGGTCCAGAGTGTCGAGTTCGCTCAGCCAGCCGTCCCGGCGCTCGGTTCCCCGGGCAGCGACGGCGGCCTGTGCGGTGTAGTCGGCCAACTGCCCGCGCAGCTCGGTCAACGTCCCGGCCAGTGCGGCCGCCCAGTAGCGCTGCCCGGCCGCGGCACGCCACCCGGGCAGCCCCGCCGGGGACACCGCCCGCACGGCATCGGTCAGCGCCTCCATCCCGTCCCAGGATCGGAAGGCGTCCCATGTCGTACGGTCGAGTCCGCTCTCCGGTCCTCCGGTCTGATAGGGGTCCTGGGCGACCACGAAGACCGGCACGTGCTCTCCGATGCCGAACAGTTCCCGCAGCTCACGTACCTTGTGATCGCGTAGTTCCCGGTAACCGTCGAGGTCGTACTCCGGATCGGCCCCGGCCTCGTCGAAGCGGGACACCACGAACCACAGCGCCCCGGCCGGCCAGTCCCGGGCGATCAGCTCGCGCAGCAGGTCCCGTTCGGCGGTCGCCAGCTGGGTGGTCAGCACCGCGACACCGATGTCGGTCAACCCGATCGCCGCCAGGGCCCGCCCGGTGTTGGTGCGGGCGCGCGGATCGGCCGCCCCGGCGGTGAACCCGGGCGTGTCCCTGACGACGCAGCCGCCGATCGCGGTGTCGTTGACGTCGAAGGTCTCGTGCCGGGCGCTGATCGTGAGCCAGCCGGGCACACTGCCGCCGGTGTCCACGATCAACCGCCGCAGCAGCGAACTCTTGCCGGTGTCGTACGCGCCGAAGAGCGTGACGACCGGCCGGTCCAGTGCCGCGAACGTGTCCCAGTCGTCGCCGTACCGCCCGGCCAGTGAGCCGCCCGGCAGCCGGCCCAGCCAGTTCCGTACCGCGTCGATGTCGACCACTGTCACTCGTTCCCCTTCATGAGGCCGCCCGTGATGTCGAGCCGGGCCGTCGTCGTGTCCATCCGCTGCCGCAGCGACGCGGCCCGTTCGAGGTGTTCGTCGAGCAGCGCCGTCAGCTCGCCGATGGTCTGCTGGAGATGCCCGACCGGGCCGGCGCGCACGATCTGCTCGACAAGCGGCTCGGTCGCCGCGTCGATGGCCCGTGCCGCCTCCTCCTGCTGAACCTTGTGCCGGGCGTCCCGGCGGGCGTCGGTGGCCATCGTGACCACGTCGGCGGCGGTCGCGATGGCCCCCAGCACCACCCCGGCGCGGGCGACGTTGGCGCCACCACGGACCGCGCCCCACGGCTGGAAGTTGTGGCCGAGCTGTTTGCCGATCGCGTACACCGCGTCCCGTGTGCCGAGCGCTCCGGCGATCTGCGCGGCGGCGCCCACGACGGTGCCGGTGCTCCCGGTCACGGTCTCGTGCCAGGCGCCGGCCCGGGCGGTGAACCCGGCGCTGAGTTCCGGCGCGACCTGGAACTCGGCGGCCCGCATCTCCCGCCCGATCGCCGCGACGTGGTCGCTGTGCCATTCGCCGAGTTTGCGGGCGGCGTCGGCCAGGTAGCGCTCCAGGTCGGCCTGGAACCGCGGTGTCGCCCACCACGCCCCGGCCAGCAGCTCCAGCTTCTTGGCGTCCTTGCGGCCGACCGTCGCGACCTCGGCCTTCGCCGTCACCGCGTGCCGGTTCACCACCCGCCGGGCGTCCTCCCGCAGCGAGTTCTCCAGCAGCTCGGCGTCGTTGACCGCGGACTGCAGGGTGGCGATCACCGGTTCGGCCCGGTCCAGGTCCGCCGCGTCGTCGTCCCGCTGCCGGGAGAGAGTGTCCCGGTGCCGGTCCAGGGCGGTGACCGCCGCGTCGAAAGCCGCCGTCCGCCGCCCACCGTCAAGATCCTTCACAACATCGAGGATTGCCGGTACGCCGTCCCAGCCCCGATTCCCGTCGAAGTCCGCGGACTCCGCCGTGGCAGCCGCACCGGCCAGCCCGAACGGGTCACCGGACAGGCAGTGGATCCGGTCGGTGCCGACGTCGATGCCCCGGGAGGCGAGAGCCGCCCGCAGTTCCTCGCGTTTGCGGTCCTGCAGGTTCAGGAACGCCTCCGGCTCGGTCCACGGGTCGACGCCGAGTTCGTCGCACCTGTTGATCAGGAACAGCATCCGGGTGCCCTTCGGACCCCGGGCCAGTTCCTCCAGTGCCGCGGTGTCGCCGATCAGCAGGTTGATGTGGACCACCACGAACACCAGTGCCGCCTCGGTGACCTGCTCGAACGCGGCACTGTCGTGGTCGGGGTCGCCGCTCTGCAGACCGGGGGTGTCGATCAGGTCCACACCGGCCAGCTCGTGCCGGGTGGCGACCGCGGTCGCGGCGGTGGCGCGGATGTCGAACGTGGTGGACGGCTGCCGTCCGCTGTCGACGAGGATCCGCCGGACCAGCGACGACTTGCCCGAGTTGTAGTCGCCGAGCACGGCGATGGCCGGGCGCGCCGCGGCGACCCGGTCGAAGGTGGTCACGACATCGGACAGCTCCGGGTCACGACCGGCCGCGGTCGCCAGGTCGTCACGCCACGTGTCGATGGTCGCCGCCGGTGGGCTGTTCCAGGAGTCGGTGATCGCCCGGGACAGGCGGGTGCGGTCCTGGTCGCGGCGGTCGGCGTAGAGGGCGTGGACGGCCGGGTCGATCGGGGCCGGGTGACGGACGGTGTCGTCGCCGGTGCCGTCCTCGCCGAGCAGGGCCTTCTCCCCCACCCGCTGCCGGGCCCGGGTCAGGACGTCGGCCGAGGCCGGGGCGGGGTCGATCGCGGCGGCGTAGGCCCGCAGAGCCTCGATCGAGCGTACGAGCAGATCGTGGTCGGTCCGCAGTTGAACGGCGTCGCGCAGCGACGCGGCGACCACGGGAGCCAGCACCGACCAGGCCGCCTGCCGGCTGGAGCCGACGATGGCGTCCTCGTAGCCGTCGAACGTGCGGTCCACGGCGTGATGACTGTCCGCGATCGCCTGCGCGCGGGCCTCACGGGCCAGGTCGGCCGACTTCTGGGTGATCTTCTTGCCGAAGTACTGCTGGACCTGCCCGGCGATCCCGATGCCGACGGCGGTCACCCCGATCGCCCAGCCGATCGGGTTCGACAGCACCGCGATGGCCACCAGAGGCACCGCGGCGGCGCTTGCACCGACCGCGATCCCGGTGCCCCGGACGATCCCGCCGGTGCGGCCGCCGCCCTCGTCACCGCGGACCGGCGCGCCGTGGGCCGCCGTCACCTCGCCGCCTGTCACACTGTCGTCGACCGCGGCCCGCAACTCGCGCTCCAGGAACGTCCGGCGGTCCGCCTCGATCGCCTTCATCGCCGCCGCCACCGCCCCGGTGTCGAAGACGGTGTCCCGGAACGTGGCCTCGTCGTACGCGATCTGCTTCTCGAACGCCGTCCGGATCAGCTCGTCGGCGGCGGCCATCGACTGCCGGCGGGCCGCCGACAGGTGCGAGGCGGCCAGGTGGCGGACGAACCGATCCAGGGTGCCGGCGACCGGCGAGGTGTACGGGCGGCCGCGCGCCTTCTCGGACTCCGCCAGGAGGTCAGTGTGTTCCGGATAGCCGACCACGGCGAACAGCGACTCGATGTCACGTTCCCGGGCCTCGGCCTCCTGCTCCAGGGCCTGTCGTGCCTCCTCCAGCTCGGCGATCGCCCGCTCGGCCCGGGACCTGATGTCGCCGCGCAACGCGGCCAGCCGCAGGTCGGCGCCACCCTCGGCGATCGCGGCGACGATCAGGCGCTCCAGGGTGCCGAAGTTCGACCAGTGGTCCAGATAGTCGGTACCGAAATCGTCGCGTTCCCGGTGGAACGCCTCCGGATTCGGGCCGTGGAACGGGGTGGCCGCCCGGGCCAGCAGCGCCCGGCGGCTGTGGATCGCGACGACCGGTGTGTGCGGCAGCCCGATCTGCGCGAGGTGGGTGCGGATGTTGTCGGTGTGCTGCCGGACCGCCTCGGCCAGGTGCGCGGTCTGCGGGGCGCGCGCCGGATGACGCCAGTGCGGGTTACGCACGTTGAGCACGGCGATCGCCGGTTTGCCGTGATCCCGGATCCAGGAGGCGATCTTCTCGAACTCCATCGCCTGCTGCGACTGGCTGTCGAAACAGAGCAGCACGATGTCGGCGATCGCCACGGCCTGCCGCGCCTTGGCCTCCAGGCCGTCGCGGCAGCCGGTGCGCCCCCAGCCGTTGATGCCTGGCGTGTCGTAGAGCCGGCAGTCCCGCCAGACGATCGGCTGCACCTCGGTGGTGAAGTCACTGGCCCCCCACGGCGACACGTACTCCCCGTCGAGGCGCCCGAAAACCGACAGCAAAGTGCTCTTCCCGACGCCGGTACGCCCGAAGAACGCAATGTTGAACGACCCGAGCGACTCCCGCTCCCGCTCCAGGTGCCGTTGCAGCTCGTCCTTGATCGGCCCGGTCAGGCGATCGGTCAGCTCATCCAGCCGGGCCAGTTCCGCCCGGCCCCGCTCGACAGCCTCCCGCACCGCATCCCCGAATGCCCCCGCCTCAGTCGACAATGCACCCAACTTCCCGCTCGCCCGGTGTCGCACTCCATACCCTTGTTTCCCGCCCAGCCCTTGTTCCCCGCCCAGCCCTTATTCCCCGCGAGTTCGGCACGGACACCGGTGACACGGGTACGCACCCGCCGACCCTAGCGGTGCCCTGACGCGGTGGTCCCGCGTCAGGGCCGTTCGATCAGTCGGTGAGCAGGGGGTCGAGGCGGCCGGCGAGGGCCTTGGTCATGCTGGTGCGGAGGCCGGAGTCGGTTTTCACCTGGTCGCGCCACGCCGTCCAGGTGAAGGAACGGGAGCGTTCGAAGGTTTCGGCACGTTCGGCGTTCAGGTTTGCGTGCCGGCGGCCGGCCTCCCGTACGTCGAGGGCGGTCTGCAGGCGTTGCCAGGCGACGCGGCGGTTCTCGTGCTGGCTTCGGGAGTCGACTGCGGTCACCACCGTGCCGGTGGGGTGATGGGTCAGCCGGACCGCGGTCTCCACCTTGTTGCGGTGCTGGCCGCCCGGGCCCGAGTCACGGTAGACGTCGACCCGCACGTCCGCCCGGTCGATGCGGGCGCCGCCGGGATCGTTCCGGCTCGGCAGGGCCACGACGACGACTTCGCTGGTGTGGCGGCGGCCGTTCTTCTCCGACGTGGGGACACGCTGGATGCAGTGCCGGCCGGCCAGTGTTGCGTAGACGGGGTCAAAGACGGTGGAGCACGACGAGCCGGCCCTCACGGGCGACGGCGACACCGGCGTGGCGGCTCACAGCTGCGGCAAGCTCACCGGCGAACGTCTCAGCGTCCGCGCCACCGGCGGTGGCGTGAATCTCAAGACGAACGAACATTCTCGGCACCTCCTCAGTGCTCGACACCCGTCACCCCGCGACCACGAGGCAACGGCGACACCCGGGCCGGCCGTCCGACGGCTACCCCGGTGAGGACGCATCATGCCGGTTCCCAGCGCCGGGCGCACCCGGTTTTTCTCGGGGATCCTGGATCCCGAGGTCGAGAGGGCCATGCGTATCCACCTCGAGGGATACGCCACCGCATTGGGAATTGATGTTCCAAATCCTAGAATCTCTCTTCGAGATGATGGATCGTTGGGACTCCGAAGATCTGGATCACGATGACAAGGCTCGTATGATCGTCGGCGTCAGCGACGCGATCTTCGCAGCCTTGCAGGGCCGAGGGAACGACTAGGCAAGATCGTGCTCCAAGACCTGCGCGGTCACAGGAAGAGAGATCCCCAGCACGCCTCTACCGAACTTACGCGCCAGCTATCCGGACCGGCTTGCAATCAGATCGCGATCGCGCGACTCAGAGACCACGACGTGCCGGAACTCATCTGCCGGGACGGCTTCGCCCCTGACACGTTCGCCTTCTTTCCGGAGCGAGAGGAATAATCGTTCGGTCAGCCCGGCGGCGTTCTCCCGGGACCACCCGGCTGCTCTCCGGCCGTGGCGAGGCGACCGATCATCGCGTGTGCTGCGGCGGTGACCAGGGCTCGGTCGTAGCTGACGACGAATTCGAACTGGCGGTCGGCGTCGGGGCCGGTGTCGCCGAGGTCGCGGGCCATCAGGGCGGCCGCGGTGTGGGCGCCCAGCACCAGGACGGTCCACTCGCTGGCCAGTGGGTCCTGGATAGGCAGGCCGGTGCCGCGTACTCCGGGTGCGGGTTCGCCGGGCATGTCCACGCCCAGGGCGGCGACGAACGGCAGGCGGGCGGCGAGTTCGGTGTACCGGCGTCTGGTGGAGGGCCGGAAGAAGCGGACGTGTTCGAAGGCGGCGAACACCACCGGCGGCACGGCGGCTTGCAGGGCCATCATCTCCAGGGTCTTCGACACCGGGACGAGCAGGTGTTTGGGTGCGTGCCGGATCTGCCGGCCGGCGCCGATCAGTTCGTAGGGGGTGGCGCGCAGGGCAGCGCCGATCGGGTGGGCGGTGAAGCGTTCGGGCCGGAAGGTGGAGGGCGGGAATCGGCGTTCCCCACGGCTCCACAGCCAGCCCTGGCCGAGGGTGGCTCCCAGGACGAGGGCGCGGGTCAGGTCGCCGGGAGTCTCGATGCCTTCGGCGACGACTTCGGCGCCGGTCTGTTCGGCGTACGCGCGGACCGCTCCGGCGACGGTGACGGTGGCGGGGTCATCGACGGTGCGCAGCAGCCGCAGGTCGAGCTTGACGATCTCGGGGCGCAGCAGCGGGATGAAGGCCAGGGATTCGGGGTGCACCCCGACGTCGTCCAGGGCGATGGCGCAGCCGGCGGCGCGCAGTTGTTCGGCGCCGGTCAGAACGCCGGCCAGGTCGTCGGCCAGCGCCCGTTCGGTGATCTCGACGACCACCTGCACGTGCGCGGCACGTCCGGCGAGCGCGTTCAGCACGACGTCCGGGTGCCGGGTCAGCGTGGTGGGTTCGAGGTTGACGAACAACGTCACCGGGTGCCCCTGGGACAGCGATGCCGCGTCCCCCAGTGACGCCTGTAGTGCGGCGTGTTCGAGTTCGGCGAGCCGGCCGGTGGCGCGAGCGGCGTCCAGCAGTGCCATCGGGGACCGCAGGACGGAGTTCTCGGGGCCGCGCAGCAACGCCTCGAAGGCCAGCACCGCCCCGGAGTCCAGGTCGACGAACGGCTGGTAGACGCAGTGCAGACCGCCGTCACGCAGCAGATGGTCCAGGCTGACGCCGGTTGTCGACGCGTGCCCTGTGTCCATCGCACCCATGATCCACCTATCGGCGACCGCACTGCTCCACTGAGCCGGGGGCGGCCGGAGTGTTCATTCGTTCGGGGTGACCATCAGGTCGTAGACGCCGCCGGTGTCCAGGACCCGGCGGACGGTGGCGGTGGGGCTCTGCAGGGCGAAGTGGCGGCCGATGTCCTCGGCGTGGTTGCGGACCGCGACCAGGGCGCCGAGCGCGCCGGAGTCCAGGAAACTGACCTGGGACAGGTCGGCGATGACCGTGGTGGTGCCGGCCGTGTCGAGGTGGTCGTCGAGCAGGCGGCGCAGTTCGTCGGCGGCGGCCAGGTCGAGTTCGCCGTGCAGCAGGACGGTGCAGGTGGTGCCGTGGCTGACGTCGTCAGCCGACCATGCCGGTGTTGCGGTCATCGCCGTGTCCTCGCGTCGAGGGTGGATGCGATGGGCCGGCAAGCCGCGTCGCTGTGGGGGCCAAGGCTACGCGCCGCCCGGTCCGGGCGGCAGCCGCACGGCGAGCAGGGCGACGTCGTCCTCGTGGTCGTCGCCGGCGAACTCCTCGTAGAGCCGCTCCAGCAGATCGTCCAGCGGCACCCCGTCGGCGCCGGCCAGCCGGTCGTGCAGATCCCGCTGGCGGGCGTCGAACTCCTCGAGGGTGTGGCTGCGGACTTCGAGGAGCCCGTCGGTGTAGAACAGCAGTGTCGCGCCGGGTGGCAGGTGCCGGGTGTGGCTGTGCCGGGATATCCGCGGCCCGGCCCCGAGCAGCGGGTCGTGGCCGGTCAGGGTGCTCGCCGCGCCGCCGGAGGCGACCACCGGGCTGGGGTGGCCGGCGTTGGACCAGTGCAGGCGGTAACCGTCGGCGCCGCCGGGTTCCGGGGACAGCAGGGCCAGGGTGGCGGTGGCGGTGATCGGGTCGCCGAGTACCCGGGTGGCGGTGTCCAGGCGGCGCAGCAGTCCGGAGGGTGACTCGTTGCGGTCGACGAGCAGCAGCCGGAGTTTGCTGCGCAGCCGGCCCATCTGGGCGGCGGCGCGCATGTCGTGGCCGGTGACGTCGCCGATGACCAGGGCCAGGTGCCGGGGTTCGAGCTGGACCGCGTCGTACCAGTCGCCGCCGACGTGGTCACCGCGGGCGGCGGGCTCGTAGCGGGCGGCCAGTTCGAACGGTGGCGCGTCGGGCAGGTCGCTCAACATCGCCTTCTGCAGTACGGCGGCGGCGTTCTCCCGGGAGAACAGGTAGTCGGCGCGTTGCAGTGCCTGGGCGACGTACCCGGCCAGGGCGGCGAGCACGGTCTGTTCGGCGTCGTCGAGGCGGTACTGCTGTTTCCACACGAACGTGAGCGCGCCGACCGGGCCGTCCGGGCCGGGCAGTGGCACGCTGGCGCCGGACTGCCAGCCCATCTCCAGGAACGTTTCGGCGGCGTCGGGGGTGAGCGCGTGCACGGCGGCCATGTCCGGCAGCAGCACCGGGACGCCGGTGCGGGTCGCCAGCGCCGACGGGGTGGCGGCGCCGCGGGTGTAGCGGTTCCAGCGTTCGGCGACGCGGGACGGCAGTTGCAGGCCGGAGCGCAGGTTCACCCGGCCGGAGCGGTCGAGCACCGACACGCCGACGTACGCCGGGTCGAGGGTGCCGGTGACCAGCTGGCGGACCGCGTCGACCACGTCGTCGGCGGTGCTGGTGGCGGCCAGGGCGGTGCTGGCGCGCAGCAGCAGCCGGCTGCGGGCGGCCTGGGCGTCGGCCCGGTCCTGGTGCTGCCGGGCGCTGGTGGTGGTGATCCGCAGCTGGAGGCTGTCGGAGCAGGCGGCGGCCAGGTCGGCGAGCAGGGCGAGTTCGGCGGCGGTCCACTGCCGGGGGACGGTGTCGATGGCGCACAGCGAGCCGAGGACCCGGCCGGTCTCGTCGGTGAGGGGCATGCCGGCGTAGCCGACCACGTTCAGGTCGGTGATCGCCAGGTTGCCGGTGACCCGCGGGTCGGTGCGGGCGTCCTCGATCACCAGGGGCTGGGCGCTGTCCACCACGTGCCGGCAGAACGAGTGTGACAGGGGCGTCTGCCGCTGCTGCTGCCAGGGGTCGGCCAGGCCGAGCGCGCCCGGGAACACCTGCCGGTCCGCTTCGACCAGCGACACCAGCGCCACCGGAACCTTCAGCACGTTGCGCACCATGGAGGCGAAACGGTCGAAGGCCGGGTCCGGGGACGCTGTCAGTCCGGTCCGCCGTGCCGCCACCGTGCGGTCCCGATCCTGATTCTGCACACCCGCATATTCACACACCCGTCACCGGTCGGCTCGCGGCGGTGATTCCGGCGCTATAGTGGCGCGTCTGGTTGACCAGTTTTAGGAGAATTGCGTGAGCGGTACACGGCCACTCGATGTCCTGATCGTCGATGACGACGACGCGGACGCCATGATGATCGAGGAGGCTCTGCAGGGGGCTGCGACTCCTCCTGTCGTGCACCGCGTCAGCGACGGCGGTCAAGCTCTGGAGTACCTGCGCCGGGAGGGCGGCTTCCCCACCGCGAACCGGCCGGATCTGATCCTGCTGGACTTGAACATGCCACGGATGGGTGGCCGGGAAGTCCTGATGGAGATCAAGAAGGACGAGCGGTTCACGGCGATCCCGGTGGTGGTGCTGACCACGTCGAACGCGGTTCCGGACATCGTGGCCAGTTACGCCGGTCATGCCAGCGCGTTCGTCACCAAGCCGATGGACCTGGACGGTTTCGAGGAGGCGGTCCGGCAGATCAACCGCTTTTACGGCGCGGTGGCCACTCTGCCGTGAGCCGCGGCCGGGGGTGGGCCGGGGAAGTCGATCTCGGCCCACACCACCTTGCCCTGGTCCCTGGCCCGGGTGCCCCAGGCCCGGCTCACCGCGGCCACGATCATCAGCCCGCGGCCGCGGACCCGGCGCGCGTCCGGGCCGTGGATGTGCGGCGGGTCGGTGCTGACGTCGGCGACCTCGATCGCGATCGCGCCGTCGCGGTGTGACAGCCGCAGCTCGCCACCGCCGGCGGTGTGGTGCACCACATTCTGCACCAGCTCGCTGACCACCAGCAGAACGTCGTCGGCCAGGTCCGCGTCCACGTCGTCGGGCAGCGTCGCGCGGACCGCGTGCCGGATCCGGGCACTGTCGAGACTGCGGTGAAAAGGCAGCCTCAAGTCGTCCATGCCGGTAGTTCTACCCGGAGCCCGGCGCCGTACGCCAGTTGATCATGCACTGGCCCGGTTGTGCCTGATAGGGATCCCGGCCGGGATGCGGTACAACTGTTCCAACGACGGAAGGCCGGCGGTACGCGATGTCCCCTGAGGGAACCCTGACGATCAGCACGGCCGTCGGCGGTGACGGCACCGCGCGCCTGTCGGTGACCGGTGACGTCGACCTGGCTACCGCCGGCGATCTGTACGACGCGATCGCGGCGTCCGCGGCGACCCCCGGGGTGCGCACGGTGCAGGTGGACTTCACCGAGGTCGGGTTCTGCGACTCCACCGGCATCGGCGCGCTGATGCGGGCCCGGCACAGCGCCGGTGAGAGTGCCGTCACGGTCCGTCTGGCCGGCCCGCGCGGCATGGTCCGGCGAACTCTCGAGGTCGCGGGCGTTCTGCAGGTGCTCACCGGGGTATGACCATCGGCGCATAGCCCCGCCGAGCCGAATCGGCCGGGCCGGGTTACCTTTGTCGTCGTTGTGGCGTGTGAGCGCCGTGGGCGAGGGAGTGCAAGCGCAAACGATGGTCGACACCGAGCCTGATCCACTCCCGCCCGTCTTCGCCGCCGGTGGCGACGTCGGCCGTGACCTCGCCGCGGTGGACTGGGACGCCACCCCGCTCGGGCCACCCGAGGCCTGGCCGCAGAGTCTGCGGACGGCGGTCGGCATCCTGCTGTCGTCGCGGTTCGCGATGTGGATGGCGTGGGGGCCGGAGCTCACCTTCTTCTGCAACGCCTCCTACCGCCGCGACTCACTGGGCCAGAAGTACCCGTGGGCGCTCGGCCGGCCCGCCGGGGAGGTGTGGGCGGAGATCTGGGCCGACGTCAGCCCCCGGGTCGACACCGTGATGCGCACCGGCGACGCGACCTGGGACGAGGCGCTGCTGCTGTTCGTGGAGCGGTCCGGGTACCGGGAGGAGTCGTACCACACGTTCTCCTACAGCCCGCTGCGCGACGACGACGGCACCGTGGTCGGCCTGTTCTGTGTGGTCAGCGAGGAGACCGACCGGGTTCTCGGAGAACGGCGGATGGCGACGCTGCGCGATCTGGGGTCGGATCCCAGCGTCGTCCGTACCGAGCAGGAGATGCTCTCCTTCGCCGGGCGGCAACTGGAACGCAATCTGCGTGATCTGCCGTTCACCCTGACCTATCTGTTCCGGGAGGACGGCTCGGCCCGGCTGGCCGCCGCCACCGGTGTCCCGGCCGATCATCCGGTCACCGCGGCGGGTCTCTGGCCGGTGGCCAAGGCGGCCGGGGGCGAGTCCGTCCTGATCGACCTGCCGGTGACGGACGTGCCGGCCGGGGACTGGCCGGCGCCGCCCACGCAGGCGCTGGTGGTGCCGTTGCTGCAGCAGGGTGGTACGCCGTACGGCTTCCTGGTCGCCGCGGTCAACAGGTACCGGCGGCTGGACGACTCCTACCGCGGTTTCATCGAGCTGACGGCCGGGCACGTGGCCGCCGGGATCGCCAGTGCGCGCAGCTATCAGGCGCAGCAGCGGCGCGCCGAGGAGCTGGCCGAGCTGGATCGCGCGAAGACCACGTTCTTCTCCAACATCAGCCACGAGTTCCGTACGCCGCTGACGTTGATCATGGGTCCGGTGCAGGAGCTGCGGGACCGGCTCGGTGACGCCGACGAGCGGATCCGCCAGGAGCTGGAGGTGGCGCACCGCAACGGGCTGCGCCTGGGCAAGCTGGTCAACACGCTGCTCGACTTCTCCCGGATCGAGGCCGGGCGGATGCAGGCCCGGTTCGAGCCGGTCGACCTGTCCGCGGTCACCGCCGACCTGGCCAGTGTGTTCCGGTCCGCGGTCGACCGGGCCGGCCTGTCGTTCGAGGTGGACTGTCCCCCGCTGGACCGGCCGGTGCTGGTGGACCGCGGCCTGTGGGAGAAGGTCGTCCTCAACCTGGTCAGCAACGCGCTGAAGTTCACCTTCGCCGGCGGGGTCCGGGTGATGGTCCGGGCGGCCGGTGAGCACGCGGTGGTGACCGTCGCCGACACCGGTGTCGGGGTCGCCGAGGACGAGATGCCCCGGCTGTTCGAGCGGTTCCACCGGATCGAGAACGCCCGTTCACGCTCCAACGAGGGCAGCGGCATCGGCCTGGCCCTGGTCAAGGAACTGGTCACGCTGCACGGCGGCACGATCACCGCGGACAGCACCGCCGGGGTGGGTACGGTCTTCACCATCCGGCTGCCGTTCGGTTCCGGTCCGGTCCCGGCCGAGCCGGTGGCGGCCACCGCCGGCGCCGACCCGTTCGTCCAGGAGGCGCTGCGCTGGCTGCCGGACCAGGAGTCCACCCCGGCCCCGGAGGTGACAGCCGCGGCCGCGGTGTCCGCGCGGGTCCTGGTCGCCGACGACAACGCCGACATGCGCGACTATCTGGTCCGGCTGCTGCGGGCCGCCGGGCACCGGGCCGACGCGGTCCAGGACGGCCGGTTCGCGCTGGACCGGGTCCGTGCGGAGGCGTACGACCTGGTGGTCAGCGACGTGATGATGCCGCGGATGGACGGGCTGCAGCTGGTGGCGGCGTTGCGGGCGGACTCCCGGACCGCGGGCACCCCGGTGCTGCTGCTGTCCGCGCGGGCCGGCGAGGAGGCCTCGATCGAGGGCCTGGAGGCGGGCGCCGACGACTACCTGGTCAAACCGTTCTCGGCGGCCGAGCTGCTGGCCCGGGTGCGGGCCAACGTCGAGCTGTCCCGGTTGCGGACCCGGCACGCCCGCTGGCGGTCCGCGCTGATCGACTCGTTGCAGGAGGCGTTCTTCGTCTGTGACGAGGACGGCGCGGTCCTGGAGATCAACACCGCGTTCACCGAGATCCTCGGGTACGGGCCGGAGGGCCTGCCGTACGCCGCGGTCCATCCGTGGTGGCCCTCCGAGGACACCGACGCCGAGGCGTACCGCAGGGTCGCCGTGTTCTTCGACATGATGCTCGAACAGCAGCAGGGCATCGACACGGTCCCGGTGATCCACCGCGACGGCCGCCGGCTGTGGGTGGCGGCCGCGTTCAACCAGGTCGCCGACCCGGACTCCGGCCGCCGCGTCATCGTCGGCACGCTGCGCGACGTCACCGCCGAGCACTACGCCATCCAGCGCGAGACCGCCCTGGCCGGGCTCGGCATGCGACTGTCGCAGGCGGAGAACCTGACCGGCGCCCTGCACGGTGTCCTCGACGAACTGCGGGAGCTGTGGCAGGCGAAGTACGCCCTGGCTGCCGTCTTCGACGGGCCGGACCGCGCCGAGGTGACCGCCACCGACCCGGGCCTGCGCTGGAACGATCTGCCGCCGGACCACCGGGACGCCCTGATCCGGCTGCGCGACCAGCCGCTGTTGACACCGGACGGGACCGGGATCCTGCTGGAACACCCGCACGGCGCCATGGTGCTGTGGCTCGAACTCGGTGCGGACCGGCCGTTCACCGAGCAGGACCAGACCCTGTTCACCCTGCTCGCCGGGCATCTCGGCCAGGGCCTGCAACGGGTGCACCAGATCGACCAGCAGCGCGAGACCGCCCTCGCGCTGCAACGCGCCATCCTCGGCCCGCCCGATCTGCCCGCCGGTTTCGCGGTCCGCTACCAGCCCGCCACCCGCCCGCTCAAGGTCGGCGGCGACTGGTACGACACCGTCCAGCTCCCCGACGGCCTGATCGGCATCGTCGTCGGCGACTGCGTCGGCCACGGCCTGCACGCGGCCACCGTGATGGGCCAGCTGCGCAGCGCCTGCCGGGCCCTGCTGCTGCAACACTCCAGCCCGGCCCGCACGCTGACCGCCCTGGACCGGTTCGCCGCCCTGCTGCCCGGCGCCACCAGCGCCACCGTCTTCTGCGGGGTCCTCGACCCGGACACCGGCCGGCTGCTCTACTCCAGCGCCGGTCACCCGCCCGCGGTGGTGGTCGACGCCGACGGCGTGGCACACCTGCTGGATCAGGCACGATCAAGGCCGATGGGAGTACGTGGGGGCAAGCCCCGCTCCGAGGCCGAGTTCACCGTGCCGCCCCGGGCCACGCTGATGCTCTACACCGACGGCCTCGTCGAACGCCGCCGCCAGCCGCTGACCACCGGCATCGCCCGGGCCACCGCCGCGATCCTGCAGGGCCGGGGCGAACCGGTGGAGGACCTGGCCACCGAGGTGATGACCCGGCTGACCCCGGACGACGGCTACGACGACGACGTGGCGCTGCTGCTGTACCGGCATCCCGGCCCCCTGGAGCTGGAATTCCCGGCCGAGGCGACCCGGCTGGCACCGGTCCGCAGCGCCCTGCGCGGCTGGCTGGACCGGGCCGGCGTGGACAAGATGACCGCCCAGAACGTGCTGGTCGCCGCCGGGGAGGCGTGCGCCAACGCGATCGAGCACGGCCACCGTGACAGCCCCGGCGGGAAGATCCGGCTGCGGGCCGCCGCCACCGTCGACGACCTGCACGTGGTCGTCGTGGACAGCGGCCTGTGGAAGATCCCGATCACCGGCGAGACCTACCGGGGCCGGGGCCTGATGCTGATGCGCGCCCTGATGCACGAGATCACCGTCACCACCGGCAGTGCCGGCACCACCATCGAGATGCAGGCGAGGATCACCCGATGAGCACCCCGCTCGACCTGACCGCGGGGCCGGCCTCCCTGACCGCGGTGGGCGAGATCGACATGAGCAACGCCGGCACGTTCCGGGCGGCGCTGGACGCCGCCCTCACCCCCGACGGCACGGCGATCCTGACCGTCGACCTGACCGGCGTGGAGTACATCGACAGCTCCGGCCTGTCCTGCCTCTTCGAACACGTCGAACGGATCCGGCTGGTCGCCGGCCCACTGGTCGCGCCGGTACTCACCGTGTCCGGCCTGGCCGACATCACCAGGTTCGTCTAGGACGTCAGGACGGCCCAGCCGCGGGCGGGCAGGGTGATCTCCGCGCCGGTCAGCTGCCCCTGTCCCGCGGCCGGCTGGGTCGCCCCCGCGGCGGGCAGGGTCGCCGGGGCGTCGGCGAGGTTGAGGGCGGTGACCACGGCGCCGTCGCCGGTCGCCGAGCGCAGCACGATCTGCTGGTTGGCCAGGTGCACGACGTCGGTGTGCACGCGCAGCAGCCACGGGTGCCGGCGGCGGACGGCGATCAGCTGGCGGTGCAGGTGCACGGTGTCGTCCGCCGGGGGTGGGGTGGCCGGGAACTCGGGGCGCACGGCGTCGTCGCCGCCGGGGCGGTGCTCCTTCACGCCGGTCCACGCGTATTCGTCGCCGGCGTACACGCTGGGCACCCCAGCGACCGTGAGCAGCACCGCCATCGCGTGCGGCACGAAGTCGGCGCCGACGGCCGAGGCGAGACGGGTCACGTCGTGGTTGCCGGCGAACGTGGACGGCACGAACGTGGTGATCAGGTCGTTGTGGCGCTTGAGCGCGTGCGCCAGCTCGAACAGGTTACGGTCGGTGATGCCGTGCCAGATGGCCTGCCACAACTCGTACTGCGTGACGGAATCCATGGTGGAGGCGCGCACGATCTCCGGATAGTCGCCGTGGATCACCTCGCCGCTGAACCACGCCTGCGGATGACGCTCGCGCACCCGCGGAAGGACCGAGGCCCAGAACGACGGCGGCATCGCGTACGCGGCATCGAGCCGCCAGGCGTCGGCGCCCCGGTCGAGCCAGTGGTTCATCACCGCGACCGTGAGGTCGGCGGTCTCCGGCGCGCTGTGGTCGAGCGCCACCAGCGAGTCGTGCCCCTCGAACACGTCGGCCGAGACCGGCGCCCCGGCCCGCCACCCGGCCCGGTCGAAGCGGAACAGGGCGGCCGTCGGCGCGTCCGGGCCCAGCCGCTCGACCTGCTGGAACGCGGGGTGCGCCCGGCCGACGTGGTTGAACACGCCGTCGAGCTGGACCTTGATGCCACGCTGGTGCGCGGCGGCGACGAGCCGGTCGAAGTCGGCGTCGTCGCCCAGCCGCGGGTCGATCCGGAAGTGGTCGACGGTGTCGTATCCGTGGGTCTGCGACGCGAAGATCGGCCCGAGCGAGATCCCGTTGAGCCCGAGTTCGACGACGTGGTCGAGCCAGGCTTCGATGCGCCCGAGCCGGTGCACGACGGTGTCGTCGTGGGTCGCCGGCCGGACCGGCGCACCGGTGAACCCCAGCGGGTAGAGGTGCCACCACATCACGTGCTCAGACCAGGAGGACATGAGATCAAGACTACGGTGTACCGGTGCAGCACCTCCTTTCCCGAACGGACGCCGTTTACCAACGCTGGCTGACATCGATCACCGACGACGTGGACGCCGGCGAGGTGGTCATCTTCTGCCGCGAATCCCTGCCGGAGCGCCACACGACGTACGAGATCGGGGAATGGCTCCCGGGTTTTCTCATGATCGGTCAGGACGGTGACCGGGGGCTGTTCCTCGCGTGCGACGGTGGCGGCGGCCCGGTGTTCCGGTCCGACCTGGGCGGCCCGGGCGAGGCCGACCACGAGATCGTGGCACCGGACTTCGCGGCGTGGCAGCGTTCCGGTTTCCCTCTGCCCCGCGAGCCGGAGCTTCCATTGACCGCCGACGTCTGGGTCGACGACATTCCGATCAACACCGTTCAGCTGCTGGTACGCATGAGGAAGCTGCTGGGTGCCGATTGGCGGTTCGGCGAGCTGCGGAATCTGCTCGCCACCCAACCGTTCCTGGCGGCGCGGTCAGCTCATCCGTACGCCCTGCTCCGCCGCCTGGAGGACGCTCCCGAACTGCGGCCCCACCTGTTCTACGCCGGCCCCGACGGTCTGCGACCGGTGTGGTCCCTCCGCGGTCCTCAGGACACCGCGACCGCGATGGCCCAGCCGACGTAGGCGACGTTCAGCAGGACTTTCAGCGCTGGGCTCCAGCGTCGGCCGGCGGGGGCGTGGACGAGCGCGTCCACGTGGGCGACGGCGAAGACGGTGATCATGGTGGCGGTCGCCCCTGCGGCTGCGGGGCGGGTCGGCGCGGGCAGCAGCAGAGCCGCGTCGGCCAGCAGTGCCACGCCGCCGGCGAGGACCCGGAGCGGGGCGTGACCGAGGCGTCGGTCACCGTGTTCACCGAGTCCGGCGGGTTCCGGGTCACCCGGCACCAGCACCCGGCGTGGAAGATCGTGCTACCCACCGCCCGTGCCCTGCTCGGACGCACTCCCGCGTCGTTAGAACGGCGTGTCCGTGCGGATGTGGCCGGGTAGCAGCTCGATCAGTCGTTGAGCGGCGCGGGAGCGGCTGCGCCCGGCGGCGGTCGCCAGGGACAACGTCCAGCTCAGATCGAGGTTCCGGACCCGGACCGGGCGGAGATGGGGCACCGACCCGGCGTACCCGGCGGGCATGAACCCGATGCCGAGGCCGTGGGTGATGTACTGCTGGACGGCGGTGATCTCCATCGTCTCGACACACAGCTCGCGGGGTTGACGGGCGTCGGCGAAAGCCCGGTCGATGACGGTGCGCTGACCGAAACCGATCGGCAGGTCGATGAAGCGTTCACCGGCCAGGTCGGCCAGATCGACCGTCTGCTGCCCGGCCAGCCGATGATCGGCGGGGACGAACAGGGCCAGCGGCACGGCACGGATCGGCACCGCGTCCAGCCCCGGATCGTCGCCGGCGTCACTGACCAGGGCGAGGTCGAGGAAGCCGGACCTGAGCCGTTCGACGTGCCCGGCCGTGCCCCGCGCGGAGATCTCCAGCCGTAGCCGCACGCCCGGATGCCGGCGGTGGAACTCACCGGCCAGCGCGGGCACGTCGACGCTGCCGATGCTGTGCAGGGTGCCGAACGTCAGACTGCCACGGAGACCGTTGCGTTCCGGCTCGACCGTCGCCCGCGCCCGGTCCAGGGCCTCGATCGCGGCCCGGGCCTCGGGCAGGAACGCCGCGCCGGCTTCGGTGAGGGCGACGCTGCGGGTGGTACGCCGCAGCAGGCCCACGCCGAGTTCCTGCTCCAGCGCCTGCACCGCGGCGGACACCGTGGATTGTGTCGCATAGTGGCGCTGGGCGGCACGGGTGAAGTTGAGCTCCTCCGCCACCGCGACGAAGTATGCGAGTTTCCGGCCGTCCACCACTCCCCCATTGAACAGAAAAGGCCCCCATTGACCAAGGAAGGCGATAACGCTATCAGGATTATTCGTTGGTTCCGGTTGATCGCCGGGGCATGCTCGCCGTATGCCCCTTCCCACCATCACCATCGGCGACGACCTGACCGTGCACCGTCTCGGGTTCGGCACCATGCGGCTACCCGGCCCCGGCGCCTGGGGCCCACCGGCCGACCACGCCGAGGCGATCCGTGTTCTGCGGCAGGCGGTCGCGTCCGGCGTCGACTTCCTGGACACGGCCGACTCGTACGGCCCCGCGATCGCTGAGGAACTCATCCGCGAGGCGCTCCACCCGTACCCGGACGGGCTGGTCATCGCCACCAAGGCCGGCCTGCTGCGCCCCGGCCCGATCACCGCTCCCGGCCCGTGGCCACGCTGCGGGCGGCCGGAGTACCTGCGCCAGCAGGCCGAACTGAGCCTGCGCCGGCTCGGCGTCGAACGACTCGACCTGTTCCAGCTGCACCGCGTCGACGAGACCGTGCCGTTCGAGGATCAGATCGGCGCGCTCGCCCACCTGCGTGATCAGGGCAAGGTCCGCCACGTCGGCCTGTCCGGTGTCACCGTCGCCCAGATCGAGGCGGCCGCCCGCATCGTGCCGGTCGTGTCGGTGCAGAACCGATTCAACCTCGCCGACCGTACGGCGTCCGATGTTCTGCGGTATGCCGAGCACAACGGGCTGGCCTTCATCCCGTTCGCTCCACTGGCGACCGGTCATCTGGCGACGGGCACCGCGCTGGCCGAGATCGCCGCCGCCCGTGGCGTGCGCCCCGCCGCGGTGGCCCTGGCCTGGCTGTTGCACAGGTCACCGGCGATGCTGCCGATCCCCGGCACCTCCCGCACCGCCCACCTGGCCGACAACCTCACCGCCGCGGAGATCACCCTGACCAGCACCGAGATCGACGCCTTCGACCAGCTCGCCCGAGTCTGATGATCTTCACCTGCCGCAGGCCGCTGGACGAGGTCGACGCCTTGCGCCCCGAGCCGGCAGCGACATCGAGGAGACGAGCACCCGGTGCACGGGGGCCTAACGGCCGGCCGGACCGTAGCCGTCCTCGAGGGCTTGCCTCGCCGCCGCCAGGACGACCGGGTCGGTGCAGCCGCGCGCGTAGGCGTGGATCCGCCGGTTGATGTCGTGTCCGAGCAGCAGGTGGCCGAGGCGCTCGGCCACCGGGCGCAGGAACGCGGGGCGGCAGCGGAAGCTGTACCGCCACGTCGCCAGGGTGTGGCCGGGGGCTTCCTCGGCAGCGGCGAACCGCCATCCTCCGGCGAACATCTCGAAGAACCACGGACCGCGAAGCATCTTCATGCCGACGTTGGTCGGAGGAGCGAACGACACGTACTGACTGACCATGACAAAACCGTGGCGGGACCTGGTGAACGTCCGCACGCCCTTGCCGGGCCTGGTGGCGCCGTCGAGCAGCCGCTGTTCGCGTACGAAAGGATCCCATCGATACCGCAGCGGCGCGGTGGTCTGCGACACCGCGAACGCCACGTCCGGCGGCACCGGCACCACGACAGCGGCTTCAACGACTGGCATGCGCCCATGATCCATCGCGCACCCCTCCCGCGCATCCCCCGAGAGGCCTCAGCGCGCCGCCGAGCGGGAGGTTGCCGCTCAGCGCCTTCCGGGCGACCTGCTCACCCGCAGCCGCATCACCTCCTCCGGGACCGCGACCGCGTCGCTGCTCCCGTTCGGCATCGCTGCGGGCCTCGTCGTCATGGCCGCCCTCACCATGGCCGAGAAACGAAGGGAGGGCCGTCCATGTCGAGATGGTGGCCGAGCGACAGCCCAACGGCACCGGCGCAGGCGATCGGGGCGGGCGGGCGGGGTGGGTCAGCCGGTGAATTTGCCGCCGGCCGGGCCTCGGACTGCGGTGTCGACGAGGTCGCGCACTCGGGCGGCCGGCACCGGGACGCCGGGGGTGCTGACGAACCAGCGGTAGGCCTCCTCGCGGGTGAGGCCTTCGGGCGGGCTGCCCGGCGAGTACGGGTCGACGTAGACGGGCGTGCCGGGCTCGCTGCGCCAACTGCCGGCGAGCGGGCCGAGGTCCACGGTGTCGTAACCGAGGGTATCCAGGAGTTCAGCGACCACCCCATTAGCGGCCGCGTCGTCGCCGGCGATCGGCAGGGCGCTACGGTCGGGGGCGCCGGCCGGCCGGGCGAGCGTACCGAGACCGACGAAGTTGATGTTGTTGAAGGCTTTGACGACGCGCGAGCCGGCGAGATGCCGCTGGACCATCTCGCTGGAGGTCAGCGTGTCGGCGTCCAGCTCGGGGAGACGGCCGTCGCGGTACGGGTAGTAGTTCATCGTGTCGATGACGATCCGCCCGGCCAGGTCCTCGGCGTCGAGCTTCCGGTAGGCGCCGAGCGGGATCGTCGCCACCACGACGTCACCGGCGCGGGCGGCTTCGGCCGGGGTGGCCGCGCGGGCCCGGGAGCCCAGCTCGCTGACGAGATCGGTGAGGGACTCCGGGCCCCGGGAGTTACTGAGGACGACGGTCAGCCCGGCGGCGACCGCGAGCCGCGCGACCGTGCCGCCGATCATGCCGGTGCCGATGAGGCCCAGGGTTCTGGTCATGCTGCTCCCTCGTACCAAAAAATGTCAGTTTACTGTCACTTCCTGGCCGGAAAGCTAGCACAATTGTCAGTCGACTGACACTTCGAGGTGCTTGTCGTCGGCAGCGGGCTGGCGCCCTCGGGATCGAAGGCATCCAGCATCAGTACGAGGTATCGCCGCCAGCCCGCGCCCTGCTCGTCCATGGTCCAGAGCACGTTGGTGAGCATCGCCATGATCCGCTGCATGTCCGTCGAGGTGAGGTCGGCACGCACCGACCCGGCCCGCTGCGCCCGTTCGGTGAGCACGTCGATAGCCTCGAGAACCGGGGCGGACACCTCGGCCGCCATGCTCGCCGAGGCCGCGAGGGTGCTGCGCTCGCGGGCGACCAGGGTGAGTGTCGCGTCCATCAGGGTGACGAGACCCCGGCGCGGGTCCTCGTCCGTCAGCGCGTCCGTGATCACCGGCCCCAGCTGCTCGCCGATGCCCCGCTCCAGGGCCGCGCGCACGAGTGCCTCTTTGTGCGGAAAGTGCCGATACAAGGTCCGCACACCCACCCCGGCGTGCCGGGCGATAGCGTCGAGCGGGGCGTCCGGGCCCTGCTCGGCGAAGACCTCCCGGGCCGCGTCCAGCAGTCGTTCCGCGTTGCGCGCGGCGTCGGCGCGTCGAGGTCGTTCCGGTCCCGTTTGCACGCCCACACCGTACAACCGGCCTTAATGTTTCTCATTGGGCAAACTTGCCCGTCGAGCAAATTGAGGTGAGACTGACCTCATGGTCATTGACACCGCTCTATCGTTACCGGCGGCGCGGGACGCGAAATGCCCCTTCGATCCGCCACCCGAGCTGCGCAAACTTCAAGATCAGGCGCCGCTGGTACGGGTCCGGATCTGGGACGGCTCCACCCCGTGGCTGGTCACCCGGCACGCCGACCAGCGGCAACTCCTGACCGACCCGCGACTCAGCGCCGACCCGACCAAGCCCGGCTACCCGCTGCAGGTCGAGCGCCGCGCCGTCTCCGGCCGGGGCGGCATCGGCTTCATCATGATGGACGACCCCGAGCACAACCGGCTCCGGCGCATGGTCACCGCGCCGTTCGCGATCAAACGTGTCGAGGCACTGCGCCCCGGCATTCAGCGGATCGTCGACGACCTGATCGACCGGATGCTGGCCGGGCCGAAACCGGCCGACCTGGTCGAGGCGTTCGCACTGCCGGTCCCGTCGCTGGTCATCTGCCAACTGCTGGGCGTCCCGTACGAGGACCACGCCCTGTTCCAGTCGCACAGCCGCAACCTGATCAGCCGGTCCTCCACCCCGGAGGTGCGCGGCGCGTCGTTCGAGGCGCTGCACGACTACCTCAGCTCATTGCTGGCGACCAAGGACGCCGACGGCGACCTGCTGTCCCAGCTCGCCGAACGGGTCGGCAACGGCGAACTGTCCCGCGGCGACGCCGCCGGCATCGGCGTGCTGCTGCTGGTCGCGGGCCACGAGACGACCGCCAACATGATCTCGCTCGGCACCCTGGCGCTGCTGGAGAACCCGGACCAGCTGGCCCTGCTGCGCGACAGCGACGACCCGAAGCTGGTCGCGTCCGCGGTCGAGGAGTTGCTGCGTTACCTGACCATCACGCACACCGGCCGGCGCCGGGTCGCGCTGGCGGACATCGAGATCGCCGGGACGACCGTACGCGCGGGTGAGGGCGTGATCCTGCCCAACGACATCGGCAACCGTGACCCCGGCCAGTTCCCCGACCCGGACCGTCTCGACGTGACCCGTGACGCCGGCCGGCACCTGGCCTTCGGTTTCGGCGTACACCAGTGTCTCGGTCAGCCTCTGGCCCGGGTCGAGCTGCAGGTCGTCTACAGCACCCTGTACCGCCGCATCCCGACCCTGCACCGCACCGCCGAACTGGCCGACATCCCGTTCAAACACGACGGCGGCGTCTACGGCGTCCACGAACTCCCGGTGAGCTGGTGACGTCATGAAGATCCTGCTGGACCAGGACCGGTGTGTGGCCTCCGGCCAGTGCGTGATGACCGACCCGGACGTCTTCGACCAGCGCGACGAGGACGGCGTGGCGATCCTGCTGACCCCCAGTCCCAACCCCGCACACCACACGGCCGTACGCGAGGCCGCCGCCATCTGCCCCGCCGCCGCGATCCAGCTGGCCGAGGATCAGTAGGTCTGCTGGATCAGTTCGTACATGCGCCGCCGGGCCGGCGAGAAGTCGTAAGGCATCTTGCCGACGGCCTCCAACAGGCTCATCGAACCGGGCTCCCGCTTGCCGTCATCGGCGGTGGGCGGGTGCAGGGCGTCCCAGGCTTCGAGCATGTCGTCGTCCTCGTACAGCCCGGCCTCCGTCGCGGCGGCCTCCAGGGTCTTCTCGAAGGCCTGCCAGTCGGCGGCCACCCGGGCCACCCGGGGATCATCGACGGCGACGCCATCGTCGAGCGCCTCCTCGTCGGCCGTGATGCGGTCGGACTCGGCCCGCAGCTCGGGGTGCGTGGCCAGGAGGATGAAGCGGTCGGTCTGGTAGGCCGCACCGAGCGGGCCGAGCATCCGCTCGGTGACCAGCAGGGAGTCCAGATCCGCCTGACGCAGGGAGCCCTCGGGCAGGTGCCGGAACCGGTCGGTGACGAAGTCGGAGAGCAGACCCATCCGGCTGCCTTCGGTACGCATCCGCTGCACGGCGGCCCGGCGCCGCCGCACTTGCGCCTCCTGCTCGGCGAGGCTCTCCTCGACCCGCTCCAGGATGGCCGCGATGCCGTCGTCGCCGTCCTGACCGGCGCTGAAGGCGGCCCGGATGTCGTCCAGAGCGATCCCGACGTCAGCCATCTTACGGATCCACAGCAGCCGGATCATGTCCTCGTACCCGTACCGCCGGCGACCGTCACTCCCCCGCTCCGGCTCGGGAAGCAGCCCGATCGCGTGATAGTGACGGATGGCCCGCGGCGTGATCCCGGCAAAGGCGGCCGCGTCCCCGATCTTGACTTGGCGGGGCGACAGAAACGGCAGTGACATGAGTCGGCAATCCTCTTCTCCAGCGGGCGGGACGTGACTCCACTGGACCACATGCCGTTACGGCAGGTGCAACCCGTGATCAGTCGGACGCCTTGCGGTAGCCCGAAACGTGGGACGAAAGGTCGAGCACTCGAGTAAACGTTTTAACTCGACCATCGAACATCTTGACACCAACTTCGCCCCCATGTTCCGATCCCGTTTCAGTAAAACGTTTACATTCACGGGCTTGAAACAAGGAGTGCAGCGTGGCTCATCTCAGCAGGCGCACCGTCCTCACCTCCGCCGCCGTGGCCGGTGCCGCCGCGACCTTCCCGTTCTCCCGTCCGGCGGCCGCCGCTCCGGTGGCGCTCCCCGCCGACCTGCGCGGCCACGACCCGGTGACCCTGCGCTGGCTGGAGGGCGGCACCCCGCCCGAGCTGGCCGCCGGCACCACCTGGGGTGTGCCCTGGCCGCGCGGGTCGTTCGCCCCCGGCCAGCAGTTCTCCCTGACAACCGGAACCGGAACCGCCGTGCCGGTGCAGTCCTGGCCGACCGCCTGGTGGCCGGACGGCTCGGTGAAGTGGACCGCCCATGCGATCAGCGCCGCCCCCGACCGCGCCGAGAGGTACCGGCTCACGGCCGGAACCCCGGCCGCCCCGGCGACCCCGCTGACGGTCACCACCGGCCCGAAACGGATCGTGGTCGACACCGGCGTGGTCACCGTGACGTTCGCCCGCTCCGGCGACCGCCTCGTCGAGTCGATCCGCCGGGGCGACACGGTGATCGCCACCGACGGCCGCCTGATCGCGTCCAGCCAGGACCGCCCCAGCACTGACCAGGCGGCCACCGTCAAGACCGAGTCGTTCACCGGCGTCGTCGACTCGGTGAAGGTCGAGCAGTCCGGCCCGGTCCGCGCGGTGCTCAAGGTCGACGGCAAACACCGGCACGGACGGCGCGCGTGGCTCCCGTTCAGCGTGCGTTTCTACCTGTACGCCGGTTCCGACGGCATCCGCGTGGTGCACACGTTCTTCTACGACGGCGACGAGAAGAAGAGCTTCATCAACGGCCTGGGGGTGCGGTTCACCGTGCCGATGCGGGGCGAGCCGCACGACCGGCACGTGCGGTTCGCCGGTGCGGGTGACGGGGTGCTGGCCGAGGCGGTCCGCGGCATCACCGGTCTGCGGCGCGACCCGGGTGCGGCGGTGCAGCAGGCCCAGTACGAGGGCCGCGCCACACCCGACCCGGCCACCTGGGATCAGCGGGTGACCAGCCGTCTGCACTGGATCCCGGCGTTCGGCGACTACAGCCTGCGGCAGCTGACCGCCAACGGGTTCGAGATCTACAAGCGGACCAAGACCGGTCATTCGTGGGTACGGGTGGACGGCGGCCGTCGCGCGGCGGGGCTGGCCTATCTGGGTGGCCCGGCCGGTGGTCTCGCGTTCGGGATGCGGGACTTCTGGCAGCTGCACCCGACCGAGCTGGAGATCAGCGGGGCGGCGTCGGACAGCGCCCGGGCCACGGTGTGGATGTGGTCGCCGCGGGCCGGCGCGATGGACCTGCGGTTCTTCCACGACGGCCTGGGCCAGGACACCTATCCGGAGCAACTGGACGCCCTGGAGATCACCTACGAGGATTACGAGCCCGGATTCGGTACGCCGTACGGCGTCGCCCGTACGACCGAATTGATGTTCTGGGCTCTGGCGTCGACGCCGGCCTCGTCCCGGATCGCGGCCCTGGCCGACGCGAACGCCACTCCCCCGCTGCTGGTGGGCAGCCCGCAGCACAACAGCGCGGCGGGGGTGTTCGGTTCGTGGTCGCCGGTCGACCGGTCCACCCCGGCGAAGGTGGTCATCGAGGACCGCCTGGATCAGATGCACGCCGCGCACCTGGTGCAGACCGATCAGCGCAACTGGTACGGGTTCTGGGACTACGGCGACATCATGCACAGCTACGACGGCGTCCGGCACGTGTGGCGCTACGACGTGGGCGGTTACGCGTGGGACAACTCGGAGCTGTCCACCGATCTGTGGCTCTGGTACCACTACCTGCGCACCGGCGATCCGAAGGCCTACCGCTATGCCGAGGCGATGACCCGGCACACCAGCGAGGTCGACATGTACCACCTGGGCCGGTGGCGTGGGCTCGGCACCCGGCACGGTGTCCAGCACTGGGGTGACAGCGCGAAACAGAACCGGATCAGCAACGCCGGTTACAAGCGTTTCCTGTACTACCTGACCGCCGACGAGCGGCTCGGCGACATCATGCACTCGCTCGTCGACTCGGACCGGACCCTGCTGGTGCTCAACGCCGGCCGTAAACTCACCGATCAGCCGTTCGACCCGGATCCGAACGCCCTGGATCTGGGGCCGACGACGAACTGGGGTGCCCTCGCACTGGCGTGGCTGACCGAGTGGGAACGCAACGGGGATCCGATCGCCCGGACCAAACTGCTCAACGGGCTGACCACGATCGCGGCGCTGCCCAACGGCTGGGCGCAGGGCGGCAGCACGTACCGGCTGGCCGATGGTCGTTTCAACCCGGTGACCACGCCGTCGGTGAGTGTCGGCAGCCTCAGCTCGGTGTTCGGGCTGATCGAGCTGATGGCCGAGGTGCTCCCGCTGGTGGACGACGAGACGGTCCGGGCCCAGTGGGTGAAGTTCTGCCGGCTCTACAACGGCACCCGGGAGGAGCAGGTCGCCGAGACCGGCACGTACTGGGGCAGCCTCAACCTGGGGCAGGCGTACTCGCGGGCGACCGCCTACGCCGCCAGCCAGCTGGGCGACCCGAACCTGGGCCGGCGGGCGTGGCAGGAACTGCGGACCGGGCACGCCGGATACACCGAGGCGCACTCGTTCGCGCTGACCCGCATCGACGGCCCGGCGGTCCTGAACCCGGTGGACGAGGCGGACGTCTCGGCGAACGCCAGCGCCCAGTACGGCCTCGCCGCCATCCAGTGCCTGGCCCTGGTCCCGGACCAGATCTGACCGGTCAGGGCAGGGCCGTCGACTCGTGCGGGACCAGGCGGCTCTCGATGACGGTGCGGCCCGGCGGCACCGTGGCGCCGCGGATGGCCTCGACCATCCGTGCCGCCGCGGTGCGCCCGACGTCGGGCAGGTTCAGGTCGATGCTGGACAGCCGGGGCCGGCTGCCCTCGACCATCACGCTCCAGTTGTCGAAGCCGATCACCGCGGTGTCGTCGGGCACGACGACGCCGCGGGACTGGAGTGCCTCGATGACGCCGCGGGCGATCATGTCGTTGCCGCAGACGATGCCGTCGACACCGTCGACGTTGTGCAGCAGCTCGTAGGTGGCCTGGCGTCCCCACTGCTCGGTCCAGTCCCCGCAGAGTGGTTCCATCACCAGGTCCAGGCCGTGCTCGGCGAGGACGTCGCGGGTGGCCGCGGTCTTCAGTGCGGCCGCCTCCTCCGTTCCGGGGCCGAGGACGGCGGCGATCCGGCGGCGGCCGGTCGACAGCAGGTGGCGGACGGCCAACTCGGCGCCGCCCCGGTTGTCGGGCACCACCGACACGTCGTCCGGGTCGGTCGAGGTGGTCACCATGTAGACCACCGGCAGGTCGTCGACGCCGCGCAACGGTGGGCGTGAGTAGCTGCCGCGGCTGCTGCCGGCCACCAGGATGCCGTCGACCCGGCGCCGCCGCAGCGAGTCGACGAAGAACTGCTCACGCAGCGCGTCGGCGCGGCCGTCGCACACCAGGAACGCGATGTCGTGCTCGGCGAACGTCTCCAGCACGCCGAGCATGACCGGGGCGTTGCGCCTGTCGAACGGGTTGCGGGTGATCAGCCCGACCGTCAGGTCGCGTTGCTCGGGGAGGCCGTGCAGGCCCATCTCCCGGGCGGCCCTCAGGATCCGGTCACGGGTGTCGGGGTGCACCGCGCCCTTCCCGGTGAGCGCTTTGGAGACCGTGCCCGGGGAGACCCCGGCCAGGGTGGCGACCTCACGTGCGGTGACCCGTCGTTTGTCCGGCATGGCGGTGACGTTAGCAAACAGTTTCCGAATGTTTCTGACACGGAATCTATTGACCCTGTTCAGAGCGCCGAATTACTTTGCTTTCAAGAAACTTGGCATAATATTTCCGAAAGTTTCCACAGGAGTTCCCGATGGACGTCGACGGCACTCGCAGTTTTGCCGAACGGATGGGCGGGGTGGTGTTCGGTGGGGACTACAACCCCGAGCAGTGGCCCCGGGAGGTGTGGGACGACGACGTCCGGCTGATGAAGGACGCCGGGGTCGCGATGGTCACCGTCGGCGTCTTCTCCTGGTCGATGCTGGAGCCCCGGGACGGGGTGTTCGAGTTCGACTGGCTCGACGACGTGCTCGACCGGCTGCACGCCGGGGGTATCGCGGTCGATCTGGCCACGCCGAACGCCTCGCCGCCACCCTGGATGGCCGAGGACCATCCGGAGTCGTCGATGGTCGACCGGCACGGGGTGCGGGTCGGGGTCGGCAGCCGGGGGCACTTCTGCCCGTCGTCGCCGGTCTACCGGGACCGGAGTCTGCGGATCGCCCGGAGGCTCGCCGAACGGTACGGCGGGCATCCGGCGCTGGCGCTGTGGCACGTCGGCAACGAGTACCACGCCGAGTGCTTCTGCGACCTGTGTGACGAGCGGTTCCGTGGGTGGTTGCGGGAGAAGTACGGCAGCCTGGACGAACTCAACCGCCGCTGGGGTACGGCCGTGTGGAGTCAGCGGTACTCCGACTGGTCGCAGGTGCACCTGCCCCGGCCGGTGCGGGGACGGGTCAACCCGGCCCGGCAGCTGGACTACTCACGGTTCAACTCCGGCGTACAGCTGGAGCTGTATCGGCGCGAGCGTGACCTGCTCCGCGAGATCACCCCGAGCGTGCCGGTGACCACCAACTTCTTCCAGTCGATCTCGCTGCTCGACTATCACCGGTGGGGTGCCGAGGTCGACGTGGTCGCCTTCGACACCTATCCCGATCCGGGCCGGGCCGACGCGAAGATCAAGGCCGCTTTCCAGTACGACCTGATGCGCTCGATCGGCGGCGGCCGCCCGTGGCTGGTCCTGGAACAGTCGTCGAGCGCGGTGTCGCAGTGGCCCCGCAACTACGTGAAGAAGCCCGGCCGGATGCGGCTCGGCTCCTACCAGGCCCTGGCCCGGGGCGCGGACGCCGTGATGTTCTTCCAGTGGCGGGCCTCTAGATCCGGCCAGGAGAAGTTCCATTCGGCGATGCTGCCGCACAGTGGCACCGCCGGCCGGACCTGGCGGGAGGTCAGCGCGCTCGGCCGGGAACTGCCACGGGTCGCCGGGGTGGCCGGCAGCCGGTCGTCGGCGGACGTGGCGATCGTGTGGGACTACGAGAACTGGTGGGCCGTCGAGGGCTGCTTCCACCCGGTGAACGACTTCTCGTACCCCGCGACCGTGCTGGAGCACTACACCCCGCTGTGGGAGCGCAACATCGCCGTCGACGTCGTCACCCTCACCTCGGACCTGTCCCGCTACCGGGTCCTCGTCGTCCCGAACCAGTACCTGCTCACTACGGACCGGCAGGAGGCGCTGCACGCGTTCGTGGCCGCCGGCGGGCATGTGCTGGTGTCGTACTTCAGCGGCATCGTCGACGGCGACGACCGCGTCGTCCCCGGTGGGATCCGGGAGGTGATCGGCGCCCACGTGCACGAGTTCGCGCCGATGCCACCCGATGAGACGGTCACCGTCCGCGCGGTCCACGGCCAAGATCTCGTCCCGTCCGGGTTCACCGGAACAGCACGGAACTGGCAGGACGACATGGTCGCCGAGGGCGCGCGGGTGGTGGCCGAGTACACCGACGGGTTTCTGCGCGGTCAGCCCGCGGTCCTCGATCGGCAGCTGGGTGACGGAAGCTGTGTGTACCTCGGCACCCGGCTCGACCCGCAGTCGTTCGCCGTGGTGCTCGGCACCGTCCTGCAACGGGCCGGGGTGACACCGGTCTTCGACGCACCCGCCGGGGTGGAGGCCGGGGTGCGGATCGGGCCGGAACAGCGCTTCCTGTTCCTGGTGAACCACGGCGACGCCACCGCCGTGCGGCTGGATCGTGACGGCACCGACCTGCTCACGGGGGTCAGCTGGACTGCGGGTCGGTCGATTCCCCTGGAAGCGGCCGGGGTCGCGGTGATAGCGAGCCCGTCGACTCCCGCCAGATGATTCTGGTCGGGGGCCGGGGTCCGGGGCGGGTGGGTGGTTGTTCAGGGTGGCCAGCAGGCGGGTCACGGCTCGGCGGCCCAGGGCGTCGTGGTCGACGTGGACGGTGGTCAGGGTGGGGGTCATGACGGCTGCCACCGAGTTGTCGTCCCAGCCGGTGACGCTCAGGTCGGCCGGGATCCGCCAGCCTCGGTGCAGGGCTCCGCTGATCGCGCCGGTGGCCAGGATGTCGTTGGCGGCCAGCACCGCCGTCACCCGGGCGTTCTCCGGCAGGCCGAGGATCGCCTCGCGGGCGGCGGCGGGATCCCAGCCACAGTCGATCACCCCGTACGACAGGCAGTCATGGCTCTTGATCGCCTTCTGGAAGGCATCGCGGCGGCGGCGGGCGGACGTGTGCGCGTAGTCGCCCGCCAAGTGCAGGAAGCGGCGATGACCGGCCGCTACCAGGCCCGCTACCAGGCCGTCGGTGGCGTCCGCGTCGGCGAGTTCGCCGATGCCGCGCATGTGCTCGTCGTAGTAGGGCGCCACCACCGCGGGGGCCGGCTCCGGCAGGGGGGTCAGCGACACGATGCCGTCGAAGAACCCGCTGCCGGCCAGCTCCCGGACCCGTTCGGCGCGGTCCCCGGGCGGGCCGTCCAGGATCACCACCTCGACCGTGTATCCGGCGTCGCGGGCCGCGCGGGTGGCGCCGGGCAGCATCTCCAGGGAGCTGACAGCGGTGCCGGCGGGCAGCAGGAACGCCAGCCGGCCGGTCCGGCGGCTGCGCATCGCGCGGGCCACCAGGTTCGGCCGGTAGCCCAGGTCGGTGACGGCCCGGGCGACCCGCTGCCGGATCGGCTCGGTGACCGTCTCGTCGCCGTTGAGGTAACGCGACACGGTCTGGTGGGACACGCCGGCCAGCCGGGCCACCTCGCGGATCGTCGGCCGGCGGCCCGGCCGCGTCATCCCAGGTCCCGGCCCAGGTCGAGGTCGTCGACGAGCACCGGCACGCCGTCGGCCACCGACCGGTTGGCGGCGATGCCCACGGCGACCGCGCGCAGGCCGTCCAGGACTCCGGCGGTACGGCCCAGGGTGTCGGGGCGTTCGCGCAGGTCGCGGCGGAACACGTCCATCAGCATGATCGCGTCGCCGCCGCCGTGGCCACCGATGCCGGCCGGGATCGGGACCTCCTCGGCCCGGCCCCAGTGCCGCTGCACCACCAGGCGTTCGGTCTCCGGGCGGACCGGATCGCCTGCCTCGGCTTGCAGGGCCGACGGGTCGAGGACGTTCTCGTCGAGCACCGCCCCACGTTCGACGACCTCCAGCTCGGCGCGCCCAGCGGTGCCGTTGACCGTCACCCGGTAGCCCTCCCACGGGCTGTGCGCGTTGAGCGAATAGGACAGCATCGCGCCGCGCCGGTAGTCGACCAGCACCGCCATGTTGTCGTCGATGGTGACGCCGGGCGCGAACGGGTCCTGGTCACGGCGGTAGCCGTCGTGGTGTTCGGCGTTCAGGTAGAGCGCCTCCAGCCGCGGATCGGTGCGCAGATCCAGGGAGAACGGGTCACCCTGGACGCCGGTCCCGCGCTCGGGCCGCCCGGTCAGGCCGCGGGCGGCGGCGTTGTCCGCACCGTAGAACCGCAGCGCGGTGGAGGCGTAGACCCGGCGCGGCACGTCGCCGAGCCACCAGTTGACCAGGTCGAAGTGGTGGCTGGCCTTGTGCACGAGCAGTCCGCCGGAGTTGGCCCGGTCGCGGTGCCAGCGGCGGAAGTAGTCGGCACCGTGCATGGTGTCCAGCGCCCACTCGAAGTGCACGCCGGTGACCTCGCCGATCGTCCCCGACGCGATCACCTCGCGCAGCGCCGAGTTGCGGGGCGCATAGCGGTAGTTGAAGGTCATCACCAGATCGCCGGGAGAATCATGCAGAGCGGCGACGATGGTACGGCACCCCGTCACGTCCGTGGCCAGGGGTTTCTCCACCACCACGCCCGCGCCGGCGCGTAGTGCGCGGTCGACGATCCCGGCGTGGCTGTGATCGGGGGTGGTCACGATGACGACGTCGACGGCCTGCTCGGTGATGAGGCGTTCGAGGCCGTCCACGTCGCTGCGGGCGATCCCGGGGCCGGCTTGGGCGTCGTACCAGTCGATGCGGGCCGGGTTGGGGTCGCACCAGCCGACGATCTCACCGACGTCGGCGTGGTCCTTGAGCAGCGCGTCCACATACATCCCGGCCCGGTGGCCGGTGCCGACGATCGCGTAACGACGGCGGGCCCGCCCGGCCGGTGGCTCCCGGAAGGCGGGGATGACAGCGGAGTCGGCGTGCACGCTACGGCTGGACGGCGGCCGGGGCGCCGTGGGGTTCTGATCAACGCTGGACATGGATCTCCCTCAGCACCTCAAAGTGACCGTTCACTCGAACGCTAGAAGACCCCCTTGAATCGTGTCAACCGTCGTGATCCCCACCTTCGAACGCATCGACTGCGGCCGACGCCCGCGACGACGACGTGACCGGCGGTGGCGACGAGATGTACCAGACCACCCGCATCGGAAACGCCGTGGTCGGTCCGCCTCTTCGAGAAGCGCGACCCGGCGAACGGTGGAAGCGCCCGGGCCACCCGCCTGTTGACGGACTTGACCGCCACCGCCGAGGCGATCACCGCCGAGATCGCCGGGCAGCTGGTGCGTTAGCTTCCGCGCTCGGAAAGGAAGTCCAGCAGGGCGTCGGCCACCGCGGCGGGAGCCTGCTCGGCCTGGTGGTGGCCGCTGTCGATGACCCGGTGGTCGAGCGGGTGGGCCAGCCAGGGAGCCCAGATCGCCGCCGGGTCGCCGTGGATGTCGAGGTCGTCCTGCGCCGACTCGAGCAGCATGGCCGGGCAGGCGACCTGTCGCCCGGCCGCCCGGTCGGCTTCGTCGTGTTCGCGGTCGACGCCCAGGCCGGCCCGGTAGTCCTCGCACATGCCGTGGACCACCGCCGGGTCACGCAGGGCCGCCCACACGTCGGCGTGGTTGCCCGCGCCCATCTCGTCCGGTCCGGGGGTGCGGTACCACGCGTCGGGGTCGGCGCAGATCACCCGTTCCGCGGGTTTGTCGGTCTGGCCGAGGAACCACCAGTGCCACCAGGCCCGGGCGAAGGTGGCATCGGTGCGTTCCAGGTGCTCGACGACCGGCAGCCCGTCCATGACCACCAGGTGCGACACCCGGTCCGGATGGTCCATGGCGGTCCGGAACGCCACCAGCGATCCCCGATCGTGGCCGACCACCGCGAACCGGTCATGACCGAGGCGCGCCATCAGGGCCACCACGTCGGCGGCCATCGCCCGCTTGCTGGACTGGGTGTGACCCGGCGCGTCCGGCGGAAGCGTCGATCCGCCGTACCCCCGCAGGTCGGGTGTCACCACGAAGTGGCTCGCCGCCAGTCGCGGCGCCACCTCGTGCCAGGTCGTGTGCGTGCGGGGATGCCCGTGCAGCAGCACGACCGGCGGGCCGTCGCCGCCGGAGCGGGCGCGCAGCGTGACGTCACCGAGGTCCACCTGATCGAGCCGGAATCCGTCGAACATAGATCGAACCTACCCGGCAGCCGGTCCAACGCCGCGGTCGGTCGTCACGAGGTCCGCGGCTTCACCAGCGGGCACGTGGAGAATTCGGTGGTGGTGACCCGGGTGGCCGGGCCCAGCGGAGTGGTGATGTCGAAGGAGAAACAGTTCGGCCCACTGCTGCCGAAGTCGGTGCGCAGGACCCACACCGGGTCGGTGCGCTGCAGGTCCCACGCCGTGCCGGCGGCCGCCTCGCTGATCTCCTCGTCGGTGAGGCGGCCGTCGGCGGCCGCGGTGGTCAGCGTCTGCTGTGCGGTGGCGGCCATCCGACGGGAATTCTCCGTCTCCCACTCGGTGATCTCGCGCTGATGGCCGGGCAGGGCGACGCCGTACATCCAGAGCACCACACCGGCCACGGCGAGGAAGCCCAGCACCGGCACCAGGACGACGGCCAGCAGTGCCCCGCCGGCAACGGACTTCGCGGAGGGTGGCATCGGGTTCTGTGGTATCCGGTGCCGTCAAGGCCGGGTGCACGTCCACCGGCCGTCGTGCCAGCCGCAGGTCTGTTCGTAGCCGGAGCGGAACGAGCCCAGCCACGGGATGTCGTCGCGGTAGCGGACCGGTGGTGGGGCCGGGGTGAAGTTCGCCGCGTCGTCGGTGCTGCCGGTGCCGTCGTGACGGGCGACCGCCGGGTAGGGGTAGACCGGGCGGGATCGTACGACCGTGCCGGTGTCGTCCCGGCGTTTGACGGCGGTCAGCCGGTCGGGGGCGATGCCGTTCTCCACCCAGGCCAGGGTGGGAGTGAGCGCGTCGATGGCGTCCGGGCCCTCGCCGGAACCGCAGTGCGCGACACCCGGGAGCATGAACAGGCGGGCGAACCGCTGGGTGGCGGCCGCTCCGCCCATGCGTTCGGTGACGGCGTGGTAGTAGGCGATCGTGCCGTACGGAGAGATCGCCTGGTCCGCCCAACCGTGCCAGAGCAGGAGCTTGCCACCAGCGGCGCGGAACGCGGTCAGGTCCGGGTTGCTCGCGTCGTAGACGCCGGCCTGCCGGGCGATCTCCCGGAACGTCGCCGAGTCGTAGCGCAAATCACGCAGGGTCGCCGACGGCCGGGCGGACGGGTAGGCGAGGTATTTCAGCGCGTTCGTGGTGTTGCCTTCGGCCACGGCCGGTGCTCCGGCGGCGGTCGGGGTGACCCAGCGTGCCCAGTTCGCCTCCGACTCGACCGGCTCGCCTCCGGGATACATCAGCCTGCCTCGTTCGTCGCGGGGTCCGTCGTACAGCAGCCGGACGGTGTTGATCTGTGCCTCGGTGAGACAGGGGACGGCCGGGCAGCGCAGGGCCCGCGGATCGAACCCGCAGGCCCGGGGGTCGTCGATCTGTCCGTCGGCGAGGCCGTCACGGGCGTCGCACTCGCGCAGAACCGCGGCGTGCAGGGCGGGCAGCTCGGCCGCGGTCAGGATCGGGCGGCCCCGAGGGCCGGTGTTGGCGGTGGCGTGCCAGCCGGTGGACCACACGATCAGCGAGGTGAACAGGTTCGCCGGGGCGCCGGCGATGATGCCGTCGAAGTCGTCCGGGTAGCGCTGCGCCTCGGTCAGTCCCTGATGGCCACCCTGGGAGCAGCCGTCGAAGTAGGACCAGCGCGGGCCCTGACCGTAGTAGAGCGCGATGAGCCGTTTGGCGACGACCGCGACGACGTGGTCGGCGCGGTAGCCGAAGTCGGCGCGCAGCTGCGGGTCGGCGCCGAAGGTGGCGTCGAAACCGGACACGCCGACGTGTCCCTGGTTGTTGGTGGCGATGACGAAGTCGCCGCGTTCCAGGGGCACACATCCGTCGGCGGCGTCGGCGAAGAAGTCGACACTGCCGCAGAAGGCGCCGCATCCGGTCTGCAGGTACCGCTGCCGCCACGTCCCGGTGGGCAGTTGCACGTCGAACTGGATCTGCGGCGCGACGGTCCCCTTGACCTCGCAGACCGCCCAGCCGCCCGGGGAGATGGTCTCGGCCGCGGACCCGACGACCGCCGGAGCATCCGGTGTCCCGGACAGATCCTGCCCGGCCAGCGACGCACAGCCGACTTTCGGCAGCACCACGGCGGGCCCGTCCACCCGGGGCACCGCCTGCGCTCCACAGCCCACAACCATCAAGGCGGCGAGTACGACCGACAGCACCTGAACCGGCATCCGCATGAGTTCCCCCCGCCGGACAGCGAAGTACCGCCGGGTACGGGAGTCAACACCCGCCCCACCATCCGGGGATCAGGCGAACTCCCGCGGTCAGTGCGACGGCCCGGATTCGGTGTCGTACGCGGCTTGGGCCGCCCGGATGGTGGCGGCGTGCTCGATCGTCCAGTCGTAGAGCCGCCCGAAGGGTTCACGCAGCGATTCACCGAGGGGCGTGAGGGCGTACTCGACACCGATCGGGGACGTCGGGATGACCCGGCGGGTGATCATCCCGTTCCGTTCGAGACGCCGCAACGTCTGGGTCAGGACCCGCTGCGTCACCCCGGACAGCCGGCGTTTGATCTCGTTGAACCGGGTCGGCTTCGCCAGCACGGCGAGGACCATCATCGACCACTTGTCGGAAATCTGGTCCAGGATCGACCGGCTCGGGCAGTCCGCAGTGAACAGCACCTTCTCGTCGTAGTGCGCCGTGTAGGGACTGGTATCCACCATGTGCTCTAGGACCTCCGAAGTGCGTTCTTGACGGCATCCGCGCATGCCCGCAAGGTAGGTATGCAAAGCAAACCTACCTGCTCAACGCACACTTACGAAGGACTCTCATGCCACAGCCGTACTCCACCCTGCACGTGACCGTCGCGGACGGAATCGCCGGCATCGTGCTCGACAACCCTCCGGTGAACGTCATCAGCGCGACGATGATGGCGGAGCTCCGCAGCGTCCTGGGAGAGTTTCGCGACGACCGGTCGGTGCGGGTGATCGTGTTCTCCTCGGCGAACCCGGAGTTCTTCCTCGCCCACGTCGACATGCACATCCTCGACGAGGAGGACCTCCTGCACGAACTCACGGCGGCCACCCCGCACGGGGTGAACGTCTTCCAGGCCGTCGGCGAACTGCTCCGCAGCCAGCCGCAGCCGATCATCGTCAAGCTCGCCGGCAAGGCGCGCGGCGGCGGCGCCGAATTCGTCGCGGCCGCCGACATGGTCTTCGCCGCGACCGAGACCGCCGGGATCGGGCAGATCGAAAGCCTCATGGGCATCGTGCCCGCCGGGGGTGGAACGCAGTATCTCCTGGAACGCGTCGGCCGCAACCGGGCCCTGGAGATCGTCCTGACCGGAGACCTCTACGACGCGACCACCGCCGCCGCCTACGGGTGGATCAACCGCGCGGTGCCCGCGGCAGAGCTCGACACGTTCGTCGATCGTGTCGCGCGTGACATCGCCGGCCTCGCCGACGGCGTCGCCCTGCGGGTGAAGGAGATCTTTTCGCCCGGCGTCCCGGTCGAGGGCTACGAGCGGGAGGAGAAGGCCTGGTCAGCGCTGATCGCCGGGCCGGCCGCGCTGCCGCTGATGAGCAGGGCGCTGGAGCACGGCGCGCAGACCCCGGAAGGCGAGGCCGACCTGGAGCACCTCATGCGATCCGTGCGGGCCGGTCAGCGGGAGATCGTCGCCGAGCGTCCTTCCTCCATGGTGTAGACGCCGGTGTCCGGGTGCGCGGCGGCCTTCGGGTGTCCGACTCCCTCGCCGACGCTGCGTAGGCACTGGTCGAGGCGTTGCAGGAAGACGTCGAAGCCTTCTTCGGTACGCCAGGCCTGGTACGCCGTCGACGTCGCCGCCTGGACCAGGTTGAGCTGGAGGAGCGCGGTCATCTCGTCATCTGCGCCGGCTCGGGCCAGCGCCCAGGTGTGCAGGTCGTCGCGGAAGCGGGCGCCGAAGTCCTGGGTGGACTGGGCGAGTGCGGGTGACTGGGCCTTGAGCCGTCGTTGCAGGGGCATCCGGTCGGCGAGGCGTTCGGTGAACCCGGTCATGATCGCGCTGAGCGATTCCCAGAGCGGCTCGTCGGCGGGGCGCTGGTCCATCAGTGCCCGCCAGGCGTCCTGTTCCTCCGGGTCCTGGTCGAAGACGACGGCTTCCTTGCTGGCGAAGTAGTTGAAGAACGTCGCGCGGGACACGTCGGCGGCGGCGGCGATCTGCTCGACGCTGACGGCCTCGTAGCCGCGCTCCTCGAACAGCCGGAGTGCGGCTGTCCGGATGGCCCGCCAGGTCGCCAGCTTCTTGCGTTCGCGCAGGCTCATCAGCACATCCTACCGTGACTTGACGCCGTCGATAATTAGACGCGGTCTAGAGTTCGAACTCGGAAAGGGGGATCACCATGAGCAAGGTCTGGTTCATCACCGGCACCTCCCGCGGCTTCGGCCGCACGTTCACCGAAGCGGCACTCGACCGCGGTGACAAGGTCGCCGCCACCGCCCGCGACACCGGGTCACTGGACGGTCTGGTCGCCAAGTACGGGGACGCGATCCTGCCGCTCGCACTGGACGTCACCGACAAGGACGCCGTCAGCGCCGCCGTCGTCACCGCGTACCAGAAATTCGGTCGTCTCGATGTCGTGGTCAACAATGCGGGTTACGGCCTGTTCGGGGCGGTGGAGGAGATCACCGAGGAGCAGCTGCGGGACCAGCTGGAGACCAACCTGTTCGGCGCGTTCTTCGTGACCCGGGCGGTCCTGCCGATCCTGCGCGAGCAGCAGAGCGGTCACATCGTCCAGATCTCCACCATCGGCGGGGTCGGCGCGTTCCCGAACCTCGGCGGCTACCACGCCTCCAAGTGGGCTCTGGAGGGTCTCACCGAATCCCTTGCGCAGGAGGTCGCCGGGTTCGGCATCAAGGTGACCCTGGTCGAGCCGGGTGGTTTCGCCACCGACTGGGCCGGGTCGTCGGCGGTGCGTGCCACACCGCAGCCCGCCTACCAGCCGCTTCGTGACGCGATGGCGGCTCGCGCGGGCGGCGCCCAGTACGGGGATCCGGCAGCGGCCGGGCCGGCTCTGCTGCAGATCGTTGACGCGGAGAACCCGCCGCTACGGGTGCTGTTCGGTTCCCAGCCGACCCAGATCGTCAAGCACCTGTACGCCCAGCGTCTGCAAACCTGGTCCGACTGGGAGCACGTCTCACACGCCGCCCAAGGATAGGTAGGGATCGGCCCAGGCGCTGATCACCCGGGCCGCCCGCTGTGGCTGGCCCGGGGCCGTCAGCAGGTGGTCCGACCCCTCGAGGGCGATGAAACTCCGCGGATGCCTGGCGGTCTTGAAGATCCGGCTGGCGTTGTCGACACTCACCGTGCTGTCCGTGGGTGAGTGCATCACCAGCAGCGGCAGGCCCAGCTCGACCACGTGATGATGCAGCTCGGCGCGGCGGAAGTCCTCGACGAGGCTGCGTTTCAGGATCAGCGTCTTCCCGCCGACCAGCCACTCGGCGTGCCCGTCCTGCAGCACCCGGTCGGCGAGCGCCTGGTAGTGCCGCTCCACGTTCTTCGGCTCGAACGGGGCGCCGATGGTGGCGACCGCCCGGACGCTCGGCACCCGGTTCGCGGCGGCGATCACCGCGGCGCCGCCGAGGGAGTGCCCGACCAGGATGCCCGGCGGCGTACCGAGTCCGGTCAGGAACTCCGCGGCCAGCACGGTGTCGTCGACCTTGACCGCGAACGATCCGTCGCCCCAGTCGCCCTCCGAGTCGCCCAGGCCGAGGTTGTCGAAGCGCAGCATGCCGATGCCCTCGGACGCGAGCTGCTTGCAGGTGCGGGAGGCCGCGGGCGAGTCCTTGCTGAGCGCGAAGCCGTGCGCGAACACACCCCAGCCCCGGACCGGCTCGGCGGGGTGGTCGATCAGGCCGACCAGGGCGGGACCTCGACTGCTGGCGAATCGGACACGCTCGGCCACAAGACCATCCTAGTAGGTGGGGTGCGGGGTGAGGCCGGAACGGTTCAGGGCCGCCACCGGGGCGCCTCGTCGTCGGGCTGGTCCGGGCTGCCGAAGTGGAACGGCACCCCGAGATGCTCGGCCAGCGCCCGGCCGGATCTTTCGGCGGCGACCGCGGACGGGTGCCCAGGGCTGTCGACGTCACCGAGGTAGCGCTCGGCGGCGCCCCAGGGGATCACGGCCAGCACCTGCTCGCCCAGCACCTGCTCGCCCGGCGCCGGATCCAGCACGGCCAGCAGGCGCACGAACCAGTCGTGGACCGTGTCGCCGTCCCACACCGCCTCGATCGCCACGATCCGCTGCCGGATCCCGGCCGCCCGGAACACCAGCGACTCCAGGTCGAGCGGATCGTCCGGGCGGCGCGCGACCCGGTCGCCGTAGTGCCGGGACCGGTCACCGACGACGAGCTGAGCCGTGACCAGCCCGACTCCGGCGATGATGCGGATCGCCGGAAGATCCTGGCCCTGCAGCACGTACCCGTCGACCTGCCGGCGGATCCCCTCCGGCAGCGCCTCGAACCACGCCGCGCGGGCGTCCTCCTCCATCATCGGCCCATCATCCTCGGCCCAGGACCGCCTGCCGCACCCGGTCGCGGCGCAGGCTGAATGCCAGGCCGGCCAGAGAGATCAAGATCAGAAGAGCGACGATCTCCTTCGCCGTACGGTCGGCGAGGCTAGTCACGAACACCGGCTCGGACACCACCCAGGTCAGCACCGCGCACATGATCAGGCCCAGAATCGGTTCGGAGTGCCGGTTCCAGGGCATCCGGCGGCCCTGCCCGATCGTCACCGCCTGCAGCACCAGGCTCAGGACCAGCAGGCCGAGTACGACAGGGCCGCGAACCGCCAGGAAATCGTCGTCGTACGCCAGGGCGGTGTAGGCCTGGGGCGCCGCCTGACCGCCACTGATCAGCTCCAGCATGGTCGCCGGGTAGACGAGCGCGAGGGTGCCGGCGACGTAGAACACCAGTGCCGCCACCCGCCCGGGCCGGCTGATCCGGTCGGTCGGGACCGGCCGGGGTCTCCACACCGGGACCGGCCGGCGCCGCCGCCACCAGGCCGCGACCGCGAACCAGGTGACCAGCAGGCCCAGCCACCCGAACAGCCACGGTGTGGCCTCGTCGAGGGCGGCCGGGAGGTCCCGGTGCTCGATGAGCCCACCGAGCAGAGCCCCGGCCCAGATCAGGACCGCTCCCCCGGCGGCCAGGGTGAACAGGCGGCGCGAGTCGGCCGGGTCGATCACCACGATCGGCGCCCGGTACCGGGCGGCCACCTCGGCCGGGCGCCCGAATCCGGTCAGCACCGCGGCCACCGCGTCGTCGGCACGGCCGGGCCGGGTCTCGGCGGCGTCGGCCACCTCCTGGGCGATCAGGTCCCGCAGCTCCCGGGCCACGTCGGCGCGCTGCCGGTGCGGCAGGAGCAGCACGACCTCGGCCACGTATCCGTCGATCATCTCGTCAGGTGTCATCACGCCGCCCCTCGTCCAGGATGTCGTCCATCGCCTTGGCCATGCCGTGCCAGGTGCCGGTGAGCCGCCCGAGCAGATCGACACCGGCGGCGCTGAGCACGTAGTAGCGCCGCGACGGCCCCTGCTCGGCGGCCCGCCACTCGCTGGTCAGCACCCCTTGACTCTCCAGCCGCCGCAGCAGCGGGTAGAGCGTGCCCTCCTCGATCGGCATTCCCACAGCGATCAGCGATTGCCGCAGCTCATAGCCGTACCGCAGGGTCCGCAGCCGCGACAGAACGGCAAGCACCACGACCCCACGGCGAAGCTCGAGTTCGAGCTTGTCGTGCACGTCACCTACCATGCGCCACACTGTACTGTACGCCGCACAGTAGCGCCCGGATCCACATCTGGCACCAGTTCCGCACGGCAGCCGCCAGGCCGGACATACTTGCGCAGTGACGACGACCATCGTGCCCGTGGTGCCGGGCCATGCAGCGTTTGATCAGGTAGCTGTCCTGTTCGATGCCTATCGGGTGCACTACGGTCAGCCGTCGGCCCTTGCGCGCACGGGCTCCTGGCTCCGGGAGCAGGTCGCACAGCACGGGCTTGCCGTTGCCGCGGCCATCCGGGGTGATCAGGTCGGTGGCTTCGTCACGGTGGCGACCATGCCGGCATCGCTCATGCTGGGCACCGCATGGTCGATCCGCGACCTCTACGTGACCCCGCACCATCGCCGCACCGGAATCGCGAGCGCCCTGCTGCGCCACACCATCACAGGCGCACGTGCTGCCGGCGCTCTCCGCGTGTCACTGCAGACCGAGACGGACAACGTCCCGGCGCTGAAGCTCTACACCGCCATCGGCTTCCGGCCCGTCGGGGGCCTGGAACTGCTCAATCTGAGCTTCGCGCCGTGAGCGACTCGATCGGGAGGAGCGGACGTGGATGAGCAGGACTTCTGGGTGCGGCTCGAGTACCGCGTCACGGCCGAGTTCCGGAAGATCGCCGACGAGCGGCTGCGGCGGCACTGGTGCGACGGCATGATCGCCGAGGACTATGACTTCGGTGGGCCGCGGCCGTCGGTCTCCGGACGAGCGTGGTGTGGGGACAGCGGACAGGAGCAGTGGCGGTTCGTTCTGGTTCTGCCGGTCGGGATCGGCTCGTCGGAGCAGGTGGACTGGGCGGCGCTGCTGCCCGGGGACGAGGTGACGGGATGGCTCTCGGTGGATCCCCGGGCCCGGAGCTTGACCGTCGACACCTCGCCCCAGCACTGAGAGGGTCAGGGGCAGGGGCGTTCGAAGTCCAGGCCGGGGGCGTACGCTGCCCATTCTGCCGGGGTCAGGCCGCTGGTCTGCCGGCATGCCGCCGGCAGTGGGTCTCGTAGGACCTCCCGGATCGGGATCAGGTCCCACAGGGTCACGCCGGACGGGTCGGCGGTCACCAGCAGGGGCTGGCGGGAGCTGAACGCCGAACCTGTCGTCCGGCCGCCGACCACCGCCAGCAGCACCGGGTCACTGGCGAAACCGACACTCCAGATCTCGGTGGATCCGCTCGCCGTGACCGCCAGCAGTGAGCCGTCGACCGACAACGCCAGCGAGTCGGGGCGGCCGAAATCGGTGCGCCTCGCGGTGCGTACCGACTGGTCCTTGCCTTCCCGGTTGTTCCAGACCGTCAGGTCCTGACCGACCGTGACGGTGAACGCGGCTCCCGGCACCAGCGCCGCGGGGCCGACACTGTTGACCGCGAACGTCCCGGTTCTCGTGGGCGCGGTGGGGTCGGCGAGATCCCAGACGGTGACGTTGCTGCTACCACTCTGCTGACCGGCGCTGTCCGCGACGGCCAGGGTGCCGCCGGCCAGACCGAAACGGGCGGTGAACACGTTCGCGGCCGGGATCGTGGCGACCAGCGGCGGCGGTTCGTCCCCGGCCAGCCGGTGGATGCGGATCTGCTCCTGCGGGCCGCCGGCCAGGACCGCGACCAGCCCACGGACCGGTTCGAGGTCGAGCACGGCACCCGCCCGCAGCTGCGGGAAGACATTGCGCGGGCTTGCCCCGGTCAACGAGTAGAGGCTGCCGCCGGTGTAGTAGAAGTTCGTGCCGTGGACCGCATAGGTACTGCTCACCAGCGGTTCACCGGCGGACGGGACGAGTTTTGCGGTCCCGGCCGGTTTCGGGTTCCCGGCGTCGATGACGTCCCAGTAGTCCAGGCGCTCGGCGGATCCGGCGGCCACCACGTCCTCGGCCGACACCGACACCGTCCGGGACGGGATCACCGTGCTGCCCTGGAGAGTGGCCCGGCGGCGCAACGCGAAACCGTCGATCTGCCACAGCATCGCCGCCTTGGTCAGGCGCGGGCCCGGTGTCAGGATCCGGGCGCCGTCGGGGCTGAAGTCGATCGAGGTGATCCACCCGCCGGTCCGGGTCATCGTCTTGGTCTGCACCGGGGAGTCCGGGTCGGCGACGTTCCACACCTCGACGGTGCCGTCGGTGCGGCCGAGCGCGATGGTCGTACCCGCGGCGTTGAACTCCGCCGTCGACAGTCGATCCCCGGAGACCGTGATGGTGCCCCGGCGCCGCGGCTCCGCCGGGTCGGTCAGGTCGTAGAAGTGGATCGCCTTCTCGCCGTCCTGGACCGCGAGGATCCGGCTGGTCGCGCTGAGGGCGACCGGGGTGCCGGTGGAGACGCCGGTGACGGTCCGGGATCCGTCGGCGCGCCAGAGCGTCAGCCGCCCGTCCTCACCGGTGCCGGCGAGCAGGGTGGAGTCCGCGTTCATCACGGTCGGCAGCGCGGTGCTGGTGCTGGTCCAGAGCGCGCGCGGCCGGCCCGGTTCGCGGACGTCCCAGAGGGTGGCCCGGGCCGCGACGGTGAACAGCCGCCGGCCGTCCGCGCTGAACCGCACGTCGGTGACCGCCGAGCTGCCGGCCTGGGTGGTGAGCAGGCGTGGGGCGGACGTGTCGGCGACGTTCCACACGGTGAGCCGGTCGGCGGCGACGGCCAGGGTGCGGCCGTCCGGGCTGAAGGCCAGCTCGTTCACGTTTCCCAAGTTCGAGGGCAGATTTCCGGTACGACGGAAGCCCGCTCCCGTCTCCGTCCACAACTCGGCGGTGCTCTCCCCACCGATGGCGACCGCTTTGCCGTCGGGCCGGAACGCGGCGCTGACGACCGGGGAGCCCGTGGTCAGCTCGCCGGCGTAGCCGGTGGCCAGGGCCGCCATCACCGCCGCGCCACTGCGTGCCGACCGGTCCATGCCGTAGGCGCTGACCGCCAGTCGCGACGCCAGGCCCGGATCCGCGGTCAGGGCCGCCGCCGAACGGGCCAGCAGATCCTGTTGCACGAGCGTCCGTTCCTGCTGTCTCGCCTGGTCGGAGGCACGGTCGGCGTCGGCGCGGGCGCGGATCGCGGCGAACCCGGCCCCGCCGAGCAGCACCGCCACGACGGCCGCGGTCAGCAATCGGCGCGGCCAGCGGCGCAGCCGGGACCGGGCCCGGGCGGCGAGCGCGGCCTGCCGCAGTTCCGGGGTGACGTTCGACGACACGTCGGCGGTGCCCATGCTGAGCAGCGAGTCGAGCAGTTCCCGGGCGGTGGGCCGGGCCGACGGGTCCTTCTCCAGAGTGGTGGCGACCAGGTCGCGCAGCGAGTCGGGGATGCCGGTCAGGTCGGGCGGCTGGGTGAGCATCCGGCCGATCGTCGCCATCGGGGAGTCGCCGTGGAACGGGGTGCTGCCGGTCGCCGCGTACCCGATCAGCACGCCCCAGGCGAACACGTCGGCGGCCGGGCCGGCCTTTCCGGAGCCGTCGAGGCTCTCCGGGGCGACGTAGCCGACCGTGCCCATCACCTGATCGGGGCCGGTCAACTCGGCGCTGAGCTCGGTGCCGCGGGCGATCCCGAAGTCGATCACCTTGGGCAGGCCGACGGCGACCAGGACGTTCGCCGGTTTCAGGTCGCGGTGCACGACACCGGCGCCGTGGATGGCGACCAGGGCGGTGGCCACGCCGACTGCCAGACCGTACACCTCGGAGGGTTTGAGGGGTCCCCGCTCGCGGACGACACTGGCCAGGCTGGGGCCGTCGACGAACTCGACGACCAGGTAGGGCGGATCGTGCTCGACGTCGGCGTCCAGAACCGCCGCGGTGCAGAACGGGGGGACCTCGCGGGCCCGTTTCACCTCGCTGCGGAACCGGGCGAGGAAGGCGGGGTCGGAGGACCACTCGGGACGGATGGCCTTGACCGCGACCCGCTGCCCGTCGGGGGCGGTGCCGAGGAAGACGGTGCCCATGCCGCCGGCGCCGAGACGGCCCAGCAACTGGTACTGCCCGAGCCGGTCGGGATCACCGGCGAGCAGCGGCGTCATGGTCACTGAGCTGCCACCCATCGAACTCGGCCGTTACGGATCGTCCGGCTGAATATAGAACATCCCGAAACTGCTGCCCGCTGTCGCCTCGCGCGGTCTCGCCGCGGTGGCGCGCCCCTCACGGCCTTGGCCGTCCTAGGAGGCTGGGTCGAAAGGGAGCGGCTCGGGAGCCTCGGCCGCGACCCGGGTGGCCGGCAGCGACATGCTGAACGCGACGACCCCCAGCGCTCGCCCGGGTCACGTTGGGCGGAGGGCGGTCAGGGCGGCTCGGGTGATCTCGGCCGCCCGGGTCATGTCGGCGGCCGTCCGGGCCTGGTCGTCGTGGCGGCGGAGGCTGTCGGCCTGGACCCGCCACAGGCCGATCAGGGCGTGGGCCGCGATCTCGGCTCCGGGGTCGCCGGGCGGGAGGCCGGTCCGGTGGCACAGGGCTTCGGCGGCGATGGTGACGAAACGGTCGTGCATCTCGCTGCGGTAGGCGCGCAGGGACGGTGTGGCGCGCAGCAGGTCGCCGAAGCGCCGGTAGCGGTCGCCGCCGCCAGCGGTGGTGGCGGTGGTGGCGGTGGCGGTGGCGGCGGTGGCGGCGGTGGCGGTGGCGGCGCGCTCGGTGGCGAGCATGGCCAGGCAGGCGTCCAGCGGATCGCCGGGGCCGGTGATCGCGGTGCGCAGTGCGGTCGCGGTGGCCTCCAGGCGGTCCATGATCAGGGATTCCTTGGTCGGGAAGTAGTTGTAGACGGTCTTCTCCGACACTCCGCATGCCTCGGCCACGTCGGTGATCCGGAAGCCGTCGAAGCCCCGCTCCAGGAAGAGCGCCGCCGCCGTGTCGGACAGCGTGCGCCGCATGTGCTGTTTCTTCTGTTCGCGGAGCCCAGCCATGCCCCGAATTCTACACTCACTTGATTTTTACAGTGACGGTAAATATCGTTCGGCGGTATGAGCGAATACCGCATCGTGCAGGACTATCCGCACCCGATCGAGCAGGTCTGGGCCGTCCTCACCGAGCCGGAGCTGATGGGCCGCTGGACCACCACCGGCAAGGGCGGGCGGCCCGAGGGGTTCGTGCTCGCACCGGGCACCCGGTTCCGGTTCGTGGCCGAGAAGACGCCGGTGTGGCGGGGCATCGTCGACTGCGAGATCCTCGAGGTGCAGGCGCCCCGGCTGCTGCGTTACACCTGGGTCGGGGACGAGGGCGACGCGCCGACCTTCGTCACCTACACGCTGGAGCCGACTCCGGCCGGCACCCGTTTCACCTGGGCGCACACCGGGTTTACGGGGGTAGGCGGCTTCTTCATGTCGCGGTTGCTGGGCAGAGTGCGGCGCAGGATGCTGGCTGTCGGTGTTCCCGCTACGCTCGCATACGCCCGGAGCCCGCGGGGCGGCCTCGGGTGAGGCCCTCGTCGCGGTGACGGGGCAGAGCTCTGCTCCGACCGTACAAAATGGTCGTGGTTTTCAAGTTTGTCGCGGCCGGGTACTGCGCCGCGCATGGCATCCCGCATCCCCTCCGTGCGCATCGCGCGGTCCGTCACATGAGCCGGTCGAGCGATCGGCGCCGGCGGCATCCAGGCGGTCTCGGCATCGTCCGGTTCCGGGCCGATCCGTCGCTGCCGCGGGAGCAGGCAGCGGCCAGGATCTCCGCCTACGTGTACGGCAACATCATCACGTTCGCCACCATCGTGCCGTTCACCGCCGACACCGTCCGGCACGGCCACGCCGCGCTGGTGGTGCTGGGGGTGGCGGCGTCGACGTACATCGCGCACGTCTTCGCCGAGTTGGTCGGCCACCGCGCGCACGACCGTCCCCCGGCCCCGGGCGGGTTCGTGCGCGGCTTGCGGGACGCGCTGCCGATCTTCTCGTCGGCGCTGGTCCCGGCCCTGTTCCTGCTGGCCGGCAGCAGAGGCTCGATCGAGGCGGGAGCTGCGGTGACCGCGTCGGAGATCTACCTGCTGATCCGGATGAGCCTGGTCGGCCTGATCATCGAGCGGCTGCGCCCGTCCGACCGGGCCCGCGGCTGGCCAGTGCTCTCCGGTGTCCTGCTCGCGGCAGCGGCCGCAGCCGTCTCCCTGATCAAGGCAGCCCTCGGCCACTGATCACCGACGGGACGCCGGCGCCGCGTTCCGAACCCGGCCGGGGTTGCGCACCCGCTCCTGAAGCCGTGATTCTCGGAGGGCGGTCACGAACTGTTCGACGTGATCTATGCGTTGGATCCGTTTGGAGATCGTTCTCCGGGTTCGCGGTAGACAGTGATCACTCGCTGGCGTGAAAGATGAGGATCGGTCACGTCAGTGGATCTAGACGAGTAAGTCCTAACCGGGGTCAGTGGTCGTAGGCGATCAGTGACCTGGTCAGGGGCTGACCGGTGGTGCGGTTGTGCCAGATCGCGGCGGTCATGGCGAGGATGCGCTGGGCGATGCGGACGGTGACGCCTTCGATGCTGCGGCCGCCGTGTAGTTCGAGGTCGAGTTGGCCTTTCAACGTGTCGTTGACCGACTCGAAGGGCGGCTTACGGCGTACAGGAAGAAGAGGGGTTGAAGTCCGTGCTCAAGCTGATCAGCCCGACGACGGAACTACGTGCGGCATGGTTGGCGTCGCGCGACGAGTGGGGCATCGGCGTCCACCAGCCCGGCAGCGGTCTGCGCCCTGGCGACGACCTCGATTCGCCGTCCGGTTTCGCCGAGTGGGTGGCGCGGCTGCACCGCGAGAGCGACGAGAGCCGGCCGCCGGCCACCGGCTTGGTGCATGCCGCGTACTGGTGGATCGTCAGTCCCGAGGACTTCGTGCTCGGGACCATCTCGTTGCGATACGCGCTGACCGACTTCCTGCTCCAGGCGGCGGGCCACATCGGCTACAGCGTTCGGCCCTCTGCGCGGGGTCACGGCGTGGCGAGCTGGGCGCTCGCCGAGGTTTTGGACGCGGCTCGGCGACAACGTCTCGGCTCCGTGCTCATCACCTGCGACGAGGACAACGCCGCATCGGCACGGGTGATCGAGAAGAACGGCGGAGTGCTCGAGGACGTGCGCGACACACCTGTCGGGCGCAAGCGACGCTACTGGATCGGGCTCTGACGCCGATGGTCAGCCGGACCGCTGTTCGCCGAGGCCGCGGCGGTGGAGTTCGGCGCGGATGTCTGCCGGTGACGCGGTCAGGCCGGCGATCGGCATGGAGAAGCGCAGTTGATCGGCCTTGTACTTGCGTAGCGGGCGGCGGCCGCCGCGGTGCAGTCGCAGCACCTGTGATTCGTCGGCGGCGGCCACGGTGACGTCGAGCATCGCGACCGGCCACACCCACCGGACGCGGGCACCGGTCACGGCCGGGTAGGGCACCACGGCCGCGTCGCGGCCCTCGGCGGCCAGGTCGATCCAGTCGTCGCCGAACCTCAGCCACGCCGGGCGTGCGCGGGCGAACAGCAGGGAGAACGTGGCGAAGCCGATCGTGTAGACAGTCACGAAAACGGCGTTGGCGACGAGGCGGCCGCCGGGTTCCCAGAGCAGCAGGGACATGGCCGTCCATGCGGCGACCGCCGCGAGGAAGCCCGTCGCGGTCGCCGCGGCCCAGTGACGCCACGGCGACCACCCGAACATCACATCACCCGTCACGGGGGCGGCACCGTTCACCATCAGCCGATCACCATGAGCCGATCATGGCAGCCGCTGCCGCCCCGGCGCCAGGCCCGTCAGGTCGTCAGGGTGGCGTAGGAGCCGCCGATCGCCATCAGGCGGTCGTGGGTGCCCACCTCCAGGATACGGCCGTCGCCCATCACGACGATCTGGTGGGCGTTGCGGATGGTGGACAGGCGGTGGGCGATGGTGACCGTGGTACGGCCGCGGGCCAGCGCGTCCAGGGCGGTCTGTACCGCTCGTTCGGTCGAGTTGTCCAGGGCGCTGGTCGCCTCATCCAATACCAGGATGGGCGGGTCGCGCAGCAGCGTACGGGCGATCGCGATCCGTTGTTTCTCGCCGCCGGAGAAGCGGTGACCGCGCGAGCCGACCATGGTGTCGTAGCCCTTCGGCAGCCCGGTGATCACGTCGTGGACCTGTGCCGTGCGGGCGGCCCACTCCACCTGTTCGTCGGTGGCGTCGGGCCGGGCGTAGCGCAGGTTCTCCCGGACCGAGGCGTGCAGCAGGTACGTCTCCTGGCCGACCATGCTGATCACGCCGACGAGTTCCTCGAGCCGCAGCGCCCGCAGGTCGAAGCCGTCGATGGTGATCCGCCCGGCGGTGGGGTCGTAGAGCCGCATGATCAGGGCGGCCACCGTGCTCTTGCCCGAGCCGGTCGCGCCGACCAGGGCCAGCGAGGAGCCGGGCGGCACGTCCAGGTGGATGTCGCTGATCGCGGGTTTCTCGTTGTCCGGGTAGGTGAAGCTGACGTCCTCGAACCGCAGGTGGCCGCGGACCGGCCGGGGCAGGCTGATCGGCAGGATCGGGTCGTCGATCTCGATCGGCAGGTCCAGGTATTCGAAGACGCGGGCGAACAGCGCGGTCGACGCGGTCCAGGTGACTCCGACGTCGAGCAGGCTGGTCATCGGCTGGAACAGCCGGCCCTGAAGGGCGGTGAACGCCACCACGGTGCCGATGGTCAGGTCGGCGGCGCCCGGCACGACACCCGCGCTGATGTAGATGAGCGCGGGAATGGTGGCGAACATGATGTTCATCGTGGCGCCGCGCCAGCGTCCGGCGAGTTGGGCGCGCAACTGCAGTTCGACGAGGCGGGCCGACGAGCCGGAGAAGCGTTCGATCAGGGCCGGGCCGGTTCCCATGATCTTGCTGAGTTGTACGCCGCTGATCGACAGGCTCTCCTCGACGATGACGTTGAGGTCGGCGAGTTCGCGCTGGCGTTTGCCGGTGATCTCTTTGCGCAGGCGGGCCATCCGGCGGGCCAGCAGCAGCGCGGGCGGGAGAACCAGCATCGACACCAGGAACAGTTGCCAGTTCAGGGCGAGCATGGCGATCGCGGTGGCGACGGCCGTGGTCAGGTTCGACGCGATCGAGGTGGCGGTGGAGGTGACCACGGCCTGCATGCCGCCGATGTCGTTGGTGATCCGGGACTGGATCTCACCGGCCCGGGTGCGGGTGAAGAACGCCACCGACTGGCGGTGCAGGTGGCTGAAGACGTCCACCCGCAGGGTGTGCATGACGCGCTGGCCGATGCCGGTGGCGATCCAGGTCTGGGTGATGCCGAAGACCGCGGTGAGGACGGCGACCATGATCAGGCCGACGGCCAGCCAGATCAGCAGCTGGACGTTCCCGGTGGGCAGCGCTTTGTCGATGATCTCCCGTACCAGGAACGGGGTGGCCATGTTGACCAGTGACGACGCGACGATGATGGCCATCACCGCGCTCAGCCGGGGCCAGTGCGGCTTGAACAGCCGGGCGATACGACGCGGAGAGACGTCGGTGGTGTCAGACAACGCTCACCGCGTGCTGGGTACGGGCCCACTTGCGCAGGACGTTGTAGTGCGGGCGGTGGTGCCAGTAGCAGTCGTACAGGAACCGGTCGTTGTCGGTGGTGGAGCGGTAGGCGCGGTCGGAGCGGGTGAAGCAGGTGCTGCCGGCGGCGTCCTGGTGCCACGGTGAGGTGCGGCTCCAGACCTGCTGGTCGCCGGGCTGCCAGGACAGCGACGATTCCAGGAACGGGATGCCGGCGCCCGCGCAGTAGCGTTCGATAGTGCCGCGGGCGTCGGTGAGCAGGTCCTCGGCCTCCACCACGTACGGCCGGACGCCGGTCAGCTCGCGGACCCGCCGGGCCAGCGCCACCTGGTGGCCGTAGCCGATCTCGGCGCAGACCATCTCCGGGTTCATCGCGTAGTGCGACGGGATGACCCGCCGGGGGTCGCGGATGATGAAGGTGTGCCGTCCCACCGACGGGATGTGGTCCCCGCCGTTGGTGAGGTAGTCGTACTCGGTGGTCTCCTTGACGAACACCGGGTGGTCACGGGCGCGTTCCTCCAGGTGCCGGGACAGTTCGTCGTGGCTGGAGACCTTGTGGTCGCCGACCGTGGTCCAGCCCTGCACGACGATGCTGGAGAACGGTTCGTGGAAGACCTCGTGGTCGCCGCGTTCCAGCATCATCCGCAGGAACGCCGTCGACATCGACCGCGGGGTGCCCCAGAGGAACAGCAGGTTCGCGTCCATCACGCGTCCCCCGCCGGGGACATCCGGGCGATCAGGCTCGCCGGGCGGATGTCCCACCAGGACTTCTCGACGTAGGCCAGGCAGTCGTCGCGACTGTCCGGGCCGTGGACGGTGCGCCAGCCGGCCGGCACGTCGATCACCTCCGGCCAGAGCGAGTGCTGTCCCTCGTCGTTGACGAGCACGAAGAAATCGATGTCGGTACGTTCGAACGGGTTGGTCATGCCGTCGGCCCTTCGGTAGGAGTGAGGCGCAGGTGCTCGGCCACCCGCGCGCCGATGATCTGCAGCACCTCGGCCCGGGCGAGCTGCCGGTGTTTGTAGTCCAGGGCCATCACGTCGACCGATCCGGAGACGTACGGGCGCCACAGCGGTGCGAAGTGGTGTTCCTCGGGCCGGGCCGCGACCGCCTCGACGAACAGGATGTCGCCCTCGAAGACCGAGAACCGGTGACTGTCCGCGATCTTGATCAGGTTCTCGTAGAAGTCGACGGTGGCCCGCCCCTTCTGCCGCATCAGGAACGAGTACGGCCCCTGCCTCTCCCGCAGGTGCTCGTAGAGGATGTCGCCGGTCAGGTGCGGGCGCTCGGCGGCGGGCAGGTTGAGGTCGAAGTGGTGGGCGAGGGCGTTCAGCCGCTCGACCAGGGTCACCGGGCGGTACGGCGTCGGGCGGGCGTCGAGCATCGCGACCAGGGCCACCTCATGGCCGGCGCGCTGCAGCTGCACCCCCATCTCGTGGGCGATCTCCCCGCCGGTGCTCAGGCCGAGCAGGTGGTACGGCCCCTCCGGCTGGACCAGGCGGATCTGCTGCACGTAGTCGGCGGCCATCGCGGCCATGGTCGCCGGCAACTGCTCGCCCGGGTCCAGTCCACGGGCCTGGACCCCGTACACGCCGAAGGTCTTCGGAATGGCGTTGACCAGCGGATAGTAGAGCCAGCTGAGCCCGCCCAGCGGATGGATGCAGAACAGCGAGACAGGGCTCGACCCGGTGCGCAGCGGCACCACCACGTCGAGGGTCGCCTCCTCGGGCTCGTCGGCGAGCCACGTCGCCAGGTCCTTCGCGGTCGGCACCGCGGAGACCACCAGCGGGTTGACGGCGACTCCGAACTCCGCCTCGATGGCCCGGGTGAGCGCCTCGACGGTCTCCCGGCCGCCGCCGAGGTCGAAGAGGTTGTCCTCGGCGGCCACCGTGTCGACGCCCAGGGCTTGGGCGACCAGGGCACGCATCCGGTCCTCGGCCGACTTCTGCTCCGGCGGCGCGTCCGGCAGCCGGGGCAGGTCGCCGGCCCGTTCGGCCAGGTCGGCGAGGGTCAGGCTCTCGAAGACGTACCGGAAGGGCAGTTCCACCCGCATCAGCGTCCGGATCCGATTGACCATCTGCATCGCCAGCAGCGAGTGGCCGCCGAGCGCGAAGAAGTTGTCGTCGCGGCCCACCCGGTCGACACCGAGCAGGTCCCGCCACACCTCGGCCAGGAACTCCTCGACCGGGCCGGCCGGCGGCACGTGGGCCCGTTCGCGGTCGGCCCTGCCCGGATCCGGCAGCCGGCGGCGGTCCACCTTGCCGTTGACGGTGACCGGGAAGGCGTCCATGGCCACGAATGTCGACGGCACCAGGTGTGCGGGCACGACCGCGGGCATCTGCCGGCGCAGCCGGACCGGGTCGGGGTCGAAACCGGTGACGTACGCGACCAGGCGCTTGTCCACACCGTCGCCGTGCACCATCGCGACCGCCTGCTCGACACCGTGCAGTCCGAGCAGCGCGGCCTCCACCTCGCCGAGTTCGACCCGTACGCCGCGGATCTTGACCTGTTCGTCGTCGCGGCCGAGGAACTCGATCGCCCCGTCGGACCGGCGGCGGGCCCGGTCACCGGTGCGGTACATCCGCTCGCCGGGCACGAACGGGTCGGCGACGAACCGGTGCGCGGTCAGGGCCGGCCGGTTCAGGTAGCCGCGGGCCAGCGGGCGCCCGGCGATGTAGATCTCGCCGGGCATGCCGAGCGGCACATGGTCCAGGTCCGGGCCGAGCAGGTAGACCCGCGCGTTGGCGATCGGCACCCCGATCGGGGCGCTGCGGCCCTCGTCGTCGTCACCGCACAGCCAGCTGGTCACCCCGATGGCGGCCTCGGTCGGCCCGTACAAATTGTGGATCCGGGTTTCGGGCAGCGCCTCGGCGAAGCGGCGGCGCAGGCTGTGGGTCAGGGTCTCGCCGCCGGCGATGATGTGGCGCAGGCTGGTGCAGCCGGCGGCGCCGGGTTCGCGCAGGAACATCTCCAGCATGGACGGGACGAAGTCGACGAAGGTCACCTGTTCGCGCTGGATCAGGTCGACCAGGTAGCCGGGGTCGCGGTGGCCGTCGGGGCGGGCCATCACCAGGGTCGCCCCGTTGGTCAGCGCCCAGAGCAGCTCCCAGACCGAGGTGTCGAAGGTGATCGGTGACTTCTGCAGCACCCGGCCCTCGGCGCCGAGGGCGAACCGGTCGTCCATCCAGGCGATCCGGTTGCTGACCGCCGCGTGGACGTTCACCACGCCCTTCGGGGTGCCCGTCGAGCCGGAGGTGTGGATCGCGTACATCGCGTCCTCGGCGTCCACCGCCACATCGGGGTCGTGAACCGGCTCGTTCGCGGCATCGCCGACGTCGAGCAGCAGGTGGTCGTGACCGGACAGCCGGTCCCGGGTGGCGGCGTGGGTCACGACGGCCCGGACGCCGATGTCAGCGATCATCGAGGCCAGGCGGGCGGGCGGCAGGTCCGGGTCGAGCGGGACGAACGCTCCCCCCGACTTGCCGATCGCGAGGACCGCCACGACCAGGTCGAAGCTCCGCTCCACGCTCACGCCGACCAGGACGTCACGGCCCACGCCGAGCCCGATCAGGCGATGCGCCAGCCGGTTCGCACGGCGGTTCAGTTCCCGGTACGACAGGTCGGCGCCCTCGAAACGTACCGCTGTCGCGTACGGCTGCCGGCGGGCCTGGTCCCGGATCAGCTGGTGTGGCCAGAGCCGGGCGCCCCGGTCGCGGACCTCGCCGGTGCTCATCATTTCGACCGCGAGCCGTTCCGGCCCGCTCATCAACGGCAGGACACTGATCGGTACGCCGGGCCGGGCCACCGCCTCGGTCAGCAGCCGGCCGAGCATGGCGACCATCCGCTGGGCGGTGTCGTGGTCGAACAGGTCACCGGCGTACATCACCTCGCCGCCGATGCCGCCGGGTCTGCCGTCCTGGTCGAGGAACTCCACGAACTGGACGCTGAGGTCGAACTTCGCCGAGCCGGATCCCACGCCGATCCGCTCCGAGCGCACCCCGTCCAGGCCGAACTTCGCGGTCCGGCCGACCTGGGAGGCGACCATGACCTGGAACAGCGGGTGCCGGCCGGGCACCCGGGACGGGTTCAGCTCCTCCACCACACTCTCGAACGGCACGTCCTGGTTGCCGAAGGCCAGCAGATCCTGCTCCCGGACCCGGCCGATGAGCTGGTCGAACGACGGATCGCCGGTGAGGTCGGCGCGCAGCACCACGGTGTTGACGAAGAAGCCGACGAGATCTTCCAGGGCCTCGTCGACCCGGCCGGACACCGGCCAGCCGAGCGGGATGTCGGTGCCGGCGCCGAGGCGGTGCAGCAGCGCGGCCACCGCCGACTGCAGCACCATGAAGACGGTGGCGCCGTGCCGGCGGGCCGCGTCGGCCACCCGCTGGTGGGTCTCGGCGGGCAGCGACACCGGCACCGACCGGCCGCGGTAGGTGGGTTCGGCGGGGCGGCCACGGTCGGCGGGTAGCGCGATCTCGTCGGGGGCGCCGGCGAGCAGGTCGCGCCAGTACGCGATCTGCGGGCGGGCGAGCCGGATCAGGTCGCGTTGCCAGATCGCGAAGTCGGCGTACTGCACCGGCAGTTCGGTCCACCCCGGTGACCGGCCGGCACGGCGCCGCTCGTACGCCTCGGACAGGTCACGCATCAGCGGTTTCATCGATCCGCCGTCGGCGGTGATGTGGTGCAGGACCAGGACCAGGACGAACTCGTCCGGGCCGATCTCCAGCAGCCGCGCCCGCAGCGGGATCTGCGTGGTCAGGTCGAAGCCCGCACGCACCACCCGCTGGACGGTGTCCTGCCACCCGCCGGCGGTGACGGGCTCGCGGACCAGCAGGTCACCGAGTTCGGCCATCGGCACCACCTGCTGGTACGGCTGCCCGTCCAGCACCGGGAAACGGGTCCGCAACGGCTCGTGCCGGCGGACCACGTCGGTGACCGCGGCCCGCAGCGCGCGCTCGTCGAGGCCGTCGTCGAGCCGGACCACCACCGGGATGTGGTAGGCCCCGTCGCTGCCGCGCAGCTGGGCGGTCAGCCACATCCGCTGCTGCGGGTAGGACAGCGGCACCCGCTCGGAACGCACCTGGCGCCGCAGCACCGGCCGGACGCCGGTCTTCAGCACCGACACCCGCCGGGCGAGGTCGGCCAGCGTCGAGGTCTCGAACAGGTCGCGGACCGGCAGTTCGACGTTCATCGTGGTCCGGACCCGGTTCACCAGCTGGGTCGCCAGCAGCGAGTGGCCGCCGAGACGGTAGAACTCGTCGGTGCGGCCGACCCGCTCCACCCCGAGGACCTCCTCCCACAGACGCGCCAGGGTCTGCTCCACCGCGCCGACCGGGGCGACGTGGTCACGGCGGCCGGTCGCGGCGGCGGGATCCGGCAGCGCCTTGCGGTCGACCTTGCCGTTCACCGTCACCGGCAGCACGTCGAGCAGCACCAGGACCGAGGGCACCAGATGCTCCGGCACCAGGCCGGCCAGGTCCCGGCGCAGCGCGGCCTCGTCCGGGCCTCCGGCGTCGGTCACCACGTAGCCGACCAGGCGGCGATCCGCGCCGTCGCCGTGCGGAACGACCACGGCCTGGCCCACTCCGGGCAGGCTCATCAGCGCCGACTCGATCTCGCCCGGTTCCACCCGGACGCCCCGGATCTTGACCTGGTCGTCGGCGCGGCCGCGGTACTCCAGTTGGCCGTCGGGGCGGCGCAGCACCACGTCACCGGTGCGGTACATCCGCTCGCCGGGTGCGCCGAACGGGTCGGCGACGAAGCGGTGGGCGGTCAGCCCGGTCCGGCCGGCGTACCCGCGGGCCACCCCGGTGCCGGCCAGGTACAGCTCGCCGGGGACGTCGGCCGGTTGCTCGCGCAGGTCGTCGTCCAGCACGTAGGCGCGCACGTTGGGCAGCGGCCGCCCGATGGGCGGGACACCGTCGCCGGTCAGCGGGTCGCTCACGGTCGCCGCGACGGTGGCCTCGGTCGGGCCGTACGCGTTGAACATGCGCCGCTCGCGGGACCAGCGGGCCGCCACCGACGGCGGGCAGGCCTCCCCCGCCACGATCAGCGTCACCTGCTCCGGCAGTCCCCCGGCGTCCTCCACGGCCGGCAGCAGCGACGGCGGCAACGTCACGTGGGTGACCCCGCGGCTGCGGACCACATCGACCAACTCCGGGCCGGGGACCAGCCGGGACCGGTCGGTCACCACCAGGGCGGCGCCGGACAGCAGGGTCGTCCACACCTCGGACACCGACGCGTCGAAACTGACCGACGCGAACTGCAGCCGCCGGGAGCCCGGCCCGAGCCGGAAGATCTCGGTCTGGGACCGGACCAGGTTCCGGGCGCTGGCGTGGGTGACCACGACGCCCTTCGGCACGCCTGTCGAGCCCGAGGTGTAGATGAGGTAGGCGGCGTGGTCCGGCAGCAGCGGCTCGTGGCGGTCGGTGTCGCGCACGGCGCCGCCGTCCAGCCCGGCCAGTTCGCCGGTGGTCTTCGGGTCGTCCAGGACCACCTCGGTGATCGCCGGCGAGCCCGGCAGGCGGGTGCCGGCGGTGGTGACCACGCAGCGTGCCCGGGCGTCGGCCATCATGAACTCGGCGCGCACCGCCGGGTAGGCCACGTCCACCGGCAGGTAGGCACCGCCGGCCTTCGACACGGCGACGGCGGCGACCACGAACTCGGCCGAGCGGGGCATCCGCAGCGCCACCACCACCTCGGGGCCGACGCCCTGGTCGATCAGCAGGCGGGCGAGGCGGTTGGAACGTTCGTCCAGGTCGGCGAAGGAGATCGGGGCGTCGTCACACACCACGGCGGTCTCGGCGGGCCCGTGCTCCACCCGCGCGGCGAACAGCTCCGGAAGCGTCCACGGATCGCCCTGCGGTGATGCGAGCACTACGGCCTCCTCGTTGACAGTTGCGACGATCGTTAACGCCGCGCACAGTCCGCCACTGTGGAGGAAAGCCGAATAGGTGGCAAGATGGTAAATATCATGACGATTGCGCTACACAGAATGTGCTCCTGCCGCGTCGCCGTCATCGACAGCCCCGCGCGGTCCGGGCCGCAGACCCCACCACCTGCGGATCAGCCCACCCGAACCCCGGCGTGATCCACCGACACGGTACGTGCCGCTGTCACGTGGACGGTCACGCTCGGTATTCCGCATGCAGACCGGGGTGTAAGGAAACCGAGAAAGTCTCCGAATCGGATTTCCGACCGCACGGTGCCGCTGTCAACGAAAGTCACACGTGTGTCTGTCGATCGCCGGACGCGCCGGGGTGGGCGGGATCGGCATGCTCATCGGTGTGCGGCGGTGCCGGCCGGTACCGCGTACCGGAAAGGGGTTCTTCGATGGGTGACTTCGTTGCGGTTGCGGGATCACGCCGGGTTCGGGTGATGCTGCGGGTGATCGGGCTGGTGCTGACGCCGCTGCTCGCCTTCTGGGCGTGGCAGGCGGGCGACGTGTGGCTGGCCGTGCTGGGCGCCGGCGTGGTCGTCGGGACGGCGGTGCTGATCGCCGGCGACGTGCGGGCGCTGCTCCGTGAGCGACGCGACGCCTCGTGAACGGCGGCGGGACCGGGCGGGCTCCTCGGATCTCGCCGAGGAGCCCCGACGGGTTCGCCCGCGCTCAGAGGACGATGTCGGCCAGGCGCGTCACCTCGTCCAGGTCGTCGGTCGACGGGATCAGGATCAGTTCGTCGGCGCCCAGGTCGTCGAACTGTTTGATCGCGTCGCGCAGGCCGGCCGCATCGGTGTGCACGCCCGCGACGGCGAGGTCCCGGTAGTCGCCGGTGGCGGCGTAGTAGTCGCCGACGTTGGCCAGGCCGCGGTCCGGGTCGCCGAGGGCGAAGTAGTTCAGGGCGACCAGCCGGGGCTTGCCGGTGCGCCCGGCGGCCTGCCACGCGGCGCGGGCGCCGTCGAAGGCCTCGCCCGCCATGGACGCCGGCATCGTCCCGGCGATGAAGCCGTCCGACGACTCGGCCATCCGCCGGTACGCGGCCGGGCTCATCGCGCCGAACAGCATCGGCACCTGCCGGGTGCCGGCCGGAACGACGGGCATCTCGCCGCCCGCGACCGGTTCACCGGCCCACACCGCCCGGTAGGTGGCGAGGTCCTGGTCCATCCGGGCGCCCCGGCCGCGTGGCCCGTGGCCGGGGACCACGAAGTCGTCCTCGCGGACGCCGACACCGAGGCCGAGGGTGAGACGGCCGCCGGAGACCCCGTCGATCGAGGCGGCCTCCTTGGCCAGCAGCACACCCGGCCAGGTGGTCGCCAGCAGCACGTGGCTGATCAGCTTGATGGTGCTGGTGGCCCCGGCCGCGGCGGCCAGGGCGACGGTGTCCATCACGCTTGGATAGGCGAACCGGCCGGTGCTGCCGAGGGTGGCGAAGCCCGTTTCCTCGGCCCGGCGTGCCCAGCGGGGAATGATCGAGGCGGTCACGTCACGTACCTGGTTGGGTAGTCCGATTCCGATGTCCATAGAGGACCGCTTCCCGGTCGCCGATCTCCATAAACCGACCCCCTATGAAGAACTAGCCATAGCTATGTAGAGTTCGGGCATGGCCCTTCGGATGACGACACCGCGGCTCCTCGCGCTCCAGGCGTTCCTCGACGACCCCGGGCGGGAGTGGTACGGCCTCGAACTCGCCCAGCACGCGGGGCTCGAACCCGGCACCATCTATCCGATCCTGGTGGCGTTCGAGAGCGCCGGATGGCTCTCCAGCCGCGACGACGACATCGACCCGCACGTCGAGGGACGGCCCCGGCGCCGCTACTACCTGCTCACCGCGGAAGGCCTCGCGGCCTCCCGGCAATGGACCGAGGCCGTACGCCGACGCCGCGCCCCGCGTGTGGCTCGCCCCGCGGAAGGGATCGCGTGATGACCGAGGCCCACGCCGCACTCCCCCGCGCCGACCGGCTCTGGATCCGCGCGCTCGGCGCCCTGCTCCCGGCCGCCTTCCGGGAACGCCAGCGCGGTGAATGGGCCGCCGACCTGCTGACGATGGCGCACGACCCGGCCGCCCGGCGCAGCTATCTGCTCGGGGCGATCCGCACTCTGCCGATGCTGCGCGCCGCGGCACGCGGGCACGAGAGCGTCCTGAACGCCGCCGCCTCGGGGACCACGGCCGCGATCACCGCCTCCCGACTGCTCGCCACGATGATGGCCTGGAGTGTGAGCGGCTGGCTGACCGCCGCCCTGGTCCCGTACCTGATCGTCAGCAACAACCCGGACGCCGACCTGTGGGGATGGGCGCAGGGCATCCCGGACCCGGTGGCGCTACCGCCGGCCGCGGTGCTGTTCTGGGGCGCCCTGTCCGGCGCCCTCCCCTACGTGCTCTCCGCCGCCACCGGTCTCGTCGCCTTCGTGCTGGCCTGCACCGAACGGCGCCGGGGTGTCGGGCACCGGCTCGGCCTCATCGGCCTCGGCACCGCCATGATCGTGCTGGCGTGGGCGCAGGTGCTCCCACTCTACCTGACAGTGCTCAGCCGGGACGGGTTCGGCCAGGCGATGCTGGCCCTGGCCACCCTCCCGCTGCTGACCCGCCGGGCCAGCCTGTCCCGCCGGCGCCGGCTCGCCCTCGGCATCCTGGCCGCCCTGACCGCCGTCGTGGCCGTCGTCTACCAGACACCCTTCGGCTACGACATGGGCATCTGGCTACGCGACTGAACGACCCGCCGTCCCGCCCTGCCGTCCCGCCCCGGCTTCCCGGTCAGGCGGAGTAGGCGGGCGGGTAGGCGACCGGCTGGAAGAAGCGCCACACCTGCTGTTCCACCGGCGCCGCCGGGCTCGGGATCCGGGAAGTGTAGACCCGCCAGGTCGAGGCGGTGTACTTCACGTTGTGCGAGACGCTGAGGCCTTGGCCGCTCAAGCCGTTCTCGAACATGTAGCGGTTCGTCGCGCCACCACGGACGGTGTAGACGACCCATCCGTGCCCCTTCGCGCTGCTCGACCGGGCTGAGAAGGCGCCGAAGGTGTTCTGGTCGCCACCGGGAACCGGTGACGTGTTGCCGCTGACGTCGTAGGGGTAGCCGCTGTACTTACGCCAGCTCTCGATGGTGGTGTCACCGCTGCCGTCGAACCGCCACCACTGGCCGGGGACGTCCGCGTCACAGGTGGCCAGGTAGAGCTGATGGGTGCCCGCGCCACTCGGTGAGGTCTCCGAGTTCGTGCTCAGACACCACATCACACCGCCGTCGTAGCCCGAGGTCCCGTCGTAGTAGTCGTTGACGAGCATGTACCACCCGCCGACCGGGATGGCGTTCGCCGGAGAACCGGCGATCAGCGCAACCGCGGTGGCAACGGTGGTGAGAGCGAGCGTGACGAGAGCCGAAGCCAGTCGCCGCATGATGGAGCCTCCCCGTGACGTTTGCTTGATCGACTCATGTGATCACGGGCGCGGGTGGCCGGGCCGCCCCGTCGAGCCACCGGGGCGGGAACAGAAGGTGACGAACACTCGAACGTGGCCCGGCTCGCCGTTGGCCCGGGCCGGTTTCGTCTAGTCCAGGCGCTCGGCCATTCGTACCAGCGCGGTGAGGTCTTCCGGGGTCAGCCTGTCGATGAGGTGGCGCCGGACCGAGGCGACGTGGATCGGGGCGGCGCCCTCCAGGGCGAGCAGCCCCTGCGGGGTGAGGGTGAGCAGGCAACCCCGGCCGTCGGCGGGGTCGGGGGCCCTCGACAGGAGGCCGCGGGCTTCCATCCGGGTGGCGTGCCGGGACAGCCGGCTGCGGGACCAGCCCATCTTGTCGGCCTGCTCGCCGAGGGTGCTGGTGTTCGCGGGCCGCTCGGAGAGGGTGCTGAGCACCTCGTAGTCGGGCTCGGACAGTCCGGCGGTCGCCAGGTCGCGGGCCGTGCTGGTCTGAACGGCGACCATCACCCGCCGGTACGCCCGCCAGGCCCGGTCCTCGTCAGGGCTCAACCATTTCGTTGACATGGAATCAAACTAGCATCTAGCCTTCGTTTCCATGTCAACGAAAAAGGTCCGTGTGCTGGTCCTGACCTGCTCCACCCGGCCGGGAGCCCTCGGCCCGTCGGTGGCGCAGTGGTTCACCGACACCGTCGGCCCGGACACCGCGGAACTCGTGCCGGTCGCCCTCGCCGATCTGGACCTGCCGTTCCTGGACGAGGAGGAACACCCCTCGACGGGCGTCTACCGGCAGGAGCACACCCGGCGCTGGAGTGCGATGGTGGACGCCGCGGACGGGTTCGTGGTGGTCACGCCGGAGTACAACTACGGGATGCCGGCGGCGCTGAAGAACGCCCTCGACTACCTGAGCCGTGAGTGGGCGTGGAAACCGATCGGTTTTGTCAGCTACGGCCACACCTCGGCCGGCACCCGGGCGGTCCAGCACGCCAAACAGGTGGTGACGACGCTGCGGATGGTCCCGCTGGGCGCCACCGTCGCGATCCGCATCGGCACGCCCGCCGACCCTGCCCGGGACGCCGCCGCCGTCGGCCTGCTCGACGAACTGGTCCGCCTCGCCCACGCCCTGCGCCCGATGCGGCGGGAATCGTCGGCCGGGCCGCTGCCCGGCTCCCGCACGACACGGCTCACCGCCGACGACGCGGCCGACGTCACCGTGCTGCAGCGGTGCTGCTGGGTGGACGAGGCCCTCCAGAACGACACCCTGGACATCCCGGCCCTGCACGAGTCGGTGGACGAGGTCCGCGCATGGCTGCCGGACTGGACCACGACCGGCCTCTGGATCGGCGGCCGCCTCGTCGGCATGGTCCGCACCCGCCGCACCGGAACCGACTGGCACATCGGCCGCCTCGCCGTCACCCCCGACCTGCGCGGCCGGGGCGTGGGCCGCTGGCTGCTGCACACCGCCGAGTCCGCCGCCGACCCGGACTGCACCCGCATCCTGCTGTCCACCGGCGCGAAGAGCCACCGCAACATCGCCCTCTACCAGCGCGAAGGCTACGTCACCCGGACGCCACCCGGCTCCGGCGCCGTCCTACATCTGGCCAAGAGCATCCCGGCCGGTTCCGGCGCCTAGATTTCGTACCGGCCAGGCGGCAGATCGCGGCCATCCAGTCCTGTTCGATCGGCAGCGGGTCACCAGCCGTGTCCTGAGGATCGAAAATGCTGTAGCGACGTACCGTGACGCCGTTCCTGGCAACCAACCACGCGGTCCCGTTGTTGTACGCGCTGAACGAGAACGCGCGCACCTCGCCGCCATCCGCACTCAACCGCTCGACGGTCGCCCGGGCTTCATCAGCACGATCACCGAAGGCGTCGCACCACCGTCGCGGCATCCGGCGTCTTCTCGATATCGCGGCGGATCTCCCCACGCCGGTGGAAGTCACGTTCCACCGACAGCAGCGCCAGCAGCTCGGGCACTTCCCCTGTCATCCGCGCACCGTACGACACGTCGGAGCGCGCCCCGCCCCGACGTCATCTGTCTCGCCGCTGGTCCGGGGGACAGATAGGGCTGTGCCGGGGACAGATGGATCCGCACGGTGGGAGGTGGCGGTCGCCGGACCGCCGGTGACGATCGTCGAGAGGACACCATCGATGAACCGACGTAGGTTGCTGACCCTTCCGATGCTGGGAGCAGCCGCTGCCGGGGTGGGTGCGCTGAGTCTTCCCGGCGCGGCGCAGGCCGCACCGGTGAAGATTCCGCTGATCTGGCAGCGGCAGCAGCGCAACTACTGGTGTGGGCCGGCGGCCCTGCGGATCGCGATCTCCGCCTGGCACGACGACGCTTCCGATCTGCCCAGTCAGACCTCGCTCGCGTCGTACGTCGGCACCAACTCGGGCGGCACGAACCGCCACCAGATGTTGAGCGGCGCGAACCATTGGTTCGGTGCGGACACCTACGACCTCGAGGACGTCGAGTCCCGGGGCGGGTTGCGCAGTTCGGTCGCGTTGCGGGAGCAGTTCTGGCAGCGGATCACGAACGGTATCGGGGCCTGGGTGCCGCCGATCGTGAACGTGGTGGTGCCGGCGTACAGCCCGTACCGGCCCGACGACTGGAACAACTCGTCCGAGGTCGACCACTGGTTCGTGATCTACGGCTATGAGCCGGGGAACCGGATCGTCTACATCATCGACCCGGCTTCCGGCCTGCCCGAGTTCGATCCGGATCCCACGTACGGCATCCGATTCGATTATCTGTGCCAGCTGGTGAAGAAGGCGTACCTCCACTTCTAAGGGTGTCCCGGTCGTCGGGGTCATCGGGGGCGACCGGGACAACGGACGGCGGTCTTTCGGGGTCCGTTCAGCCGTGCAGGATCTGTTCGAGCCGTTTCTCGCCCTCGCGGGTCTGGTAGCCGGCCTTGAGCAGGTCCACCGTCCGCTGGGCGGCCTCGGCGGTGAACAACTTGCCGAGCTGCTGGTTCTCCAGCGCCAGGCCGTCCTCGTACGATCCGGTGAGGGCGGCGTCGACCGCGGCGCGCACCGCCTGGATGACCTCGGTGGGCAGGCCGGCGATGTGGCGGGCCAGGACGCTGACGAAGTCGTCGAGCTCGTCGGCGGGCGGTGCCCGGTTGACCAGCCCGTAACGTTCGGCCAGCTCGGCGTCGACAAGTGGGGCGCCCAGCAGCAGCTCCAGCGCGCGGGCGCGGCCGGTGAGCCGGGTCAGGTACTGGGTGCCGCCGCCTCCGGGAAGGATGCCGAGCAGCACCTCGGGCTGCGCCACCTGGGCCCGGCCGATCGCGGCGAAGCGCAGGTCGAGCGCCATCAGCAGCTCGTGGCCACCGCCGCGGGCGAAACCGGCGATCTTGCCGATGGTGATCTGGGGCAGGGCACGCAGCTTCTCGTGCAGGGCCTGCATCGGGTTCAGCGGGCCCTCGAATCCCTCGGCGAGAGCGGCGAAGGTCTCCGGGCGGTCGACGAAGTGGGCGTCGCCGTGTGCGATGAAGAATTCGGGGTCGGCGCTCTCGACCACGATCACCTTGACGGCCTCGTCGTCGCGTACACCGTCGGCAAAGGTGTTCAGGTCCGTGATCAGTGCGACGTCGAGCAGGTTGAGTGGCGGGTTGTCGATGGTGACGGTGGCGACGCCGGAGTCGACGGCGACACGGAGGGCTGTGAACTGCGGGTTTGTCATGCGGGCTACGCTAGATCCTGACATCCATGTCAGATTCAAGGACTTGTGGCGCAGCCCACCGGAGGAGGATCCCGTGCGGATCGGCGAGCTCAGCGAACGCACCGGAGTCAGCACGAGGTCGCTGCGCTACTACGAGCAGCAGGGGCTGCTGTCCAGTGAGCGCAGCTCCGGCGGGCACCGCAACTACACCGAGCACGAGGTCGACCGGGTCAACTACCTGCAGGGGCTCTACACCGCCGGCCTGAACAGTCAGGTCATCCTCGAAGTGCTGCCCTGCCTGGAGTCCCCCAGCGACGAGACCAGCGATGCCGCCTTCGGACGGCTGGTCGAGGTCCGCGACAAGCTCCGCACCGACATCGCCGGGCTGAACCGCACCCTGCGGTCCCTCGACGAGCTGATCACCTACAACCGCGCGCGCCGGAACGGCAGCCCGTCAACGCCCGGGCAGCCGTTGGAGGCGTAGCTGAGCAGCGGCACCCGCCCGGCGAGCCGTGGCCCGCCCTGCCGTGCGGGGCTCAGAGGGGGTGGCAGTCGGCGTCTTCGCCGGGGCGGGCGTCGTAGCAGCTGTACTGCAGGCCTTCGGCGGACTGGTCGAGCACACCGTCGGTGAAGTGGACCAGGGAGACCCAGCCCCATTCGCCGTTGTCGGCCCGGGTGTAGGCCCACCAGAAGTTGTGCAGGGACCGGTAGGTGTGGGGCTCGCCCGGTCGCTGGCCCAGGAACCAGGTGCGGCCGCCGTCGGCCAGTGCTCCGGCGGGGGCGGAGTTGGGGTCGGGGCGGCTCATCACCGGCACCTCGCCGGTGGTGAGGGTGCAGTACTGGCCGTTGAGCCGCTGGTCCGGGATCCATGCGGCGACGGCGCAGTCTCCCCCACCGCCCCCGGCGGCGTTGGTGGTGAGCCAGTCGCCGAGCAGGGCCAGGTGGTTGCTGCTGAGGTAGTCGACGCCGCCGTAGAGGGCGTCGGTCCAGAAGTGGGTGCGGTCGGTGCAGTCCCGCGGATCCCACACCCGTACATGATGGCCGGTGGTCTGGGCTTTGAAGACGTCGTCCCAGTGCTCCAGCTGGATCGGTTGCCCGCCGGGTGCCGTGCAGTTCGCGCCGGTGACGGGGTTCGGGAAGCTGATCACCGGGACCAGGTCCGCGTTGTGCTGGTCCCGGTCGACGGCGAAGGTTCCGTCGAGGAACGTGTAGGTGTCGGGCTGCCGCGCGAGCAGTCCGCGGACCGAGTCGTCGCCGGTGGTTCCGGTGGGCAGCCGGTCGTTGTTGTGGTCGCCGGTGAGGACCACCTGCACCGGGCCCCAGCGCCGTGCGGTCCCATCGACGTGCAAGAGCATCTTGCGGTACGGGATCAGCGCGTCCATGATCGCGCGGGCGACCACCAGCGGATTGTTCGGGTCGGTGGCCGCCGCGGCCGGGTCGGCCGGCAGGGCGCAGCCGGTCACGGCCGTCACGCAGGTGATCTCGACGAACAGCAGGACCGGCTGGTGGAATCCCGGGTACACCCGGCCGTCGTGGGTGTCCACCCGGGTCTTCAGGGCCTGGAGGTAGGTCGTGTCGAAGGGTTTCGCGGTGATCCGGTTGTCGCGCGGGTCCTTGCAGACGTCGCCGTCCATGTGGTGGCAGAGCAGCAGGGTGCCGTCGTGCAGGACGACGTCGGTGTCGAGGCCGGTGAACCCGTGGTCGAGCGCGTCGCGTACCGGCCGCGGGTTGAGGTAGTCGTCGCGGGCGTCCGCGTGGCCCAGGGGTGTCACCGAGCCCGCCGCGGCCGGCGGTGCCACCACCGGCGGCGGTGCTTCCCGGGTCACGCTGCGGAAACCCGCGACGGCCGCGAATCCGGCGAGCACCAGGACACCGACGGCGCCCACGATCAGAGCCTTGCGGCGTACGGGCCGGCGGGTGGTGAAGTAGGCGTCGATGACCACGGGTTCCGCCTGTGGGCGGGTGACCGGCACCAGGTCGCTCACGCGCTCGTCGGCGTCGCGGGCCGCGTCGAGCAGCACCGACACGTGGGCGGCCGCCACGGCGAGCCGGTCGGCGTCGGCGTCGTCGAGGGGCGTACCGGCGATGAGGTGGGCGGCGCGGGCGACCGCGAGGACCGGAACCGGATCGGTGACCCATCGTGGATCCCCGGCGAGGATCGCCGCGACGTCGTCCTTGTCCATGGACATGCCGGGAGCCAGCCGGTGGGCCCGGATCACCTCGGCGAGGTGCCGCAGGGAGGCGGGCCGACGGCGGCGGCGCGGCTCGGGGGTGCCGGGCGGCGGCCGGTAGACGCCGGTCTGCGCGGCCATCGTCACCAGGGCGTTCAGCCGGGAGGCCAGCAGTTGTGCCGCCTCGTGTACCTCGTCCCACCACGGCGGCGACGTCTTTTTCACCAGATCTCCGTTCGCGGCATCCCGATCCGGACCTTTCGGCCATGATGCCGCACCGATCGACGCTTGACCATCGATCAAGATCCGGCCGGTAGCTGCCGCAGCCGGCTGGGGCTGTCACATGGTCAGCCAGCGCCAGTCGGGTTGGTGCCACTCGATCCGCCGTTCGCGGGCGGCTTCGGCGGCTTTCCGGCTCGCGGCCGATCCGATGCTCAGGGCGATCATCGAGGCGCCGAGCATGCGGATGGCATGCCGGCGCGTCAACTGGCGCCGGATCGCTGTCCTCATCGTCCACTCTCCGAAACACTCGGAACCCACTGTCACCATTCGCACTTTATATACCAGTTCAGACCATCAGATGCCGCCGTCGGACCGGCTGCCGCCAGAGATTAAGTTGATCAATGGCGGGGTAGTGGCTCGCCCTACTCTTATTTGGAAGGCCACCCGCCCTCGTGAAGACGCGCTCGTCCCGGTTCCTCGGTGTGTCCATGACACTTGTTCTGGCCGCCGCTTCGGCCACCCTGGCCCCCTCCCCCGCGCTTGCCGGCGACCCCTTGTGGACCACCCCGCGCCTGCTGGGAACCCCGATCGTCTACGTCGAGGAACACGTCGGCGCCCGGTTCGACTCCGCGCTGCGTTCGTCGATCTCGTTCGTCGACAGGTACACTGGCTCGGACATGCGCCTGGGGCGATGCCGGACCGGATCCCGCTGCATCCGGGTGATCCGCAGCAATGCCACCCATGGGTACGGCGCGTGGACCAGCTGGACCCCCGGGCGCAAGACCACCGTGATCCGCCTCTCGGCGACGCTCGCCCGCAAGAACTGGCACACCCGGCGGTCGATCATCGACCACGAGCTCGGCCACGCCAACGGGGCGCGGCACAACTCCCGGTGCACCTCGCGGATGTGGCCCGACTACCGATGCCGCAACAAACAACTGCCGGCCCGCACCTTCACGAAATCCGAGCGGGCGATGCTGGCCAAGTGGTGACCCGACCGCCCGGCGGGCGGGCCTGCCATGATCGCCGGTATGGGCTACGACCTGCACATCACCCGGGCGTTGTTCTGGTTCGACAGTGAGCGGTACCCGATCCTGGATGCCGAGATCGATGCGCTGGTACGCGACGAGCCCGAACTGACGATCCCGGCCGGCGCACCGCGCCGGCCGGACTTCTGCCACCTCACGTGGGACGGTGCCACCTCGGGCGACGATGCCGGGCTGAAGTTCGACCGCGGCCTACTACAAACCAAGAACCCGGGATCAGAGCTGGTCCGCCGGATGACGAAGTGGGTGCGCTCGCCGGCACACTGGCCGCCAAGACTCTCGACGACGACGATCAGCCGTCCTGGCCCGGCAACGGAGGCCGGGCGGAGGGCTCAGATGGCCGGGAGTTCGCCGCCGTCGATGTTCAGGCTGGTGCCGGTGATCCACTGGGCCCGGTCCGACACGAGGAAGGCGACGGCCTCGGCGATGTCCCGCGGGTCACCGGGGCGGCCCAGCGGGATGCCTGCCGTGGTCGCGGCGAGCTCGACACCCATCGCGTCGGCGAAGTTCTGGCGGATCGCGTCGGCGCCGGGGGTCAGCACGTTGCCGGGCATGATCGTGGTGACGCGGATCCCGGCCGGTGCCAGCTCGGCGGCGAGTGCCTTGCCGTAGGTGTTGAGCGCGGCCTTGGCGGCGGCGTAATGGGCCAGCGGCGGGCCGGGCAGGATCGCCGCTCCGGACGAGATGTTGACGATCGCGCTGCCCGCTCCGGCCTCGCGCAGCGCCGGCAGCAGCGCGTTGTTGACCCGTACGGCGGACAGGTAGTTGAGGTGCAGGGCGTCGAGCCATTCCTCGTCGGGGATGGTGGCGATGCCGCCGAGGTGGGTGCGGGCCGCGGCGGCGTTGTTCACGATGATGTCGACCCCGCCGAGTTCGCGCAGCGCCGCCCCAGTGAACGCCTGAACGCCGCCGAGGGTGCTGATGTCGCCCGGGATGAAGGTGGCGCCCTTGGGGGTCTCGCCGGTGGCGGTGCGGGCCGTGGTGACGACGCTCGCGCCGCCGTCGAGCAGCCGCTGCACGATGGCCGCGCCGATGCCGCGGGAGCCGCCGGTGACGATCGCGCGCTTGCCGGCGAACTCGGTGATGTCTGCGGGAACCAGGGTTTTGAACATTCGTTCAGAATAGGCATAATTTTGAACGTACGTCCAGAACCTTTTTGAACCAGTGTTCAGAACGGCGTAGGGTGGGGTCATGGGGCGTCCACGAAAGTTCGATGAGCACGACGTGCTGGTCGCCGTGCGCCGGCAGTTCAACGAGACCGGCTACCACGGCACCTCGGTCGAGGACCTCTCCCGCGTGACAGGGCTCAGCAAGGGCAGCCTCTACAGCGCGTTCGGTGACAAGGACACGCTGTTCCGGCGCGTCTTCGAGGAGTACTGCGACGGCTCCGACCAGGGCGCCGCCGCTCGGGTCGACGGCCCGGAGGATCAGGCGCTCGACCGCCTCCGCGCCTGGCTCACCACTCCGGAGGGTTGGTCCGACCGGCGGGGCTGCCTGCTGGCGAAGACCACCGCCGAACTGGCGTGGCAGGACGACGCCATCGCGGCCCGATCGCTCGCGGCCTACGAAACGCTGCTGGAGAGCTGCCGCCTCCTCGTCGAGCAGGCCCAACGCGCCGGGCACATCGATCCGGCCGCCGACCCGGCGGCGCTCGGCGGGCTCGTCCTCGCCACCCATCGCGGACTCGAAGCGCTCCTCAAGTCAGGAGTGGACACGAAGACCTTGAACCGCATCGCCGATGCGGCGATCGACGGCATCGCGCTCCAGCCCGGGCACACCGGCGCGTAATACGCCGGTCGCCGGCTGTTGCGCTCGTTCATGGAGGCCGGCGAAGCGAATGCGGCCGCGCGCGGCCTCTACGAGTCGATGGGCGCGGGTCTGGCCACGCAGGGCCCGACCGTGAACTACTGGTTCGCTCTGCCGCCGGCTGCCTCCGGGCCTGGTGACGCTCCCCGCAAAAAGCGGTGAGCGAGCGGCGCGGGCCCGGGGTACACCGGCCGGTCATCCGTACTCAATGGATATGATCTCGGTCTTTGCGTGGGTCCTCCGGAGGAGAACGTGACATCGTCACCCATGAGGCTCAACCAACGCTATCGGCTGGTGGAGGTCATCGGCGAAGGTGGGATGGGGCGGGTCTGGGCCGCACACGACGAGCTGCTCGGTCGTGAGGTGGCGATCAAGGAGATGTTCACGCCGCGGGGCCTGGGCTCGGCCGAGCGGGACGAGCTGCGCCATCGGGTGATCCGGGAGGCTCAGGCGATCACCCGGGTCGAGCATCCGAACGTGGTCCGGGTCATCGACGTCCTGCACGAGCGGGACCAGCCGTGGATCGTGATGGAGCTGATCAAGGCCCGGTCGCTGTTCGAGGTGGTCCGCGCGGACGGGCCGATGGCGCCACGGCAGGCCGCCACGATCGGGCTGACCGTGCTCGCCGCGCTGCGGGCCGCGCACGGGGCCGGGCTGCTGCACCGCGACGTCAAACCGGCCAACATCCTGCTGGCCGACGACGGGCGTGTGGTGCTGACCGACTTCGGGCTGGCGGTCATGTCCGGCGACGCTTCGGTGACCACGACCGGGGTGGTGCTCGGCTCGCCGTCCTACATGGCGCCGGAACGTGCGCTCGACCTGCCGTTCGGGCCGCCGTCGGACCTCTGGTCGCTCGGGGCGACGCTGTACGCGGCGGTCGAGGGCCGTCCGCCGTACTCGAAATCGTCGCAGGCCGCGACGCTTGCCGCGCTGGCCGGCACCGAACCGCCGAGTCCCCCGGCCCGGGCCGGGCAGTTGCGGCCGGTCCTCGAAGCGCTCCTGCAGAAGGATCCGGCACACCGGGCCGACGCGGCGACGGCCGAGCGGATGCTCCGTGCGGTGGCGGCCGGGCAAAACCCCGCCCCGATGGCAGAGGCGCCGAGTGCCGGCGGACGGCGGCGGCCACTGGTGATCGGGGCGGCGGTGACCGCCGTACTGGCGCTGGGCTCGGTCGCCTATGGCGTGTCGGCCCGAGACCGGACCGAAAAGGAGGCCCTGCCACCGGCCGACGTGCCCGTGGCGTCGATCTCCGCGGAGGCGTCGTCGTCTCCGCATCCCGCCAGTGCAATGCCCTCGTCCAAGGCCGCCGCACCCGCTGAGGCCCGAAGTCACGCACGGGTGACGCCGTCACGTTCGGTCCCCGCGAAAGCCTCGGCGCAGGCCGCGCCGCCGGTGACGACGATCGCTGACAACGGCTGGTACCGGGTGGTCAACAAGAAGAGCGGCATGTGCCTGGACATCCGCGGCGCGAGCAGCGCCGACCGGGCGCCGGTCCAACAGTTCACCTGCAACTTCAGCGAGGCACAGAGCTTCCTGTTCACCGAGACCGACGGCGGTTTCCTGCGGATCGCCACCCAGCTCGACACCGGCAAACACCTGGACGTCAAGGACCAGTCACCGGCCGACAAGGCGCTGATCCAGATCTGGCCCTACAACGGCCGGCAGCAGTGGAAGGCGGTGTCCGAGGGCAACGGATACTTCCATTTCGTCAGCAAGTTCAGCGGCAAGTGCATCGACGTCCCCGAGGGTGGCACCGGCAAGGCGGTCCAGCTGTGGCAGTTCAGCTGCAACGGCTCCGCCGCCCAGAGCTTCCGCCTGGTGGCCTGAGCGGCACGAACCGGCCCTGGTCGCGGGAGGGTCGCTGCCGCCCGCGCCGGCGGCATGTTTCATCGTGATCCTCCGCTAGTCTCACGGCATCTCGAGCAGAGGAGCGTTCCATGGGCAAAGTGGTCATGTACGCCTCGGTGTCGGTGGACGGTTTCGTCGCGGACGAGAACGACCGACCCGGACCGTTGTTCGACTGGCTGACCAGCGGTGACGTCCCGCTGGACGACAGCGGCGTGGTGAAGGTGTCGCAGAAGTCCTACGACTACATCCGCCCGTACTGGGACGAGATCGGGGTGACGGTCGCCGGCCGGCACGTCTTCGACATGACGGACGGCTGGGACGGAACGCCGCCGAGCGGCATCGATCACGTGGTCGTCGTGACGCACCGGCCGCCGCCCGACGGCTGGGATGCCGCAGCCCCGTTTCACTTCGTCGACGGCATTGTGGCAGCCATGGCCAAGGCGCAGGAGCTCGCGGGTGATCGCACGGTCGAGGTTGCCGCCGGCGACGTCGGTGGCCAGGTGCTTGCCGCGGGCTTGGTCGATGAGGTGCGGATGGACGTCGTGCCCGTCGTGCTGGGCGCCGGCAAACGCTACTTCGGGTCAGTTCACGCGCAGGTCCTGCTGGAAGATCCCGATGTGGTCATTCAGGGCGACCGGGTACTCCACCTGCGGCATCGGGTGCGTCGCTGACCGATCCGGGCGTTTCAGAGCCAGTCGTGTTCCCGGGCGTAGCGGGCCGCCTCGTGGCGGGTGGTGGTCTGGGTCTTCTGCATGGCACTGGAGAGGTAGTTGCGGACCGTGCCCTGGGCCAGGTGCAGGCGGGCCGCGATGTCGACTGCCGAATAGCCCTCGCCGGTCGCCCGCAGCACGTCCAGTTCGCGGTCGGTCAGCGGGCAGTCGTCGATCACGGCCAGTGCGGACACGTCCGGGTCGATCCAGCGGCGGCCGGTGTGCAGGGTGGCGATGACCGTCGCGATGTGGGACGGGTCGGCGGATTTGGAGACGAAACCCTGCACCCCCAACTTCAAGGCCTTGCGCAGTACGCCGGGACGGGCGTGCCTGGTCAGCATCAGGATCGTCTGGCCGGGGCGGGTCCGGCGGATCTCGGCGACCGCTTCCAGGCCGTCCACGCCGGGCATCTCCAGGTCGATCACCAGCACGTCCGGCTCGTGCCGCACGGTCGCCGCGACGGCTGACGCCCCGTCGGCGGCCTCGGCCAGCACGGTGATGTCGCCCTCCAGGGGGAGCAGGGCGGCGAGGGCCTTGCGCAGCAGCGCCTCGTCGTCGGCCAGCACCACGCTCGTCATCGCGCACCCGCTCGGGGAAACGAGGGGAACGAGGCGGCCGTGGTGAACGACTCCCCTGCTGTCGTCACGGTCAGTTCTCCCCCATCGGTCACGATCCGTTGCCGTAATGCGGACAGGCCCCGCAGCTGCGGGGGTCCGCCCACCGCGCCGTCGTTGACGATCGTGATGCCCGACGCGGTCAGGTCGATGCGCACCTCGGTGGCCTGGGCGTGCCGCAGGATGTTGGTCGTCGTCTCGCGCAGCACCTGGCCGAGCATCTCGCTCACCCGCTCGTCGGTCTCCGGCACGCGGGTGACCCGGACCCGGATCCCGGCGGCCTCGAACAGGTTCTTGGCGTTCTCCAGCTCGGCCGACAGATTGAGCCTTCGTTGGGCGTACGCCAACTCCTTGGTCTGTCTGATCGTGTCACTGACCAGCGCGTGGATCTCGCTCAGCTCCTCCTCGGCCCGCCCCGGGTCGGTGTGCACCAGCTTGCGGGCGAGCGCCGTCTTCAGTTTGACCACGTGCAGGGTGTGGCCCTGGATGTCGTGCAGGTCGCCGGCGAACCGCACCCGCTCGCGGATGACGGCGAGTTCGGCCTCCCGTTCCCGGGACAGTTCGAGTTCCTGCACCACGTCGTAGAACCGCTCGCCCACGAACGACAGCACCACGACCAGCACGGTGACCGCGGTCGGGTACAGCAGGTAGCCGCGCAGGGCGGCGCTGTCGGTCAGCAGCCGGGCGGCTCCGAACGCGGCGACGTACCCGATCAGGGCGACCGCGGCCACCGCCCGGTACCGGGGCAGGCGCGGAATCGCCATCGACGCCGCGCTGGTCAGGCCCCAGTACGAGTTCGGGGCGCCGATGACGAGCGCGCCGACCGGCCACACCGCGGCGGCGACCAGGACACACGGCACCGCGACCCGGCCGATGTCGTTGGCGGTCCACCGTTCGAACGCGACGAGCGCCGCGATCACCCCGGGCGTCAGCACCACCACGTGCCACCAGGTCCGCGAGTCGACCGCCACCACCACGAACGCGGCCAGCAGCAGCGGCGGCATCGCGCTGTACAGGTTGAGCCGCCGAAGCCGCCCCTGGGTGGCCTCGGTGATCCGCAACGCTCCCGCTCTCACCGGTCCAGTATTTCCGGTCGATCACGAGGCCAGTAGTGACACCACGTCATGTGTCGACGTGACACGGCGACACTGACGTCACATAGGGCTGAGTTGATGTCATCGAGTCATGTCCACATCGCCAGTCATCGAAGTCGAACGTCTCAACCTCAAGTACGGTGACTTCCACGCCGTCCGGGACCTGTCGTTCCAGGTGCGGGCCGGGGAACTGTACGCCCTGCTCGGCACGAACGGCGCCGGCAAGACCTCGACCCTGGAGACCGTCGAGGGGCACCGGACGCCGACGTCGGGCGCGGTGCGGGTGTTCGGGCACAGCCCCCGCGACCGGGCGGCGGTGCGGCCCCGGATGGGGATCATGCTGCAGGAGAGCGGCTTCTCCCCCGATCTGACGGTCCGCGAGTCGGTGGCGCTGATCGGCCGGCTGACCCGGCGCGACGACGACGTGGCCCGGGTGCTCGGCGTGGTCGGCCTGACCGGCAAGGCGAAGACTGTGGTCGGGCAGCTGTCCGGCGGGGAGAAACGGCGCCTGGACTTCGCGACCGCCGTGTACGGCGCCCCGGAACTGATCTTCCTGGACGAGCCGACCACCGGCCTGGACATCCAGTCCCGCGACGACCTGTGGCAGGCGGTGGACCGGCTGCGGGAGGACGGGTCGACGGTCGTGCTGACCACCCACTACCTGGAGGAGGCGCAGCAGCGTGCCGACCGGATCGGGCTGATGCACCAGGGCGTGTTCCACCGGGAGGGCACGGTCGCCGAACTGACCCGCACGCTGCCGGCCGTCATCACGTTCACGCTGCCGGGCGCCGCGCCGGCACTGCCGCTGCCGGGTGTGGCCGGGGCCGGCGGCGTGGTGCGGATCGAGACGTTCCAGCTGCAGAAGGACCTGCACCTGCTGCTGGCGTGGGCCCAGGATCACGCCGTGGAGCTCAGTGACCTGTCGGCCGGCGCCACCCGCCTGGACGACGTCTTCCGCGCCATCGAATCCTGAGAGAGGCAGTCATGCTCACCATCGCCCGTTCCGAGCTGGTCCAGATCTTCCGGAACCGCCTCGTGCTGGTCACCAGCTTCGTCATGCCGATCGCGGTCAGTGCGTTCTTCGTCTACCGGCACGAGATCTTCGCGCAGCTCGGCAGCCTCGGCTACATCGCCGCGGTCGTGCTGTTCACCGTCGGCGCGTTCGGTCTCTACACGTCGACCGTGACGACCCTCGCCTCGCGACGGCAGAACCTGTTCCTCAAACGGCTGCGGTCGACGGCCGTGTCCGACGCCGGGATCCTGGCGGGGCTGGTTGCTCCGGCGACCGTGCTGTCCCTCGTACAGGTGAGCGGGATCTTGATCGTTTTCGGTCTGGTCGCGGGGCGGCCGGACAATGTGGGACTGCTGATCCTGGCCGTCCTCGCCACCATGGCCATGATGATCGGCCTCGCGCTGGCGACCGCCGGGGTCACCAACTCGCCGGAGCACGCCCAGGTGACCACGCTGCCGGTCAGCCTCGGCGTGATCGCGGTGGCGAGCTGGGTCGGCATCACCGGCACGGAAAACCTGGAACTGGTGAAACGGCTGCTCCCGGGCGGTGCCGCCACCGAACTGATGCTCAACGCGTGGAACGGCGGGGTCGCCCTGTCCGACTCGCTGATCCTGCTCGCGCCCACCCTCGCCTGGGTCGTCGTCGCCGTCACGTTCGCCGTCCGCATGTTCCGCTGGGAGCCCCGCCGATGATGCTGCACGCACTGCTGTCGATGTCCCTGCTGCTCGGGCCGGCCCCGGCCACACCCGCGCTGCAGTGGGGTGACTGTCCAGAAAACGCCACCGCGCCCGGCGTCGAATGTGCCACCCTCGACGTCCCGCTGGACTACGGCGATCCCGGCGGCGAGACGATCGAGATCGCGATCTCCCGGATGAAGAGCACCGACACGACCAAGCGTCACGGTGTGTTGCTGACCAACTCGGGCGGACCGGGCGGGCCCGGGCTGGCGTTCCCCGCCTACCTGCGCACCCTCGGCATGTCACAAAGCATCCTCGACACGTACGACGTGATCGGCATGGATCCTCGCGGGGTCGACCACAGCAGCCCGGTGACCTGCGATCTCCCGAGCGACGAGTTCTTCTCCAACATTCCGCCGTACGCCCGGAACCAGGCCGACGTCACCACCGACGCGGCGCGGGCCCGCACCATCGCCGAGAAATGCGCCCAGTCGCCGACCGCCCGGCTGATCCCGCACATCTCCACCGCGAACACCGCCCGTGACCTCGACCGGGTCCGGCAGGCCCTCGGCGAACGCACGGCGTCGTACTTCGCCCCGTCCTACGGCACCTACCTGGGTTCGGTGTGGGCGACGATGTTCCCGCACACCACCGACCGGGTGATGCTGGACAGCGCGACCGGGCCCGGCGGCTGGGACGCCACGTTCTCCCGGCTCTTCGGCCGCGGCGTCGAGGAGCGCTTCCCCGACTTCGCGAAATGGGTGGCGGCCCACCCGTCCTACGGCCTGGGATCAACCCCGGCTGCGGTACGGGCCAAGTATCTCGAGATCGCCGCCAAGCTCGACGCCACGCCCCGCCCCGAGGGCATCGACGGCCGGCTGTTCCGGCAGATCACCTTCGCCGACCTGTACTACGACCGGGAGTTCCCGGCCCTCGCCACCAAATGGCAGATCCTGGACACCGGCGCGCCGTTGCCCGCACCCAGCGACCCGGGGTTGCCTTCTACGGACAACTATCTGGCCAGTCAGATGCACGTGATCTGCAACGACTCGGACTGGCCGTCCTCGGTGGGGCACTACCGCCGGGCCGTGGAGCAGGACCGCAAGCGCTGGCCGTTGTTCGGTGCGGCCGGGGCGAACATCACGCCGTGCGCGTTCTGGCCCACGTCGGCCGTTCCGGTGACCATCACCGACCATGGCCCGTCGAACATCCTGATCCTGCACAACCTGCGTGACCCGGCCACCCCGCTGGCCGGAGCGGTGCAGCTCCGTAAGGCTTTCGGTGACCGGGCCCGCCTGGTCACCGCCGACCAGGGCGGGCACCTGGCCTACCTGGAACTGAAGAACCGGTGCGCCGACACCATCACCGAGACGTTCCTGACCACCGGAAAACGGCCGGCCCACGACGTCCGCTGCTGATCATGACCTGACTCGTTCTGACAGGAGGCGGCCTTCACTGAGGCCGCCTCCTGTCAGGAAAACCGTGCCGCCAGCGTCTCGGCCCGTTGCAGCTGGCCGGCCCGAGCCTGCTTGCGGGCATACCACCGCACCGGAGCCGCCGCGGTCAACGTGATCGTGTCCTCGGCCAGCGTCCCCTCGGGCGCGGGAGAGACATCGGTGACGATCCGCACCCCCACTCCCCCTCGGGTGCCGACCTCCATCACGAACCGCGTGCCGTCCCGCTCGCCCCGGACCCGGACCCGCAGCCGGCCGTCGAAGTGGAAACCGAGGACCGGCAGGCGCTCGATCGCGGTGTAGGCGGTGAAGCCGTCCTCCTCCCGGATGTCCCGGACGGCGACGACGAACCCGTTGAGCCCGACGTAACTCTGCGGCTCCAGAAGGTGTGAGACGACCACACCCGGCGACGCCGGGACGGTGAAACTGTGCCGCAGAACCTCGCTCTTCATGTCGGCATACTCCCTATGAGTGGTGACGCCAAGAACAATTGATGAAGGCGAGACTCCAAGAAGGACACCGGATCCTCCTTGCCCGGAGCCTCGCCCAGGAAACAGTCGGTGATCAGCCGATAAGACAGGAGACTCTGACGCGTCGGGCCCATTCTCCCGCGAGGTACCCGGCCTCGCCCTGGTAGGCGCGAGACATCACCACGAGCAGTTCATATTGGGCCGAGGGGTTGTCGGGGTAAGGCCGCACGCCATTGTTGAGGCTGTACACCCAGTTGCTGGAGTAGAACATGACATCGTTGCAGGTCTCAGCCGCCATCTGGCTCTGCGCGGACACCGGCGCCGCCGCCGACGCCGGCGCGGACGTCAGCAGGCCTCCGGCAACGATGGCGACCGCGATGACACCGGTGGCGATTCTGCTTTTCCTCATCTTCTCCCTTTCCCGGATCGGTGAGTGACGTGCTCGCTCCATTCGAAGCCATTCAGCAGCGTCATTGCGGGAACCATAGTGATCTCCAGGCCTCGCAACCTCCCCCACGCGCGGGATGCGGCCGCGCAGCCGACGGTCACCGCCACCGACCGGGTGACACCGAACAGCGCGACCGGCCCCGGCGGCTGGAACGCCGCGTTCTCCCGGCTCTTCGGTCGCGGCGAACCGGTGTCCTCGGCCGGCCGGCTGGGGTGGTCGGCGGGCCGGGATGCTTGATCAAACGCCTTGACTGCCGTGTCGCCATTCCCGGCCACCAGGCAGGGCTGGTCCGCGATCGGCGTGGCCCGCCTGCGCTCCGCGAGCCCCACCTTCGTTTCGGGTCGAGGGGTAGCGGCGACACCTGCTTCGCCCTCTGGGTATCGCCCGAACTCCAGAGGTTCAGAGCCGGTAGAGGGCGAAAGGGGCGTCCGGGTGTATGCCGGTCCGGCCCTCGATGAGTCCGTCACGCCGGATCGTGCCGGTAAGCCGCATCCCGAGCCGCTCCATCACCGTCCGTGAGGCACGGTTGTGTACCTCGGTGAACGCCACGATCGGCAGGTCGGGCCGGTGGGTAGCCGCCCAGGCGAGCGCTGCCCGGCCGAGCTCCGTCGCATAGCCGCGGCTCGTGCGGGCATCGCGTACCGCCCAGCCGAGCTCGAGCACCGTCTCGCCGGCCAGGTCGAAGCGGGTGAAGCCACCGCGCCCCACGAGCGACCCGTCCGACCGGGCGTGCGCCATCCACTTACCCACCCCGTCCGCCGTCCACCGGGCGACCATGGTCGCGGTCCATTCCTTCACCGCCTCGCGGGTCCAGGGCCCGGTCCAATACGCGACCACCGGGTCGCTGTACAGCAGGGCGAGGTCGTCGACATCGTTGTGCTCGACCGGTGACAGGACGAGGCGCCGTGTCAGGACAGGATCGGTCGGCGCCCGGACCGGCCACTGCGCACCCATCGACTCAGTAAACAGTCGGAGCAGCTTCAAGACCAGCCGACCGAACGCAGGACGACAAGGGCTGAACCGGGGTGCCGGGGTGACGCGACATCACGGAGTTCGGCGTGTGGGAGGGCGCCACACCGGCGATCGGCGCCCTCCCGCGAGCCACAGGTTCAGTCGGCGGTCACCGGTAGTGACCAGACATCGGCGATGGAGGGGTCGTAGTTCCGTCCGTCCGGGTCCTCCTGGAACCGGACCCGCACTGTTGCATTCGTGGTCAAGTCCGGGCGGTCCACCAGGATCTGGTAACCCACGACACCCTCCCCGGCGGTGGTGCGCTGATGGGAGCGCGAGTGGACCGGGACGCCGTCGATCAGGATGTCGTAGTCCTTGGTCTGCGGCTGGTTGTAGGTCTCGACGGCCCGGAGCACGAACGGGCGGCCGGGTGTGATCGCCAGGTCGAACTCGAAGTGGGCGCCGGCTACGCCCTGCTGGGTGTAACGCCGGGTCAGGCCGGCCTCGGTGTTGGTGCCCGAGCTGGCCGAGGCCGTCAGGTGGTGGGCCTGCTCCGAGGTGCTGTCGCCCAGATCGACGTGGTCGGCGGCTCCGGTGGGCGGCACCGGGAGGACGACCCGTACCTCGGTGGTGGCCTGCTGTGCCGGGTCGGTGCCGGTGGCGGCCGTCAGGGTCGCGGGGCCCTCGGTGACGGTCAACGGCACGGCCACCGGCACTTCCACCGTCTGTTGCTGACCGGCGGCCAGCTGGTAGCGCTGGCCCGGGACGGCGGGCCATCCGGCCGGGGTGGTGATGGTGAGGTCGCCTCGCGCCGGGATCGTCGAGCGGTTGTGCAGCGTCACGCTGACGGTGGTGGTGCCGCCCGGTTCCACCGTGCCCGGCCCGGTGGTGACCTTGATCTGTACCGGTGGTGCGATGGTGAGCGCGGCGCTGATCGGCAGCGTGGCGGTACCGGTGGTCCGCCGGTAGCTGACGGTGCCGGGCAGGGTTGCGGTGCCGGGCGGCTGGCCGGCGCCGATGCGTACGTCGTAGCGGGCGGTAACCGTGCCGCCGGGCCGGACCGATGTGGCCGGCGGCGGTCCGGCCGGTGTCACGGTCCATCCCGTGGGAGCGGGCAGAGCGATGCGGACCTCGGTCAGGGGTGTGGTGCCCTTGTTCTGCAGGGTCGCCTCGATGCGGACGACGTCGCCGGGCAACGGATTCCCTGCCGGTACGGTCACCGACGCGACCGCTCCCACCAGGGCGGCCGACACCCGGGACAGCCGGGTGCGGACGTCGGTCAGCACGGCTCGCAGGTCGGCGGCGGTCTGCGCGGTGATCCGGCCGTGCGCGAGTTCGGCGGCGATCCAGCGATCGACGCCGGCAGCCGTCCCCAGGGCGAGGTGCACGGTACCGGCGGTGGTGGCCGCGGGAACCGAGTGGTAGCCACGGTCCGCGGCGTCGACCGTACCGGCAAGGGTCCTGGAAAGGGGTGTGGCGGCCAGGCCGGCCAGTTTCGTGGCGGAGACGCGGGCCTCGCCGACGTCGCCGCGCACGGTGTCGACGGCGAAGCGGTAGGTGCCCGCGCCGACGGTGAACACCGCGTCGGGCCCGGCCATCCGGACGAACCGGACACCATCGGCCTGGGCCGCGGGTTTACCGCCTTCGGTCACCGACCAGCGGCTGGCGGCCGGGATCTGGACGGTGGCCGTGGTGTTGCCGGGGACGGTGACGCTCAGCGACATCTGCCCGGCCCGGTCCAGTGTCCAGTCGCTGACGATCCGGCCGTACCGGGAGCGGTAGGCGGCCCGGGCCGCGGTGAGGCCGCCGCCGGGGCGCGGTGCGATGGTGACGTGCCGGTATCCGGGCGCCGTGTCGTCCGGGCGGATGCCGCCGATGGTGCGGTACATCCAGTCGCCGACCGCGCCGTAGGCGTAGTGGTTGAAGGAGTTCATGCCGACGTCGCCGAAGGTGCCGTCGGGTTTGATGGAGTCCCAGCGTTCCCAGATCGTGGTGGCACCGCGGGCGATCTCGTAACCCCAGGAGGGGTAGTCCCGGTTCTGCAGCAGCCGGTAGGCGATGTCCAGGTTGCCGGTGTCGGTGAGGGCGGGCAGCAGGTCGGGGGTGCCGAGGAAACCGGTGGACAGGTGGTGGCCGCGGGCCGCGACCCGCTCCGCGAGGCGTCTGCCGACGGCGTCGCGCCGGTCGGTGGGCACCAGGTTCATGCTCAGGGCCAGGACGTAGCCGGTCTGGCTGTCGCCCCGGATGCGGTTGTCGGCGGTGAGGTAGGTGGCGGCGAACGCCGCGGTGACGGCGTCGGCGCGGGCGCGGTACTTCCCGGCGTCGGCGGTGCGGCCCAGCGCGGTTGCCATCTCGGCGAAGAGCCTGGTGCTGTACGCCGCGTACGCGGTTCCGACGACACCGGCCGGGGTGGGGTCGTCCAGGTTGAGCCAGTCCAGGTACGGTCCGGCGTTCGGGCGCAGCGGGCCGTCGCTGGTGGCCTGCAGGTAGTCGACGTACCGGCGCATCGAGTCGTAGTGGTCGGCCAGAACCCGGGTGTCGCCGTAGCGTTTCCACAGCGTGTACGGCACGGTGATCCCGGCGTCGGCCCAGCCGGCGGCCCCGTCACCGCAGCAGCTGCGGGGTGCGACGTCGGGGTAGGCGCCGTTGGCGGACTGTGCGTCGCGCAGGTCTGCCAGCCATTTGGTGAGGAAGCTGAGCGAGTCCATGTTGTAAGTGGCGGTCTCGGCGAAGACGTTGATGTCGCCGGTCCAGCCGAGGCGTTCGTCGCGGGCCGGGGTGTCGGTCGGGACGGACAGGAAGTTGCCGCGCTGGCCCCAGACGATGTTGCTCTGCAGTTGGTTGATCATCGGGTCGGAGGTGGTCAGTTCGCCGGTGACCGGCGCCGCCGTCCCGGTGACCCGTCCGGTCACCGCGGACAGTGCCGGGGTACCGGGGTATCCGGTGAGTTCGACGTAGCGGAAGCCGTGGAAGGTGAACCGGGGTTCGTACACCTCGGCGCCCGTACCGGCGAGGGTGTAGTTGTCGGTGGCCTGGGCGGTGCGCAGGTTGGCGGTGTAGACGGTGCCGTCGGGGTTGAGGACCTCGGCGTGCCGGATCCGGACCGTCCGGCCGGCGTCGCCGGTGACCTTGAGCCGGACCGTGCCGACCATGTTCTGGCCGAGGTCGAAGACCCATACTCCGGGCCGGGGCTGGGTGACGGTCTTCGCGGGCAGTTCCCCGGTGACCTTCACCGGCGGGTCGATCTGGGCGACCAGGCGGGCCGTCGGATCGTCGGCGGTGGTGTCGCGGACGGTGGCGGCGGTCCAGGCGGTGTCGTCGAAGGCGGAGCGGCGCCAGCCCGGCGGGTCCAGGCGGGCGTCGTAGGTCTCACCGTGGACGTTGTCGCCGCGCAGCACCGGCCCGGTGGCGGTCCGCCAGGTGCCGTCGCTGCCGATCGTCTGCGACGTGCCGTCGGCGTAGTCGATGTGCAGCTGGGCGAGCAGTTCCGGGCGTTCGCCGTAGAGTTTGTCGCCGAGCCAGGCGATGGATCCGGAGTACCAGCCGTCGCCGAGCATCGCGCCGAGGGTGTTGTCGCCGGTGACGAGTTGCCCGGTGACGTCGAAGGTCTGGTACTGGATGCGTTCGGCGTAGTCGGTCCAGCCCGGGGCCAGCTGGTGGTCGCCGACGCGGGCGCCGTTGAGGGAGAGTTCGTAGACCCCGAGCGCGGTGGCGTAGATCCGGGCGCGGCTGATCTTCCGGTCGATGTGGAACTCGCGGCGCAGCAGTGGTTTTCCGGCCGGGTCCGCCAGCAGTGCCTGTGTCGAGCCGGAGACGGCCAGGCCCTGTGCGGTGGGCGTACCCGCGGTGAACGGGTTTGATCCGGCGGTCAGGTCGGCGTCGATCTCGACCTTGCCGCCGACAGTGAGTCTCACCGCGTGGAAGACCGCCGACTCGGCGTCGGAGGTCCGCAGACCGATGGTCCCGCTGGTGCGCCTGCTGTCGGTGGTGGTGTCGACCAGGGTGCCGTCCACGTAGGTCCGGATGGTGCTGCCCGCGGTTTCGATACGCAAATCGTGTGGTTTGTGGAAGTCGGCCGGGGCAACGACGCCGTCGATGGGCACCTGTTTCAGCAGCTGCCAGGTGCCGCCGGTGCGTACGTGCGGGCGCAGGACCGGGGCGTTGCCGAAGTCGGCGAGCTGCCACATGTAGGCGTCGTTGACGCCCTTCGCGCGGAAGAAGACACCCGCCGCGTCCCGGACGACGCTCAGGCGCAGATCCAGGGTGAAGTCCGACCAGGAGGCGCTGGGGCTCTCCCGGCCGATCCACTTCGCCCGCCAGTCGCCGGGGCGCAGCAGTCCGGTCTCCCACCAGGACGGTGTGCTCCAGGCCGAGCCGCGTCCGGCGGTGTCCCAGATCCGGACCTGCCAGTGGTAGCGGGTGGCGGAGGTGAGCGCGGGGCCGCCGTAGGCGACCTGGGTGGAGTCGGCGCCGGCCGTCCGGCCGCTGTCCCAGACGTCGGCCTTGCCGGCCGACAGTTTCGCGGCGGTGGAGGCCACCCGGATCTGGTACGCGGCTTGCAGGACGCCGCGTCGTGGTGAGTCGATCAGCCAGCCGAGGCGGGGTGCGGGGGTGTCGATGCCGAGCGCGCCGGGGAGGCCTTCGACGGCGAGGCCGGTCGCGGTCGGCGCCGGGCCGGACGCGATGGCCGGTTCAGCGGTGAGGGTGGTGGCTGCCAGTGTGCTCACGAGGCACATCAGGACGGCGAGCAGACGGTGCGATCCAGTTTCCCGGTTCATTTTTCGCCCTTCCGATCAAGTCGTGGTGACTGAACGGCCGCGAGTCGGGTACGCCGAGGTCGCGGCGCGGGGGACGCGCCGAGCAGAGAAGCCTTGGTGAAACGTTTCAGCAACGTGGTAACCCGATAGTACGGAAACTGTCACGAAGGCGCAATCATCGATGCCTATGAGTGCCCGCCTCCCCTCTGCGTTCGCACGGTGACATCCAGTCGTACAAATGTCGGGAAAATGTCTAGTTTGACCTTGGACGCCTCGCGGGCGGGACATTCCGCCGGCTGATCGTGCAGACTCTCGTCGATGCCACGTTCCCCTGAGGAAGGAAGCACCTGTGCGGTTACGTACCGTGATTTCGTTGTCGTTGGGTGGGGTTCTCGTCGCCGGTCTCGCCGTCGCCGGGGTCGGTGCGGCGAACGCCGTGGCCAACGGGGAACCGGTGCCCGAGGGTGAGTACCGGTTCTCCACCCGCCTCGTGATGACCGGCATCCCGACCGCCGCCGGCGGCAAACGCAACAGCGGCTGCTCCGGTGCCCTGATCACCGATCAGTGGATCATCACGGCCGGGCACTGTTTCCGGGACGTGAACGGGGTCCGGGTGGACCGGCCGGTCGCCGACTCGACGGTGGCCACCATCGGCAAGGCCGACGTGACGGGTGACGGCGAGGGTGTCGCCCTGGAGGTGGTCGAAGTCCACCAGTCGGCGACCGCCGACGTGGCGATCGCCAGACTGGAATCCCCGGTCGAGGGCATCGAGCCGCTCGCCGTCGCGGACGCCCCGCCGGCCGTCGGCGACGTGCTCCGGCTGACCGGGTACGGCTCGGTGACCAGCACCAACCCGGTGCAGGAGAACCAGCTGCGGACCGGTCAGCTGACCGTCCTGAACGTGCAGCAGAGCATCGTCGGGGTGGAGGGTTTCGCGCCGGCCTCGAACACCACGCCGTGCCCGTTCGACTCGGGCGGCCCGTTCTTCACCGAGCCGCGTTTCGGTGACCCGGAACTGGTGTCGGTGGTCAGCAACGGCCCGTCCTGCCCGCACACGGCGCAGGAGAACAGCGCCCGTGTCGACAACCTGAAGGACTGGATCACCCAGACCGTGACGGCCGGGTAAGGGTGAACAGCAGCACGCCATGACCGGAATCGATCTGCCGGTACCCGAGACCCGGTAGTCCGGCCAGCACCGTCCGGTACTGGGCGCGGGTGTACGACACGTACTCCGGCCGCTCGAAGAGCACCACCCACTCGGGCCGCAGCGCATCGCCGGGATAGCCGGGGAACAGGTAGACCTCGCACCGGGCGGTGAGCTGCGGCGCCAGCCGGTTGCTCGCCGCGACGACCGCGCCGTCCGGGATCCGCTCCAGAATCCGGCGGACCCCGGCCGCGGCCGGATCGGACCGGGCCTGCCAGGTGGCGGGATCGGTCAGCGCCCGGAACGGCAACGTGGCCGTCGACAGCAGCGCGAAGGCGAGACAGAACGCCGGGACGATCCGGCGGAACCGCCCGCTCAGAACCGGCGGCGCGTCCAGCATCGCGACGAAGGCGATCGGCATCAGCACGGCGCTGTAGTGGAAGCCGGTTCCCCAGTAGTTCGGGTTCGCCGCCCAGAACCGCCAGGCCAGGGTGGGCAGGGCGATCAGCAGGATCGGGGACCGGGCCGCGAGCAGGGCGGTCGGTGCCAGGATCATCGCCACCGTCAGCAGTTTGCGGGGGACCTCGGTGAGCAGGGCGCCGCCGGAGGTGTAGGCGTATGCGGCATCGTGGTTGAACGCCGGCACGATCACGCCGACGATGAGCAGCCAGGCCACGACGCCGCCGCCGAGTGTCGCAAGACCGCGGCGGCGCTGACCGCGCAGGATCAGGTAGCCGCCGATCGCCGCGACGGTCAGCGGCAGGTCCTCCTTGACCAGCACCAGCGGCGCCGCCCACGCCACCGCGGCCCGCCACCGCCCCTCGACCAGGCATTCCAGAGCGAAGGCCAGCAGCGGTACGGCGAGACAGATCTCGTGGAAGTCGAACGCGACCGCCTGCTGGACACCCCAGGACAGCCCGTAGGCGGCGCCGACCGCCAGGCCGCCGCGGGTGCCGAACCGCCGGATCGCCAGGCGGGTCACCGGCACCGCGGACACCGCGAACAGGGCGGCCTGCGCGAGCAGCAGGGTGCCCGGGCCGGGAAACAGCCGGTAGAGCGGGGCGAGCACGGCCAGCAGCGGATGGAAGTGGTCGCCGAGCAGGTGGACACCGGGTCCTTTGAGGGGTGACAGCGGCGCGCCCCCGCCGGCGTACCCGCGGATGCCCTGCTCGAAGATGCCGAGGTCGTACCCGGTCGTACGAATCCGCAGGTGTTTCGATACCGAGACCGTCGTATACGCCAGAAAGAGCGCCGCGGCCAGCCACCGGACCGGCCGATCGATTGTTCGCATCGGGCGACCCTGGCCACCGGCACCTGAAGCGACCCTTAAACCTCCTGAAGATCGCTTCAGGTTCGGTACGCCGGTGCCTGGCATCATGTGGCCCGTGCGAATACTGCTGGTCGAGGACGAGCGTGACCTGGCCGCGTCGCTGCGGGCCGGCCTGCAGAGGGAGAGTTACGCGGTCGACGTCGCCCACGACGGGCGGGACGGCTGGACCATGGCCCAGCTGCATCGCTACCACCTGTTCGTCCTCGACCTGATGCTGCCCGGGCTGAACGGCTTCCAGCTGTGCGCCCGCATCCGGGAGGCCGGCCTCACCGCCCCGATCCTGGTGCTCACCGCCAAGGACGGGGAGTACGACGAGGCCGAGGCTCTGGACACCGGCGCCGACGACTACCTGACCAAACCGTTCTCGCACGTCGTGCTGCTGGCCCGGCTCCGGGCGCTGCTGCGGCGCCGGCCGGGGCCCGCCTCCAGCGAACTACGCGTCGGCGACCTGGTGCTCGATCCGGCCCGGCGGCGCTGTCTGCGGGGCAGCACCGAGATCCCGCTGACCGAGAAGCAGTTCGCGGTGCTGGCCACGCTCGCCCGCCGGGCCGGGGAGGTGGTCAGCAAGACCGAGATCATCGACGAGGTCTGGGACATGGCGTTCGACGGCGACATCAACATCATCGAGGTGTACGTGTCGGCTCTGCGCCGCCGCGTCGATCTGCCGTTCCGGCGCCGCAGCATCCAAACGGTCCGTGGTGCCGGGTACCGGCTGGTGGACGTCGATGAGTAGGCGGATCCCGCGGTCCACCCGGGCCCGCACCACCGTGGCGGCGACCGCGGCGGCCGCGATCTGCTTCGGAGCGGGCGCGTTGTGGCTGCGCGACGAGTTGTACGCCAACAGTTTCCAGGCATCGGTCGTGCAGACCGCGTCCCGGGTGAACGACCTCGCCGTCGCGCACGCCTCGGGCAGCGACGAGCGGATGGCCGCCTTCGAGGGCGCCCGGTGGATCGCGGTCGACCTCGGCGACCGGATCCGGGCGACCGACGTCAACCGCCGGGCCACCGACACGAGCGCACCGGTGGTGACACCCGACCCGCTGTTGCAGCAGGTCAACCCGGTCCGGCTGGGGTCCGGCCTCCGCGGCCCGAAGAACGGCATCACCTGGTCGACGGCGACCGTCGACGGCGTGGAGCGGACGTTCGTCGTCGGTTACGTCTGGACCGGCACCGACGGGCGAACCCTGCTGGAGCCACCGGTCGTGGACGGCCCGGACGGCAGCAGGTCGTACGATCCCGCGGTCGAACCGAGCCGGGTCGCCTACTACGTGCTGGTGCCGACGGACGGCGCCGAGGCCGCCACCGGCGCCGTCGACCCGCTCCTCGGGGTGGCGCTGCCCCTGTCGATGGCGCTGATCGCCGGGGTCGCCTGGTTCTCGGTGGGCCGGGCCCTGAAACCGGTCGAGGCGATCAGCGCCGAACTGGCCGCGATCACGTCGGCGAACCTGGACCGGCGGGTACCGGTCCCGGACACCGGCGACGAGATCACCGTCCTGGCCGAGACGACGAACGCCACCCTGGACCGGCTCGAGGACGCCGTCACCAGGCAACGGCGTTTTGTCGCGGACGCCGCCCACGAGCTGCGCACTCCCCTGGCGGCGCTGCGCAACACGGCCGAGGTGGCCCGGGCCGCCACCGCGTCGGCCGACCTCGACGTCGTCCTGTCCTCGGCGCTGCGGCTGCAGGATCTCACCGACGATCTGCTGCTGCTGGCCCGGCTGGACCGGGCCGAGACCCGGCCACCGGCCGCCGTCGACCTGGCCGCGATCGTCGAGGAACAGGTCGCCGAACGGCAGTACCGGCGGACCGCCGGGCCGGAGTTCACCGCCGAGCTCACCGGACCGGCGATGGTCGACGGGGACCGGCGCCAACTGGAACGGCTGCTGCGCAACCTGCTGGACAACGCCGGCCGGCACGCGAACGCCACGGTGACCGTCACCGTGGCGGCGGCCGGCGACCGGGTGACCGTCGAGGTTCTCGACGACGGCGCGGGTATCGCCCCGGAGGACCGGGAACGGATCTTCCAGCCGTTCACCCGCCTCGACGACGCCCGCGCCCGCGACAGCGGCGGCACCGGGCTCGGCCTGGCGATCGCCCGGACCATCACCGCCGCCCACCACGGCAGCCTCGAAGTGGGCGACGCCCCCGGCGGCCGTTTCGTCCTGCACCTGCCGGCCCGTTGATCGTCCCGCCGGCGGGACTTCCGCATCGCCGAGCGCGTCGGCGGCGGCCTCGATCTTCGCGGGCCGCCTACCCTTCCTCCATGATCATCGCCGCTGGCCAGGAATCGGTCACCGTGCTGCCGGAGCTGCGATTCCCGCTCGACGGCCGGTCTGTCACCCGGGGACTGACGACGTGACACACACGGTCGAGTTGCTGCTGGACGACGATCTCGATCGGCACGTACGCGGATGGTGGCGGCGCCTGCGCGACGCCGGCCTGGCCAGCCTCGCAGCACACCCGCATCCGACGAACCGGCCGCACCTGACCGTCGTCACCGCCGCGTCGCTCGCCGGGCTGCGGCCGCTCCCGCTGCCGATCCCGGTGGAGCTGGGGCCGGTGCGGATGCTCGGGCGGGCGCTGGTGCTCGGGGTGACCGCGACGGCCCGTCTGCGGGACCTGCACCACGAGGTCGTTTCGGCGCTGGCGGATCCCGAGCCGTGGCCTCCGCCCCCGCAGTGGGTGCCGCACGTCAGCCTGGCCCTGCGGATGCCCGAGGAGCAGCGGGCCGCCGCACTGGACCTGTTCGCGGGCGAACCGCCGGCACGTGGGCACCTCGTCGCGGCGCGAAGCTACGACTCGCGTACCCGAACAGTCGTTGATCTGGACCCTTCATGCGGTCCGTGAAGCCGGTGGCGGAGGGCGCCGAAGTCGGCGTGGCCGGGATCGACCACGCCGGCTTCAGCGGTCAGGACAGGCCCAGCTCGTTGTCGAGCAGGTCGAAGACGTCGTCGTCGGAGGCCGCGTCGAAGTCGAACGTCTTCTCGGTTGTCGCGTCTGCCGACCGCAGGCCGCTCCACCTGGTGCGGAGCACCTCCAGGCGGCCGGCGATCTGCTCGTGCTGTTGTTCGGAGACGGTGATCTCGGTGAGAAGCCGTTCCATCTTCTCCAGGTCGGCCAGCAGGGCGTCGCCGCCGGACACCGGCGCCGGGGCCACCTGCGCGTGCAGGTGGGTGACCAGCTCGTCCGGGGTCGGGTAGTCGAACAGCAGCGTGGCCGGCAGCCGCACCCCGGTCCGGGCGGTCAGGCGGTTGCGCAGCTCCACCGACGTCAGCGAGTCGAACCCGAGGTCCTGGAACGCCCGGTCCGCGGCGATCCGCTCCGCACCGCTGTGGCCGAGCACCGCGCCCGCCTCGGTCAGCACCAGGTCCAGCAGGATCTCCCGCTGCTCCGGCACCGGCTTGCCGGTGAGGCGGCGGACCAGGTCGGCGCCGCCGTCGCCGGTGGCGGCGGCCCGCTTGACCGGGGTCCGGACCAGGCCGCCGAGCAGCGCGGGAACGTCCCCGCGGGCCCGCAGCGCGGCCGTGTCCAGGCGGACCGGCGCGACCACCGCCGCGCCGGTGGCCAGGGCGGCGTCGAACAGTTCCAGGCCCCGCGTGACGGTGAGCGGCGGCATGCCGCCACGCGCCATCCGGGCGACCTCGTCCTGGCTCAACGTCCCGGTCATCCCGCCGGTGCTCTCCCACGGGCCCCAGGCCAGCGCGGTCGCCGGCAGGCCCTGTGCGGCCCGTTCGGTCGCGAGGGCGTCCAGGAACGCGTTGCCGGCCGCGTAGCTCGCCTGCCCGGGATTGCCGAGCAGGCCCGCCATCGACGAGAACAGCACGAACGCGTCCAGCTCGCGGCCGGCGGTGGCCCGGTGCAGGTTCCACGCCGCGTCCACCTTCGGCCGCAGCACCCCGGACAGGCGCTCGGCGGTCAGCGAACCGATTACCCCGTCGTCGAGGACACCCGCCGAGTGCACGACCGCCCGCAGTTCGGGCAGGCTCGCGACCAGAGCGTCGACCGCTGCCGGATCGGTCACGTCGCAGGCCACCGCCCGGCCGGGCAGCTCGTCCGCGCCCGGAGCGTCCGGGCCACGGCGGCTGACCAGGACCAGGTCGGTGACGCCCTGAGCGGCCAGGTGCCGGGCCACGACCGCGCCCAGGCCACTGGTGCCGCCGGTGATCAGCACGGTTCCCCGCCACTGGATCGGCTCCGGCTCCACCGCGGCGACCCGGGCCAGGCGCGGGGCGTACGAACCCTCGGCGGTCAGGATCAGATGCGGCTCGCCGGTGCCGAACGCCGCGGCGGTGAGGATGCCGCCATCCAGCTCCACCAGCAGGATCCGGCCGGGGTTCTCCGACTGGGCGCTGCGGGCCAGACCACGCACCGCCGCTCCGGCCAGGTCACCGGTCTGGGTGACCAGGGCCAGCCGGGTCGCGGTGAACCGGTCGTCGGCCAGCCACTCCTGCAGCAGTGCCAGGATCCGGGCGGTCTCGGCGTGCACCCCGTCGGGGCTCGCCGTGACCGGAACCGCGATGACGTCGGGCACTCCGGACTCGGCCAGGGCGTTCAGATCGGCGTACGCCTTGGCGTGCAGGTCCGCGAACGGCTCGGCGCCGAGGACGGCCACCGATTCGGTCCCGGCCCCGGATACCGGCGCGACGGCGACCCGTTCCACGGTGTACAGGTCGCGGGTGCTCGTCACGCCCGCCTCCAGCGGCCGGGTGACCAGCGACTCCACCGTGGCGACCGGTGTGCCGGCCGGGTCGGTGACCGCCAGGGTCAGGCTGTCGCCGTCGCGGCGCAACCGGACCCGGACCGTGGACGCTCCCCCGGCGTGCAGGGTGACACCACGCCACGCGAACGGCACCCCGGACGGCCCGTCGCCGCCGGCCACCATGACGGCGTGCAGGCAGGCGTCGAACAGCGCCGGGTGCAGCCCGTACCGGTCCGCGTCGCCGTCGTCGGGCAGGGTCACCTCGGCGAACAGGTCGTCGCCGTCGCGCCGGAGCGTGCGCAGGCCGCGGAAGGCCGGGCCGTAGCCGAAGCCGTTGTCCGCCAGGCTCTCGTACGCGCCGGTCAGGTCGATCTCGTCGCCGGTGACGGTGAACGTCTCCGGCTCGCCCGCCACGCCGAGGACACCGTTCGCGTGTTCGGTCCACACACCGTCCGGGTCGTTCTCCGGCCGGGAGTGCACGGCCACCGGGCGGCGGCCGGTGTCGTCGGCCGCGCCGACGCTGACCCGGGTCTGCAGGGCGCCCCGCTCGGGCAGCGTCATCGGCGCGGCCAGGGTGAGTTCCTCCAGACCGGGAGCGCCGGTCTGCGCACCGGCGTGCAGGGCCAGCTCCACCAGGGCGGTGCCGGGAACCATGACGGTCCCGAACATCTGGTGGTCGGTGACCCAGGGCTGGTCCTGGGCGGACAGCCGGCCGGTGAACAGGTGGCCGTCCGAGGTGAGCAGTTCCAGGGCCGCGCCGAGCAGCGGGTGCCCGGCGTCGGTGAGCCCGGCCCGGCGGACGTCGCCGCCCGGCGCCGACGAGCCCTGCGGCCAGAACCGCTGGTGCTGGAACGCGTAGGTGGGCAGGTCGACCCGGTTTCCGGAACCGACGACGGCGGCCAGGTCCACCGGGACACCGTCGGTCCAGGCCCGGGCGACGGCGGTGAGCAGCGTGGTGACCTCGTCACGGTCGCGGCGCAGGGTCGCGATGCCGTCCCCGGCCATCGCCGACAGCACCCCGTCCGGGCCGACCTCCACGAACCGGTCCGCGCCGGCGGCGGCCAGGCCGTCCGCGAAGCGCACCGTGGCCCGGACGTGCCGCACCCAGTAGCCGGGGTCGGCGAACAGCGAAGACTCGATCCGGCCGGTCACGTTCGACACCAGCGGCAGAACAGGCTCGTGGAACGTCAGTCCCTCGACCACCGTGCGGAACTCGTCGAGCATCGGATCCATCAGCACCGAGTGGAACGCGTGGCTGACGTTCAGCCGCTTGGTGCGCTCGAAACGGCTCGTGATCTTGTCCAGAGCGGAAGCGGGGCCGGACAGCACGACAGCGTCCGGGCCGTTGATCGCCGCGATGTCGACACCCTCCGGGATGTCCTCCTCACGGGCCTGCACCGCGATCATCGCCCCGCCCGACGGCAGGGCCTGCATCAAACGGCCACGAGCGGAGATCAGCGTGCACGCGTCAGCCAGGGAGAGCACGCCGGCCACGTGCGCGGCCGCGATCTCACCTACCGAGTGACCCAGCAGCACGTCCGGGGCGATCCCCCACGATTCCAGGAGCCGGTAGAGGGCGACCTCGACGGCGAAGATCGCCGGCTGGGCGTTACCGGTCGCGTCCAGGTCGTCCCAGTCGATGTCCAGACCGGCCACGACCGCGTCGAACGCGGAGGCGAACACCGGGAAACGCTCGTACAGGCCGCGGCCCATCCCGGCGCGCTGCGAACCCTGACCGGTGAACATGAAGGCGGTCCGGCCGGTCCGGGCGGCGCCCTGGATCAACTGGTCGCCGATCCGGACCGCACGGTGCGGGAACAGCGCCCGGGTGGTGGCCAGCGACCAGGCGACGTCCGCGGGGGCGGCGTCGATCGTGGCGATGCGGGCGAGCTGGTCGCGCAGCGCGTCCTCGGACCTGGCCGAGACCGCCAGGGGGACGAGGTCGCCGGAGGTTTCCACAGCGTGAATCGCGGCGGGCTCGGGCTGCTCCAGGATGATGTGCGCGTTGGTGCCGGAGATACCGAACGAGGACACCCCGGCGCGGCGCTTGGCGGTGGCCGGCCACGGGGTGTTCTCCCGGACCAGCTCGACCGCGCCGGTCTCCCAGTCGACGTGCGATGAGGGCGCGTCGACGTGCAGGGTCTGCGGGACGACGCCGTGCCGCATCGCCATCACCATCTTGATGATCCCGGCGACACCGGCGGCGGCCTGCGTGTGACCGATGTTCGACTTCACCGAGCCCAAGAGCAAAGGCATTTCACGATCGCGGCCGTACGTCGCCAGCAGCGCCTGTGCCTCGATCGGGTCGCCCAGCGTGGTGCCGGTGCCGTGCGCCTCGACCACGTCCACGTCGGAGGTGGCGAGGCCGGCCGAGGCGAGCGCCTGCCGGATGACCCGCTGCTGCGAGGGGCCGTTCGGGGCGGTCAGGCCGTTGGACGCGCCGTCGGAGTTGACCGCGGATCCGCGTACGACAGCAAGGATCTGGTGGTTGTTGCGTTTGGCGTCGGAGAGCCGTTCGAGAACCAGGATGCCGACGCCCTCGCCCCAGCCGACACCGTCCGCCGCGTCGGCGAACGGCTTGCAGCGCCCGTCCGGGGACAGGCCGCCCTGCCGGGAGAACTCCACGAACGTTCCCGGCGTCGACATCACCGTCACACCACCGGCCAGCGCCAGGTCACACTCCCCGGACCGCAGCGCCTGCGCCCCGAGGTGCAGTGCGACCAGCGACGACGAGCAGGCCGTGTCGACGGTGAGTGTCGGGCCCTCGAAACCGAACGTGTAGGACACCCGGCCGGAGGCGATGCTGGGCGCGCTGCCGCTGCCCTGGTGGCCCTCGTGTCTACCACCGCCGAGCAGGTTGGCGTAGTCATTGTACATGACACCGGCGAACACACCGGTCCGGGAGCCGCGCAGCGAGTGCGGGTCGATCCCGGTCCGTTCCAGGGCCTCCCAGGTGGACTCCAGCAGCAGGCGCTGCTGGGAGTCGGTGGCCAGGGCCTCCCGGGGGCTCATCCCGAAGAACTCCGGGTCGAAGCCGGCCGCGTCGCGCAGGAAACCACCCCACTTGGTGTACGAGGTACCCGGCTCGTCGCGGTCGGTGCTGTACAGGCTGTCCACGTCCCAGCCACGGTCGGCCGGGAACTCGCCGACCGCGTCCACACCGTCACGGACCAGCTCCCACAGGCCCTCGGGTGAGGTGATGCCGCCGGAGAACCGGCAGGACATGCCGACGATGACGATCGGGTCGTCGGCGACCGGCGGCAGCGCCCGCACCGGGGCGACCGCTTCAGCGACCGTGCCGAGCAGTTCGTCGCGCAGGAACGCGGCGAGCGCCGTGGCGTTCGGGTAGTCGAACACCAGGGTGGCGGGCAGGCGCAGGCCGGTGGCGGCGCCGAGCCGGTTGCGCAGTTCGACAGCGGTGAGCGAGTCGAAGCCGAGGTCCTTCAGGGCCCGGCCAGGTTCGATGCCGGCGGTGCCGTCGTGGCCGAGCACCCGGGCGATCTGGCCGCGGACCACGTCGAGCAGGGCCGTGGTGCGCTCGTCCGGTCCCAGCGCGGCGAGGCGCTGGATCAGGTCGGCGCTGCCGGCCGCGGCAGCCCGGCGGGACGGCCCGCGGACCAGGCCGCGCAGCAGCGGCGGAACCTCACCGCGGGCCCGCAGCGCGGCGGTGTCCAGCTTGACCGCGACCACCGTCGCGGCGTCGGCCACCACTGCCGCGTCGAACAGGGCCAGGCCCTGCTGCTCGGTCAGCGGGGGCAGGCCGGCCCGGGTCATCCGGGCCACGTCGTCGTCGGTGAGCCCGGCGGTCATGCCGTCCCCGCCGACCCACGGTCCCCACGCCACCGAGGTGGCCGGGAGACCGGCGGCGCGGCGCTGTTCGGCGAGGGCATCCAGGTAGGCGTTACCGGCCGCGTAGGCGGCCTGTCCCGCGTTGCCGAACAGGCCCGCCACCGAGGAGAACAGCACAAACGCGGCGAGGTCCCGGTCGCGGACGGCCTCGTGCAGGTTCCGGGCCGCGTCGATCTTCGGCCGCAGGACGGCCTCGGCGCGTTCCGGGGTGAGCGACTCGATGACGCCGTCGTCCAAGACTCCGGCCGCGTGCACGACCGCGACCAGGTCCGGCAGTCCGGCGACGAGCGCCTGTACCGCATCCGGATCGGTGACGTCGCATGCCACCGCGCGGCCGGGCAGTTCGTCGGCGCCCGGAGCGTCCGGGCCCCGGCGGCTGACCAGGACCAGGTCGGTGACGCCCTGGGTGGCCAGGTGCCGGGCGATGATCGCGCCCAGGCCGCCGGTGCCGCCGGTGATCAGTACGGTGCCCTGCCAGGGCTCCGCGCCGGTGCTGGCGGTGAGCCGGGCCAGGCGCGGTGCGGTGGCGGCGCCGTCGTGCAGGGCGATCCGCGGCTCGTCGGTGGCCAGGGCGCCCGGTGGGACGTCGCCGTCGGTCTCGATCAGGCCGAAGCGGCCCGGGTGTTCGGACTGGGCGGAGCGGATCAGTCCGGAGACGGCCGCGCCGGCCGGGTCGCCGGGGCTGGTCACGATGACCATGCGGCGACCGTCGTCCTCAGCGGCCAGGAACTCCTGTACCTGGCCGAGGGCGTGCACAACAGCGGCACGCGGCTCGGTACCGGCGTCGACCACCAGCACCGTGGCGTCGGCTGTGGTGTCCGGCAGGCGAACCGGCACCCAGTCGAGGCGGTACAGCGGGTCGGCGGTGACCGCCTGCGGAGCACGGACGCGCAGCGACTCGGCCGAGGCGACCGGGGCGCCGGACGGGTCGGTCATCACGATGGTGAAGCCCTCGCCGTCGCGGGTCAGCCGCACCCGGAGCGTGGACGCGCCGGTGGCGTGCAGGGTGACGCCGTGCCAGGCGAACGGGATGCCCGCCGGGCCGGTCGCGCTGTCGAGCATCAGGGCGTGCAGGGCGGCGTCGAACAGCGCCGGGTGCAGGCCGAAACCGGCCGGGTCGGCGTCGTCCGGGAGGGTGACCTCGGCGTAGACGTGCTCGCCGTCGCGCCAGGCGGCGCGCAGTCCGCGGAAGGCCGGGCCGTAGACGAAGCCGCCGTCGGCGAGCCGGTCGTGGACACCGTCCACGCTCACCGGTTCCGCACCGGGCGGGGGCCAGGCCGCAGCGCCGAGGTTGTCGGTCCGGGCCGGGCCGGCGTTCTCGCTCCGGGCCGGGTCGAGGGTGAGCGGTGTGCCGGCCGCGCCGAGCAGGCCGGTGGCGTGTTCGGTCCAGGTGGCGTCGGGGTCGCCGTCCGGGCGGGAGTGCACGGTCACCGCGCGGCGGCCGGTGGGGTCCGGGGCGCCGGCCCACACCTGCACCTGCACGGCCCCGCGCTCCGGCAGGACCAGCGGCGCGGCGAGGGTCAACTCGTCCAGGCCGGGGGTGCCCGCCTCGGCGCCGGCGTGCAGGGCCAGTTCGACCAGGGCGGTGCCGGGCAGCAGCACACTGCCGTGCATCTCGTGGTCGGCGAGCCAGGGCTGGGCCGCGGTGGAGAGCCGGCCGGTGAACAGCAGGGCGTCCGAGCCGGGCAGGGTGGCCGCGCCGCTGAGCAGCGGGTGACCGGCGGCGTCCAGGCCGGGCGCGGTGCCGCCGAGGGTCATCTCGGCGGGCCAGAACCGCTGGTGCTGGAACGGGTAGGTGGGCAGGTCGGCCCGGTGTCCGGAACCGATCACCGCGGACCAGTCCACGTGCCGTCCCCGGGTGAAGATCGTGCCGACGGCGGTGAGCAGGGCGGTGGCCTCGTCACGATCGCGGCGCAGCGTCGCGACGCCATCGGCCATCGCGGACAGCACCGCGTCCGGGCCCACTTCCAGGAGGTCGGCCGGACCGGCCGCGGCGATCGCGTCGGCGAACCGGACCGTCTCCCGGACGTGCCGCACCCAGTACTCCGGGTCGGTGAACAACTCCGTCTCGATCTGTCCGGTCACACCGGAGACCAGCGGCAGCGTGGGCTGGTGGAGGGTCAGCCCGGCCACCACCGCCCGGAAGTCGCCGAGCATCGGATCCATCAACGCGGAGTGGAACGCGTGGCTGACGTTGAGGCGCTTGGTGCGCTCGAAGCGGCTCGCGACCTCCTCGACCGCCTCGGACGAGCCGGACAGCACCACGGCGTCCGGGCCGTTGACGGCCGCGATGTCGACACCGTCCGGGATGTCGTACTCCCGGGCCTGGACCGCGATCATCGCGCCGCCGGACGGCAGCGCCTGCATCAGGCGGCCACGCGCCGAGATCAGCGTGCACGCGTCGTCGAGGGAGAGGACACCGGCGACGTGGGCTGCCGCGATCTCGCCGACCGAGTGGCCGAGCAGGACGTCGGGGGTGATCCCCCACGATTCGAGAAGCCGGTACAGCGCGACCTCGACGGCGAAGATCGCCGGCTGGGCGTTGCCGGTGGCGTCCAGGTCGTCCCAGTCGATGTCCAGGCCGGCCACGACCGCGTCGAACGCGGACGCGAAGACCGGGAAGCGCTCGTACAGGCCGCGGCCCATGTCGGTGCGCTGGGAACCCTGGCCGGTGAACATCACCGCGAGGCGGCCGTCGGTGGCCACGGTGGGCTCGATCGCCCGCAGGGCCGCGTTGATCTCGTCGCGGGTGGTGCCGACGACCACGGCGCGATGGTCCAGGGCGGCGCGGGCGGTCAGGGCCCGGGCCACGCCGGCCGGGTGCGCGTCCACCGTGGTCAGCCGGTCGGCCTGCTCGCGCAGCGCCTCCGGGGACCGGGCGGACAGCACCCACGGGACCACCGTGCCGGCCGGTTCCGGTGCGGCGGCGGGCGCCGGGACGGACTCGATGATGACGTGCGCGTTGGTGCCGGAGATGCCGAACGAGGAGATGCCGGCGCGGCGGGGCCGGTCGTCGCGCTGCCACGGCCGGGCCTCGGTGAGCAGTTCGACAGCGCCGGTGGTCCAGTCCACCTGCGACGACGGCTCGTCGATGTGCAGGCTCGCCGGGAGCAACTCCCGGCGCATCGCCATCACCATCTTGATGATGCCGGCGACACCGGCGGCGGCCTGGGTGTGGCCGATGTTCGACTTCACCGAACCCAGGTAGAGCGGTTCGGAACGGTCCTGGCCGTACGTCGCGAGCAGGGCCTGTGCCTCGATCGGGTCGCCGAGGGTGGTGCCGGTGCCGTGCGCCTCCACCGCGTCCACGTCAGCCGTGGCGAGTCCCGCGGTGGCCAGGGCGTGCCTGATCACCCGGCGCTGGGAGGGGCCGTTCGGGGCGGTCAGGCCGTTGGACGCGCCGTCCTGGTTGACGGCGCTGCCGCGTACGACGGCAAGGATCTCGTGGCCGTTGGCCTGTGCGTCGGAGAGCCGTTCCAGAACCAGGAAGCCCGCTCCCTCGGCGAATCCGGTGCCGTCCGCGGCGGTGGCGAACGACTTGCACCGGCCGTCCGGAGACAGGCCGCCCTGGCGCCCGAACTCCACGAACACGCCGGGTGTGGACAGCACCGTGACACCACCGGTGATCGCCAGGGTGCAGTCGTCCTGGCGCAGCGCCTGCACCGCCAGGTGCAGCGAGACCAGCGACGACGAGCAGGCGGTGTCCACCGCGACCGAGGGCCCTTCCAGGCCGAGGCTGTAGGACACCCGGCCGGGCACCACACTGCCGTTGCCGTCGGCGCCCGGGTAGTCGTGGTACATCACGCCGGCGAAGACGCCGGTGCGGCTGCCGCGCAGCGAGGTCGGGTCGATCCCGGCGCGCTCCAGGGCCTCCCAGGTGAGTTCCAGGGTGAGCCGCTGCTGCGGGTCCATGCCGAGCGCCTCACGCGGCGAGATGCCGAAGAACGCCGGGTCGAAACCCGCGACGTCGTCCAGGAAACCGCCGGTGCTGGCGTACACACCGCCGTCGGGGGTGCGCAGCGGGCCGAGGTCCCAGCCGCGGTCGGCAGGGAACTCGGCGACCGCGTCGACCCCGCCGGTGACCAGCCGCCACAGGTCCTCGGGCGAGGCGACACCGCCCGGGTAGCGGCAGGACATGCCGACGATCGCGATGGGTTCGGCCGGGTCCGCGCGGCGTACCACGGTGGTCTCGGCGTCCCGCTGCCCCTCGGGGGTCAGCTCGGCGTCGATGAACCGGGCCACCGCCTCGGCGTTCGGCTCGTCGAAGACCAGGGTGGCCGGCAGGCGCAGCCCGGTCGCGGTGTTCAGCTGGTTGCGCAGCTCGGTGGCCGCCAGGGAGTCGAAGCCCAGCTCCTGGAAGGCCCGGCCGGGCGCGATGGCGTCGGCCGAGTCGTGGCCGAGCACGGCCGCGACCCGGGTGCGGACGATCCGCAGAAGGGCGCGGTGCCGTTCGGCCGCATCGAGGCCGGCGAGTTCGCCGGCCAGTCCCGTCACCGGTGCGGAGGCAACGGCGACGGCCGCGGCGGTACGGCGGACGGCCGGGACGAGGTCCCTCAGCAGGGCCGGGATCTCGTCGGTGCGGGCCCGCAGGGCGGCCGTGTCGACGCGGATCGGCGCGACGGCGGGACGCCCGGACCGCAGCCCGGCGGTGAACAGGGCCAGGCCCTGGTCGCCGGTCAGCGGCGGGATGCCGAGCCCGGTCATCCGCCGCCGGTTGGCGTCACCGAGCAGCGCGCCCAGGCCACCGTCGACCTCCCACAGCGCGTACGCCATGGCGGTGGCCGGGCGGCCGTGGCCGTGCCGCAGTTCGGCGAGCGCGTCCAGGAACACGTTGGCGGCGGCGTAGTTGCCCTGCCCGCCGGTCAGCACGGTGCCACCGGCCGACGAGAACATGACGAACGCGGCCAGGTCCATGTCGGCGGTCAGCTCGTGCAGGTACCAGGCGGCGTCGGCCTTCGGGGCCAGCACCGCGTCGATCCGCTCCGGGGTGAGCGCGGTGACCAGGCCGTTGTCGCCGATACCGGCGGCGTGCACGACACCGGTCAGGTTCTCCCCCGCCAGCAGAGTGGCGAGCGCCGACCGGTCGGCGACGTCGCAGGCGACCACCCGGACCTGAGCGCCGGCTTCGGTCAGTTCGGCGGCCAGCTCTGCCGCGCCGGGCGCGTCCGGGCCGCTGCGGCTGACCAGCAGCAGGTGGCGGACGTTCAGGTCGGTGACCAGGTGACGGGCCACCACAGCGCCGATGCCGCCGGTGCCGCCGGTGATCAGGACCGGTCGGTCCGGGTCGAACTCGGGCAGTGCCGTGTCCGTCGCGACGGTGGTCAGGCGGGGCACCAGAATCCGGCCGTCGCGGACGGCGAACTCGGGCTCGTCCACGGTCTCCACGGCGACGCTGCCGTCGGAGTCGGCGAGGACGATCCGGCCGGGGTTCTCCGCCTGCGCGGCACGCACCAGACCCCACACCGCGGTCTGTGCCACGTCCGGGGTCTCGGTCGCCACCGCGCCGTGGGTCAGCACCACCAGGCGTTCGGTGGTGTCGGAGGCCAGGTGGTCCTGGAGACGAGCCAGAACCTGATGGGTCAGCGCCCGCGTCGCGGACGGGACATCGCCCTGCGGGGTCCGCACCTCGTGGACGATCGAGGGGATCGGGTCGCCGGTGGCGGCGGCGCGCCAGGTGACGGCGTACAGCGGGTGGGCGGCGGTGAGCTGGTCGGCGGCGACCGGGCGGCCGACCATCGACGCCGCGGTCAGCACCGGCTGTCCGGCCGGGTCGGCCAGGTCCAGGGCCATGCCGCCGTTGGCGGCGCGGCGCACCCGGATCCGCAGCGCGGCGGCGCCGGCCGCGTGCAGGGTGACGTCGTTCCAGGCGAACGGGATGGACGTGGGGGCGTCCGGATCGCCGACCAGGCCGGGCAGGGTGGCGTGCATGGTGGCGTCGAGCAGCGCCGGGTGGATGCCGTAGCGGGCCGCGTCGGCGGCGACCGTCTCCGGCAGGGCCACCTCGGCGTAGATGTCGTCGCCGGCGCGCCAGGCCGCGGTCAGGCCCCGGAACGACGGGCCGTAGGCGTAGCCGTGCTCGGCGAACACGGTGTACGCGTCGTCCACCGGGATCGTCTGCGCTCCGGCCGGCGGCCACTCGTCGAGAGTGACCCCGCTGGTGGGTGCGGTGGTGGCGAGGAAACCGGAGGCGTGCCGCAGCCAGACACCGTCCCGGCGGGTGTGCACCGCGACCGTGCGGCGGCCGTCCTCGTCCGGTCCGACGGTGACCTGCAGCGGCCACGCGCCGGTGGCGGGCAGGGTCAGCGGCGCGCCGAGGGTCAGCTCCTCCAGGTGCGGGGTGCCGCTCTCGGCCCCGGCGTGCAGGGCCAGCTCGACCAGCGCGGATCCGGGGACCAGGGTGGAACCGAGCACGGCATGGTCGGCGAGCCACGGCTGGGCGTCCAGGGACAGCCGGCCGGTGAACAGGCGGCCACCGGTGCCGGGCAGGTCGGCGGCGGCGCCGAGCAGCGGGTGGTCCTCGGCGCCGAGGCCGAGCGCCGCCGGGTCGGTGCCGCCGGTGGTGGCGTCGACCCAGAACCGCTTGCGCTGGAACGGGTAGGTGGGCAGGTCGATCCGGGCGCCGCGGACGATAGCGGTCCAGTCGACGTGCTGCCCGGTGGACCAGATCCGGCCCACCGCGGTGAGCAGCGTGGTGGCCTCGTCCCGGTCCCGGCGCAGCACCGGGACGCCCTCGGTCATCGCGGACAGCACCGCGTCCGGGCCGATCTCCAGGAGCCGGCCGGCGTTCGCGGCGGCCACCCCGTCGGCGAAGCGGACCGTCTCGCGAACGTGCCGCACCCAGTAGTCAGGGTCGGTGAACAGTTCCGACTCGACCTGTCCGGTCACGTTGGAGACCAGCGCGATCGTGGGCTCGTGGAACGTCAGTCCTTCGACGACCGCGCGGAACTCGTCGAGCATCGGGTCCATCAGGACCGAGTGGAAGGCGTGGCTGACGTTGAGGCGTTTGGTCCGCTCGAAACGGCTCGCCGCCTCTTCGACCACGGCAGCGTCGCCGGAGATCACCACGGAGTCCGGGCCGTTCACGGCCGCGATGTCGACACCCTCGGGGATGTCCTCCTCGCGAGCCTGCACCGCGATCATCGCCCCACCCGACGGCAGCGCCTGCATCAGACGGCCACGGGCCGAGATGAGCGTGCAGGCGTCTTCCAGGGAGAGGACACCGGCGACGTGCGCAGCCGCGATCTCGCCGACCGAGTGACCCAGCAGCACGTCCGGGGTGATCCCCCACGACTCCAGGAGCCGGTAGAGGGCGACCTCGACGGCGAAGATCGCCGGCTGGGCATTACCCGTGGCGTCCAGGTCGTCCCAGTCGATGTCCAGACCGGCCACGACCGCGTCGAACGCGGACGCGAACACCGGGAAACGCTCGTACAGGCCGCGGCCCATGTCGGTGCGCTGGGAACCCTGGCCGGTGAACATCATGGCCAGCAGGCCGTCGACCGGGGTGCCGGCCTCGACCGTGCGGAGTGCGGCCCGCATTTCGTCGCGGGTGGTGCCGACGACCACGGCCCGGTGGTCCAGTGCGGACCGGCCGGCCAGGGTGGCCCCGATGTCCGCCGGTTCCGCGTCGATCGCGGCGATCCGGGACACCTGCTCGCGCAGCGCCTCCGGGGAGCGGGCCGACAGCACCCACGGCAGGACGCCGCCGGTGCGGATCGGCTCGACCGGTGCCGCGACGGGCGGCTGCTCCAGGACGACGTGCGCGTTGGTGCCGGAGATGCCGAACGCCGACACCGCCGCCCGGCGCGGGCCGGTGCCGCTGTCCCACGGGCGGGACTCGGTGAGCAGTTCGACGGCGCCCTCGGTCCAGTCGACGTGCCCGGACGGGACGTCGGCGTGCAGGGTGCGGGGCATCTCGCCGTGCCGCATGGCCTGCACCATCTTGATCACGCCCGCCACACCGGCGGCCGCCTGGGTGTGGCCGATGTTCGACTTCACCGTGCCCAGCCGCAGCGGCTCGGAGCGGTTCTGGCCGTACGTCGCGAGCAGCGCCTGCGCCTCGATCGGGTCGCCGAGGGTGGTGCCGGTGCCGTGCGCCTCGACCACGTCGATCTGCTCGGGCGTGAGGCCCGCGTCGGCCAGGGCGGCCCGGATCACCCGCTGCTGGGAGGGGCCGTTCGGGGCGGTCATGCCGTTGGACGCGCCGTCCTGGTTGACCGCGGAACCGCGTACGACGGCAAGGATCTGGTGGCCGTTGGCCTGTGCGTCGGAGAGCCGCTCGACCAGCAGCACACCGACACCCTCGGACCAGCCGACACCGTCCGCGGAGTCGGCGAACGCCTTGCAGCGGCCGTCGGCGGAGAGACCGCGCTGGCGGGAGAACTCGATGAACATGCCCGGGGTCGCCATCACCGTGGCGCCACCGGCCAGGGCCAGGTCACATTCCCCGGACCGCAGCGCCTGTACGGCGAGGTGCAGCGCGACCAGCGACGACGAGCAGGCCGTGTCGACGGTGACCGCCGGGCCCTCGAAACCGAACGTGTACGACACCCGGCCGGAGACGACGCTGCCGCCGCTGGTGCCGGACGGGGACACGTTCAGTGCGTAGTCGTGGTACATCACCCCGGCGAACACGCCGGTGGCACTGCCCTTGAGGGTCGCCGGGTCGATGCCGGCGCTCTCCATCGCCTCCCACGAGGACTCCAGGAGCAGACGCTGCTGCGGGTCCATGTAGGTGGCCTCGCGCGGTGAGATGCCGAAGAAGGCGGGGTCGAAGTCACCGGCGTCGTACAGGAAGCTGCCCTTGCGGGTGTAGCTCCTGCCGTCCTTGCCGGGCTCCGGGTCGTACAGGCCGTCGATGTCCCAGCCGCGGTCGGTGGGCAGGTCGGAGACCGTGTCGACACCGTCGCGGACCAGACGCCACAGCGACTCCGGGTCGGTGACGCCGCCGGGGTACCGGCAGGCCATGCCGACGATGGCGATCGGCTCCTCGTGCCGGGACCGGCCGGCCGCGCGGGCCACCGGCGCGACCGGAGCGGCGGCGGGGGCCAGACGGCTCATGATCTCGTCGGTGACCGCGCGGGCGTTCGGGTGGTCGAAGACCAGGGTGGCCGGCAGGCGCAGCCCGGTCGCGGTGTTGAGCTGGTTGCGCAGCTCGGTGGCCGCGAGGGAGTCGAAGCCCAGCTCCTGGAAGGCGCGGTCGGGGGCGATCGCGTCCGCCGAGCCGTGCCCGAGGACCGCGGCGACCCGCTCCCGGACCAGGGTGAGGATCTGCCGGTGCTCGGCGGCGGCCGCCGGCATCGGCGTCACCGTGGCCGCGGCGGCCCGGCGGATCCGCGGGGCGAGGCCGCGGAGCAGGGCCGGGACCTCGTCGGTACGGGCCCGCAGCGCGGCCGTGTCGAGCCGGACGGCCGCGACGGTCGCCTCGGTGGCGCGCAGTGCGGTGTCGAACAGGGCGAGGCCCTCGGCGCGGGTGAGCACCGGCACGCCCTGGGTGGCCATCCGGCGCCGGTCCACGTCGGCGAGGTGCTGTCCGAGTCCGGCGTCCATGTCCCACAGACCGAACGCCATCGCGGTGGCCGGGCGGCCCTGGCCGTGCCGCAGCTCGGCGAGTCCGTCCAGGAACACGTTGGCGACGGCGTAGTTGCCCTGCCCGGCGGTGAGGACCAGCCCGCCGACCGAGGAGAGCAGCACGAACGCGGCCAGGTCCATGTCGGCGGTCAGTTCGTGCAGGTGCCAGGCGGCGTCGGCCTTCGGGGCCAGCACCGCGTCGATGCGTTCCGGGGTCAGCGCGGTGACCAGGCCGTTGTCGCCGATACCGGCGGCATGCACGACACCCGTCAGGTTCTCCCCCGCCAGCAGACCCGCGAGCGCCGACCGGTCGGCGACGTCACAGGCGACCACCCGGACCTCGGCACCGGCCTCGGTCAGCTCGGCGGTCAGGTCTGCCGCGCCAGGCGCGTCCGGACCGCGGCGGCTGACCAGCAGCAGGTTGCGGACGCCGTGGTCGGTGACCAGCCGGCGGGCGAGGTCGGCGCCGATGCCGCCGGTGCCGCCGGTGATCAGGACCGGTCGGTCCGGGTCGAATTCGGGCGCGTCGGCGGTGGGTTCGGTGCGGATCAGGCGCGGGACCAGTACCTGGCCGTCGCGGACGGCGAACTCGGGTTCGTCCACGGTCTGCACCGGGACGCTGCCGTCGGAGTCAGCGAGGACGATCCGGCCGGGGTTCTCCGCCTGCGCGGCACGCACCAGACCCCACACCGCGGTCTGCGCCACATCGGGAAGCTCCGTCGCCACCGCGCCGGAGGTCACCACCACCAGCCGCTCGGCGGTGTCCGAGGCCAGGTGCTCCTGGAGGCGCGCCAGAACCTGGTGGGTGAGCGCCTGCGTCGCGGACGGGACGTCGCCCTCCGGGGTCGCCGTCGCGAACACGACCGACGGGACGGGCTCGGACCGGGCCGTCGTGGTGCGCCACTCGATCGTGTGGATCGGGGTGTCGGCGGTGAGGTTCTCGGCGGTGACCGGGCGGCCGGTCATCGAGCGGACCGACAGCACCGCCCGGCCGGCCAGGTCGGCGACCTCGATGCCGGTGGCGTCGTCGGCCGGGCGGCTGAGCCGGACCCGGACCGTGGACGCGCCGGCCGTGTGCAGGGTGACGTCGTTCCACGCGAACGGGATCATCGTCTGCCGTTCGCCGCTGCCCAGGATGACCGCGTGCAGGCAGGCGTCGAGCAGGGCCGGGTGGATGCCGAACCGGGCGGCGTCGTCCCGGGCCGGTTCCGGCAGGGTCACCTCGGCGTAGATGTCGTCGCCGTCGCGCCAGGCGGCGGTCAGGCCCTGGAAGGCGGGGCCGTAGGTGAAGCCCAGCTGGTGGAAGGTGTCGTACGCGCCGTCGACCGGAACCGGCTGCGCGCCGGGCGGTGGCCACGCGGTCAGGTCGGCGGGCGCGGGCGGGGCGGCGACGGTGAGGAAGCCCTCGGCGTGCCGGGTCCACCTGTCGTCGGCGCCGGAGTGGACGGTGACCGTACGCCGGCCGTCCACGTCGGGGCCGACGGTGACCTGGACCGGCACCGCGGCGCCGGCGGTCAGCACCAGCGGGGCGGCCAGGGTCAGCTCCTCCAGGGCGGCGGCGCCCGCCTCGGCGCCGGCGCACAGCGCCAGCTCGACCAGGGCGGTGCCGGGGACCAGCACCGCGCCGTGCACGGTGTGGTCGGCCAGCCACGGCTGGGCGGTGGCGGACAGGCGGCCGGTGAGGATCAGGCCGCCGTCGTCGGGCCGGTGCAGGGCGGCGCCGAGCAGCGGGTGGGCGACACCGGTGAGACCGGCGGCGCCGACGTCCCCGGCGGACGCTCCGGACGTGGCGGGCGCTCCGGACGGGGTAGGCCAGAAACGCTGCCGCTGGAACGGGTAGGTGGGCAGGTCGATCCGGTTGCCGGCGCCGATCACCGCCGGCCAGTCGACGGGCTGGCCCTGGATGAAGACCGTGCCGACGGCCGCGAGCAGGGTGGCCACCTCGTCCCGGTCGCGGCGCAGCGCCGGGACACCCTCGGCCATCGCGGACAGCACCGCGTCGGGGCCGATCTCCAGGAGCCGGTCGGCGTTCGCCGCCGCGACTCCGTCGGCGAACCGGACCGTCTCCCGGACGTGCCGGACCCAGTAGCCGGGGTCGGTGAACAGCTCCGACTCGATCCGGCCGGTCACGTTCGACACCAGCGGCATCGTGGGCCGGTGGAACGTCAAGCCGTCGAGCACGGCGCGGAAGTCGTCGAGCATCGGGTCCATCAGGACCGAGTGGAAGGCGTGGCTGACGTTCAGCTGCTTGGTGCGCTCGAACCGGCGCGCAACCTTCTTGATCGCGGCGGCCCTACCGGACAGGACTACGGCGTCCGGGCCGTTCACCGCGGCGATGTCGACACCCTGGGGGACGTCCTCCTCGCGGGCCTGCACGGCGATCATCGCGCCACCGGACGGCAGGGCCTGCATCAGGCGGCCCCGGGCCGAGATGAGCGTGCAGGCGTCCTCG